>NZ_CP109473.1:4952323-6190404 GCF_036227405.1 Streptomyces sp. NBC_01460
CTGGCTCATCCCCGTCGGGCGGTCGGACGACGACGACGGCCCCGGTCTCCTCGGGATGCTCCTGATCATGATCCTCGGCCCGCTCGCCGCCTCCGTGATCCAGCTCGCCGTGAGCCGATCCCGTGAGTACCAGGCCGACGCGTCCGGGGCTCAGCTCACCGGCGACCCGCTCGCCCTGGCGTCCGCCCTGCGCAAGCTGGACGCCGGGACCAAACAGCTTCCGCTCCCGCCCGAACCGCGGATCGAGACCGCGAGCCACATGATGATCGCGAACCCGTTCCGTCCCGGGCAGGGCATGTCCAAGATGTTCTCCACCCACCCGCCCATGGCTGAACGCATCGCCCGACTCGAGCAGATGGCAGGGTATCGACCATGAACGCAATCCTGAACGTCATATGGCTGGTCCTGTGCGGACTCTGGATGTTCCTGGGCTACATCGCCGCGGGGCTCCTGCTCTGCATCACGATCATCGGCATCCCCTTCGGCGTGGCCGCGTTCCGTATCGGCGTCTACGCCCTCTGGCCCTTCGGCCGCACCGTCGTGGACCGTCCCGGAGCCGGAGGCGGCTCCCTCATCGGCAACGTCCTCTGGGTCGTCCTGGCGGGCTGGTGGCTCGCGCTCGGCCACATCTTCACCGGCATCGCCCTGTGCGTCACGATCATCGGCATCCCGCTGGGCATCGCGAACTTCAAGCTCATCCCGGTCTCGCTGATGCCCTTCGGCAAGGAGATCGTCCCGAGCGACCAGCCGCTCGTGGGCCACTGACGGAACGGCCGGCCGGCAACCGCACCCGTCCTGAAGGCGTCATGGCTTGCAGGAACGAGTGACGGGTAGGAACGCGGACATGAGCATCATCAGCTGGATCATCCTTGGGCTGCTGGCCGGCGCCATAGCCAAAATCCTGCTTCCGGGCCGCGACCCCGGGGGCATCATCGGCACCACCCTGATAGGCGTCGTGGGCGCCTTCCTCGGCGGCTGGCTGTCGTCGCGCTTCCTGGACCGCCCCATCAGCACGGACTTCTTCGACGCGGCTACCTGGGTCGCCGCCATCGCGGGATCCCTCGTCCTGCTGATCGCCTACCGGCTGCTCTTCGGCAACTCCCGCGAACGCCGCTGACCCGGCCCCCGGTCGCCGCTGCCCGCTGCCACGCGAACGGCAACGGGGCGGGAAGCGCCGCACGGCGCTTCCCGCCCCGCCCGCGCCCCGCTGCACACGGCAGCGAGCCGTCTACCGGTAGTTGGCGAACTGCACCGCGAAGTCGAGGTCCTTGCCCTTGACCAGCGCCTGCACCTCCTGCAGGTCGTCCCGGCTCTTGGAGCTGACGCGCAGCTCGTCGCCCTGGACCAGCGCCTTGACGCCCTTCGGGCCCTCATCGCGAATGATCTTCGCCACCTTCTTGGCGTTCTCCTGGGAGATGCCCTCCTCGATCGTGGCGAAGATCTTGTACTCCTTGCCGGAGAGCTGGGGCTCGCCCGCGTCCAGCGACTTCAGGGAGATCCCGCGCTTGATCAGCTTGGACTGGAAGATGTCGAGGATCGCCTTGACCCGCTCCTCGCCGTTCGCCTCCATGAGGATCTTCTCGCCGGACCAGGAGATCGACGCGCCCGTCCCCTTGAAGTCGTAGCGCTGGGAGATCTCCTTGGCGGCCTGGTTGAGGGCGTTGTCGACCTCCTGCCGCTCGACCTTCGAGACGATGTCGAAACTGGAGTCGGCCATGACGTGTGGCTCCTTGCGTCGTATGCGGTGGGTACGGCACAAAGCCTAGCCACCCCCGCCGGCGCCCGGTGCTGATCAACCGGGTGGCGTAGCACCCCTGGGTATCGGGTATCGTTTACGTCGTCGCCAAGGAGCCCTTACGGGGATCCGAGGCGTCGTTCCAGGCGGTGTGCCCGAGTGGCCAAAGGGAGCAGACTGTAAATCTGCCGGCTTCGCCTACCCAGGTTCGAACCCTGGCGCCGCCACAGGACGGGAAACCCCGTCCGACCTGCTTAAACACCAGGTCGGGCGGGGTTTTTTCGTGCGTGCACGTGTCGCTGCGGAGCGGGCCTGCCGGCCCCCGAAATCCCACGCCGTCCCACCGGGATCCGCCCTTGTCGGGGTGTGTCCCCCCGGCTGCCCCCAGCCTGTCCCCCGGGGGAACAGGCTCACTCCGTCTCGTCCCACTCTCGTGCGGGTCTCGTTCCACTCCCGTAGTGCTGTGCCGATCCCCGAAGAGCGCGATCCATCAGCACGGTCGGTCCAGGGGCGGATCCGGCCCGGCCGGCCTCCGGCGTAGTCGGCCGGTGGATTCGGTTCTGGTGGCGTCAGCCGTCGAACCGGACGACGAGGCGGACTCCCTCGTCGCCGCGCAGGTGTGCCGGCGAGCGCATGACCGACCGGACGGCGCCCCATTCGCTGTCGGGTACGGCGTCCTTCCGCCGCAGGCGGCCGACGCGGAAGAGCCGGTCGCCGTCCGGCCACTCCGAGTTCTCGGGAAACGGTGCCCGCGGAGTCGAGCTGCCGGGCATCGGTGAGGCCGCAGCAAGTGCTGTATGCGCAGAGCGCGGTCCGCCCGTGCGGGACATGCTCCTTCTCGGCGGATCAGGGCCGCTCGTAGAACTGCAGCACCCCGCCGGCGGAGAAGCAGGCCGCGCCCGTGAGCGTGCCCCAGTTGGCGATGTCGACGTTCAGGACGCTCCCCGTGGCGGGGCGGGTGAAGTCGGCCAGTGCCGAGGCCATGAAGAGCACCGATCCGAGCTGGTTGACCGCGACGATCCACCAGCCGAGATCGCGCGTACGGATGCCGGGCCGGCCGTGGCACACCTCGACCAGGGCGAGGTGTCCGGAGACGAGGAACAGCGTGCACCCGATCAGGTCGGGGGACCAGATCAGCGCGTTCGCCTGCCGTACGGAGAGCCCTTGCATCAGGGAGCCGAGCAGGTTGATCCCGAACACCAGCGTTCCCGCGAACAGCAGGAAGGTGCTGAGCCAGTCGATCCGGCCGGGTTCGTAGCTCCACCATCTCCAGAGTCGTGGGGAAAGCGCCCCGCTGCGGCTGTCCTGGCGAGGAGCGTTGATCACCTGGAGCAGGGACGCGTAGCCGCCCGTGTTGAAGAACAGGCCTCCGAGGAAGTAGATCCAGGCACCCGTCGCACCGCCCGTGCCGAACTGGGCCACCGAGGCCCCGGAGACGAACAGGCCCCCGCCGGCCGCGAACGCGCCCGCGGCGATGGCGTTCAGCCTGCGGAGGCGATCCACCGACGCGGTGTCCGCGCGTCGGGGCCGGTTCCCGGACTCTCCTGAGGCCCGCACGGTGAGCAGGCCGCGCTTCCGCGCCCGCCGTGAGTCCCAGACAGCGGTGCTTCCATCACTGAGGCGCCAGGTCAGACGGGTCGTGAACGGCCCTGCGCCTTCGGCGCGCTCCTCGGTTCGGCTCACCTGCCGACCCTAGTCCTGCGGTGGGTGTTTCATCCCGCTTGCGTGCCCGGGGCGGGGGGAATTCTGTCCCGGGCACGGAAGCGGGCCGGGGCTGCTGAACCGACGTCAGGTGCGGGGAGCGGGGGAGCGGTCCAGGCGGAGGACGAGCGCACGCAGGGCCCGGAGTTCGGCGTCCAGGGCACGCGCGCCGTCCCGGGTGAGGGTGACCCATGTCCGGGGGCGCCGGCCCGCATAGCCCTTCTCCACGGTGATCAGACCCGATTCCTCCAGCACCCTCAGATGCCGCGAGAGGTTCCCGTCCGTGACGGCCAGCTGCTTCTTCAGGAAACCGAACTCCACCCGGTCGGCTTCCCGGGCGATGGTGAGAACGCCGAGCCGCACACGTTGGTGGACGGTGTCGTCCAGCGACTGGGTCGGATGCGGTCCTTCTTGCTCGTCCGACGTAGCAGCCGAGGCCCCGACACTCATGGGGCAACCGTACCCGTACCGGCGTCCCCGGACGCGGCTCGGCGGAGGGAGACCGCCCGTTCGGCCAGGCCGCCGAGGAGCAGGACAGCGGCGAGCAGCAACGCCTTGGCCTCGGGGCCGTCGGCCCAGCCCGGGTGGACGGGGTGCTGCCCGGGAACCCAGCCGCTGCCCCAGGACGCGCCGAGATAGCCGGTCAGCAACAACGCGTGGGCGGTACCGGCGGCTACGGCGATCCAGCTGCGTTCGACCAGTCCGAGGGCGACGAGGCCGATGCCGGCCAGATACCAGGGCGAGGTGTAGCTGTTCTCCAGCAGAGTTGCCTCCCACGACTGGCCCCGGACGAACAGCAGTGCCAGCAGGGCCGTCCCGATCGCCGCGGTGGCCAGGGCGGTCGTACGGATCCACGCGCCGCGACGCGGGACGACGCCCCTGGACTCGCCGCGCACGCGGTACCAGCGGGCGAAGACGAACCAGGCCAGGGGGAGAAGCGCGAACCACACGCCCCAGGCCGCGAAGCGCAGGGTGGCGCCGTCGAACTCGCCTTTCAGGCACGGCGTTCCTGGCTCATGGACCACGCAGAGGCCGCTCAGCTCCGCGTACGCGAAGAGCGGATAGGACGCGACGTTGCGGCCGTGGGCTCCGAAGTTGAAGGCGTACCGGGCGACGGGAGCGGCCGCCAGGGCGAGAAGGCCGAGGCCGACGAGGGAGATCCACGAGCCGTTCATCTGCGCGCGGGTGCCGGCCCGCAGGCTTTCCGCCGTCGCCAGGAGGCCGGCCGCGTGAGCCTCCGGCCCTGACTCCGTACTGCTTGATGCCGGCCTTCCCATGACGTCCCCCGTCGGTCGTGCCTCGGTAGCCGTCGGCCACCCCGCACATCTACTTTGTATTGCAAAGTGCCTGGCGGTCAAGAGTGATTGGCGGAACAGGAGACGGGTGGGGTCGCGGCGACTCCTTCCCGCGGTGCCTGAGGGGCCCTCGGCCGTTCGGCTCGCCCCACTGGGGACGGAAGCGCCGACCGGGGGCCACCGCTCTCTCACGCCGCCGCGGCACCCGCCGGGCGCCGCAGCAGGTAGACACCGGCGCACGACACCAGGACGGCCATGCACGCGATGAAGACCAGCCCCGCGTCCTGGAGGCCGATGTGGACCGACAGGACGCCCACGCCGATCACCGGCAGCGAGATGCCCGCGTAGGCCACCACGAACAGCGTCGAGATGACCGCCGCCCGCTTGTCGGCCGGTGACGCCGCGGCCACTTGGGCCAGGGCGGCCCGGAAGGTCAGCCCCTGGCCCGCGCCGCCGAGGAGTGCGCTCAGCACCACCAGGGGCAGCAACTGCCACCACAGCGCGGCCGCGAGCAGCGCGAGCCCGCCGAGGAGTCCCGCGCAGCCCAGGGGCAGTGACCGCCGCTCACCGATCCGGCCGACGGCCGACTGCCCGGCGATCGAGGCGAAGAAGGCCAGCGCGACGATCAGCCCGCTCACCGCGTGGTTGTCGACGTCCAGGAACTCGGACAGGAACGCCGGGCTGACCGAGGTGAACACCCCGAACAGCGCGAACCCCACGAAGGACGCAGCCGCCGCCGGCCGGAACACCGCCCGGACTCCGGGCGGCAGTCCGGGCCGCTGCGGACGGACGGTGTTCAGGGGCCGCCGCTCGCCCACGGTCTCCTTCAGGCCGAGCAGGACGACCACGGAGACGGCCAGCAGCGCCAGGTGCACGACGAACGGCAGGTACAGCGGCCAGGGCGCGTACTGCGCGAGGATCCCGGCGAGCAGCGGCCCGCAGCCCAGGCCGCCCATGTTCGCCGCCGTCGCCACGAACGAGGCCCTGGGAGAGCCCCTGCCCGGCGCCAGCTCCATGACGTACGCGGTGGCCGCCCCGGTGAACAGCCCGGCCGACAGGCCCGACAGCAGCCGTCCCGCGAAGAGCCAGCCCAGAGCGGTGGCGCACAGGAAGCAGACCGCGCTCGCCGCCGCGCAGCCCAGGCCCCAGAGCAGCACCGGGCGTCTGCCGACCGCGTCGGAGGCGTTTCCCGCCAGCAGGAGCACCCCGATGACGCCGAAGGCGTACACGGCGTACACCACGGTCACCGTCAGCTCGGAGAAGCCGAGCTTCTGCTGGTAGAGGCTGTAGAGCGGCGTCGGCAGAGTGGTCCCCGCCATGCACACCGCGAACACCGCCCCGCTGAGACAGCAGGCGAGCCAACCCCGGCGATCAAGGCCACCGTCCATGGGACCGACGGTATCCCGCAGGCGCTCCGGCAGGCCGCAACGCCTCGCGCCCGGCTACGACTCCAGGTACCTCAGGACGGCGAGGATCCGCCGGCTGTGACCGGTGGTCCGCGACAGATCCAGCTTGTCGAAGATCGCGTTGAGGTTCTTCTCGACCGCGCTCACGGAGATGTGGAGCTGCTTCGCGATCGCCGTGTTGGTGAGCCCCTGGGCCAGGGCTTCGAGGACATCGCGTTCGCGCGGTGTGAGGCGGGCCAGGGGGTCACCGTGGGCGGAGCGGACGACAAGCTGCCGGACCACCTCGGGATCGAGGGCGGCGCCACCGGCCCGCACGCGCTCCAACGCCTCCAGGAACTCCTCGACCTGGGCGACCCGGTCCTTGAGGAGGTACCCCACCCCTTCCGCGCCGGAGGCCAGCAGTTGGGCCGCGTAGTGGCGTTCGATGTGCTGCGACAGCACCAGCACACCGGTGTCCGGCCACCGCTCGCGGATCTCCAGCGCCGCGCGCAGCCCTTCCACGGTGTGCGTCGGAGGCATCCGGATGTCGAGGACGACGACGTCCGGCCGCCGTGCCTCCATCTCCTTCAGCAGGGACACCGCGTCCCCGAACGAGGCCAGAACCTCGTGCCCCTCCTCGACGAGGAGCCGGACCAGCCCCTCGCGCAGCAGGGCCGAGTCCTCGGCGAGCATCAGGCGCATGGAAGCTCCGCGGTCACCGTGGTCGGTCCCCCCTCGGGGCTGTCGACGCGCAGAGTGCCGTCGAGCGCGTCCACCCGGCTGCGCAGACCGCTCAGCCCGATGCCCGCGGGGTCCGCGCCGCCCTTGCCGTTGTCCTGGACGCACACCGTGAGCACTCCGCGGTCGAGCAGCACGCGCACGGACACAGCCGTGGCGACCGCGTGCTTGGCCGCGTTGGTCACGGACTCCGACACCACGAAGTACGCGGCGGTCTCCACCGGCCGGGGCAGGGGCCCGCGGACATCGAACTCCGTGCGGACGGGGATCGAGCACCGCTCGGACACCCCTCCCAGGGCCTCCTCCAGCCCCAGGCTGTCGAGCGCCGAGGGGTAGACCCGCCAGGCCACTTCGCGCAGTTCCGCGAGGACGTCCCCCGCCTCCTGGTGCGCCTGGCGCAGCAGCGCGTCCGCCTGCCCCGGGTCGCGTCCCCTGCGGGCCCGGCCGAGCAGCATGGCCAGGGCAACCAGCCGCTGCTGGATTCCGTCGTGGAGGTCGCGCTCGATGCGCCGGCGCTCGGCGTCCACCGCCCGGACGGCCGCCGCCCGGCTTCCGGCCAGTTCGTCGACCCGCCGGCGCAACAGTTCCTGCTCGGAGGGGCCGAAGCACGCGCGGGCGAGCCGGGAGTCCAGAGCGAGGAGCGAGCGGAGCCCCTGGAGGTCGAGGAAGAGCAGCACACCGCCGAGGACGGCCTGCACGAGCAGCTCCTCCCACCGGAGCGAACCCCGCAGCATCCCCCTCGTGAGCAGTCCCGCCAGGACGGCACCACAACCCAGCAGCCCGATCACGAGGGCGCACAACAGCCCGGCGTAGCTGCGGGCCGCCAGGTAGCGGAGGACCCTGCGGTCGGACGCCTCGTAGTGCTCCGGGAAGCGGTCGCCGAAGAAGGACGACCTGCGCTTCCGTTCCAGCTCCGCCTGCCGTCGGGCTCCGGCCACGAAGACGCGGAGGGCGCGGGCCCGGGTGCGCGGCCACAGCAGGAAGGGGCCGAGAACGCTTCCGGCGAGGACGACGTAGAGGAATCCGGCCAGGGCCGTCGCGCAGCCGAGGAGCGTTCCCCGCACACGGCGCCACCAGGAGACGGTCCGGCCGGCCTCGGCATCGTCCGTTCCGGAGCCCTTCCGCCCTGGCGGGCCCAGGAGGTGACGGGTGGTGAGGTCCGCGGGATTCCCCTGCACGACGACGGAGCCTAGTGCGGCGGCGGGTCCGCAACAAGATCGCTCGGACCGTCCAGGAGGCGGGGGCGCCACCCGCGGGTGGCCCGGGCGGTTCACGAACTGCGGCGGTGCTGAGCGCGGTCGTTGCCGCGCAGCCGCAGGACCACGTACGTCACGACGGCCACGACCGCCAGGCCGAGCACCGCCTTGGAGGCGTAGCCCACGTACGTCCCCACCGACTCCCACCGGTCGCCCAGCCAGTATCCGGCCATCACCAGAACCGAGTTCCAGATCAGGCTGCCGAGCGCCGTCAGCGTGACGAAGACGGGCAGGGGCATGCGCTCCACGCCCGCGGGGACGGAGATGAGGCTGCGGAAGACCGGCACCATGCGGCCGAAGAAGACCGCCTTGGTGCCGTGCCGGGCGAACCACTCCTCCGTGCGCACCAGGTCGGAGGCCTTCACCAGCGGCAGCTTCGCCCACAGGGCGTGCATGCGCTCCCGGCCGAAGCCGGCGCCGATCCAGTAGAGGACCAGGGCTCCCACGACCGAGCCGAGCGTGGTCCAGAACAGCGCCGAAGCCAGGCTGAGGACTCCCTGCCCGGCGGCGAAGCCGGTCAGCGGCAGGATCACCTCGCTCGGCAGCGGGGGGAAGAGGTTCTCCAGAGCGATGGCCAGGCCCGCTCCGGGGCCGCCCAGGGTCTCGACGAGTCCGGTGGCCCAGCCCGCGATGCCGCCCGAGGGCTCCTGCGGTGCAGCCGCGTACGTGAGATGCATAGGGTCTCCAAGTCGGCGGGTCGTCACTCCGGGGCGTGTACCCCGATCACCCTCCATCTTGGGAACCGCAGCTCACCGGCCGGTATGCGGACGGCCGTCCGGTCCGGTGCGGTTCTCCGCAGGAACCGGACCTGCGGAGAACCGCACCCCTGCGCGGGCAGCGCCCGGCCTCAGTTCCCCGCGATGTCCTTCACCGCCACGGTCACCGGCTTGGAGCCGCTGATCAGCTCCAGCGTCAGGCCCGCCGTCGCGGGGGTGTCCAGCAGTTCCGCCAGCACCGCCGCCACGTCGTCACGCGGGACCGGCCCGCGGCCCGTCGACGCGGCGAGCAGGACCTGGCCGGTGCCGGCGTCGTTCGTGAGCATCCCGGGGCGCAGGATCGTCCAGTCCAGGCTGCTCCTGGAGCGCACGTACGCGTCCGCCTCGCCCTTGGCCCGCTGGTAGATGTCGAAGACCTCGTCGCCGGAGCGGCCGGGATCGGCGCCCATGGAGGACACCACGACGTAGCGGCGCACCCCCGCCCGCTCCGCGGCGTCCGCGAAGAGCACGGCCGCTCCCCGGTCCACCGTGTCCTTGCGCGCCGAGCCGCTGTCGGGGCCCGCGCCGGCCGCGAAGACCACCGCGTCCGCTCCTCGCAGGACCTCCGCCACCTCCTCGACCGAGGCCGACTCCAGGTCGAGGACCACGGGCTCGGCGCCCGCCGCCTCCAGGTCCTCCCGCTGCTCCGGGTTGCGGATCACACCTACCGCTTCGTCACCGCGCGCGGCGAGCAGCCGCTCCAGCCGCAGCGCGATCTGACCATGTCCACCTGCAATGACAATGCGCATGCTTCCGACCGTACGCCGCGCGGGACGCTCGTGCTCAAGCCCCGCCGCCGGGGCCGGAATCGGCGCGTCCCTGACGGGGGAGGTCCAGGGCGGCCGCGGCCTCCGAGTCGCAGTACTCACGTACGGCGCTGGTCCGCGCCACCACGCGTCCCCGGTGCACCACGATCCGGCTGTACGCGAGGGAGAGCACCCCGGCCAGCCCGTCCCCGCGCACGGCCAGCAGCTCGGCGGGGAAGCCGGCCTCGACGCGCACCCCGGGAAGGCCCAGGGCCGCCCTCGCGGCGGCGGAGACGGCCTCGTAGGCGGACCCGGGGCCGAGGCCGCCCTGGGAGGCGAGCAGGTAGGCGGCCTCCAGGGGGTCGCCGCGGCCGACCGGGTTGGCGCTGTCGCGCAGGGCTCCGCTGCCGGCGGCCACCCGCACCCCGGCGGCCCTCAGCAGCCGTACGGGCGGGCTCCCGCGGAGCCGGGAGCCCGAGCAGCCGCCCTGGGGGAGGCAGATCACCGTCACGGCGGCGGCGGCGAGCCGGTCGGCGGTGCGGGCCGCCTCGTCGCCCGGAAGCCGCGAGAGACCCGCACAGGGGCCCAGGCAGACACCGGGACGGAGCCCGCCGGCCATCGCGGCCAGCCGGGCGAGCCGGGCGGGGTCGTCACCGTCGGTGTGGAGGTCCACGGGCCGGCCCGTGGCGGCGGCCAGTTCCAGGACCGCCTCGGTGTAGCCGGCCGGATCGGGGTCGAGGTCGGGGCAGCCGCCGATCACGTCCGCGCCCATGTCGACGGCGTCACGGAGCACGGCGAGGCCGTCGGCCCCCGCGACGCCGGTGAGGAGCCGGGGCACCGCGACGGCGGTCAGTTCCGTGAGGCCGCGCAGGGAGCGGCGCGCCCCGAGGACGCCTTCGAGGGAGCCGAGTCCCTGGACGTCGCCGACGCGTACGTGGGCGCGCAGCGCGGTGGCCCCGTGGCTGAGCTGGAGCAGCGCGGCCTCCGTGGCGCGGCGGCGGACGTCCTCGGGCCGGCGGGACGCGGGGCCCTCCGCGGCGCCGGTGAGCGCCGTGTCCGCGTGGGCGTGGGGCTCGGCGGGGGCGGGCAGCAGGAGGTACCCGCGCAGGTCCAGGCGGGTCCCCCGGGCGGTGAGACTGCCCGCCGTGCCGACCGCCTCGATCCGCGTGCCGCCGATGCGTACGTCGACGGTGCGCCCGTCCGCGAGCCTGGCTCCGCCGAGGAGGAGTGCGGGCGCGTCGGTAGGGCTGTCGGGCATCGCGCCGCTCCTGGAAGAAATGCAAGATCACGCAGAGTGCGCCCAACCTAGGCGGATGCCCCTCCCGCTCCAGGGAGGAGCGAATTAGTCGTACGAATGTGGCCCTGGCGGTGAGGGCCGGGGCGGGCCCGGAGAGGTGCCTCACGGGCGTCCGCGAGGTGCGCGGCGGAGATCACGTACGGGCTGATCAAGGGCCTGATCAGGGGGGTGGAGGCGGGTGCCGGCCGGGGGGCGCGGCGGGGTCCGGTGAGGGTGACGGAAACGGATTTGGGCGATCGGCGAGAGACCGTGTAATGTCTTCCTCGCTCGCCCCAATAGCTCAGTCGGTAGAGCGTCTCCATGGTAAGGAGAAGGTCTGCGGTTCGATTCCGCATTGGGGCTCTGGTGATCGGGTCACCCCGCTTCGGCGGGGGAAGCCCGGCATCAAAGCGGTGTAGCTCAGTCGGTAGAGCAAGCGGCTCATAATCGCTGTGTCACCGGTTCAAGTCCGGTCACCGCTACTAACGGTAGCCGATTGTGGGGTCGGTCCTTCGATCGGCTACTCTTTTTTGCGTTCATCCGTCCATCCGTCCGTCCAAGGAGCACTCACGTGGCTGCCACCGACGTCCGCCCGAAGATCACGCTGGCCTGCGTGGAGTGCAAGGAGCGGAACTACATCACCAAGAAGAACCGGCGTAACAACCCGGACCGTCTTGAGATGAAGAAGCACTGCCCGCGCTGCAACTCACACACTGCGCACCGCGAAACGCGCTGAAAACAGGCTCGTACACGAGGCCGTCCCCATTGGGGGCGGCCTCGTGTCGTTTATCTTGATGGCTCGGGCTGTCCCTCGCCCTATTCGACTTTCATCAGGAGGTACCGGGCTCATGGCGCTCGACCAGTCCTTCGTGGGGCGGACCTATCCGCCCACCCCGGCGTACGAGGTCGGCCGGGAGAAGATCCGGGAGTTCGCGGAAGCGGTGGGTGACACCAACCCCGCGTACGTGGACCCGGAGGCCGCCAAGGCTCTCGGGTACTCCGACGTGATCGCTCCTCCCACTTTTGTCTTCTCCATCACCTTCAAGGCCGCGGGCCAGGTCGTCCAGGACCCCCAGCTGGGCCTCGACTACAGCCGCGTGGTGCACGGTGACCAGAAGTTCGCCTACGCGCGTCCCGTCCGGGCGGGGGACCGGCTTACGGTCACCTCCACCATCGAGGCGATCAAGACGATGGCGGGCAACGACATCGTGGACATCCGCGGCGAGGTGCACGACGAGTCCGGCGAGTACGTGGTGACCGCGTGGACGAAGCTGGTGGCACGCGCCGCCGAGGAGGCGTGATGACGGCGAACATCGCCTACGGGGCGGTCGAGGTCGGCACGGAACTGCCGGCGCGGTCGTTCCCGGTGACCCGGGCGACGCTGGTGCAGTACGCGGGCGCCTCCGGTGACTTCAACCCGATCCACTGGAACGAGAAGTTCGCGAAGGAGGTCGGGCTGCCGGACGTCATCGCGCACGGCATGTTCACGATGGCCGAGGCGATCCGGGTGGTCACGGACTGGACCGGCGACCCGGGCGCGGTCGTCGAGTACGGGGTGCGGTTCACCAAGCCGGTCGTCGTGCCCAACGACGCCACCGGTGCGCTGATCGAGGTCAGCGGGAAGGTCGCCGCGAAGCTGGACGACAACCTGGTGCGGGTCGACCTGACCGCGACGAGCGACGGCAAGAAGGTCCTCGGCATGTCCCGCGCGGTCGTGCGGCTCGGCTGAGCCCGCTGTACGCGGGGTGAAGGGGTGCGGTCCAGGGGACCGTGCCCCTTCGTCGTCGTCCGGTCGCCGGGGCGCTCGACCGGGTCACCCGCGCTGCGAGCCGGCCTCCGGCCCGGCACCCGGGACGGCCGCGGAGTGTGTCCGCGTGGCCGTCCGACCTCTGGCCCGCCCCGCACGGTCCGTGGTCCGCTCCCGGGCCGTGGACCGTACTCTTGTCCCCGTGCAGGAACTCCACGACGCCCCCCTCGCCCCCCTGACCACCTTCCGGCTCGGCGGCCCGGCCGGCCGCCTCCTGACGGCGACCACCGACACCGAGGTGATCGCCGCCGTACGCGAAGCCGACGACAGCGGCACCCCGCTCCTGGTCATCGGTGGCGGCTCCAACCTGGTCATCGGCGACAAGGGCTTCGACGGGACGGCCCTCCGCATCGCGACCAAGGGCTTCGCGCTCTCCGGTACGACGCTCGAGCTCGCCGCGGGCGAGGTCTGGACCGACGCCGTGGCCCGTACGGTCGAGGCGGGTCTGGCCGGGATCGAGTGCCTCGCCGGGATCCCCGGGTCCGCCGGGGCGACACCGATCCAGAACGTCGGCGCCTACGGGCAGGAGGTGTCCTCCGTCATCACCGAGGTCGTCGCCTACGACCGGCACACCCGGGAGACGGTCACCCTGCCGAACGAGGCCTGCGGCTTCTCCTACCGCCACAGCCGTTTCAAGGCCGAACCCGACCGGTACGTCGTCCTCCGCGTCCGGTTCGGGCTGGAGGACGCGGGCGGCCGGTCCGCGCCCCTGCGCTACCCGGAGACGGCCAGGGCCATGGGCGTCGAGCAGGGCGACCGCGTCCCCCTCGCCTCCGCCGGCGAGACCGTCCTGCGGCTGCGGGCGGGCAAGGGGATGGTGCTCGACCCGGAGGACCACGACACCTGGTCGGCCGGGTCCTTCTTCACCAACCCGATCCTCGACGAGGCGCAGCACGCGGCCTTCCTCGACCGCGCCGCCGAGCGCCTGGGCGCGGACGTCACGCCCCCGGCCTTCCCCGCGGGCGACGGGCGGATGAAGACCTCGGCCGCCTGGCTCATCGACAAGGCGGGCTTCACGAAGGGCTACGGCACGGGCCCCGCGCGCATCTCCACCAAGCACACGCTGGCCCTCACCAACCGGGGCGGGGCGACCACCGAGGACCTGCTGGCGCTGGCCCGCGAGGTCGTCGCAGGGGTCCACGAGGCCTTCGGGGTCACCCTCGTCAACGAGCCGGTGACGGTCGGCGTCAGCCTGTAGCCGCCCGGCCTGCGGCCCACGGCCCGGCGGCCCATGGCCCCGCGCCGGGGTCACGGGCTCCGGGGCGGTTCAGTAGGCGATGCCCACGCCCTGCTTCACCGCGCCCGGCTCGTCGATCAGCGCCAGCATCGCGTGGGCCACATCGGCCCGCGCGAGGGACCGTCCGCTGCGCGGGGTGCCGCCCACGACCGTCCGGTACGTCCCCGTCAGCGGGCCGTTCGTGAGCTTCGGCGGCCGCACCGACGTCCAGTCCGTCGCGCCGGCGGCCAACGCGGCCTCCATGCGTGTCAGATCCGCGTACACCTCCTTGAGGACCGCGCCGATCACCCGGCGGACCACACGGTCCAGCAGGGGGTCGTCCGCGGGCTCCGGGCCGACCGGTGCCGCGCTGACGACGAGCAGCCGGCGCACCCCCTCCGCCTCCATCGCCCCGGTCACCTGCCGGGTCAGCCGCTCCGCCACGTCGCCGGCCTTCCGGCCCCGGGCCCCGAGCCCCGAGAGCACCGCGTCCCGCCCCGCGACCGCCGCGCGCACGGCGGCGGTGTCGCCCAGGGGCACGACCGCGTGCAGAGCCGCGCCCCGCAGGCCCTCCGGAAGCCGTGCGGGGTCCCGGACCACGGCCGTCACCTCGTGCCCCGCCGTGAGCGCCTGCCGCACGATCTCCTGGCCGACGGCCCCCGTCGCTCCGAACACTGTGAGCCTCATGGCGCACGCCTCCTCAGGTGGGTGAGTATTCACTCACCTTTAGGGTGAGTGGACGCTCACCCCTTCGTCAAGCCCTTCGGGAGTCCTCATGGAGCAGAAGCCGGCCCGCATCCGGATCGTCGACGCGGCCCACGAGCTCATGCTCCGCATCGGCCTCGCGCGGACGACGACGAAGGAGATCGCCAAGGCCGCCGGCTGTTCCGAGGCGGCGCTGTACAAGTACTTCGGGAGCAAGGAGGAGCTCTTCGTGACCGTCCTCGGCGAACGCATGCCGAGGCTGGGCCCGCTCCTGAGCGATCTGGAGGCGGGCCGGGGCGACCTGGAGCAGAACCTCACCGAGATCGCCCGACAGGCGGCGCTCTTCTACGAGCAGACCTTCCCGGTGCTCGCCTCCCTCTACGCCGAGCCCCGGCTCAAGCAGCGCCACGAAGCGGCCATGCGGGAGATGGGCACCGGCCCCCACAAGCCGATCCAGGGGCTCGACGCCTATCTGCGCGCCGAACAGCAGGCGGGCCGCGTCGGCCCCGGCGCGGACACCTACGCCGCGGCCTCGCTGCTGCTGGGCGCCTGCGCCCAGCGCGCCTTCGCCTACGAGATGGGCGCCGCCCCGCAGACGCTGGACGACTTCGCCGCGTCCCTCGCGCGCACCCTGCTGAGCGGCATCAGCTAGCCGGGGCCAGCCACGCGTCGATCCCGTCCAGCAGTCTCTCCCGCACCTCGACGGGCGCCACCGATCCCCGCACGGACTGCCGTGCCAGCTCGGCCAGTTCCTCGTCGGTGAAGGCGTGGTGGCGGCGTACGAGGTCGTACTGCGCGGCCAGCCGGGAACCGAAGAGCAGCGGGTCGTCCGCACCGAGCGCCATCGGCACCCCGGCGTCGAACAGAGTGCGCAGGGGTACGTCCGCGGGCTTCTCGTAGACGCCGAGCGCCACGTTGGACGCCGGGCAGACCTCGCAGGTCACCCCGCGCTCCGCGAGCCGGCGCAGGAGCCTCGGGTCCTCGGCCGCCCGTACGCCGTGGCCGATCCGGCCCGCGTCGAGGTCGTCCAGGCAGTCCCGGACGCTGGAGGGGCCCGAGAGCTCCCCGCCGTGCGGCGCGGCGAGCAGACCGCCCTCACGGGCGATCGCGAAGGCGCGGTCGAAGTCGCGGGCCATGCCGCGCCGTTCGTCGTTGGAGAGCCCGAAGCCGATGACCCCCCGGTCCGCGTAGCGCACGGCCAGCCGGGCCAGCGTGCGGGCGTCCAGCGGATGCTTCATGCGGTTCGCGGCGATCACCACCCGGATCCCGAGCCCGGTCTCCCTCGCCGCGCTGTCCACGGCGTCCAGGATGATCTCGATGGCCGGGATGAGCCCGCCGAGCAGCGGGGCGTACGAGGTGGGGTCGACCTGGATCTCCAGCCACCCGGAACCGTCCGCGACGTCCTCCATCGCGGTCTCGCGCACCAGCCGCTGGATGTCCTCGGGGGAGCGCAGGCAGGACCGGGCGATGTCGTAGAGGCGCTGGAAGCGGAACCAGCCGCGCTCGTCGGTCGCCCGCAGCTGGGGCGGCTCACCGCTGGTCAGCGCCTCGGGCAGGCGGACCCCGTACTTGTCCGCCAGTTCGAGCAGGGTCGTCGGCCGCATCGACCCGGTGAAGTGCAGGTGCAGGTGGGCCTTGGGCAACAGCCGTACGTCACGCTCCATTGAAGGATCTTGCCGCACACCGGGGCCCCCGCGAAACCCGGATCCCCTTCCGAGTTACCCATCGAACAGAAAAGTGGCCCCCGGCCGGAGCCGGGGGCCACCTGGATCCGGTACGCGATCAGTCGCGCGCCTCACCCAGCAGCTTCTGGAGCCGCGAGACGCCCTCGGCGAGGTCGTCGTCGCCCAGCGCGTAGGAAAGCCGCAGGTAGCCCGGCGTACCGAAGGCCTCGCCCGGCACCACGGCGACCTCGGCCTCGTCCAGGATGAGGGCCGCGAGCTCGACGGAGTCCGCCGGGCGCTTGCCGCGGATCTCCTTGCCGAGCAGACCCTTCACCGACGGGTACGCGTAGAACGCGCCCTCGGGCTCGGGGCAGAACACGCCCTCGATCTCGTTGAGCATGCGCACGATCGTCTTGCGCCGCCGGTCGAAGGCGGTCCGCATCTCGGCGACCGCGTCCAGCGATCCCGAGACCGCGGCCAGCGCGGCCACCTGCGCGACGTTGCTGACGTTGGACGTGGCGTGCGACTGCAGGTTGGTCGCGGCCTTCACGATGTCCTTGGGGCCGATGATCCAGCCGACCCGCCAGCCGGTCATGGCGTACGTCTTGGCGACACCGTTGACCACGATGCACCTGTCGCGCAGCTCGGGCACGACCGCGGGGAGCGAGGCGGCCGCCGCGCCACCGTAGACGAGGTGCTCGTAGATCTCGTCGGTCATGACCCACAGGCCGTGCTCCACGGCCCAGCGGCCGATCGCCTCGGTGTCGGCCTCGCTGTAGACGGCGCCCGTCGGGTTCGACGGCGACACGAACAGGACGACCTTCGTGCGCTCGGTGCGCGCCGCCTCGAGCTGCTCGACCGAGACGCGGTAGCCGGTGGTCTCGTCGGCCACGACCTCCACCGGGACACCGCCGGCGAGACGGATCGACTCGGGGTAGGTCGTCCAGTACGGGGCGGGGACGATGACCTCGTCGCCCGGGTCGAGGATCGCGGCGAAGGCCTCGTAGATGGCCTGCTTGCCACCGTTGGTCACCAGGACCTGGGAGGGGTCGATCTCGTAGCCGGAGTCGCGCAGCGTCTTCGCCACGATGGCGGCCTTGAGCTCGGGGAGCCCGCCCGCAGGGGTGTAGCGGTGGTACTTCGGGTTGCGGCACGCCTCGACGGCGGCGTCCACGATGTAACCGGGTGTCGGGAAGTCGGGCTCGCCGGCGCCGAAGCCGATCACCGGACGCCCGGCGGCCTTCAGGGCCTTGGCCTTGGCGTCGACGGCGAGGGTGGCGGACTCGGAGATCGCACCGACGCGGGCCGAAACCCGGCGCTCGGTCGGAGAAGTTGCAGCGCTCATGCCCCCATGCTCCCAGACCGGAAATGCCTGCGGCACAGGGGTTTCAGGGACCGGACAGGAGTCGGACAGCATCCGGACAGGACCGGTCGGTAGTTGTCTGTTCGACGCGGCGCCCCGGAACACGTACACTCACCTGTCGTTGGCCTTCATCAGCCGCACCGTTTTCCCTCCCGGTCCGCCGGGGAAGATGCGGTAGGTTGGTGGAAACCACAAAGGGTCGTAGCTCAATTGGTAGAGCACTGGTCTCCAAAACCAGCGGTTGGGGGTTCAAGTCCCTCCGGCCCTGCTACACACTCCTTCGCCAGGATGTGTGCGCATGTACGTACTTCAATGCACCGCCGTGCGGCTCCACCGGGCGCGGCACGGCCACGACCCGGAATCAGGTGAGTAGCGTGACGGACGCCGTGGGCTCCATCGACATGCCTGATGCCGAGGACGAAGCCCCCGAGTCGAAGAAGAAGACCCGGAAGGGCGGAAAGCGCGGAAAGAAGGGCCCTCTGGGCCGTCTCGCGCTGTTCTACCGCCAGATCGTCGCCGAGCTCCGCAAGGTCGTATGGCCTACGCGCAGCCAGCTGTCCACGTACACGGCCGTAGTGATCGCGTTCGTGGTCGTCATGATCGGTCTCGTCACCGTGATTGACTTCGGATTTGCGCGGGTCATCAAGTACGTCTTCGGCTGATCCCCGCGGAGGGCGCCTCACAGGCGCCCCTTTCGCATGTTCCACCCATTTGTATCCAGGAAGAAGCAGCCATCGTGTCTGACCCGAACCTGAACGACGACGCCGAGCCCACGGCGAGCGCCGTCGAGTCCGCCGAGGACGAGCTCGACATCGTCGAGGCGGCGGATGCCGTGGCCCCGGACCAGGTCGAAGCTGCTGACGCCGCCGCGGGCGAGCCCGCCGAGCAGGACGCCGTACACGCCGAGTCCGACGAGGACGAGGCCGAGGACGAAGAGGTGGCCGAGGACGACGAGTCCGACGCCACGGACGAGTCCGCCGAGGACGAAGGGGACGACGAGTCCGCCGAGGAGACCGAGCCGGCCGCCCCCGTCGACGCCGTCACCGCGCTCCGCGAGGAGCTGCGCGGGCTTCCCGGCGAGTGGTACGTCATCCACACGTACGCCGGTTACGAGAAGCGCGTGAAGGCCAACCTGGAGCAGCGCGCCGTCTCGCTCAACGTCGAGGACTTCATCTACCAGGCCGAGGTGCCCGAGGAAGAGATCGTCCAGATCAAGAACGGTGAGCGGAAGAACGTCCGTCAGAACAAGCTCCCGGGATACGTTCTGGTGCGCATGGACCTGACGAACGAGTCCTGGGGTGTTGTCCGCAACACGCCCGGTGTCACCGGCTTCGTGGGCAACGCCTACGACCCGTACCCGCTGACCCTGGACGAGATCGTCAAGATGCTCGCCCCCGAGGCCGAGGAGAAGGCGGCCCGCGAGGCAGCCGAGGCCGAGGGCAAGCCGGCTCCGGCCCGCAAGGTCGAGGTCCAGGTCCTGGACTTCGAGGTGGGCGACTCGGTCACCGTCACCGACGGCCCGTTCGCGACCCTGCAGGCGACGATCAACGAGATCAACGCCGACTCGAAGAAGGTCAAGGGCCTCGTCGAGATCTTCGGTCGCGAGACCCCGGTCGAGCTCAGCTTCGACCAGATCCAGAAGAACTGACGGTCTTTCCGCCGCCTTCCGGAACACATGCCTACCCAGCAGGTCAGACAGGCTTCGCAGCCGGTCTGACCTGCTCGGTTTTTGGTCGCGCAGCTATACCCGTTATCGTTGTGCGGTATGCCTCCATCCGGATGACCGGAATGGCGGCGAAACACTCTCACTAGGACCCGGAGAGAGCAATGCCTCCCAAGAAGAAGAAGGTCACGGGGCTTATCAAGCTCCAGATCAACGCCGGTGCGGCCAACCCGGCGCCGCCGGTCGGTCCCGCACTGGGCCAGCACGGCGTCAACATCATGGAGTTCTGCAAGGCCTACAACGCCGCGACCGAGTCGCAGCGTGGCATGGTCGTGCCGGTGGAGATCACGGTCTACGAGGACCGCTCCTTCACCTTCATCACCAAGACTCCGCCGGCCGCCAAGCTGATCCTCAAGGCCGCTGGTGTGGACAAGGGCTCCGGCGAGCCGCACAAGACCAAGGTCGCCAAGCTCACGGCCGCCCAGGTCCGCGAGATCGCCACGACCAAGCTCCCCGACCTGAACGCCAACGACCTCGACGCCGCGTCGAAGATCATCGCTGGCACCGCCCGTTCCATGGGCATCACGGTCGAAGGCTGAGTCAGCCCCGTAGCCCCACAGTGGTAGGACCAAGCGCTGGTCCGCACCACGACTCCACACTCTGAAATCATCAGGAGTAGATGTGAAGCGCAGCAAGAACCTCCGCGCTGCGGACGCGAAGATCGACCGGGAGCGTACGTACGCCCCGCTCGAGGCCGTCCGTCTCGCCAAGGACACCGCCGCCACCAAGTTCGACGGCACCGTCGAGGTCGCGTTCTGCCTGGGTGTCGACCCTCGCAAGGCCGACCAGATGGTCCGTGGCACCGTGAACCTCCCGCACGGCACCGGCAAGACCGCCCGGGTCCTGGTCTTCGCGACCGGTGACCGTGCTGCGGCCGCGGAAGCCGCGGGCGCCGACATCGTCGGCGCCGACGAGCTCATCGACGAGGTGGCGAAGGGCCGTCTGGACTTCGACGCCGTCGTCGCCACGCCGGACCTCATGGGCAAGGTCGGCCGCCTGGGCCGCGTGCTCGGTCCGCGTGGTCTGATGCCGAACCCGAAGACCGGCACCGTCACCCCCGATGTCGTGAAGGCTGTCAACGACATCAAGGGCGGAAAGATCGAGTTCCGCGTCGACAAGCACTCGAACCTGCACTTCATCATCGGAAAGACCTCTTTCGATGACACGAAGCTGGTCGAGAACTACGGCGCGGCCCTGGAGGAGATCCTCCGTCTGAAGCCGTCCGCCGCGAAGGGTCGCTTCATCAAGAAGGCGACCATGAGCACGACGATGGGCCCCGGCATCCCGCTGGACTCCAACCGCGTGCGCAACCTCCTCGTCGAGGAGGACCCGGCCGCCGTCTGAGCCCCCGCGCTCACCCGGTAGCCGCGTCACGGCACGGTACGGGCCCCGCAGCCTCCGAGAGGCTGCGGGGCCCGTCCTCGTGTACGGAGCACCCCGAGAGGCGCTCAAACCTCTCGCAGCGGTCGAACCGGGACGGATTTGCTCCGGACGGCCCCGGTCGCGTACGCTCACGAAGAAGCCAAAGACCGCTGGTCGTTGCCGCGTCCTCCTCGGGGGAAACGGTGACCGAAGGATCCGTCAAGAACGGGCGACCTGCGCAGGTGACTGTGGAAAGCTCCCGGATCTGATTCGGTCGAGCTACGCCCTGGCGCCTGCGCCGGGGCGTTTCGTCTTTTCCGGCCCCTTCTGAGCGGTCCTCATCACCCGGAAGGAGGCCGACGCTCATGGCAAGGCCCGACAAGGCTGCCGCGGTAGCCGAGCTGACGGACCAGTTCCGCAGCTCGAACGCCGCCGTGCTGACCGAGTACCGGGGTCTCACCGTGGCGCAGCTCAAGACGCTGCGTCGTTCGCTCGGTGAGAACGCCCAGTACGCCGTGGTGAAGAACACGCTGACCAAGATTGCGGCCAACGAGGCCGGGATCGACACGCTGGACGACCTGTTCGCAGGTCCGACGGCGGTTGCCTTCATCACCGGTGACCCGGTGGAGTCGGCGAAGGGTCTTCGTGACTTCGCCAAGGACAACCCCAACCTCATCATCAAGGGCGGTGTCCTTGACGGTAAGGCGCTGTCCGCCGATGAGATCAAGAAGCTCGCGGACCTCGAGTCCCGCGAGGTTCTGCTCGCCAAGCTGGCCGGCGCCATGAAGGGCAAGCAGACTCAGGCTGCGCAGCTCTTCCAGGCTCTGCCGTCGAAGTTCGTCCGCACCGCGGAAGCGCTTCGCGCCAAGAAGGCCGAGCAGGGCGGTGCCGGTACGCCGGCTCCCGCCGACGCCGAGGTGGCGGAGTAACTCTCCGCTCCACCGGCGCGCAGCGGGCCCGTACGCCCGCCTACATATACATCCGGCACCTGCCGAATTAGTGGAAGGACGCCATCATGGCGAAGCTCAGCCAGGAAGACCTGCTCGCCCAGTTCGAGGAGCTCACCCTCATCGAGCTCTCCGAGTTCGTCAAGGCCTTCGAGGAGAAGTTCGACGTCACCGCCGCCGCGGCCGTCGCCGTTGCCGGCCCCGCGGGCGCCGGCCCGGCCGCTGAGGCCGAGGCCGAGCAGGACGAGTTCGACGTCATCCTCACGGGTGCCGGCGAGAAGAAGATCCAGGTCATCAAGGTCGTGCGTGAGCTGACCTCGCTGGGTCTCAAGGAGGCCAAGGACCTCGTGGACGGCGCCCCGAAGCCCGTCCTCGAGAAGGTCGCCAAGGAGGCCGCCGAGAAGGCTGCCGAGTCCCTCAAGGGCGCCGGCGCCTCCGTCGAGGTCAAGTGACCCTGCGAGTCCTCTGACTCCTCAGGACCGTCCCTGCCGCGAGGCGGGGATGTCACATCGCAAAGGGCGATCACCCATCCGGGTGGTCGCCCTTTGGCGTACCCCGGGAGGCTGCCTTGATCTTCCGGCGGCGACGAGTAGGGTGATCTTCGCCGTGCGTCTCCCAGGGGGCGTCAACGGGCGTCCTGGGGGCCCAGGTGAAGATCGCCGGGAATCGGTCCCGGCCTCGGGGCCTTGACGAACCGCACGCGGCGCGCAATTCTCAGGACGCGTCGTCATCTCGATCCGCATCCGAGGCATGGATCGAGAGCGAAGAGGGCAGTAAAGAAGAGCGCACACCGCGCGAGGGCTATTCATAGGTGTTGAGAACAGCTGTTGAGAGCAACGTGGGTCTCTGAGAACCCCGACTGGACATCAGTGTGCCGCTTGGCTACACTGACCCTTTGCGCTGCCTGTTAGCTGCCTCCTGCCCGTCACCAGGGGCATGCCCACGCCTAGCACCGATGACCGGACCTTCCCTGACCTTGGGATTTCTGTCTCTGTGTGCGGCTTGGGGCCGGTACGCGCGTAGTGAGTCCGAGCCCTCGGAAGGACCCCCTCTTGGCCGCCTCGCGCAACGCCTCGACCTCGAATACGAACAACGGTGCCAGCACCGCCCCGCTGCGCATCTCTTTTGCAAAGATCAAGGAGCCCCTCGAGGTTCCGAACCTCCTCGCGCTGCAGACCGAGAGCTTTGACTGGCTCCTCGGCAACGCCGCCTGGAAGGCTCGCGTCGAGGCTGCTCTGGACAGCGGACAAGACGTCCCCACCAAGTCCGGCCTGGAGGAGATCTTCGAGGAGATCTCGCCGATCGAGGACTTCTCCGGGTCGATGTCGCTCACCTTCCGCGACCACCGCTTCGAGCCCCCGAAGAACTCGATCGACGAGTGCAAGGAGCGCGACTTCACGTTCGCCGCGCCGCTCTTCGTCACGGCCGAGTTCACCAACAACGAGACCGGCGAGATCAAGTCCCAGACGGTCTTCATGGGCGACTTCCCGCTCATGACCAACAAGGGCACCTTCGTCATCAACGGCACCGAGCGTGTCGTCGTGTCGCAGCTCGTGCGTTCGCCGGGTGTCTACTTCGACTCCTCCATCGACAAGACGTCCGACAAGGACATCTTCTCCGCCAAGATCATCCCGTCCCGGGGTGCCTGGCTGGAGATGGAGATCGACAAGCGCGACATGGTCGGTGTCCGCATCGACCGCAAGCGCAAGCAGTCCGTCACCGTCCTCCTGAAGGCTCTCGGCTGGACCACCGAGCAGATCCTCGAGGAGTTCGGCGAGTACGAGTCGATGCGCGCCACCCTGGAGAAGGACCACACCCAGGGCCAGGACGACGCGCTGCTCGACATCTACCGCAAGCTGCGCCCGGGCGAGCCGCCCACGCGCGAGGCCGCTCAGACGCTGCTCGAGAACCTCTACTTCAACCCGAAGCGCTACGACCTCGCGAAGGTCGGCCGCTACAAGGTGAACAAGAAGCTCGGCGCCGACGAGCCGCTCGACGCCGGTGTCCTCACCAGCGACGACATCATCGCCACCATCAAGTACCTGGTGAAGCTGCACGCCGGCGAGACCGAGACGGTCGGCGAGTCCGGCCGCTCGATCATGGTCGAGACCGACGACATCGACCACTTCGGCAACCGCCGTATCCGCAACGTCGGTGAGCTGATCCAGAACCAGGTCCGTACGGGTCTCGCCCGTATGGAGCGTGTCGTGCGTGAGCGCATGACCACCCAGGACGTCGAGGCGATCACGCCGCAGACCCTGATCAACATCCGGCCGGTCGTCGCCTCCATCAAGGAGTTCTTCGGCACCAGCCAGCTGTCCCAGTTCATGGACCAGAACAACCCGCTGTCGGGCCTGACGCACAAGCGTCGTCTCAACGCCCTCGGCCCGGGTGGTCTGTCCCGTGAGCGGGCCGGCTTCGAGGTCCGTGACGTCCACCCGTCGCACTACGGCCGTATGTGCCCGATCGAGACGCCCGAAGGCCCGAACATCGGTCTGATCGGCTCGCTCGCCTCCTACGGACGCATCAACCCGTTCGGTTTCATCGAGACGCCGTACCGCAAGGTCGTCGAGGGTGTCGTCACCGACGACGTCGACTACCTGACGGCCGACGAAGAGGACCGCTTCGTGATCGCCCAGGCGAACGCGACGCTCTCCGAGGACATGCGCTTCACCGAGGCCCGCGTCCTGGTCCGCCGTCGTGGCGGGGAGATCGACTACATCCCCGGTGACGACGTCGACTACATGGACGTCTCGCCGCGCCAGATGGTGTCGGTCGCGACCGCGATGATCCCGTTCCTCGAGCACGACGACGCCAACCGTGCCCTCATGGGCGCGAACATGATGCGTCAGGCCGTCCCGCTCATCAAGAGCGAGGCGCCGCTGGTCGGCACCGGCATGGAGTACCGCTGTGCCACCGACGCCGGTGACGTGCTCAAGGCCGAGAAGGCGGGTGTGGTCCAGGAGGTCTCCGCGGACTACATCACCGTGACGAACGACGACGGCACGTACACCACGTACCGCATCGCCAAGTTCTCGCGCTCCAACCAGGGCACCTCGGTCAACCAGAAGGTCGTCGTCTCCGAGGGCGACCGCGTGATCGAGAGCCAGGTGCTCGCCGACGGGCCCGCCACCGAGAACGGTGAGATGGCGCTCGGCAAGAACCTGCTCGTGGCGTTCATGCCGTGGGAGGGTCACAACTACGAGGACGCGATCATCCTGTCGCAGCGCCTCGTGCAGGACGACGTCCTCTCCTCGATCCACATCGAGGAGCACGAGGTCGACGCCCGTGACACCAAGCTCGGCCCGGAGGAGATCACCCGGGACATCCCGAACGTCTCCGAGGAGGTCCTCGCCGACCTCGACGAGCGCGGCATCATCCGTATCGGTGCCGAGGTCGTCGCCGGCGACATCCTCGTCGGCAAGGTCACGCCCAAGGGTGAGACCGAGCTGACCCCGGAGGAGCGCCTGCTCCGTGCGATCTTCGGTGAGAAGGCGCGCGAGGTGCGCGACACCTCGCTGAAGGTCCCGCACGGCGAGATCGGCAAGGTCATCGGCGTCCGCGTCTTCGACCGCGAAGAGGGCGACGAGCTGCCGCCGGGCGTGAACCAGCTGGTCCGCGTCTACGTCGCGCAGAAGCGCAAGATCACCGATGGTGACAAGCTCGCCGGCCGTCACGGCAACAAGGGCGTCATCTCGAAGATCCTCCCGATCGAGGACATGCCGTTCCTGGAGGACGGCACCCCGGTCGACATCATCCTCAACCCGCTGGGTGTCCCGTCCCGAATGAACCCGGGACAGGTCCTGGAGATCCACCTCGGCTGGCTCGCCAGCCGCGGCTGGGACGTCTCCGGCCTCGGTGACGAGTGGGCCCAGCGCCTGCAGGCCATCGGTGCCGACCAGGTCGCCCCCGGCACGAACGTCGCCACCCCCGTCTTCGACGGTGCGCGCGAGGACGAGATCACCGGCCTCTTCCAGGCCACGATCCCGAACCGCGACGGCGACCGGCTGGTCCAGCCCTCGGGCAAGGCCAACCTGTTCGACGGCCGCTCCGGCGAGCCGTTCCCGGACCCGGTCTCGATCGGGTACATGTACATCCTCAAGCTGCACCACCTGGTCGACGACAAGCTCCACGCCCGTTCGACCGGCCCGTACTCCATGATCACGCAGCAGCCGCTGGGTGGTAAGGCGCAGTTCGGTGGTCAGCGATTCGGTGAGATGGAGGTGTGGGCCCTTGAGGCTTACGGCGCCGCATACGCCCTCCAGGAACTCCTGACGATCAAGTCCGACGACGTCACCGGCCGCGTGAAGGTCTACGAGGCGATCGTCAAGGGCGAGAACATCCCCGAGCCGGGCATTCCCGAGTCCTTCAAGGTGCTCATCAAGGAAATGCAGTCGCTCTGCCTCAACGTGGAGGTGCTGTCCTCGGACGGCATGTCCATCGAGATGCGCGACACGGACGAGGACGTCTTCCGCGCGGCGGAGGAGCTCGGTATCGACCTGTCCCGGCGCGAGCCGAGCAGCGTCGAAGAGGTCTGACGGGTTGCCCGGCCGGATCCCCGTGATCCGGCCGGCCCTCCCCGGACCCGTTCAGACCATTGCTGAAGTGCCCCGATTTCTCGCGTGAAGCGAGGGGGCTCGAACCCCCGAAAGAGGGATTGACGACAAGTGCTCGACGTCAACTTCTTCGACGAGCTGCGGATCGGCCTTGCCACCGCGGACGACATCCGGACCTGGTCCCACGGCGAAGTGAAGAAGCCGGAGACCATCAACTACCGCACGCTCAAGCCCGAGAAGGACGGACTCTTCTGCGAGAAGATCTTCGGTCCGACCCGGGACTGGGAGTGCTACTGCGGCAAGTACAAGCGTGTCCGCTTCAAGGGCATCATCTGTGAGCGATGTGGCGTCGAGGTCACGCGCGCCAAGGTGCGTCGTGAGCGCATGGGCCACATCGAGCTTGCCGCTCCCGTCACCCACATCTGGTACTTCAAGGGCGTCCCGTCGCGCCTCGGCTACCTGCTGGACCTCGCGCCGAAGGACCTCGAGAAGGTCATCTACTTCGCCGCGTACATGATCACGTTCGTCGACGAGGAGCGCCGCACGCGTGACCTCCCGTCGCTGGAGGCGCACGTCTCCGTCGAGCGTCAGCAGGTCGAGAACCGCCGCGACTCGGACCTCGAGAACCGCGCCAAGAAGCTCGAGACCGACCTGGCCGAGCTCGAGGCCGAAGGTGCCAAGGCCGACGTGCGCCGCAAGGTGCGCGAAGGTGCCGAGCGTGAGATGAAGCAGCTGCGCGACCGTGCGCAGCGCGAGATCGACCGTCTCGACGAGGTGTGGAGCCGCTTCAAGAACCTCAAGGTCCAGGACCTCGAGGGCGACGAGCTGCTCTACCGCGAGCTGCGTGACCGCTTCGGCACGTACTTCGACGGCTGCATGGGCGCCGCCGCGCTGCAGAAGCGCCTGGAGTCCTTCGACCTCGACGAGGAGGCCGAGCGCCTCCGCGAGATCATCCGCACCGGCAAGGGCCAGAAGAAGACCCGTGCGCTCAAGCGCCTCAAGGTCGTCTCCGCGTTCCTGCAGACCAGCAACAAGCCCAAGGGCATGGTGCTCGACTGCGTGCCGGTCATCCCGCCGGACCTGCGTCCGATGGTGCAGCTGGACGGTGGCCGCTTCGCGACCTCCGACCTGAACGACCTGTACCGCCGCGTGATCAACCGCAACAACCGCCTCAAGCGTCTCCTCGACCTCGGTGCCCCCGAGATCATCGTGAACAACGAGAAGCGGATGCTGCAGGAGGCCGTCGACGCGCTGTTCGACAACGGCCGCCGCGGTCGCCCGGTCACCGGTCCCGGTAACCGCCCCCTGAAGTCCCTCAGCGACATGCTGAAGGGCAAGCAGGGCCGTTTCCGTCAGAACCTCCTCGGCAAGCGCGTGGACTACTCCGCGCGTTCCGTGATCGTCGTCGGTCCGCAGCTCAAGCTGCACCAGTGCGGTCTGCCGAAGGCGATGGCGCTGGAGCTCTTCAAGCCGTTCGTGATGAAGCGCCTGGTGGACCTGAACCACGCGCAGAACATCAAGTCGGCCAAGCGCATGGTCGAGCGTGGCCGCACCGTCGTGTACGACGTCCTCGAAGAGGTCATCGCCGAGCACCCGGTGCTGCTGAACCGTGCGCCCACCCTGCACCGCCTCGGCATCCAGGCCTTCGAGCCGCAGCTGGTCGAGGGCAAGGCCATCCAGATCCACCCGCTCGTCTGCACCGCGTTCAACGCGGACTTCGACGGTGACCAGATGGCCGTGCACCTGCCGCTCTCCGCGGAGGCGCAGGCCGAGGCCCGCATCCTGATGCTGTCCTCGAACAACATCCTGAAGCCGGCCGACGGTCGTCCCGTCACCATGCCGACCCAGGACATGGTGCTGGGCCTCTTCTTCCTCACCACGGACGAAGAGGGCCGCAACGTCAAGGGCACGGACCGTTCCTTCGGCTCCACGGCCGAGGCGACCATGGCCTTCGACGCCCGCGAGCTCTCGCTCCAGGCGAAGGTCGACATCCGCTTCCCGGTGGGCACCATCCCGCCGCGTGGCTGGGTGCCGCCGGTCGCCGAGGAGGGCGAGCCCGAGTACCAGCCGGGTGACACCTTCCGGCTGCGTACGAGCCTGGGCCGCGCGCTCTTCAACGAGCTGCTGCCCGAGGACTACCCGTTCGTCGACTACTCGGTGGGCAAGAAGCAGCTCTCCGAGATCGTCAACGACCTGGCCGAGCGCTACCCCAAGGTCATCGTGGCGGCGACGCTCGACAACCTGAAGGCGGCCGGTTTCCACTGGGCGACCCGCTCCGGTGTGACCGTGGCCATCTCCGACGTCGTCGTGCCCGAGGCCAAGAAGGCCATCGTCAGGGGCTACGAGGAGCAGGACGAGAAGGTCCAGAAGCAGTACGAGCGCGGTCTCATCACCAAGGACGAGCGCACGCAGGAGCTCATCGCGATCTGGACCAAGGCGACCAACGAGGTTGCCGAGGCGATGAACGCGAACTTCCCGAAGACGAACCCCATCTTCATGATGGTCGACTCGGGTGCCCGAGGAAACATGATGCAGATGCGTCAGATCGCGGGTATGCGTGGTCTGGTGTCGAACGCCAAGAACGAGACGATTCCCCGTCCCATCAAGGCGTCCTTCCGTGAGGGCCTCACCGTTCTGGAGTACTTCATCTCCACGCACGGTGCCCGTAAGGGTCTGGCGGACACCGCCCTGCGTACCGCCGACTCGGGTTACCTGACCCGTCGTCTGGTGGACGTCTCGCAGGACGTCATCATCCGCGAGGAGGACTGCGGCACCGACCGCGGCCTCAAGCTGAAGATCGCCGTCAAGGGCGCCGACGGTGTCCTGCGCAAGACGGACGACGTCGAGACCTCGGTCTACGCCCGCATGCTCGCCGAGGACGTCGTCGTCGACGGCAAGGTCATCGCGCCTGCCAACGTCGACCTCGGTGACGTCCTGATCGACGCCCTCGTGGGCGCCGGCGTCGAGGAGGTCAAGACCCGCTCGGTCCTGACCTGTGAGTCCGCGGTCGGCACCTGTGCCTTCTGCTACGGACGCTCGCTCGCCACCGGCAAGCTGGTCGACATCGGTGAGGCGGTCGGCATCATCGCGGCCCAGTCCATCGGTGAGCCCGGTACCCAGCTGACGATGCGTACCTTCCACACCGGTGGTGTGGCGGGTGACGACATCACGCAGGGTCTGCCCCGTGTCGTCGAGCTCTTCGAGGCGCGTACCCCCAAGGGTGTCGCCCCGATCTCGGAGGCCAAGGGCCGGGTCCGCATCGAGGAGACCGAGAAGACCAAGAAGCTCGTCGTCACCCCGGACGACGGCAGCGAGGAGACGGCGTTCCCGATCTCCAAGCGTGCCCGTCTCCTGGTCGGCGAGGGCGACCCGGTCGAGGTGGGCCAGAAGCTCACCGTCGGTGCCACCAACCCGCACGACGTGCTGCGGATCCTCGGTCAGCGCGCGGTCCAGGTCCACCTGGTCGGCGAGGTCCAGAAGGTCTACAACTCGCAGGGCGTGTCGATCCACGACAAGCACATCGAGATCATCATCCGGCAGATGCTGCGCCGTGTGACGATCATCGAGTCCGGCGACGCGGAGCTGCTGCCGGGCGAGCTCGTCGAGCGGTCGAAGTTCGAGACCGAGAACCGTCGTGTGGTCACCGAGGGCGGTCACCCCGCCTCCGGCCGTCCGCAGCTGATGGGTATCACCAAGGCCTCGCTCGCCACCGAGTCGTGGCTGTCGGCGGCGTCCTTCCAGGAGACGACCAGGGTCCTGACCGACGCGGCGATCAACGCCAAGTCGGACTCCCTGATCGGCCTCAAGGAGAACGTCATCATCGGTAAGCTCATCCCGGCCGGTACGGGTCTGTCCCGCTACCGCAACATCCGGGTCGAGCCGACCGAGGAGGCCAAGGCCGCGATGTACTCGGCCGTCGGCTACGACGACATCGACTACTCGCCGTTCGGCACGGGCTCCGGCCAGGCCGTTCCGCTGGAGGACTACGACTACGGTCCGTACAACCAGTAAGCGAGTCGCTTGATTCGACCGCAGGGCGGTCACCTCGTACGTCACGGGGTGACCGCCCTGCGGCGTTCCCGCCCGGGGTGTCCGTGATGCCGGTCACCCCGGGTGACCGGCATCCGGCAGGCGCTCCGTGGGCGGCCGGGCGTGCCGGCGACTGCGGGGGAGTCGTTTATGCTGGTCGGAGGTGCTGTGCCGGCCGTGCGGACGCTCCTGGGGCGTGCCGTGGTGCTCCGTCGTGGCACGTGCCGGGCCGCGGGGGCCGGGGGTGGACGGCATTTGTTTTGACCCAGCTCCGTGAGGTAGGTACGCTCAAGCCTTGTGCCTGGGGTGTGCCTGGGCTCGGGTGCGTGTCCTCAACCGCATGGCGAGTCCGTAAGTGGCCACCGCAATCTGCGTCTCCTCTGCCTCATCGCAGGGGCGTGCAGTATTCGACACACCCGACCGCGTGGGTCGGCGAGTGTTCCAGGTTAGTTTCACGAACGGCACACAGAAACCGGAGAAGTAGTGCCTACGATCCAGCAGCTGGTCCGGAAGGGCCGGCAGGACAAGGTCGAGAAGAACAAGACGCCCGCGCTCGAGGGTTCGCCCCAGCGTCGTGGTGTCTGCACGCGTGTGTTCACGACCACCCCGAAGAAGCCGAACTCGGCGCTCCGTAAGGTCGCGCGTGTGCGTCTGACCTCCGGCATCGAGGTCACGGCCTACATCCCGGGTGAGGGGCACAACCTGCAGGAGCACTCCATCGTGCTCGTGCGTGGTGGCCGTGTGAAGGACCTGCCGGGTGTTCGTTACAAGATCATCCGCGGTTCGCTCGACACCCAGGGTGTCAAGAACCGCAAGCAGGCCCGCAGCCGCTACGGCGCCAAGAAGGAGAAGTAAGAATGCCTCGTAAGGGCCCCGCCCCGAAGCGCCCGGTCATCATCGACCCGGTCTACAGCTCTCCTCTTGTCACCTCGCTGATCAACAAGATCCTGCTGGACGGCAAGCGTTCCACCGCCGAGCGGATCGTGTACGGCGCCATGGAGGGTCTTCGCGAGAAGACCGGCGCCGACCCGGTCATCACGCTGAAGCGCGCGCTTGAGAACGTCAAGCCCTCGCTCGAGGTCAAGTCCCGCCGTGTCGGTGGCGCCACCTACCAGGTGCCGATCGAGGTCAAGCCCGGTCGCGCCGCCACCCTCGCGCTCCGCTGGGTCGTGGGTTACTCCCGCGCCCGTCGCGAGAAGACCATGACCGAGCGCCTCATGAACGAGCTGCTCGACGCCTCCAACGGTCTTGGCGCTGCCGTCAAGAAGCGCGAGGACACCCACAAGATGGCCGAGTCCAACAAGGCCTTCGCGCACTACCGCTGGTAGTCGCTCACCCCATCGAGACCGAGAGAAGATTGAGCCTTATGGCCACCACTTCGCTTGACCTGGCCAAGGTCCGCAACATCGGGATCATGGCCCACATCGACGCGGGCAAGACGACCACCACTGAGCGGATCCTCTTCTACACCGGCGTTTCGTACAAGATCGGTGAAGTCCACGACGGCGCAGCCACGATGGACTGGATGGAGCAGGAGCAGGAGCGCGGCATCACGATCACGTCCGCCGCGACGACCTGTCACTGGCCGCTCAACGATGTTGACCACACCATCAACATCATCGACACCCCGGGTCACGTCGACTTCACCGTCGAGGTGGAGCGTTCGCTCCGCGTCCTCGACGGTGCCGTCACCGTGTTCGACGGTGTGGCCGGCGTCGAGCCGCAGTCCGAGACCGTCTGGCGTCAGGCGGACCGCTACGGCGTGCCGCGTATCTGCTTCGTCAACAAGCTCGACCGCACCGGTGCCGAGTTCCACCGCTGTGTCGACATGATCGTCGACCGCCTCGGTGCGGTTCCGCTGGTCATGCAGCTCCCCATCGGTGCCGAAGCCGACTTCAAGGGCGTCGTCGACCTCGTGTCGATGAAGGCCTTCGTGTGGTCGGACGAGGCCGCCAAGGGCGAGATGTACGACACCGTCGAGATCCCGGACACCCACAAGGAGGCCGCCGAGGAATGGCGCGGCAAGCTCCTTGAGGCCGTCTCGGAGAACGACGACGCGATGATGGAGCTGTACCTCGAGGGCGTCGAGCCCACCGAGGAGCAGCTGCACGAGGCGATCCGTCGGATCACCCTCGCGTCGAAGGGTTCGGCCGACTCCGTCACCGTGACCCCGGTGTTCTGTGGCACCGCGTTCAAGAACAAGGGCGTCCAGCCCCTGCTCGACGCGGTCGTCCGCTACCTGCCTTCCCCCCTGGACGTCGAGGCCATCGAAGGCCACGACGTCAAGGACCCGGAGCTGGTCGTCAAGCGCAGGCCTTCGGACGACGAGCCGTTCTCCGGCCTCGCGTTCAAGATCGCGAGCGACCCGCACCTCGGCAAGCTCACCTTCGTCCGGATCTACTCCGGTCGCCTCGAGGCCGGCACCGCGGTGCTGAACTCGGTCAAGGGCAAGAAGGAGCGCATCGGCAAGATCTACCGCATGCACGCGAACAAGCGTGAGGAGATCGCGTCGGTGGGCGCCGGTGACATCGTCGCCGTCATGGGCCTGAAGCAGACCACCACGGGTGAGACGCTGTCCGACGACAAGAACCCGGTGATCCTGGAGTCCATGGACTTCCCGGCGCCGGTCATTCAGGTCGCCATCGAGCCCAAGTCCAAGGGTGACCAGGAGAAGCTGGGTGTTGCCATCCAGCGTCTCTCGGAGGAGGACCCCTCCTTCCAGGTGCACTCCGACGAGGAGACCGGCCAGACCATCATCGGTGGTATGGGCGAGCTTCACCTCGAGGTGCTGGTCGACCGCATGAAGCGCGAGTTCCGCGTCGAGGCGAACGTCGGCAAGCCCCAGGTCGCGTACCGCGAGACGATCCGCAAGACCGTCGAGCGCATCGACTACACGCACAAGAAGCAGACTGGTGGTACCGGCCAGTTCGCGAAGGTGCAGATCGCCCTCGAGCCCATCGAGGGTGGCGACGCCTCCTACGAGTTCGTCAACAAGGTCACCGGTGGCCGCATCCCCCGTGAGTACATTCCCTCGGTGGACGCGGGTGCTCAGGAGGCCATGCAGTTCGGCATCCTGGCCGGTTACGAGATGGTCGGCGTCCGCGTCACCCTTCTCGACGGTGGTTACCACGAGGTCGACTCCTCGGAGCTCGCCTTCAAGATCGCCGGTTCGCAGGCGTTCAAGGAGGGTGCCCGCAAGGCGTCCCCCGTGCTCCTCGAGCCGATGATGGCCGTCGAGGTCACCACGCCCGAGGACTACATGGGCGATGTCATCGGCGACCTCAACTCCCGCCGTGGCCAGATCCAGGCCATGGAGGAGCGCAGCGGCGCTCGCGTCGTGAAGGGCCTCGTGCCCCTCTCGGAGATGTTCGGCTACGTCGGAGACCTCCGCAGCAAGACCTCGGGTCGCGCAAGCTACTCGATGCAGTTCGACTCCTACGCCGAGGTTCCGCGGAACGTCGCCGAGGAGATCATCGCGAAGGCCAAGGGCGAGTAACTCTTCCGAGCTCACGCTTTAGGCTTGTCACCGGAGCCCGGTAGGGCATTCGTCGCAGCGCGCAAGCAGCGCGGCGAATGCCCCCGGCACCGGCATTCCAGCAAAGATCACCTGGCGCCGATGAAGCAAGGCGTACAGAACCACTCAGGAGGACCCCAGTGGCGAAGGCAAAGTTCGAGCGGACTAAGCCGCACGTCAACATCGGCACCATCGGTCACATCGACCACGGTAAGACGACCCTCACGGCCGCCATTACCAAGGTGCTGCACGACGCGTACCCGGACCTGAACGAGGCCTCGGCCTTCGACCAGATCGACAAGGCTCCCGAAGAGCGCCAGCGTGGTATCACGATCTCGATCGCTCACGTTGAGTACCAGACCGAGTCGCGTCACTACGCCCACGTCGACTGCCCCGGTCACGCGGACTACATCAAGAACATGATCACGGGTGCGGCGCAGATGGACGGCGCCATCCTCGTGGTCGCGGCCACCGACGGCCCGATGCCGCAGACCAAGGAGCACGTGCTCCTGGCCCGCCAGGTCGGCGTTCCGTACATTGTCGTCGCCCTGAACAAGGCCGACATGGTGGACGACGAGGAGATCCTGGAGCTCGTCGAGCTCGAGGTCCGTGAGCTCCTCTCCGAGTACGAGTTCCCGGGCGACGACCTTCCGGTCGTCAAGGTCTCGGCGCTCAAGGCCCTCGAGGGCGACGCCGAGTGGGGCAAGACCGTTCTCGACCTGATGAAGGCCGTCGACGAGTCCATCCCGCAGCCCGAGCGTGACGTCGAGAAGCCGTTCCTCATGCCGATCGAGGACGTCTTCACGATCACCGGTCGCGGTACGGTCGTCACCGGCCGTATCGAGCGTGGTGTCCTCAAGGTCAACGAGACCGTTGACATCGTGGGCATCAAGCAGGAGAAGACCACCACCACGGTCACCGGCATCGAGATGTTCCGGAAGCTGCTCGACGAGGGCCAGGCCGGTGAGAACGTCGGTCTGCTGCTTCGTGGCATCAAGCGCGAGGACGTCGAGCGCGGCCAGGTCATCATCAAGCCGGGTTCGGTCACGCCGCACACCGAGTTCCAGGCCCAGGCCTACATCCTGTCGAAGGACGAGGGTGGCCGTCACACCCCCTTCTTCAACAACTACCGCCCCCAGTTCTACTTCCGTACCACGGACGTGACGGGCGTGGTGACCCTTCCCGAGGGCACCGAGATGGTCATGCCGGGTGACAACACCCTCATGGACGTCGCGCTGATCCAGCCGGTCGCCATGGAAGAGGGCCTGAAGTTCGCCATCCGTGAGGGTGGCCGGACCGTGGGCGCCGGCCAGGTCACCAAGATCGTCAAGTAATTACCTGACTGTCTGACCTGGTTGCTCCACACAGAGCACCGAGAGGGGCCCCGTCCCACCGCGAGAGCGGTGGGACGGGGCCCCTCTTCCGTGTCCATACGTGTGGGGTGCCCGCGCACATGTCGTGCCGACGGCGGTCGAGCTGTGGCACTCGGTGTCGTGGAGGTGGTCCGGCCGCACGATCGCCGTGCCGGCCGCGCTGACCAGGACACCCGCCGGCCGGCCTTCGCAGCCCTGCCGGGCGTGGTCGCGGCCCGGTGACCCGTCACAAGACCGTCACGGACCCGCCTCCGCCCTTGCCCTTGATCACCCGTACGCCGTGAAGTGACTGCGACGAGCTGGTGAAGGGGAGGGGACAGCAGTGAGTACGAACAGGGCGCCCGGGGGGCGCTCCGACGACCCGGACGATGTCCCGGTTCCGGACGAGGAGTGGGCGGAGCTGGTGCGCCGGGCGGAGGCGGGGAGCGCGGGGGCCCCGAAGGAGCCGTCGGCGCGGGCCCGCATGGTGACCGCCAGGCTGCGCGCGCTCGACGAGGAGGCCGCGCGGGCCGGCGGGCGGCGCAAGGGCGGCAGGCGCGGTGGCCCGCCCGAACCGTGGCAGCCGGACGGCTGGCGCACCGGCCCCGACACACAGGGGAGGGGGAGCCGGTCGACGCGGCGGCGGCGGATCGCCGGGACCCTGGGTTTCCTTGTCGTCGTGGGGATCCTGCTGGTCACCATGCGGCCGAGCCTGGTGACCGACATCCTTCCCGGGACGGACGCCACCGTGGACACCCTGCCCCTGCCCGCCGAGTCCGCGCCTCCGACCGGCGCGCCCGCCGGTGGGGACCTGGAGCGGCCGACCCTCGCACAGCCCTTCCGCGGCTCACCCGCGCTCCGCTGGGCGGACGGGGCGGAGGGGATCGAGACACCCGAGGCCGAGGCGGTCGGCGGGATGAGCAGGGCCGAGGTCGAGCAGGCCCTGCGGGCCACCCGGCAGCTGCTCGTCACCGCCAATCTGGATCCGGCCACCCTGCGCGGCGAGAAGCCCCGCGAGGCGCTCGGCCTGCTGGACCCCTTGCAGGAGGGCGAGCCGGAACGCCTCGAGAAGGCGCTGGCGGAGCCGGGCGAGGAGCAGGACCCGCTGATGCTGTTCACCCGGTTCGACCCGGACGGGGCCCTGCTGGTGGGGGAGGTCGTCAAGACCCGCGGGCGGATGACCTTCGAGGCGGGTGCGGCGGGCTCCGTGGAGGTGCACGCCGACTACACGTTCGTGTATCCGCTGGTGGAGCCCGACGGCGACGAGGTGGCGCGCACCATCGTGCGCAGGCGGCTGACGACCGCGCTGCACGACCCGCAGCGCTTCGCGGCGACGCGGGGCAAGCTCTCCGTGGTCCGGTCCGAGCAGAACTTCGCCAACACGGCCTGCGAGACCTACGACGGCTTCCTGCACCCGTCCTTCCCGAGCGACGGCCCGGAACCGCAGCCCGAGGGCCCCGAGGTGGACCCCTACGACCGCAGCACGTGGCAGCCCGACGGGTCCTGCGGCACGCTCACGCGTACGTGAGGTGGGCCGCCCGGGGCTGAGGCGGCTGCCGACGGCGATGAACACGCGCTCCCTGTCCGTCCAGCCTCTGTTTATCGCGAACTGATTTCCTCGGTCCACGGTCGCCCGGCCGGACGTACCCGGCCCAGGGCTGTCGCCCGACAGCGCCGGGGCGGGCGAGGGGGGGACGACGACATGCTCCGCATCCACTTCAGCGACGCCGATCTCGCCAGGACCAGGATCGCCGCGGCACCCGATCCCGTCTGGGAGATCGCCGCGAGCCTGCACCGCCTGCAGTCCCGCAGGGGGCGGTGGGCCTATGCCGAGTGGTACCGCACGGCCCGGCGTCAGCTGCGCGAGAAGGGGCTGGAGCGGGTCGTGCGGAACGCCGTCCTGCCCCTGTACCCGAGGGCCGCGTACTTCCCGGACTTCCTGACCCCGGACGACGCGCTCGGCGACCTGGACACGGGGATGGAAGCGATCGTGGCCACGTCCCCGCAGCGGGTCCTGGAGGAGGTGGCGGTCTTCGACCGGACCGTCGGGGCTCCTCGGTGGGCCGGACAGCTGGGCCGGCTCGAGGCGCGCAAGGAGCTGACCGGGGTCCTGCGCAGGTACTACGACGCGGTCGTCGCCCCCTACGAGCAACAGGTGCAGGCGCGCGTCGAAGGGGAGCGGACCTTGCGTCTCCGCGGGCTCATGGACGGGGGCGTGGAGGGCATGCTCTCCGGTCTCGGACCCATGCTGCGCTGGCGTCCTCCCGTCCTGGAGGTCAGCTATCCCCGACAGGCCGCCGACCGGGACATGCACCTGGCGGGCCGCGGGCTCACACTCGTCCCCTCCCACTTCAACTGGGGGGAACCCGTGGCCTTCGCCGATCCCCGGCTGCCGCCCGTGCTCAGGTACTCGATGCTCCACGAGCCGAGCCGGCCCGGCCCGCCCTACGACGCGGACCGCGCGGACAGGTCCTTGACGGCGCTGCTCGGGCGGTCCCGCGCGGCCGCCCTGCGCGCCGCGTCCACCGGGGCCACGACCTCCGAGATGGCCCGGGCCGCGGGGGTCTCCGCGCCCTCCGCCAGCCGGCACGCCACCGCCCTGCGTGACGCCGGGCTCCTCACCACCGTCCGGCACGGACCGGCCGTGCTCCACACCCTCACGCCGACGGGGGCCGCACTGCTGCGGGCGGCCACCGGGCGGTCCGGCTGATCCCGTGGGCCCGGGGAGGTGCTCGGGGCCCCGCTCCTACCTGGCCGTCCGCACCATGTACACGTCCACCGGGTCCTCGCGTTCCAGGGTGAAGCCGTGGCGCTCGTAGAGACCGCGGGCCGCGCTGCCCTGGAGGACCTGGAGGCGGACCGTCGCACCCTCGGCGTCCGTACGGGCCAGAAGGCCGGCCAGGACTGCGGTGCCGATGCCCCTGCCCTGCAGTGACGGGGCGAGGTAGAAGCTGTCCAGCCACCAGCCGTCGCTCCCGTGCGGGCGCAGCGTGACACAGCCGGCGAAGGCGCCGTCCGACTCCACCACCGAGGTGTGCTCGGGGAGGTAGGAGTCCCGCATACGCTGCCGGACCCGGTGCTCGTCGTACCGGCCCAGACGTTCCAGGTCGGGTCGCATGACGACCGCGCGCAGCTCGGCCATGGCCTCGACGTCGCCGGAGGCCGCGGGGCGCAGACGCCAGGCCTGGACAGGGGTGTGCGTAGACATGACGGGATTCAACCAGCACGCGGGACGCGCCCGGAGTCCGCGGCCGTACCGTGGGACAGGGCCGGTCCGGCGGGTCCCTCGAACGCCCGGGCGAGTGTCCGCGCGGCTGAGTGCGCGGGCCGTGCGCCGCTGCGTGTGTTTGATCCATCCCTCACAGGGGGTAGGATCCCCGGCCCGATTGGCCAGGCCCCGGAGCCGTATGGCACACTAGCCAGGTTGCTCGGTTGAGTGTCAATGCTGCGCGCCTCCCGCCGGGAGGACCGGAAGCGAGTCCCACAGTACTCGTCGACCCCCAGGGTCGGACGTACGGGAATCTTTCGGGAAGTTCAGCAGGGCGCAGGCCAGGCACCCGGTGGGGTTCCGCCCCCGGCAGCGCGGCTCAGGCCCGCACCCCCTTGGTTGGGATCTCCTTCGGGAGATTTTCGTAGAGGGGATGCGACACGCCCGACCGCGTGGGTCGGAGGCGGAGTTGTTAGAACTCCCGGGTTCCAGAGCGTTATGAGAGACAGGACTACTAGTAGCCATGGCGGGACAGAAGATCCGCATCCGGCTCAAGGCCTACGACCACGAGGTCATCGACTCCTCGGCGAAGAAGATCGTCGAGACGGTGACCCGCACTGGTGCGTCGGTCGCGGGCCCGGTGCCGCTGCCCACTGAGAAGAACGTGTACTGCGTCATCAAGTCGCCGCACAAGTACAAGGACTCTCGCGAGCACTTCGAGATGCGCACGCACAAGCGCCTCATCGACATTCTCGACCCCACGCCGAAGACGGTTGACTCGCTGATGCGCCTCGACCTGCCGGCTGGCGTCGACATCGAGATCAAGCTCTGAGGGGACGGGCCGAGATGAGCAAGAACATCAAGGGCGTCCTGGGCGAGAAGCTCGGCATGACCCAGGTCTGGGACGAGAACAACCGGGTTGTCCCGGTGACCGTCGTCAAGGCCGGTCCGTGCGTCGTCACGCAGGTGCGTACGAACGACAGCGACGGCTACGAGTCGGTCCAGATCGCCTTCGGCGAGATCGACCCGCGCAAGGTGAACAAGCCCCTCAAGGGCCACTTCGCCAAGGCCGACGTGACCCCGCGCCGCCACCTGGTGGAGCTCCGCACCCCTGACGCCAGCGAGTACACGCTGGGCCAGGAGGTCACTGCCGAGGTGTTCGAGTCCGGCGTCAAGGTTGACGTCACGGGCAAGAGCAAGGGCAAGGGCTTCGCCGGTGTCATGAAGCGTCACAACTTCAAGGGCCTCGGCGCCGGCCACGGCGTCCAGCGCAAGCACCGTTCCCCCGGTTCGATCGGTGGCTGCGCCACCCCTGGGCGTGTCTTCAAGGGCATGCGCATGGCCGGTCGCATGGGTAACGAGCGTGTCACCACCCAGAACCTGACCATCCACGCGGTTGACGCGGAGAAGGGTCTGCTCCTCATCAAGGGCGCGGTCCCCGGTCCGAACGGCGGCCTCGTCCTGGTCCGTACCGCGGCCAAGGGGGCTTGAGGTAATGAGCACCATTGACATCCTTTCGCCGGCAGGCGACAAGGCCGGTACCGTCGAGCTCCCCGCGGAGATCTTCGACGCGAAGACCAGCGTTCCGCTGATCCACCAGGTCGTTGTCGCACAGCTGGCAGCTGCCCGTCAGGGCACGCACAAGACCAAGCGTCGTGGCGAAGTCCGTGGTGGTGGCCGCAAGCCGTACCGCCAGAAGGGCACCGGTCGCGCGCGCCAGGGTTCGACCCGCGCACCGCAGTTCGTCGGCGGTGGCGTCGTCCACGGCCCGCAGCCGCGTGACTACTCGCAGCGCACCCCGAAGAAGATGAAGGCCGCCGCCCTGCGCGGTGCCCTCTCGGACCGGGCGCGTCACTCCCGCATCCACGTCGTCACCGGCGTGGTCGAGGGTGGGATCTCCACCAAGGCCGCCAAGACGCTGTTCGGCAAGATCTCGGAGCGCAGCAACCTGCTCCTGGTCGTCGACCGCGCCGACGAGGCCGCGTGGCTGTCCGCGCGCAACCTGCCCCAGGTGCACATCCTGGAGCCGGGCCAGCTGAACACGTACGACGTGATCGTCTCTGACGACGTGGTCTTCACCCAGGCCGCTTTCGAGTCCTTCGTGTCTGGCCCCCAGACCGCTGAGACCGAAGGGAGCGCCGCCTGATGAGTGAGGCGACCGTTACCAGCAAGACCTACTCGGACCCGCGTGACGTTCTCGTCAAGCCGGTTGTTTCCGAGAAGAGCTACGCGCTGCTCGACGAGAACAAGTACACGTTCATCGTGGCGCCCGGCTCCAACAAGACCCAGATCAAGCAGGCCGTGGAAGCGGTCTTCTCGGTCAAGGTCACCGGGGTCAACACGATCAACCGGCAGGGTAAGCGCAAGCGCACCAAGACCGGTTTCGGCAAGCGCGCCGACACGAAGCGCGCCATCGTGACCCTCGCCGAGGGCGACCGTATCGACATCTTCGGCGGCCCGACCTCCTGACGGAGGTCGAGTCGTCCGGAATCGGACGAGGACTGAGAAATGGGTATCCGCAAGTACAAGCCGACGACCCCGGGCCGTCGTGGCTCCAGCGTCGCCGACTTTGTCGAGATCACGCGGTCCACGCCGGAGAAGTCGCTGGTCCGCCCCCTGCACAGCAAGGGCGGCCGTAACAACGCCGGTCGTGTGACCGTTCGCCACCAGGGCGGTGGCCACAAGCGCGCCTACCGAGTGATCGACTTCCGTCGTCACGACAAGGACGGCGTGCCGGCCAAGGTCGCGCACATCGAGTACGACCCCAACCGCACCGCGCGCATCGCGCTGCTGCACTACGCGGACGGCGAGAAGCGTTACATCGTCGCCCCCCGTGGTCTGTCGCAGGGTGACCGCGTCGAGAACGGTCCGGGCGCCGACATCAAGCCGGGCAACAACCTGGCGCTGCGCAACATCCCGGTCGGTACGACCATCCACGCCATCGAGATCCGTCCCGGTGGCGGCGCGAAGTTCGCCCGCTCCGCGGGTGCCTCCGTGCAGCTGCTGGCGAAGGAGGGCACCATGGCCCACCTTCGTATGCCGTCCGGAGAGATCCGGCTGGTCGACGCCCGTTGCCGCGCCACCATCGGTGAGGTCGGCAACGCCGAGCAGTCGAACATCAACTGGGGCAAGGCCGGCCGCATGCGCTGGAAGGGCGTTCGCCCGACCGTCCGCGGTGTCGCGATGAACCCGGTTGACCACCCGCACGGTGGTGGTGAAGGCAAGACCTCCGGTGGACGTCACCCGGTCTCGCCGTGGGGTCAGAAGGAGGGTCGTACTCGCTCGCCGAAGAAGGCATCGAGCAAGTACATCGTCCGCCGCCGCAAGACGAACAAGAAGCGCTAGGAGCGGGTTTAGATGCCGCGCAGTCTCAAGAAGGGGCCCTTCGTCGACGGCCACCTCGTCAAGAAGGTGGACGTACAGAACGAAGCCGGCACCAAGAACGTCATCAAGACCTGGTCCCGTCGCTCGATGATCATCCCGGCAATGCTGGGCCACACCATCGCGGTGCACAACGGCAAGATCCACGTCCCGGTGTTCGTCACCGAGTCGATGGTCGGCCACAAGCTCGGCGAGTTCTCGCCGACTCGCACCTTCCGCGGCCACGTCAAGGACGACCGGAAGTCGAAGCGCCGCTAGCGCGGGGTGGAAACGACTATGACTCACACCGAAGGGACAACCATGGAAGCCAGGGCCCAGGCGCGGTACATCCGCGTCACGCCCATGAAGGCCCGCCGCGTGGTGGACCTCATCCGTGGCATGGATGCCACGGAGGCTCAGGCGGTCCTGCGTTTCGCCCCGCAGGCCGCGAGCGTGCCGGTTGGCAAGGTGCTTGACAGCGCCATCGCCAACGCTGCACACAACTACGACCACCCTGACGCCTCTTCGCTGGTCATCAGCGAGGCGTACGTGGACGAGGGCCCGACCCTGAAGCGGTTCCGTCCGCGTGCTCAGGGCCGTGCCTACCGGATCCGTAAGCGGACCAGCCACATCACCGTGGTCGTCAGCAGCAAGGAAGGAACCCGGTAATGGGCCAGAAGGTAAACCCGCACGGGTTCCGGCTCGGCATTACCACGGACTTCAAGTCCCGTTGGTACGCCGACAAGCTGTACAAGGACTACGTCAAGGAAGACGTCGCCATTCGTCGCATGATGACGAAGGGCATGGAGCGGGCCGGCATCTCGAAGGTCGAGATCGAGCGCACCCGCGACCGCGTCCGCGTTGACATCCACACCGCCCGCCCGGGCATCGTCATCGGCCGCCGCGGCGCCGAGGCCGACCGCATCCGTGGCGAGCTGGAGAAGCTGACCGGCAAGCAGGTCCAGCTGAACATCCTCGAGGTCAAGAACCCCGAGGTGGACGCTCAGCTGGTGGCCCAGGCCGTCGCCGAGCAGCTCTCCTCCCGTGTCTCCTTCCGTCGTGCCATGCGTAAGAGCATGCAGAGCACGATGAAGGCGGGCGCCAAGGGCATCAAGATCCAGTGCGGTGGCCGCCTCGGCGGCGCCGAGATGTCCCGCTCGGAGTTCTACCGCGAGGGCCGCGTGCCCCTGCACACGCTCCGTGCGAACGTCGACTACGGCTTCTTCGAGGCCAAGACGACCTTCGGCCGCATCGGTGTGAAGGTCTGGATCTACAAGGGCGACGTCAAGAACATCGCCGAGGTCCGCGCCGAGAACGCAGCGGCTCGCGCCGGCAACCGTCCGGCTCGTGGCGGCGCTGACCGCCCGGCCGGCCGTGGTGGCCGTGGTGGCGAGCGTGGCGGTCGCGGCCGCAAGCCGCAGCAGTCCGCGCCGGCAGCCGAGGCCCCCAAGGCCGACGCTCCCGCCGCCGCTGCTCCGGCTGAGAGCACCGGAACGGAGGCCTGACCGAAATGCTGATCCCCCGTAGGGTCAAGCACCGCAAGCAGCACCACCCGAAGCGCAGCGGAATGTCCAAGGGTGGCACGCAGGTTGCGTTCGGCGAGTACGGCATCCAGGCGCTGTCCCCGGCGTACGTGACGAACCGCCAGATCGAGGCCGCTCGTATCGCGATGACCCGCCACATCAAGCGTGGCGGCAAGGTCTGGATCAACATCTACCCGGACCGCCCCCTGACGAAGAAGCCTGCCGAGACCCGCATGGGTTCCGGTAAGGGTTCTCCCGAGTGGTGGATCGCGAACGTCAAGCCCGGTCGGGTGATGTTCGAGCTGTCCTACCCGAACGAGAAGATTGCTCGTGAGGCGCTCACCCGCGCTGCTCACAAGCTTCCGATGAAGTGCCGGATCGTTCGGCGCGAGGCAGGTGAGTCGTGATGTCGGCCGGTACCAAGGCGTCCGAGCTGCGCGAGCTGGGCAACGAGGAGCTCCTCAACAAGCTCCGCGAGGCCAAGGAAGAGCTGTTCAACCTCCGCTTCCAGGCGGCGACCGGACAGCTCGAGAACCACGGTCGGCTCAAGTCCGTCCGTAAGGACATCGCCCGGATCTACACCCTGATGCGCGAGCGCGAGCTGGGCATCGAGACGGTGGAGAGCGTCTGATGAGCGAGAAGACTGTGACTGAGACCAACACTGACCGCGGTTTCCGCAAGACCCGTGAGGGTCTGGTCGTCAGCGACAAGATGGACAAGACCGTCGTCGTCGCTGTCGAGGACCGCGTCAAGCACGCGCTGTACGGCAAGGTCATCCGCCGTACGAACAAGCTCAAGGCTCACGACGAGCAGAACGCTGCCGGCGTCGGCGACCGCGTCATCATCATGGAGACGCGTCCGCTGTCCGCCACGAAGCGCTGGCGCATCGTCGAGATCCTCGAGAAGGCCAAGTAATCCCTGAGGGGGTCTCCCCTCAGGACAGTTCCGCCAGGCTCGGCGGGGACTCCTTCACCGGAGTCCCCGCCGGGAACCGGCAGACGATCAGGAGATAGACGTGATCCAGCAGGAGTCGCGACTGCGCGTCGCCGACAACACGGGTGCGAAGGAAATTCTCACCATCCGTGTTCTCGGTGGCTCGGGTCGTCGCTACGCGGGTATCGGTGACGTCATCGTCGCCACCGTCAAGGACGCGATCCCCGGTGGCAACGTGAAGAAGGGTGACGTCGTCAAGGCCGTCATCGTTCGCACCGTCAAGGAGCGTCGTCGTCAGGATGGCTCGTACATCCGCTTCGACGAGAACGCCGCTGTCATTCTCAAGAACGACGGCGACCCCCGCGGCACCCGTATCTTCGGCCCGGTGGGCCGAGAGCTGCGCGAGAAGAAGTTCATGAAGATCATCTCGCTCGCGCCGGAGGTGCTGTAAGCATGAAGATCAAGAAGGGCGACCTGGTTCAGGTCATCACCGGTAAGGACAAGGGCAAGCAGGGCAAGGTCATCGTTGCCTTCCCCGCTCAGGACCGCGTCCTCGTCGAGGGTGTCAACCGGGTCAAGAAGCACACCAAGGCCGGTCAGACGGCTCGCGGTTCGCAGACGGGTGGCATTGTCACCACCGAGGCCCCGATCCACGTCAGCAACGTTCAGCTGGTCGTGGAGAAGGACGGCAACAAGGTCGTCACCCGCGTCGGCTACCGCTTTGACGACGAGGGCAAGAAGATCCGCGTTGCCAAGCGGACCGGTGAGGACATCTGATGACGACCACCACTGCGCCGCGTCTCAAGACGCGCTACCGCGAGGAAATCGCCGGCAAGCTGCGTGAGGAGTTCTCGTACGAGAACGTCATGCAGGTTCCCGGTCTGGTCAAGATCGTGGTCAACATGGGTGTGGGCGACGCCGCCCGCGACTCCAAGCTGATCGACGGTGCCGTCAGGGACCTCACCACGATCACCGGCCAGAAGCCCGCCGTCACGAAGGCCCGCAAGTCGATCGCGCAGTTCAAGCTGCGCGAGGGGCAGCCGATCGGCTGCCACGTCACCCTCCGTGGTGACCGCATGTGGGAGTTCCTGGACCGTACGCTGTCGCTCGCGCTTCCGCGTATCCGTGACTTCCGCGGTCTGTCGCCGAAGCAGTTCGACGGCCGTGGCAACTACACCTTCGGTCTCACGGAGCAGGTCATGTTCCACGAGATCGACCAGGACAAGATCGACCGGGTCCGGGGCATGGACATCACCGTGGTCACCACGGCGACCAACGACGACGAGGGTCGTGCCCTGCTTCGTCACCTCGGCTTCCCGTTCAAGGAGAACTGACCGTGGCGAAGAAGGCTCTGATCGCTAAGGCCGCCCGTAAGCCGAAGTTCGGCGTGCGCGGTTACACCCGCTGCCAGCGCTGCGGCCGGCCCCACTCCGTCTACCGCAAGTTCGGCCTGTGCCGCGTGTGCCTTCGTGAGATGGCTCACCGTGGCGAGCTGCCGGGCGTGACCAAGAGCTCCTGGTAATTCTCCTTCGCCCCTAGGGGCTTGGGAGGACCAGAAAGCTCTCGGTAAGTATCCGGTCGGCAGGAGCCCCGCTCTTCATGCCGTAGGCTTGAAGGGTTGGGCGCCTGCCGCCCTGACCGACTTACTACGCCGTAGGTCCCCGCACCGCACCCGTCCCGCCACTGAGTGGGGAGAGGGATGGCGCATACAGGAAACCCCGGCGAGAGAGGCCGAAGGCCAACTCATGACCATGACTGATCCCATCGCAGACATGCTCACGCGTCTGCGTAACGCGAACTCGGCGTATCACGACGATGTCGCAATGCCGCACAGCAAGATCAAGTCGCACATCGCGGAGATCCTCCAGCAGGAGGGCTTCATCACCGGCTGGAAGGTCGAGGACGCCGAGGTCGGCAAGAGCCTCGTTCTCGAGCTGAAGTTCGGGCCGAACCGCGAGCGTTCGATTGCCGGCATCAAGCGCATCTCGAAGCCGGGTCTGCGTGTGTACGCAAAGTCCACGAGTCTGCCGAAGGTTCTCGGCGGCCTGGGCGTGGCGATCATCTCCACGTCCCACGGTCTCCTGACCGGCCAGCAGGCCAGCAAGAAGGGCGTAGGTGGGGAAGTCCTCGCCTACGTCTGGTAGTCGGGAACGGAGGAATAGCTCATGTCGCGAATCGGCAAGCTCCCCATCCAGGTTCCCGCCGGTGTGGACGTCACCATCGATGGCCGCACGGTCGCGGTGAAGGGCCCCAAGGGTTCCCTCTCGCACACCGTCGCAGCGCCGATCGAGGTCACCAAGGGTGAGGACGGCGTGCTCAACGTCGTCCGCCCGAACGACGAGCGTCAGAACAAGGCCCTTCACGGCCTGTCCCGCACGCTGGTGGCGAACATGATCACCGGCGTGACCGCGGGATACAGCAAGGCGCTCGAGATCAGCGGTGTCGGTTACCGAGTCCAGGCGAAGGGCTCCAACCTGGAGTTCGCCCTGGGCTACAGCCACCCGATCCTCATCGAGGCCCCCGAGGGCATCACCTTCAAGGTCGAGTCGCCCACGAAGTTCAGTGTCGAGGGCATCGACAAGCAGAAGGTCGGCGAGGTCTCGGCGAAGATCCGCAAGCTGCGGAAGCCTGACCCGTACAAGGCCAAGGGCGTCAAGTACGCCGGCGAGGTTATCCGCCGCAAGGTCGGAAAGGCGGGTAAGTAAGCCATGGCATACGGTGTAAAGATCGCCAAGGGTGACGCCTACAAGCGTGCCGCCCTCAAGCGCCGCCACATCCGCGTCCGCAAGCACATCTCCGGTTCGCCGGAGAGGCCGCGCCTGGTCGTGACGCGTTCCAACCGCCACATGGTGGCTCAGGTCATCGACGACATCGCGGGCCACACGCTCGCGTCGGCGTCGACCCTGGACGCTTCCATCCGCGGTGGCGAGGGTGACAAGAGCACCCTGGCCAAGCAGGTCGGCGCACTTGTCGCCGAGCGTGCCAAGGCCGCAGGCGTCGAGGCCGTCGTGTTTGACCGCGGTGGTAACCAGTACGCCGGGCGGATTGCCGCTCTGGCTGACGCCGCCCGTGAAGCCGGGCTGAAGTTCTAAGCCCCGGTTCCTACGCACAGCGGACGTAACAGAGAGAGGTAAATCCAATGGCTGGACCCCAGCGCCGCGGAAGCGGTGCCGGTGGCGGCGAGCGGCGGGACCGGAAGGGCCGTGACGGTGGCGCTGCCGCCGAGAAGACCGCGTACGTCGAGCGCGTCGTCGCGATCAACCGCGTCGCCAAGGTAGTGAAGGGTGGTCGTCGCTTCAGCTTCACCGCGCTGGTCGTGGTGGGCGATGGTGACGGCACCGTCGGTGTCGGATACGGCAAGGCCAAGGAAGTTCCCGCGGCCATCGCCAAGGGCGTCGAAGAGGCCAAGAAGAGCTTCTTCAAGGTCCCGCGTATCCAGGGCACCATCCCTCACCCGATCCAGGGCGAGAAGGCTGCGGGCGTCGTCCTGCTCAAGCCTGCTTCCCCCGGTACCGGTGTGATCGCGGGTGGCCCGGTGCGCGCCGTTCTGGAGTGCGCCGGCGTTCACGACATCCTGTCGAAGTCGCTCGGTTCTTCGAACCCGATCAACATCGTGCACGCGACCGTGGCGGCCCTCCAGGGCCTGCAGCGTCCCGAGGAGATCGCGGCCCGCCGCGGTCTGCCCCTCGAGGACGTCGCCCCCGCGGCTCTGCTTCGTGCGCGTGCGGGAGCGGGTGCGTAATGGCTCGCCTCAAGATCACGCAGACGAAGTCGTACATCGGCAGCAAGCAGAACCACCGCGACACCCTGCGTTCGCTCGGGCTCAAGCGCCTGAACGACTCGGTTGTCAAGGAGGACCGCCCCGAGTTCCGCGGCATGGTGCAGACCGTCCGCCACCTCGTGACGGTTGAGGAGGTTGACTGACATGGCGGAGAACAGCCCGCTGAAGGCCCACAACCTCCGGCCTGCCCCGGGCGCCAAGACCGCCAAGACCCGTGTGGGTCGTGGTGAGGCGTCCAAGGGTAAGACCGCAGGCCGTGGTACCAAGGGTACGAAGGCTCGTTACCAGGTTCCGGAGCGCTTCGAGGGTGGCCAGATGCCCCTCCACATGCGTCTCCCGAAGCTCAAGGGCTTCAAGAACCCGTTCCGCACGGAGTACCAGGTCGTGAACCTGGACAAGCTCGCGACGCTCTACCCCGAGGGTGGAGAGGTCACGGTGGCCGACCTGGTCGCCAAGGGCGCCGTGCGCAACAACCACCTCGTCAAGGTCCTCGGACAGGGCGAGATCTCCGTGGCGCTGCAGGTTTCGGTTGACGCCGTCTCCGGCTCCGCCAAGGAGAAGATTGCCGCCGCAGGCGGCTCCGTCACCGAACTCGTCTGAGACAACTCGGACAGGGCTGTGGCCTGAACACCCGACCGGGGATGCCTCTCATTTGGGGCATCCCCGGTTGGTCGTTCCTAGGGGGGCATGTCCGCCGGTAAGGTGGCGTGCATTGTTGCTGTGGTAAGTCCTGGGCAAACGCCCGGGGTCCTTTGGCTGTTACGTAACCGTCGATCCTCAAGACCGTCACCTCACGCTTTTGCGCGGGGGTCGCAGGAGGCACCGTGCTCACCGCGTTCGCCCGGGCGTTCAAGACGCCCGACCTGCGCAAGAAGCTGCTCTTCACGCTCGGCATCATCGTGCTCTACCGACTCGGGGCGCACATCCCCGTACCGGGGGTGAGCTACGAGAACGTCCAGACCTGTGTTGACCAGGCCAGCAAGGGCAACAACAGCCTCTTCGGTCTGGTCAACATGTTCAGCGGTGGTGCACTGCTGCAGATCACGATCTTCGCGCTCGGCATCATGCCGTACATCACGGCCAGCATCATTCTTCAGCTGCTGACCGTCGTCATCCCCCGGCTCGAAGCCCTCAAGAAGGAGGGGCAGTCGGGCACGGCCAAGATCACGCAGTACACGCGTTATCTGACCGTCGCGCTCGCCATCCTCCAGGGCACCGGCCTGGTGGCGACCGCCCGCAGCGGCGCGCTGTTCAGCGGCTGCCCCGTCGCCGACCAGATCGTCCCCAACCAGTCGATCTTCACGACCGTCGTCATGGTGATCACCATGACCGCGGGAACCGCCGCCGTCATGTGGCTCGGTGAGCTCATCACCGACCGCGGCATCGGCAACGGCATGTCGATCCTGATGTTCATCTCGATCGCCGCCAGCTTCCCCGGCGCCCTGTGGGCCATCAAGCAGAGCGGCAAGCTGGCCGACGGCTGGATCGAGTTCATCACCGTCATCCTCGTCGGATTCGTGATGGTCGGGCTCGTCGTCTTCGTCGAGCAGGCCCAGCGGCGCATCCCCGTGCAGTACGCGAAGCGGATGATCGGGCGCCGGTCCTACGGCGGTACGTCCACTTACATCCCGTTGAAGGTGAACCAGGCGGGTGTGATTCCCGTCATCTTCGCTTCTTCGCTGCTCTACATCCCTGCTCTAATCGTTCAGTTCTCCAACTCCACCGCGGGCTGGGCGACCTGGATTCAGGATCACTTCGTCAAGGGCGACCACCCGTATTACATCGCGACCTACTTCGTGCTGATCGTGTTCTTCGCCTTCTTCTACGTGGCGATCTCGTTCAACCCCGAAGAAGTCGCCGACAACATGAAGAAGTATGGTGGCTTCATCCCGGGTATCCGGGCTGGTCGACCTACAGCCGAGTATCTGAGCTACGTGCTCAACCGGATCACTTGGCCGGGATCGCTGTACTTGGGGCTGATCGCTCTTGTGCCGACGATGGCGTTGGCGGGCTTCGGTGGCGCGAACCAGAACTTCCCGTTCGGCGGGACGAGCATCCTGATCATCGTGGGTGTGGGTCTGGAGACCGTGAAGCAGATCGAGAGTCAGCTCCAGCAGCGCAATTACGAAGGGTTCCTCCGCTGATGCGAATCGTCCTCGTCGGGCCGCCCGGTGCCGGCAAGGGAACGCAGGCTGCGTTCCTTGCCAGGAATCTCTCGATTCCGCACATCTCCACGGGCGACCTCTTCCGCGCCAACATCAGCCAGGGCACCGACCTTGGCAAGCAGGCCCGTGCCTACATGGACGCGGGACAGCTGGTGCCGGACGAAGTCACCATCGCGATGGCCAAGGACCGCATGGCCCAGCCGGACGCCGAGAACGGCTTCCTGCTGGACGGCTTCCCCCGCAACGTGGGGCAGGCCGTGGCGCTCGACGAGATGCTTCTCGGCGAGGGCGTCAAGCTCGACGCGGTCCTGGACCTCGAGGTCCCCGAGGACGAGGTGGTCAAGCGCATCGCGGGCCGCCGCATCTGCCGTAACGACAGCGCGCACGTCTTCCACGTGTCGTACAACCCGCCGAAGACCGAGGGCGTCTGCGACGCCTGCGGTGGCGAGCTGTACCAGCGGGACGACGACACCGAGGAGACCGTGCGTACGCGTCTCGAGGTCTACCACACGCAGACCGAGCCGATCATCGACCACTACCGGTCGCAGGGTTTGGTCGTGACGATCTCCGCGCTCGGCAAGGTCACCGAGGTGACCGAGCGGGCCATGGAGGCCCTCAAGAAGTCCGACGAGGGCTGACGCCCCGCGTTCCACCACCACAGCCGGCCGCGGCGCCCTCGGGCGTCGCGGCCGACTGTTTGCGCCGTATCGTGGAGTACGGCCGCAGACCGTTCCCTTCGTACGCAGAGAGGCGCCCAGCGATGGTGCAGATCAAGACCCCCGAGCAGATCGCGAAGATGCGCGAGGCGGGCCTCGTGGTCGCTGCCATTCACGCCGCCACCCGCGAGGCGGCCGTGCCCGGCGCCACGACGAAGGACCTGGACGAGGTCGCGCGCAAGGTGATCGCCGACCACGGGGCGAAGTCGAACTTCCTGGGCTACGGCGGTTTCCCGGCCACGATCTGCACCTCGGTCAACGAGGTCGTCGTGCACGGCATCCCGGACGAGAAGACCGTCCTCAAGGACGGCGACATCATCTCGATCGACGCCGGCGCGATCATCGACGGCTGGCACGGCGACGCGGCGTACACCGCCTTCGTGGGCACCGGCCACGCTCCGGAGCTCGTCGAGCTCTCCCGGGTGACCGAGGAGTCCATGTGGGCCGGGATCGCCGCGATGAAGGTGAACAACCGGCTCGTCGACATCTCGAAGGCCATCGAGTCCTACATCCGCCGCCAGCCCCGCCCGGCGACCGGCAAGTACGGGATCATCGAGGACTACGGCGGCCACGGCATCGGCACCGAGATGCACATGGACCCGCACCTGCTGAACTACGTGTCCCGCAAGCGCGGCAAGGGCATCAAGCTGGTCCCGGGCGTCTGCCTGGCCATCGAGCCCATGGTGTCGCTGGGCACGGCGCAGACCAAGGTCCTCTCCGACGAGTGGACGGTCCTCACGACCGACGGCACCTGGTCCTCCCACTGGGAGCACTCGATCGCCCTCACGGAGCAGGGCCCGCTGGTCCTGACCGCCCCCGACTGCGGCCGGGCGAAGCTCGCCCAGTACGGGGTCGAGGCGGCCCCGGACCCGCTGGGCTGAGGTCGATCCGGCGGGCGGAGTCCGGCGCGGCGGTCCGAAGCAGGTGAGGCGCCCCCGGGCGCCGGCCCCGCGAGGGGTGCACGGGGGAGGGGCCGGGGTCGAGGCGGCCCCGGACCCGCTGGGCCGAGCCGCACCCTCCTCCCGGGCCGGACCGCGCACAGGACTGTCCGGCTGATCCGTGTCTAAGGATCAGAGGAAGTGGGCAAACTTGACGGATTCGTCTTTTGGAGTCCGCTGACGTAGACTGACTCGTCGGCTCTCGTGCATCCGTGTGTCTGCATGCGGTGGTGGGAGTCGATCAAGGTAGCCGATTCGAAAGGCGAAGCGTGGCCAAGAAGCAAGGTGCCATCGAAATTGAGGGCACCGTGATCGAGTCCCTCCCGAACGCCATGTTCAAGGTGGAACTCCAGAACGGTCACAAAGTCCTCGCGCACATCAGCGGCAAGATGCGGATGCACTACATCCGTATCCTCCCGGATGACCGGGTCGTCGTGGAGCTCTCTCCGTACGACCTGACGCGTGGCCGGATCGTCTACCGGTACAAGTAGATCTTGCCGCCATCACGCTTCGGCGTGGTGAGGGCACTGACCCGGAGAACCTGACATCCCATGAAGGTCAAGCCGAGCGTCAAGAAGATCTGCGACAAGTGCAAGGTGATCCGCCGTCACGGCCGGGTCATGGTCATCTGCGACAACCTGCGCCACAAGCAGCGCCAGGGCTGACGCACGACCCCCTGCATCTCGCAGTTCTTCGCGCGACGCACGTAAACGTACATACGCAGAGCCCGTCCAAGCTTCGGCTGACGACACCTCCGGCGGGGGCCGGGGACCTGGGCGTACCACCTCCTCCCACGCGGTCGAGGTCGGCGTCCCGGAGTGGCTCTGCGGAAGACCCCCGACATAACAACTGGAGCCATTGAATGGCACGCGTTTCAGGTGTTGACATCCCGCGCGAAAAGCGCGTGGAGGTTGCCCTCACCTACGTCTTCGGCATCGGGCGCACCCGGTCCAAGGAGATCCTCGCCACCACCGGCGTGAACCCCAACACCCGCGTTCGTGACCTGGCCGAAGAGGACCTGGTCAAGATCCGCGAGTACGTGGACGCCAACCTCCGCACCGAGGGTGACCTTCGCCGCGAGATCCAGGGCGACATCCGCCGCAAGATCGAGATCGGCTGCTACCAGGGCATCCGGCACCGTCGCGGTCTGCCGGTCCACGGTCAGCGCACCAGCACCAACGCGCGTACCCGTAAGGGCCCGCGTCGCGCCATCGCCGGTAAGAAGAAGCCGGGCAAGAAGTAGTCCTCAGCGGACGCACTGCGGGTGTCCGGCCACCGGACGTTCGCGGAAACCAGCGGTCTTCGCTGTAGGACCGATCACCTCCCCTCTCCATCTGGAGTCAAGACATGCCCCCCAAGGGTCGTCAGGGCGCAGCCAAGAAGGTGCGTCGCAAGGAAAAGAAGAACGTCGCTCACGGCCACGCGCACATCAAGAGCACGTTCAACAACACCATCGTCTCGATCACGGACCCCTCGGGCAACGTGATCTCCTGGGCCTCCGCCGGCCACGTCGGCTTCAAGGGCTCGCGCAAGTCCACCCCCTTCGCCGCGCAGATGGCCGCCGAGTCGGCCGCCCGCCGTGCGCAGGAGCACGGCATGCGCAAGGTCGACGTCTTCGTCAAGGGTCCCGGCTCCGGCCGTGAGACCGCGATCCGCTCCCTCCAGGCCACGGGCCTCGAGGTCGGTTCGATCCAGGACGTCACCCCGACGCCGCACAACGGCTGCCGTCCGCCGAAGCGTCGCCGCGTCTGATCCGTCACGGCCGGTGACGGCCGTGCGGCAGTAGCGTGGGTCCGGGCGGTACGCCTCTTCGGGGGCGTGCCGCCCGTACCCTTGTTTCATCTGTCGGGCATCAAATAGTGGGTGCCCACGACTGAAGGATTCCTTCATGCTTATCGCTCAGCGTCCGTCGCTGACCGAAGAGGTCGTCGACGAGTTCCGCTCCCGGTTCGTGATCGAGCCGCTGGAGCCGGGCTTCGGTTACACCCTCGGCAACTCCCTGCGTCGCACGCTCCTCTCCTCGATCCCCGGTGCCGCTGTCACCAGCATCCGGATCGACGGTGTCCTGCACGAGTTCACCACCGTGCCGGGCGTCAAGGAGGACGTGACCGACCTCATCCTCAACATCAAGCAGCTGGTCGTCTCCTCGGAGCACGACGAGCCGGTCGTGATGTACCTGCGCAAGCAGGGTCCCGGCCTGGTCACCGCTGCTGACATCGCCCCGCCGGCCGGTGTCGAGGTCCACAACCCGGACCTCGTCCTGGCCACGCTGAACGGCAAGGGCAAGCTGGAGATGGAGCTGACCGTCGAGCGCGGTCGCGGCTACGTCTCCGCCGTCCAGAACAAGCAGGTGGGCCAGGAGATCGGCCGGATCCCGGTCGACTCCATCTACTCGCCGGTGCTCAAGGTCACGTACAAGGTCGAGGCGACCCGTGTCGAGCAGCGCACCGACTTCGACAAGCTGATCGTCGACGTCGAGACCAAGCAGGCCATGCGTCCCCGTGACGCCATGGCGTCGGCCGGTAAGACCCTGGTCGAGCTGTTCGGTCTGGCGCGCGAGCTCAACATCGACGCCGAGGGCATCGACATGGGCCCGTCCCCGACGGACGCCGCGCTCGCCGCCGATCTGGCGCTGCCGATCGAGGAGCTCGAGCTCACGGTCCGTTCGTACAACTGCCTCAAGCGCGAGGGCATCCACTCCGTGGGTGAGCTCGTGGCCCGTTCCGAGGCGGACCTGCTCGACATCCGCAACTTCGGTGCGAAGTCGATCGACGAGGTCAAGGCGAAGCTGGCCGGTATGGGCCTGGCGCTGAAGGACTCGCCTCCCGGCTTCGACCCGACCGCCGCCGCCGACGCCTTCGGCGCCGACGACGACGCGGACGCCGGTTTCGTGGAGACCGAGCAGTACTGATCCGCCTCCGGCGGGGGTGCCCGGGTTTCCGGGTGCCCCGCGCCGGGTGAGGGCTTCGTCCTCAATCTCCCCCGGACTTAGTCCGGGGGACCCCCGACGGGCTTGGTCTTGCCGTGGGGGAGAGACTTCCGCGGGGCGGCCGCCTCGCGGGAACTGACACCGGTACCTGATACGGCCGGTGCAGCACACAAGGAGAAACACCATGCCGAAGCCCGCGAAGGGCGCCCGTCTGGGCGGCAGCGCTGCGCACGAGAAGCTTCTTCTCATCAACCTCGCGAAGTCGCTGTTCGAGCACGGCCGCATCACCACGACCGAGGCCAAGGCCCGCCGCCTGCGTCCGGTCGCCGAGCGTTTCATCACCAAGGCGAAGAAGGGCGACATCCACAACCGTCGCCTGGTGCTGCAGTCGATCACGGACAAGGGCATCGTGCACACGCTCTTCACCGAGATCGCCCCGCGGTACGAGAACCGCCCCGGTGGTTACACCCGCATCACCAAGATCGGCAACCGTCGTGGCGACAACGCCCCGATGGCCGTCATCGAGCTGGTCGAGGCGCTGACCGTGGCCCAGCAGGCCACCGGTGAGGCCGAGGCCGCGACGAAGCGTGCCGTCAAGGAAGACGCCGTCAAGAAGGACGAGGCTCCGGCCGAGTCCGTCGAGGACACCAAGACGGCCGACGCCGCCGAGGAGTCCAAGGACGCCTGAGCGTCCTGAGACCCAGGTACGGGCCCGCATCACCCTTCGGGGCGGTGCGGGCCCGTTCGGTTTTGAGAGGATCTTCGGGTGAGTGACGAGGCAGAGCCCGGATTCGTACGGGTACGGCTGGACCTTTCCTATGACGGCAAGGACTTCTCCGGCTGGGCGAAGCAGACCAGCAGGCGCACCGTGCAGGGCGAGATCGAGGACGCGCTGCGCACCGTGACGCGGTCGCCGGTGACGTACGACCTGACGGTCGCGGGGCGCACCGACGCGGGGGTGCACGCGCGCGGGCAGGTGGCGCACGTGGACCTGCCGGCGGAGGTGTGGGCCGAGCACCGGGAGAAGCTGCTGCGGCGGATGGCGGGGCGGCTGCCGCTGGACGTGCGGATCTGGCGGGCGGCCGAGGCCCCCGCGGGGTTCAACGCGCGCTTCTCCGCGCTCTGGCGGCGGTACGCGTACCGGGTGGGGGACCGGCCGGGCGGTGTGGACCCGCTGCTGCGGGGCCACGTGCTGTGGCACGACAGGCCGCTGGACCTGGACGCGATGAACGAGGCAGCCGCCCTGATGGTGGGGGAGCACGACTTCGCGGCCTACTGCAAGAAGCGGGAGGGCGCCACGACGATCCGGACGCTGCAGAAGCTGCACTGGGTGCGTGACACGGGGTCCGGGGTGCTGGAGGCGACCGTGCAGGCGGACGCGTTCTGCCACAACATGGTGCGGGCGCTGATCGGCGCGGCGCTGTTCGTCGGGGACGGACGGCGTCCCGCCGGGTGGCCGGCCGAGGTGCTGGCGGCGAAGGTGCGGGACCCGGGCGTGCACGTGGTGCGCCCGCACGGGCTGACGCTGGAGGAAGTGGCCTATCCGGCGGACGGTCTGCTGGCGGCCAGAGCCGTGGAGGCCCGGAACGTCAGGACGCTGCCGGGGGCGGGCTGCTGCTGACCGGTCTGCGGCGGCGCAGCGCGCGGAGCAGCCCGGTCGCGAAATACACGGCGACGGCGCTGGACGCGGTGGAGCGGTACCAGCCGATGTCGGGGGTCCACCAGGCGTAGACGGCCGCCGCGGTGAAGACCAGCAGGCCCAGGCCGCGCAGGACCCACCAGCGGGCGGGGTGGGCCCCGTCCGGGTGCGGGGTCTCCGGGTGGACGCCGTCCTTGGCGGTCAGGGTGTCCCGCATCCCCGCGAGGAAGCCCCGCCTGGCCAGCACCCGGGCGCCCGGGAGCCCCGTGAGGATCTCCTGCTCGCCGCCGTACCCCTCGGGCAGCGGCGGGAGGCCCAGGGCGGCGACCAGCTCGCCCTGGTGGCGGGCGGGGTCGCCGGTGGCCCTCAGGATGTGGGCCAGGGGGCGCGGGTCGGTGATCCCGTAGACCCGTGCCAGGGCGGCGGCCTTCGCGGTCGCCTCGGTGTGGTCGGCGGCGGGGGCGGCGGTCTCCCAGGTGTGTTCCGCCACCTTCCTGCCCCGGTGCAGCAGGGTGAAGCTGCCGCGTTCCGGGGTGCGGTGCAGGACCAGGGCGGGCCAGTCCTCAGCGGTGGTGAAGTTGTCCGCGGCCGAGGTGAGCGGGTCCTCGGGGAGCAGCGCCGCGCGCCTGCCGCGTACGGGGTCCGGGACGATCTCGACGTAGGTGTGCCGGCTGCCGGCGGGGGCCGTCCGCAGGCTGTGGCCGCAGATCAGGGCTGCCTGGGCGACCTCGGTGGGGCCGGTGGACGCGATCGCGACCGACCGGGGCGCGAGCTCGCGTTCCCAGTCGGGTGCGCCGGTGGCCGGGGGCCGGGGGGACGGGCGGAAGAAGGGGATCCTCATCGCCAGCTCCACACGTGTGTCGGAGCGGGCCTCCAGGAACTCGGCGCGGGCGTCGCCGAAGTAGGTCCAGGGGAAGGTCGTGGCGTGCACCCCGATGCTGCGGAAGGCGGTGAGGGCCTCCTCGTAGCGGCTCATCGACCACAGGACCAGGGCCAGGTGGTTGCGGAAGCCGGCGGCCTCCCGGTCGCCCGGGGCGTAGCTGTCCGACAGGGCCTGGGCGCGGGTCACCGCGGCCTCGGCCTGCTCGGTGTACGGGTCGGGGTCGGGGGTCTCCCCGTCGGCGATCAGGTACTCCACGACCGCTTGGAGCGGCAGCGCGTGGAGCCGTGAGCCGGGCGGTGCCTGGCCGGCCGCGCGCTCGGCGAAGGCGAACATCTCCTCGTGCGAGCCGTACCACTTGCCGCAGAGGTACTGGAGCGCCTGGACGTGGCAGCCCTCGTGGTGGGGGTCGCGTGCGTTCGCCTCGGCCAGATAGGTGTCGAACACCTCCCGCGGGGCCTGGATGCCCCGGGCCTGGGTCAGCGCGATACGCCACGGGACCGGGTCGTCGGGGTTGAGCTCGGCGGCTTCGGAGATCACCGGGACCGCGTCCCGCAGCACCGCGTGGAACGCCCGGAACTGGTCGGCCTCGACGTGCCTGGCGCGGGCGCCCGTCCGTATCTGCCAGGCCTGGCAGACGTACTGGTCGGCCTTGACCAGGACCGCGTCGGGGTCGTCCGGGGACTCGTCCAGCCAGCTGTCCAGCCACCCGGGGTGGTGCAGGGAGGCCCGCGCGAGGCGCGAGACACAGGTGTCCCGGCGCTCCCACTGGGCGTGCTCGCGGGTGGCCGCGAGCAGCTCCGCGGCCGGGGCGTGGTCACCGGCCGCCGCGGCCGCGAGGGCCTCCCGCAGCGAGGGGTCCGGGGCGTCGAGGACCACCGCCTCGTCCGGGGGCAGGTCGGCGCCCACCGCGTCGCTGTGGCGCAGGACGCGCGGGAGGGTGAGGAGGGTGGTCAGACGCACGGCGGCGGGTCCTCGGGTGAGGGGAGGGACGGGGCTGGTGCGTGGGGGACGGGCGGACGGTCAGGTGACGGGGGCACCCGCGGCGGCCGAGGCCTGGACCTCGCCGCGGTGTCGGATCTGCCGGAAGGTGAAGTCGGTCAGGTCGTCACCGACCGCGTACACGTTCCTGGACGCCGTGGTGACGTTCTTCCCGCTGGTGTAGCCGCCGACCGTGAAGTAGGCGTAGCGGCCGTAGGAGTTGGCGGTGCGCCGGCAGACGGATCCGCCGCGGCAGAAGGTGGGGACTCCCGAGCCGCTCAGTGAGGCGAGGCCGCCGGACGCCTGCTGGGCGGCCTTCCGGGCCTCCGCCTCGGTGCCGAAGACGGCGAGGCCGATGGTGACCGCGATGCCGTCCTTGCTGTACGTGGCGCGGATGACCTGGTCGCAGCCGTTGCCGTCGAGGATGCCGCCGAGGGCGCCCTGGGTCGTCGTGGCGCAGTTCGCCGTGCGGGCGGTGGCGCCCTTGGCGTAGACGCGGTCGCCCATGGTGAGCTTCCGGCCGGGGAAGAAGGCGTCGACGGTGACCGCGCCCTTGTCCTTCTTCTCGTCGGCTATGTAGTCCTTCGGGTCCGGCGGGGGCGGCGGGGCCACCGAGGAGAAGGAGGGTCCCGGCGCGGAGCTCTCCGAGGGCAGGTCGGCGGGGGCGGGCAGCTCACTCGCGTTCTTGTCCGGCCCGGAGGCGCCGCCGCCCCCGCCGGTCGTGATGACGGCGGTGGCCACGATCGCTGCCACCGCGGCGGTGGCCACCGCGCCACCGCCGATCAGCAGCCACTTCCTGCGCCTGGCACGCGAGGCGGACGCGTCCGCCAGTGCCGCCCAGTCCGGAGTCCGGCTCTCTCCCGGCCCCCAGGAGGGCCCCCCTTGCCCAAAGCTCATGCGGCGAATCCTAGACCGACCGTAATCCGGTTGGGCCAACGGTTCTCCTGCCGTGACAATGCTGTGCATGGGACATCTTGAAGCGGGCCACCTGGAGTACTACCTGCCGGACGGACGGGTGCTGCTCGGCGACGCCTCGTTCCGGGTGGCCGACGGTGCCGTCGTCGCGCTCGTCGGCGCGAACGGGGCGGGCAAGACGACCCTCCTGAGGCTGCTCGCCGGGGAGCTCCAGCCGCACGGCGGCTCGGTCTCGGTCAGCGGGGGGCTCGGCGTGATGGCCCAGTTCGTGGGCTCCGTACGGGACGAGCGCACCGTCCGTGACCTGCTGGTCTCCGTGGCCCAGCCCCGCATCAGGGTGGCGGCGGAGGCCGTCGACGCGGCGGAGGAACGCATCCTCACCGTGGACGACGAGGCCGCGCAGATGGCGTACGCGCAGGCACTGAGCGACTGGGCCGAGGTGCGGGGGTACGAGGCCGAGACGCTCTGGGACATGTGCACCATGGCCGCGCTCGGGGTCCCGTACGAGAAGGCGCAGTGGCGCGAGGTGCGCACGCTCAGCGGGGGCGAGCAGAAGCGGCTCGTCCTGGAGGCGCTGCTCAGGGGCCCGGACGAGGTGCTGCTGCTCGACGAGCCGGACAACTATCTGGACGTCCCCGGCAAGCGGTGGCTGGAGGAGAAGCTCAAGGAGACCCGCAAGACGGTGCTCTTCGTCTCCCACGACCGGGAGCTGCTCTCGCGGGCCGCCGAGAAGATCGTGAGCGTGGAGCCCAGCGCGGCGGGCTCGGACGTCTGGGTGCACGGCGGTGGCTTCGGGACGTACCACGAGGCCCGCAAGGAGCGGTTCGCGCGCTTCGAGGAACTCCTGCGGCGCTGGGAGGAGGAGCACGCCCGGCTGAAGGCGCTGGTCCTCCGGATGCGGCAGCAGGCGGCGAACAGCCCCGACATGGCCAACCGCTACCACGCGATGCAGACCCGCTTCAAGAAGTTCGAGGAGGCGGGGCCGCCGCCGGAGCCGCCGCGCGAGCAGGACATCAGGATGCGGCTGCGCGGCGGCCGGACCGGGGTGCGGGCGGTGACCTGCGTGAACCTGGAGCTCACCGGTCTGATGAAGCCGTTCGACCTGGAGATCTACTACGGGGAGCGGGTCGCCGTGCTCGGCTCCAACGGCTCGGGGAAGTCGCACTTCCTGCGGCTGCTCGCGGGGGAGCCGGTGGCGCACACCGGGGAGTGGAAGCTCGGGGCGCGGGTCGTGCCCGGCCACTTCGCCCAGACGCACGCCCATCCGGAGCTGCTCGGCAAGACGCTGGTGGAGATCCTCTGGTCCGAGCACGCCAAGGACCGGGGCGGCGCGATGGGGGTGCTGCGGCGCTACGAGCTGGAGCGCCAGGGCGACCAGGCCTTCGAGAGGCTGTCGGGCGGGCAGCAGGCACGGTTCCAGATCCTGCTCCTGGAGCTGGCCGGCACGACCGCCCTGCTGCTGGACGAGCCCACGGACAACCTGGACCTGGAGTCGGCCGAGGCCCTGCAGGACGGGCTGGAGGTGTACGACGGGACGGTCATGGCCGTCACGCACGACCGCTGGTTCGCGAAGTCCTTCGACCGGTACCTGGTCTTCGGCTCGGACGGGGTGGTGCGGGAGTCCACGGAGCCGGTCTGGGACGAGCGCCGGGTCGAGCGGAAGCGGTAGGGACGGCGCGTTTTGACCCGTCCCGGGCGGGGCGGGTACTGTCGGTGGTTGTTATACGTATGGGCTCAGGCGTTCTCACGCGAAGAGCCCCTGCGTAGGTTCTCTGGAGCAGTTACCAGTGGCTCGCATACGGGCATCGTCCCCGGCATTGTGAGCCCCAGCTGCATGATCGCTTCAGGGGTGCCATGTGTTGTCTGGACCTCATCCACTGAAGAAGCGAAGGCTACGAAGTGCGTACGTACAGCCCCAAGCCCGGCGATGTCACTCGCCAGTGGCACATCATCGACGCTGAGGACATCGTCCTCGGCCGTCTGGCCACCACGGCCGCGAACCTCCTCCGAGGCAAGCACAAGGCGATCTACGCCCCCCACATGGACATGGGCGACTTCGTCATCATCATCAACGCCGAGAAGGTCCACCTCTCCGGCAACAAGAAGACCCAGAAGATGGCGTACCGCCACTCGGGCTTCCCGGGCGGTCTCCGTTCCGTGCGTTACGACGAGCTCCTCGCGAAGAACCCCGAGAAGGCTGTCGAGAAGGCCATCAAGGGCATGATCCCCAAGAACACCCTGGGTCGCCAGATGATCTCGAAGCTCAAGGTCTACGCGGGCGACCAGCACCCGCACGCTGCGCAGCAGCCGGTCCCGTTCGAGATCACCCAGGTCGCGCAGTAGTTCCGGCCTCCCCCCTAAGACGTAAAGAAAGATCTGAGGAGCATCGTGGCCGAGACCACTGTTGAGACGACCGCCGACGACACGGCGGGCACCGAGGGCGAAGAGACCTTCGCCGAGGTGACCACCTTCGAGTCGGAGGTCCCCGTCGAGGGTGAGTACACCTCCGAGTCGCTCGCGGGCCGCTTCGGCGACCCGCAGCCCGCGGCCGGCCTCGGCCGTCGCAAGAACGCCATCGCCCGCGTCCGGATCGTTCCGGGCACCGGCAAGTGGAAGATCAACGGTCGCACCCTTGAGGACTACTTCCCCAACAAGGTGCACCAGCAGGAAGTCAACGAGCCCTTCAAGGTGCTCGAGCTCGACGGCCGCTACGACGTCATCGCCCGCATCTCGGGTGGCGGCGTCTCCGGTCAGGCCGGTGCCCTGCGCCTCGGCGTGGCCCGCGCGCTGAACGAGGCGGACGTGGACAACAACCGCGCCACGCTGAAGAAGGCCGGCTTCCTCTCCCGCGACGACCGTGCGGTCGAGCGCAAGAAGGCCGGTCTCAAGAAGGCCCGTAAGGCTCCGCAGTACAGCAAGCGCTAAATCTCGCCTGCTCGTCTGCTTTACACGTTCGCCCCGGCGGCACACACCGTGCTGCTGGGGCGTTCGTTTATCAGCCCTCGCGGGCGTATAACGGCTTAAGACGTTTGCACGTTTATAGGGCTGGCAGCCTCGGGCGCGCCCTTCTCTGCTGTGCCTTGCCTCACTTTGCCCTGATTTGATTACTTTGGTTTTGCGGTTTTCGGAGCACTCTCGGAGGACACCAGTGGGACAACTCTTCGGTACCGACGGCGTCCGCGGTGTCGCCAACGCGGACCTGACGGCCGAGCTCGCGCTCGGACTCTCGGTCGCGGCGGCGCACGTACTGGCCGAGGCGGGCACCTTCGAGGGGCACCGGCCGACCGCCGTGGTGGGCCGCGACCCACGCGCGTCCGGAGAGTTCCTGGAGGCCGCTGTCGTGGCGGGCCTGGCCAGCGCCGGAGTGGACGTCCTGCGGGTCGGGGTGCTCCCCACCCCGGCCGTCGCCTACCTCACCGGCTCGCTCGGCGCCGACATCGGTGTCATGCTCTCGGCCAGCCACAACGCCATGCCGGACAACGGCATCAAGTTCTTCGCGCGCGGCGGCCACAAGCTCGCCGACGAGCTGGAGGACCGCATCGAGACGGTCTACGAGCAGCACCGCACCGGCGAGCCCTGGGCCCGCCCGACCGGCGCCGGAGTGGGCCGGGTCACCGACTACGCCGAGGGCTTCGACCGGTACGTCGCCCACCTCATCGGAGTCCTGCCGAACCGGCTCGACGGCCTGAAGGTCGTCCTCGACGAGGCACACGGCGCCGCCGCCCGTGTCTCGCCGGAGGCGTTCGCCCGGGCCGGGGCCGAGGTCGTCACCATCGGTGCCGAACCGGACGGCCTCAACATCAACGACGGCTGCGGCTCCACGCACCTGGAGCTGCTGCGGGCCGCCGTCGTCGAGCACGGCGCCGACCTCGGCGTCGCCCACGACGGCGACGCGGACCGCTGCCTGGCCGTGGACGCGAACGGTGAGGAGATCGACGGCGACCAGATCCTGGCCGTGCTCGCCCTGGCCATGCGCGAGGCCGGCCAGCTGCGCAAGGACACCGTCGTCGGCACCGTCATGTCGAACCTCGGTTTCAAGACGGCGATGGAGCGGGAGGGCATCCACCTCGTCCAGACCGCCGTCGGTGACCGCTACGTCCTGGAGTCGATGAAGGCCGAGGGCTTCGCGCTGGGCGGCGAGCAGTCCGGCCACGTCATCGTCCTGGACCACGCCACCACGGGTGACGGCACACTGACCGGGCTGATGCTCGCGGCCCGGGTCGCCGCCACCGGACGTACCCTCGCCGACCTGGCGGGTGTGATGCGGCGCCTCCCGCAGGTCCTCGTCAACGTGCCGGACGTCGACAAGTCCCGCGTGGACACCTCGCCCGAGGTGGCCGCCGCGGTGGCACGGGCCGAGCACGACCTGGGCGACACCGGGCGCGTCCTCCTGCGGAAGTCGGGCACCGAACCGCTCGTACGGGTCATGGTCGAGGCCGCCGACCTGGAGCAGGCGCGTGCCGTGGCCGGTCAGCTGGCCGACGTGGTGAAGTCCGCGCTGGGCTGACGGACCGCCGGTCAGACGGACGGCCCCGGCTCCACGGCCGGGGCCGTCCCGCGTCCCGCCTCCAGCTCCTGGAGGATGCGGGTCAGGTCGGCGGGGCGGCCGCGAGGCGGACGACCCGTACGTCCAGGAGCCCGCCCCCGTCCATCGCGCCCACCCCGGTCAGGCCCGCCCCGGCCGCCCCGAGTGCGGCGGAGCACCACAGGGCGCGCCTCCGGAGCGGATGGGCGCTCACTTCCCGGGCATCGGCCATACCCGGGATGGTGCCACCGGCCGGGCCGCACCCGCCTGTGCGGTGTACGGCAGCGTCGGACCACGTCACATTGCCGGTCCGTCACAGTGCCGGGCCGTCACGCTGCCGGTCCGTCACCCGCCGGGCCCCCGGTCAGCTGGAACCGGTCGGCAGCCGCCGGCTCGCCGGAGCGGTACGACGCCGCGCGCTCCACAACGCCCTCTGGACCAGCAGCGTCAGCGTCCCCGCGAGGACGATCCCGCCCAGGTTGGCCAGCAGCTGCACCGAGGATCCCCAGGTCTGCGGAAGGTCCTGGTAGCTGAACGCGACCGCGGCGTTGGCGGCCGCCGGCACCGTCGTGACCGAGATCGCCACGCCGATCAGCGCCCCCGACTTCGCCGAGGTCAGCGAGAGAGTCCCGGCGATGCCCGCCAGGACGGCCACGACGAAGGACATCCAGTCCGGATGCCAGATGAAGCCGGTGTTGGGCCGCTCCGCCGTGACCATGTCCTCCGTGAACAGCCCGAGCACGTCCATCAGCCAGGCGAAGCCCGCCGTGAGCGCCATCGCCACCACGAAGCCGCCGATCAGCGCCCACAGCGACCGCCCCACCAGCCGGGGCGCCCGCTGCACGAGCGCCGTCGAGATCCCGGCCAGCGGGCCGAACTCCGGGCCCACCGCCATCGCTCCCACGATCAGGACCGCGTTGTCCAGCATCACCCCGCAGGCGGCGAGCATCGTCGCGAGGGCGAGGAAGGCCACATAGGTGGCGCTGAAGGTCGACTCCTCGTGGGTGACCTCGCTCAGCTCCTCCCAGAGCACCGCGTCCGCCCCCTCGCCCGGAGCCGCCCGTTCGGCCTCGTCGGCGCGCTTGGAGAGGGTGAGGTCTATGTTCTCGACCGTGATCGAGCCGCTGTCGTCGATGCCCATCTTCCGCAGGGCGCCGATCAGTTCGTCTCCGGCCTCCCTCGCGACGTCGCACAGGACGACGTCGCCCACCGGGCTCCGCGCGGCACCCGTGAGCACCGCGACATGGGCGGTCCCCACGGTGTGCTCGATCAGCTCCACCACCTCGTCGGTGCGGTCGGCGGGCACGATGAGGCGCAGATGCAGCACGGCGCATCCCTTCCGGAGTCAGAGTTTGCGCAGTGACAGGCGCTGGACCTTGTGGTCCGGCCCCTTGCGCAGCACCAGGGTGGCACGGCCGCGCGTGGGTGCCACGTTCTCCAGCAGGTTGGGCTTGTTGATGGTCCGCCACATCGTGCGTGCGTAGTCCAGTGCCTCCGCCTCGGAGACCTGGGTGTACTTCCGGAAGTACGAGAACGGGTTCTGGAACGCCGTCTCGCGCAGCCTGCGGAAGCGGTGGAGGTACCAGGTCTCGATGTCCTCGGCCTTCGCGTCGACGTACACGCTGAAGTCGAAGTAGTCCGCGAGCCCGACCCTGGTCCGGCCGTCCTTGCCGGGCAGCGCCGGCTGGAGCACGTTCAGCCCTTCGACGATGAGGATGTCGGGGCGCCGCACGGTCAGCCGCTCGCCGGGCACGATGTCGTAGATCAGGTGGGAGTAGACCGGGGCCGTCACCTCGTCCTTGCCGGCCTTGATGTCGGCGACGAACCGGGTCAGCGCCCGCCGGTCGTACGACTCGGGGAACCCCTTGCGCGACATCAGCCCCCGCGCCTCGAGCTCCTTCATCGGCAGCAGGAACCCGTCGGTCGTCACCAGCTCGACCCGGGGGTGCTCGGGCCAGCGCGCCAGCAGCGCCTGCAGGATGCGGGCGCTGGTGGACTTGCCGACGGCGACACTGCCCGCGACGCCTATGACGAACGGGGTGCCGCGCTGCTCGCCGTGCCCGTTGCCCGCGTCGCCCAGGAAGGTGTTCAGGGCGCCGCGCAGGCCGGAGGTGGCCTGGACGTAGAGGTTGAGCAGCCGGGACAGCGGCAGATAGACGTCGCGGACCTCGTCGAGGTCGATGACGTCGCCGAGTCCTCTCAGCTTCTCGACCTCCTCGGCGGTCAGCGGCAAGGGGGTCTTGTCACGCAGGGCGCTCCACTCGGCCCGGGTCAGGTCGACGTAGGGCGTCGGCGCGTGCTCGGTGCGGCGGGTGCTCCGTGCGGGCGAAGTGATCACGTACTCATTGTTGCGGGAGTTTTGACGGAGTGGGGGGTGGGGTCGGTCACGTGGGGGACCGGAAGCGCCCTGACCCGCTGAGGGCGTGGGCCGCGGTGATGATCACCCTGCTCGCCGAGCGGATCCGGCCCGTTGGTAGCCTGCCGCTCCGCCTGCGGCAGACGACCGCCGTCGGACGGGTGGATCCATTCCCTGCGTGACCGATGAGGTGCGAATGAAGACAAGTGGCAGAACCGGCGCCGCCGGCGTGGTGGTAGGGGCACTCGCCCTCACGGCGATCGCGGCTCCCGCGGCGCAGGCGGCAGGCACCGGGATCACGGTGTCCCAGGTCGTCGTCAACGGGGGAAGGTCCGTGATCGTGGGCACCTCGGACGTGAAGGAGCCGTCCCTCACCTTCCGGGTGACCCTTCCCGTCGGCTACAGCACGGGCGACTGGTCCGCGTGGTCCGCGCGCCCGTTCCTCTACCACGGCACGACCGTGGCCGCAGGGCTGGACGACGGCGGTCTCCGCACCGGCATCTACACCTGTTACCCGACGACTCCCCGGATCGCGGACTGCGAGGGCAGCCTGTACATCGATCCGCGCTACGACCTCGACTCGGGCAACGACGCCACCACCTGGAAGATCGGCGCCCTGACGCAGCTCTGGAAGCCCGGTGGCGGGCTCAAGGCGGAGCAGTACGTCACCGCCTCCGGTGGTGTGAAGGTCAAGCGCTGGGCGAAGGTCACGGTCAACGCCTCACCCGAACCGGTGGTGAAGGGCAGGGCGATCACCGTCACCGGCAGCCTGACGCGGGCGGACTGGGTGAAGCACACGTACACCGGCTACGCGGGCAAGTCGGTCAGCCTGCAGTTCCGCAAGGCGGGCAGCTCCGTCTACTCGACGGTCAGGACGGCGACCTCGTCCAGCACGGGCGCGCTGAAGACCACGGTCACGGCCTCGGCCGACGGCTACTGGCGCTGGTCGTTCGGCGGCTCGTCCACGTCGGGCACGGCCACCGCAGCCGGCGACTACGTCGACGTGCGCTGAGCCCTGCCGTACCGGCGGCCCGCCTCACGGGAGGGTTTCGCCGGTACGGCAGCTCCGGCCGTCGTGGACTCACCCGCCGGCCGGACGCCCGCGGAGGCGGGCCCGGAGCGACGCCGCCATCCGGTCGGCCTCACCGGCCGTCACGCGCTCGTGCTCCGGGGCCCGGAGCAGATCGAAGACTCCCGGGCCGCGGTGCTCCGGCGCCAGGTCCGCCGTGCGCGGCACGATGTGGAAGTGCACATGGGCGAAGCCTTCGGCCTCGGCGAACTGGACGACGTACGTCTTCTCGCAGCCGGTCACGCCGCGCAGCGCCCGGGAGAGGCGGATCTGCCACGCCCCCAGCGTCGAGGCCTCCGCGTCGGTGAGGTCGTGCACCGCCGTCACGTGGCGGCGGGGCAGCAGCACGAGCCAGCCCGGAACCGAGGTGGTGAAGGAGTGGGCCACCCGCCAGTGCCGGTCGAAGTCGACGCGTTCCCGCGGCGGCAGTTCGTCGAACCGTGCTTCCTGGACGCACGCGTAGCACTCAGGGGTCGTCATGACCCGAGAGCGTAGAACCGTCCCGCCCGGAGCGCACCGGTCCCTCCCGCCCGGGCCAGGTGTCCGCACCCCTGTCGCGGACACCTGCCCCGGCCGGGAGGGACCGGGCCGTGCGGATCAGGGCTTGGCGCCCTCGGCGTCGACGACGGCCGCGACGGTGCGGGCCGAGTCGATGGTGATGTCACCGGCGGTGTACTTCTGGGCGGGGGCGCCCTGGAAGTCCTCGGGCCACTCCGGCTCGTAGTCCTCCGTGACCACGAAGCGCAGGCCCGCGTAGCTGAAGTCGTACGGGGAGAGGAGGATCTCCCGGCGCTGGTGGGTGCCCTTCTCCTCCCGGGTGACGGCGACGGCCTCGCGGCCCGCCGCGTCCTTGACGAGGTGGTCGGTGATCTCGATGCCGGGGATCGTGGCCATGGCCCGGTAGATGCGGGCGAGGGCGGCCGGGGGGAGCGGGTAGGACTCGATCAGCACGCCCAGCCCGCGGAAGGTCTGCTCCTCCTTGTCCTCGGCGGCCGCTCCGGCGGTGGTGTCGGCCGGGTAGAGCTCACGGACCCGGGCCAGCAGGGCCACGGGGTCCTCGGGCAGGGCGGCGGCGGCCCGGTAGATCTCGCGGGCCGAGTGCTCGTCGTCCGACCGGTCCTTGTCCATGGCGGGATCCCGGTACGGAATCCAGGAGTCGGGGTTGTACTCGACCTCGCCCGCCTGGCTGTCCGGGACCTTCAAGCGCGGCTCCCCCAGCACACTCCTGGTGTAGATCCACTGGTCGTCGCGGGGTTCCGGGGGAGGGGTCACGCCCTCCAGGAAGTCGGCGGCCCCGCCCAGCGTCTCGGCCGCGGGGCGGGACAGGTCGAGGCCGGCCGCCGTGGCGGCGGGGCCCGTGGTGTGCGGGTCGGACGTGCCGACCAGCTGGGTGCCGAGCAGGGCCGCCACGGTGACCGCCACGGCCGCGCCGACGGCGGCGAGCCGCCAGTCGGTCCGCAGGCGGCGTTCGCGCCGGCCGCCCGCGATGGCGGCGGTCAGGCGCTGCCGTCCGGGAGCGAGCGTGGACCGGTCGGGCTCCGGGGCGTCGGCGCGCAGCTCGCGCAGACGGGTCATTTCGTCCATGTCGGATTCAGCTCCTGCTGGGCCGAAGGGAAGGCGGGGTCGGTGCTCAGCGCCTCGCGGACCTTGCGGCGGGCGCGGTTGAGGCGTGAGCGGACGGTGCCGAGCGGTATGCCGAGCGCGTCGGCCACCTCCTGGTAGCCCAGGTCCGCCCAGGCGACCAGCAGCAGCACGTGCCGGTCCCCGGGGGAGAGCGCGGCGAGCGCGCCGGCCAGCGGCGCCTGGACGGCGATCCGGTCGTCCGAGCGCTCGCTCCAGGACGCGGCGACGGGGTCCTCCCCGGTGCGCGCCAGGGCCTTGAGGGCGCGCACCTCGCTGCGCCGGTGCCTGCCGATGAGATTGGCGGCGATGCCGTACAGCCAGGGCCGGGCGAGACGGTGGGAGGTGTCGTAGCGGGCGCGTGTACGGAAGGCGATCAGGAACGTCTCGGCGGTGATGTCGTCCGCCGCGCCCTCCCCGAGGCGGCGGGCGGTGTACCGGTGGATGTCCGCCGCATGACGGTCGTACAGCCCGGCGAAGAGCTCCGGTTCGCGCAGGGACCGGGTGATCGTCTCCGCGTCGTCCGCCCCGGTCGGCGGGGGTGGTCGTAGGTCGGGCACAGCGCCTCCGGCGGTCGGGCGGGTGAGTGTGGGCACCCGCTGTTGCCCGCAGCGGCCGGAAAGGTTCACGGGGGCGGGATGGCGGTCCGGACCGACAGGGTGACAGACACTTTTGGCGCAGTGGCGTGCGCTTCGGCGCCGCCCCGGCCGAGGACCCCGGCCTTATGGTGGCGATATGTGCGGAATCGTGGGTTACGTCGGGACGCAGTCGGCGCAGGATGTCGTTGTCGCGGGGCTGAAGCGGCTGGAGTACAGGGGGTACGACTCCGCCGGGGTCGCTGTCCTCGCGGACGGGGGGCTGGCCTCCGCGAAGAAGGCGGGGAAGCTCCTCAACCTGGAGAAGGAGCTCAAGGACCGGCCGCTGCCGGCCGGGAACACCGGGGTCGGGCACACCCGTTGGGCCACGCACGGCGGGCCCACCGACGTCAACGCGCACCCGCACCTGGACAACGCGGGCCGGGTCGCCGTGGTGCACAACGGGATCATCGAGAACTTCGCGGTGCTGCGCGAGGAGTTGGCCGGCCGGGGCCACGACCTGGCCTCCGAGACCGACACCGAAGTGGTGGCCCATCTGCTGGCCGAGGCGTACTCGTCCTGCGGTGACCCTGCGGAGGCCATGCGGCAGGTGTGCCGGCAGCTGGAGGGCGCGTTCACCCTGGTCGCCGTCCACGCCGACGAACCGGACGTGGTGGTGGGGGCCCGGCGGAACTCACCGCTCGTCGTCGGGGTGGGGGACGGCGAGATGTTCCTCGCCTCCGACGTGGCCGCCTTCATCGCGCACACCAGGGACGCGATCGAGCTGGGCCAGGACCAGGTGGTCGAGCTGCGGCGGGACGGAGCGACGGTCACCGGCTTCGACGGCCGGCCCGCCGACGTGCGCGCCTACCACGTGGACTGGGACGCGTCGGCCGCGGAGAAGGGCGGCTACGCCTCCTTCATGCTCAAGGAGATCGCCGACCAGCCCAAGGCCGTCGCCGACACCCTGCTCGGCCGGGTCGACGGCTCGGGCACGCTCCACCTCGACGAGGTGCGCATCCCGCCGAGTGTGCTCCGGGAGGTGACCAAGGTCGTCATCGTCGCCTGCGGGACCGCCTTCCACGCCGGGATGATCGCCAAGTACGCCATCGAGCACTGGACCAGGCTGCCCTGCGAGACCGAGCTCGCCAGCGAGTTCCGCTACCGCGACCCGATCCTGGACCAGCGCACCCTCGTCGTCGCGATCTCGCAGTCGGGCGAGACGATGGACACGCTGATGGCCGTCCGGCACGCCCGTGAGCAGGGGGCGAAGGTCCTCGCCATCTGCAACACGAACGGTTCGACCATCCCGAGGGAGTCGGACGCCGTCCTCTACACGCACGCGGGTCCGGAGGTGGCCGTCGCCTCCACCAAGGCGTTCCTCACGCAGCTCGTCGCCTGCTACCTCGTCGCGCTGTACCTGGGGCAGGTGCGGGGCACCAAGTGGGGCGACGAGATCCGTACCGTCGTGCGCCAGCTCTCCGAGATGTCCGGCGCGGTCGAACGCGTGCTGGGGACGATGGAGCCGGTGCGCGAGCTCGCCCGCTCGCTGTCCGGCCACGACACGGTGCTCTTCGTGGGGCGGCACGTGGGCTACCCGGTGGCCATGGAGGGCGCGTTGAAGCTCAAGGAGCTCGCGTACATGCACGCCGAGGGCTTCGCCGCGGGGGAGCTCAAGCACGGGCCGATCGCGCTCATCGAGGAGGGCCTGCCGGTCGTCGTGATCGTGCCGTCCCCGCGCGGCCGTTCGGTGCTGCACGACAAGATCGTGTCGAACATCCAGGAGATCAGGGCCCGCGGAGCCCGTACCGTCGTCATCGCGGAGGAGGGCGACGAGGAGGTCGTCCCGTACGCCGACCACCTCATCAGGATCCCGGTCACGCCTACGCTGCTTCAGCCGCTGGTCGCCACGGTGCCGTTGCAGGTCTTCGCGTGCGAGCTGGCGACCGCCCGGGGCAACGAGGTGGACCAGCCGCGCAACCTGGCGAAGTCCGTGACAGTCGAGTGAGTGAGTGAGCGCGTGATCATTGGGGTCGGGATCGATGTGGCGGAGATCGAGCGCTTCGGCGCCGCGCTGGAGCGCACGCCCCAGCTGGCCGATCGGCTCTTCCTGGAGCGGGAGTTGCTGCTGCCGGGCGGGGAGCGACGGGGAATCGCCTCGCTGGCGGCCAGGTTCGCCGCCAAGGAGGCCCTGGCCAAGGCTCTGGGCGCCCCGGGCGGACTGCTCTGGACCGACGCCGAGGTCTGCGTCGAGGAGAGCGGCCGGCCCCGGCTGGAGGTGCGCGGCACCGTCGCGGCACGGGCGGCCGAGCTCGGCGTGCGCAGCTGGCACGTGTCGCTCAGCCACGACGCGGGGGTGGCGTCGGCCGTGGTGATCGCGGAGGGTTGAGGCATGCGACATGCCTACAGCGTCGAGACCGTACGGGCCGCCGAGAAGGCACTCATGGCACGGCTGCCGGACGGGGCGCTGATGCAGCGCGCCGCGGCCGGACTCGCGGTGGCCTGCGGTGATCTGCTCCGGCGCAACGGACGGGTGTACGGCTCCCGGGTGCTCCTCCTCGTCGGCAGCGGCGACAACGGCGGGGACACGCTCCACGCGGGAGCCCGGCTGGCCCGGCGCGGAGCAGGCGTACGGGCCCTGCTGACCTCGCCGGACACGGTCCACCGGGCCGGACTGGCCGCCCTGCTCGCGGCGGGCGGGCAGGTCCTGGACACCCCCGACGGGCTGGGCCCCGTCGACCTCGTCGTCGACGGCATCACCGGGATCGGGGGCCGCGGCGGCCTGCGCCCCGAGGCGGCGGAGCTGGTGCGCGCCGTCACCCGGGGGCATGCGCCGGTGCTGGCGGTGGACCTGCCGAGCGGGGTCGAGGCCGACACCGGGCAGGTGCTCGGCGCGGCCGTGCGGGCGGACGCCACCGTCACCTTCGGCACGTACAAGCCGGGGCTGCTCATCGACCCGGCCGCCGAGCACGCGGGTGCGCTCCGGCTCGTCGACATCGGCCTGACGGCGCAGCTGCCCGCGCGCCCGGACCTGGAGGCCCTCCAGTACGCCGACGTCGCCGCCCTGCTGCCCGAGCCCGACGCCGAGAGCGACAAGTACCGCCGCGGGGTCGTCGGGGTGGCCGCCGGCTCGGAGCGGTATCCGGGCGCGGCCGTGCTCGCGGTCGCCGGGGCGCTGCACGGCGGCGCGGGAGCCGTGCGCTACGCGGGTCCCGGGGCCGACGCGGTGATCGCCCGCTTCCCGGAGACCCTGGTGCACCCCGGGCCGCCGTCGAAGGCGGGCCGGGTGCAGGCCTGGGTGGTCGGGCCGGGGCTCGGCGACTCCTCGGCGGCGGCCGGGGCGGTGGCCGACGTGCTGGCCGCGGACGTCCCGGTGCTGGTCGACGCGGACGGGCTGCGGCTGATGGACGAGGGGGCCGTGCGCTCCCGGACCGCCGCCACCGTCCTCACCCCGCACGCCGGCGAGGCCGCCGCGCTGCTCGGCGTCCCGCGCGAGGAGGTCGAGGCGGGGCGGCTCGCCGCCGTACGGGAACTGGCCGCGCGGTACCGCGCCACGGTGCTGCTGAAGGGCTCGACGACTCTCGTGGCGGACGCCGCGGACCTGCCGGTGCGGGTCAACCCGACCGGTACGTCCTGGCTGGCCACGGCGGGCAGCGGCGACGTGCTGTCCGGACTGACCGGTTCGCTGCTGGCCGCGGGTCTCGCACCGCGTGACGCCGCGTCGGTGGGCGCCTATCTGCACGGCCTCGCGGCCCGCCGGGCGTCCGACGGGGCACCGGTGTCCGCCCAGGACGTGGCAGGCGCCCTCCCGGCGGCCTGGCGGGACGTGCGGGCCTGATCCACGCTGGAACGAAGGCCGGGAACAGCCGGGCCCCGAACGACGGGAACGGACGGTGATCGGTCGTGGCCAGCGGCAGCGGCATACGCGTACGCAGGGTGTACGACCTGCCGGAGGACGACGACGGGACCCGTGTCCTGGTCGACCGGCTCTGGCCGCGCGGGATCTCCGAGGAGCAGGCGGCGGTCGACCTGTGGGCCAAGGACGTGACGCCGTCCGACGAGCTCCGCACCTGGTACCACGAGGACCGCACGGGCGACCGGTACGACGCATTCGCCGACCGTTACCGCGCCGAGCTCCGCGACCCCGCCCACACCGAGGCCGTCGAGGGGCTGCTGGCGCTGCTGCGCGAGGGCGGCGCCGTCACCCTCGTGACCTCCGTGAAGGACGTCCCGGCCAGCCATGTCCCGGTCCTCGTCGCGCATCTGGAGGACGCCCTGGACCACCGCTGACCGCCTCACCGGGCACAGGAGGTCGAGGGCACAGGCGTACGGCTCTGAGAGACTGGGCGCGATGAACGAGACAGCGACCCTGAGAGCCCGTGCCGAGATCGACCTCGACGCGCTGCGCGCCAATGTGCGCGCCCTGCGTGCGCGGGCGTCCGGGGCGCAGCTCATGGCCGTGGTGAAGTCCGACGCGTACGGGCACGGAGCGGTGCCCTGCGCCAGGGCGGCGCGGGAGGCCGGCGCGGCCTGGCTGGGCACCGCCACGCCGCAGGAGGCGCTCGCGCTGCGGGCCGCCGGCATCGGCGGACGGATGATGTGCTGGCTGTGGACGCCCGGAGGGCCCTGGCGCGAGGCGGTCGAGGCGGACATCGACGTCTCGGTGAGCGGGATGTGGGCCCTCGACGAGGTCGTCGCCGCCGCCACGGAGGCAGGTGTCCCGGCCCGGGTCCAGCTCAAGGCCGACACGGGCCTCGGACGCAACGGCTGCCAGCCCGCGGACTGGCCGGAGCTGGTCACGGCCGCGCGCGCCGCCGAGGAGGCGGGTGTCCTGCGGATCACCGGTCTCTGGTCGCACTTCGCCTGTGCCGACGAGCCCGGCCACCCGTCGATCGCCGCCCAGCTGGACGTCTTCCGGGACATGGTGGCGTACGCAGAGAAGGAAGGCGTCCGGCCCGAGGTGCGGCACATCGCCAACTCCCCGGCGACGCTCACGGTGCCGGAGTCCCACTTCGACCTGGTGCGCACCGGGATCGCGATGTACGGCATCTCGCCCAGCCCCGAGCTGGGCACCGCCGCCGACTTCGGTCTGCGCCCCGTGATGACGCTCGCGGCGTCCGTCGCCCTGGTCAAGCAGGTGCCCCCGGGCCACGGCATCAGCTACGGGCACCACTACACGACCTCCGCCGAGACGACGCTGGCCCTGGTGCCGGTCGGCTACGCGGACGGCGTCCCGCGCCACGCCTCGGGCCGGGGGCCCGTCCTGGTGGGGGGAGCCGTCCGCAGGGTCGCGGGCCGGGTCGCGATGGACCAGTTCGTGGTCGACCTCGGGGGCGACACCCTGGAGGCGGGCGCGGAAGCCGTGCTGTTCGGGCCGGGGGACCGGGGCGAGCCGAGCGCGGAGGACTGGGCCCGGGCGGCGGACACGATCGCGTACGAGATCGTCACGCGCATCGGCCCCCGCGTCCCCCGCGTCCATCTCCACGAGGACTCCGGCAGGGACTGAGCCGGTCCGGGCAGGATCATGGTCCGACGACGACGACAACGACGACGAAGGAGCGCGGCACCGTGAGCGAGACCAGCGCGGAGGACGTGGTGGCGACAGCGGCCGTCGCGGCGGCCGGCTGGCGCCGGGCGGGCGTCGCCGGTGCGGCGATAGGCGTCATCGCCGCCGGTGCGGCCGCGGGCGTCGCCGTCGAGCGGCTCACCGTGGGCCGCGGCATGCGCAAGAAGGCCCGCCTGGCCCTGGACGCCTCCGGTCCGTACGGGTCCCTGCGCGGGCTGCCCGGCCGGGCGGTCGCCGACGACGGCACCGAGCTGTACTACGAGGTCGACGAGATCGAGCCGGACGGCGGGACGAGCCGTGCGGGCAGGGGCTCCGCCGGGGCGAGCGCCCCCGCGGGCTCCGGAGGGCGCCGGCGCAGGCTCTTCGGCAGCAAGGACCCCGCGCCCCTGACCGTCGTCTTCAGCCACGGATACTGCCTCGGCCAGGACTCCTGGCACTTCCAGCGGGCGGCCCTGCGCGGGCTGGTGCGTACGGTCCACTGGGACCAGCGCAGCCACGGCCGCTCGGAGCGGGGCAGGGCGCAGGCCGAGGGCGTACCGGTCGGCATCGACCAGCTCGGCCGTGATCTCAAGGCGGTCCTGGACGCGGCGGCCCCCGAGGGCCCGCTGGTGCTCGTCGGGCACTCCATGGGCGGCATGACGATGATGGCGCTCGCCGACCGGTACCCGGAGCTGATCCGCGACCGGGTGGCCGCCGTCGCGTTCGTCGGGACGTCGAGCGGCAAGCTCGGCGAGGTGAACTTCGGGCTCCCGGTGGCGGGCGTGAACGCCGTGCGCCGGGTGCTGCCCGGGGTGCTGAAGGCGCTCGGTTCGCAGGCGGAGCTGGTGGAGCGGGGGCGGCGGGCGACCGCGGACCTGTTCGCGGGGCTGATCAAGCGGTACTCGTTCGGCTCGCGGGACGTGGACCCCGCGGTCGCGCGGTTCGCGGAGCGGCTCATCGAGTCGACCCCGATCGATGTGGTCGCCGAGTTCTACCCGGCGTTCACCGAGCACGACAAGAGCGGCGCCCTGCCCGCCTTCCGCGACATCCCGGTGCTCATCCTGGCCGGGGACAAGGACCTCGTGACGCCCAGCTCGCACAGCGAGGCCATCGCGGACGAGCTTCCGGACGCCGAGCTGGTCATCGTGCCGGACGCCGGGCACCTGGTGATGCTGGAGCACCCGGAGACGGTCACCGACCGTCTCGCGGACCTGCTGGTACGGATCGGAGCCGTTCCGGCCGAGGCACGCTGATCCTCTAACGTTGGTCGGCATGGAAGCAGCGCACAACGGCCCGGTGGCCGACCCCGTCGCACCGGCCGCCGTCACCCTGGACGTCGCCGTCGAGTCCCCCGAAGAGATGAAGGAGCTGGGCCGCCGGATCGCCGGTGTGCTGGCCCCCGGCGACCTGGTCATGCTCACCGGTGAGCTCGGCGCGGGCAAGACCACCCTGACCCGCGGCCTCGGCGAAGGCCTCGGGGTGCGGGGTGCCGTCACCTCGCCGACCTTCGTGATCGCCCGGGTCCATCCGCCGCTGGGCGGGGGCCCCGCCCTGGTCCATGTCGACGCGTACCGCCTGGGCGGAGGCCTCGACGAGATGGAGGACCTCGACCTGGACGTGAACCTGCCGGAGTCGGTGATCGTCGTGGAGTGGGGCGACGGCAAGGTCGAGGAGCTGTCGGAGGACCGGCTCCGCGTGGTGATCGACCGCGCCGTCGGCGACACGGACGACGAGCGCCGCACGGTGACCCTGGTGGGGATCGGGGCGCGCTGGGCGGGGCTGGGCGCGGAGCTGGCGGCGCGCTGAGTGCGGGCGCCGACGGACCGCGCGCGGCGGCTTCCGCGCCGGGGCTCCCCGTACGGCGCTCCCCGGCGCATTCCGTACCCGTACGTCCCGGTGCTTTCCGACAGGACGTCGGTAAAATGTTGCGCCAGGGAGGCCCGTCGTGGTCACATGGGGTACAGAGGCTGGTTAGGTCTACCTAACTGTGTCTCTCGTCGAAGCCCGAGGAGGCATCCATGCCGGCACCCGAGCGTGAAGTGCACCCGCAGTCGCCGCAGGCGTCACGGCCGGAGACACCGACGGCGTCCGCGGTGTCGATGAGGGACCTGCTGGCTTCCTGCGCCGCCGCGACAGCGGTGTCCACGCCGCCCCGCGACGCGCAGGCGCACGAGGACGGCGTGCAGGACGTGCCGCCCGCCGAGGAGCGCGACGCGGCCTGACCTCCCGCAAGGGAGCACGGCTGGGCGCGCTACGGGACGACGACGACCTTCACGCCGACCGTCGCGAAGGTCCACACCACGTTGCCGTCGGCCCGCTTCATCCGCACCCCGCCGGTCTTCTTGGTGGGGTCGGGGCTCTCCAGCGAACCGTCCTGGGCGGCGCTGAAGCCCACGGAGACGTCGCCGACGTCCGCGAAGCGCACCACGTGTTCGATCAGGACGCCGTCGGACCCCTTGATGCTGCCGGAGCGCGAGGTCACCCGGTAGACGCCGGGCAGCGGGCTCACGGAGCTCGGCATCACGGTGAACGTCCGGAGCGCCTTCTCCTTGTCGTCCACGATCCACACGCGGCGGTCCTTCAGCGCGTACACCACACGGGCCCCGGTGTCGGAGTCCTCCGGGATCGCGAGGGGCGCCTTCGGAGCCGCGGGCTTCCTGGAGGGGGTGGCCTTCGGCCCCGAAGCCTCCGCCGACGGGACGGCGACCGAGTCGGGCGCGTTCGCCGACGCCTGGTAGGCGAGGAAACAGACCGCGGCCAACGCCGCGGCGGTGAGCCCGGCCACGATTCCCGAGCTGCCCCTTGCCACCGTGAGGTCCCCTTTCACATGCCGTCCGTCGCATGTCGTACAAGCATTTACGTCGTACACGCGTATACCCGGCGACGGTACCAGCAGCGGAAGGGGAGGCCGGGACGACGTACGGGCTGCCGTGGCCGAGTCGGCGGAGCCGTAGGCTGTTTGTGTGCTGCTGCTCGCCATGGATACCGCCACCCCCGCCGTCACCGTCGCCCTCCACGACGGCGCCTCCGTCGTCGCCGAGACCGGTCAGGTCGACGCCCGCAGGCACGGGGAGCTGCTGCTCCCCGCCGTCGACCGGGTCCTCACCGAGGCCGGGGTGACCCTCGACGCCGTGACCGGCCTGGTCGTCGGGGTCGGACCCGGCCCGTACACCGGGCTGCGCGTCGGCCTGGTCACCGCGGCGACCTTCGGCTCCGCCCTCTCCGTGCCCGTGCACGGGCTGTGCACGCTCGACGCCCTCGCGTACGCCGCCGGACGGGAGGGCCTCGAAGGCCCGTTCGCCGTCGCGACCGACGCGCGCCGCAAGGAGGTCTACTGGGCGCGGTACGAGGACTTCCGCACGCGGGACGGCGAACCCGCCGTCGACCGGCCCGCCGACATCGCCGACCGGCTCGCCGGACTCCCCGTGGCCGGCGCCGGTGCGCTGCTCTACCCCGAGGCCTTCCCGGAGGCCCGCGGCCCGGAGCACGTCTCCGCCGGAGCCCTCGCCGCCCTGGCCGCCGAGCGGCTGGCCGCCGGCGCGGCGCTGCTGCCGCCGCAGCCGCTCTACCTGCGCAGGCCGGACGCCCAGGTCCCCAAGAACTACAAGGTGGTCACCCCCAAGTGACCACCGCGACCGCTGTGCTCCGCGAGATGCGCTGGTGGGACATCGCGCCGGTGCTCGAGCTGGAACACCAGCTGTTCCCCGACGACGCCTGGTCGGCGGGCATGTTCTGGTCCGAGCTGGCCCGCGCCCGCGGGCCGCGTGCCACCCACCGCTACGTCGTGGCCGAGGACCCCGCGGACGGCCGGATCGTCGGCTACGCGGGCCTCGCCTCGGCCGGTGACCTCGCCGACGTCCAGACGATCGCGGTCAGCCGCGGTCAGTGGGGCGGCGGCCTGGGATCCGAACTCCTGACCGACCTGCTCCGGCACGCCACCGCCTTCGAGTGCACCGCGGTGCTCCTGGAGGTCCGTGTCGACAACACCCGCGCGCAGAAGCTCTACGAACGCTTCGGCTTCGAACCCATCGGCTTCCGCCGGGGGTACTACCAGCCGGGGAACATCGACGCACTCGTCATGCGTCTGACCGTACAAGGAACAGAGACAGACTGATGGCTGACGAACCGCTCGTACTCGGTATCGAGACCTCCTGCGACGAGACCGGCGTCGGCATCGTGCGCGGCACGACGCTCCTCGCCGACGCCGTCGCCTCCAGCGTCGACACGCACGCCCGCTTCGGAGGCGTCGTCCCGGAGATCGCCTCCCGCGCCCACCTGGAGTCGATGGTCCCCACCATCGAGCGCGCCCTGAAGGACGCCGGGATCAGCGCCCGTGACCTCGACGGCATCGCGGTCACCGCCGGTCCCGGGCTCGCCGGCGCGCTGCTCGTCGGCGTCTCGGCGGCCAAGGCGTACGCGTACGCGCTGAACAAGCCGCTCTACGGGGTGAACCACCTGGCCTCCCACATCTGCGTCGACCAGCTGGAGCACGGCCCGCTGCCCGAGCCGACGATGGCCCTGCTGGTGAGCGGCGGGCACTCCTCGCTGCTGCTGGCCCCGGACATCACCAACGACGTGCGGCCGCTGGGCGCGACCATCGACGACGCGGCGGGCGAGGCCTTCGACAAGATCGCCCGGGTCCTGGACCTCGGCTTCCCCGGCGGTCCGGTCATCGACCGGCTGGCACGGGAGGGCGACCCGAAGGCGATCGCGTTCCCGCGCGGACTGAGCGGCTCCCGCGATCCCGCGTACGACTTCTCGTTCTCCGGTCTGAAGACGTCCGTGGCGCGCTGGATCGAGGCGAAGCGCGCGGCCGGTGAGGACGTGCCCGTACGGGACGTGGCGGCGTCCTTCCAGGAGGCCGTCGTGGACGTCCTCACCCGCAAGGCCGTCCGCGCCTGCAAGGACGAGGGCGTCGACCACCTGATGATCGGCGGCGGGGTCGCCGCCAACTCGCGGCTCCGGGCGCTCGCGCAGGAACGGTGCGAGAAGGCGGGGATCCGGCTGCGGGTGCCCCGGCCGGGCCTGTGCACGGACAACGGGGCCATGGTCGCCGCGCTGGGCGCCGAGATGGTGGCGCGCAACCGCCCGGTGTCCGACCTGGACCTCTCCGCGGACTCCTCGCTGCCGGTCACGGAACCCCATGTGCCGGGTGCGGGCGGCCACAGCCACGGCCACGACCATGTGCACGAGATCAGCAAGGACAACCTCTACTCATGACCGTCGCCCTGATGTGGGAGGCCCGCGCGGCGGAGGGCCGTGGCGCGGAGCTGCTGGAGTGGGCCCGGGCGAGGGTGTCCGAACTGGCCGGGGAGCCGCTGCGCAGCGAGCTGCTGCGCGCCCCCCAGGACCGGGTGCTCGTGCTGACCTGGTGGGACGCGGGATACGACGAGATGTCCGAGCTGCCGGAGCTGCCGGAGCCGGAGGCCGGCCTGATCAGCCGCCCGGTCCACCGGTGGCGCTTCGAGTCGCTCGGCCCTGCGGGCGGCTGATGTCGCTCCGCCCGGCGGGCGGCTGACGGGGGCCGTGGCACGCGTGTTCCGATGACTTTCCGGGGCGGGACCGGTCTACCTTGCACGCGAACGACGGCGTTCCGAGCGAAGGAGCAGACCATGCAGAAGATCAGGCCCTGTCTGTGGTTCGACAACCAGGCGGAGGAAGCGGCCGAGTTCTACGTCTCGGTCTTCGGCGGTGACTCCCGCATCGAGAACGTCACCCGCCGGCCCGAGGGGTCCGAGTCGGCCGGATCGGTGCTGACCGTCGACTTCGTGCTCGCCGGCCAGGAGTACCTGGGCCTCAACGGCGGCCCGCAGTTCACCTTCGACGAGGCCGTCTCGCTGAGCGTGGACTGCGCGGACCAGGAGGAGGTCGACCGGCTGTGGGCGAAGTTCACCGAGGACGGTGAGGAGAGCCAGTGCGGGTGGCTGAAGGACAAGTACGGGCTGTCCTGGCAGATCGTGCCGCGCGAGCTGCCGGAGCTGCTCAGCGGCCCCGACCGGGCCCGGGCGGAACGGGCGATGAAGGCCATGATGGGGATGCGGAAGCTGGACGTCCAGGCTCTCCGGGACGCCTGAGCCCCGGCCACGCCGTGCGCGGGCAGGGGAAGGGGCGCACCCTGGGAACAGGGAATCCGGGAGGTGACCGTCATGATGGAGACCACCGTCGGATGGCATATCGAGCTGGAATTCGAGGAGGACACCCACCGCACCCGTGCGGCGGCCCTCGTACGGCTCAGCGACGGGACCGAGGTACGGGCCCACGGATACGCCAGCCGTCACCCCTCCGACACGCTGCAGCCACGGGTGGGCGAGGAGATCGCCGGTGCCCGCGCGCTGAACGAACTCGCGATGAAGCTGCTCACCAAGGCGCACGACGAGATCGACGACGCGTCAGGCCGCACGTCGTATCCACTGACCTGACCTGACCTGACCTGACCTGACCTGACCTGACCGACCACCGGCGGACGTGGGTGCCGGTGCACCGGGTGTGCTCGGTAATGTCTGGGCCATGCCGCGCCGTTCACCTCTGCCGCCTTCGCCCCCGCCCGTGGAGATACGCACCTGGCCCGACCGCGAGGCGCTCCTGCGGGACCGGGCACTGATCCTGGGCGAGCTGGTCAGGATGTTCGTCGGCCCCGGCCGCCTCGGCGTCCTCTGGATGTGGACGGGGGTCGCGGCGGTGGGCTGGTCACTCGCGGGGGCGGCCTTCGTCATGTTCGAGGAGGCGCAGGGGCCCTTCGACACGATCCCCGGGGTCATCAGCCTCGCCATCGGCGCGGCCGTGCTGATCCCCGGTGCCGCGTTCCTGGCCGTGGGTGTGGCACGGGACGTACGGGTCCACCGGCTCCTCGTGGAGTGGGGGGCGCTGGACCGTGACCCCGTGGGAGACCTGCCGCTGCGCATGCCGAAGGCGAACGTCGCCTGGCTGCTGACGTCGTTCGCGCTCTGCGCGGCCGGACTCCTCGGCTGCGTCGTCGTGCCCGCGACCGCCCGCGCCGGCCAGGAGACGTACGGCACGGTGGCCTGGCTGATGGGGCTGGGTCTCCTCGCCTGGCTGACCGGACTGACCGGCCTCGTCAAGGCGTTCGCCCACCGGCGCTGGGTGCTGCGGGTGCTGGTCGGGGCGAGGACGGAACAGCCCGCCACCGCGGGCGGCTGATCAGGGGCGCTTCACCGGCTGCCCGATCAGCATCGTCGGGGCCCCGGCCACCCGGGTCAGGAAGACGGTGGCCGAGTGGGGCCCCTGGAGCTTCATCTTCCGGCGCAGCTCCTCCGGTTCGACCGCGGAGCCGCGCTTCTTGACGGTCAGGACACCGACCTGACGCTCTCTCAGCAGTGCCTTGAGCTTCTTCATGTTGAAGGGCAGCTGATCGGTGATCTCGTACGCGGCCGTGGCGTCGGACGCGTACGGCACGTCGCTCGTCACGTACGCGATGGTCTCGTCGATCAGCCTGCCGTCGCACCGCCCGACGATGTCGGCCACCAGATGGGCACGGATGACGGCGCCGTCCGGCTCGTACAGATACCGGCCGACGGGGCCGACCGGCGGGGCGGGGAGCGGGCCCTCGGAGACGAGCGTCGCGCGCGAGGGCAGGAGTGTGGCCCGGTAGGCGCCGGGCGTGAAGCCCTCACCGAACCAGAGCACGGCCTCCTTCACGTCGCCGCCGTCCGAGATCCACTCGGCCTCGGCCTGCGGTCCGATCGCCTCGTGCGGGACCCCGGGGGCGATCTTCAGCGCCGCGCGGGGGGCCTTCGACGCGGCCTCCGTCGCCCAGGAGAGGGGCGGTGAGTAGGCCTCGGGGTCGAAGATCCGGCCGCGTCCGCCGCGCCGGGCCGGGTCGACGAAGACCGCGTCGTACGGGGAGGTGTCGATCCCGGTGACGTCGGCGCACCGCACCTCGACGAGGTCCTGGAGGCCGAGCGCCTCGGCGTTGGCCCGGGCCACCCGCGCGGTGAGCGGGTCCCGGTCCACGGCCAGGACCCGGATGCCGGCCCGGGCCAGGGCGATCGCGTCGCCGCCGATCCCGCAGCAGAGGTCGGCCACGCTCCGTACGCCGAGCTCCGCGAACCGCCCGGCACGGTAGGAGGCGACCGAGGTGCGGGTCGCCTGTTCCACGCCGTTCGGGGTGAAGAACATGCGGTACGCGTCCGCCGCCCCGAACTTCGCGACCGCGCGCTGCCGCAGCCGCGCCTGGCCGAGCGCCGCCGAGACGAGGGCGGCGGGGTGCGTGCGGCGCAGCCGGGTCGCGGTCGCCAGCTCCCGGGCGGGATCGTGGTCGCGCAGCTCGTCCAGGAGCGCCGCGCCCTCGGGGGTGCGCAGGGCGGCGAAGGAGGCGAGCGGGTCGGCGGGGTCGGCCTGGTCTGCGGGGGGAAGGGCGTTCACCCGTCCATTGTGAGCCAGCCGGGGGACCCGGCGGATCCCCCGGAGGTGTCGCCGGAGGCCGCCGGTGACCCGGTGGCAGGATGCGGCGCCATGCAGCTAGTACGACAAAAAGAAAAATCTGTCATGAAGCGCCACAGGACGGTCTGCGCGGTCCTGGCCGCCCTCCTGATCGGCGCCGCCGCCTCCGGGTGTGCCGACGGTACGGACGAAGGGGCCGCCGGCCGGGACGGACCCGCCGCAGGGCGGCCGGGAGCCGCCGCGGCGCAGGCGGGCCCCGCCGCGGCCGAGGCGAGGGCCAGGGCGCGGGCGGAGCGCCTGAAGCGGGAACTGGCCGCCCGTGTCGCCGTCGCGAAGAAGTGGGGCCTGGCGAAGGTTCCGCTCGCCGCTCCCGCGCCGCCCGCCGTGAAGCCGCGCATCACCACCCGCAAGGGGTTCGAGGTGGAGGGCGGGGAGACGCTGCCGCCCGTCTTCACCACGGTCCCCACCAAGGAGCGGATCGTCTTCCTGACGATGGACGACGGGGCGGAGAAGGACCCCGAACTGCTCCGGATGATGACGGAGCTGAAGATCCCGTACAGCGCGTTCCTCAGCGACTACGTGGTGAGCGACGACTACGGCTACTTCAAGGACATGCAGGCCCGGGGGGTCACCCTCAACAACCACACGCTCAACCACCGCTACCTCCCGGGGCTTTCGGCGTCCGAGCAGCGGCGGGAGATCTGTGGCGAGCAGGACAAGATCGAGAGGTTCCTCGGGAAGAGGCCCACCCTCTTCCGGCCGCCGTACGGCAACTACAACGGCGACACCCTGCGCGTCGCGAAGTCCTGCGGCATCACGGCCGTGCCCCTGTGGGCGGCCGAGGCGTTCCCCGACCACATGGAGTGGCGCGAGTGGGACAGGGACCTGCACCCCGGCGACATCATCCTCACCCACTTCCGGGGTGAGGAGGACTGGGAGGGCTCCATGGCCGACATGGTCCGGCGCGTCATGAAGACGGTCACGGACAAGGGGTACGCGGTGGCCAGGCTGGAGGACTACGTCTGACCGGGAGGCGGCGGGCGCACCCGGCCGTCCGCCGCCGGGACGACGCGGTGGTCTCCCCCGTCGTCCCGGGCGCGGGCCGCTCCCGCGACGCCACGCGAGGGTGGTGAATTGGCACTCCGCTTGACCGAGTGCTAATCGCGGTCATAGTCTCAGTGCTGGCACTCCCCGAGGGAGAGTGCCAGCACCACCGTGCGACAGGGCAGGTCCGGCACCCGCGACGACGGATCGACCTGGTCGCCACCCCACAGACTGTTAAACCCCGTGAGATCTCCGAAGGGGGAGACCGGATCGTGTCGACCACCAGCTCCAAGGTTGCGATCAAGCCGCTCGAGGACCGCATTGTGGTCCAGCCGCTCGACGCCGAGCAGACCACGGCTTCCGGCCTGGTCATTCCGGACACCGCCAAGGAGAAGCCCCAGGAGGGCGTCGTCCTGGCCGTGGGCCCGGGCCGCTTCGAGAACGGCGAGCGCCTTCCGCTCGACGTCAAGACCGGCGATGTCGTTCTGTACAGCAAGTACGGCGGCACCGAGGTGAAGTACAACGGCGAGGAGTACCTCGTCCTCTCGGCGCGCGACGTCCTCGCGATCGTCGAGAAGTAATTCACCCACGTTTGCTTCTGTTCTGCGCCCCTGGCCGCCTGCGAAATACCTAGCCGGGCGGCGAGGGGCGCAGTTCGTTTTGAGAGGGAAGAAAACAGCCCATGGCGAAGATTCTGAAGTTCGACGAGGACGCCCGTCGCGCCCTTGAGCGCGGCGTCAACAAGCTTGCCGACACGGTGAAGGTGACGATCGGTCCGAAGGGCCGCAACGTCGTCATCGACAAGAAGTTCGGCGCCCCCACCATCACCAACGACGGCGTCACCATCGCGCGCGAGGTCGAGCTCGACGACCCGTACGAGAACCTCGGTGCCCAGCTGGTGAAGGAGGTGGCGACCAAGACCAACGACGTAGCTGGTGACGGCACCACCACCGCCACCGTGCTCGCCCAGGCCCTCGTCCGCGAAGGCCTGCGCAACGTCGCCGCGGGCGCGTCCCCGGCAGCCCTGAAGAAGGGCATCGACGCCGCGGTGAAGGCCGTGTCCGAGGAGCTCCTCGCGACCGCCCGCCCGATCGAGGACAAGGCCGACATCGCCGCCGTGGCCGCGCTCTCCGCGCAGGACCCGCAGGTCGGCGAGCTCATCGCGGACGCGATGGACAAGGTCGGCAAGGACGGTGTCATCACCGTCGAGGAGTCCAACACCTTCGGTCTGGACCTCGAGTTCACCGAGGGCATGGCCTTCGACAAGGGCTACCTGTCCCCGTACATGGTGACCGACCAGGAGCGTATGGAGGCCGTCCTCGACGACCCGTACATCCTGATCCACCAGGGCAAGATCGGCTCGATCCAGGAACTGCTCCCGCTGCTGGAGAAGGTCATCCAGGCCGGCGCCTCCAAGCCCCTCCTGATCATCGCCGAGGACGTCGAGGGCGAGGCGCTCTCCACCCTCGTCGTCAACAAGATCCGTGGCACCTTCAACGCCGTCGCGGTGAAGGCCCCCGGCTTCGGTGACCGCCGCAAGGCCATGCTCGGCGACATCGCCACCCTCACCGGTGCCACCGTCATCGCCGAGGAGGTCGGCCTCAAGCTCGACCAGGCCGGTCTGGACGTGCTCGGCACGGCCCGCCGTGTCACGGTCTCCAAGGACGACACGACCATCGTCGACGGCGGCGGCGACTCCGCCGACGTCAAGGGCCGCGTCAACCAGATCAAGGCCGAGATCGAGTCCACGGACTCCGACTGGGACCGCGAGAAGCTCCAGGAGCGCCTCGCGAAGCTGGCCGGCGGCGTCTGCGTGATCCGCGTCGGTGCCGCCACCGAGGTGGAGCTCAAGGAGAAGAAGCACCGTCTCGAGGACGCCATCTCCGCGACCCGCGCCGCGGTCGAGGAGGGCATCGTCTCCGGTGGTGGCTCCGCCATCGTCCACGCCGTCAAGGTCCTCGAGGGCAACCTCGGCAAGACCGGCGACGAGGCCACGGGTGTCGCGGTCGTGCGCCGCGCCGCCGTCGAGCCGCTCCGCTGGATCGCGGAGAACGCGGGCCTCGAGGGCTACGTCATCACCGCGAAGGTCGCCGAGCTCGACAAGGGCCAGGGCTTCAACGCCGCGACCGGCGAGTACGGCGACCTGGTGAAGGCCGGCGTCATCGACCCGGTCAAGGTCACCCGCTCCGCCCTGGAGAACGCCGCGTCCATCGCGTCGCTGCTGCTCACGACCGAGACCCTGGTCGTCGAGAAGCCGGCCGAGGAAGAGGCCGACGCCGGTCACGGCCACGGTCACGGCCACTCCCACTAGTACGGCTCCGTACGCCGCCGAGGCCCGGTACCCCCGTCGCGGGGGCACCGGGCCTCGGTGCGTGCGCGGGGCTACTTCGGGCCGTACGTCCGGCCCGCGCGGGAGGTCACTCCACCGAGCAGGCCGCGCGGCGTCAGCTTCACCAGGCCCATCATCGCCTTGTAGCGCGGGTCCGGGATCGACACCGACCTGCCCCGGGCCAGGTCCGCCAGGGCCGCGGCCACCAGTTTGTCGGCGTCGAGCCACATCCAGTCCGGGATGTTGCCCGTCCCCATCCCGGCCCGCTGGTGGAACTCGGTGCGCACGAAGCCCGGGCACAGGGCCATCAGCCGCACCCCCGAACCCGCCAGGTCCTTCGCGGCGCCCTGGGTGAACTGGACGACCCACGCCTTCGACGCCCCGTACGTCCCCCGCGGCAGGAAGGCGGCGACGGACGCCACGTTCACCACCCCGCCGCGACCGCGCTCCCGCATCGGGCCCGCCGCCGCCGAGGTGAGCCGGAGCACCGCCTCGCAGTGGACCTTCAGCATCGTCAGCTCATCGGCCATCGAGACGTCCAGGTAACGCCCCTTGTTGCCGAAGCCGGCGTTGTTCACCAGCAGGTCGACGGGGCTCACGCGGTTCGCCAGCCGTGCTTCGACCGCCTCGATCCCGGCGTCCGTGGACAGGTCGGCCGTCAGCACCTCGGCCTCGATGCCGTGCCCGTCGTGCAGCTCCGTGGCCTGGGCCCGCAGCCGCTCCGTGTCGCGGGCCACCAGCACCAGATTGTGCCCGTCACCCGCGAGCCGCCGTGCGAAGGCGGCCCCGATCCCCGCCGTCGCGCCCGTAATCAGTGCAGTCGTCATAAGCGGCACGTTAGTGCCCGCGTGGGCGGGCGGCCGACCCGGCTTCTCCCTCAGGGACGGCCGTCCTGACGGAGGGCCGTCCGGACGGCCCGGCCGATGTCGTGCGCCGTCCGACGGCGGGCGTCGAACTCCGCGTCGGCGACGGCGCTCGCGCACAACCCTGACGAGGGGGCGGCCGGTGATCCCGCCTCCGTGCGGCGGTGGTCTCGGCGAGGACGTCAGGCAGGGCGGTGCGCAGGTGCTGCGGCGGAGCGGAGTTGATCAGGTCGCGGAGGGACTGCTCGTCGGCAGCCGGGGGGTTCATGGGCCTCCGGTGAGTTCCGGGTCGGTGCGACGGAGCCGGCCGCCGCGTGTGCCGGGCGGCCGGCGGTCCGGCACGGTCGGTCGTCGCGTCGGACGGACGCGGTCCTGGCGGCGAGGGTGTCCTCCTCGTCCTCCTCGTCCTCCTCGCCGAGGTGCAGGCGCTTGATGTCCTTGACGACGAAGGCGTAGCTGACGACCGCCAGGGCGGCGCACGCGCTGATGAAGCCGAGGGCCAGGTCGAAGGAGCCCGTGGTGTCGATGATGTAGCCGACGAGCAGGGGGTGACGATGCCGTTCGTACAGATCAGCGCCAGGACGACGCCCACCCCGGCGACCACGGTGAAGACGTGCTCCCACCCCATGGCCGTGACGAGCCGGCCCATGAGCGGGGCGAACGCGACGGTGGCGAAGTACTGCGCGGAGTTGAAGAGCGCGGAGGCGAAGCCGCGTTCACCGGTGGGAACCAGGCCGCGACGATGCGGGAGTTGCCGGGGAAGGAGGGTGCCTCGGCGAAGCCGACCACGAAGCGCAGGACGAACATCAGCACGATCGCGGCACCGGCGAAGAAGCCGACGGCCCCCCTGCGCCATGGTGAACAGCGACCACAGGAAGAGGGCGATCCCGTGGACCTTCTTGGAGCCGAAGCGGTCGAGCAGCCATCCGCCGGGGGTCTGGGCGATCAGGTACGACCACGAGAAGGCGGAGAAGAGCAGACCCAGCTCCGAGGAGCTGATGTGCAGGTCCTTCTGCATGGAGTCACCGGCGATCGACAGCGTCGATCTGTCGGCGTAGTTGACCGTGGTGACGACGAAGAGCATGGCCAGGACGACGTACCTGAGGCGGCCTGCCCCGGGGGAGCGGCTGCTGTCGCCGGCGCGTCCTGCCGGGCGGGAGCTGTCATGCGGGCGATCTCCCAGACCTGGGAGTGGCGGCGGCGTCGCCGCGTGTGGTCCTAGCCACAGCGCCAGTGGCTGGAGATGACCGTAGGGTCGCTTCCCATTCCCGTCCATTGTGATTTTCGTAGGCTGCGATACCTTTCCTGTACGGATCACTGCGGAGCGAACAGGAGTCGCGCTCCGTCACAGGTGCCGGAGCAGGGCGTGCAGCGCCGGGTTGTCGTTGACGCGCCGCCAGACGAGGTGCAGCTCGACCGGCGTGGGGTCGGCGAGCTCCAGCGACCGGAAGGCGATGCCGGAGAAGCGCATCTGCGCGGCGGCCTCAGGCACGAAGGCGACGCCCCACCCCGCGTTGACCATGGCCAGGAGGCTGTGGACCTGGCTGAGGTACTGGGTGAAGCGGGGCGCGATCTGCGCGGCGCGGAAGATGCTGACGAGCAGCTCGTGGAAGTAACGGGCCTCCACCGGCGAGTACATCAGCACGTCCTGACCGTCGAACGCGCGCATCGGCAGCGGTCCGTCCCCCGTGGCGAGCGGGTGATCGCGCGGCACGGCCGCGACGAGGCCCTCCCGTATGGCAGGGCGGGTCTCCAGGTCGGGGCCGGTGCTGGAGGGGCGGATCATCCCCAGGTCGAGGGAGCCCTCGGTGATCGCCTCGAGCTGGTCACGGGTGACCTTCTCGCGCAGCACGATCTCGGTGCCGGCCATGACGGAGCGTGCGACGGCCAGGAGCGGCCCGAGCGCGGAGTAGGCGGCGGCGGCCGTGAAGCCGACGGCGATGGCGCCGGCCCGGCCCGCGGAGACCTGCTTCGCGGCGAGGGTGGCCTCCTCCGACTGGCGCAGGATCGTGCGCGCCTCGTTGAGGAAGGCGCGGCCGGCCGGGGTGAGACGGACGGTGCGGTTCGTGCGGTCCAGGAGCTGGACGCCCAGTTCGTGTTCGAGCAGCTGGATCTGGCGGCTCAGCGGGGGCTGGGTCATGCGGAGGCGCGCGGCGGCCCGGGTGAAGTGCAGTTCCTCGGCGACGGCGACGAAACTCACCAGTTGTGCGAGCGTGAACAACGATGCCCTCCGGGTATCGAATCATCCAAAAACTATGTTGGACATGGATCGATCGCTGACCTTAGCGTCACCAGTGACCGACACTCCTCGGCGGAATCTTTGATTCCGCTCTGAGGTACGTTCCCGGAACCCCTTGGTCCGGGTCGGTGCCGTGCCGTCGACGATCAGCGGCCTCCGCTGCCCCCTCCCGTCATGTCCGGCCCGGTGGAACCCGCGAGGATGTCCCGGTCCACCCCCGGGGGCGCCGGGCTGTACCCCCGCATCCGCCTCACACAGCAGGGACATGTAGTGGTGACCACGATTCACACAGCCGCCTCCGCCGCGCTCCGTCAGGGCGAGGCGACGCTCGACGCCATCACCTGGGTCAGGCTCTCCGCCGTCACGCTGCCGCTGCACACGCCGATCAGCGACGCCAAAGTGCTGACCGGACGCCAGAAGCCGATGACCGAAGTGGCCTTCCTGTTCGTGGAGATCGAGACCGCCCAGGGTCATCAGGGCGTCGGGTTCAGCTACTCGAAGCGCGCGGGCGGCCCCGCCCAGTACGCCCACGCCAGGGAGATCGCCGACAACCTGATCGGCGAGGACCCCAGTGACATCGGCAGGCTCTGGACCAAGCTGGTGTGGGCGGGTGCCTCGGTCGGCCGCAGCGGTGTCGCCACGCAGGCCATCGCCGCCATCGACATCGCGCTGTGGGACCTGAAGGCCAAGCGGGCCGGGCTGCCGCTGGCCAAACTGCTGGGTGCGCACCGCGATTCGGTGCGCTGCTACAACACCTCCGGCGGCTTCCTCCACAACCCCGTCGAGCAGGTCCTGGACAACGCGACCGCGTCCCTGTCGCACGGCATCGGCGGCATCAAGATCAAGGTCGGCCACCCGGACGGCAAGCAGGACCTGGCCCGCCTGACGGCCGTGCGTGAGCACCTCGGCGACGACGTCCCGCTCATGGTCGACGCCAACCAGCAGTGGGACCGGCCCACCGCCCAGCGCATGGGCCGCGCCCTGGAGGGCTTCGGCCTCGTCTGGATCGAGGAGCCGCTCGACGCCTACGACGCCCAGGGCCACGCCGCGCTCGCCGCCGCCCTGGACACCCCGATCGCCACGGGCGAGATGCTGGCCAGCGTCGCCGAGCACCACGAGCTCATACGGCACAACGCCTGCGACGTCATCCAGCCGGACGCCCCGCGCATCGGCGGCATCACCCAGTTCCTCAAGCTCGCCGCACTGGCCGAGCACAACAACCTCCAGCTCGCCCCCCACTTCGCCATGGAGATCCACCTCCACCTGGCCGCCGCCTACCCGATCGAGCCGTGGGTGGAGCACTTCGACTGGCTGGAGCCGCTCTTCGACGAGCGCCTCGCCATCAGCGACGGCCGCATGCACGTCTCCTCCCGCCCCGGACTCGGCATCACGCTCAGTGAGCAGACGCGCGCCTGGACGACCGCCACCCACGAGGTCGGCAAGCGCCCCTGAACCCGCGGCCCACGCCGCCCTCCCGCCGGTACGCGACCACGCTCCGGCGGCCCCCCACCTGGTGCGGGCCCCGCTGACGGACAGCGCGGGGTCCGCACCAGCCGTATGTTCCGGGGCTCATGATGCTCAACGGGTATGAGTCAATGCGAAAACAGTGTTGGACCGGCATGACCTGTCGCTCGTAGCGTGGAGAGCGGCACGGCGCGGAGTGACACCGCCGACGCCCACGCCCCGTCCGCCTGACCTCGCGGGCGACAGCGGTCCGAGGGCCGCCCCGTCCCGCCCACCCACCTCCACAGGAGCAACCCGCCATGACGTCGTTCACCCCTTCCGAGCTCGGCCGGCGTATCGGCTCGGGTCTGCTCTCCTTCCCGGTCACCCACTTCACCGCCGACGACCTCTCCTTCGACGCCGACGCCTACCGCGCCAACATCGAGCGCCTGGCGGCCTACGAGGTCGGCGGCCTCTTCGCCGCGGGCGGCACGGGGGAGTTCTTCTCCCTGACCGCGTCCGAGACCGAGCAGGTCGTCACCGCGGCCGTGCAGGCTGCCCCCGACGACACCCCGATCCTCGCCCCCGCCGGCTACGGGACCCGCACCGCGGTCGAGTACGCCCGGGCCGCCGAACGCGCGGGCGCCGACGGCATCCTGCTGTTCCCGCCCTACCTCACCGAAGCCGGACAGGAGGGGCTCGCCCGGCACGTCGAGGCCGTCTGCCGCTCGACCCGCCTCGGCGTCATCGTCTACGGCCGGGCCAACGCCACGTACAGCGCGGACACCCTGGCCCGCCTCGCCGACTCCTGCCCCAACCTCATCGGTTACAAGGACGGCATCGGCGACATCGACGCCATGACCCGGATCTACGCCCGGCTCGGGGAGCGCCTCACCTACGTCGGCGGTCTGCCCACCGCCGAGATGTTCGCCCTCCCGTACCTCGAACTCGGCGTCACCACCTACTCCTCGGCGATCTTCAACTTCCTCCCCGACTTCGCCCTGGAGTTCTACGGCGCCGTCCGCGGACGCCGCCACGACACCGTCATCAAGCTGCTCGACGAGTTCGTGCTGCCGTACACGGAGATCCGCGACCGGCAGGGCGGATACGCGGTCAGCATCGTCAAGGCCGGCATGACCGCCACCGGCCACGGCGCCGGACCGGTCCGCCCTCCGTTGACCGACCTCACCGAGGGCGAACTCGCCGAACTGACCGCGCTCATCGCGGGCGTTCCCGCCGCGACCGCCTGACGCATCCTCACCGACAGCAGTGGGGGAGGACCCCGAGGTGACCACGCCCATCGCGCAGGCGAACCGGCCTCGCCGTGTGGCGGCTGCGGGGCGAGGTCGCCCGTACCGCCGGGCAGCTCCGGCTGTTCGCCGCGACGCTGTGCGGAGGGCGTCCGGCCCGGGGCGCGCATCGCCCCCGCGCGGCCCGGGCGCACGCCGCAGTCCCGCCCCGGCATCCGCAGTAGGTCGACGGCACCCTCACCTTGGGCTGCCCCCCGGCGACGCCCGGAGTCCGACGGGGCCCCCGTCCGGCTCCGGCCGGTCATGCCCCGGAGCGGCTAGGAGCCGGAGCCTCGCTGCGCCACGTACGTCCGCGCGGCGCGCAGTGTCTCGGTGTGCAGGGCGTCGCCGGCGTCGAGCAGGCGCGGGAGCAGCTCCCGCTCCGTGGTCGTCGCCCGGAACTCGATGGCCGCGGTGATCCCGTGGTCGGGCACGTGCACCACCTCGACCGGATCGCCGGAGCGGATCGTCCCCGGTTCGATCACGCGGAGATACGCACCGGTCGCCCCCTCGCGCGTGAACCGCTTCACCCAGCCGCGCTCGCCCAGGTGGCCCGCGAACGTACGGCACGGGATACGCCCCGACGTCACCTCCAGGAGCAGCTCGTCGCCGATCCGCCAGCGCTCACCGATCCGCGCGTGGCTCACGGTGAGGCCGAGCGTGGTGAGGTTCTCGCCGAACGAGCCGTTGGGCAGGGGCCGGCCGAGCTCCTTCTCCCACGCGTCGAGCTCCTCACGGGCGTACGCGTACACCGCCTGGTCCGATCCACCGTGGTGCCGGAGATCGCACACCGCGTCACCGGTCAGACCGCTGCCGCCGCTGCCCTTGGGGCCGGGGTCGGCGACCCGCACGGGGCCGTCCGACGGACGCTTGCCGATCCCGGTGAGCCCGTCGGCCCCGTCGGAGTGGGGGGAGGGCGTGGGGCGGCCGAGGTTCACGGTGAGCACCTTCATAACCGGACAGGCTAATAGCGGGGCACTCAAAGGCGCTCATGATTAATCGACCCATTCTGCAAGAGTCGCTTATGGTTGACGGGTGATCGAAGCCCGTCATCTCCGTGTCCTGCGCGCCGTGGCCACCACCGGTTCGTTCTCCGCCGCCGCGCGCGAGCTGGGCTGCACCCAGCCTGCCGTCAGTCAGCAGATGAAGGCCCTGGAGGGCTCCGCGGGCACTCCGCTGCTGATCCGTACGGGGCGCGAGATGCGCCTCACCCAGGCGGGTGAGGCGCTGGTCCGGCACGCGTCCGGCATCCTCGCGGGGCTCACCGCCGCGGAGGAGGAGGTCGCCGCGATCGCGGGTCTGCGGGCCGGCCGGGTCCGGCTCGTGTCCTTCCCGAGCGGGAGCTCCAGCCTGGTGCCCGGCGCCCTGGCCGCCCTGCGCGCCGCGCACCCCGGAACCCGGGTCTCGCTCGTCGAGGCGGAGCCGCCGCGCTCGGTGGAGATGCTGCGCGACGGCGACTGCGACATCGCACTGGCGTTCCGCTACGGGACCACCGGCGGCGAGTGGGACGACCTGGTCGTGCGTCCGCTGCTGCGGGACCGGCTGATCGGCCTGGTCCCCGAGGGGCACCGGCTGGCGGGCTCGGACGCGGTGGGCATCGGGGACCTGGCCGACGAGCCGTGGATCGCCGGCTGCCCCCGCTGCAGGCGGCAGCTGGTGGAGGTCTGCGAGGCGTCCGGTTTCACCCCGAGGATCGACTTCGCCACGGACGACTACCCCGCGGTGATCGGGCTCGTCGGGGCGGGGCTCGGCGTCGCCGTCCTGCCCGAGCTCGCCCTCGAGTCCGTACGGCCCAAGGGGGCACGCACGGTGACGGTGGAGCCGGCCGTGGAGCGGGAGATCGTCGCCCTCACCCTGCCCGATCTGGCGCGGGTGCCGGCAGTGGCGGCGACGCTGGACCAGTTGACCCTGGCTGCCGCGCGCTGAACCGGCCGTACGGTGAACCGGCCGTACGGTGAACCGGCCGTACGGTGAACCGGCCGTACGGTGAACCGGCCGTACGGTGATTCCGGCTGCTCGGGATTCGCCCCCACGACGAGCGGGCCGCACGTCGAACCGTACGGCCCCCGCGGTGACCGGGGTGTGGGGTCCGCGGGGCGCATCCGGCGTGAAAAAACGTTTCTGCGTTCGGCGGGTCGTGCGGACCGTCAGGTGTGGCCGGCCTCCGGGGCGGGCCCCGTGTGGGCGGAGATCAGGCGGTTGCGCGCCCGGCCCATGAGCTCCTCGCGTTCGTCCTCGGTCAGGCCGCCCCACACGCCGTAGGGCTCCCGGACGGCGAGCGCGTGCGCCGCGCACTCGGCGCGTACCGGGCAGCGCATGCAGACCTCCTTCGCCGAGGTCTCACGGGCGCTCCGGGCTGCTCCCCGTTCTCCTTCGGGGTGGAAGAACAGCGAACTGTCGACCCCGCGGCAGGCGGCCAGCAGCTGCCAGTCCCACAGGTCCGCGTTGGGTCCGGGAAGGCGGGAGAAATCTGCCATTGCGTGTCCCCTCGAAACCTTGCTGGTTCGGAAACGGCGTCCCCGACCGTCGGAGCTCGTCCGTCGTCGGTGCCGGAGTCCCGACCGTACATCTACGGTGTTAGTAGATGTAAATATGACTGATTACGAATCTAGCCGCAGACGCCAGCAAAAGGTAAGAAATCCCGCTAAATGGGGCAGGTCGCAGAGTGAGGGGCTGGTTGAGGGGTGAAGGATTCCGTGTCGCTCTTCTCCGTGCGCACCCCCTCACTTAGAGTGCCGAACCGGATGCTTTGGCCCGTAACTCTTTCGAGTGACCGTCGTTGATGAGGGGGAGGCGGTTGACGGAGAACGAGCTCGGGCAGATGTCCGAGGGGGTCAACCGCACAGGTGACGACTTGTATCAGCCTGGAGGCTCAAGGTGACGCGCATCAGCTGCGGAGGACGGTCATGACATCCGTCCTCGTCTGCGACGACTCCCCGCTTGCCCGAGAAGCGCTCCGCCGCGCGGTTGCGACCGTTCCCGGCGTCGAGCGCGTGACGACGGCGGCCAACGGCGAGGAAGTCCTCCGCCGCTGGGGGGCCGACCGTTCGGATCTGATTCTGATGGACGTACGCATGCCCGGTCTGGGGGGTGTGGAGACGGTCAGGCGGCTGCTCTCGGCGGACCCCGGCGCCCGGATCATCATGCTGACCGTCGCCGAGGATCTGGACGGTGTCGCTCTCGCGGTGGCCGCCGGAGCCCGCGGCTATCTGCACAAGGACGCCTCGCGCGCCGAGCTGCGGGCGACCGTGACCCAGGCGCTCGCGGACCCGACGTGGCGGCTCGCCCCCCGTCGGCTCCGGTCCGCCGAGATGGGGGCGGCGCCGACGCTCACCGCGCGGGAGATCCAGGTGCTCGAAGGCATGAGCCACGGCCGCTCCAACGCGGAGATCGGGCGTGAGCTCTTCCTCTCCGAGGACACGGTGAAGACGCACGCGAGGCGTCTGTTCAAGAAGCTCGGGGCCTCGGACCGCGCGCACGCCGTCGCGCTCGGATTCCGCTGGGGCCTGGTCCGCTGATGCCGCGGCGCGGCCCGTAGCCGTGCGATCCCGTCCGCACGCCGGCGGACGGGGTGGCGGTGGGCGGTGGACCTGCGGCCGGGCCCTCCCCACCAGCGCTATGTGACGCTTCCCGGCCGATGCCGCATCCTTGGGGTTGTGGAGTTCCTCGGGGAACATTCGGTCGAGCGGAAGGGGAGGGCGCAGGACATGACATCCGGCGCACCCGCTCAGAACGCTGGAGCACTCGCTCGCGGCGCACAGGACGCACGACCCGAAGCACCTGCCGGCCGTCCCGACACGGCGACGGGCCGCGGCGACGATTCCGTCGGCCGCGGCGGCGCACCCGTCGGCGGCGGATCGGCGCACCAGGCTGATAACGCTTCGGTGCACAACTCGGGACGCGATGCCTCGGATCGGACGGGGCCGGGGCACCATGGTCCGATGCGTGAGGACGGGACGACGGTGATCGGTGCTCTGGTGCACCGCGCCGTGGACGGTGACGCGCAGGCCACCCATGACCTGCTCGCCCACGTGCACCCCCTCGCCCTGCGGTACTGCAGGTCCCGGCTGAACCGCCTGCCCGGTGATGCCCGTCACTTCGTGGAGGACCTCGCGCAGGAGGTCTGCGTCGCGGTGCTGATGGCGCTGCCGCGGTACAAGGACACCGGCAGGCCCTTCGAGGCCTTCGTCTTCGCCATCGCCGGCCACAAGGTCGCCGACCTCCAGCGCGCCGCGATGCGGCACCCCGGATCGACGGCCGTGCCCTCCGACGAGATGCCGGAACGGCCCGACGACTCCCTCGGTCCCGAGGAGCGGGCGCTGCTCAGCAGCGACGCGGCCTGGGCGAAGAAGCTGCTCGCCAACCTTCCGGACAACCAGCGCGAGCTGCTCGTGCTCCGGGTCGCGGTCGGCCTGACCGCGGAGGAGACCGGGCAGATGCTCGGCATGTCACCTGGTGCGGTCCGTGTCGCCCAGCACCGCGCGCTGAGCAGACTGCGGGCCCTCGCGGGCCAGTAGGGACCGGTTCCGGAGGGGCGCCCGGTGTGGAGGAAGCCACAGAACCGCCAGGTGATCTTGATCGTGGAATGAGACACCCGTGGAGCCCGTTAGCATGGACATCCGCACCGATCAAGACCATTTGGGGAAGGTGTCATGACTGCAAACGTCGACGGAGTGCCTGAGAAGTTCGCGACACTCGGGCTGACATACGACGACGTGCTGCTGCTGCCGGGCGCGTCCGAGGTCCTGCCCAACGCGGTCGACACCTCGTCCCTCATCTCGCGCAACGTGCGGGTGAACATCCCCCTGCTGTCGGCCGCCATGGACAAGGTGACCGAGTCGCGGATGGCCATCGCCATGGCCCGCCAGGGCGGCGTCGGCGTGCTGCACCGCAACCTCTCGATCGAGGACCAGGTGAACCAGGTCGACCTGGTCAAGCGGTCCGAGTCGGGGATGGTCACCGACCCGATCACCGTGCACCCCGACGCCACGCTCGGCGAGGCGGACGCGCTCTGTGCGAAGTTCCGCATCAGCGGAGTGCCGGTCACCGACCCCGCGGGCAAGCTCCTCGGCATCGTGACCAACCGCGACATGGCCTTCGAGTCGGACCGGTCGCGCCAGGTGCGCGAGGTCATGACGCCGATGCCGCTGGTCACCGGCCGTGTCGGGATCTCGGGTGTGGAGGCCATGGAGCTGCTGCGCCGCCACAAGATCGAGAAGCTGCCCCTGGTCGACGACGCCGGCATCCTCAAGGGCCTCATCACGGTCAAGGACTTCAAGAAGGCCGAGCAGTACCCGAACGCCGCCAAGGACGCGGAAGGCCGTCTGCTGGTCGGCGCCGCCGTGGGCGCCAGCCCCGAGGCGCTGGACCGGGCGCAGGCGCTCGCCTCCGCCGGGGTCGACTTCCTGATCGTCGACACCTCGCACGGACACAACAGCAACGCCCTCGACTGGATGGCGAAGATCAAGTCGAGCGTCGGCATCGACGTCATCGGCGGCAACGTCGCCACCCGCGACGGCGCCCAGGCGCTGATCGACGCGGGCGTCGACGGGGTGAAGGTCGGCGTCGGACCCGGTTCGATCTGTACCACCCGCGTGGTCGCCGGCATCGGCGTCCCGCAGGTCACCGCGATCTACGAGGCCGCGCTCGCCGCACGCGCCGCGGGTGTCCCCGTGATCGGCGACGGCGGCCTCCAGTACTCCGGCGACATCGGCAAGGCGCTGTCCGCCGGCGCGGACAGCGTGATGCTGGGCAGTCTCCTCGCGGGCTGCGAGGAGTCCCCGGGCGAGCTGATGTTCATCAACGGCAAGCAGTTCAAGTCGTACCGCGGCATGGGTTCGCTGGGTGCCATGCAGTCCCGCGGACAGGGCCGGTCGTACTCCAAGGACCGCTACTTCCAGGCAGAGGTGTCCTCGGACGACAAGCTCGTCCCCGAGGGCATCGAGGGACAGGTGCCCTACCGTGGCCCGCTGGCCAACGTCCTCCACCAGCTGGTCGGCGGCCTCCGCCAGACCATGGGCTACGTCGGCGCCGCGACCGTCGACGAGATGGAGAGCAAGGGCCGCTTCGTCCGCATCACCTCGGCGGGTCTCAAGGAGAGCCACCCGCACGACATCCAGATGACGGTCGAAGCACCGAACTACAGCAGGAAGTAAGACACCAGCGCAGGTGAGGGGCGGACCGGCTTCCCGGGACCGCCCCTCACGCGTGCGTCGGGGATACTGGTCAGCGCAGACGTAGAGGGAAAGGCCACACCATCGTGACTGAGATCGAGATCGGGCGCGGCAAGCGCGGCCGCAGGGCATACGCGTTCGACGACATCGCTGTCGTACCGAGCCGCCGTACCCGTGACCCGAAGGAGGTCTCGATCGCCTGGCAGATCGACGCCTACCGTTTCGAGCTGCCCTTCCTGGCCGCGCCGATGGACTCGGTGGTCTCCCCGCAGACCGCCATCCGCATCGGTGAACTGGGCGGCCTCGGGGTCCTGAACCTCGAAGGGCTGTGGACCCGGCACGCCGACCCGCAGGCGCTCCTCGACGAGATCGCCGAGATGCCCGTCGAGGCCGCCACCCCGCGGCTCCAGGAGATCTACTCCGCCCCCATCCAGGAGGAGCTGATCGGGCAGCGCATCAAGGAGGTGCGCGACTCCGGTGTCGTCACCGCCGCCGCGCTGTCGCCGCAGCGCACCGCGCAGTTCTCCAAGGCGGTCGTCGACGCGGGCGTCGACATCTTCGTCATCCGCGGTACGACGGTCTCCGCCGAGCACGTCTCCGGCGCGGCCGAGCCGCTCAACCTGAAGCAGTTCATCTACGAGCTGGACGTCCCGGTCATCGTGGGCGGCTGCGCCACGTACACCGCCGCCCTGCACCTGATGCGGACCGGCGCGGCCGGTGTCCTCGTCGGCTTCGGCGGCGGCGCCGCGCACACCACGCGCAACGTCTTCGGCATCCAGGTCCCGATGGCGACCGCGGTCGCCGACGTGGCCGGTGCCCGCCGCGACTACATGGACGAGTCCGGCGGCCGGTACGTCCACGTCATCGCGGACGGTGGCGTCGGCTGGTCCGGCGACCTGCCGAAGGCCATCGCCTGCGGCGCGGACGCCGTGATGATGGGTTCCCCGCTGGCCCGCGCCACGGACGCGCCCGGCCGCGGCCGGCACTGGGGCATGGAGGCGGTCCACGAGGACGTGCCGCGCGGCAAGCTGGTCGACCTGGGCTCCGTCGGGACGACCGAGGAGGTCCTGACCGGCCCCTCGCACACCCCCGACGGCTCGATGAACATCTTCGGCGCCCTGCGCCGGGCGATGGCCACCACGGGCTACAGCGACCTCAAGGAGTTCCAGCGCGTCGAGGTGACGGTGGCGGACTCGCAGCACCGCCGCTGACCGACGCCGCACGGAGGAGGGCCCGGACCGCAGATGCGGTCCGGGCCCTCCTCCGTGCGTGGCTCAGTCGGCGGCCCTGGTGAGCGGTCTCAGTGGGCGGCCTTCTTGGCGGACGAGAAGGCGGCCGCCGCGGCGATCGCGAAGAAGAGGATGCTGATCGCGTTGGTGTCGGCCTTCCACGCCTCGTTCAGCAAGCTGAAGTGCTCGAAGAATATCTCTGTGACCGTGACCGGGGCGGACTTGGTGGCGATGATCGCCTCGCCGAGCAGCTGACCGCCGTACACGCCGATCAGGGCGAGGATCGCACCGATGACCGGCAGCGCGGGGTTGCGGCCACCGACCTTGCCCCCGGCGAACCCTACGAGGAAGCCGACACCGACCGCCGCGTAACCGATCTGGTGCTCGGTGGCGCCGATGATCCCGCCGTAGACGCCGGCACCCACGAGGGCCGCGACGAAGGCGGCCAGTACGCCGAGGCCGAGGCCGGAGCCGCCTCGGGCCGGCGCGGCGGGAGCGAACGGTGCGCCGCCGCCGAACTGGCCGGGCTGCTGCTGTCCGCCCGCGAACGGGTTGCCGGTCGGCGCGGAGGGCTGCTGGCCGGCGTACGGGTTGCCCGTGGGGGCCGGGGGCTGCTGCGCCGCGTACGGGTTGCCGTCGGTCGGCTGACCGCCGCCGTAGGGCTGCTGCGGTGGGTTCGGCGGCTGCACGGGCTGGCTCATACGGGTTCCCCCCTGGGAAGCGGTACGCACGAATGTGCGAGAAGTGACGCCGCAGGCTAGCAGCCCGTGCCGACACCGCCCACCGGAATCCCGGCGGCCCCGCCCCGGGGCAGGTCAGAGGCGATGGGCGGCCCCAGCCGGAGTGGCCCCCCGGGTGTCGAGGAGGAGCTGCGCCTTCACCGCGAGCCCCTGGAGGTCGTACGTGCGGTGGTGCTGCAGAAGCACCGTCAGATCCGCCCCCGCCGCCGCCTCGTAGAGGGAGTCGGCGCGCGGTACGGGCAGGTCGCGCACGCGCCAGTCCAGGACGTGCGGGTCGTGGTAGCCGATCTGGGCCCCCATGTCCATGAGCCGGGTCGCGATCTCGCGCGCGGGGGAGGCCTCCTGGTCGGCGAGGTCCGGCTTGTACGTGACCCCGAGCAGCAGGACCCTGGCCCCCCGGACGGACTTGCCGTGCTCGTTCAGCAGCGTCGCGCAGCGCTGGATCACATAGCTCGGCATGCGGTCGTTGATCTCCTTGGCGAGCGAGACCATGCGCAACGGGTGCCCGGGCGTGCGGCTGTAGTACGGGAAGCAGCCGGGATCCACCGGTGCGGCGTGGCCTCCGACGCCGGGTCCGGGGCGGAACGCCTCGAAGCCGAACGGCTTCGTCTCGGCGCACCTGATGACGTCCCAGAGGTCGACACCGAGGTCGTGGCAGAGCACCGCCATCTCGTTGACCAGCGCGATGTTGACGTGCCGGAAGTTGGTCTCGAGGACCTTCGTCATCTCCGCCTCGCGCGGCCCGCGGGCCCGGACGACCTTGTCGGTGAGCCGTCCGTAGAAGGCGGCGGCCGATTCGGTGCACGCGGGGGTGAGGCCCCCGATGACCTTCGGGGTGTTGCCGAAGACGTGGGTGCGGTTCCCGGGGTCCAGGCGCCCCGGGGAGTGGGCGAGGTGGAAGTCGCGCCCGGCGCGCAGGCCGGAGCCCTCCTCCAGCAGCGGGCGTACGACGTTCTCGGTCGTGCCGGGAGGAACGGCGGATTCCACCAGGACGGTGGTGTGCGGCCGCAGCCGGGCGGCGAGCGCCCGGGCCGCGTCCGTCACGGCGCGGAGGTCGAGGGTGCGGTCCGGCCCGAGGGGGGTGGGGGCGCAGATCGCGGCGGTGCGGACCCGGCCCAGCGCGGCCGGGTCCGCTGTGGGCCGGAAACCGCCCGAGACCATCCGCCGGATGTCGGACGCGCTGAGTGATCCCTCGACCGGCGTACGGCCCGCGGAGAGTTCGGCGAAGGGGCGTGGGTCGGTGTCGTAACCGACGGTGTGGATTCCCGCGCCGACGGCTGCTTGGGCGAGGGGCAGGCCGAGGTGTCCGAGTCCGATGACGGCGAGGTCTGCGGGCATGTGGGCCGGTCCTTTCCCTAAGGCCAGGAGACAGAAAGCGCAACTGCTGAGGACAGCGCAATGTCAGACTAGGCGTAAATATGACCTATATGTCGCATTCTGTGACGCGTGTGGGGCGGGTGTTGTCCACAGGCGGTGGCTGAAGTCGGAGACCGCGGACAGAATCGAGAGATGGGCACGGGCGCCCGGCCTTCCGGCCGGCCCCCGCTCCCGTGCCGTACCACCCCGATGCACCGGGATTACCGGGAGGCAGCAGTGAGGACAGCGACACTGGGACCCGCGGAGCGCGCCGACGCGCTGACCGCGATGGCCGAGCGCGAACTGGACGTACTGGTCGTGGGAGCGGGCGTGGTCGGCGCCGGGACCGCGCTGGACGCGGTCACCAGAGGACTCTCGACCGGGCTGGTCGAGGCGCGCGACTGGGCGTCCGGCACGTCCAGCCGGTCCAGCAAGCTGATCCACGGCGGGCTGCGCTATCTGGAGATGCTGGACTTCGCCCTCGTACGGGAGGCGCTGAAGGAGCGGGGGCTGCTGCTGGAGCGGCTGGCACCGCACCTGGTGAAGCCCGTGCCCTTCCTCTACCCGTTGCAGCACAAGGGCTGGGAGCGGCTCTACGCGGGCTCGGGCGTCGCGCTGTACGACGCGATGTCGTTGTCCTCCGGCCACGGCCGCGGGCTGCCCGCGCACCGGCACCTCTCGCGCCGTCGCGCCCTGCGGGTCGCCCCGGCCCTCAAGAAGGACGCCCTGGTCGGAGCCCTGCAGTACTACGACGCCCAGATGGACGACGCGCGCTACGTGGCGACCCTGGTCCGCACGGCCGCGGGCTACGGCGCCCAGGTGGCCAACCGGGCGCGGGTGACCGGCTTCCTCCGGGAGGGCGAGCGCGTCGTCGGCGCGCGGGTGCAGGACGTCGAGGGCGGCGGGGAGTACGAGGTCAGGGCCAAGCAGGTGGTCAACGCGACCGGGGTGTGGACCGACGACACCCAGGCCCTGATCGGTGAGCGCGGACAGTTCCACGTCCGCGCGTCGAAGGGGATCCACCTCGTCGTGCCCAAGGACCGCATCCACTCCTCGACCGGCCTCATCCTGCGGACCGAGAAGTCCGTGCTCTTCGTGATCCCGTGGGGCCGCCACTGGATCATCGGCACGACGGACACCGACTGGGACCTGGACAAGGCCCACCCGGCCGCCTCCAGCGCCGACATCGACTACCTGCTCGAGCACGTCAACGCGGTGCTGAACACCCCGCTCGGCAGGGACGACGTCGAGGGCGTCTACGCCGGGCTCCGGCCCCTGCTGGCCGGCGAGTCGGAAGCCACGAGCAAGCTCTCGCGCGAGCACACCGTGGCCCACCCGGCGCCCGGACTCGTCGTGGTGGCGGGCGGCAAGTACACGACGTACCGGGTGATGGCGAAGGACGCCGTGGACGAGGCGGTCCACGCCCTGGACCAGCGGGTGGCGGACTGCGTAACGGAGGACGTCCCGCTGCTGGGCGCCGAGGGGTACCGGGCCCTGTGGAACGCCCGCGCCAGGATCGCCGCCCGCACCGGGCTGCACGTCGTCCGGGTGGAGCACCTGCTCAACCGGTACGGCTCGATGGCCGAGGAGCTCCTCGACCTGGTGAAGGCCGACGCGTCGCTGGGGGAGCCGCTGGCCGGTGCCGAGGACTACCTCCGGGCGGAAGTCGTCTACGCCGCCTCCCACGAGGGCGCCCGGCACCTCGACGACGTCCTGACCCGGCGCACCCGGATCTCCATCGAGACCTTCGACCGGGGCACCCGGTGCGCCCGCGAGTGCGCGGACCTGATGGCGCCGGTCCTCGGCTGGGACACGGACCAGGTCGAGCGGGAGGTGGAGCACTACCGCAAGCGGGTCGAGGCGGAGCGTGAGTCGCAGCGCCAGCCCGACGACCTGACGGCGGACGCGGCGCGGCTGGGGGCGCCGGACATCGTGCCGCTCTAGGTGCCCTGTGGCCCTACGTGCCCTCGGAGCGGGCGGGCGGGCAGAACTCCGCCTCCAGCAGACCCGTTTCGAGGGCCTCGCCGGGCGGTGTGTCCGTGTTGACCCGGAAGGTGAGGACGTGCCGTCCGTCGCGGGTCGCGGCGGTCCGGACGTAACTGCCGGTGATGTGCCCGTTGTGGCCCCAGACGGTGGTGCCGCAGGAGAGTTCCTGCGGATAGATCCCCATGCCGTACGTGCCGCCCGAGGGCCGGGTGTCGAGGAGCGTGGCAAGCTCGGCGGGGGGCAGCAGCCGGCCGCCCAGCAGCGCCGCGTAGAAGTCGTCCAGGTCCGCCAGCGTGGAGACCACCTCCCCCGCCGCCCCCGCGAACCGCGGGTCGACGGCCGTGACGTCGCGCACGGTGCCGTCGTCGGGGGAGCGGTGGTATCCGCGGGAGTGGGGGAGGGGCAGGGTCGCCCGGGCGCCGGGCAGCGAGGTGCCGGTCAGCCGCAGGGGTTCGAGGACCCGGCGCCGTATCTCGGTGGCGTACGGATGCCCGGTGACGCGCCGGACGACCAGGCCGAGCAGCGCGTAGTTGGTGTTGGAGTACGCGTACGAGCCCCGCGCGGCCACCGGAGGGCGGGCCACGGCCGCGCGGACCGCGGCGGTGGGGGTGACCGGCCGCGCCGACGGGCCGGCGGCCCCCGTGAGCGCCGGGTCCGTGGCGGGAAGGGCCGTCAGGTAGTCGGGGAGGCCGCTGGTGTGGGTGAGGAGCGCGCGCAGGGTGAGGACGGAGCCGTCGTTCCCGTGCCCCCGCACGAGGCCCGGCAGGTACTCCTCCACGCTGTCGTCCAGCGCGATCCGTCCCTCGTGGGCGAGTTGGAGGACCACCGTCGCGACGAACGTCTTGGTGATGCTGCCGGCCCGGAAGTGGTCCCCCGCCCCGATGCCGGGGCCGGCGGAGCCGAAGGTCTCCTCGCGGGCGGGGGTGTGGTGGCGTGCCAGAAAGGCGGCTGCCGGGGCGCGCCCCTCGACGACGAGCCGGGGGAGGTAGGACGATGCGGGCGTGGGGTGTGGTTCGCTGGGCAGGCTCGCGGTTCCCGGGGCGAGCAGGGTCAGCACCAGCGGGGCGACGGGCAGCGCCCTGAATATCGGCATGGCAAGGGGTTCCTTCCTCCGGTCACATCATGGCCGACCCGGACCCGGGACCATGGGCGGTCCCGGGGTGAGGGACAATGAACGCTCTGCCAGGGCGGGTTGATCGCAGAGGGGACGCATGTCGGAGGCGGAGCAGGCGCGGGAGCCCCAAGGGGACAAGGACGGACGTCTCCTGGCGGGGCGGTACCGCCTCGGGGAGGTGCTCGGCCGGGGCGGCATGGGCACGGTCTGGCGTGCTGCCGACGAGACACTGGGGCGCACGGTCGCGGTCAAGGAACTGCGGTTCCCCTCGTCCATCGACGACGAGGAGAAGCGGCGCCTCATCACGCGGACGCTGCGTGAGGCGAAGGCGATCGCGAGGATCCGCAACACCAGTGCGGTGACGGTCTACGACGTCGTCGACGAGGACGACCGGCCGTGGATCGTCATGGAGCTCATCGAGGGCAAGTCCCTCGCCGAGGTGATCCGCGAGGACGGGACGCTGACCCCGAGGCGTGCGGCCGAGGTCGGACTCGCCATCCTCGACGTGCTGCGCTCGGCGCACCGCGAGGGCATCCTGCACCGGGACGTGAAGCCGTCCAACGTGCTGATCTCGGAGGACGGCCGGGTCGTCCTGACGGACTTCGGGATCGCACAGGTCGAGGGCGACCCCTCCGTCACCTCGACGGGCATGCTCGTCGGCGCCCCGTCGTACATCTCGCCCGAACGCGCCCGAGGGCACAAGCCGGGGCCGCCCGCCGACCTCTGGTCGCTCGGCGGGCTGCTGTACGCGAGCGTCGAGGGCCGGCCGCCGTACGACAAGGGCTCGGCCATCGCCACCCTGACGGCGGTGATGACCGAGCCGGTCGAGACGCCCGTCAACGCCGGACCGCTGGAGGAGGTCATCTACGGCCTGCTGGCCAGGGACCCCGATCGGCGGCTGGACGACGCCGGTGCGCGCGCCCTGCTCAACGCCGTGATCAACGCCCCGGAGGCGCCCGCCGTCCCTCCGGCCGAACGTACGCAGGTCATGGCCCTGCCCACGATCGGTGACGCCGGGAGCGACAAGGGAGGCCGGAGCGGCAAGGGCGGTCCGAAGAAGACAGCGGCGGCCGCCGCTGCCGCCGTACCTGCTTCCGCCGCCGCGAGCAGTGGGCCCGGCGCTTCCGGGGTCTCCGGAAGCCAGGCTTCCGGCAGTCAGGCGCCCGCCTCCGCTGCGGAGTCCTCCTCGGCGTCCGCCCCGGCGGGCGCGGCGGGGATCGCCGAGGGCACGAAGGACCGGCTGCGTGACGCACTGCGGTCGGTGCGCAACGCCAGGACCCCGGTGGCCACCGCATCGGCCTCCGGCCCGGCCGCAGCCCCGCCCGGACGTCCGGCCGCGGCCCGCGCGTCGATCACCGATGTCGTGCCGCGCCGCACGCTGGCGGTCATCGCCGGTGTCGTCGTGCTCGCCGTGCTCGGCACGATCCTCGCCCTCACGCTCGGCGACGACGACACGGGCAACCAGGGCGGCGGCTCCAAGGGCGACACCGCCTCGGCCGGAGCCACGGCCGGCGGTGGCTCCGAGCCCGCGACCGGAGGGGGCGCGGGCAAGGACGAGGAGAGCGGGAAGCAGGACGGCGGCAAGGACGGCCAGGGAGAGGACAAGGGTGAGGCGTCGGGCGACACCTCGCCCTCACCGGAGACCGAGAAGCCTTCCCCCGACCCGGACGCGCTGCCCGCCGGGTACAGGAAGGTCACCGACGAGCGGTTCCACTTCTCGATGGCGATGCCCGAGGGCTTCAAGCGCAACGGCATAGCGGGAAGCAACTCGGGCGGCATCTACAACGAACGCGGTGGCTTCCCGCGCGTCCAGATCGACTACAACTCCTCGCCCGGTGACGACGCCGCTGCCGCATGGCGCGGTCTGATGGGAGCGGTCGCCGCGAGCAGCAGCGGCTACTCGCACATCGGGATAAAGAAGGTCGAGTACAACGGCTACCCGACCGTCGCGGACTGGGAGTTCACGCGCAACCAGCAGGGCATGCGGGTCCGGGTCCTCAACCGGGGCTTCAAGGTCGACGCCACCCACGGCTACTCGATCATGATCAGCTGCAAGGCGGACGAGTGGGACGGCGACGCGTGCAAGACCCTGCGCGAGACCGCCTTCGCCTCGTTCGAGCCCACCGACTGACCGGACCGGACGGGGGCTCGGAGCGGCCGGGTTGGCGTGACCCGGCCGCGCCGCCGCCCCTTGCCACGTATGGTGAGAGACCGAGGACCGTACGCAGCCGCAATCATGGGTCAATTGCACAGCAAGTGACCGCAATTGACGGATTGACGCGGTCTCGGTGACCGGGGGACAGCGCGCTCTGGGGAGGCGTCGTGGACGACTACGCGGGTCGGGTGCTTGCCGACCGCTACCGCCTTCCCCTGCCTCCGTCCGATGCGTACGAACTGGCCGAGACACGGGCGTTCGACACGTACAGCGGGCAGGAAGTCCTGGTGCGGCAGGTGCCGCTGCCGGAGGTCGTGGACGCCGAGGTGCTCGACGCCGACGGTGTGCCCTCGGCCAGGCGGGCCACCGGCCGTACGGTGCGGCGGTCCACGGACCCCGCGGTCCGGCGGGCGATCGAGGCCGCGCAGGCGGCGGCGCAGGTGCCCGACCATCCGCGCCTGGACCAGGTCTTCGACGTGTTCGCCGAGGCGGGATCGCTCTGGATCGTGAGCGAGCTGGTCGCCGCCCGGCCGCTCGCCGCCCTTCTCGCCGAGCGGCCCCTCAATCCGTACCGGGCCGCCGAGATCGGCTCCGACGTCCTCACGGCGCTGCGGGTGCTCCACGCGCACGGCTGGACGCACCGCAACATCACCGTCCGCACGGTCCTGGTCTGCGACGACGGCCGCGTGGTGCTGACCGGACTCGCGGCGGGCGCGGCCGAGGAGGCGCTGTGCGGATACGTTCCGGCGCCGCAGCCGGACGAGCAGAACGCCTACGGGCCCCCGGCGGTCGAATCAGGCCCCACCGGCCCGTACGAGCCCCCGGCGGTCGAGCCGGGTCCGTACGAGCCTCCGGTGGTCGAGCCGGGTCCGTACGAGCCTCCGGTGGTCGAGCCGGGTCCGTACGAGCCTTCGTCGGTCGAGTCGGGTCCGTACGAGCCTCCCGCCGTCGGGACCGGTCCCTACGAGCCTCCGGTGGCGTACCGGCCGGACCTCGCGCCGCCCGGGCCCGGGGCGCATCCCGTCCCGGAGGCCCTGCCGGCGCCCAGGACACCCGCCGACGGCGGGCAGGCCCCCGCCACCCGTGCCGAGATCGAGGCGGCACCCCCCGCCCTGCCCCCGGCGGAGCCCGGGGCGGGGAGCGCGGCGCAGCTGCGTGCCGCCCGCGCCGGGGCCATCGCGGCCTACCGTGCGGGAGCCCGCGCCGCGGCCCGCGCCGGTGAGGAGCGCAGGCGCGAGGAGCACGACCAGGACAGCGGCCAGGAGGGGGGCGGGGCCGAGGAGCCCGCCGCTCCGCGTACTCCCGGGCCCCCGCAGCTGACGACCGGCTGGGGCCGGGCGGCCGAGGCCCCGTACCCCTACCCGTACGACGACGAGGACGACGAGGACGACGACGAGGGCCCGGGCGGCCCGCCGCCCGCCGGCCGGCGCGTCCACCTCGCCGGCACCTGGGGCGACGGCGCCGGTTCCGGCCGCCCCGTGCCCGCGGGCGGCTCCGGGGGCCCGGGCCGCTCCGGCGAGGACGCGCTGCGCGCCGACGCCAGGCGCCTCGGCAGCGGTCCCGCGGAGCGCCCGGACCGGCTGCCCCGGCCGGCCGTCGCGCGGGGACCCGCCGGAGGGTGGGACGAGGTCGTCGCGGGACGCGGTGACGCCCCCGCCTACCGGGGTCCGGCCACCCCTCTCGCCGCCGAACGCGCCCGCCAGGCCCGCATAGCCGTCGTCGGCGCCGTCACCGAGCGGTGGGCGCCCGAGCAGGCGGGTCCGGTCCACGACAACTGGCAGCTCGCCCCGCCCATCGGCCCCTCCACCGACCTCTGGGCGCTCGGCGCGCTCCTCTACCGCGCCGTGCAGGGCCACGCCCCGTACCCGGAGGAGAACGCCTCCGAGCTCGTCCAGATGGTCTGCGGCGAACCGCCCGCCTTCGCGGAGGAGTGCGGCCCGCTCCGTCCCGTCGTCGAGTCGCTGCTGCGTCAGGACCCCACGGAACGGCCCGACTTCGAGGAGCTGCGCGGCTGGCTCCGCTCCCTCGTGCGCTCGGCCCCCGAGCCGGAGGTCGGCACCGACATCGTCACGATGCCGCCCGCCGACGCCACCCGTCTGCCGGTCGTACGCCGCCGGGGCGAGCTGGTGCGCCGGCGCCGCGGCCGGGGCGCGGCGCACGGCCGGCACCGTCAGGGGAGGCCGCAGCGCCGTGAGCGGCAGGCCTACGAGCAGCCCCCGGCGTACGAGAAGCCGTCGCGCCCGCCCCGCGAGCCCAAGGGGCCCAAGGTGCTCCGCCAGCCGCAGCCCGGCGGCCGGGCGCCGCGGCGGCTCGGACGCCTGCTGCTGGTGCTGATCCTGCTGGCGATGGCCGCCGCCGTCGCCTACGCCATGCTGTTCATGCCCAAGGACGGATCGGGGACGGGCGCGGCGCCTTCGGACTCCGTCGCACCCGCGGAGCCGGGCCCCGGCGACGGCCCGTCCGACGGGAAGGCGTCGTCGTCGGGTTCGCCCGAGCCTTCGCGGTCCTCGAAGCCCTCGGACTCCGGGGGCTCGTCGGGCTCGGAGAAGCCGCAGACCAGCCGCTCCGCCGTCGCCCTCGCGCCGGGCTACAAGCTGCGTGAGGACGCGGAGGGCTTCGAGATCGGCGTACCGGAGGGCTGGCAGCGCAGCCCGGCCGACGCGGACCGTCAGGTCCGTTACGGCAGCGACGGGTTCAGCGTGCTGGTGGTCCCCGGCCGGGACACCGTCAAGGCCAACGGCGGGGATCCGCTCGACTACCAGCGGACCAAGGAGCCCGAGTTGAAGCCCTTCCGCGAGTCGAGCTGGGCCACGTCCACCGGTCTGCGCCGTGTCGACGTCGGACGACAGGCCATGGCCGAGGGGCAGTTCACCTGGCAGGAGGGCGACGGCCGCCAGGTGTACGTCCGCAACCTCGCCATGATCGTGGACGGCCGGTACCACATCGTCCAGGTCATCGGCCCGGAGAACGAGCGGGACAAGGTCTCCGAGATCTACGAACAGGCCATCTCCTCCTACCGGGTGAACTCCTGACGACGCGACAGTGAAACGCGACAAGCATCACAGTGCGGTTTCGTGGGCGGTGCGAGGTTCCGTGACACCGCCTCCCGTCCGTACCCTGTCGTCCCAAGGAAAACGGGGCGGGGACACACGTGGAACACGCGCAGGGCACGGACGCGGGGATCGTACTGGCCGGACGGTACCGACTGGGTGACGTCCTGGGGCGCGGCGGCATGGGCAAGGTCTGGCGCGCCCAGGACGAGGTGCTCCACCGGACCGTGGCCGTCAAGGAACTGACGGCCGGACTGTACGTCGCCGAGGCGGACCGGGCCGTGCTCCACGCCCGCACCCAGAAGGAGGCACGCGCGGCGGCCCGGATCACGCACCCGGGAGTCGTCACCGTCCACGACGTCATCGAGTACGACAACCGCCCCTGGATCGTCATGCAGTACGTCGACGGGCCCTCGCTCGCCGACGCGGCGAAGGAGTCCGGCGAGGTCGATCCGCGCGAGGCCGCCAGGATCGGACTCCATGTGCTGAGCGCCCTGCGGGCCGCACACGGCGCTGGAGTCCTGCACCGGGACGTGAAGCCGGCCAACGTCCTGCTCGCCCGCGACGGCCAGGTCCTGCTGACCGACTTCGGGATCGCCGCGATCGAGGGCGACTCCACCATCACCAGGACCGGTGAACTGGTCGGCTCCATCGACTACCTGGCACCCGAGCGGGTCCGGGGCGGCGACCCGGGCCCCGCCTCCGACCTCTGGTCGCTGGGCGCCACGCTCTACACGGCGGTCGAGGGCAGCTCGCCCTTCCGCCGTACGTCCCCCATCTCCACCATGCAGGCCGTGGTCGCGGAGGAACCGCTGCCGCCGACACGTGGCGGCGCGCTGGCGCCCGTGATCACCGCCCTGCTGCGCAAGGACCCCGCGGACCGTCCGACGGCCGAGGAGACGGAGCGCATGCTGCTGGACGCGATGGAGGGGCGAAGGCCCCGTGCCGCGCAGGCGCACGTCCCCACGCAGCGGGTCTCGGAGGAGGAACTGAGCGCCTTCTCCGGCCCGGACGGTTCCACCGCCCACCTCGCCCGGCCCGTGCCGGAGCCGGACGGGCCCGCGTACACCTCGCCGTCCACCACCGGGAGCGCCCGGAAACCCTGGCGCACCGTCCTGGTGGTCCTCGCGGTGGCCGCGCTGATCGGCAGTGCGGTGGGCCTGGTCATCAGGTACAGCGGTGACGCCGGCGGAAGCACGGCCGGAGAGGCCTCGGGGCGGAGCGCCGGGGGCCCGGCGCCCTCCGCGTCCTCCTCCGAGGGCGCCGCGGGGGATCCGGCCGGGGACCCGGCGGGGGAGGGCGAGCCCGCCTCGGGGAAGACCCCCGACGGCTGGAAGCGGGTCGACGCCCCCGAGGGATTCGGCCTCCTGCTCCCGGAGGGCTGGGAGCGGCAGACCGGTGGCGAGCGGATCGAGTACAGCCCCGACAACGGGGCGCACAGCCTCCGGATCAGCCTCGATCCGCAGCCGGACTTCGACACCTCGTACTCGCACATGCAGAGCATCGAGAAGGACCTGTCCCAGCGCCTGCCGGAGTACGAACGTCTCACGCTGGAGGAGAACGTCTTCCGCGACCGTCCCGGCTCCCGGTGGGAGTTCACCTGGATCGAGTCCCAGGGCCAGCCCGGCCCCCGCCACGGCATCGACCAGATGTACTTCGCCGAGACGGGCGGGCCGGAGTACGCGTTCTACCTGACCGGTCCCGAGGAGGACCAGGACGAGACCCGGCAGCTCTTCGAGACCATGCTGCGCAGTTGGACACCGCCGGAGGACGCGGGCTGAGGGAGCCCCCCTGGGGACACCCTCGGAGGGTCCGGCGGCGACGGGCGGGGAGGACACCGGCCTGGCAGTGGCCGGACGGCCGAAAATTCACGATTCCCGACGCCCGATCCCGAGAACGAGGGTGGATCGCCCCTGATCAGCGGTTATTCAGCCAGTGATCACTGGCTGAATGGCTGAGCGTGGCAGGAGTCTCTGGCGGGGTTGGTGAAAACCTGTTACCCACGGGTACCCAAAGTCGGCGGCTGGACATACTCTCGCCCTCATGACGGACTCGCAGGCTTCCTCGACCACCTCCGCCGCCTCCGGCACCCGCGTCGGCACCAATCCGGTGGCCACCGCCCCCGCGGGCGCGCGTACCGCCGCGGACGTGGTCACACCCGAGGTGATCGCCCAGCTGACCCGTGGCGTCGTGGGCTCCGGCCGCACGTCCAACCACAGCCCCTTCACCGGGGCGAAGCTGGCGGACCTCCCCGAGTCCACCCCCGAGGACGTGGAGACCGCCTTCGACCGGGCCCGCGCCGCCCAGCCCGTCTGGGCCGCGACCCCGGTCAGGGCCAGGGCGGCGGTGCTGCTGCGCTTCCACGACCTGATCCTGCAGCGCCAGTCCGAGGTCCTCGACCTCATCCAGCTGGAGACCGGCAAGGCCCGGCTGCACGCCCACGAGGAGGTGCAGGCCGTCGCCGTCTCGGCCCGGCACTACGGGCGCAGGGCCGCCGCCTACCTCAAGCCGAAGCGTCACACCGGGGTCGTCCCGGCGCTGACCAAGGTCACCGAACTGCGCCAGCCGCGCGGTGTCATCGGCCAGATCGCCCCCTGGAACTACCCGCTCGAACTCTCCGTCGGCGACGCGCTCCCCGCCTTCGTCTCCGGCAACGCCGTCGTGATGAAGCCCGACACGGAGACCGCGCTCACCGCGCTGTGGGCCCGTGACCTGCTGATCGAGGCCGGACTGCCCGCCGAGGTGTTCCAGGTCGTCCTCGGCGAGGGGCCGGTCGTCGGGCCCGAGGTCGTCCAGCGCGCCGACTACGTCTCCTTCACCGGCTCGACCACCACGGGACGTGACGTCGCCCAGCGCGCCGCGGCACGGCTCGTCGGTGTCTCGCTGGAGCTCGGCGGCAAGAACCCCATGCTGGTCCTCGCGGACGCCGACGTCGAGAAGGCCGCGGAGGGCGCCGTGCGCGCCTGCTTCTCCTCGGCCGGACAGCTCTGCATCTCCATCGAGAGGCTGTACGTCCACGCGTCCGTCGCGGACGCCTTCGTGGAGCGCTTCGCCGCCCGGACCAGGGCCATGCGGCTCGGCGCCTCCCTGGCGTACGGGGCCGACATGGGCTCACTCGTGGGCGAACGCCAGCTGGAGACCGTCAGCAGGCACGTGGCGGAAGCCGTCGAGAAGGGGGCCACCCTCGTCGCGGGAGGCGTCGCCCGCCCCGACATCGGTCCGCTCTTCTACGAGCCGACCATCCTCGACAACGTGCAGGAGCCGATGGCCGTCTGCGCCCAGGAGACCTTCGGCCCGGTCGTCTCCCTCTACCGCTTCACCGACGAGGACGAGGCGGTCACCCTCGCCAACGCCACGCCCTACGGCCTCAACGCGAGCGTCTGGACCAACGACTCCCGGCGCGGCCACCGGATCGCGGCCCGGCTGCGCGCGGGCACCGTCAACATCAACGAGGGGTACGCGCCCGCGTACGGCAGCGTCCAGTCGCCCATGGGCGGCATGAAGGACTCCGGACTCGGCCGACGCCACGGCTCCGAGGGCATCCTGAAGTACACCGAGGCCCAGACGGTCGCCCAGCAGCGGCTGATGCCCCTCGCGCCGGCCTTCGGGATGGACGACGAGACGTACACGGCCTTCATGAGCCGCAGCCTCAAGGCGATGAAGGCCTTCCGGCTGCGCTGATCCCCAGCGCCCCTCCCATCTGCCCTTTTCGTACCGAGGAGAGCCATGTCCCAGGACAGCCCTGCCCAGAATCAGGCCGCCCCGGCCACTCCGGCGGCGCACGACGACGCGTACGACTACGACGTCCTCGTCGTCGGGTCGGGCTTCGGCGGCGCGGTCTCGGCCCTGCGGCTGAGCGAGAAGGGGTACCGGGTCGGCGTCCTGGAGGCGGGCCGCCGCTTCACGCGCGCGACGCTCCCGAAGAACTCCTGGGACATCAAGAACTACCTCTGGGCGCCGGCGCTCGGCCTGTTCGGCATCCAGCGGGTGCACCTGCTGGGCAAGGTGATGGTGCTGGCGGGCGCCGGTGTCGGCGGTGGTTCCCTCAACTACGCCAACACCCTGTACGTGCCGCCCGCGCCGTTCTTCGAGGACCGCCAGTGGTCCGGCATCACCGACTGGAAGGACGAGCTGGCGCCGTACTACGACCAGGCGAAGCGGATGCTCGGGGTGCGGCTCAACCCGACGGTGACCCCCGCGGACGTCCACCTCAAGGCCGTGGCCGAGACCATGGGGGTCGGCGACACCTTCCACCTCGCCCCCGTCGGCGTCTTCTTCGGTGACGGGAAGGACGCCGACGGCACGGTCGACACGAAGCCCGGAGGGGAGGCCGCCGACCCGTACTTCGGGGGTGCGGGCCCCGCCCGGACGGCCTGCTCCCAGTGCGGCGAGTGCATGACGGGCTGCCGCCACGGCGCGAAGAACACCCTCAACGAGAACTACCTGTACCTCGCGGAGAAGGCCGGGGCCGTCATCCACCCGATGACGTCCGTCGTCGCCGTCACGGACGGCCCGGACGGCGGCTACCGCGTGTCGACCGTCCCCACCAACCGCCGCAAGGCCACGCCGTCCGTGCTGCGGGCCCGGAAGGTGGTCGTCGCCGCGGGCACGTACGGCACCCAGACCCTGCTGCACACCATGAAGGACGAAGGACTGCTGCCCCGGATCTCGTCCCGCCTCGGTGAGCTGACCCGGACCAACTCCGAGGGCCTGGTGGGGGCGCAGACCAGCGACCGCCGCTACCGGAAGAAGCACGGCACGGCCAAGGCCGACTTCACCCGGGGCGTCGCCATCACCTCGTCCATCCACCCGGACGAGAACACCCACATCGAGCCGGTGCGCTACGGCAAGGGCTCCAACGCGATGGGCGCGCTGACCATCCTCCAGGTGCCCTACAGCACCCACCGGGTGCTCAGCTGGTTCGGCAACGTGGCCAAGCACCCGTGGCTCCTGATGCGCTCGCTGTCCAACCGGCGCTGGTCGGAGCGGACCATCATCGGCCTCGTCATGCAGTCGCTGGACAACTCGCTGACCGCGTACCGCAAGCCCGGCGGCCTCGGCAAGGGCCTGCTCACCGCCCGGCAGGGCCACGGCTCGCCCAACCCGACCCAGATCGCCGAGGCCACCCAGGGCGCGACGCTGCTCGCCCAGGAGATCAACGGCTTCGCCGGGTCGAACATCGGGGAGCTGATGGGCACACCGCTCACGGCGCACTTCCTCGGCGGCTGCCCGATCGGGGCGAGCCCGGAGGAGGGAGTCATCGACCCGTACCACCGGCTGTACGGGCACCCCGGCATCTCCGTGGTCGACGGCTCCGCGGTCTCCGCCAACCTCGGCGTCAATCCGTCGCTGACCATCACCGCGCAGGCGGAGCGCGCCATGTCGTTCTGGCCCAACAAGGGCGAGGAGGACCCCCGCCCGGCGCAGGACGCGGCGTACGAGCGGCTCGCCGCCGTCGAGCCGGCGTCGCCCGCGGTGCCGAAGGAGGCGTTCGGCGCGCTGAAACTGCCGTTCCTGGGGATTCCGGCGGTGCCGCCGAAGAAGGCGGCGTCGGAGGCCTGACCCGGGAACGCCGAGGGGCTGCACCCCCCTCCGAGTGCAGCCCCTCCACGTACCTCCCGGTGACGCGTCTCATGCGGCGGCGTCACCGTTCGTGCGGCGCCGCACGACGAACACCGCGCCGGCACCGGCACCACGGCCGCGCCGCCCGCGAGGGCGAACGGGCCTGCCGTCGCCGGGTACGGAACGAAGCCGGTGGGTTCGCCATGGATGACCTGTGGGGCCCGGCAACGGTTGTCCTCCGTTTCACGGAATCTTCATGTGGCGTGCGCCACATCCCGCCGCCCCTGATGTCACCCTGGCCCGCCCCGGAACGGACCCGGACAACCGCTCCGGGCGGCGGGCGGCGCGCCTAGCCTGCGGGGAGAGCCCCGGCCGGGCCTCGCGTCCATGAGCACGTCTCCCCGTCCACCAGGAGGACGATTCATGCTGTTCAGAGGCAGTTCCGCCGCACGGTGCCGCGGCTTACGGAACACGGCCACGCTCGCGCTCGCCATCCTCGCCACCGTCCCCGGGCTCACCGCCGCGCCCGTCGCGACAGCGGCGCCGGTGACCACGAGCCCGCTGCGATGGGCTCCGTGCGACGCGCCGGACACCCCGGGCGCCGAGTGCGCCACCCTCACGGTGCCGGTCGACCGGGCCCGTCCCGACGGGCCGACGTTCGACCTGGCCGTGGCCCGCCGCCGGGCCACCGGCCCCGGCGCACGCGTCGGCTCCCTGGTGTTCGGCCCCGGGGGACCCGGTGACTCCGGTGTGGAGCGGGTGGTGGGAGGCATCGGCCGGTTCAGCCCCGAGGTCCGTCGAAGGTTCGACATCGTCAGCTTCGACCCGCGTGGTGTGGGTGGGAGCAGCCCGGTGACCTGCTCCGCCGATCTGCTCGCCCGGCGGCCGTCGGCGGATCTGGCGAGCCAGGCGGAGTTCGAGGCCACCCTCGCGTACAACGAGCGGCTCCGCGCGGACTGCCGGAAACGCACCGGCCCGGTGTTCGATCACCTCGACACGCGCCGGACGGTCGAGGATCTGGACGCGCTGCGGGCCGCCCTCGGCGAGGACCGGCTGACGTTCCACGGGAGCTCGTACGGCACGCTGCTCGGGGCGCAGTACGCCGAGACCTACCCCCACCGGATCCGCGCCATGGTGCTGGAAAGCGTCATGGACCACAGCGTCTCCCGCACCCGCGACTTCCTCCGGGGCGGGGCCGCGGCCGCTCAGGACTCCTTCGACGCGTTCGTGCGGTGGTGCGCCGACGACGCGGCCTGCGCGCTCCACGGCCGCGACGTGCGCGCGGTCTGGCGGGGTCTGCTGAGCCGGGCCGAACGCGGCGAACTGGAGAACCCCGACCGGCCGGGAGCCTCCCTCCCGCCGGAGGAGCTGGTCAACCGGATCGCCTTCAAGGGGTTCTACACCGCCCGCTACGCCGACCTGGCCACCGTCGTCGTCGACATGGAGGCGAGCAGCCCGCTCCCCGCCTCGACCGCCCCGGCCGTGCCGCTGCCGGCGGCCGTCCCCGTCTTCTGCGCCGACTGGCACCTGCCCGTGCGTGACCACCGGGAGTACGCCTCACTCGTCCGCACGATGAACAGGACCGCGCCCGATCTGCCGCACCTCCTGCCGATCCGGATGACAGCGGCGTGCCTCGGCGCGCCGGCGACCGACCCGCAGCACCGCCTGACGGTGGACGGAGCCCCGCCGATCCTGCTGGCCAACGCGCTCCACGACCCGGCCACCGGCTATCCGTGGGCGGTCTCGGTCACCCGGCAGCTCGGCCGCGGCGGCGTGCTCCTCACCTACGAGGGCCGGGGCCACGGCAGTGTCACCAGCGGCCCCTGCATGGAGGACGCCGTCGACGGATACCTGACCGGCCTCACCGTGCCACCACACGGCACCAGGTGCCCCGCAGTGCTGTCCTGATCCGACTGATCGATCCGAAAGCGGCCGGTCCCGGGCGTCCCCGGGGCCGGCCGTACGGGTGACCGGGCTGCTGTCCCCTGCCGACCGGTCACACACGCCGGGCCGTGGTCCCACGACGTACCCGAGGTACGTCACACGGTCCGGCGGAGCCACGCGTGGATCCCTGCCGATGCCGCCCCTGGCTGGCACGGACACCCGGACCAACGAAGCCGTCAGGGCCCCGGTCACGCGCCGTACGGGTGAGACCGGGACCGAACGCGGGTGCGGCCGTACAGCCTTCCCGGACGTCACACCCGGCCGCGGCACAGCTCCAGCAGCGTCATGGCGAGCGCCGTGCCCGGCTTCCCCAGGGCGTCGCTGTAGTGGCTGAGGACGTCCATCTCACGGGACAGGTTCACCCGGCGGCCGCCGGACGTGATCCTGGCCTCCTGGATGACCGCGGAGACGGCCATCCGTTCCTGGACGAGGCCGATGATCCGGTCGTCCAGCGCGTCGATGCGCGTTCGGGCGCCCCCGATCAGGGTCGCGGCCTCGTCGGTGTGGGCGCCGGTCCGCTCGGCGGCCGTCTTCGTGGGTGCGGTGCTGGTCATCCGTGACTCCTGGTGGGCAGGGCCCCCGGAGCGACAGGTCCGCCGGACGCCAAGGCGCCCCGGGCCTGTCGGCCCGGGGCGCCTTGGAAAGTTGCTTGTCAGGTGCTCAAGCAGCACGACCATGGCAGCCGGCGGGCCGGGTGCCATAGGTAAAGACGAAGATCGTGTGCTGACGCATGAGGGCAAGTATGGACCCCGCCCCGGGCCCGGGTCCACGCCGGGCCCGGATCGTGAGACGGGAGCCCGGCGGGACGCCGTTCCACGGCCGGTAGAATTGGGAGGACCGACCCCCTCTCCACCGCCGGAAGGCCGCCCCGTGCCAGCAGCACCCCCCGCCGCCCCCGACACCACGACCGACGTCGTCCTGGTTGTCGACTTCGGCGCCCAGTACGCCCAGCTCATCGCCCGTCGCGTCCGTGAGGCCCGGGTCTACAGCGAGATCGTCCCGTCCACGATGCCGGTGGCCGAGATGCTGGCCAGGAACCCCCGGGCGATCATCCTCTCCGGCGGACCGTCCTCGGTGTACGCGGAGGGCGCGCCCAGCCTCGACCGTTCGCTGTTCGAGGCCGGGGTCCCGGTCTTCGGCATGTGCTACGGCTTCCAGCTCATGGCCACCACGCTCGGCGGCACGGTCGACGACAACGGTGCCCGCGAGTACGGCCGCACCTCGCTCGCCGTCTCCAAGGCCGGCTCCACGCTCTTCGAGGGCACGCCCACCGAGCAGCCGGTCTGGATGTCGCACGGCGACGCCTGCTCCGCCGCCCCCGAGGGCTTCACCGTCACCGCGTCCACGGACGTCGTGCCGGTCGCCGCCTTCGAGAACGACGAGAAGAAGCTCTACGGCGTCCAGTACCACCCGGAGGTCATGCACTCGACCTACGGCCAGCAGGTCCTGGAGCACTTCCTCTACCGGGGCGCGGGCATCGAGCCGACCTGGACGACCACCAACGTGGTCGAGGAGCAGATCGCCCTGATCCGCGAGCAGGTCGGCGACAAGCGCGCCATCTGCGGCCTCTCCGGCGGCGTGGACTCCGCGGTCGCCGCGGCCCTCGTGCAGAAGGCCATCGGTTCCCAGCTCACCTGCGTGTACGTCGACCACGGTCTGATGCGCAAGGGCGAGACCGAGCAGGTCGAGAAGGACTTCGTCGCCGCGACCGGCGCGAAGCTGAAGGTGGTCGACGCGGAGAAGCGCTTCCTCGACGCCCTGGCCGGTGTGTCCGACCCGGAGCAGAAGCGGAAGATCATCGGCCGCGAGTTCATCCGCGTCTTCGAGCAGGCCCAGCTGGAGATCCTCCAGGAGGACGGCCCCGAGGTCGCCTTCCTCGTCCAGGGCACCCTCTACCCGGACGTCGTCGAGTCCGGTGGCGGCACCGGCACCGCCAACATCAAGTCCCACCACAACGTGGGCGGGCTCCCCGACGACATCGAGTTCCAGCTCGTCGAGCCGCTGCGCCAGCTGTTCAAGGACGAGGTCCGGATGGTCGGCCAGGAGCTCGGCCTGCCGGAGGAGATCGTCCAGCGCCAGCCGTTCCCGGGCCCCGGTCTCGGGATCCGCATCGTCGGCGACGTCACCAAGGAGCGGCTCGACCTGCTGCGCGAGGCCGACGCCATCGCCCGCGAGGAGCTGACCGCGGCCGGCCTGGACCGTGACATCTGGCAGTGCCCCGTGGTCCTGCTCGCGGACGTCCGCAGCGTCGGTGTCCAGGGCGACGGCCGCACCTACGGTCACCCGATCGTGCTGCGCCCGGTCTCCTCCGAGGACGCCATGACGGCCGACTGGTCGCGCCTGCCCTACGAGACGCTGGCGAAGATCTCCACCCGCATCACCAACGAGGTCGCCGACGTCAACCGTGTGGTCCTCGACGTGACGAGCAAGCCGCCGGGGACGATCGAGTGGGAGTGATCCCTGCTCCCTGAGGTCAACGCCGATGCCGTCGCTCATTCGTCTGGGCGGCGGCATCGGCGTATCCGGTATCCATCACAACAAGATCAAGCTGGACTCGCCCTTCCCGATCGAGGCGGACCTCACGGAGATCTACAACCGGGGCCGGTAGAAATCCCTGGCCTCCGCCGACGTCCCGTGCCAGGCTCCCGGTCATGCCGAGCGAAGAGATCAGAGCCCTCATGTCCGCCCCCGGGAACGACCGCCTGACGTGGAACACCCCGCTCTCCGAGGAACACGCCGGCCGGCTGATCGCCGCCTGCGAGCCGGCCCCCGGCGCCCGCGTCGCCGACTTCGGGAGCGGGTGGGGCGAGTTGCTGATGCGCCTGGTCGAAGCGGCCCCCGGATCCACCGGGGACGGCATCGAGACCGACCCGGAAGCCGTCGCGCGCGGCCTGCGGCTGGCGCGGGAGCGTGGGCTCGCGGACCGGGTGCGGTTCCACGAGGTGCCGGCGGCGGAGTACCCGGGTGACGGCTACGACCTCGTCGTCTCCATCGGTTCCTCGCACGCCTGGCCCGGCGGCACCCCGGAAGCGCTGAAGGCCCTGCGGGCCGCCGTACGTCCCGGTGGACGGGTGCTGTTCGGGGACGGGTTCTGGGAGCGTGAGCCCTCGGCCGCGGCGCTGGAGGGGCTGGGCGCCGAGCCCGACGACTTCGGCTCGCTGCTGGAGCTGATCCGGCAGGCGGAGGCCGCGGGGCTGAGGCCGCTCCAGGTGACCGTCGCCGACCGGCGTGAGTGGGACCTCTTCGAGTCGGCCGCCAACATAGGGCGCGGCGAGCGCTGGGCGCTGGCCCACCCCGGGCATCCGCTGCACGCCGAGGTGACCGAGGCCGTCGACGCCCGTCGCACCGGGTACTACGGCGGATACCGGGGGACACTGGGCCTCGCCTACCTCGTGCTCAGCGCCTGAAAATCGCACATTTCTACGACAGGCGCCCCCGGCCCGCCCCGATGTGGGACGAGCCCGCCGCGTACGGCACAATTCGCAGAAATCACAGGCGAGTTGGTTCTACCGGGGTGGGAAAGGGCGGCGTTCTCCGTGGCGTTGGACGAGGCGAGGGCGAAGAGTGCGCACGGCGGTGGCTGTACGTGCGGCGACTGCCCGCACGGAGCACACGAAGGACACCGGCGCGCGGTGGCGGCCTTCCTCACCAAACGGGACGAACTCGCCGCCGGGCAGGGGCTGCCCGCCGGTGTCGCCCAGTCCGTGTCCGCGTCCCGCCAATGGGTGTCGGACGAGCTGACCGAGTCGGCCCGCGCCGTCGCCGAGCGGAGCCGCGAGGCCGGTGACGCCTGGCTCCACACGCTCTGGCAGCGCACCCTCGCGGTGGTCTGGGGCGGCGTCGCCCTGCTGGTCATCGGCGAGGCCGTGACCGCGATCGGCGCCGGCTGGTCCACGGCCCGCACCGCGGGCCTGATCGCGGCGCTCGTCACCGCGGGCCTCCTGACCGGTGCGGCCCGCGTCCACCGGGCCCGAGGAGGCCTCCTCGCCCCGCTGATCGGCGAGGACAACCGGCTCTCCACCTCACGCACGGTCGCCGCGTCCTGGGTGCTCCTCGCCGCCTTCGCCGTGCTCGTCCTCGAACTGCAGCTGGCCGGGGCGTCCGACCACGCCGACCGCGACGCCCTGATCGAGGGGCTGGACCTGGTCCGCTCGGCGGGCGTGCTCACCGTGCTCGCGCTGGTGTGCGCCGTCGCCGTCGTCGTACGCCGGGTGGTGACCGTGCGCGTGCTGGCCCAGCGGTTGCAGAAGCTGCGTGCGGACCGGCCCCGGGCGGCCGATCTGCTGACCGACGACTCCGGGCGCGGCAGCTTCACCGATGTGCAGTACGTGCTGGTCAGCGCCGTCGCCGTGCTGTTCGCCGCGGTCCGTCTGGCCCGTCGGCCGGAGCAGCTCCCGGATCTGCCGTGGGGCCTGGCCGTCCTGGTGGCCGTCTCGGCGGCGACGTACTTCGCCGGGAAGTACGCGGAGGGCGGCCGGCCCGTCATCCTGTCGGTCGTCCGGACCCGGGAGGCGGGTGACCTGGACGCCCCCATCCGTACCGGCGACGACATCGAGATCCGCGGTGCCGGATTCGTCCCGCCCGGTGCCGGCAGTCCCGACAGGCTGGCGCGGGTGGTCGTCAGGATCGGCCGGGTGCATGTGCACGTCCCCCTGATCCCGGTCACCGGAGGCTTCGCCAACCCGTCGGACACCGTGCTCACCGTGCCCGTGCCCGTGGAGGTCGAACCCGGCACCGTGGAGGTGCAGGTCGTCACGGCGGCGGGTGTGGAGACGAACTCCTGCCTCATCGACGTCACGGACTGAACCGCGCACCTGGTGAGCGGCGCGGAACCGGCGTACGTATGGTCTGTTGAAGGGCCAACGGAAAGCGGGACAGCGATGAGCGGGTACAGGGGCGGTTCGTACGGACTGGACGAGCCGAGGGGTCTGCGGGACCGGGCGCGGGACCACGCGCTCCTGCCGCTGCGTATCTTCCTCGGCGTCACCTTCGTCTACGCGGGGCTCGACAAGCTCACCGACAGCGCGTTCCTGTCGGCGAGCGGGCCCGGCTCCATCGGCGAGATGATGAACGGCGTACGCGACAGCGCGGCGATCCCCGGCCTCGTCGACCTGGCGCTGAAGAGCCCCGAGGGCTTCGGTTACGCCATCGCGATCGGTGAGCTCCTCGTCGGCCTCGGCACCCTCGCCGGCCTGTGGGCCCGCCTCGCCGCCTTCGGCGGCGCCCTGATCTCGCTGAGCCTGTGGCTGACCGTCAGCTGGCAGAGCACGCCGTACTACTACGGCAACGACCTGGTCTACCTGATGGCCTGGCTGCCGCTGCTGCTGGCGGGCGCGTCGTACTGGTCCCTGGACGCCCTGAGGGGGAGCCGACGCCCGGGGAGGATCTGAGGACCCGGGGAGAGCGGAATCCGGGGAACCGGCCTTCTACGAGGACCCGGTCGCGGCGGACGCCTTCCTCGCCGCACGCCGTCGGCGCAGCCGGTAGTTCACCCAGGTCACCGTGGCCGCGAGCCACAGACCGCCCAGGAAGACGGGGACGAAGAACGTCCATGGGGCGTTCCACGCCCCGGCCGCGTCCGCCGCGTAACCGCCGGCCAGGGTCAGCATGACCAGGCCCGCCACCGCGCGGCCGGGCCGGATCTCATGACGCAGCACGGGTGACCTCCAGCTGTCCGACGCCGATTCCCATACCCAGCTCGATCGTGCCCGTGGACGGGCCGTCCCCGGGGGGAACGATGGTCCGGCGGGTGTGACGGTCGGGGGCGACGTCCACGTCCTTGCGCGGGTCGGACGGGAACCGGACGTCGCCCAGCCCCGCTTCCGCGTCCACCTCCACCGTCACCCCGGCCGGGACGACGACGACCGCCCGGCCGGCCCCGACCTCGACGCGGGTCCGCAGGGTCCCGCCCTTCGGGAGGGCGACCCGGGACAGGTCGAGCCTCGCGTCACCGAGGTCCAGCTTGTACAGGGGCCGGACCGCGGCGGCCGAGGCCGGGCTCCATTCCTCCCGCACCCAGTCCGTGCCGATGTCCCGGGGGACCACGGAGGCCCCTGCCAGGAGCCCCGCCGTGATCATGGCCAGCAGGATCGTGCCGAAGCCGGTCCTGCCGAGGACGGAGGCGAGCAGCAGACCGAGGCCGAACACCCCGAGCGCGGCGGCGAGCCCGGTCTGCAGGCTGGTCCCCAGCGGATGGGACCCCCAGCTCAGCCCCGTGCCCAGACCGCCGGCGACGAGGGCCAGCAGGAAGACGAGACCGGCGATCGAGCGGGGGCCCCGGGTGCCCGGCGCACGGCGGGGAGGGTGGTACGGCGCGTGCGCCGCCCCCTTCCCTTGGGGCTCCGCCTCGGCCACCGCGCTCGCCGGGCCCCACAGATAGCCGGTGCCGGCGGGGCCCGTCGTGCCGTCCTTGACGATCGGATCCCGCCACCAGGACGGGCTGCCCGTCGTGGGCGGTGCCTTCACCTCGGGAGGCGCACCGTGACCGGCGGCGTGCGCCGCGCTCTTCGGAACGTGCGCGGCCGTGCCCTGGGCGTCCTCGTAGGGGGCCGTCCTGCGGTGCTGCGTCCAGACCGAGAAGCCGATCACGGTCAGCGAGAGCATCGCGGCGAACGCGAGCATCCCGCCGTTGTGCAGCATCGACAGCAGCAGCCCGCATCCCACCAGGGCCAGCAGCAGTGCGACCAGCGAGGCGCCCTCGACCCGGCCGGACAGCAGCCGGCGCGCCTCGTTCTCGTCCTCGCCGTCCACGGGGAGCAGCAGCCAGGCGAAGCCGTAGAAGATCAGGCCGATGCCGCCCGTCACCGCGAGGACACCGAGCACGATCCGGAAGATCACCGGGTCCACGTCGCAGTACCGGCCGAGCCCGCCGCACACCCCGGCCACCACCTTCTGCCGCTTGCTGCGCTGCAGCCGCGGTGCCGGTTCGGAGGGCGGAGCGACGCCGGGGGAGGCGTCCTGGGGAACGGTCATGGCTCCATGGTGACGGTCCGTACGCCCTTGTGGGACCCGCGACGACCCTGGCCCGTCCCTGATATTGCGTCCCGGAGGCCCCTGGGGACCCGGGCCGTCCCGCTCCGCCCGGCCGGTCAGGGGCGGCGGAGCCCGTCCCGGGGCCCGGGGCCTCAGGGTCGAGTCCGGGCAGACCCTGATGCCGCGACCCGGCGGAACGTGTGACGATCGGTGCATGCCAGCAGCCACGACGCGAGCCGCGAGCTCCCACGCCCCGGACCCGGAGGAGCCGGCGCCGCGCAAGCTGTACCGCAGCGCCGACGGACGGATGCTCGGCGGTGTCGCGCGCGGGCTCGCCGGGCATCTGGGGCTGCCCGTCGCGTGGGTCCGGTTCGTCTTCCTCGGGCTGTTCTTCGCCGACGGCCTGGGCGCCCTGCTCTACGCCGTGTTCTGGATCGTCGTGCCGCTCGGCGTAGGCGGGGTCGGCGGCGTGGAGACCCGGTCCCTCTTCGAGACCGCGCCGGACGGCCGGCGACGACTGCGCAAGCCCGACAAGGGCCAGGTCTTCGCCCTGGTCGCCCTGCTCGTCGGCGCCGTGACCTTCGTCGGCAACGTCGACATGGGCAGCAAGGCGGACCGCTACGTCTGGCCGGCGCTGCTCATCGGCGCGGGCTCCGTCCTCGTGTGGCGCCAGGCCGACAACGCCCGGCGCGCCCGGTGGATGGAGGTCGGCCGCCGGCGCCGTGTGCTGCACCTGGCCCGCGGACTGGCCGGCGTCGCGCTCGTCGGTCTCGGTCTCGCCGCCTTCATGGTGGTGCGCGGCTCGGCGGCCCAGCTGGGCACCGCGCTGACCGCGGCCATCGCCGTGCTGACCGGCATCGCGCTCCTCGCCGGGCCCTATCTGGTGCGCATGACGCAGGACCTCTCCGAGGAGCGTCTGATGCGCATCCGGGCCCAGGAGCGTGCCGAGGTCGCCGCACACGTCCACGACTCCGTCCTGCACACCCTCACCCTGATCCAGCGCAACGCGGACGACGGCGGTGAGGTCCGCAGGCTCGCCCGCGCCCAGGAGCGCGAGCTGCGCAACTGGCTGTACAACCCCGAGGGCACCGGCAAGGACGAGGCAGAGGAACCGTCGACCCTCGCCGAGGCCGTCAAGCGCGCCGCCGCCGAGGTCGAGGACAAGCACGGGGTCCCGCTGGAGGTCGTGGTCGTCGGCGACTGCCCGCTCGACGAGAGGCTGGCGGCGCAGATGCAGGCCGCACGCGAGGCGATGGTCAACGCCGCCAAGTACGGTGGCGAGGGCGGTGCCGTCCAGGTCTTCGCGGAGGTCGAGGGCCGCACGGTCTTCGTCTCCGTACGGGACCGGGGCCCGGGCTTCGACCTGGATTCCGTCCCGGGCGACAGGATGGGCGTACGAGAATCAATCATCGGCCGGATGCAGCGCAACGGGGGGACGGCGCGCTTGCGTTCGGTGCCCGGCGGGGGCACGGAGGTCGAGCTGGAGATGGAGAGGGCGAGCGAATGACCGAGAACACCGAAGCGACCGGGGGCCCGGAGCGCCGGGTACGCGTCGTGCTCGTCGACGACCACCGGATGTTCCGCACCGGGGTCCAGGCCGAGATCGGCCGTACCGAGGAGACCGGGGTCGAGGTCGTCGGCGAGGCCGCCGACGTCGACCAGGCCGTCACCGTGATCACCGCGACCCGCCCCGAGGTCGTCCTCCTCGACGTCCACCTCCCGGGAGGCGGCGGCGTCGAGGTGCTGCGGCGCTGCGCCCCGATGATGGGCGCGGTCGAGAACCCGGTGCGCTTCCTGGCGCTGTCCGTCTCGGACGCCGCCGAGGACGTCATCGGGGTCATCCGCGGCGGCGCCCGCGGCTATGTCACGAAGACCATCACAGGCGCCGACCTGGTCGACTCCGTCTTCCGTGTCCAGGACGGCGACGCGGTGTTCTCGCCCCGGCTGGCCGGGTTCGTCCTCGACGCCTTCGCCTCGACGGACGCCCCGCCGGTCGACGAGGACCTGGACCGGCTGACGCAGCGCGAGCGCGAGGTGCTGCGGCTGATCGCCCGGGGTTACGCGTACAAGGAGATCGCCAAGCAGCTGTTCATCTCGGTGAAGACGGTCGAGTCCCACGTCTCCGCCGTGCTGCGCAAGCTCCAGCTCTCCAACCGGCACGAGCTGACCCGGTGGGCGACGGCGCGACGGCTGGTCTGAGCCGTACGCGTGCTCAGGCGGGACCGAGCGAGATGTTGAGCTTCTCGCCGGTCCTGCGGTAGCCGACGCCCGCGTAGATCCGCTCGACGTCGGGACCGCCGGGTTCCAGCCACACGGTGTGGAAGCCGCGCTCGAAGGCGGTGCGGGTCAGCCAGGCGGCGAGCGCCGCGCCCACGCCCCGGCGGCGGAAGGCGTCGGCGACGGCCAGGCCCGCCAGTTCGCCGATCCCGTCGGACGGGGTGGAGCAGCCGCCCGCTCCGGCGGGACGTCCGTCCACGGTGGCCAGGGCCGAGACGCCGCCTCCCGCCGTAGCTCCCCGCAGCCAGGCGATCTCGCCGTCCTCGGGCCCGCCCTCGCCGCCGAAGCCGGTGTGCTGGACGGCGGCGGCCGAGGTGAACTCCGCGTCGGTGACGGGCTCGGCGATGCGGAGGCCGTCGACCGGCTTCGCCGCGCGGAGGCCGGCGGCGGTGCAGGCCATGACCGGGGCGCGGTGCTCCACCGTGAACCCCGCCCCCAGCAGGGCGGGTTCGACGGCGGGTGCCCAGGAGGGCAGGAATTCCAGCCGGGGCAGCCGTCCGCGTGAGCGGAACGCCTCGACCAGGTCGGAGACGTCCCTCTCCGTGGGCTCGGCGCCCTGGTCGGGGATGGCGTAGTTGGCGAACTTCAGCTCCCAGTCCGGATTGTGGCGCACCGTGAACGGTCCCACCCGGTAGTGGTCCGGTGAGCTGAGCGTGAGGGTGCGCACGTAGTTCTGGATGGCTGTGTCCATGAGGCCGGGAGCCTATGCGACGCGGGTGGCTCCCGCGAAGGGCATTTCGCTGATCGGCGCGATACGGACGGGGGCTCCGGGGCGCGGGGCGTGGATCATCTGTCCGCCGCCGATGTAGAGCCCGACGTGGGTGACCCCGGGGTAGAAGAACACCAGGTCGCCCGGGGCGAGTTCGGATCGCGAGACGCGCTGTCCGGCGTTGATCTGGGTGTACGTCGTGCGGGGCAGGGACACTCCCGCCGCGCGCCAGGCGGCCATGGTGAGGCCGGAGCAGTCGAAGGACGAGGGGCCGGTGGCCCCCCAGACGTACGGCTTGCCGAGCGCCCCGTAGGCGAAGCCGACGGCCTGGGCCGCGCGCGCGTTGGGGGCGGCGACGGAGCCGCGCGGGGCGCTCCGGTCGGCGCGGGTGGCGCCGCCGCCGTGCGCGGCGTCGGCCGAGCGCTCGTAGCCGGCGCGCTGCTCGGCGGTGAGCGTGGCCAGGAGTTTCCGCGCGTCGGCGAGCTTGGTGCGGACCTCGTCCTTGTGCTTCCGCAGGTCGGCCCGGCGGGAGGCGAGCACCGTGAGCTCGTCCTCGGCCCTGGCGCGCAGCTGGGCGATGTCGCCGATCTGCCGGCGCACCCCGCTGATCGCGCTCGCCTGCCGGTCGCCCGCCCGGTCCTCGTAGGAGGCGCGCTCCAGGTACTGGTCGGGGTCCGAGGAGAGGGCCAGCCGGACGGCGGGGTCGATGCCTGCGCTGCGGTACTGGGCGGTGGCGTACGAGCCGAGGGCGTCACGTGCGGTGTTGAGGCGCTCGGTCCTGCGGGCGGCCTCGTCGCGCAGGGCGTCGAGGGCCTTCTCGGAGGCGGCGGCCTCCTCCTTCGCGCCGTTGTACTTCTCGGTGGCGACCTCGGCGTCGTGGTACAGCCGGTCGACCTGCGCCTCGACCTGGGCCGGGGTGGGCCGGGGGTCCGCCTGGGCGGCACCTTCGAGAGTGGCCGCGGTCGCGGCCCCGGCGAGGGCGAGGGTCGCTGCGGTGCGGGCAGCAGGCCCGGTGAACAGGCGCTGCTTGGGCTTGCGGTGAGCGGCGTCTCGATGGCGGGGCACGGGGGTGGTGCGTCCTTCCGTTCGACTGCCCGTCGGGGATGCCGGCGGGCCCGCCGGGTCCGGCGGCGGGCCACCACAGGGGGGAGCGGCCCGCCGCCGGATTCCTGGCGGGGCGACCGGCACGCCGCCCGGTACGGGGGCGGTGATGCGGAGCCGGTCACCTGGGAGGGACGCTAAACCCGGCGCACAGGGAAGAGGCGTAATGACAGGTATTGCCTGCATGTGCTGTTTCGTTTCTCTCGGATGACCGGAAAAATCAACCGGAGTCCGGCAATTCGCGCAGACCTGGGATGAACTCATCGGTAAGTCGTACCGTGCCGAAGAGTGGTGATATGGCCGCCGTTAGGCTGCGGCCATGGACGTACTCATCAATGTCTTCGTGGCCCTGCACATCATCGGTATCGCCTCCCTGCTGGGCGGCTTCCTGACCCAGATGAAGGCCATGGGGGCGGGTACGGCCCGCTTCGTCCCGGCCATGCTGCACGGCGCGCTCACCATGCTCGTCACGGGCGTCGCCCTGGTCGGACTGAACCAGGCCGACGACCAGAGCGTGAACAACGTCAAGATCGGCGTGAAACTGCTGCTCCTGGTCGTGATCCTGGCGCTCGTCTACGTGAAGCGGGACGACGAGAAGGCGGGCAAGGGCGCGTTCGCCGCGGTCGGCGGGCTGACCGTCGCCAACATCTTCGTCGCCACGCTCTGGACCTGAGCGGAACGGGCGGGCCGGGGCTTGTGCCCCGAACCCGCCCGCCGGTGGTGTCCCGCGCGCTACGCGGGGCGCACGCTGCCGTAGATCGGCATGTAGTAGATCGACTCCTCGCGGACGTTCGCGCCGGGCTTCGGCGCGTGGATCATCATGCCGTCGCCCTTGTAGATGCCGACGTGGCTGATGTCGTCGTAGAAGAAGACCAGGTCCCCCGGCTGCAGATCCGCCGTGGCCACCCGGGTCCCGACCTCGACCTGGTCCCAGGTGGTGCGCGGGAGATCGACACCGGCCGCCTTCCACGCGGCCTGGGTGAGCCCCGAGCAGTCGTACGAGGACGGGCCCGTCGCCCCCCAGACGTACGGCTTGCCGATCTGGGCGCGGGCGAAGGACAGGACCTTCTCGGCCTTCGAGGCGTAGCCGCTGTCGGAGCCTCCCCCGGCCGTGGTGCCGGTGTCCCCTTGCGCCGCCTCCTCCGCGTCGGCCTGCTCGGCCTTCTCCTTCGCGGCGGCCGCCTGCTGCCTGGCCAGCTCCTCGGCCTTGCGCTCGGCCTCGGCCTCCTTCTTGCGCTCCAGCTCCGCGAGCCGTGCCTTCTCCTCGGCGGTGAGCTTCGACAGCAGGCTGCGCGCCTCGGTGAGCTTCGTCTGCACCTGCTGCTTGCTGGTGCGCAGCGTGGCCTGCGACGCGGTGAGTGTCTCCAGGCTCTTCGTCGCCTCGACGCGCTTCTCCGCCGCTTCCTTCTGCTGCGTACGGAAGTCGGCGACCGACTTCTGCTGTTGGCTGGTCATCCGCGCCATCAGCTGGTCCTGGTCGAAGTACGACTGGGGGTCGTCCGCGAGGAAGAACGTGGCCGTCGGGGCGATCGAGCCGCTACGGTACTGCGCGGCCGCGTAGTTGCCCAGCTCGCGGCGCGTCTCGTTGAGCTTGTCGGCCCGCTTCGCCGCCGCCTCCAGGAGCGCGTCCACCTTGGACCGCTGCTCGGCCGAGGCGGTCTTCGCCTGGTTGAACCGCTGCGTCGCGGTGCCGGCCTGGCGGTAGAGGGCGTCGACCTTCTTCTGTACTTCCTCGATGCTGGGCTTCGGCTCGGCGGGAGCAGCCGTCGCGCTCTGCGTGGAGAGCAGGGTGACGGAGGCGAGCGCCGCGGTCGTGAGACCGACGGCGGGGGTGGTGGTGCGCACCCGTGTGCGCGGCTTGCGATGCGACGCCAAGGCCGGCATCTCCTTCCGTGGACCGCCTACCGGGTTGGCGATGGGGGTCCCCCCAGGCCGTTCAGGCACTGGGGGAGGGTTCGGGCGGAACGGAAGGCTGCCCTACGGTCCGGTGGATACGGACCGATTCACCCCGGTGCTGCGTGTGGGTCCCCGGTTCCGGGCTCCCTTCGGGGGAGTACGGATTCGGCGGGGGGCGCCCGTGCGGCGCGGTTCGCCTCAAGGGGGTACGGGGCACCCGTCGGAGCACGCTAGCCAACCCGTGGCGTCCCTGTGAAGGTTGATGTTCGATATGCCCGATACATTTCCGTGACCTTTTCGGAGTGACGGTCCGTGTGGCCGGAACCACCCCCCGAATCTCACGGAACGTGGGCGCCTCCTCGCGTTGTGCGCACGGTTCCCGGCTCTTGTCGCCGATGCGGCCCGGGCTGTCGGTGCGGCCGCCTAGACTCGTGAGGCGATGAGCAGCCTCTTTGACGACAGTTTCCTGACCGGCCTCCAGCAAGCGGAGGACGGCCCCCCGCCGCCCCCCGAGGGGCACGCGCCCGAAGCGGTGCCGGAGGGCCTCTTCGAGGACGTCTTCGACGCCCCTCCGCCGCCGCGTGACGCCTATTACCGCGACGGTGCCCCGCGCCCCGTGGTCGACTCCGCGGCGCTGCTCGACGGGCTGAACACCGAGCAGCGCGCCGCCGTCGTGCACGCCGGGTCCCCGCTGCTCATCGTCGCCGGGGCCGGTTCGGGCAAGACCCGGGTGCTCACCCACCGGATCGCCCACCTCCTGGCGGAGCGCGGGGTGCACCCCGGGCAGATCCTCGCGATCACCTTCACCAACAAGGCCGCCGGCGAGATGAAGGAGCGCGTCGAGGACCTCGTCGGCCCGCGCGCCAACGCCATGTGGGTCATGACGTTCCACAGCGCCTGCGTGCGGATCCTGCGCCGGGAGTCGAAGCGCCTCGGCTTCACCTCGTCGTTCTCGATCTACGACGCCGCCGACTCCAAGCGGCTGATGGCCCTGGTCTGCCGTGATCTGGACCTCGACCCGAAGCGCTACCCGCCGAAGTCGTTCACGGCGAAGGTCTCGAACCTCAAGAACGAGCTGATCGACGAGGAGACCTTCGCCGGACAGGCCGCCGACGGCTTCGAGAAGACGCTGGCCCAGGCCTACGCGCTCTACCAGGCGCGGCTGCGCGAGGCCAACGCCCTCGACTTCGACGACATCATCATGACGACGGTCCACCTGCTCCAGGCGTTCCCCGACGTCGCCGAGCACTACCGCCGTCGCTTCCGGCACGTCATGGTCGACGAGTACCAGGACACCAACCACGCGCAGTACACCCTCGTGCGCGAGCTGGTGGGCCCGGCGGGCGAGGCCGACGCCCCGGGCGAGCTCTGCGTCGTCGGTGACGCGGACCAGTCGATCTACGCCTTCCGCGGCGCGACCATCCGCAACATCCTCCAGTTCGAGGAGGACTATCCGGACGCGACGACGATCATGCTGGAGCAGAACTACCGCTCCACGCAGACGATCCTGTCGGCCGCCAACGCCGTCATCGAGCGCAACGAGAGCCGCCGCCCCAAGAACCTCTGGACGAACGCGGGCACCGGCGCCCGGATCACCGGCTACGTCGCCGACACCGAGCACGACGAGGCGCAGTTCGTCGCCGACGAGATCGACCGGCTGACGGACGCCGGGGACGCGAAGGCGGGCGACGTCGCCGTCTTCTACCGCACCAACGCCCAGTCCCGAGTCTTCGAGGAGATCTTCATCCGCGTCGGACTGCCCTACAAGGTCGTCGGCGGAGTGCGCTTCTACGAGCGCAAGGAGGTCAGGGACGTCCTGGCCTACCTCCGGGTGCTGTCCAACCCCGAGGACACCGTCCCGCTGCGCCGCATCCTCAACGTGCCCAAGCGCGGCATCGGCGACCGGGCCGAGGCGATGATCGACGCCCTCTCGATGCGCGAGAAGATCTCGTTCCCGCAGGCGCTGCGCCGTGTCGACGAGGCCTACGGCATGGCGGCCCGGTCGGCGAACGCCGTGAAGCGGTTCAACACGCTGATGGAGGAGCTCCGCACGATCGTGGAGTCCGGCGCGGGCCCGGCGGTCGTGGTCGAGGCCGTCATGGAGCGGACCGGCTATCTCGCCGAACTCCAGGCGTCCACCGACCCGCAGGACGAGACCCGTATCGAGAACCTCCAGGAGCTCGCCTCCGTCGCTCTCGAATTCGAGCAGGAGCGGGCGGAGGAGGAGGGCTCCGGCACCCTCGCCGAGTTCCTGGAGAAGGTCGCGCTCGTCGCCGACGCCGACCAGATCCCCGACGAGGACGAGGACGGCTCCGGTGTCGTCACGCTGATGACGCTGCACACCGCGAAGGGCCTCGAATTCCCCGTGGTGTTCCTGACGGGCATGGAGGACGGCGTCTTCCCGCACATGCGCGCGCTGGGACAGGTGAAGGAGCTGGAGGAGGAGCGCCGGCTCGCCTACGTCGGCATCACGCGCGCCCGCGAGCGCCTGTACCTGACCCGGGCGGCGATGCGCAGTGCGTGGGGCCAGCCCTCGTACAACCCGCCGTCGCGGTTCCTGGAGGAGATCCCGGACCAGCACCTGGAGTGGAAGCGCAAGGGGCCGATGGCCGCTCCGGCGGGCCCGACGTCCGGCATCACGTCGTCGCTGTCCTCGTCGCGCGCGAAGTCCGGCCCGTCGGGATTCGCGACCCGGCGCACCTCCGAGAAGCCGGTGGTCACCCTGGTCGCGGGGGACCGCGTCACGCACGACCAGTTCGGGCTGGGCACGGTGACGGCGGTCGAGGGCTTCGGCGACCAGGCGAAGGCGACGGTCGATTTCGGGGACGAGCGGCCCAAGAAGCTGCTCCTGCGCTACGCGCCGGTCGAGAAGCTCTGACCGGGCCGCCGCGACGGAAGAGCCCAGGCCCCGGACGTCCCTGCGCGGGACGTCCGGGGCCGGGGCTTTCCCGGGCCGCGGGGCGGAGGGATCAGTACGGGTTGATCCCGTGGCTGCGGAGCCACGGCATCGGGTCGATCGCCGAGCCGCCGCCCGGCCGTACCTCGAAGTGGAGGTGCGGACCGGTGGAGTTGCCGGAGTTCCCCGAGTAGGCGATGACGTCACCGGCCTTGACCGAGCCCGAACGGATCTTGGTGGTGCTGAGGTGGCAGTACCACGTCTCCGTGCCGTCGGCCGCGGTGACGATGGCCATGTTGCCGTAGGCACTGTTCCACTGGGTGCGCACGGTGCCGTCGGTCGCCGCCATCACGGGGGTGCCGTAGGAGACGGGGAAGTCGATGCCCGTGTGCACCGACATCCAGTTCACGCCGGCCTGGCCGTAGGTGGCGCTGAGGCCGTGCTGCTTCACCGGCAGGACGAACTTGGGGCGCGCGGCCTCGCGGCGCGCCGCCTCCTCCTCGCGCTTCTTCTTCTCGGCGGCCTGACGCTCCTTCAGGTCGATGCGCTCCTGGGTGCGGCTGGCCCGGTCGGCGAAGTTCTCGGCGTCGGCGCTGAGGGCGGCGAGCTGGGTGTCCAGCTTGTTGTTGGCCACCGCGGGCTTGACCGTGTCGGCGGCCGCCATGGAGGTGGTCTCGTCCTTCGTCTCCTCGGCGCCGACGCCGCTCACCGAAGCGGCGGCGATGCCCGCGACGCTCATGACGCAGGCGGAGGGGACGGCGACGGTGAGGAGGGCGGAACGCTTCGCGGGGGTGCGTCGCCGGCCCCTGCTCCCACCGCGCGGAGCGGTGGAGCGGCTCACGGGGTGCGCGGCGGCCGCCACGGACGCGGTCTCCGCTGTCACGTCGACGACGTCCGGCAGGGACTCGGGTCCGTCGGCCCCGGGGTGTGATGCGTGGGAGCCCTCGCCGTACGCATCGGTGTACGTGTCGGTGTACGCGTCCGTCTGCGCGGTGCCGGCTTCGGTTCCGGCGTCCTCGGCGTGGTCCAGGGGGCCGGAGGAGTCGGGAGAGCCGTGGAGATCGTGGGAGCCGATGCCGTCGTGCGCGGCGAACTCGGCTGTCTCGTACGGCTCGTAGGAGGCCGACTCGTGTTCGTACGAGGGGTACGACGTCTGTTCGGACGGGTACGCGGGGCTCTCGGGCGTGGCGCCGGTGTTCCAGGCGGTGGCGTCGTAGGCGCCTGTGTCGGCGGCCGCGTAGCTCTCGTACCCCGCCGTCTCGAAGACGGGGGCGGTGTAGGTGCCGGTCGCGTAGGCCGTGGTGTCGAACGTGGTGGTGGGGAAGGCTCCGGTGTCGCCCGCCGTCCACTGCGTGTCCTGGCCGGTCGGGTTCCAGGCCGTGGTGTCCCACTGGCCCGTCGCGTCGGGGAGTCCGGCCTGGGCCGGGATTCCGGCCTCGGGCATCCAGGTGGCGGTCGTGTCGTAGCTCTGGGGCTGGGGCGCCTGCGGGTGGCCCTGGGCGCCGTAGGCGTCGTACGGGGCCTGCTGATGCGCCCCGGTGTCCCACTGGTTCGCGTCGTAGCCGCCGTAACCGCCGTCGTACGCCGGGGCGTAGCCGTCGCCGTACGTGACCTCGTGGCTGGTGTCGTGCTGACCCGGCAGGCTCCCGAAGAGAGGATCGGTGTCGAAGCTGCCGGTGGACTGGCCGTCGTATCCGGCATACCCGGCGTGGGGGTGCTGGTCGTTCACCAACTTCTCTCTCGCCTCGGCAGCAGGACCTGTTCCGGGGTCCGGTGGGGGGATCCCGGGTGCGTGGTGGCCGCGACTGTACCCGGCGGTAGGAGGGCACGACAATCTTCGGAGGCCTCCAGCCCTGTAGGAAACGGGCAATCGGCCGCCTTTCGGGGGACCGGGCGTACATGCTTGGCCCTATGTTCGAAATTCGTTCTATTCGGCGTGCGCTGTGCGGTCGTTCAGCCGCCGGAGATCAGGCGACCGAGGCGGCTCCCGGGGCGGTTCCCGGGGTGCCGACGGCCGCACCGTCGGACTCGAGCGCCTGACGGATCGCGGACGCGACCGCGGGGTGCACCGGAAGGGCCAGGTGGCCGATACCGGTGACACGCACATTCACCGCGTCGAGGTCCGGGTGGTCGACGCAGGCCGTCTCGACGGGGAGCATCACCCGGTCCAGCTCGCTCCAGAAGCTGACGAACCGCGTCCGGCAGCCCGGAGCGGGGCGGCGCAGCTCCTCGATCAGATCGGAGCCGGCGCGCATCTGGCGGACGATGGGGTGGGCGCCCGCCAGCGGGGCGGCGGCCGTGCCGCCGTGCGGCGTACCGAGAGTGACGAGCGTGCGCACCCGGCGGTCCCCGCCGAGCCGCTGCACGTAGTACCGCGCGATGAGGCCGCCGAGACTGTGCCCGACGATGTCGATCTCGCGGTGCCCCGTGCGGGCGCAGATCTCCTCCACATGGCGATCCAGCAGTTCGGCCGCGGTGCGGATGTCGCAGGTCAGGGGTGAGTAGTTGAGCGACTCGAGATGGTGCCAGCCGTGGCGGGCCAGGGAGCGGCGGAGCAGGACGAAGACGGAGCGGTTGTCGATGAACCCGTGCAGCAGGACGACGGGCGGCCGGTCGCCGGCCGCGGTGGGCAGCACGGTGGCTTCGGCCGAACGGGTGATTCCGTCGGTGTCCGGGTCTGCGTCGGTGTCCGGTGCCGGGTGTCCGTCTCCGTCACGGCCGGTGCCGGTGCCTGTGCCGGATGGGGGCGGGGCCGCGGGGGCCCGGCGCTCCGGGGTCAGGCCGGACGGGTAGATGAGCACGTGTCCGGCGAGGATCACCAGCTCCAGCGCGGTGGCCCTGATCAGCGTCGACGACAACCAGGCGGGGCGCAGGCACGGCCTGCGCAGCAGTAGGGGTAGGAAGGACAGGACCTTCATGGCCGACCTCCTGCACTGGCACGCGGGGGAGGCGGCTCCCTGCCCCGTACGCCCTCACGGGAGTCGTCGCGGAGGTGACCGGCGGCCCTGACGCTGCCAGGGCCGTACCACCGTGCCGTGCGGCTGACGGCACGGTGGTACGACGACCTCGTTGCGGCTCCCTGGCGACGCTCCCCGCGCGGCCGGTGGGCCGCACGGTGCCGGGAACGACGCCGGCGAACATGTCCCATGTGTGATTTCCCCCTCCCGGTCCACCGCGAAACGACCATGTGCGGGATGCTGTGGATAACGTTCGTTCACATCACCGGCCCTCCGGGCACGGGAGACGCATGTGGAGGCAGTGATGGGTGTGACCGGTCCGATCCGTGTGGTGGTCGCCAAGCCGGGCCTCGACGGCCATGACCGCGGGGCGAAGGTGATCGCGCGGGCGCTGCGGGACGCGGGTATGGAGGTCATCTACACGGGGCTCCACCAGACCCCCGAGCAGATCGTGGACACGGCGATCCAGGAGGACGCCGACGCCATCGGTCTCTCCATCCTCTCCGGCGCCCACAACACGCTCTTCGCCAAGGTCATCGAGCTGCTCAAGGAGCGCGAGGCGGAGGACATCAAGGTGTTCGGCGGCGGCATCATCCCCGAGGCGGACATCGCTCCGCTCAAGGAGCAGGGCGTCGCGGAGATCTTCACCCCGGGCGCGACGACTGCCTCGATCGTGGACTGGGTCAACGCGCACGTCCGCCAGCCCGCGGGGGCCTGAGCCCGCCGCAGCGGGAGCTGATCCCCGGGTGCTGATCCCGGATCTGCGTACGGGCTGACCGCTGGGAGCGGCGCGTGTGGGAGGTCCTCGGTCGTGCCGTTCCGCGCGTGCCGTTCAGCCTGTGCCGTTCCGCGCGTGCCGTTCAGCCCCGCCGTCGTCTGCCAGCTCCGCGTCCATGGCGGCGCGCAGCCGCAGGGTGGAGACGAGGCGCTGGAAGGCCTCCGACCAGTAGCCCCCGGCCCCCGGCGAAGCACCTTCCGGTTCGTCGGGAGTGGTGGTCAGCACCGCGAGCCGGTCCGCCTCGGCAGGGTTCAGGCAGCGCTCGGCCAGGCCCATCACCCCGCTGAAGCTCCAGGGGTAACTCCCCGCGTCCCGGGCGATGTCCAGTGCGTCGACCACGGCCCGGCCGAGCGGCCCGTCCCAGGGCACGGAGCAGACGCCCAACAGCTGGAAGGCCTCGGACAGGCCGTGCGCGGCTATGAAACCGGCGACCCAGAGCGCCCGTTCGGCCGAGGGCAGGGTGGCGAGGAGCTGGGAGCGCTCCGCCAGCGAGGCCGTCCCCGGGCCGTCCGCCGGCGGTGTCGCGGGGGTGCCGAGCAGCGCCCGCGCCCACGCGGGGTCCCGTTGCCGCACCGCGGCGCGGCACCAGGCGGCGTGCAGCTCACCTGCCCAGCCGTCGGCGACCGGCAGTGTGACGAGCTCGCGGGCCGTCCGGCCGTCGAACCTGTCCCGCCAGACGTCCAGCGGGGTGGCCTCCACCAACTGGCCCAGCCACCACGACCGTTCGCCGCGCCCCGAGGGCGGTACGGGGACCACGCCGTCCCGCTGCATCGCCGCGTCGCACTCGTGCGGCGCCTCCACGGCGACGGAGACGGCACCTCCCGTACGGTCGGGATTCACGCAGGACATGGCGCGGTCGGCCATCCGGAGGGCGAGCGCCGAACCGGGCAGCGCGGAGAGCAGTTCGGCCGCCGTCGCGCGCACGTTGCGGCTGCGGTCCGTCAGGGCGTCCTCCAGGAACGCCTCGTCGGCCCCGGAGAGGCCTGAGCGCAGGGAATCGAGGAACATCAGCCGGTCCTCCGCCCTCTCCGCGGACCACGTGGCGGCGAGCAGGGACCGGGCCGCGGAGGCATCCCGCTCCCGCAGCGCCCCGAGCAGGGCCACCCGTTCGGCGAAGAGGCCCTCCTCCCAGAGCCTGCGCACCGCTTCCGGGTCGGCCGTGTCGGGTCGCCTGGCACCGCGTGCATCGGCACGCAGCGCGAACCTCCACTCCGGATTCAGCCCGGCCAGCCAGAGCCCGCGCGGCCCGGCGAAGGCGAGGACGTGCGGGCGCAGGTCCGTGCGCGCCCGCGCCGCGTCCAGCAGGGCGGGCAGCAGCTCCGCCGGCGCCCGGTAGCCCCGCGCACCGGCGGAGGCCAGCCACTGGGGGATGAGCTCGGTGAGATCGGGGGCCGTGCCCCGGCGTCCCCCGCCGGGCGGGACCGAGCGGTCGGCGAGCAGCTGGGCGAGCCGGCGGCGGGCGGCACGGGGCAGCGGCGGACGGAGGTCGGCGGGTGCGGGCTCCGGTGGGGCGGCCCCGGTGGCAGGACGCAGAGCCGCCCGGCGCCACACGGTGTGCACCGCCGCCGCGTCGAGCAGCGCCGCCGGCCCGAGCGCGGCCCCGTCCTCCGCCCGGAGAGGGCGCCGGTCGGTGCCGAGCAGGGCCGAGGTGACGAGGTCCTCCCAGGGGGTGTCCACGGGCACGCCGGTGGTCGTGGCGGTGGTGGGCATCGGGTCCCTTCCGGTGGTCCGGCAAGCGCGGGTCGAGGAATGCGGTCGGTCGAGGAATGCGGTGGGTCGGGAGGAAGTGGTCGGCCGGGGCACGTGGTGAGGTGAGGAATTCGGTGGATGGACGAGGTCGGGGCGGTCGGGTCGAGCAGTGGCCCGCGTCAGACGAGCGCCACGGCCGTGCCCGCGCCGATGTCGTCCGATGCCTCCGGGCACCAGGCCGCGAGCGGGTCGAAACCGCGGTGTCCGCACTCGCCGAACACCGTCAGGGGGCTGCCGCCGGAGAGGGCGACGAGCTTCCACAGGCCCGGCCGGGACAGCGCCGGGGGTGCGATCGGCAGGGCGGATCCGTCCGCCGCGCCGATCAGCTGCCAGCCGTCCCCGGACGGCGCGGGTATGACGTCGCGCAGGATGGCCGGCCAGGCGTCCAGCCAGGGGTCGTCCCGCAGGGCACGCCCGTACGCGCCGAGGGCATCGGCCGTCGTGCCGCCGTGCTGCGGAGCCGCCGTGACGACGGGATCACCGAACTGCCTTCCCAGCTCCGCCCGCAGTCCTCCGCCGCCGGGGTACGGCGTCACCTCGGCGTCGATCACGGTGCCCACCGGCAGCGTCCGGGCCGGGGCGCGCCCTGGCGCGCCGTAGGACAGCAGGAGCGCCGTCCGCCCCGACTCCTCGCCGTACAGCCAGATACGGCGGGTGGTGATCCTGCCGTCCGGTGTGTCGTACTGCGCGAGGACCGTCCAGCGGTCGCGCACGGCAGGCCCCTCGGCGGAGGCCGTCAGCCCCACTCTCGTACGGACCGTCGCCGCCAGCGGACCGGGCAGCCGGTCGAGCCTCAGCCAGGCCGAGTCCAGCAGATGCAGGAGCGCGCACTCCTCGAGCAGCCGCACCGGCCAGCCGGGCCCCGACGCGGACACGGACCCCAACTCACGCAGCCGGTGCGCGAGTCCGGGCGCCTGGGCGTCGACCATGCGTGCCGCGGTCTCCTCCCACAGCCCGTACTCCGGCCGGTCCGTCGCGGCGAGCCCGCCGCGGAGCAGATCGGCGAGACGCTGCTCCAGCTCCTGCGCACCGCCCGTGACGCGCTCGGCCCTGCGGCCGGCGCGACGGGCCGCCGCGGCCCGGCTCGCGGAGTCCCCGGACGGCCTGTCCACCGCGCGCGACGCCTCGTCAGGAGCGCTTTCCGGCTCCTGATCCGCCGTGCCCGACACCTCGTCGAAGCCGGGCGCCGGCACCCGGCCCGCCGTCCGACGCTCCACCGGGCCCGTGGGACGCCCGGTCTCTCCCCCGTGAGATAGCACCATGGAACCGACGGTAGAGGGAGCCACTGACAATGGGCCCCGGCCGCTGGCCGGAGCCGATTGTCAGTGCCGTGGTGCACGGTGGAAACCGCATCGGATCGACCGATCCGGAGGGGGATCCATGACCGTGTCCGTACAGACCGACGCAGCCGGCGGCGACGTCCTGAGGCCGCATGCCGAGCACGCCTTCGCGGGTGAGCTCAAGGCGCTCGCCGCCGCCGACGACCGTCCCAGGCCCGCCCGTTGGAAGCTCTCGCCCTGGGCCGTCTCCACCTACCTGCTGGGCGGGACGCTCCCCGACGGCACGCTGATCACACCGAAGTACGTGGGGCCGCGCCGCCTCGTCGAGGTCGCCGTGACCACACTCGCCACGGACCGGGCCCTACTGCTCCTCGGCGTCCCGGGGACCGCCAAGACATGGGTCTCCGAACATCTCGCCGCAGCCGTCAGCGGGGACTCGACCCTGCTCGTCCAGGGCACGGCGGGCACCCCCGAGGAAGCGGTCCGCTACGGATGGAACTACGCGCGGCTGCTGGCCGACGGGCCCAGCCGCGCGGCCCTGGTGCCGAGCCCGGTCATGCGGGCCATGGCCGACGGCATGACCGCCCGCATCGAGGAGCTCACCCGCATCCCCGCAGACGTGCAGGACGCACTCATCACGATCCTTTCGGAGAAGACGCTGCCCGTCCCGGAGCTGGGACAGGAGGTCCAGGCGGTCCGGGGCTTCAACCTCGTCGCCACGGCCAACGACCGGGACCGCGGGGTCAACGAGCTCTCCAGCGCCCTGCGCCGCCGCTTCAACACCGTCGTGCTGCCCCTGCCCGCGACCCCCGAGGCCGAGGTGGACATCGTGTCCCGGCGCGTGGCCCAGATCGGACGGGCGCTCGACCTGCCCCCCGCGCCCGACGGCATGGCCGAGATCCGGCGCGTCGTCACGGTCTTCCGTGAACTGCGGGACGGCATCACCACGGACGGCCGCACCACCCTCAAGTCGCCTTCCGGGACGCTGTCCACAGCCGAGGCCATCTCCGTCGTCACCGGAGGTCTCGCGCTCGCCGCCCACTTCGGCGACGGGGTCCTGCGCCCCGGGGACGTCGCGGCGGGCGTTCTGGCGGCCGTGGTCCGCGACCCTGCCGCCGACCGGGTGGTCTGGCAGGAGTACGTGGAGACCGTCGTCCGCGAGCGGGACGGCTGGAAGGACTTCTACCGCGCCTGCCGTGAGGCCGCCGCATGACCCCTCGTACCGTGGGGCGCGCCCCTGCGAACGGTCCGCTGCTCCTGGGGGTCCGTCACCACGGCCCCGGCTCCGCCCGCGCGGTCCTGGCGGCCCTGGAATCCGCCCGGCCGAGCGCGGTGCTCGTCGAGGGGCCGCCCGAGGGCGACGCCCTGCTGCCGCTCGCCGCGCACGGCAGGATGCGTCCGCCGGTCGCGCTGCTCGCCCACGCCGTGGACGATCCGGGGCGCGCCGCGTTCTGGCCGATGGCCGAGTTCTCGCCCGAGTGGGTGGCGATCCGCTGGGCCCTGTCGCACGAGGTCCCCGTGCGCTTCGTGGACCTGCCGGCCGCGCACTCACTGGCGCTGACGGACCGGCAGCAGGCAGGTGTCGAGAAGGAGGGGAAGGACCCTGGCATCGACCCGATCGGCATCCTCGCCGGGGCCGCCGGTCACGACGACCCCGAGCGCTGGTGGGAGGACGTCGTCGAGCACCGTGCGGCGGACGGCGCTCCGGCCGACCCGTGTGCCCCGTTCGCCGCGCTCGCCGAGGCGATGACGGCGCTGCGTGAGGCGCACGGGGACGGGGGGCATCCGCAGGACGCCGTCCGGGAGGCCGCCATGCGCCTCCAGCTGCGCGCCGCCCGCAAGGAGTTCGGCGACGGCTTCGCCGTGGTCTGCGGCGCGTGGCACGTGCCCGCGCTCACCGCGAGGACGACGGTCGCCGCGGACCGGGCCCTCCTCAAGGGGATGCCCAAGGTCAGGGCGGAGCTGACCTGGGTGCCCTGGACCCATCGCCGGCTCGCCCGGTACAGCGGATACGGCGCGGGGATCGAGTCGCCCGGCTGGTACGGGCACCTGTTCGGCGCACCCGACCGGCCCGTCGAGCGCTGGATGACGAAGGCCGCCGGGCTGCTGCGCGCTTCGGACAGGGCCGTGTCCTCGGCGGATGTCATCGAGGCCGTCCGGCTCGCCGAGACCCTGGCGGCCCTGCGGGGCCGCCCGGCCGTCGGTCTGGACGAGGCCACCGACGCGGTCAGGGCTGTCATGTGCGGGGGCTCCGACGTGCCGCTCGCCCTCGTGCGGGACCGGCTCGTCGTCGGCGAGATCCTCGGCGAGGTCCCGGAGACCGCCCCCGCCGTGCCCCTCCAGCGCGACCTGGACAGGCAGCAGCGGGCCCTGAGGCTGAGACCGGAGGCGGAGAAGCGCGAGCTGGAGCTCGACCTGCGCAAGGAGACCGACGCGGCCCGCAGCAGACTGCTGCACCGGTTGCGGCTCCTCGGAGTGGACTGGGGCGAACCGGCCGCGGGCCGGGGAAGCACGGGGACGTTCCGGGAGAGCTGGCGGCTGCGCTGGGAGCCCGAGCTGTTCGTCCGGACCGCCGAAGCCGGGGTGTGGGGCACCACCGTGCTGGGCGCCGCGACCGCCAGGGCCGAGTCGGACGCCGTGTCGGCCTCGTCGCTCGCCCGGGTCACGGCGCTCGCCGAGCAGTGCCTCCTGGCCGGCCTGCCCGAGGCGCTGCCCGTCGTGATGAGGGCCCTCGCCGACCGGGCCGCCCTCGACGCGGACGTCGGCCACCTCGCCGACGCACTGCCCGCCCTGGCCCGCTCCCTGCGGTACGGGGACGTGCGGGCCACCGACACCACCGCCCTGGGCGAGGTGGCCGTCGGCCTCGCCGAGCGCGTCTGCGTGGGCCTGCCGTCCGCCTGCACCGGCCTCGACGCGGACGCCGCCGCCGAGGCGCACCGCCGGATGGACGGCGTGCACACCGCGATCGCGCTGCTCGCGGGCGCCGTGCGGGCGGACGGACTGCCCGAACGGTGGGCCGCCGTCCTGCGCACGCTGTCCGGCGGCGACGCGGTCGCCGGCGTGATCAGGGGCCGCGCCACGCGGCTGCTCCTGGACGACGGGCGGCTCTCCGGGAGCGACGCCGCACGTGTCATGGGACTGGCCCTCTCGCCCGGGACGGCGCCCGCCGGCGCGGCGGCCTGGATCGAGGGCTTCGTGGGCGGAGCGGCGGGCGGCGGCCTGCTGCTCGTCCACGACGAACGGCTCCTCGGGCTCGTCGACACCTGGCTCACGGGTGTACCGGCCGACGCGTTCACCGACGTACTGCCCCTGGTGCGCCGCACGTTCTCGGCCTACGAGCCCGGTGTGCGTCGCACGCTGGGCGAACTCGTCCGCCGCGGCCCGGGCGCCGGCACCGCGCGCGGCGAGCGCGGGGAGGGCGTACCCGCTGCGCCCGGCTTCGGCGAAGCACTCGACGAGGAGCGCGCGGACGCGGTGGTCCCGGTGCTCCGGTTGCTGCTCGGCGCGGACGGCCCGGACGGAGCGGTCGGAGCGGTCGGCCCGGCGGGAGTGGCGGTGACCGGATGAGCACGGACCGCGCGGACACCAGGGAAGAGGAGAGCGCGATGGACGGGACACCCGCCGACGACGAGCGGCTGCGGCGCTGGCGCATGGTGCTCGGAGCGGACGGCGCCGAGAGCACGGGCCGTGAGCTCACCGGACGTGACGCGGCGATGGACGGAGCGCTGACCGCGCTGTACGGCGGGAGGAAGCCGGGCGGCCGGGGCGGGGGCGAGCGTTCCGCCGGGCTCGGGGCCTCCGCCCCGGCCATGGCCCGCTGGCTGGGCGACATCCGTACGTACTTCCCGAGCTCCGTCGTCCAGGTCATGCAGCGCGACGCGATCGACCGCCTCGGGCTCGCCGCCCTGCTGCTGGAGCCGGAGATGCTGGAGGCCGTCGAGCCCGACGTGCACCTGGTCGGCACCCTGCTCTCGCTCGGCCGAGCCATGCCGGAGACGACGAAGGAGACGGCCCGGGCCGTCGTACGCAAGGTCGTCGAGGACCTGGAGCGACGGCTGGCCACGCGCACGAGGGCGACGCTCACCGGCGCGCTGGACCGCTCCGCCCGGGCCCGTCGGCCGCGCCACCGGGACATCGACTGGGACCGTACGATCCGGGCCAACCTCGGGAACTACGTGCCCGTGCCCGGCCGCGAGGGGTCCGGCACGGTGGTGCCCGAGCGCCTCGTCGGATACGGGCGGGCGGACCGGTCGGTGAAGAAGGAGGTCATCCTCTGTGTCGACCAGTCGGCGTCCATGGCCGCGTCCGTCGTCCACGCCGCGGTCTTCGGCGCGGTGCTCGCCTCGATGCGGACCGTCTCGACCCGGCTCGTCGTGTTCGACACGGCCGTCGTCGATCTCACCGACCAGCTCGACGACCCGGTCGACGTCCTGTTCGGCACCCGGCTCGGCGGCGGGACGGACATCAACCGCGCCCTCGCCTACTGCCAGTCGAGGATCACCCGTCCGGCGGACACCGTCGTCGTCCTCATCAGCGATCTCCACGAGGGAGGGATCCGCGACGAGATGGTCCGACGGGCCGCCGCGATGACCGCGTCCGGCGTGGGTCTCGTGACCCTGCTCGCGCTCTCCGACGAGGGCGCACCCTCCTACGACCGGGCGCACGCGGCCGCGCTGGCGGCGCTCGGCGCACCGGCCTTCGCCTGCACTCCGGACCTCTTTCCCGAGGTCATGGCGGCGGCGATCGAGAGGCGGCCCCTGCCGGTGCCGGACACCGGCCGGTGACACCGCCGCCCGGCTCCCGCCGCCGGGCCGGGGCCGTCCGGATCACACCGCGGACGTGCCGTTTTGTCCTCCGCACCCCGGCCACCAGCGCGGTCTGTGACCGGTATCACCGCTCATGTGTGATCTGCAATTTAGGGTCCGGTGCGGCACGGGGGATAACCTGCCGGATGGACATGCCGCGTACCCGGTCACCGTGTGCGCATCCCCTGTGACCGCGCCGTCACGTTGCCCTCGCGGCACGCCCACGCAGAAAACCAACCGCGAGACCACTAAAAGGGACGGACGCGCGTGGACCTGTTCGAGTACCAGGCGAGGGACCTCTTCGCCAAGCACGGTGTACCGGTGCTGGCCGGTGAAGTCATCGACACGCCTGAGGCAGCCCGCGAGGCGACCGAGCGGCTGGGCGGCAAGTCCGTCGTCAAGGCGCAGGTGAAGGTCGGTGGCCGAGGCAAGGCCGGCGGCGTGAAGCTGGCGGCAGACCCGGACGAGGCGGTCGCTCGCGCGACCGACATCCTCGGCATGGACATCAAGGGCCACACGGTCCACAAGGTGATGATCGCCGAGCTGTCCCCGGAGATCGAGGCGGAGTACTACGTCTCGTACCTCCTGGACCGCACCAACCGCACCTTCCTCGCCATGGCGTCGGTGCAGGGCGGCATGGACATCGAGGAGGTCGCGGAGAAGACCCCCGAGGCCCTCGCGAAGGTCCCGGTCAACGCCGTGGACGGCGTCGACATCGAGAAGGCCCGCGAGATCGTGGCCCTGGCGAAGTTCCCGGCCGAGGTGGCCGAGGGTGTCGCCGAGGCGCTGGTGACCCTGTGGGACACCTTCGTCGCCGAGGACGCGCTCCTCGTCGAGGTCAACCCGCTGGTGAAGACCAAGGACGGCCGCATCCTGGCGCTGGACGGAAAGGTGTCTCTCGACGAGAACGCCGACTTCCGCCAGGCCGACCACGAGGCGCTCGAGGACAAGGCCGCGGCCAACCCCCTCGAGGCCGCCGCCAAGGCCAAGAACCTCAACTACGTCAAGCTCGAGGGCGAGGTCGGCATCATCGGAAACGGTGCCGGTCTGGTCATGTCGACCCTGGACGTCGTCGCGTACGCCGGTGAGAACCACGGCAACGTGAAGCCCGCCAACTTCCTCGACATCGGTGGCGGCGCCTCCGCAGAGGTCATGGCGAACGGCCTGGAGATCATCCTCGGCGACCCGGACGTCAAGTCCGTCTTCGTCAACGTCTTCGGTGGCATCACCGCCTGCGACGAGGTCGCCAACGGCATCGTCCAGGCCCTGGAGCTGCTCAAGTCCAAGGGTGAGGACGTCACCAAGCCGCTGGTCGTGCGCCTCGACGGCAACAACGCGGAGCTGGGTCGCAAGATCCTCTCCGACGCCAACCACCCGCTCGTGCAGCGTGTGGACACCATGGACGGCGCGGCCGACAAGGCCGCCGAGCTCGCCGCGGCTGCGAAGTAAGGGACGAGGGACTCCAACACCATGGCTATCTTCCTCACCAAGGACAGCAAGGTCATCGTCCAGGGGATGACCGGCGCCACGGGCATGAAGCACACCAAGCTCATGCTGGCCGACGGCACCAACATCGTCGGTGGCGTGAACCCCCGCAAGGCGGGCACCTCCGTCGACTTCGACGGCACCGAGGTTCCCGTATTCGGGTCGGTCGCCGAGGCGATCGAGAAGACCGGCGCCGACGTGTCGGTCCTCTTCGTGCCGCCGGCCTTCGCGAAGGCCGCCGTCGTCGAGGCCATCGACGCCGAGATCCCGCTGGCCGTCGTGATCACCGAGGGCATCGCCGTCCACGACTCGGCCGCCTTCTGGGCGTACGCCGGTTCGAAGGGCAACAAGACCCGGATCATCGGTCCGAACTGCCCCGGTCTGATCACCCCCGGCCAGTCCAACGCCGGCATCATCCCGGGTGACATCACCAAGCCCGGCCGCATCGGTCTCGTGTCCAAGTCCGGCACGCTGACCTACCAGATGATGTACGAGCTCCGTGACATCGGCTTCTCGTCCGCCGTCGGCATCGGTGGCGACCCGGTCATCGGCACCACGCACATCGACGCCCTCGCGGCGTTCGAGGCGGACCCCGAGACCGACCTCATCGTGATGATCGGCGAGATCGGTGGCGACGCCGAGGAGCGTGCCGCCGACTACATCGCGAAGAACGTCACGAAGCCGGTCGTCGGCTACGTCGCGGGCTTCACCGCGCCCGAGGGCAAGACCATGGGCCACGCCGGCGCCATCGTCTCCGGCTCCTCCGGCACCGCGGCCGCCAAGAAGGAGGCCCTCGAGGCCGCCGGCGTCAAGGTCGGCAAGACGCCGACCGAGACCGCCAAGCTGGCGCGCGAGATCCTCGGCGGCTGACCGCCCGCCCCACACGGATCACCGCTTCACCGCTTCACCGCTTCACGCGGAAACCGGCGCGGGTCCGCACCCCTCATCGAGGGGGTGCGGACCCGCGCCGTTCTCGTACGTCTTCGGGGCGGACGCGTCAGGAAACGCGGACGCGGCAGGGAGTGCGCAGGCGTCAGGGAATGCGCGGAACCAGGCGCTCCGGACCGTGGGTGAGTTCGCCCCGCAGCGCCTTCTGCAACTTCAGGTCCTGTGGCGTCAGATGCTCCGGGCCGCCCCGGGGCGGGACGCCGCCGACGCGTTCGGCGGGTGACAGCGGCTGCTCGTACTGGGTGGGCGCGGTGTGCAGGGTGAACGCCGTCGCGCTGACGAGCAGCACCCCGAAACAGAGCGCGGCCCGGGTCCAGAGCTCCGCGATGCGCTCACTGCCCGCCCGGACGACCGGGGCCGGTGGCGGCGCGGGCACCTCTTCGGCGAGGGCGAGTGCGCTCAGCCGCCCGTGGAGCCCCAGGGTCCCGTGGCCCGCTTCCGAGAGCTCCGACGGCCCGGCCAGCTGTTCGACGACAGCCGCCCGCGCGTGCACCAGCCGGTTCGCCGCGGCAAGGGTGCTCGCCTCCGTCTCGGCGGCCGTCTCCGGCAGCCCCAGCCCCACACCGTCGTGCAGCAGCAGCGTGCGACGGTACGAGGGCGGCAGGCCGAGCAGCGCGTCGAGCAGCGTGTGCCGCTCCGGGTCCTCGGGCGGGGCGTCCGCCCGGCGGTGGGCGCGGCGCAGCCGATGCCAGGGCGACATCGCGTACTCGTACGCCGCTGCCCGCGCCCAGCCCGCCGGATCACGGTCCCTGGCCACCTCGGGCCAGCGCTGCCAGGCGATCCTGAACGCGTGCTCGACCGCCTCCCTGGCGAGTCTCCGACGACCCGTCAGCAGATACATCTGGCGGGTGAGTCCAGGGGCCGCGTGGTCGTACAGGGCGTCGAACGCCTTCTCGGCGGTGAAGCCCTCCCGGGCCGGGGCGTCCCCGGCGGATGCGGTTCGGCCGGTGGTGGTGGTGACAGCGAGGGCGGGGATGGTGCCGGGCTCGGTCGGGGACATCGTGCTGCTCCCGGTGGCTTCGACGGAGAGGTGCGGCGCTGGACGGCCTTCGGCGCAGCCGATCAGCCTGGCGTAGGCCGTGCGCCGGCGGCCCCGTGGGCTGGCGCGCCCTGTTTCCCAGGCGCGGACGGTGGCGGGCGTGACGCCCACGGCGGTCGCGACCTGTTCCTCACTCAGCGCCCTGGCCTCGCGCAGCCTGCGGCGCTCCACCGGGGAGGGCAGCGGGACGCCGGGGGCGGGACCGGTGGCGCTCCGTGTCATGCCCGGCCCCCGTCCCCGAGGGCACTGCACTGGGTGAAAAAGTACATAAACGTATATTGGGCGACACAGCGGCCATTCGCCCGTTACACGAAATAAGCGCGTGTCGTTGGCAGCATGGCCGCGTGACCCAAGTGACCGAGTGCAGCCCGATGTTGCCTGCCGAGCGGAGCAGGTCCGCCGCCGTGGCCTCCGCCTTCGTGCGCGGGGTGCTCGCGGCGGGGCTGGGACTCGGCGCGCTTGCCGTCCTGGTCACGATGCTGTGGATCAGCTCTCCCTACCCGGACAGCGGGCCGAGCGGAGCCTTCCACGTGGCGACAGGGCTCTGGCTGCTCGCCCATGGGGCCGAACTCGTCAGGGCCGACACGGTGGGCGGACACCCCGCACCCGTGGCGACCGTTCCCCTGCTGCTCGGTGTGCTGCCGGTGTGGCTGGTGCACCGTGCCGCCCGGGAGTCGGCGGAGCCTGCGGGCGAGACCGGGGGCGGGCACTCGCCGGTCGGCGCGTTCTGCGCGGTGAGCGCCGGATACCTGCTGGTGGTGCTCGCCGCAGCGGCGTACGCGCGAGGAGGCGCGCTGCCCGCCGACCGGGCCTCGCTGGCCTTTCCGCTCACCGCCGTGGTGACCGCTGCGGCGGCAGCGGGGGTGTGGGCGGGGCGCGGACGGCCGCTGGCCCCCCTCCTTGTCTGGGCGCCGTTGCGGCTCCAGGAGGCGGCCGCCCGCGCCCGCTTCCGGTCCGGGGCCGGTGTCGCGCTGCGGTCGGCCGCCGCCGGTGTCCTGATGCTCCTCGGCGGTGGGGCACTGCTCGTGGCGGTGGCGCTGGTGTGGCATTCGGGAGCGGCGAGGGAGTCCTTCCTCGGGCTGTCCGGCGACTGGGCGGGCCGGGTCTCCGTCCTCCTGCTGGCGACGGCGCTCGTACCGAACGCGGCGATGTGGGGAGCGTCCTACGGCCTCGGCCCGGGATTCGCCCTCGGTACGGCCTCCCTGGCGACCCCGCTCGCCTTCACCGGGCCTCCCGCGCTGCCGGACTTCCCGCTGCTCGCCGCGGTGCCGTCCCACGGCCCGGGCACGCCGGCGAACTGGGCCGCTGTCGCGGTGCCGCTGGTGGCCGGTCTGACCGTCGCCCGGTTCGTCGCGCGAGGGGCGGCGCCGGTGGCCGGTGCGCGCGAGGAGGCGTGGGGGCAGGGTACGACTGCGGTGGTCGCGGGAGTGGCGGCCGTCGGCTGCGGGGCGGGCGCGGCGGCGCTGGCGGCGGCGTCGGGTGGTCCGCTGGGTACCGGGGCGCTGGCCGAGTTCGGCCCCGTGTGGTGGCTGGTGGGTCCGGCGGCCCTCGCGTGGGTGGCCCTCGTCGGCGTACCGGCGGCGTTGCTGTTGAGGGCGTGGCGACTGAGGGAGCGCAGGTGGGGATGGCGATGGGACGCGGTGAAGGGGGCGTCGCGGCCGGCGGAGCCCGATCCGAAGCCGGATCAGAAGCCGGAGCAGGACGGGGCGAAGAAGCCCGGTGGTGCGGGCGAGGACGCGGAACCGTACGACTTCCTGTCGGCCGGCCCCTGGCACGAGGACGGCGCGAGAAAGGCCCGCTGGGCCGCGCTGAAGAAGAACTCGGGCGGGCTGATGGCCGACTTCCCGGCAGCCCCGGGGGCGGCGCAGGCACCTCCCCCTGTCGAGCCGCCGCCCTCCGTCCCGGCACCCCCGCCCGCCCCTGAGGCCGCTGCCTCCTCGGCTGCCACCGAAGCGCCCGTGTCCGAGCCCGCACCGGAGGCGGACGCTCCAGAGCCCCAGCCCCAGCCCCAGCCCCAGCGCGAGCCCGAGCCCCGGTCCGAACCCGAGCCCCAGCCCGAGTCCGACTCCGGCCCCCGGCCCGATACGCCGACCGGCCGGGTTCCGGAGGCCCAGGGGCGCTCGGAATCCGGCCGGGAGGACGGCGTGTAGCGCGTCCGGTGCGGGTGGGCTACTTCTTCACGCCGAAGAAGGGCTCCAGCGGGTCGGGCAGCTTCTCGTTGCAGGCGAGCGCGCCGGACTTGGTGAGCGCGTCGTTCACGCAGGTGTAGTAGTCGCGGTAGACCAGCTGGACCGTGTAGCCGGTGGCCACGATGGCCAGGGCCAGCAGCGCCGTCACCAGGCCGCTCACGGCCGCCGTCGTCTGCTGACGGCTGCTGATCTGCGCGGTGCCGGGGGCCGCTCCGGGCGCGGCGCCCGGTGCCGGGGGAGGGGTCGCCCTGTCCGGGGTGTTGCCGCCGGTCGCCGCGGGCGATCCCGCGCCGGTCGCCGGGGGCTTGCGCGGGCCGCCGCGGAGGGCGCTGATCGACCAGTAGACGGCGAGGGCGCCGAGCAGCATCGCGATCTCGGGGAAGTCGAAGAGGGCGAAGAAGAACGCCCACATGCCGCCCAGCACCGCGTAGCGGGCGCGCCGCTGGGCGGGGTCGGTCGGGTCCCAGCGCAGCCCGCCGGGACTGTTCTCGGGGCCGCCGCCCTGCCCGCCCGGCCCGCCGCTCCCGGCCGGACGGCCGCCGAACCCGCCGTTCTGGCGTCCCGGCTGCTGGTCGCTCCACTGACTGCCCCAGACCGGCCGGTCGTCGGGCTGTCCCTCGCTGCCGTCACCGCTCCCGCCGTTGCCCTGGTTACCCGGCGCGTGGGAAGGGTGGCGGGGCTGCCAGGGCTGGTCGGGACGGTCCTCGGGCGGCGCCGCGAACGGGTTGTCGTCGGACGACCCGGATGACCCGGACGACCCTGGCGCCCCTGGCGACCCGGATGACCCTGACGCCTTCGACGACCCGGACGAGGATCCCGATCCCGAAGGGGAACCCGAGCCCGACGAGGAGTCCGGCGATGAGGACTGGCGTTCCCGCATCAGCGTGGATGCCCGCTCGGGCAGCGGGTGGCCAAGGGCGGTGCGGAGGCGGTCCGGCATGTGGTGAACGTCTTCCCCATCTCGTCATTTCCGCCCGGGGGCGGTTCCCTGTCCCCTGACGCTACCTCCCGGTCACGCCCCCGTCCCGTGGGGGCCGCCGGGTGTGCCGGTATCGTTGCTGACGGTCGGACCGTTCGTAGAGTTCCCCGTATCGCGGGGTGAGCTTCTTTCGTACGACCATACAAACGCACCTCCTGTACATCGCGTACCTGCTCCACCACGCGAGAAAGGGCCCTGTTGTGGCCTCGCCGCCCCCCTCCGCCGCTCCGGCCCGTGTGGTCGTGCTCGTCTCCGGCTCAGGCACGAACCTCCAGGCACTCCTCGACGCGATCGGCGACGACCCCGAGGGCTACGGCGCCCGGATCGTCGCGGTCGGCGCGGACCGTTACGGCACCGTCGGCATCGAGCGCGCCGAGCGCGCCGGGCTTCCCACCTTCGTCCGCAAGCTCGGCGAGTACGCGAGCCGTGACGCCTGGGACGAGGCCCTGACCGCGGCCGTGGCGGAGCACCGCCCGGACCTCGTCGTCTCCGCGGGGTTCATGAAGATCGTGGGCAAGGGCTTCCTCGCCGAGTTCGGCGGCCGTGTCGTCAACACCCACCCCGCCCTGCTCCCCAGCTTTCCCGGTGCTCACGGCGTGCGCGACGCGCTCGCGTACGGCGTGAAGGTCACCGGGTGCACCGTCCACTTCGTCGACGACGGCGTCGACACCGGTCCGATCATCGCGCAGGGCGTGGTCGAGGTGACCGAAGAGGAAACCGTGGAGGGCGAAGCCGCCCTCCACGAACGCATCAAGGAAGTCGAGCGCAAGCTGCTCGTCGAGGCCGTGGGGCGGCTCGCCCGTGACGGCTATCGCATTGAGGGACGAAAGGTTCATCTCGGTCATGTCGGTGAATAAGCCCATCCGCCGCGCCCTGGTCAGTGTCTACGACAAGACGGGGCTCGAAGACCTCGCCCGCGGTCTGCACGAGGCGGGTGTCGAGCTGGTGTCCACCGGCTCCACCGCCGGGAAGATCGCGGCCGCCGGAGTGCCGGTCACCAAGGTCGAGGAGCTCACCGGCTTCCCCGAGTGCCTCAACGGCCGCGTCAAGACGCTCCACCCCCGGGTGCACGCCGGCATCCTCGCCGACCTGCGCCTGGACGCCCACCGCGAGCAGCTCGCCGAGCTCGGCGTGGAGCCGTTCGACCTCGTGGTCGTCAACCTCTACCCGTTCAAGGCGACCGTCGCCTCCGGCGCCTCCGACGACGAGTGCGTGGAGCAGATCGACATCGGCGGTCCCTCGATGGTCCGCGCCGCCGCCAAGAACCACCCGTCCGTGGCCGTGGTGACGAGCCCGGAGCGCTACGCCGACGTCCTCGCGGCGGTCACGGCGGGCGGCTTCGACCTGACCGCCCGCAAGCGGCTCGCCGCCGAGGCCTTCCAGCACACCGCCGCGTACGACGTGGCCGTCGCCTCCTGGTTCGCCGACGGCTACGCGGCCGCCGACGACTCGGGCTTCCCCGACTTCTCCGGTGCGACGTACGCGCGCAAGAACGTCCTGCGCTACGGCGAGAACCCGCACCAGCCCGCCGCGCTCTACACCTCCGGCGAGGGCGGCCTCGCCGAGGCCGAGCAGCTGCACGGCAAGGAGATGTCCTACAACAACTACACGGACACCGACGCCGCGCGCCGTGCCGCCTACGACCACGCCGAACCGTGCGTCGCGATCATCAAGCACGCCAACCCGTGCGGCATCGCCATCGCCGACGACGTCGCGACTGCGCACCGCAACGCGCACGCCTGCGACCCGCTGTCCGCGTTCGGCGGCGTCATCGCCGTCAACCGTCCCGTGACCGTCGAGATGGCCGAGCAGGTGGCGGAGATCTTCACCGAGGTCATCGTCGCCCCGGCGTACGAGGACGGCGCGGTCGAGGTCCTGGCCCGCAAGAAGAACATCCGCGTCCTGCGCTGCCCCGACGCCCCGGCCTCCACCGTCGAGGTCAAGCCGATCGACGGCGGCGCGCTCCTCCAGGTCACCGACAGGCTCCAGGCCGACGGCGACGACCCGGCCAACTGGACCCTCGCCACCGGAGAGGCACTCTCGGCCGAGGAGCTCAGGGAGCTCTCCTTCGCGTGGAAGGCGTGCCGCGCGGTCAAGTCCAACGCGATCCTGCTCGCCAAGGACGGCGCCTCGGTCGGCGTCGGCATGGGCCAGGTCAACCGCGTCGACTCCGCGAAGCTCGCCGTCGAGCGGGCCGGCGAGGAGCGGGCCCGGGGCGCGTACGCCGCGTCCGACGCGTTCTTCCCCTTCCCCGACGGTCTGGAGATCCTGACCGCCGCCGGCATCAAGGCCGTCGCCCAGCCGGGCGGCTCCGTCCGTGACGAACTCGTCGTCGAGGCCGCGAAGAAGGCGGGCGTGACCATGTACTTCACCGGTACGCGCCACTTCTTCCACTGACCGTCGGGTCGGAGCACCGCCGCAGGCCGCACCCGCTCGGGGTGCGGCCTGCGGCGCGTCCCGGCGTACGGATGACGGTCGTTCCTCTGTTCTAATGAATGGCCTTGTCGGGCCGTGGCGGGCGGGACCGGTGCGACCGGCAGTGACCAGTGAGGGATTCCGTTGCGGGGGCACCGTGCTTGACCTGAACCAGAGTGAGACCGACGCGCCCGGGGAGCAGGCGCCCGGACCGGCCCGGAGCACACCGCACCCGGCGCCCCTGCGCCCGTACCTGATCGCGGCCGCGGTCCTGTGCGCGCTCTACTTCCTCTACGGGTACCTGCGGTTCAGCCACTTCCAGTCACCCTCCTGGGACCTGGGCATCTTCGAGCAGGAGGTGCGGGCCTACGCCGGGTTCGACGCCCCGGTCGTCGACATCAAGGGCCCGGGCTTCCTGATACTCGGCGACCACTTCAGTCCCGTGGTCGCGCTCCTCGTCCCGCTCTACTGGATCTGGCCGTCCGCGGTGGCCCTGCTGTTCGCCCAGGCCGCGCTGTTCGCCGTCTCCGCGGTGATCGTCGGGCGCACCGTCCAGCAGATGCTGGGCGGCCGCTCCGGCCTCTGCGTCACCGTCGCGTACGGGCTGTCCTGGGGACTGCAGGAGGCGGTGAAGTCGGACTTCCACGAGATAGCCCTCGCCGTCCCGCTGCTGGCCCTGGTCTGCCGGGCGCTGCTCATGGAGCGCTGGCGGGCGGTCGTCCTGTGGTCGCTGCCGCTGGTCCTGGTCAAGGAGGACCTCGGGGTGACCGTCGCCGTCGTCGGCGGACTCCTCGCGCTGTACGGGCGGCGGCTCCAGGGGTTCCTGCTGGCGGCCTTCGGAATCGTCGCGTTCGCGCTGACCGTCCTCGTGCTCATCCCGGCGGCCAGCAGCGCGGGGGAGTACGACTACTGGAAGAAGATCGAGGAGAACGGCGGGCAGGAGGTCTCCCTGCTCGACTCCGTCCTCGGCGTGTTCAACTCCTCCGTCAAGCTGGAGATGCTGGTCTTCCTCGTCGGCATCACCGCCTTCATGGCGCTGCGTTCCCCCCTGATCCTGCTCGTCCTGCCCACGATCGGCTGGCGTCTGCTCTCCCAGGACTCCAACCACTGGGGCATGGTCTGGCACTACAGCGCGATCCTCATGCCGGTGGTCTTCCTCGCCATGGCCGACGGCGTCCGCCGCAGCCAGGGTTCGAAGCGGCCCTGGCTCGTCTCGTATGCGAACGTCGCCGTCCCGATGGCCGCGGCCGTCGCCGTCGCCCTCACCCAGCACCTTCCGCTGCGCGACCTGCTGCGCCCGGAGACGTACCGCTCCGACGCGCGCACCCACGCCGCCGAACAGGCGCTGGACGCCATCCCCGTCGGCGCGCGGGTGGAGACGGACATCACGCTGATGGCACACCTGACCGCGGACCGCACCGTCTACTGGGTCGGCGGGGCACCCGGCACCGCACCCGACGTCGTCGCGATCAACCTGGACTTCGGCTGGTCGCGGCCGATCGACGACCCGGTGAAGTACGCCGAGCAACTGCATCCCGAGGCGAAGTACCGGATCACCCGCGAGGCGGGCTCCTTCGTCGTCATGGAGCGGACCACGCCGGTGCCCGGAAACGGCTGAAGGCCGCCCACCCGCGGTTGAGCGGGTGCCACGGCCTTCGAGCGCGGGTGCGCCGGGGTGTCAGTGCTGCTGCTGGCGGTTGAACCAGGCGCCACCGTCGGACTTGGCCACGAAGACGACGACCAGGATGGCCAGGATCGTGTGGATGAGGCCGATCACGATGAACGGGTAGATGCCCAGGATCGCGGTGATCACGCCGAAGACGATGGCCGTGATGCGGATTCCGTTGCCCCCCTTGCCGAACTTGGCGGCGAGGAAGACGGCCAGGACGCCCCACAGGATCGCGAAGACGACGATGCCCCACAGCGCTGCGCCCGAGTAGTCGGCGAGCTGCTGGAACTGGACGTCCTCCTTGAGCGTCGGGTCCTCCTTGGCCGCGTTCACGGCCGCGGCGGCGAGCGCCACGAAGATCGCACCGATGACCTGGAGGCCGGCTATCACGTAGAGCAGGACGCGCGAGGCCTTCACGCCGCCCGGCATCTCGGTGGGGCCGCCCGGGTAGCCGTAACCGCCCTGGACCGGCGGGGCCTGCGGGTAGCCGTAGCCCTGCTGGGGCACGCCCTGCGGGGACTGCTGCGGGTAGCCGTAGCCCGGCTGGCCGCCCTGCTGCTGGCCCTGCTGCTGGCCGTAGGGGTTGTTGGGATCGCCGAAGCTCATGGCGAGATTCCTCCGTTGTGAATATGCGGGGACGACGCGGCCCGGGCGGAGGAATCGTGTGCAATCAGAACGGTGGTCCCCCCGACACTGTCCGCGGTGATGCGGGCCTTATCGTCGTCGTGACATCGGCTTTTTGTCCAGCTGATTGCCGAATGTGTTGTGCAAGTGCAATCTCGCGTCCACGTGGCAAGCCACGATTGGTACCCGGACGGGGTCATCCGCGAGGATGGGCGTCATGACTGCCCAGATTCTCGATGGCAAGGCCACCGCAGCTGCGATCAAGTCCGATCTGACCGTCCGCGTGGCGGCCCTCAAGGCACAGGGCATCACCCCCGGCCTGGGGACCCTGCTCGTCGGGGACGATCCGGGCAGCCGCTGGTACGTGAACGGCAAGCACCGCGACTGCGCCCAGGTCGGCATGGGATCCATCCAGCGCGAACTCCCCGACACCGCCTCCCAGGAGGAGATCGAGGAGGTCGTACGGGAGCTCAACGCCAACCCCGACTGCACGGGTTACATCGTGCAGCTCCCCCTCCCCGAGGGGATCGACACCAACCGCATCCTGGAGCTGATGGACCCGGCCAAGGACGCGGACGGGCTGCACCCCATGAACCTGGGCAAGCTCGTGCTGAACGAGTCGGGCCCGCTCCCCTGCACCCCGCAGGGCGTCGTCACCCTCCTCCGCCGGCACGGCGTGGAGATCAACGGGGCCCACGTGGTCGTCGTCGGCCGGGGTGTCACCATCGGCCGCCCCCTCCCGCTGCTGCTGACGCGCAGGTCCGAGAACGCGACCGTGACCCAGTGCCACACCGGCACCCGTGACCTCTCGGCGCACCTCCGGCAGGCGGACATCATCGTCGCGGCCGCCGGTGTGCCCCACCTGATCAAGCCCGAGGACGTCAAGCCGGGCGCGGCCGTCCTGGACGTCGGCGTCAGCCGCGACGAGAACGGCAAGATCGTCGGCGACGTCCACCCCGGTGTCGCCGAGGTGGCGGCCTGGGTCGCCCCGAACCCGGGCGGCGTCGGCCCCATGACCCGGGCCCAGCTGCTCGTCAACGTGGTCGAGGCGGCCGAACGCGCCGCCGCCGAGGCCTCCGCCGTGTCCGCCGGCTGACCTGGACCGGAGGAGCGTCATGGGTGCTGGTACGAGTCCGGCGGACGGTACGCACGCGGCCGAACCGGTCGCGGAGGCGGAGGGCCCCGAGGAGGACCGGGTGTCCGAGGGAACCGGGGAAGCCGTTGCGGCACAGGAGCCCGGGGAGGCCGAGGCCTCCGGGGAACCCGTCGCCGAGGCGGAAGGGGCCGCGGCGGAAGCCGAGGGCAGCGGCTCGACCTGGGCGCCCTCGCGCCGCTTCTCGCTGACCCGTGACACCGCGCGCCCCGAGGGCGGCGGCCGCGCGGCACCGGGGGACGCCCCCGCGCCCGCGCGTCAGTGGCCTCTGCTCACGGTGCTCTGCACCGCCGGTGTCGGTCTGCTGATCGTGGGGACCAACGCCTTCGACCAGGCGTTCAGGGTCGGCGCGATGCTGATGGGTATCGCCCTGCTCGCCGGTGGGGTGCTGCGCTGGGTCGTCCCCTCCGTCGGCATGCTCGCCGTCCGGTCCCGGTTCACCGATCTGGTCACGTACGGGCTGATGGGCACGCTGATCGTGCTGCTCGCGCTGATGGCGCAGCCGGGCCCGTGGCTGCAGGTGCCGATCCTGCAGGACGTGGTCCACTTCACGATCCGCTAGGGCTCCGTGTGCGAAGGGTGTCCGTCCCCTCCCCCGAGAAGGGACGGACACCGGACGGGGCGCCGGTGCGAGAAGCGCCGGAATGCGGCGACTTGAGCGGCCTTGCCCTGTCCTGGGTCAAGCGTCATGGACCTGAGGTGTCGGGTTCAAGGGGTGCTTGCCGCCTGTGGCACGGAAGTGACCATTCCGCCACGCTGTGATCGTTCGGCAACGGTGTGAAGCCGGCGTGGTGCGTCCTCCGGTGCGCGATGCGGTGAGTCCTGGGGCGCGCGACGCGGTGCGTCCTACGGCGCGCGGAGGAGCGTGCGCTCCTACCGCATGCACCCGTGCGACCCGTTCTCCGGAACTGGTGAGCGGGATCGGTGCATCCTTCTGGGTAGTCCGAAGCGCGGGGACTCGACTGGGGGGAAGCGATGCCTCGTTGGAAGGCACTACCGGAAGAACTCGATCCGCAGATGCGGGAGTTCGTCGGCCAACTGCGCGGACTGGTGGATCGCTGCGGCCTGAGCCTGGCCGCGGTCGCCGACCGCACCGGCTACAGCAAGACCTCGTGGGAGCGTTATCTCCACGGCAGGCTGCTCGCCCCGAAGGGGGCGATCGTCGCGCTCGCCGAGGTGACGGGCGCGCCCCAGCACCACCTGACGACCATGTGGGAGCTGGCCGAGCGGGCCTGGAGCCGCTCCGAGATGCGCCACGACATGACCATGGAAGCCATCAGGATCTCCCAGGCGCGCGCGGCGCTCGGCGAGGCGGGCGTGGCCGCGGCGCCCGTGGCGGGCCGGCGTGCGGGCGGCGGCGCGGGGGTCTCCACCGCCCCTGCTCCCGGGGGAGGGGGCCATGACGCCGGCCGGACCCCGTCCGTCCCCGTCCAGCGCGGCACGGTCCCGCGGATTCCGCAGCAGCCGCGGCAGGGCTCGGCACCGGACCCCGGCGGAAGCGGTACCCCGGCGGCCGGCGGCCCGGGCGAGCGGCGGGGCGGCGGGCGCCGCCGGATGCCCCTGCTGCTGGCGGGAACCCTGGGCGTGCTCCTGCTCATAGCCGGGGCCGTCCTGGTCACCGAGCCGGGCGGAGGCGACGACGCCGGTGCGGTGGCGGCGACCCCGCCCGCCGATCCGGCCACCAGCGTGGCCGCGCTGCCGGCCGGGGTCGGGTGCAGCGGTGCCGACTGCGACGGACAGGACCCGGAAGCCATGGGGTGCGGCGGCCGGTTCGCCTCCACCGTCGCCAGGGCGACCGTCGGGGGAGGCCTCGTCGAGGTCCGCTACAGCAGGACCTGCGGGACCGCGTGGGCCCGCATCACCCAGGTGTCGCCGGGCGACACCGTCCGGATCGCCTCCGGCGCGTCCGAGCAGGACGGCACGGTCGGCGGGGGTGCTGATGCCGACGCCTACACCCCGATGGTCGCCGTGAGGAAGGCCTCCGACGCGAAGGCCTGCGCCACCCTCGTCTCCGGAGCGACCGGCTGCACCACCCCGGAGTGACGGGACGGTACGGCTGCGCTACGTAACCGACTGTGTGCGGTGCCACAGGGGGGCGGGCGGTCCGGGGGACGAGGGTCGGATAGCCTGACCGCTGGATATCTCTTCACGTCAAGATTCAGAGGTATCCCGCACCAGGGGCAGGGACCCCCACCGCCAGCTGTCTAACGGAGATCGCCATGACCCGCACTCCCGTGAATGTCACCGTGACCGGCGCAGCCGGCCAGATCGGCTACGCGCTGCTCTTCCGCATCGCCTCCGGCCACCTGCTCGGCCCGGACGTGCCGGTCAACCTGCGACTCCTCGAGATCCCGCAGGGCCTGAAGGCCGCCGAGGGCACCGCCATGGAGCTCGACGACTGCGCCTTCCCGCTGCTGCGCAACATCGAGATCACGGACGACGCCAACGTCGGCTTCGCCGGCGCCAACGTCGCCCTCCTGGTCGGCGCCCGCCCCCGCACCAAGGGCATGGAGCGCGGCGACCTGCTGTCCGCCAACGGCGGCATCTTCAAGCCGCAGGGCAAAGCCATCAACGACAACGCCGCGGACGACATCAAGGTCCTCGTCGTCGGCAACCCGGCCAACACCAACGCCCTCATCGCCCAGGCCGCCGCCCCGGACGTACCGGCCGAGCGCTTCACCGCGATGACCCGCCTGGACCACAACCGCGCGATCTCGCAGCTGGCCGCCAAGACCGGTGCCGCCGTCTCCGACATCAAGCGGCTCACGATCTGGGGCAACCACTCGGCGACCCAGTACCCGGACATCTTCCACGCGGAGATCGCCGGCAAGAACGCCGCCGAGGTCGTCAACGACGAGGCATGGCTGGCCGACACCTTCATCCCGACCGTCGCCAAGCGCGGCGCCGCGATCATCGAGGCCCGTGGCGCGTCCTCGGCCGCCTCGGCCGCCAACGCCGCCATCGACCACGTGCACACCTGGGTCAACGGCACGGCCGAGGGCGACTGGACCTCGATGGGTATCCCGTCGGACGGCTCCTACGGCGTGCCCGAGGGCATCATCTCCTCCTTCCCGGTCACCACGAAGGACGGAAAGTTCGAGATCGTCCAGGGCCTGGACATCAACGAGTTCTCCCGTGCGCGCATCGACGCGTCGGTGAAGGAGCTCACCGAGGAGCGCGACGCGGTCCGCGAGCTCGGCCTGATCTGACCGGAATCCGGCCACCGGTCGGACCCCGCACCGTCACGAGGGCGCCCCCCGTCAGCAACTGCTGCGGGGGGCGCCCTCGTGTGTGTACGCAGCGGCCGAACGCGGTTCTGCGACCGAGCGGTTCAGCGACCCGATACGGCTCAGCGGCCGAGCAGCTCAGCGGTCTATGCGGCTCAGCGGCCGACGCAACTCGGCGGCCGACGCGGTTCAGCGGCCGAGCAGCCGGCCCGCGAGGGCGCGTACGGCGTCCGTGGCCCCGCGCTGCAGCTGGGGACCGAAGGTGATCCGTGCCGCGCCCAGCTCGCCGAGCCGCCGGACGGTGGACGGGCCGTCGGGCAGGCCGAGCGCGTTGAGCGGGGCCGGGACCGCCGCGGCCAGGCGCGGAAGGACGTCCGCCGGGGCCTTGATCGGGTAGACGCAGTCCGCTCCGGCTCCGGCGTAGAGACGTGCGCGGACGATCGTGTCCGCGACCACGTCCGTGGCGGCGGGGTCCCCGTGGATGTACGTGTCGACACGGGCGTTGACGACGAGGCGCCCGTCCGCCGCCGCGCACACCGCTGCGAGCCGGTCGGCCTGCCGGCGCGGGTCGACGAGCACGCCGTCGGTCGAGTCCTCCAGATTGCAACCGACCGCGCCGGCCTCCAGGAGGCGTTCGACCAGTTCGTCGGGGGCCAGTCCGTAGCCGTCCTCGATGTCCGCCGACACCGGAACGGACACGGACCGGACGATCCGGGCCACGGCTGCGAACATCTCGGCGGGGGGCGTGCTTCCGTCGTCGTAGCCGAGGGAGGCGGCGATGCCCGCGCTCGGTGTGGCCAGGGCGGGGAATCCGGCGTCCTCGAACACGCGGGCGCTCGCGGCGTCCCACGGCCCGGGCAGGACGAGCGGGTCGCCCGGGGGGCGGCCATGGTGCAGGGCGTGGAAGACGGAGACGGGGTCGTTCATCAGGGCTCCGGTGCTGGAGGGTGCGGGGCTGCACGGCCGGGGCGGCGGAGCGAGGATGCTCGCCCCGCCGCCCCGCGCCGCGCCGGTGTTCCGGGTCCGGCCGTCCGGGCTCGGTGCCACCGATCCGGCGACACGGGCCCGGCGGCCCGGGCTCAGTGCTTGATGTCGCCGGGCGTGTAGTGCCCCGGGGTCAGCCGCGCGGTCACGCCGAACCGGTTCCAGGCGTTGATCACGGTGATCGCGGCGATCAGCTGGGCGAGCTCGGCCTCCTCGAAGTGCTTGGCGGCCTTCGCGTAGACCTCGTCGGGCACGAAACCGTCGGTGAGGACGGTCACCGCCTCCGTCAGCTCGATGGCCGCCAGCTCCTTCTCCGTGTAGAAGTGCTGCGACTCCTCCCACGCGCTGAGCTGGATGATCCGCTCGACGGACTCGCCCGCCGCGAGGGCGTCCTTCGTGTGCATGTCCAGGCAGAAGGCGCAGTGGTTGAGCTGCGAGGCGCGGATCTTCACCAGCTCCAGCAGGACCGGGTCCAGGCCCTTACGGGACGCCGCGTCCAGCCGGACCATGGCCTTGTAGACGTCGGGGGCGAGCTGGGCCCACTGCAGACGGGCGGGGTGTTCGGGGGCGTTGGCGGTGGGCGTGTGATGCGTGTGCGTCGTCATGCGTTCGACGCTAACGGCCGGATGGCGCACCGGTATGGTCCACTTCCATGACAGATTCCTGGGCCGCTTTCGGCGCCGACCTGCACATCGAGCCCATCGGCCCGGGCCTCCGCAGCGGGCTGATGGACGCGCTGCGGGAAGCCGTACGGACGGGGCGGCTGACGCCCGGTACCCGGCTGCCCTCCTCCCGGACACTGGCCGCGGACCTCGGGATCGCGCGCAACACCGTCGCCGACGCCTATGCCGAGCTCGTGGCCGAGGGCTGGCTCACGGCACGGCAGGGCTCGGGGACCAGGGTCGCGCGGCGGGCCGACGCGCCCGGTCCCGTCGGGCGGGATCCCCGGGCCCGGCCGGTGCGGCGGCGCCCCGCCCACAATCTGATGCCGGGGTCCCCGGACCTCTCGGCCTTCCCGCGCGCCGAATGGCTCAAGGCCACCAGGCGCGCGCTCACGGCCGCTCCCGACATGGCCTTCGGGTACGACGACCCGCGGGGGCGCGTCGAACTGAGGGCCGCGCTGGCGGACTATCTCGCGCGGGCCCGCGGGGTGTACGCGGATCCCGAACGCATCGTGATCTGCTCCGGGTTCGTCCACGGGCTGACTCTGATGGGCAAGGTACTGCGGCGCCACAAGGTGCGGCGGACCGCCGTCGAGTCCTACGGCCTGGACATCCACTGGAATCTCCTCGCCGAGGCGGGGCTGACCACCCCGTGCATCCCGGTGGACGGGCTCGGGGCCAGGACCGGGGCGCTGGGAGAGGTGCCGGGTGTGGGGGCGGTGCTGCTGACTCCCGCCCACCAGTTCCCCACGGGTGTCCCGCTCCATCCCGACCGGCGGGCGGCGGCGGTCGACTGGGCGCGTTCCTCGGGCGGGCTGATCCTGGAGGACGACTACGACGGCGAGTTCCGCTACGACCGCCAGCCCGTGGGCGCGCTGCAGGGGCTCGATCCGGAACGGGTCGTCTACATGGGGACGGCGAGCAAGTCGCTGGCCCCGGGCCTGCGGCTGGCCTGGATGGTGCTGCCCGAGGAACTGGTGGAGGAGGTGTGCGAGGCGAAGGGCGGCTTCGACTGGATGTCCGGTGTGCCGGACCAGCTGACGCTCGCCGAGTTCATCGCGTCAGGGGCGTACGACCGGCATGTGCGGGCCATGCGGCTGCGCTACCGTCGCCGCCGCGACGAGCTCGTGGAGGCGCTCGCCGAGCGGGCACCGGGCTTCCGGGTGAGCGGGATCGCGGCGGGGCTGCACGCCGTGCTCGAACTCCCCGAGGGGACGGAGCAGTCGGTCGTCCAGGCAGCCACCTGGCAGGGGCTCGCGCTGGAGAAGCTCTCGCGCTTCCGGCACCAGGACGCGGAGCCGGGGCGGGACGGGCTGGTCATCGGTTACGGCACGCCGTCGGAGAGCGGCTGGGCAGGCGCGCTGGACGCGCTCTGCCGGGTGCTCCCGTAGGCGGGACGCCGCTGTGGCGAGAGAACGCGCGACACCGGGTTTCAGCCGTGCGTGCCATGCATCTAATCTGACTGGCAGTTCGCAGGCGGGCAGACGCCGGCTTGTCGGTACGACGGGGAGACAGCACATGGACACGCGCAGGCGCAGGCTGAGGTCGAGCACCGTCGTGCTCGGAGGCATGGGAATGCTCGCGGCCACGCTCACCGCTTGCAGTTCGGAACCGGACGAGCGGTGCGTCGACCGGGTGACCCAGGAGATCCTGCCGAGCTACGAGTGCGAGGACAGCAACGGCAGCGGTACCTACTACTACGGGGGCAGCAGCCACAAGAACCGGATGTCCGGCGGCAGTTTCGACAAGTCCGCGGTCGATCGCGGCGGATTCGGCTCCTCCGGCTCCAGCGGCGGCTGACCCCCTCATGGAACGCCGCACCACGGACCCGCGCCCGGGCTGGCAGGAGACCGTCGAGGAGCAGGGGCTGATCTACCCCCTGACCCGCTACCCGGACGGGTCACTGCGCCCGTACTGGGACGAGAGCGCCTACTACGTGTTCTCCCTTCCCGAGGTCGAGGCGCTGGAGGAGGTCGTGGAGGAGCTCCACACGATGTGCCTGGCCGCGGCCGCGCACATCGTCGAGCGCGACCGCTTCGCCGATCTCGGCATCACGGACGCCCGCTTGGCGCGGCTGATAGCCGAGTCCTGGCGACGCCGTGCCGAACTTCCTTCCCTGTACGGCAGGTTCGACCTTCGGTACGACGGGACCGGCCCGGCCAAGATGCTGGAGTACAACGCCGACACCCCCACGTCGCTGGTGGAGGCGGCCAGCCCCCAGTGGTTCTGGATGGAGGACCGCTTCCCCGGGGCGGACCAGTGGAACTCGCTGCACGAGCGTCTCGTCGACGCCTGGAAGCGGCAGGCCCCGCTGCTGCCCCCCGGTCCCCTGCACTTCGCCCACTCCGACGGCGACGAGCTGGGTGAGGACCTGATGACGGTCGCCTATCTGCGGGAGACCGCCGAGCAGGCGGGGATCGCCACCGAGGCGCTCTCCGTCGAGCGGATCGGCTGGGACCGGCTGTCCGGCCGCTTCGTCGACGAGCGGCTCCGCTTCATCCGCAGCTGCTTCAAGCTGTACCCGTGGGAGTGGCTGGCGACGGACCGCTTCGGTCCCCATGTGCTGGACACCCTCGACAACGGCGGTGGCACCGGCAGCACCTGCTGGATCGAACCCGCCTGGAAGATGCTCCTCTCCAACAAGGCGCTGCTGGCCATCCTCTGGGAGCTGTACCCGGGCCACCCCCATCTCCTCCCCGCCTATCTCGACGGCCCCCGCGAACTGGCCGGGGCCGGCGCCGCGGGGTACGTCGCCAAGCCGCTGCTCGGCCGTGAGGGCGCCGGGGTCACCGTCCACGAACCGGGCAGCGCTCCGGTGCTGCGCGACGAGCCCTGCTGCTACCAGGAGCTGGCACCACTGCCCGACTTCTCGGGCAACCGTGTGGTGCTCGGCGCCTGGGTGGTGGAGAACGAGGCCGCCGGACTGGGGATCCGGGAATCGGCGGGGCTGATCACGGACGAGTACGCCCGCTTCCTGCCCCACGTCATCCTCTGAGCCGGCGGCCCCGGCAGCCTCGGCAGTCAGGGCCGGTGACCGGCAGCCCCGGCCGCCCGGCCGGTCCGGGCCGGCCTGGGTCACCGCCCCTCGGACCGGCCGGCGCCGCCGGTCAGCTGGTCACCCGCTCGGCCGGCCGCCCGGCCAGCACGCCGCGGAGCTGTTCCAGGCCCCAGTCCAGGTCCTCCTTGCTGATCACCAGGGGCGGGGCGATCCGGATCGTGGAGCCGTGCGTGTCCTTGACCAGCACACCGCGGTCCATCAGCTTCTCCGAGATCTCCCGGCCGGTCCCGAGAGCCGGGGCGATATCGATCCCCGCCCACAGGCCTCGGCCCCGCACGGCCTCCACCGCGCCGCCGCCCGTCAGCAGGCCCAGCTCGCGGTGGAGATGGTCGCCCAGCTCCGCCGCGCGCTGCTGGAACTCACCGGTACGGAGCATCGCGATCACCTCCAGGGCGACGGCGCAGGCCAGCGGATTCCCGCCGAACGTCGATCCGTGCTCGCCCGGCTTGTGGACCCCCAGGACGGCGGCGGACGAGACCACGGCGGAGACGGGCACGACACCACCGCCCAGCGCCTTGCCCAGGACGTACATGTCGGGCACGACGCCCTCGTGCTCACAGGCGAACGTCCGGCCGGTGCGGCCCAGACCCGACTGGATCTCGTCGGCGATGAAGAGCACGTTCCGATCGCGGGTCATCTCCCGCACTCCGGCGAGATAACCGGACGGCGGGACCAGCACCCCGGCCTCGCCCTGGATCGGTTCCATGAGCACCGCGACGGTGTTCTCCGTCATCGCCTCGGAGAGCGCGGTCAGATCCCCGTACGGCACGATCTCGAACCCTGGTGTGTACGGGCCGTAGTCGGCCCGCGCCTCGGCGTCCGTGGAGAAGCTCACGATCGTGGTCGTCCTGCCGTGGAAGTTGTCCGCGGCCACGATGATCTTCGCCATCCCGTCCGGTACGCCCTTGACGCGGTACCCCCACTTGCGGGCCGTCTTCACCGCCGTCTCCACCGCCTCCGCCCCCGTGTTCATGGGGAGGACCATCTCCATGCCGCAGAGCTCGGCGAGCTGCGCGCAGAACTCGGCGAACCGGTCGTGGTGGAAGGCACGTGACGTCAGCGTCACACGGTCGAGCTGTGCCTTGGCCGCGTCGATCAGACGTCGGTTGCCGTGTCCGAAGTTGAGCGCCGAGTAGCCGGCGAGCATGTCGAGATAGCGGCGCCCCTCCACGTCGGTCATCCAGGCGCCGTCCGCCGAGGCGACGACGACCGGCAGCGGGTGGTAATTGTGTGCGCTGTGCGCCTCGGCGGAGGCAATGGCGGTTTCCGTGGTCGACACGGGATCTCCGTTCGTCGTGCGGCGTGGGCGCGGGTGGTGCCCACTTTGTATCGTCGGTCGGACGCGGGACACGGAAACCTTCCGTGCGCGGCGCGCCTCGTGGACCCCCTTTCCGGGCCTCGCCCTCGCGGTTCCGCTCCCTCCGCCGATCAGCCGTCGAGGAGATCCTGACGCCGGCGGGGCTCCCGCCGCCGCGCTCCGGACCGCAGGACCGCCGACGTCAGCGCCGACCCCACGGCCAGGCCGGCCCACCCGCAGGACCGCCCGGCCTCTCGGGACAGCATCACCTTGGATACACCGGCCGGATCGCTGAGGTTCCGCCTGCTGCGGCCTCTTTTCGGTGACCGCTCAGAGCGTGGACTCGGCGATCTCGCGCGCCCGTGCCGGCGAGTCCACGCCTTCCAGCCGGAAGGTCATCCGTCCGTCCCGCATCCACAGCAACGTCGGCCCCGAGGTCCGTTCCGTCCGGACCCAGCGGTCGCCGTGCTCCCCGATCATCATGAATTCCAGAAGATGAGGCTCCGCGAACCACGCCGCTGCGGACGTGCTCCCCGCCGTCCGCCCTTCCCCGCCGTCGCCCTGCTCCAGCTCCAGCCACTGCGGCTCGGTGCGCACCTGCTTGGTGACGTACGGATCGAGACCGGCCGTGAACGCGTCGAGGCGTATCGCCCGCCCGCCCTCCCGCCAGCACAGCGTGACCATCGACCGGCCCTCCGGCAGACCCGTCACCGCGACCGTGTCCGGTGGGCCGAGCACGCCGGGCACGACCGGCCGGAAGCCCGCGCGCCGGGCCGCCTCCGGCATGGACACCGGGGCGCCGCAGGCCGGCCCTTCCGCCTCCCGCCCCGGAAGACCCTCCGGTGGTTCCGGGGCCCACCGCACCTCGACCCCGCCGAAGCCGAACCACTCGACGACCGCGGCCCGCACCGGCGGCGTCAGCACCAGCACGACCAGCAGACCGGAGCAGGCGGCGGCCAGGACCCTGAGACGCCGTCGGGACCACACACGGATCCGCTCCAGGCACCCCGCCGGCTCCCGCACGGGCGCGGGCACCCCCTCGGCGACGATCTGCGCCATGACCCGCTCGGCCATCGTGGCGCCGTCGGTCTCCGGCACGCCCGGCCCGCCGCCCAGCGCCATCAGCTCGGCCCGCAGCCGCGCCCGCCGCCCGTCCTCCGGACGCCCGGGCTCATCCTCGGCCCGCAGCCGCGCCCGCCGCCCGTCCTCCGGACGCCCGGGCTCATCCTCGGCCCGCAGCCGCGCCCGCCGCCCGTCCTCCGGACGCTCGGGCTCATCCGCGTCCCTCGCGTCGCTCATCGCTTCTCCCCGCCTTCCCCTGCGATCCGGCCGTCCCGCTCAGGGCCCAGCTGTCCGCCGAGCCGCCGCTCCAGCTTCCTCAGCGCACGATTCAGCCGGGACTTCACCGTCCCCCGGGGCCAGCCGAGGGTCTGCGCCGTCTCCGCCTCGCCCATCTCCAGGAGATAGCGGCAGGTCACCACCTGGCGCTGCTCCTCGCTCAGCTCGTCCAGTGCCGCCGTCAGGAGCGTCCTGCGCTCCTGTGCGAGGGCAGCCACCGCCGGGTCCGCCGCATCGGGTATCACCGGGTCCGCTCCCTGGTAACAGGCCTCGCGTCCGGCCACCGCTCGGGCACGCCCTGCCGAGCGGACCGTGTTTCTGGTCTCATTCATCACGATGCGCAGCAGCCACGGCCTGAACGGCGCTCCGTCCCGGAAACGGCCCAGGGCCCGGTACGCCTTGAAGAAGGCCGCCTGCACCACATCCTCCGCGTCCGCCCCCGCTCCGAAGGCGACCGCGGCCCGCAGCGCGACGCCCGTATGGGCACGCACCAGCTGCGCGTATGCCTCCGCGTCCCCCGCGCGCACGCGGGCGATCACCCGGGCCTCGTCGTCGGCACCACCCCCCGACGGCCCTCCGGCACGCCCGACAGCACCACCCCCACCCCCGTCGTCGATGGCACGGCCCTCCTCCGGGCCCGGCTCCAATGCCCCCTCCAGCGTCCTCACATCTTTCCTACACCGGTTGCCGGAGATCGGTTCCGCACCTGAGACAATGAGTGCATGGCCTCTGATCGACCCCGCGTGCTCTCCGGAATCCAGCCCACCGCAGGCTCGTTCCACCTCGGCAACTATCTCGGTGCGGTCCGCCAGTGGGTGGCGCTGCAGGAGTCCCACGACGCCTTCTACATGGTGGTGGACCTGCACGCGATCACCGTGCCGCAGGATCCGAAGGAGCTCCGGGCCAACACCCGGCTCGCCGTCGCCCAGTTGCTGGCGGCCGGGCTCGATCCGGAACGCTGCACCCTCTTCGTGCAGAGCCATGTGCCCGAACACGCCCAGCTCGGCTGGATCATGAACTGCCTCACCGGCTTCGGCGAGGCGTCCCGCATGACGCAGTTCAAGGACAAGTCCGCCAAGCAGGGCGCGGACCGCGCGACCGTGGGCCTCTTCACCTACCCGGTGCTCCAGGTCGCCGACATTCTTCTCTACCAGGCCAACCAGGTCCCGGTCGGCGAGGACCAGCGCCAGCACATCGAGCTCACCCGTGACCTCGCCGAGCGTTTCAACGGCCGTTACGGCCCGACCTTCACCGTCCCGGCGCCGTACATCCTCAAGGAGACGGCGAAGATCTTCGACCTCCAGGACCCGGCGGTCAAGATGAGCAAGTCGGCCTCCACGCCGAAGGGGCTCATCAACCTCCTCGACGACCCGAAGGTCACCGCCAAGAAGGTCAGGAGCGCCGTCACCGACACGGACACCGTGATCCGCTACGACGCGGAGAAGAAGCCCGGCGTCAGCAACCTGCTGAGCATCTACTCCACCCTGACCGGTACCGCCGTCACGGACCTGGAACAGAAGTACGAGGGCAAGGGCTACGGCGCGCTCAAGACCGACCTCGCCGAGGTCATGGTGGAGTTCGTCACCCCGTTCCGGACCCGGACCCAGGAGTACCTGGACGACCCGGAGACCCTGGACGCCCTCCTGGCCAAGGGCGCGGAGAAGGCCAGGACCGTCGCCGCGGAGACCCTGGCGCAGACCTACGACCGGATGGGTCTTCTGCCCGCGAAGCACTGAGTCCAAGGACCCTGGCGAGAGCACGGCCGGAGGGGCCACACTGACGTCGGCACGACCGAAGAACGACCTTCGAAGATTGAGGAGAACGATGTGGGGACCGTAACGCTCGGCGTTTCGATCGCGGTCCCGGAGCCGTACGGCAGCCTGCTCCAGGAGCGGCGCGCGAGCTTCGGGGACCCTGCCGCGTACGGCATCCCCACCCACGTCACCCTTCTCCCGCCGACCGAGGCCGAGGCGGCCGACCTGCCGGCGATCGAGACCCACCTCTCCCAGATCGCCACGGCCGGACGCGCCTTCCCGATGAGGCTGTCGGGCACGGGCACCTTCCGGCCGCTCTCGCCGGTCGTCTATGTCCAGGTGGTCGAGGGCGCCTCGGCCTGCTCCTGGCTCCAGAAGCGGATCAGGGAGGCCTCCGGGCCTCTCGTGCGCGAGCTCCAGTTCCCGTACCACCCGCACGTGACCGTGGCGCACGGCATCGCTGAGGAGGCGATGGACCGCGCGTACGAGGAGCTCTCGTCGTACGAGGCGGCCTGGGCCTGCGGTTCCTTCGCGCTGTACGAGCAGGGCACGGACGGCGTCTGGCGCAAGATCAACGAGTTCCCGTTCGGCGCCGGCGGCGGTGCGCCGGCCGTGCCGGCCCAGGGCGGCAGCTCCACGGACCAGCCGTCCCTGCGCCCCTGACCCCGGCACCGGTCCGATCGGCCTAGGTCCCGCACCGGTCCGATCGGGGCCGGTCCCGTGCCGCCTGACAAGGACGTGGCCGACGCCCGCCCGACGTCAGGCGCCGGTCGTCCCCCGGGGGGCACGGTCCCTACCGCACCGGCAGGCGCCGGAACAGCGGACGCGGCACGTGCCGCAGAGCCGACATCACCACCCGCAGCGCCCCGGGGACCCAGACCGTCTCCGAGCGCCTCCTCAGACCCGTCACGATGGCGTCCGCGACCGCGCCCGGTGTCGTGGCGAGCGGTGCCTCCTCACGTCCCGCCGTCATGCGCGACCGCACGAAGCCGGGACGCACCACCATCACGTGCACCCCCGTCCCGTGCAGCGCGTCGCCCAGCCCCTGCGCGAAGGCGTCCAGGCCCGCCTTGCTGGAGCCGTAGATGAAGTCCGCGCGCCGGGCACGTTCACCGGCCACGGACGAGAGCACCACCAGCGACCCGTGTCCCTGCGCCTGCAGTGCGCCGGCGCACACCAGCCCGGCGGAGACCGCCCCCGTGTAGTTGGTCTGCGCGACGCGCACCGCGGAGAGGGGCTCCTCCTCGTCGCGGGCCTGGTCCCCCAGGACGCCGAAGGCCAGCAGCACCATGTCGATGTCGCCGTCGGTGAAGAGCTTCCCGAGCACCTCCTCGTGGGACGCGGAATCGAGCGCGTCGAAGGCGACGGTGCGGACGTCGGCGCCCAGCTCGCGGAGCTCGGACGCGGCCCGCTCCAGGGCGGGGGAGGGCCGCCCGGCGAGCCGGACGGTCCGGGTGCGGCGGGCGATCAGCCGCCGCGCGGTGGCCAGGCCGATCTCCGAGGTGCCGCCGAGAACGAGCAGGGACTGCGGGGCACCGAAGGCGTCCTTCACGGGATTACTCCTAGCGGGGATGACGGAGAGCGCGGTCGAGCGGACGGAGGAACGGAGACGGACGGGCGGGGGAGCGACAGGGCCGAGGCAGCGGACGGATGCGCCATGACGGAGCGCATCCCGCGGCCCTGAGTCTCAGAGCGCGAGGCGGCGGGAGAGGTCGGAGCGGAAGGCCCCCGTCGGGTCCAGCTCCTCGCGCAGGGCCCGGAACTCCGGGAGCCGCGGGTACATCGCGGGCAGCAGCCCGGGCCGCATCCGCGCGTCCTTCGCCAGGCACACCCGGCCGCCGGCCGCCGCCACCTCCGCGTCGAGGCCGTCCAGGAGGCGCGCCAGACCGGGCAGACCGGCGGGCAGCCCGAAGGAGAGGGTCCAGCCGGGCGCCGGGAACGAGAGCCAGCCCGGACCGCCTTCGCCGAAGCGCTTGAGCACGGCGTGGAAGGCGGGGGTCCGGCGCAGGGTGATCTGCCGGACGATGCGGTGCAGGGTCTCCTCGTGGCCGTGCCCGAGGGTGAACTGGTACTGCACGGAGCCGGACCTGCCGGGGACACGGGCCCAGTCGGGGGCGGCGTCCATGGGGTGGAAGAAGGTGGAGATCTTCTGCAGCTCCCCGGTCCGCGAAGCGGGGGAGCCGCGGTGACGGAGCTCGTTCAGGAGTGCCGCCGGGGTGCGGCCGAGCAGCCCTTCAGGGATGAGGACCGCTGCGGGAGGGAGCTTCCCCGGGCGGAAGGCGAGCGCCGTGCGCCGAGCGCGCGCCGGAAGCGCGTCGAGGGGCGCGTGCTCCCCACGGGTCACGATCGCGCGCCCTGTCGACCTTCCGCGCGCCAGGAGGTCGATCCAGGCCGCGGCGTACGGGGTGTGGTCGCCGCAGGCGCTCAGCCGGGCCAGCGCCCCGTCCAGATCGGCCGCCCGCGCGGTGTCGACCGACATCAGGGAGGTGGCGACGGGGCGCAGGCCGAGGGTGGCTGAGAGGATCACGCCGGTCAGCCCCAGGCCACCCGTGGTCGCGGCGAACAGATCGGTGCCCGGCAGCACCGTACGGACCTCGCCGTCCGCGGTCAGCAGTTCCAGGGAGCGCACGTGCCGGGCGAAGGAGCCCGCGGTCCGGTGGTTCCTGCCGTGCACATCGGAACCGATCGCTCCACCGACGGTGACCTGCCGGGTCGCCGGGGTGACCGGGAGGAACCAGCCGAGAGGGAGCAGCGTCGCCATCAGGCGGTGCAGGCTCACCCCGGCATCGCAGACCACGGTCCCCGCGACGGCGTCGACCGCCCTGATCCTGTCCAGCGCCGTCATGTCGACCACGGAGCCGCCCGCGTTCTGCGCGGCGTCGCCGTGCGCGCGGCCCAGGCCCCGGGCGACGACCCCGCGGGGCCCGCGGCCCCGCACGGCGACCGCGGCGTCTTCGTACGTACGGGGGCGGAACCGCAGCGCGGTCGTCGGGGCGGTGCGGCCCCAGCCGGTCAAGGACACCGTGTCGACGGACATGGTGGTGACCGTATCGCCCAACAAAACCCTTTTGAGGGATTTGTTACAGCACTCACCGAAAAGGGTGATTGGTGTCCCAGGAGGCTCCGGACATCGGTTTTCCACGCCCGGAGGGGTACGCGTACGTCATGGACTGGCTGAAAAAACTTCCCGTCATCGGGCCGCTCGTCGCACGGCTGATGATGACGCACGCCTGGCGCTCCTACGAGACGCTGGAACGGGTCCACTGGGCGAGGCTCGCCGCGGCGATCACCTTCCTCAGCTTCCTCGCGCTCTTCCCGCTGATCGCGGTCGGCGCGGCGATCGGCGCCGCGCTGCTCTCGCCCCAGCAGCTCGACAAGATCGAGGACAAGCTCGCCGACCAGGTGCCGGGCATCTCGGACCAGCTCGGCATCGACAACCTCGTGGCCCACGCGGGCACGGTGGGGGTCGTCGCCGGTGTGCTGCTGCTCTTCACCGGCATCGGATGGGTCGGCTCGATGCGGGACTGCCTGCGCGCCGTGTGGGAGAAGGACGACGTGGACGAGGGGAACCCCGTCGTCCGCAAGCTGAAGGACGCGGGCCTGCTCCTCGGCCTCGGCGGCGCGGCGCTCGTCACGCTCGCCGTGTCCACCGTCGCCTCGACGGCCATCGGCTGGACGGTCGACCGCCTGGGCATCCCCGAGAACGGCGTGGGCGGGGTGCTGCTCCAGGTGGCCGCCGTGGCCGTGGCGGTCTTCGCCGACTTCCTGATCCTGCTCTACCTGCTGACCCTGCTGCCCGGGGTGGAGCCGCCGCGCCGCCGGCTGATCGTGGCCGGGCTGGTGGGCGCGGTCGGCTTCGAACTGCTGAAGCTGCTGCTCGGCAGCTACATGCGGGACGTCGCGGGGAAGAGCATGTACGGCGCCTTCGGTGTGCCGATCGCCCTCCTCCTGTGGATCAACTTCAGCGCGAAGCTGCTGCTGGTCTGTGCCGCCTGGACGGCGACACCCAGCAAGGACGAGGAACCGGCGGACGAGGAGGACGCGGCCGTCAGTGACGGGGGAGACGGCGCACCAGGTCCGGCAGCGGCCAGCGCCGGTTGACCAGGAACACCGCACCCGCCAGGACCACGAGCGCTCCGCCGGCGATGGCGAGCGCCGTCCAGACCCCGTTGGTACCGGCCGGTCCGGTGGCGGCCGCTGCGGCCGGGTGCTTCTTCTCGGCCTTGTCCGCACCCGCCGCGGGTGTCGAGTCCTTCGCGGGCACGGCGGACCTCGGCGGCACCAGCTCGCCCACCGGGGTCACCTTGCCCTCGCTGGCGAAGCCCCAGTCGAGCAGGTGGGCGGCCTCCTTGTAGACGGCGTGGCTCTCCTCGGACGAGGGGTTCATGACCGTCACCAGGAGGACCTTGCCGTCGCGTTCGGCGATGCCGGTGAAGGTGTTGCCCGCGTGTGTGGTGTAGCCGTTCTTGACGCCCGCGATGCCCTGGTACGGATCCACTCCGATGTCACCGGTGATCAGCCGGTTGGTGTTCCTGATCTCGAAGGTCTCCCGCTTCTTGCCCTTCTTCTGCTCGCCGGGGAACGTCGCCGTCGCCGTCGCGGCGTACTCGCGGAAGTCGGCCTTCTGCATCCCGCTGCGGGCGAACAGGGTCAGGTCGTACGCGCTGGAGACCTGCTTCGGCGCGTCGTAGCCGTCGGGTGAGACGACCGTCGTGTCCAGCGCCTGCAGTTCCTCCGCGTGCCGCTGCATCGCGGCGACCGTCGCGGGCACGCCGCCGTACATCTCGGACAGCACATGCACCGCGTCGTTGCCGGACTGGAGGAACACGCCGAGCCACAGGTCGTGCACCGTGTAGGACTGGTCCTCCTTGACGCCCACCAGGCTGCTTCCCTCGCCGATGCCGGCGAGCTCGTCCTCGGTCACCAGGTGGGTCATCGTCTTCGGCTGCAGGGCGGGCAGGACCGTGTCGGCGAAGAGCATCTTCAGGGTGGAGGCGGGCGGGAGCCGCCAGTGCGCGTTGTGCGACGCGAGCACCTTGCCGTCCTCCGCGTCGGCGACGATCCACGACCGCGCGGTGAGCTCCTTGGGCAGGACCGGGGCGCCCGGACCCAGGTCGACCTGGGTCCCCACCTCGCCGAGCCGCTTGCCGCCCACGGTCGACATCTGACCGGTCGGCTTCGGCTGTTTGTCGTCGGTCTTGTCCTTGTCGGCCGCCCCCGCGGGGCTGACGACACATACGGACAGCAACGCGGCAGAGAGGACCGTCATCACGGTCTTTTTCAGAGCAGGCACGGTCGGAAACGTACATGGCGTTGCTGAGGATGGGGACACGGATGGCTTGACCCGCCGTGCATACCGCCGGGTCGGCCCACCCCGGGCGTGGGGACGGAAAGGCGGCGGCGATACTGATGCCATGAAGCTCAGCCGCCCCGTCTCCTGGTTCCTGCTCGTCTTCGGAGCGTGGAGCTGGGTCATCTGGGTCACCTTTGTCAAAAATCTGTGGAAGGACGGCAGCGGGCTCGCGTTCGACGACGCGGGCGACCCGACCGCCTACTTCTGGGTCCATCTGCTGCTCGCCGTCACCTCGTTTCTCCTGGGGACGGCTGTAGGGGTCATCGGGTTCCGTGGTGTCAGGGCCTGGCGCCGCGAAGGCAGATGACGCCCCGGGTGCGAGCGGGCGTCCGGACAAGATCGTTTCAGCGGGGGAGCGTACGTGATCGTGGTCTTCGTACTCGTGGCGGCCGCGGTTCTCGCGCTGCTCGCGGGAGTGCACCGGTATGTGTGGCGCCGCCTGATCGGTGACACGACGCGGAAGGGAAGCCTCGCCCGCAGGGCGGGCACGGTCGCCGCCTTCGCGCTGCCGTCGCTGAGCGTCGGGGCCCTCGTCTCCAGCCGGGCGGGTGTGCCCTTCCCCGTGCAGCAGGTGCTCGCCTGGCCGGGCTACCTGTGGCTGGCAGCCCTGCTCTACCTGACACTGGCCCTGCTGGTGGGTGAGGCCGCCCGCCCCCTGCTGCGCCGCGTCCTCGCCCGCAGGGCCGGAGCGGCCGGGAGCGCGGCTCCGCACACGAGCGAGGCGCCGGACCCGGCCGCCGAGCGGGTGACCCGGTCCGCGGCACCCGACACCGGCTCCGGCACGGGCAGCACCCGTACGGATGTCGCGCCGCGCCCCGAGGCCACCGCCCCGGCCGTCGCCGACCCCTCCCGGCGGCTGTTCGTCGCCCGCGCGGTCGGCGGAGCCGCCGCCGTCGCCGGGCTCGGCACCGTCGGGTACGGCACCTACAGCGTGCTCCGCGGCCCCCGCACCAAGCGGATCACCATCCCGCTCGCCGGACTGCCGCGCTCCGCCCACGGCTTCCGGATCACCATGGTCAGCGACATCCACCTGGGGCCCGTCCTCGGCCGCGCGCACACCCGGCGCGTCGTCGACGCGATCAACGCGACCAGCCCCGACCTGGTCGCCGTGGTGGGAGACCTCGTCGACGGATCGGTCGCCGACCTCGGCTCCGCGGCCGAGCCGCTCGCGCAGATCGAGGCCCGTCACGGCAGTTACTTCGTCACCGGCAACCACGAGTACTTCTCCGGTGCCGCCGAGTGGGTCGACCACGTACGCGAACTGGGCCTGCACCCGCTGGAGAACGCCCGCGTCGAGGTCGCCGGCTTCGACCTCGCCGGAGTCAACGACGTCGCGGGCGAGAGCGAGGGCCAGGGCCCCGACTTCGCCCGCGCACTCGGCGACCGGGACCGTGGCCGCGCTTCGGTCCTCCTCGCGCACCAGCCCGTCGTCATCGACGACGCCGTCGAGTACGGCGTGGGTCTCCAGCTCTCCGGCCACACCCACGGGGGCCAGCTCTGGCCCGGGAATCTGGTGGCCGAGCTCGCCAACCCGACCGTCGCCGGCTACGAACGCTACGGCGACACCCAGTTGTACGTCTCGCGCGGTGCGGGCGCGTGGGGTCCGCCCGTACGCGTCGGCGCCCCCTCCGACATCACCGTGGTGCAACTCGCTTCCCCGCAGGCCTGAGTGCGAAACCTGTGAAACAACACTCTGACCTTCCATATGTGAATATCGTGTGATTAAGTGACGGTGAACATGCGGCCGTGATGCGGTGAGGTGCGCCTCCATGCACGCGAGCCGGGGGTGGGTTGGCAAGGGAGCACGGCAATGCGGTTCATCCGTCTACGGATTCTCGCGATTCTGGCCGTATTGGTCATCGCAGGCGTCGGCGCCTGGCAACTGCTTCCCTCGGACGAGGTGAACGAGTCGCCGATCACGGTGGGCACGTCCGACGAAGTGACCTCGCTCGACCCGGCCGGCGCCTACGACGCAGGCTCCTGGGCGATCTACAGCAACCTCTACCAGTCGCTGATGACTTTCAAGTCCGGGGCGGTCGTGCCGGAACCGGACGCGGCCAAGAGCTGCGGCTTCGTCGGTCAGAAGCTCCAGACGTACCAGTGCGTGCTGCGGGACGACCTGACCTTCTCCAACGGCCGTAAGATCACGGCCGCGGACGTCCGTTACTCCTTCGAGCGGATGCTCAGGATCAAGGCCGACGCCGGCCCCTCCGTGCTGTTCCCCAGCCTCGACACCGTCGTGTCCGAAGGTCGGACGATCACCTTCAACCTCTCCGCGCGGGACGCGACGTTCCCGCAGAAGCTGGCGACGGGCGCCGGATCCATCGTCGATCCCACCCTGTACCCGAAGGACAAGCTCCGCACGGGCAACCAGGCCGACGGCTCCGGTCCGTACACCCTCAAGTCGTTCGAGCCCGGTGTCCAGGCGGAGCTGGTGCCCAACTCGTCGTACAGGGGCGCGCTGAAGCAGACGGGCGGGCCCGTCGACATCCGTTACTTCGACGGGTCCGAGGCGCTCCAGGCGGCCTGGACGGCCGGGGACGTCGATGTCACGCACCGTCAGCTTCCCGCCGAGACGCTCGCCGAGCTCGACCCGGGCGCCACCGACCAGCGCGTCACCGAGGCGGACAGCGCCGAGATCCGCAACCTCGTCTTCAACGTCCGTGAGGGATCGCCGCTCGCGGACAAGAAGGTCCGGCAGGCCATCGCCTGGCTCATCGACCGCGGGCCGCTGGTCACCAAGGTCTACCGGAACACCGTGGAGCCGCTCTACTCGCTGATCCCGCAGGGATACATCGGGCACAGCACCCCCTTCTTCGACTCCTACCCGCAGTCGGACCCGGCGCGGGCGCGGGCGCTGATGCAGGAGGCCGGGGTGCAGCTCCCGCTGCACATCACCTTCGCCCACCGGGACGACGACGCCAACAAGGAGGAGTCCACCGAGCTGGTCCGCCAGCTGGAGAAGGACGGACTGTTCGACGTCACGGAGAAGGCTGTCGAGTGGCAGGCGTTCCAGAAGGGGTACGCGGCCGGCGAGTACGACGCGTACACCCTGGGCTGGCTCCCCGACTTCCCGGACCCCGACACCTTCAGCCAGCCGCTCGTCGGCCGCGACAGCTCCCTGCACAACGGCTACACCAGCACGAAGATGGACGCGCTGATCGCCGCCACGCAGCAGTACAGCGACCGCGGCCGGACCTCGGCCGACTTCAAGGAGCTGCAGGAACTGGTCGGCAAGGACGTCCCGCTGGTCCCGCTGTGGCAGAAGAAGGACTACGTCGTCAGCAAGCAGTCCGTCTCCGGATCCCAGTACCTCTCCGACGGCACGGGGCTCTGGCGGCTGTGGGAACTCAAGTGGATCTGACGTCCACGCCCGGCAGGGAGCTCAGCCGGATCCGACGCCGGCGCCGACGCCGACGCCGGCGTCGGATCAGCCGGATCTGACGTCCGGCGGGGAGCTCAGCCGTCCCCGGCGTCCGGGCGGGGAGCTCAGCCGGGTTTGACGTCCCGCGTGCCGGACGGCCGGCCGGGCAGGAACTCGGCCAGCACGTCGTGGATCTGCCGCACGAGCGGCCGCAGCACCCGGAAACGGGAGAGCGCGATCGCCCGGGCGGCGATCGGGGCGGTGCGCTCGACGAGCCGGCGGCTGCGTTCCGTGCCCTCGGACCGGTCGTAGACCCAGAACAGCACGAGCCCCATCTGCATCAGCCACATCAACTGCGGCAGTATTTCCGCCAGTTCCGGATCCGCCTTGACGGAGGAGCCGGCCAGGCAGCGCTCGTGCACCGAGACGACCGCGTCCCGGGCCGCCGCCGACTCCTCCGAGAAGGGGGAGAGAGGGCTGTCCGGGTCCGCTGCGTTCTTGAAGAACTGCGCGGCGAAGCGGTGGTGCGGGCCGGCCACGTCCAGCCAGGTGAGCAGTACTCCCCGGATGCGTACGGCGAGATCCCCGTCCCCGGCCAGGACGGGCTGGACCGCCGTCTCGTGGTCGGCGGCGAGACGGTCGTAGAAGCCCTGGACCAGGTGCTCCTTCGACGAGAAGTAGTAGTAGGCGTTCCCGACGGAGACGCCTGCCTCCTGGGCGATCGCCCGCATCGTCGTCCGGTCGTATCCGCGCTCCTCGAAGAGCCGGAGCGCGGTCTCCAGGATCCGGGTGCGGGTCTGCTCACTCTTCGGCGCCCCGGACTTCCCGGTCGCCCGGTCGCCTCCGGCCGGCTTCGAGCCGTCCGAGTCCTTCACGTACTTCTCCTGCTCCACCACGCTCCCAAGGCTAACCGGGAGTACCCCACGCCGGATCCGGCGGCCCGGACGGGTGCGGCACTCCCCGGTGCCCGCACCCGGCCCGGGGGCCTGGTCCGGGCTCCTCGGCTCAGGCGCTCATCGAACGCGCGGTGTTGACCTGGGACATGACCCACTGGAAGGTCTCGGGGCCCGTCGCCGGGATCATCGTCTGGTGGTGCCGTCCACCGCTGGTCACCGTGATCTGCACGAAGCCGGTGGTGCGCTTCTCCTTCATCAGGAGGAACAGCAGCCCGATGAGGCAGAACAGTGCGAAGACGATCGCCAGCACGATGCCCACCGTCGGGATCTTCTCCTCGGTGCGCGACATGTCGGTCGCCGTCCACACCGCGCCCTTGAGCGGCAGGGTGCCCGACGGGGTCACGATGCCGTCGTTCATCACCGTGATGTCACCGAGCGAGAGCATGGGCACGCCGCCGCCCTGCTGCACCGGCAGGTTGAAGCCGGGTTCGGTCGGCTGGCCGGGGCCCGGGTAGCCGTAGCCGGGGCCGGGCTGCGCCGCTCCGTCGGGCAGCGGCTGCGGGTAGCCGTACGCCGGAGTGGCGCCCGGCGCGGGGTAGCCGTAGCCCTGTCCGTCCGGCATCGTGGGCGGGTTGCCCGGCGGCTGGGGCGGGCCCCACTTGTATGAGTCGTCCGCGTACGGATTCGGATCGCTCACAACGTTCCCCGTTCTCCATCAAGCCATCTGCTCCCGCGCTGTGCTGCACCGGGAGACGTGAGCCGGTCACCGGCTCCGCATGACCGTACCGTCCCGGCCCGTCCGATGCACGAAGAGGCCCCGTTCCCCGCACGGACCGTGCGGGGAACGGGGCCTCTCGGTGCGACCCGTGGGTCAGAAGCGGCGGGTGATGAGCGCGCGCTTCACTTCCTGGATCGCCTTGGTGACCTCGATGCCACGCGGGCAGGCGTCCGTGCAGTTGAACGTCGTGCGGCAACGCCACACACCGTCACGGTCGTTGAGGATCTCCAGACGCTGCTCCCCGGCCTCGTCACGCGAGTCGAAGATGAAGCGGTGCGCGTTGACGATGGCCGCCGGGCCGAAGTACTGGCCGTCGTTCCAGAACACCGGGCACGAGGACGTGCACGCGGCGCACAGGATGCACTTGGTGGTGTCGTCGAAGCGCTCACGGTCCTCGGGGGACTGCAGGCGCTCGCGGGTCGGCTCGTTGCCCTTGGTGACGAGGAAGGGCATGACGTCGCGGTAGGCCTGGAAGAACGGGTCCATGTCGACCACGAGGTCCTTCAGGACCGTGAGGCCCTTGATGGCCTCGACCGTGATCGGCTTCTCCGGGTTGATGTCCTTGATCAGCGTCTTGCAGGCGAGCCTGTTCTTGCCGTTGATCCGCATCGCGTCGGAGCCGCAGATGCCGTGCGCGCAGGAGCGCCGGAACGTCAGCGTGCCGTCCTGCTCCCACTTGATCTTGTGAAGGGCGTCGAGCACACGCTCCTTCGGGTCGATCGAGATCTGGAAGTCCTGCCACTCGACCTCGTCGGTGACCTCGGGGTTGAAGCGGCGGATCCGGAACGTCGCCGTGATGTACGGGGTGTCGGCGAAGCCGGCCTCGGGCTCCGGGGCCTTGTCCGACTTCTCCAGGGTGGGGGTTGCCATCAGTACTTACGCTCCATCGGCTGGTAGCGGGTCGTGACGACCGGCTTGTAGTCGAGCCGGATCGACTCGGTGCCGTCGTCCGCGACCTCGCGGTACGCCATGGTGTGGCGCATGAAGTTGACGTCGTCGCGGTTCGGGTAGTCCTCGCGGTAGTGACCGCCGCGGGACTCCTTGCGGGCCAGCGCGGAGGTCGCCATGACCTCGGCCAGGTCGAGCAGGTTGCCCAGCTCGATGGCCTCCAGCAGGTCGGTGTTGAACCGCCTGCCCTTGTCCTGGATGGACACGTCGAGGTAGCGCGCGCGCAGCTCGGCGATCTTGTCGACCGCGGTCTTGATGGTCTGCTCGGTGCGGAACACCATCACGTTGGCGTCCATGCACTCCTGCAGCTCCGTGCGGAGCGCGTGGACCCGCTCGGTGCCCGTCGAGTTCCGCAGCCGCTCGACCTGCTCCTGGACCAGCTGCGCCGGGTTCTCGGGAAGCTCGACGAAGTCGTTCTTCGCGGAGTACTCGGCGGCGGCGATGCCCGAACGGCGCCCGAAGACGTTGATGTCGAGCAGCGAGTTGGTGCCCAGACGGTTGGCGCCGTGCACGGAGACGCAGGCGACCTCGCCGGCGGCGTACAGGCCCGGGACGACGGTGGTGTTGTCGGCCAGCACCTCACCCTCGACGTTGGTCGGGATGCCGCCCATGGCGTAGTGCGCGGTCGGCTGGATCGGGATCGGGTCCGTGTAGGGCTCGATGCCGAGGTACGTACGCGCGAACTCGGTGATGTCCGGGAGCTTCGCGTCCAGCTGCTCCGGCGGGAGGTGCGTGAGGTCGAGGTAGACGTGGTCGCCCTCGGGACCGCAGCCGCGGCCCTCACGGATCTCGGTGTAGATGGAGCGGGACACGACGTCACGGGACGCGAGGTCCTTCATGACCGGCGCGTACTTCTCCATGAAGCGCTCGCCGTCCTTGTTGCGGAGGATGCCGCCCTCACCGCGGGCGCCCTCCGTCAGCAGGATGCCCATGCGCCAGATGCCGGTCGGGTGGAACTGGAAGAACTCCATGTCCTCCAGCGGCAGACCCCGGCGGTAGCAGGCGGCCTGGCCGTCACCGGTCAGGGTGTGCGCGTTCGACGTCACCTTGAAGAACTTGCCGGTGCCGCCCGAGGCGTAGATGACCGACTTCGCCTGGAAGACGTGGATCTCGCCGGTGGCCAGCTCGTAGGCGACGACGCCGGCGGATTTCTTGACGCCGTCCTCCTCGACGACCAGCTGGTCCAGGACGTAGAACTCGTTGAAGAATTCCACGCCCTCCTTGACGCAGTTCTGGTACAGCGTCTGGAGGATCATGTGGCCGGTGCGGTCGCCCGAGTAGCAGGCGCGGCGGACCGGGGCCTCACCGTGGTTGCGGGAGTGACCGCCGAACCGGCGCTGGTCGATCTTGCCCTCGGGCGTACGGCCGAACGGCAGGCCCATCTTCTCCAGGTCGAGGACGGCGTCGATGGCCTCCTTCGCCAGGATCTCGGCGGCGTCCTGGTCGACCAGGTAGTCGCCGCCCTTGATCGTGTCGAAGGTGTGCCACTCCCAGTTGTCCTCCTCCACGTTGGCCAGCGCGGCGGCCATGCCGCCCTGCGCGGCGCCCGTGTGGGAGCGGGTGGGGTAGAGCTTCGTCAGCACGGCGGTGCGGCTGCGCTTGGTCGACTCGATGGCCGCGCGCATGCCGGCGCCGCCGGCGCCGACGATGACGGTGTCGTACTTGTGGATCTGCATGGTTTCCTCTGGTCCCTCTGTCCCGGCGCCTAGCGGATGTTCGGGTCGAAGGTGAAGATCACCAGCGTGCCCAGCAGGACGGTGAACACCGTGGCGGTGTACAGGAGCATCTTCAGCCAGAAGCGGGTGTTGTCCCGTTCGGCGTAGTCGTTGATGACCGTACGGAGGCCGTTGGCGCCGTGCAGCATGGCGAGCCACAGCATCGCCAGGTCCCAGACCTGCCAGAACGGCGAGGCCCAGCGGCCCGCGACGAAGGCGAAGCCGATCTTGGACACGCCGCCGTCGAGCACCAGCTGGATCAGCAGGTGGCCGATGACGAGGACGACCAGCACGATGCCCGACAGGCGCATGAAGAGCCAGGCGTACATCTCGAAGTTCGTGCGCGAACCCTTGGGGGTCTTGCCCGTGCGCTGGCGCGGGGGCTCGATCACCGGGGCCGGGTTGTCGACGTCGAAGAGGCTCACGGCCTCGACGTCGCCGATCGCCGACGACGAAGGAGTCTCGGTTGACATTGGCCTCAGCTCCCGAAGACTTCGCGTACGGCGTGGCCGAGGACGGGGTACAGCGCCCCGACCATCAGCACGATCCAGATACCGAGGACGGTCCAGAGCATCTGCTTCTGGTAGCGCGGGCCCTTGGCCCAGAAGTCCACGGCGACGATGCGGAGACCGTTCAGCGCGTGGAAGAGGATCGCGGCCACCAGGCCGTACTCGAGCAGCGCGACGAGCGGGGTCTTGTAGGTGGCCACGACCTCGTCGTACGCCTCGGGGGAGACACGCACGAGTGCGGTGTCAAGGACGTGTACGAACAGGAAGAAGAAAATGAGGACACCGGTGACTCGATGAGCCACCCAGGACCACATGCCTTCCCGGCCGCGGTACAGCGTTCCAGCCGGCACGGAAGAACCCTCCGGGAGCGGGGATTGGGGTCGGCCGGCTTGACTGTCGGTCTGACCCGGCCGGGTACGGTCCACCGGCCCTGGCCATCGTAGCGACGCTTTGTCGGTTCCATGGCGGCGGGGCCTCCGGTGTGATCAAAGCTGCAGCCAAACAGGCACGGACGGGCTACCGCGGGTCATATGCCACCGGGGGGAACGGGCCGGGCGCACGGTCCGCCTCCGTCACCAGCTCGATGATGCGGCCCCGGGCGAGTCGCCGCATCTCCTCCGCGGTGAGGGAGCGCTCGTCGTCCGGTTCGTGTGCCAGCCGGGTCCGGATCGCGGCCAGCACCTGGTCGACGTGCTGGGAGGGGTGCACGCCGTCCAGGCAGATCACGAAGGCGTGGCCGAACCGGCTCTCGTACGCGGCGTGCGCGGCGCGGAGCGCCAGATGGGCGGCGCGCGGCGCGTCGTGGTGCAGGCAGGGCGCGCTCTCCGCGGCGAGGGCCTCGGCGAGATCCGGGGGCGCCAGGTCGTAGCCCGCCTCGTCCGCGCCGGCCAGCAGGGTGTCCACGTCCGGGTAGGGGCGGTGGGCGGCCATCCGCTGGGCCCAGCGACTGCTGCCGCAGCACTCCCGCAGAGCGGCTTCGGCGAGCTCGCGTGGCCAGGTGTTGAAGCGGCCGAGACCTCTCGAGTGGGCACTTCCGCGTGGACTCGCCGACACTGGTTCCGGAACGGGGGCCTCCACCTGGGCCTCCCTAAGGACCGGGGCGAGGCCTCGGTGCTGGACGGGAACGGTCGTCCGCCCTGCCTGCTGCGGTGGATTCGGCAGGTCGGCGTGGGACTCGCTGGACCTGGACAGCGGGACTCCTCGAATGAATGACATCTGTGACCCTGGAGAGGGGTCGGAGAGCGAAGAGGTTGTGCGGAGGCTGGAGTGAGGACTGATTCGTATGTGCCTTCACGCTAACGAGGCCGGGCGACGCACAGCCGAAGGATGCGAGAAATTCACCCGGACGGGAGAGTTTCGGAACGCTTGATGGACGAATCCTCGGGGGAAATGCCCGTCTTTCTCATCTTCTTTGAACTGTTTCTCCCCCGATCCGGAGGTTTCTGACCGATGTCGCCCTCACGTGCACCCCTGGTGGCCGGCGCGGCCGTCGCGGCGGCCGCCGCTGTCACCCTGACCGTCGTCGTCTGGCCCGAGGGCTCCGGTCCCGGCGCCCGGAGCGGTGCGTCGGCCTCCCGCACCTCCGCCGCGCCGTCCCCCAGCCGGAGCTACCCGCTCTCCACGACGCCGCGGACCATACCCGCGGTACGCGAGCACACCGCCGCACGCGGGCCCGGCTGGAAGCCGGGCGAGAACAGTACGGTCGTCGCGGCCGATCCCGAGCTCGCCGACGAGGCGAAGCTGCTCGCCCGGGAGCTGAAGATCGACTACCGGGGCGAGAAGTCCCCCCGCCCGGGCGACGTCGAGCTGGCGCTCTCGGGCAAGGGCGGACCGGAGTCGTACACCCTGAGGACCGAGGGCGACCGGGTCACCATCAGCGGTCCCGGCCAGGCGGGCGTGTTCTACGGGACCCGCACGCTCAAGCAGTCGCTGAACGCCGACGGCACCGTGCCCGAGGGCACGGTGCGCGACACCCCGGACCGTCCGCAGCGCGGACTCAACATCGACATCGCGCGCAAGCACTACAGCGCGGAGTGGATCGAGGACCGGCTGCACGAGATGGCCGACCTCAAGCTCAACCAGCTCGGCCTCCACTTCTCCGACGACCAGGCCTTCCGGATCGAGTCCGACACGCACCCCGAAGTGGTCTCCGAGGAGCACCTCACCAAGGCGGAGGTCCGCCGGATCGTGAAGCTCGCGCAGAGCCTCCACATCACGATCGTCGCCGAGATCGACTCGCCCGGACACCTGGGCGCGGTCCTGGAGGCCCACCCCGACCTGCGGCTGCGGAACACGCAGGGGGTCGTGCGGGAGGGCGCCATCGACATCTCGAAGCCCGAGTCGGCCAAGATCGTCGACGACCTGCTCAAGGAGTACGCGGAGCTCTTCCCCGGCGACTGGTTCCACGTCGGCGCGGACGAGTACCAGGCGCTCACCGTGAGCGACCCGGCCGCCTCCTACCCGCAGCTCGCCGCGGCCGCGCGGAAGAAGTACGGCGACGACGCCACCGTCCAGGACCTGGCGGAGGGCTGGCTGAACGACCGCGCCGCGGTGATCACCAAGGCGAAGAAGATCCCCAAGGCGTGGAACGACGGCTTCTTCGGCGGCGGGACGGTCACGGGCGACAAGGGCATCGAGGTCGAGTACTGGACGGGCAAGGAGATCGGCGCCCGGCCGCCCCAGGAGTACCTGGCCGAGGGCCGCAAAGTGATCAACCTCAACGACGAGTACCTCTACTACGTGCTCGGCGAGCCCAACGACTTCACGTACCCGACGGGTGAGCGGATCTACGAGCAGTGGACCCCGTTCGTCCTGCGCGGCACCGAGCCGGTGGCCGAGCGCTGGTCGAAGCAGATCCTCGGCGGCCGCTTCGCGGTCTGGGGCGACTTCCCGAACGCCCAGACCCAGGCGCAGGTGGCCGCCGGCATCCGCATGCCGCTCAACGCGGTCTCCCAGAAGCTGTGGGACCCGGGCAAGCCCGAGCTGAGCTGGGCCGAATTCAGGACACTGGCCGACGAGGTCGATTCGTCGGACTGAAACACAACCCCGTGGACATCGCCCGCGGGGAAGGGCTACGTTCCGTGAGCCGCGCGCCCTGGGGAGGGGCGCGCGGCTCACGCGTTCCCGAAGAACATGGACCCTGGGGGGTTTCCACATGCTGTGCACCACATGCGGTACGAGACCGGTGACATCCGCGGACGGGAGGTGCTCCGTCTGCGTGACAGCCCGTCCGGCGCCGCCGCACGGCCTGATGGCGGCGGGTCCCGTCCCGATGCCGGAAGCGCTTCACCGCCTGCGTTCGCCCGTCCTGCTCGGCAAGGCGGCGGTCGTGCTGCTCGGCGGAGTCATCGCCACCGACGTGCTGGCGCTCGTGGCGGGGACGAACCTCCGGAGCGAGTTCGCCGGCCTGGGGGAGACGGGGCTGTTCGACCCGGCCCCGGCCGATCGTGCCGAGATCCTCTACGGGATGGCCGGAAGCCTCCAACTGCTGGCGATGCTGGCCACGGCCGTCGTCTTCATCATCTGGTTCCACCGGGTACGGATCAACGCCGAGGTGTTCGACGCGGGTCTGCAGCCCATGCGACCGGGCTGGGCGATCGGCGGCTGGTTCGTCCCCGTCGCCAACTTCTGGCTGCCGCGCCGGGTGGCCGCCGGGGTCTGGACCGCGAGCGCGCAGACCAACCCTGACGGGGGCTGGCGCACGGTCTCCATGGCCCCGCTCGATCTCTGGTGGACGCTCTGGGTCGTATCGACCCTCTTCACCTGGAGCGCCTCCAAGATCTACGACCAGGCCGAGCTGTCCGAGGCCGCGGGCGCCGTGACCCTGGTCATGGCTGCCGACGGCCTCGACATCGTCGCGGCCGTCCTCGCGATCCTCTTCGTGCGCAAGCTGACCCGGATGCAGGGCGAGCGCGCCGCCCTCGGTACGACCCCGCTCTCCGTCCCGTCGCCCACCGGCCAGGCCCCCGTCTGAGTTGACCCGTTTTCGCGCTTCCCCGCGGTGCCGGGCGGGAAGAATGGCAGCCCGGACCGCGGGGGGAGTACGACGTGGGTTTCTGGGGCTGCTATCTGGTGGGCCGCAGCGGTGAGCCGCTCATCGGCCATCCCGCGCTGCGGGACGCGCGCGAGCGGCTGACGCTGCGCGAGTACCGCGCGGACGGCTGGCAGGTCTGGTCCCACCCCACGGAGCCCTCGCTCGGCAGCATGACCGCACTCGCCGACGCCGCGCGGGCGCCCGTCCTGCTCGGCTTCGTCATGGACGGTGTCTGTGTGGCCGTCGAGGCGGCGGCGCCGCACAGCGGGTCCTGGTACGCCTGCCTCGGCAGGGCCCCCATGGCGGAGCGCATGGACCGGGACGGCACGACGCTCGAGGACTTCTTCCTGCCGCCCGAGGACGCGGCGGCCCGGGCGGTGGAGTGGGCGGCCGAAACCGGTCGGGGCGTACTCGAAGGACCCTTACTCGAACTGCTGCGTATCGAGTGGCCCGAGTGGTCCGCGGAGGAACTTTTCTTCGCTTTCCTGGACCGTCTGGGCATCGAGAGCCTGTCCCGCTGAGTCCCGTTGTGATCTTCCGTGTCGCATGAGTGACGCTTTTCAGCCATCTGGCGCTGTACGCGGTAAGCGGGAAGCCGTGTCTTCCCGGGAACCGATGGACGGATGGGGGAGGCGTCGATGAGTCTGCTGGAACTGATCGCCCGTGCCGACGGGCGAGGCCTGGCGGCGAGCGGGCTCGCCTGCCTGGACCGCTGCCTCCCGCCGCCGGGGACCGGGGGCGACCCGGAGCCGCTGCGCCCGCTCTGGGCGAGCTGTGAGAGCGGTGCGGAATGGGCCGCCCGGCTCGACGGCGCACACGCGTCGCTGGAGGCCGCGGCGGAGAGCGACGCCGTCGCCGCCCGTGTCCGCGCACTGCTCGGAGCCGCGCCCCGGGACTTCGCCGCCGTGCCCCTGCGCGCGTGGGCGGAGGCCTGCTCGCTCCTCGCCCTCGACGTACACAGGGAGTTCGACGTCCCGGCGGGCGGCACGGAGGTGTTCCGGGGTCCCGGGCGGGAGGACGGTGGTCCGCTCGTCACGGGCGAACTCCGCCGGCAGTCCGACATCCTGGAGACCCTCGCCGAGACCGCCGGATCGCCGGGCGGGGGAGCGGGACTGCGCAGGGTCCTGGACCTGTCGACCGAGGGCCGGAGGGTGCTGCGCGCGGTGGTGTCCCGCCGCGCTCGCGGCCGTGGCCGCTCCGTGACGTCCCCCTGATGTGACGTCACGGGAGGGACGGAACGACGACCGGGGCCGCCACCCCCCACAGGAGAGGCCCCGGCCGTCTTCCACGGGGCCGCAGAGCGACCCCGTACTCATCTCAGCGCCGTGGGTGCGTTTTCTGTCACACCGCACGGGGTCAGGAGACAGTTGCGGGTTGTACAAGTCATGGACGGGGCACTGTCCGACCACGTAGCGTGCTGACGCGCGCAGGGTGGCGCAGTAGTGGTGACCAGCTACGATTCGGATCAGCAGGGCGGGTTGAGGGAGTGCTGGGGGACGACGCGGGGCTGACCGCCGCGGTGCTCGCGGCACAGGACGGGGACGAGGACGCCTTCCGGACTGTGTACCGCGCTGTGCACCCGCGGCTTCTGGGCTACATACGGACACTGGTCGGTGAACCGGACGCGGAGGACGTGGCGTCCGAGTCCTGGCTGCAGATAGCGCGTGACCTCGACCGGTTCAGCGGGGACGCCGACCGGTTCCGCGGCTGGGCGGCCCGCATAGCGCGCAACCGCGCGCTCGATCACATACGGATGAGAGGCAGGCGCCCGGCGATCGGCGGCGACGAGAGCGAACTGTCGGGGGAGCCGGCCGAGTCCGACACCGCGGGCGAGGCGCTGGAATCGCTGGCGACCGGACGTGCCATGTCGCTCATCGCGCAGCTTCCGCAGGACCAGGCCGAGGCGGTCGTGCTCCGCGTGGTGATCGGGCTCGACGCCAAGAGCGCCGCCCGGACGCTGGGGAAGCGCCCGGGCGCGGTGCGGACCGCCGCCCACCGCGGACTGAAGCGGCTGGCGGAGCTGGTCGGTGCCGACCACGGCCCGGAGGACGACATTCCGGCGGTCGGCCCGGAGCTCGGTGCCGTACCCGCGCAGCGGCCGGGCCGGCAGGGCGCGACGACGCCCGCCGGTGTGACGCATTCGCGTCCGTGGACGCAGAAGGACATGTGATGGCCGACGAGCAGCACGAGTGGCTCGACGCGGACGTGGCGGAGAAACTGCTCCGCGGCGAGCCCGTCGGCCCCGTCGACGATCACGCGGGAACCGAGGCCCGGCGGCTCGAGGCCGCCCTGCTCGCGCTGCGGACCGTAAGCCCTCCGGACGGCGAACTGCCCGGTGAGAAGGCCGTTCTGGCCGCTTTCCGCGAAGCCCGGGGCGCCGGTCGGGCGGGAGCCGCGAGCCCCGCCGGGCACACGGGACAGCAGGACGTTCTGCGTACGGTGCGGATCGGGGCGTCGCCCGCGGCCCCGCTCCGGCGTCCGCGCTGGACACGCCCGGTGCGCTACGGCCTCGCCGTCTCGCTCGTCGGGTGCGCGCTGGGAGGTGTGGCGGTCGCCGGGGGCACGGGCGTGCTTCCCGCGCCGTTCGGGGGTCACGGCTCGCCGGTTCCGGCCTCGTCCGTCTCCGCCGCGGCGTCACCCGAGGAGCTCGGCGCGGAGGAGCCCGACGCGGGTGAGCCGTCGCCGCTGCCCTCCGTCACCCCTGGTGTGCCCAGGCCTCCGCGGGCCTCCGAGGTGCCCGTCCCGCCGGGCGGCGGGACGGACGGGAGCGACGGGCCGGCCGGGCAGACGGACGGCGGGGCGGACCGCGAGGGTGAGGACCGGGAGGGCGGCGGCACCGAGGGCGGCACGGACGGCCGGGAGGCGCCGGGCAGGAATCCGGCCGAGGTGTACAGGAAGTCGGTCAAGGCGTGCCGTGGCCACCGCGCGGACTCCCTGAGCCGGGACGAGGAGCGCCGGCTCCTCGAACTGGCCCGCGGGGAAGCGAACCTGGACCGCTTCTGCGACCGTCTCCTGGGCGCGGACGACCGCGACGGCGGGAGTGGCCAGGACGGTCCCGACGACGGCAAGGGCGACGGCGACGGCAGGAACGACGACGGCAAGGGCGAGGGGGGCACGGAGGGCGAGGGCTCCCTCACCTCCCTCACGCGGTCCGCGGAGACGACGCGGGACGGTGTGACGCGGGACGTCTCGCGGCGCATGCCGGCGGCAGCCCTCACCGAGAGCTCGCAGGCACTCTCCTCGATAACGCGCTGACCTGCGAGAACGCGGCAGCTGTAACGTTCTCCGGCGTTCCGGCGCAGTAGTGAGTGCCGACTGGTCATCGGCCGCGCACAGAGCCGGGGTTCCCCCCGTACCTTCGGCTCAGCGCATCGGCGCGGGCGGGACTCGTTCCCCCGGTCCCGTCCGCGCCTCTCATCCAGTTGCATTCGCTACCAGTAGACGACGACCTTGTCGCCGTCCCGCACCTGGGCGAAGAGCGACGCGATCTTCCCCTCGTCCCGCACGTTCACGCAGCCGTGCGAGGCGCCGTCGTAGCCGCGCGCCGCGAAGTCCGACGAGTAGTGCACCGCTTGGCCGCCGCTGAAGAACATGGCGTACGGCATGGGGGTGTCGTAGAGCGTCGACACGTGGTGGCGGGACTTCCAGTACACCGAGAAGACGCCGTCGCGGGTGGGCGTGTACTGGGAGCCGAACCGCACGTCCATGGTGGAGTCGACCCTGCCGTCGATCACCCACGACAGCGTGCGGCTGTTCTTGCTGATGCAGAGGACGCGGCCCTTCAGGCAACGGGCGTCGAGCTTCGCGGGCGCCGGTCCGGCGACCGGCGGGTCGAGCTCCTTCGCCGTCGGTTTCCGGGTCATCGCGAGCAGCCGCTCCCAGGTGACCGCGTCGGTCCTGCCCGTCCGGGCCAGGCCACGTCTGCCCTGGAAGGACTGCACGGCGGTGACGGTGACGGTGCCGTAGTACCCCGTGGGGCTGCGGTCGAAGTGCCCGATCTGGCGCAGCCGGGCCTGGAGTTCCCGTACGCGCCCGCTCCGGTCGCCGACGGACATCAGGGTCCTCGGCTCAGGGGCCGGCCGGGCGGTCGGGGTCCGTGAGGCGGGGGCCGAGGGGGACGCCGGGCCGCTCGGCTTGGCGTCGTCCGTGGGGCGCGTGCCCGGCTGCCCGGCGGCGGTGGGCTCCGCGCCCCCGACCCTCTCGACCTTGCAGCCCGTCGTCAGTGCGGCCAGCGCGAGCACGCCGACGGCAGCCGCGGCCGCTGTGCGCACGAGGCGCGTGTGGCTGTTCTCCCGTACCCGTCCCATCCTCTGCCCCCTGATTCGCCGTCGCGGCGCCGGTCGCGCCTGCCCCGTCCCGCCGCCCGTGCGCGGATGTCCTATGGGACGGATTCCCGTCCTGCCCGGTTGCCGAATCCTGCGCATGATGGGGGACGTGCGTCCGGGTCGCCGGGGACGCGCTGTGAGCAAGGTCCCCGGCGAGGGTGCTCCGCAGGGCGTGGCGCCGCCGATAGAGTCCGTCGCGAGATTTGTTACTGATTAGTAGCTCGAGCGGGAGGCACAGCACATGACGCGTGAGTCCGAGTCAGGACTGCCCATCGAGCCGGTGTACGGGCCGGAGGCTCTCGACGGCTGGCGGGCCGAGGAGAAGCTGGGCGCCCCGGGTGCCTACCCCTTCACGCGCGGCGTGTACCCCTCGATGCACACGGGCCGGCCGTGGACGATGCGGCAGTACGCCGGTTTCGGTACCGCCACCGAGTCCAACGCCCGCTACAAGCAGCTGATCGCCAACGGCACCACGGGCCTGTCCGTCGCGTTCGACCTGCCGACCCAGATGGGACACGACTCGGACGCCCCCATCGCCTCCGGCGAGGTCGGCAAGGTCGGTGTGGCGATCGACTCGATCGACGACATGCGCGTCCTGTTCGGCGGGATCCCGCTGGGCGAGGTCTCGACCTCGATGACCATCAACGCCCCCGCCGCGCTCCTCCTGCTCCTCTACCAACTGGTCGCCGAGGAGCAGGGCGTGCCGGCGGAGAGGCTGACGGGCACGATCCAGAACGACGTGCTCAAGGAGTACATCGCCCGGGGCACGTACATCTTCCCGCCCAAGCCCTCGCTGCGGCTGATCGCCGACATCTTCAAGTACTGCCGGGCCGAGATCCCGAAGTGGAACACCATCTCGATCTCCGGCTACCACATGGCGGAGGCGGGGGCCTCGCCCGCGCAGGAGATCGCGTTCACCCTCGCGGACGGCATCGAGTACGTGCGCACCGCGGTGGCGGCCGGCATGGACGTGGACGACTTCGCGCCGCGGCTCTCCTTCTTCTTCGTCGCCCGGACCACAATCCTCGAAGAGGTCGCCAAGTTCCGTGCCGCGCGCCGGATCTGGGCCCGGGTGATGAAGGAGGAGTTCGGAGCGGAGAACCCCAAGTCGCTGATGCTGCGCTTCCACACCCAGACCGCCGGCGTCCAGCTGACCGCCCAGCAGCCGGAGGTCAACCTGGTCCGGGTCGCCGTCCAGGGACTGGGCGCGGTCCTCGGGGGCACCCAGTCGCTCCACACCAACTCCTTCGACGAGGCCATCGCCCTGCCGACGGACAAGTCGGCCCGGCTCGCACTGCGCACCCAGCAGGTCCTGGCGTACGAGACGGACGTGACGGCCACCGTCGACCCCTTCGCGGGCAGTTACGTCGTCGAGCGGATGACCGACGACGTCGAGGCCGCGGCCCTGGAGCTGATGGGCAGGGTCGAGGACATGGGGGGTGCGGTCGACGCCATCGAGCGCGGCTTCCAGAAGGGTGAGATCGAGCGCAGCGCCTACCGCGTGGCCCAGGAGACGGACAGCGGGGAGCGCGTGGTCGTCGGCGTCAACCGCTTCCGCCTCGACGAGGAGGAGCCGTACGAGCCGCTCCGCGTCGACCCGGCGATCGAGGCCCAGCAGGCGGCCCGCCTCGCGAAGCTCCGCGCGGAGCGTGACCAGGGCGCCGTGGACGCGGCACTCGTGGAGCTCAAGGAGGCCGCGGAGGGCACGGACAACGTCCTCTACCCGATGAAGGACGCGCTCGCGGCGCGGGCCACGGTGGGCGAGGTCTGCAACGCCCTGCGGGAGGTCTGGGGCGCGTACGTCCCGACGGACGCGTTCTGAGGGGCCTTTTCGCAACTCTCCGCGATGTGGAACGGCTGAACGGAGTGTCGTACCCGCGTGCGACACTCCGTTCATGCTAGGTGTCACCGATCTTCCGACCTATCTCGCCGGCCTGGTGCTGATCATTCTGCTGCCGGGTCCGAATTCGCTGTACGTGCTCTCCGTCGCCGCGAGGCGTGGGGTGCGCACCGGTTATGTGGCCGCCGCCGGAGTCTGGACCGGGGACACGGTCCTGATGACGCTGTCCGCGCTCGGCGCCGCTTCCCTGCTGCAGACGACGCCGCTGCTGTTCGCGGTCGTCAAGTACGCGGGGGCGGGCTATCTGACCTGGCTGGCGATCGGGATGATGCGGGCGGCCGTGTCGATGTGGCGCGAACGGCACCAGCGGGTGGCGGAGCTGTCGGACGCGAGCGCGGCGCCCGCGGCAGGAGCGGAACACCCCTACCGCCGGGCGCTCGTGGTCAGTCTCTTCAATCCCAAGGCGATTCTTTTCCTGATTTCCTTCTTCGTGCAGTTCGTCGATCCGGGCTACGCCTATCCGGCGCTCTCCTTCCTCCTGCTCGGCACGCTGCTGCAGATCGGCAGCTTCCTCTACCTCTCGACGCTCATATTCGGGGGCACCCGCCTGGCCACCGCCTTCCGGCGCCGCAAGCGGCTGTCGGCCGGGGCCACGTCGCTGGCGGGTGTGCTGTTCCTCGGGTTCGCGGCGAAGCTGTCGGTCAGCGGCATCTGAACGGGGCCCGGGGCGCCGGGGCTCAGTGGTGCCACGCCGTGCCGCCCACGTTGTGGATCATCCGCTGGAGGACCTTGAGGGCGGCGACGTACTCCTCGTCGGTGATGCCGGCGTGGATGTCCGCGAGTGCCCGGCCCACCCGTTCGGCGGCCTTGGCGCGCAGTGCGTCCCCCTCCGGGGTCAGCCGCAGGCGGGTGGCGGCGTCCTGCGTGACCAGGCCCTCCACGATCAGGGTGTCGATCTCGGGCTCCAGCGAGTCGCCGACGTTCAGGTAGCCGCGGAGCGTCGTGACCACCTCGGCGCGCGGACGGCCCTCTTCGCCCGCGTCGACCAGTTGGTTGAGGACCCACCAGGGGGGCTGGGTCAGGCCGTGTTCGGCCAGCCCGGCCCGGATGTGGGTCACGGCCGCGTCGTGGGCGGCCCAGCTCCAGTACCCGATGGGCTGTCGTGCGAGTCCGGCGTCGTCATGTGAGTAGTCCATGTCCTGGACGGTAGGACCTCAAGCGGAGTTGAGGTCAAGACCCAGCCGGCCGGCGTACTCGGCGAGCCCCGAGGCGTCCTCGCCCGCCCAGCCGACGTAGCCGTCGGGCCGGACGAGGAACAGGCCCTTGCCGTAGGCCTCGGCCCCCTCGGTGCGGAGGGTGCGCAGGAGTTCGCCGGTGTACGCGGGGAGCGGGGCGTCCGTGCCGACCGCGAGCAGGGTGAAGTGCGGCCCCCGGAAGGCGTCGAAGAGGCGCCCGCCCTCGCCCGTGGGCCCGTCAGGGGCGCGGTCGCCGGCCTCCAGGAGTCCCGCGCGGCCGGATGCCAGCGGCCCTTCGCGGTAGCCGAGACCCAACTGCTGCGCGGCGGTGCCGCGTTCCTGCTCGCCGCGGTGGATGCGGGTCGAGAGGCCGAGCATCTCGGCGGCGACCGGGAGGCGCTCCTGCTCGTAGGTCTCCAGCAGGGCGGCCGGCGCGCCGTGCAGCAGGACCTGGCCCAGCTTCCAGCCCAGGTTGTAGGCGTCCTGGACGCTGGTGTTCAGCCCCTGGCCGCCCGCCGGGGAGTGGACGTGCGCGGCGTCGCCGACGAGGAAGGCCCGGCCCTCGCGGAACCGGTCGGCCAGGGCGGCGCGCGGCCGGAAGTCCGACGACCAGCGCACCTCGGTGACGTCGTCCTCGCTCAGGTGCGTGCGGGCGGCGACGAGCGCCCGCACGCCCTCCGGTGTGGTGTCGGGCGTCCCGTCCTCGAAGCGGGCGACCAGCTGGAAGTCCGCCGTGCCGGGCAGCGGGCAGAGCGTGAGCAGGCCCGCCTCGCCCAGGAAGATGTGCCAGTCGACCCGGTCGAGGGCCGCCTCCGCGATCCGGACGTCGGCCACCAGGGTGGGTGAGGGGTCGACGGTCTCGCCCGTCATCGTGATGCCGAGCGCGCGCCGGACCGTGGAGCGTCCGCCGTCCGCGCCCACCAGGTAGGCGGCCCGCACCTCGCCGGTGGTGAGCCGGGCCGTGACCCCGCCGCCGTCCTGCGACAGGCCCGTGAGGGCGGCGGAGAACAGGACGTCGCCGCCCAGTTCGCGGAGGCGGGCGAGCAGGATCTCCTGGGTCCGCCACTGCGGCATCATCCAGGGCTCCCCGTACGGCTCCGCCTCGGTGGGCTCGGCGCGGCGGAACATGTCGTACGCGCCCTGGCGCTCACCGTCCTTCCAGGTCATCCCGACCGGTGCGGCACCGCCGTGCTCCCGTACCGCCCCGCCCACGCCGAGGTCGTCGAGCACCTCCCGGGTGCGCGGCTGGATCCCCTTGCCCCGCGAGCCGGGGAAGAGTGAGGCGGCCTGCTCGACCACGAGAGCGCGCACCCCGCGGCGGGCGAGGTCGCAGGCCAGGGCGAGGCCGCTGGGGCCTGCTCCCACGATCAGGACGTCCGTTTCCTTAACGCTGTTAAGTTCCATGGTCGGGAGTGTGTGCTTAACACTGTTAAATTGTCAAGGTGGGTACGACGAAGATCGACCGGGCGCGCGTCGCTGACGCCGGTCTCAAGCTGCTGAACGAGGTGGGCCTGGACGGGCTGACCCTGCGTGCCATCGCCAGGGAGCTGGACGTCAAGGCGCCCGCGCTCTACTGGCACTTCAAGGACAAGCAGGCGCTGCTCGACGAGATGGCGACGGTCATGTACCGCCGGATGCTGGAGGGGGAGCTGCCCGGCCCCGCCCCGCGCGGCTGGCAGGAGCAGATGGTCGCGTACCAGGGCGCGCTGCGCGGGGCGCTGCTGCGCTACCGCGACGGGGCGAAGGTCTACAGCGGCGCCCGGTTCACCGGCACGGACCACGCCGACGGGCTGGAGGCCCACCTGCGCACCATGGTCGACGCGGGGTTCGAGCTGTGGCAGGCGGTGCGCGCGGGGACGACCGTCAACGCCTACACGCTGGGCTTCGTCACCGAGGAGCAGGGCGTCCAGCCGATGCCCGACGAGCGGCGGGAGGGGTACGACGTCGACGTGCGGGCCGAGCGGCTGCGGCGCTATCCGCTGGCGGCGGCGGCCGGGGCCGAGATCTTCAGCAACTACGACGAGCGCTTCGAGGACGGCCTGCGGATCGTCGTCGCCGGCATCGAGGCGCGGTACGGGGTGAGCTGAGCCCCGGGGCCCCGGTTCGGAGCCACCCCGCCCCCGGACCCCGCCCCCGGCTCGGAGCCACCCCGCCCCCGGGCCCCCGGTCCGGGGTCAGCCCGCCCCGGGGCACCCCGAGGACGCCCAGAGTTCACCCTTCGTCGGGCCGTACGACACCCGCTCCTTCACCCGCGTCACTAGCGTGACCGGACCATGATCGAAGGTGAGGGCCCGCGTGCCGAAACTGTCCGTCGTCGTCCCGTTCCACAATGTCGGCCCCTTCGCCGACACGACGCTGGGCAGTCTTGCCCGTAACGCGGGCCCCGACATCGAGTTCCTGCTGGTCGACGACTGCTCCACGGACGACACGCCGGCCGTCGTCGACCGCTGGGCCGACCGGATCCCGCACGCCGAGGTCATCCGGCACGGGAAGAACGTCGGCATCGCGGCGGCCCGCAACAGCGGCATCGACGCGGCCCGCGGCGACTTCGTCACCTTCCTCGACGGCGACGACTGGTACGCCCCCGGGCACCTGGCCCGGCTGCTGCACGCCGCCGCCGAGCTGGACTGCGACTTCGCCCGCACCGACCACGTCCAGGCCACCGGGACCAGCCGGGTCGTACGGCGCGCCCCCGCCCGGCTCCGCCACACGGTGATGGACCCGCGCGAAGGCATCGCGGCCCCCGAGTGGGAGACGATGGTCGACTACCCCTTCGTATGGGCGGGCGTCTACCACCGGCGGCTCTTCGAGGACGGCGGCCACCGCTTCACGACCCGGCTGCGCACCGCCGAGGACCGGCTGTGGATCTGGCAGCTGCACCTGCGGGCACGGACCTGTGCGGCGCTGAACCTGTACGGCGTCTTCTACCGCCGCGGCGTCACCACGTCCCTGACGCAGATCAAGGACTCCCGCCAGCTGGACTTCTTCCCCGCCTACGACACGCTGATCGACGAGATCCGCGAGGACCCGGACGCGGAGCTCCTCCTCCCCAAGGCGGTCCGCACCTACTGCGCCATGATCGCCTTCCACAACGAGAAGGCGGACGCCTACGAGCCCGCCACCTTCCGGCGCCTGCGCCACGAGTCGGCGGCCGCGCTGCACCGCATGCCGCAGCAGGTGCTCGACCACACCCTGACGATGATGGACACCAGGCGCAGCACCCTGCTCCACCGCCTGCGTGACAAGCAGAAGGCCGCCTGACCATGCCCACGCGCACGCAGATCTTCCAGGTGTCGACCCTCTACGGGGCGGCCACACTCGCCGCGGCGCTGGACGCCGGCCAGTTCGGTCCGGGGCAGGACAGCCACCGCGTCCTGCTCGTCTCCAACAACGCGGCGATCCCCGAAACCGCCCTCCGGCTGGAGGAGATGCGCGGCTACGGGGGCATCGCCGCCCGCTTCGACTCCGTCGTCGACTGGAACGACGCCATCAGCCCGCACCACCCGAGCGGATGGGGCCCGCGCGCCGAGGAGACCGAGCTCTGGCAGCGCGCCTTCCGTCTCGCGTGGGGCATCGACCCCGACGGGCCCGTCGACCTCGCCGTCGAGTCCATCCAGGTCAACCCGGCCCGCGCGCTGGCGGCGATCTTCTCCGAGAGCGCCGTGCACGTCTACGCGGACGGCCTGATGAGCTACGGCCCGACCCGCAACAAGGTGCCGAGGTCCATCGCCTGCCGCATCCAGCGGGTGCTCCACCTGGACCTCGTACCGGGACTGCGCCCGCTCCTCCTCGCCGAGTCCGGGGTCGAGCCCGAGCTCGTACCGAACGACGCCTTCCGCACGGTCCTCGGCGAGATCGCCGCGGCGGCGGAGGGCGACCGCCGGCTCGCGGAGGCGGAGGCCGAGGCACCCACGGCCGTACTCCTCGGCCAGTACCTCGCCGCCCTGAACATCCTCACGGCCGAGGAGGAGGAGGACCTGCACCTGCGCATGCTGCGCGGTGCGGCCCGGGCCGGTCACACCTCCGTCCTCTTCAAGCCCCACCCCACCGCGCCGGCCCGCTACTCCCGGGCGCTCGACGACGCCGCCACCGCGCTCGGGGTGCGGCTGACCACGCTGGACAGCCCGCTGCTCGCCGAGACCCTCTACGAGCGGTGCGCCCCCACGCTCGTCGTCGGCTGCTTCTCGACCGCGATGTTCACCGCCGCCGTGTACTACGGCATCCCCGTCGCGCGGGTCGGCACCCGGCTCGTCCTGGACCGCATCACCCCGTACGAGAACAGCAACCGCATCCCGCTCACGATCGTCGACCACCTCGTGCCCGACCTGGACGAGCAGGCCGGCGAACCGGTGCCCGGACTGCCGTCCACCGCTCCGGACACCCTCGCGCCCCTGGTCCGGACGGTCGGCTACTGCATGCAGTCCGGGCTCCACCCCACGCTGCGCGCCGAGGCCGAGTCCTGGCTGCGGGACCACCTCGACAGCACCACGCAGCACTACTTCAAGCGCCGCCGTCTGCAGAAACTCACCCTGCCCGGCGGCGGCCCCCGGGGCGCGGCGATCCGGCTGCGCCGCACCGTACGGCGTACCCGCAGCAGCCTGGGCCTCTGATCCCGGGACCGGGGCGCGTGCCCCGGCGCCGGCCACTGATGACAGAACGGCGGAACGAGCATGGGCCAGACCTTCACGGGGCTGCTCAAGGCGGTACGGGCGAGAACCGGGCAGAGCGGCACGGCGCGGACCGCGCCGACCGCCGCCCTGCGCCTGTGCGGTGACTACCTGGAGGGCCTCGCGACGGGCGGTCCCCTGAACGACGCACGGCGGACCCGGCTCGTCGCCGCCATCGGCGGCCTCACGACCGCCTGCGGCAGCGACGAGGACGCGTTCGACGCCCTGCTGCGCACCGGGCAGCGTGCCCTGGAGGCCGGCGGGGACGCGGAGACCCGCCTCGCCCTGGCCGTCGCCGTCGAGGCCACCGCCCTGCGCTCCCGGTCCAAGGGTGCCTGGCGGCTGCGCGCGAGTGCCCTGGACGCGCTGGGCCGCCGCGACGAGGCGGCCCAGGCCTACGAGCGGCATCTGGCGCTCCAGCAGAACCCGGCGTCGGCCGAGGACATCGCGCGCCGGACCGCCACCCTGAAGGATCTCCGCTCCTGCCTGGACGAGGCCGCCGGGCTGCTCCCCGGCGAGGACGGCACCCGCCTGCGGGCCCTGCACAACGCCCCCGCGGGGCAGGTCCGCACGGACTTCGCCGAGGCCGTCCGCCGGCGCACCGCGGCGGGCGGCGGCATGGCCGACCCGGACGTCCGCCGTCTGAACATCCTGTACGCCGCCCACCGCCGGCTGCTGGACCGGGACAGGCTCGCCGACCCGCTGCTCGGGGGCGCCGAGCCAGCTGGCGTCGGCGCGCTGCGCCGCCTGGTCGCCGGACGCTCCGTCTGCCTCGTCGCCGGCGCCCCCCGGATCGCCGACGAGGAGAGCGTCCCGGGCAGCCCGCTCGCCGGACTGATCGACGGGTACGACCTGGTCGTGCGCTGCGACACCGTGCCGCCCACCGCCCCGCGCACCGATCTGCACGCGGTCACCCTGCGGGGCGACACCCCGTGGACGGGCCCCGCCTGGGACCGCCGGACGGGCACCCGGCTGGTCTTCGGCGACCCGCTGCCGCACTGGCGCAGGTCGCTGCGCGCCCGCCTGGTCCCCGGCGCGCAGGAGCGCGTCGGGGACGCCTCGCTGCGGCACCCCCTCGACGATCCGGCACTGCTCGGCGAGGACGGCTGGGGCCCCGGGACCGGCACCGCGTTCACCGTGCTCCGGCTCCTGGACTTCCTGGACACGGCCGACCGCCTGGACCTCATCGGCTTCGGACTTCCGGGGCAGCTGCAGCCGCGCGAGCGCGCGTGGGTCGGCGACCGCGCGACCCACCAGGACGACACCGAGATGAGGACCGCGCTGCGATGACCACCCCCGCCGACAGACGCACCGACCCCACCGGGGGCGGCACGGCCGCCGGGCCCGACGCCGACGACAGGCGCGCCGTCACCGGCAGGCGGAGGATCGCCTTCGCCGCCTGGACCGACGAGGCCCGGATGCCCGGCCTCCTGGTGCTGCTGCGCAGTCTCGCGCTGGCCGACCCCACCGTCTGCGAGGACTTCCTCGTCCTCCACCCCGGCCTGCCCGACTCCGCGTTCGACGCGGCCCGGCGGCTGCACCCGCGCCTCGTCCCGCGGAGCGCGCGCAGCCGCCTCGACGTCTTCCGGGAGAGCGGCTACGACACGGTCGTCGCCCTGAGCCCCGGCATGGTCGTCCTCGGCTCGCTCCTCCCGCTGCTGGCCCTCCGCACCGGAGTGGCCGCCGTGCCGCAGCCCGGGCCCGGCGGCGGGCGGACCGTGCGGGACGGCGGACTGCTGGTGATCCAGCGCCAGGACGTGACGGACGCGCTGCTGGACGCCCTGGCCGAAGGCGGCGAGGACACGGTGGACCGTGCGCTGACCGAGGCCGGGATCCTCGAACCGCTGGGCTCCCGGTACGACGTACCGGCGGGCCGGCCGTTCGTCGACACCCCCGTGCCCGGGAGCACCGTCGTCCTCCACCTCGGTGCGGATCCGGCGCCCGGGACCCCTGCGGGCGAGGCCCGCGAGCGCTACGAGATGGACGACGAGGCGTTCCGCGCCGCCTACTGCGCCCTGCCGGGGCCCAAGCACCCCGAACTGCTGCTGCACTGCGCCCTGCCCTTCCCCGAGGGGAGGCGGGCACCGGTGGACCTCGTCCGCCAGGTCGCCGAGGTGCACCGGCAGCAGGGCCGCTACGACGAGGCCGTCGTCCTGCTGACCCCGGCGGTCGCGGACCGGCCCGACCTGCCGCGCTGCCACGAGACGCTGGGCATCAGCCTGATGGCGCTGTCCCGCTACGAGGAGGCCGAGGCGCACCTGCTCCTGGCCACCGTCTCACCCGACTTCGCGGCCCGCGCCTACGGCCAGCTCGCCCGGCTCGCCTGGCTGCTGGGCCGCGAGGCGGACGCACACGCGTACGCACGTGAAGGGCTCGACGCGGACCCCACCGACGGCAACTGCCATGCCTGGTACGCCCGTACGCGCCCGGCGCCCGCCACGCCGGGCGGGGCCGCTCCCGCTCCCGCGCACGAACAGCTCGCGCACGTCGCCCTGTTCGCCGACGGCCAGGAGAACGCGGGCGACAAGGTGCTCCCCGAGGCCGTACGGATGTGCTTCGGCCCCGACACCGGCGCCGCCCGCTGGCACGAGCGGTCGGTCCACCGGCTGGTCGACGAGACCGGTCTGGAGGAGCTGAACGCCCGGCGCGGCATCGTCGTCGGCGGCGGCGGGCTCTTCCTCCCGGACACCGCGCCCAACAGCAACAGCGGCTGGCAGTGGAACATCCCCGACGACGTCCTCGCCCGGATCTCCGCGCCGCTCGCCGTCTTCGCGGTCGGCTACAACGTCTTCGACGGCCAGCGCTACCGGCGGGAACGCTTCGCGGCGAGCCTGCGCGCCCTGGTCGCGAAGTCCGCCTTCTTCGGGCTCCGCAACCAGGGGTCCGTGGACCGGGTCAGGGAGCTCCTGCCGGAGGAACTGCGGGACCGGGTCCGCTACCAGCCGTGCCCCACGACCGTGGCCCGGCACCTCGACCCGGGGCTGGACGACGGCCGGGACGACGGCACGGACCGGGACGACACGGTGCTGATCAACTGCGCCTACGACCGGGCCGGACTGCGCTTCGGCCACGACTACGGCCACTTCCTGGCCGAGACGGCCGCCGCCGTGCGCGCCATCGGCACACGCGCGGAGGTCCGTTACGCGGCCCACATGCCGGCCGACGAGAAGTTCGTCCACGACCTGCGCCGGGAACACGGCACAGCCCTCCCGGTGGAGCCGCTGTACCTGTTCTCCAACGACCGGATCCGCGAGCTCTACCGGCGCACCCGCCTGGTGATCGGCATGCGCGGGCACGCGGGGATGATCCCGTTCGGCTGCGGCACGCCGGTCATCAGCCTGGTGTCGCACCCCAAACTCGCCTACTTCCTCGCGGACATCGACCGTCCCGAGTGGGGCCTCTCCGTCCACGACCGGGCGCTGGGCGCACGCCTCGCCGAGCGCGCGGCGCACGTGCTGGACGACCACCGGGCGGCCGTGGCCGACGTGCACGGCCGCCAGGAGCACCTCTGGTCGGTCACCCGCGCCAACCTCGCCGAGCTCCGGGGCCTCTTCGGGCTGACGGACCCCTTCGCCGGTGGCGACGCCCCGCACCTCCCCGGCCCCCGGACCGCCGAGCCGGCACCGGGCCTTCACCTGCCCGACACCCGCACGAAGTGACTGTTCACCTGACCGGAGTTCACCCCGGCCCGACACGTTCGTAGCCTGCGATGACCATGCCTTCCTCCGTCTCCCCGGCCGGCCCGGCCGCCCCCGCGCACGCGCCGCAGCCCGCCCCCGAACCCCGACCGCACCGCGAACACCGGTACGACGTCGATCTGCTCCGGCTGATCTGTTCGGTCGGCGTGATCCTCTGCCACACCGGCTCCGCGTTCGTGAACGCCGCGGGCCGCGAGGCCGCGAACGGCCCCGGCACCTACTGGGCGGGGCTGGTGGCGGACTCGGCGGGCCGCTTCGCCGTACCGCTGTTCTTCGCGATGGCCGGCTGGGTCGTCCTGGCCGGCGCCCCGGTCCGGGACGGACGGCAGCTGTGGCGGCGGATCGTCCGGATCGTCGTGCCCCTCGCCGTGTGGAGCGTGCTCTACATCGCCTGGGGCAGGCTGCGGGGCACCAACGACGCGCCGGCGGGGGACCTGGCGTTCGACGCGCTGTTCGCCTCGATCCGCCCGGCGTACCACCTCTGGTACCTCTACGCCTACATCCCCGTGATCATGCTCCTCGGCTTCGCCGCCCTGGTGAAGTCCGGGGTGAAGTCCGGGGTGACGTCCGGCAAGCGTCCCTGGGGCACCGGGATCGCCCTCCTCGCCCTGGGGGCCGCCCCGACCCTGTTCGGCGACCTGGCGCGGACGACGGACCTGGACCTGCCGCGCTTCGGGTGGGGCTTCGGCCCGTACCAGCTGATCTACGCGGCCCTCGGCGCCCTGGTCCTCGCGCTGCCGTCGGTCCCGTCGGGCCGCCGGCGTCTGTGGTGGCTCCTGCCGGCGGTCGCGGCCCTGGCGGCGATCGTCGCGTACCAGCACCGCGTGCACTACACGATCCCGTACGCGAGCGTCCTGGTCGCCCTGCTCGGCGCGGGAGTGCTGTTCTCCCTGCACCGGGTCCGTGTGCCGGACCGCCTGCGCCCGGCCCTGACCCGCCTGGCGGGTGCCTCGTTCGGCGCGTACATGATCCACGTGCTGGTCCTGGGCGTCCTCACCGACGTCCTCGTGGACACGGACCTGAGCCTGCCGGTGGCGGCGGCCCTGGTGATCGGTGTCACCGCCGCCACGGGCGCCGTCTCCTTCGGTGCGGCGCTCCTCTGGACGCGCCTCGGACTGACCCGCTTCCTGGGCTGATCCCGGCTCGTCAGCGGCGCTTGAGCGCCCGCGCCCGCCGTGCGAGACGGCGCAGTGCGGGGCTCCGGCTGACGAAGGCCAGGCGCGCGGGCACCACGCCGGGGAGGGCCAGCGATCCCAGCCGGCGCCGCTTGAAGTACCGCCAGGTCCGGGCGTTCAGGTGGGCGGCGAGGTAGCGCTCCGCCGCCGGACGGAGGTCCGGGCGGACGCGGGGCCGCATCGCGAAGGCGACCGCCGGCAGCAGACCGTCGAGGGCCTCCGCCACCGCGGCCCCGGTGACCTGCGGCCCGTCCGGAACGCCGGCGGGCCCGGCCAGATCGGGCAGCAGGGCGTCGACGATCGTGGCCGGGATCCGCGCCGGGTTCTCGTACGGGGTCAGGCGCTCCAGGAGGGCGCCCGTCCCGGCCCTGGCCACCGGCAGGCCGTGGTGCGCCGCCGCCGTGACCAGAGCCGTCGAGGAGCAGCCGACGACGAGTGCGGGGCGCAGCCGATCGAGCAGGACCTCGGCGGGGACGGATTCCGGGACCGTCAGTTCCGCGCCGAGGCGCGCGGCCTCCGCCCGCAGGGCCGGGCGGACGGGACCCGAGCCACGGGGGTGGGGCACGAGGACGAGACGGGTGTGGCCGAGCGCGACCGTGCCCCGGACCATCCGCAGGCGGAGCTCCGCCTCCTCGGCGTCGGGGAACGTTCCCGTCCCGGGGAGGAGCAGGAGCGCGCACCCCTCGGCGGCCTCGACCTCCGGCGCTGCGTCGGCCAGCTCCCCGAAGACCTTCCGGAGGGCCTCCGTGGGCACGGGCCGGGACGGGACGCCGAACTCACCCAGCAGCAGGGGCCGCAGTCCGGGGAGGAGATCCGGATGGAGGAGCTGCCGGACGCGGGTGCCGATCAGCGGCGGAACCTTGCCGGGCGTCGGGCCGTACCCGGTCAGGCCGTCCGCGTACACCGTCACCGGTCCGCCCGTGAAGATCTGCGCGAGCGACTGGGAGGGGGCCGTGTGCGGTGACTCCAGGGCCAGCTCGACCTCCTCGTCCCCGAGGTCCCACGCGCGTCGCAGATGGCGCTCCCACAGCGGTACGTCGTCGGGGCGGGGAGACCAGGCGGCCGGGTGCAGGGGGAAGACCGTGTCGTTCCACGAACGCACCTCGTCGAAGCGCGCGCGCAGCCGGTCGAACCCGGGCGCCGTGCCGACCGGGGTCTGCGCCTCGGGGACCGCCGTGGTGTCGCACAGCAGGAGGACGCGGCGGCGGGACTCGCCGAAACAGCCGGAGTCGAGTGCCGCGGCGAGCAGCGCGGTGCCGCGGAGGCCGGAGGCGACGAAGATCTGGGTGGTCACGCGGCTGTCGCTCCCTCGGTGGCGGCGGCCCGGCGGCGCAGCCTGCGCAGCACGGTCGCCCGTTCGGTGTCCATGGAGTCCAGGACGTCGTCGAGCACCTGACGGGGCATCCGGCCGAGCGCCGCCGCGCAGCGTGATTTCAGCGTGCGGGCCACCGCCGGCTCGAATTTTCCGATCTCTCCCATGTGATGGGAAATGACGGCGCAGTAGGTCCGCACCGCTTTCGGCATCAGTGTGTCCGCGTCACGGTCAGCCGCCGTATCGGAGATCACCTGGTCGTACGCGCGAATGAAATCGAGTTGCCGCTCGTCACCGATCTGGGTCAGGGACGTGGTGACGCCGCGCCGGTAGAAATGGCCCAGCGTTCCCAGGACCGCGAAGGATTCCGCCTCCCGGTGCAGCCGCCAGATCCACGGCCGGTCCTCTGCGGTCCGCAGCCCGTCGGTGAAGCGCAGAAGCCCCCGGTCCAGCAGGCTTCGGTGGTAGAGCCCCGCCCAGGCGAACGCGTAGTCCACCGAGGTCGTCCGGCCGGCGGGCAGGATCGCGTCCCTCGGGTCGCTCACCACCCCGCGCGGACCGTGCGGGACACGGCGTACCGTGCGGGCCGTGCCGGTGACCTGGACATGGTCCGTACGCACGAACGCGCAGTCCAGGGCCTCGGCCTGCGCCAGCAGGCGGGAGTAGTGGCCGGGCGCCAGCCAGTCGTCGCCGTCGAGGAAGGCGATGTACTCGCCGCGGGCCGCGTCCAGGCCGGTGTTGCGGGCGGTGGCCAGGCCCGCGTTGCGTTCGTGTGCGCGCACGACCACCCCCTCGATACCGTCCCGGGCCCGGCGCAGGAGTTCCGCCGTCCCGTCGGTCGAACAGTCGTCGACGAGGATGAACTCGAAGTCCTCGCGGCTGTTGGCCCGCAGACTTCTGAGCGTATCGGGGGCGTATGCCTGGACGTTGTAGAACGGCACGATGACGGAGAGCTTAACCACCCGCGTCACGCTAGACGCGGCCCCGGCATTTCCCCCGACCCCCGCCCGTACGGAAAGTGAACGACGCGCGGCGGAAAGGTGAACCCGCTTGTGGGCGCAGCCGAATCGGCGGATATCCGAGGGGAATCCCCAACCGTCGACCGGCTGTTAACCATTTGTTGCCACCGCGTTGGGCCGCGGATCGAAATGGCTTCCTAGCTTTTACGACGTGCCCCCTCGTACCGATGACGCGGCCTCTCCGGCCGCCACCCCCGCAGCCGACCGTGCGGCGCTCCGCATAGCCGTGCTCGCCGACTCCGACACCCGGTGGAAATGGGGCGCGCTCACCGCGCGCCGCCTCTCCGGGACCCCGGCGACCGGCACGGCCGAGCGCCCTGTCGAGCTCAGCGGGCTGCTGCTGCGCGGCCGGGCCACGCCGACGCCCCGCCAGCTCGCCGAAGTCGGTGACGTCGGCGTCGACGCCGCCCGGGTGCGCGAGGTGACGGCCGTCGAGTTCCTGCACACGGTGCGGGACGAGGCGTACGACGTCGTCGTCCTCGCCCTCGTCGGCGGCGCCGTCCAGGCGATGCTGCACGGCCTGGCCGCTCTGGACCTGCCCCGCAGGCCCGTCGTCGTCACGGGCTACGTCGGGGTCGTCTACGAGAAGCTCGCGGACGGCCTCCTGCTGCGCCACGGCGCGGACGTCGTCCTCGCCAACTCCCGCCACGACGCCGAGCGGTTCCGCGCGGTGTACGAAGGGGTCGGCGCCGACGCCTCGTCCGTCACGGAAGCGGCCCTGCCGTTCCTCGGGGGCGAGCCCCACGAGGCGCTGGAGGGCCGCGACACCGTGGTGTTCGCCGCCCAGCCCTCCGTCCCCGAGTCCCGCGCCGACCGCACGTACCTGCTGCGCCGGCTCGTCGAGCACGCCCGGCTGCACCCCGGGCGCGAGGTCCTGCTGAAGCTGCGCTCCAAGCCGGGCGAGCACACCACGCACATCGAGGAGCTGCCCTACCAACGCCTCGCGGAGCGGATCCCCGGCGGCCTGCCGCCCAACTTCCGCCTCGTCTACGGGCACATGGGCGAGGTGCTGGACCGCACCGACCTGCTGGTCACCGTCTCCTCGACCGCGGCCCTGGAGTCCCTGCACCGGAGGATCCCGACCGCGATCCTCTCCGACCTCGGCGTCCGCGAGGCACTCGGCAACCACCACTTCATCGGCTCCGGGCTGATCACCTCCTGGGACCACCTCGACGGCGGCCGCCGCCCGGAGCCCGACGAGGAGTGGCTGGCCGGCCAGGGCGTCGCCGCCGACGGCAGCTACGGCACGGCCTACGACACCGCCCGCGCCCGGGTCGCGGCGCTGCTCGCCGCCGGGCCGCTCCCCGCCCTGGCCCCCTACTACACGCCCGCCACCGCGCCCGGATACCTCCCCGGCATCCTCGCCCGCCACCACCTGGGCCCCGACGGCCGGCCGCTGCCCGGCGCCGTCACGCCGAAGGAGACCGGCCGGGTCCGGGGCGCCGTCCGCGACACCGTGCGCAACGCGGCGCGCGGCGCCTACCGCCACGGCGTCCAGCGGGTCGCCCCCGTGATCCGGCGGATGGGCGAGCTGTGACCACCGATTCAGGAGCATCCATGACCCCGACCCCCACCGTGCTCGCCGTGATCCCCGCCCGCGGCGGATCCAAGGGCGTGCCCGCGAAGAACCTCGCCCGGGTCGGCGGCGTACCGCTCGTCGCCCGCGCGGTCCGCGCCTGCCTCGCCTCGCCCGAGGTCACGGACGTCGTCGTGACGACCGACGACCCGGCCATCGCCGACGCGGCCCGGACCGCGGCGGAGGCGCTCGGCGAGGACACCCGGCTGCACTGCGTCCAGCGCCCCGCCGCCATCGCCGGGGACACCGCGACCAGCGAGGCGGCGGTCCTGCACGCCCTGCACGCCTACGAGACGGCGGCGCACGGCCGGAAGGCCGACGTGGTCCTCCTGGTCCAGTGCACGAGCCCCTTCATCACCCGGGACGACATCGACGGCGTCGCCGCCGCCGTCGCCCGCGAGGGCGCCGACACCGCCGTCACGGTCGCCCCCTTCCACGGCTTCGTGTGGCGGGACGGCAGCGCGGTCGAGGACGACACCTACGGCGTCAACCACGACAAGGCCGTACGCCCCCGCCGCCAGGACCGGCCCCAGGACTACCTGGAGACCGGCGCCGCGTACGCCATGGACGTCGAGGGGTTCCGCACCCACCGCCACCGCTTCTTCGGCCACACCGCGCTCGTGCCGACCGACCCCGCCCGGGTCCTGGAGATCGACGACCCGCACGACCTGGCCCGCGCCCGCGCCCTCGCGCCGCTCCTGGACCCCTCACCGTTCCCCACCCGGGCGGACATCGACGCCGTCGTCCTCGACTTCGACGGCACACAGACCGACGACCGCGTCCTCATCGACTCCGACGGCCGCGAGATCGTCGCCGTGCACCGCGGCGACGGCCTCGGTGTCGCCGCCCTGCGCCGGGCCGGCGTACCGGTCCTGATCCTCTCCACGGAACAGAACCCGGTCGTCGCCGCCCGTGCCCGCAAACTCCAGGTCCCCGTCCTGCACGGCATCGACCGGAAGGACCTGGCACTCAAGCAGTGGTGCGAGGAGCAGTCCATCGCTCCCGACCGCGTGCTCTACGCCGGCAACGACGTCAACGACCTGGCGTGCTTCGGCCTGGCGGGCTGGCCCGTCGCCGTGGCGAACGCCCACGACTCGGTACGCGCCGCCGCGCGCGCCGTGACCACCAACCCCGGCGGTTCCGGCGCCATCCGCGAGATCGCGGCATGGCTCCTGGGCCCCACCCTCACCCTCTCCACCGAAACCCCCGACACCCCCACCACGTAAGGAAGCACCACCATGAGCAGCACCTCCCGTCTGCGCACGTTCGGCACCCGCACCGCCGGTCCCGGCCACCCCGTCTACGTCACCGGCGAGATCGGCATCAACCACAACGGCGACCTCGACAACGCGCTCGCGCTGATCGACGTGGCCGCCGAAGCCGGCTGCGACGCGGTCAAGTTCCAGAAGCGCACCCCGGAGATCTGCACCCCGCGCGACCAGTGGGACATCGAGCGCGACACCCCCTGGGGCCGGATGACGTACATCGACTACCGCCACCGCGTGGAGTTCGGCGACGCCGAGTACACCGCCATCGCCGAGCACTGCGCCAAGCGCGGCATCGACTGGTTCGCCTCCCCGTGGGACACCGAGGCCGTCGCCTTCCTCGAGAAGTTCGACGTCCCCGCCCACAAGGTCGCCTCCGCCTCCCTCACCGACGACGAGCTGCTCCGCGCCCTGCGCGCCACCGGCCGCACCGTCATCCTCTCCACCGGCATGTCGACGCCGAAGCAGATCCGTCACGCGGTCGAGGTCCTCGGCAGCGACAACATCCTGCTCTGCCACGCCACGTCGACGTACCCGGCGAAGGCCGAGGAGCTCAACCTGCGGGTCATCAACACCCTCCAGCAGGAGTACCCGAACGTCCCGATCGGCTACAGCGGCCACGAGACCGGCCTGCAGACGACCCTTGCGGCCGTCGCGCTCGGCGCCGCGTTCGTCGAGCGCCACATCACCCTGGACCGCGCCATGTGGGGCTCCGACCAGGCCGCCTCCGTCGAGCCGCAGGGCCTCACCCGCCTCGTCCGCGACATCCGCACCATCGAGGCGTCGCTCGGCGACGGGGTCAAGAAGGTCTACGAGTCCGAGCTCGGCCCGATGAAGAAGCTCCGCCGGGTCGCGGGCGTCGTCGCCGAGGGCGAGAACGCGCCGGCCGCCGAGCCGGTCGCGGTCTGACGGGCCGACCGGTGAACCTCGCCTTCGTCGAGAGCCCGGTCCAGCTCCTGAACGTCCTGGAGTGGACCCACACCAGGGGAGGCCACGACGACACCACGGTCGTCGTCCTCCCCCCGGTCGACCCGATGTCGCGCGGCCAGCTGCGCAGGATGGCGGAGCTGGCCCGCGACGAGGGCATCGCCGTCCGCTGGCAGGAGGCGCGCGGGGAGAACGGCGCGCCTCTGAAGGCCCTGCGGGCGCTGACCGGCCTGATCCGCAAGGCCGACCGCATCGTCATCGGGGATCCGTTCTCCCGGTACGTGCAACTGCTCCTCAGCCTGGTCCGCACCCGCCGGATCACGGTCGTCGACGACGGCACCGCCACCATGGAGTTCGTCGCCCAGCTGGCCCGTGGCGAACGCCTGGTGCGCTGGCACCGCCGGGGGAGCGGGGGACCGCGCGAACTGCTCCTGGCCCCGGTCACCTCCGCGGCCCGCCGCAGCTTCACCCCGTCGGCGACCCGGTCCGTCGAGGTGTTCACCGCGATGCCGGTGGAGGCTCCCACCGGCATCGAGGTCACCGCGAACACCTTCGCCTGGACCCGGGACCGCTTCGGCCCGCCCCTCATCACCAAGGGCGCCGACCTGGTCGGCACCTCCCTGGTGGAGACGGGCGTGGTCGACCCCGTCCCGTACCAGGAGGCGGTCACCTCGCTCGCCCGCGCCCATGGCGCCACCCGCTACTTCGCCCACCGGCGCGAATCCGCCGACAAGCTCCACGCCCTGGAATCCGCCACCGGCCTGGAGATCGTCCGCCCGGACCTCCCTCTGGAACTCATCGCCCGCAGGGGCCCCATCGGGCACACGGTCCTGAGCTTCCCGTCGACGGTGGTCCACACCCTCCCGCTGGCCCTCACGGGCACGGGCGTGAAGGTCGCCGTCTGCGACATAGCGCCGGAATGGCTCCGCGACACGGCGTCCCCCCGCGCCCAGGGCTTCCTGAGCGGGGTCACGGAGACGGCCAAGGACGTGCAGCGGCTCGCGCCGTGGCGGGTCACGGCGGTCACCGCGGTCACGGAGGGGTGAGGGAGCGGGAGCCCGGCGCGGCCGGGCCCTACCGGTCCGCGCCCGGCCAGACGGTCAGGTCCCCCTGGAGGAAGGCGAGGTCCGGCAGGGCGGTCGACTTCGTCCGGACCACGAACAGCCCGATGTTGCCCTTGTCGTCCTTCATGCAGAACTCGGTGCCGGCGGCGGCCGCGGCCAGCGTCCAGCTGTGACTCCTGGCGCTGTGGAGCATGAGACGGCACTCGTCGAGGGCCGTGCCGTGACCTCCGAAGATCTGCATGAACACGGTGTGCTCGCCCTTCAGATCACAGCTGACCGACGCGCAACTGAGGTGGATGTCGCCCTTGTCGCCCTTCATGGACGGGGGGTTCGCGAGGCTCAGCCGGTGCTTCGCGTCCACCGTCACCGGGGCGAACACCTCCGGCCACGGATCCCCGTTCGCGTCCCTTCCGGACGCGCCGCTCCCGGAGGCGTCGTCACCGGCCCCGACCGCCGAGGGGCCGGATGAACCCGATCCGTCCGGCTGATCCGGGGAGGGGCCGTCGGAAGAGCCCTGCGCGGAGGCGGACGCGGACGACCGTGCGGCAGGCTCCGTCGCGGACGTCCCGGAGCCGGCTGTGTCCCGGTCACCGAGCCGGTTCAGCACATCCGTGAGGGTCCACGCCAGCCCCGCCACCAGCAGTGCGCCTCCCGTCACCGCGGCGGCGGTGACCAGCACGGTGCGCCGGCTGCGGGCCCTGCGCTCCTCCACCGTCAGCTGCTTCTGCGGCCACCCGGACTGCGGCTGCGGCTGCGGCTGCGGATGAGGCGGGGCGAGCAGGGGCGCCGGTGCGGTCCCGGCCGTACGCGCGAGCTCCGGCGGCTGCGGGCAGGCCGGGGTCGGGTCGGGCACCGGCGCCGGTACCACCGTCCGCGGCCCGGCGACCTCCCGCCACACGGCGGGCCCCCCACCCGCGTCGGCCTCCGCCCCCAGGCGCTGCCGGCACCACTCCACCACCTCCGCGGGCGTGGCGCGCTCCGCCGGTTCGGCTGCCAGGCACCGGGCGAACAACGGACGCAGCGACTCGGGCAGCAGCGACAGCTCGGGTGCGGAGTGCAGGATCCGGTACTGGACGTTGACGGCGGAACCGTCGCCGTAGAGCGTCCGCCCCAGTGCCGCGAACGCCGCCGTCTGACCGAGCGCGAAGATGTCGGCCGCCGGAGTGATCTCACCGCCGGACACCTGCTCCGGTGACATGAAGGAAGGCGTGCCGATCGTGCTCCCCGGCGCGGTGTACGACGTCCCGTCGGCGGCCAGCGCTATACCGAAGTCGATCACCCGTGGACCGTCGAGAGCCAGCAGCACGTTCGACGGTTTCAGGTCCCGGTGCACGATGCCCTCGGCGTGGATGGCCTGCAACGCCTCGGCCACCCCGGCCATCAGCCACAGCACGGCCGGTACCGGCAGCGGACCGCGTCGGGTCACCGCCTCCGTCAGCGACGGCCCCGGCACGTACAGCGTGGCGAGCCACGGCGGTACGCCGTCGGCGTCGGCGTCGATCAGCTCGGCGGTGTACGCCCCCTTGACCTGCCGCGCCGCCTTGATCTCCCGGGCGAACCGTCTTCGGAAGTCAGGATCGTCGGCCAACTCCGGCCGGACCACCTTGATCGCCACGGGGCGGCCGCCCTGCGTGTGCGACAGATAGACCCGGCCCATCCCCCCGGCGCCCAGTCGCGCGGCGAACCGGTAACCCCCCACCGAGGACGGATCGTCGGACTGGAGCGGCTGGAAGACCTCTGCGGCATGGCTCATCAGCCGTGTACCCCCCACTTTTGACGCATTGGCCAACGGCAGCAGCCTAAGTGGAGTGCCTGCAGGGCTCGTTACTGGATCCGCTCCTGGTCGGTGTGTCCTCTCAGCGGCGGGCCGCGCCCCGGCCGGCCGGGGCGATGCGGACCCGCTCCGTGGCGGGAGCGGCCTCGATGTCGTCGAGTTGGGCGATGACGGTGCTCCGCAGGTCGTCGTAGTCCGCGAAGACGAAGTCGTTGAACAGGGTGTAGCCCGTCCACATCAGGTTGGCGCAGACACGCGCGGGCACCCGGCCGGTACGGGCCCCCATGCCGACGAGGGCCACCGACCGGATGCTGCCCGGCGCCCTCTTGTTCTGCTGGTGGACCGCCTGGAACGCGGCGGCGCAGGCCAGGGCCACGTTCAGGGTCTCGCTGACGTTCTGCGAGGACTCCGCCATCGTCGGTGTCGGTATGAGGAACGTCGGCTCGACCGCTCCGGAGGGCACACAGACGGAACTCCCCACCGGGAGGCTCCCGCCGAACCCGTCACGGATCGCCCGCTGGACCCGGAGCTGGATGCCGGCGCCGAGGTGCCGCTTGATGGCCGCGTCCGCTCCGCCGTCCATGCGTCCGCGGGAGTTGGTGGGGTTGACCCACGCGTCCACCTTCGCGTCGAGGATGGAGCCCTTCCTGATCTCGACCTCCGGCGTATCGGCGAACGCGGCGCGCCAGGCCTCCACGACAGCGGAGTTCAGGTCCGTCAGGACGACCCGGACAGGCTGCGACTGCACACGGTTCGCGGTCATCTTGCACTCCGATCGAGAGGTGTTCTCCACTGCTCACGACGCTACTGCGCACCACTGACATCGACGGGTGCGGCGGGTTCTGCCGCCGGTCCCGGACCGTGCCGTGGCTTCCCGGCAGATCTCGCCGGCGGGGATGAAACATTCTCCGGCGGTCACCGCATCTAGAGGGTGTGGAAGAAAGAGGGGGTGACGGATGAGACAGCCCAAGGAGGCCGCCTTCCGTGAGTTCGCGGAAGCGCGTATGGGGCCTCTGTTCCGGTCCGCGTGCCTGCTGACCGGCGGTGACACGCATCTCGCCGAGGATCTCGTGCAGGAGACGCTCGGCCGGATGTACGCGATGTGGGGGCGCTCGTCGCGCATAGGGAACCCCGCGGCGTACGCCCACACCGTCCTGGTGCGCTGCTATCTCCGGTACCGGCGCAGGAAATCCTCCGGGGAGCGCCCGATCGGAGAACTGCCGGACCGGCCGGGGGAGTCGGCCGGGGACGCGTCCCTGAGGGTGGCACTCCTCGACGCGCTGCGCGGTCTGCCGCCGAAGGACCGCGCGGTGATCGTGCTGCGGTACTGGGAGGACCGGTCGGTCGTGGAGACCGCCGACGCGCTGCACGTCAGCTCGGCGGCGGTGCGGACCCGCAGCACCCGTGCGCTCGCCCGGCTGCGTGACCAACTGGGCGACAGCATCGGCGAGCTGGCCGTGCACTGAGCCCGTCCGGGCGCCGAGCCTGTCCGGGCACCGCGATCTTCTCGCGCTTCTTCCTGATTCTTTTTCCTTTCCCAAGTATGAGGACGGTGGTGGACGCATGTCCGAAAACGGCGCGCAGGAGGACCGGAGCGCCTTCGAGGGCCGGCTCGACGCGGCGATGAAGCGGACGGGAGAAGGGTTCTCCGCAGCAGGACGACCGCTCGTCGACGGAGCGGTCACGCGCGGCCGGCGCCGGACGGTGCTGCGCCGCAGCGCCGTGGTGACCGGGAGCGCGATGGCGCTGGCCGTGATCGGTCTCGGCGGGTCGTTCGTCACCGGAGGCGGAGGCGGAGGCGGGGGCGGGTCGCAGGGCGGTGGCGACGGGGCCGCCGTGGGGTCGCAGTCGACCAAGGTCGCGGGCGGTGACAAGGGTGCGTCGGAGAGCCCAAATTCCGCGCAGGAGGTGACCAGGGTGCTCGAAGGGCTGCTGCCGGAGGGGGAGGTCACCCGGCCGAAGATCCCCGTTACCCGTGGCACGGGCGACAAGAAGGAACTGCGGGCACCCTTCGCCTCCGTCGTGTACGACGACGGCCACGGGAAGGCGGCAGTGTCGGTGGGGCTGAGCCGACAGGACCCCGAGGCGCCGCCGAACGAGGACGATCTCTCCTGCCCGGACAAGAACCTGACCCCGTTCGAGGCCTGCTCGGCGAAGACGCTGGAGGACGGGTCGCACCTGGTGCTGTTCCAGGGCTGGGAGTACCCGGACCGGCGCGTGGAGACCAAGCGGTGGTACGCGGACCTGCTGACACCCGAGGGGTACCGGATCACGGTGTCCGAGTGGAACGCGGCGGCGGAGAAGGATGCTCCCGTCAGCCGGCCCACCCCGCCGCTGTCGCCGGAGCAGCTGACGGCACTGGTCCGGTCCGAGGCCTGGAACCCGGTCGCCGCGTCCCTGCCCGCTCCCGTGGAGCAGCCGCTGGAACAGCCGATCCCGCAGGGGCAGAGCGGCGAGGAGATCCTGGCCGAGCTGACCGAGCAGCTCCCCGCGCGGCTGACGGTGAAGGACTCGGGGAAGCAGGAGGGGGAGTACGCGTACGTCGTGGTCGACGACGGCCGGGGCCGGAGCTTCGTGCAGATCAACGTCCAGCAGGGCATGTCCGGCGTCGAGGGCGACCTCTTCGGCCCCGACGCGGAGGTCCTGCCGGACGGTACGAAGGTCGCGACGCGCAAGGACGCGGGGGAGAAGGGCGGTGCGGGCGTGAAGATGTGGTCGGCCGACACGATGCGCCCCGACGGCTTCCGGGTGGTGATCTCCGCCTTCAACACGGGGAACCAGAACGAGGCGGCCTCCCGTGAGGACCCCGCCCTGAGCATCGCCGAACTGAAGAAGATCGCCACGAGCGGGGTGTGGCTGCGCTAGAGCCTCCCGTCCGGATCAGGCCGCGGGTGTCCCGCCAGGGGTGGGGAGCCCGCGGCCGTCCGTCGCGGACCCGCGGGGGACTCCGCCGCGGATCCACAGGGGAGGGCGCGGCTGTCAGTGCCCGGGGATATAACTCGTCCTCACATGCGGGGGCCGGATGTGAGGACGACACGGCCCGCCGATGTCATGCCCCAGCACGGACCGACACCGCGGAGCACCTTCACCATGAGCGATGCCACCACCCCTGCTCAGCCCGACCCGAACGACCCCCTGGCCCTGGCCGCACTCTTCGAGGGCGGCGGGGAACCGTGGCTTCCGCTGCTGAAGCCGGTCATCGAGTCCCGTGCGGACGCGGCCGAGTTCATCGGTCCGGGCCGCGGAGCGGGCGTCGTCCCCGTGCGCGAGCTGACCTTCCAGGCGCTCAAGCCCAATCCGCCGCACAAGTGGAAGGTCGTCGTCTTCGGCCAGAACCCCTACCCGCGGCCGGAGAGCGCCACCGGCATCGCCATGTTCGACAACACCTTCCACGACTGGAAGGACAGCCAGTTCGGCCGGGTGGTCAGCATCCGCTGCATCATCAAGGCCGCGGCGATGTGGAAGTACGGCATACCCAAGAAGACCCCGATCGCCGACGTGCGCGCGCTCCTGAAGGAGCACGACACCGTCCAGCCGCCGGAGTGGTTCCAGGCGATGCTCACCCAAGGGGTGCTGCTGCTGAACGCGGCGCTCACCGCCAGTGGTGACGGCGCGATGGCGACCGACCAGCACACCAGGTTCTGGCGTCCGGCCGTCGAGCGGATCGTCGAGGAGATCCTCAGGGCCAAGCAGAACGCCGACGACGAGGACCGCGGGGTCGTCTTCGCCTGGTGGGGGGCTCATGCGCGGAGCCTGAAGAACGTCGTCCTCCGCATCCAGAAGAAGTACCCCGACGTCGAGGTCCGGCACATCGACCACCCCAACCCCGCGGCACAGGGCGACGTCTTCTGCGAGGGCGAGCACTTCGGGACGGTCAACGCCGCACTCGCCTCGATGGGTGCCGACGAGATCGACTGGCTGCCGAGCAAGGGGTGGAACGCGGACGACGTGGGGGCCGGCGGGGAGGGCGGGGCCCTCGCGGACCGGATGGGCGCGTTCATCGCGTCGACCATGGAGCTGCACCAGCTCTATCTGGACCGGCTGGCGAGCGTCAAGGACGAGGGTCTCGTCCTCCCCGCGATCACCGGTGTGTTCGACACCCCGCTCCTGGACTTCCGGGAGGCCGTCGGCCCGGTGGCCTCCCTGCTGGCCGGCATCGACCGTCACGTCCTGCGCTCGCACGAGTTCGGCAAGAGGCGTGTGGAGGAGACGGCCGGTGAGCTCTCCGCCGACGCCATCGCCGCCCTGCACCTCTACACCTGCGAGTCCGCGTTCTACCGGGAGATCAACGCCGTCCTGCGCTCCCCGGACCGGGACCGGGTCGTGCCCTACCTGCCCTATCTGCGGCTCCTGTTCTCGGCGGTGTCCCGACTCCCCGCCCGTACGGAGCCGTTGTGGCGCGGAGTCGCGCTCGACCTCCGGGCGCAGTACCCGCTCGGCCGGACCGTGACCTGGTGGGGCGTGTCCTCGTGCACGTCCGAGCGTGGTGTGGCACGGGCGTTCCTCGGCGGACGCGGACGGCGGACGCTCTTCGAGGTGACCCCCGTCCGGGCGGTGGGCATCCGCAGCTTCTCCGCCTTCACCGGCGAGGAGGAGTACATCCTCTCGCCGGGCACACAGCTCAGGGTGACGGACGTCAAGGCGGACAAGAGCGGCCTGTTCACCGTGAAGCTGGAGGAGCTGGCGGAACAGACCCTCGTGTCCTGAGGCACCGTGTGGTGCCTGCCGGGCACGGTTTCGCCCGCCCTCAGCCCGGCGTACCGGCCTTCGTGCCCCCGGCCTGCGCACCGGGGACGCGCAGGCCGGAAGGGCGCAGGCTCCAGACCACGTCCCGCGGCTCCGTCTCCCCCTCGTCGTCCTGGTGCCGGTCGGCGACGACGCGCCCGCACTGCACGTAGCCCGTGCCGCTGCGGGATCTCAGGTGGACCACGAGGCGTGTGCCCCGCCACTTCGGCGGGACGCCGGATTCCTCGTAGACGCGGGAGAACGTGGAGTCGTCGACCGAGTGGAGTTCGAGCCCCTCGTAACGCTTCACGAGCTGCATGGACTCGACCGCTTCGAAGAGGAGATCCAGCCGGCAGTCCTCCACGCCGTCCATGCGGGAACGGAGCAACAGGGAGGAGTGGCTCACGCCGTAGTGCCAGACGCGGAAGGTCCGGTCGAAGCGGTGGAGGAGCGTGGACGGGGCGCTGCGGGAACCACTGGTCAACGGAGGTGCCCTTTCTGTCGTCGGCGCGTGTGCCGTCGCAGGGGTGTGGTGCGCGGTCGGGGCGTGTTCTGCCGGTCGGACTCCGGAGGGACCGCCGCCTGCGGGCCGCCCCTCCGGTAGCCGCCGTGCGTGCGCTCGTGCGGCATGAGGGCACGGTATGCGAACGCACCAGCCGTGGGGGCCCGATGGCGTGAGCTCGTCGACGGTCCGGGACGGAGCCGGTCCCGGTGCTCGGGTCCCGAAGCTCGGCCCCCGAGCTCCGGAATCGCTGGTTCACTCGTCCGAGGGATAGCCGCGGGGCGCGGGCCCGACGCTTGAGCTTCGGGATCCGAGGGCCGGGATCCGAGGGCCGGGAGTCGAGACGTGTCCTCATCCGGGTGGGAAAAGAAGGGTGGGAAAGAACCTTCCCCACCTCCCGACCCCGTCACGGTCAGAAAATATGACTCATCGTGACCGACTTGCGGCGCAGAGTCGCGACTGCTTACGGTGCCCCCAACTGAACGACCCCGGCGCGGTGTTCGAAGCACCAGGCCGGGGTCTCACCCCACGATCGAACAGGATCGATCCCGTGGCTATCGAGCACCCTAACTCCGGCCCGTGCGCACCCGCACTCTCCCGCCCCTACGCCAAGGCCAATCCCGGCTACGGCAAGCGCTCCGCCCCGGACCAACGCCCGGCGCGCCCCGACGACTTCGCCCTGCTGCCGGAGCGCGAGCGGTACGTCGCCGGTTACGTGGACCACCTGCCCGAAGGTGCGGCCATGGACATCAAGTCGCTGGCCAGGAGCTTGCCGCTGTACGGCCAGATGGCCGTCGGCAGCGCCCTGAGAGCCCTGGGGGTGGCAGGACACCTGCGCCACGTACGGATGCCCGCCGAGGCGGGCGGAAGCCAGGTCCGCTGGATCACCCGCACCTACTGGTCCCGTACGGCCCGCGACAACGAGTGGTGGACCGCGTTCCTCACCGGCTCGGCGGGCTGTGCGCCGACCTCCGCGTCCGCCCCTGCCCCCGCTCCTCCGGCCGCCCCTGGCGTCCCTGCCCCGCCGGTGCCGCGGCAGCGCACCCAGGAGCCCGGCCCCGTGCCCGCCGAGACCTCCGGCCCCTCACCCGCGTACCTCGCCCTCGCCCGTCTCGGCCGGACCGACGCCCGCCTCGCCCTCTCCGCCGCCGACTGCTCCGCCTTGGAGGGCCTGGCCGCCGCATGGCTCGCGCGGGGCGTGGGCGAGGAGTACCTGATCCGGGCCCTGGCGGCCGGGCTCCCCGACGCCATCGGCTCCCCGGTCGGCTTCGTGCGGAAGCGGCTCCGCGACCAGATCCCGCCCAGGGTGGCCGCCGCACCGGCCCCGGAAGCGCCGGGGGCACCCGCGCCCCGCCCGATGGTCGAGTGCGTGGAGTGCGGCGCGCCCGGCCGCGTCGAGGCGCTCCCGGACGGGCTCTGCCGCTCCTGCCGGACGCCCGCCCAGGACGCGGTGACGGAAGCGGTTCCGGCAGCGGCAACAGAGGCCGCTACCGCGCCGCCGCCCGGCGGGCGTGACGTCACGGCCTACGTCGGCACCCTCCGTGAGCTTCTCAGGCTCCCCTGACTCCGTGGGTGCGTGCCGCACCTTGCCCATCGCGGTGGAAAACGGCCCAGTTTACCCAGCGGCAGCATCCGTCACACGCTGCAGCACCAGCGATTGTTCCTCTAAGCGGCTGAACTTTTGTTGATCTGTGGCCAGTTGCGGGCGTGATGGGCCTACCCTTGACTGGGTGAACCAGTTGAAGTCCCGTGCGCCCCACGCAGAGGCCGTCATGCCCGGCACCCTGCCCGACGACCTGCGTGCCGAGCTCATCGCCTTCCGCCGTGATCTGCACATGCACCCTGAGCTCGGCAACCAGGAGTTCCGTACGACGGCCGCGATCAAGGCCAGGCTGGAGAAAGCCGGCCTGGAGCCGCGCGTGCTGCCCGGTGGCACGGGACTCGTCTGCGACGTGGGCGAGTGGGACGGCGTGACGCCGATGCTGGCGTTGCGGGGCGACATCGACGCGCTGCCGATCCCGGACACGAAGGTGGGGGTCTCCTACCGCTCCACCGTGCCCGACCGGGCCCACGCCTGCGGACACGACGTCCACACCAGCTGCGTCCTGGGGGCAGGGCTCGTCCTGAGCGACCTCGACCGGCAGGGGCTGCTGCCCCGCCCGGTGCGGCTGATCTTCCAGCCCGCCGAGGAGGTGCTGCCCGGCGGCGCCGCCGACGCGGTCGCGGCCGGGGTGCTGGACGGCGTGGGGCGGATCATCGGGGTGCACTGCGACCCGAAGGTGGACGTGGGCAAGGTCGGGCTCCGGATCGGGCCGATCACCTCCGCGTGCGACCGCGTGGAGATCTCCCTCGACGGTCCCGGCGGGCACACCGCACGGCCGCACCTCACCACCGACCTGGTCACCGCCGCCGCCCGGGTCGCCACCGACGTGCCCGCGCTGCTCGCCCGCCGGGTCGACGCGCGGGCGGGGATGGCCGTCACCTGGGGCCGCCTGGAGACCGGCCACGCCCCCAATGTCATCCCGCAGCACGCCGAGCTGTCCGGGACGGTTCGCTGCCTCGATCTGGAGAGCTGGCGGCAGGCGCCCGACCTGGTGCACGCGGCGATCGACGAGGTGGCCGGAATGTACCGGGCCAAGACGGTGATCGACTACGTCCGGGGCGTGCCGCCCGTGGTGAACGAGGCGGAGACGATCGGTCTCCTCGACGCCGCGATGACCATCCGCCGCGGGTCGTACGCGATCGAGGACACCGAACAGAGCCTGGGCGGAGAGGACTTCTCCTGGTACCTGGAGAAGATCCCAGGTGCCATGGCCAGGCTCGGTGTGCGCGCCCCGGGGGACACCCGCGGCCTCGACCTGCACCGCGGGAACTTCGACGTGGACGAGGAAGCGATCACGGTCGGAGTGGAGCTGTTCACCGCCGCCGCGTTGCTCGACGGCAACAGTTCGTAACCGGACATGACACCTTCTGTTCGCGACGATCCGATAACGGCTTCCGTACAGGTCCTTATCTGACATCTACGCGCGTTACGATCGCGGCGAAACCAGCGCCGGAAGAGGCGCTTCGGTCAGGTTTGAAGGAGCCTTCCCTTGCGCCGGATCACCAGGATTGCCACCGTGGGCGTCATGTCCGCGGCGCTCGCGCTCAGCGTCAGCGCGTGTGGCGACTCGTCGTCGGACAGCGGTACGTCGTCCGACTCCAAGGCCGACAAGACGGCCATCGCCTACGACATCGGTGGCCGCGGCGACCAGTCGTTCAACGACGCCGCCTACGCGGGGCTGGCCAAGGCCGAGGAGGACCTCGGCGTCAAGGGCACCGAGGCCGAGCCCTCCGAGGGCGAGTCGGACGCGGACAAGGTCCAGCGCCTCACCTCGCTGGCCCGCGCCGGCAACAACCCGGTGATCGGTGTCGGCTTCGCCTACGCCCCCGCCATCAAGAAGGTCGCGCCGAAGTTCCCGAAGATCACCTTCGGCATCATCGACGACTCCTCGGTGACCGGCGACAACATCGCCAACATCGTCTTCAACGAGGAGCAGGGCTCCTACCTCGCGGGTGTCGCCGCCGCCAAGGTCACCAAGACCAAGAAGGTCGGCTTCATCGGTGGTGTCGAGACCCCGCTGATCAAGAAGTTCGAGGCCGGCTTCATCCAGGGCGTCAAGGACACCGACGCCTCGGTCAACGTCCTTCCGCAGTACCTGACCCAGCCGCCGGACTTCTCGGGCTTCTCCAAGCCCGACCTCGGCAAGGCCGCCGCCCAGGGCCAGCTCGACAAGGGTGCCGACGTCGTCTACTCGGCGGCCGGTCTGGCCGGTTCCGGTGCCATCGAGGCCGTCTCCAAGGCCGGCAAGTGGAACATCGGCGTCGACTCCGACCAGTACAAGCAGGAAGGCCTCGCCGCCTACAAGGCGTCGATCCTGACCTCGGTCACCAAGGACGTCGAGGACTCCGTCTTCAACCTGATCAAGTCCGTCCAGGACGGCAAGCCGCAGTCCGGTGAGATCCGTTACGGCCTCGACAAGGACGGCGTCGGCCTGGCCATGTCCAACCCGGCCTTCACCAAGATGACCGAGGTCATCGCGGCCGTGGACAAGGCGAAGAAGGAAATCATCGACGGCACGATCACCGTCAAGACCACCCCGTAACGACTCCGGTCGTCGCGCTGGTTTCCCGTGGGCCCGGAGTGCGCACCCTTGCCGCTCCGGGCCCGTGGGGTGTTCATCGAAGAAGTTGTGCCCCTCGCAGTGCCCCCGCTCGCACCGGCTCCGCACCAGGAGTTCCGGCCGTGCCTGGTGCCCGCGCTTCACGATTCGGCAGCGCTACGCGTGTAGACAGCCCTTTGGCGCGATAACTTCACCCCACCCCCTGCCCTCTGTGCCCCCGCTCCTGTCCGGCCAAGGAGAGTGCGTCATCAACGCGTCCAGCAGTCCCCCTGCCGTAGAACTGCACGGCATCACCAAGCGCTTCCCCGGCGTCGTGGCCAACCACGACATCGGCATCACCGTACGCAAGGGAACGGTCCACGCCCTCGTAGGTGAGAACGGCGCCGGAAAGTCCACCCTGATGAAGATCCTCTACGGCATGCAGAAGCCGGACGAGGGCACCATCGCCGTGGACGGCGAGCAGGTCTCGTTCGGCAACCCCGGTGACGCCATCGCGCGCGGTATCGGAATGGTCCACCAGCACTTCATGCTCGCCGACAACTTCACCGTCCTGGAGAACGTCGTCCTCGGCGGCGAGAAGCTGCACGGCATCGGATCCGCGGCGCGCAGGAAGATCAAGGAGATCTCCGACGCGTACGGCCTGGGGGTCAGGCCCGACGCGCTCGTCGAGGACCTCGGGGTCGCCGACCGCCAGCGCGTGGAGATCCTCAAGGTCCTCTACCGCGGCGCACGCATCCTCATCCTCGACGAGCCGACCGCCGTGCTCGTCCCGCAGGAGGTCGACGCGCTCTTCGCGAACCTCCGCGAGCTCAAGGCCGAGGGCCTCACCGTCATCTTCATCTCCCACAAGCTCGGCGAGGTCCTCTCCGTCGCCGACGAGATCACGGTGATCCGGCGCGGTACGACGGTGGGCACCGCCGACCCCGCGAACACCACGACCAAGCAGCTCGCCGAGCTCATGGTCGGCAGCGAGCTCCCCTCGCCGGAGACCCGCGAGTCGACGGTCACCGACGTGCCGATGCTCCGCGTCGAAGGGCTCTCCCTCGGTGTGACCGACCCGGACGGCGTCGTGCGCGACGTCCTCTCCGACGTCGGCTTCACGATCCACAAGGGCGAGGTCCTCGGTATCGCGGGCGTCGAGGGCAACGGGCAGACCGAACTGATCGAGGCGCTCGTCGGGATGCGGAGTCCGGACAGCGGCGTCATCACGCTGGACACGGACGACATCTCGTCCGCCCCCACGCGCAAGCGGCGCGAGAGCGGCATCGGATACATCCCCGAGGACCGCCACCGGCACGGCGTCCTGCTGGACGCCCCGCTCTGGGAGAACCGCATCCTCGGCCACGTCACGGAGAAGCCCAACAGCAAGGGCTGGCTCCTGGACCCGAAGGCCGCACGCGTCGACACCGAGCGGATCGTGCGCGAGTACGACGTCCGGACCCCGGGCATCGAGGTCACCGCCGCCTCGCTCTCCGGCGGCAACCAGCAGAAGCTGATCGTCGGCCGGGAGATGAGCCACAACCCGAAACTGCTGATCGCCGCGCACCCCACCCGCGGGGTGGACGTCGGCGCGCAGGCGCAGATCTGGGACCAGATCCGCGAGGCGCGCCGCGAAGGGCTCGCCGTCCTGCTCATCTCGGCGGACCTGGACGAGCTCATCGGGCTCTCCGACACCCTTCGCGTCATGTACCGGGGGCAGCTGGTCGCGGACGCCGACCCCGCCACCATCACACCCGAGGAACTGGGCTCGGCCATGACCGGCGCCGCCGCCGGTCACCTCGAAGCGGCACCGGAGGACGAGGCCTGATGAGGAAATTCGACAAGGACCGGCTGATCCTGGGCTTCGCCGGCCCGGTGCTCGCCCTGGTCGTCGCCTTCGCGCTCAGCACCCTGGTGCTGCTGATCTCGAACCGCGACCCGTTCGAGCTGTACCGGCTGCTGTTCGAGCAGGTGTCGTACAGCGACGTACAGGTCCTGATCATCAACCAGGCCGGGACGTACTACCTCGCCGCCCTCGCGGTCGCGGTCGGCTTCCGCATGAACCTCTTCAACATCGGGGTCGACGGGCAGTACCGCCTCGGCGCGATGGTGGCCGCCCTCGTGGGTGCCAGTGTCACCCTTCCCGGGCCGCTCCAGATCGCTCTCATCGTCGTCGTGGCGATGCTGGTGGGCGCCTTCTGGGCCGGTATCGCGGGCATCCTCAAGACCACGCGGGGTGTGAGCGAGGTCGTCGCGACGATCATGCTCAACTCCATCTCGACGTCGCTGATCGCCTGGCTGATCCTGCCGAAGAACTTCGGTGACCAGGCGGCGGGCTCCAACAACCTGACCACGGGCGAGATCCCGGAGTCCGGCTGGTTCCCGGGCCTGTCCCTGAGCCCCGAGGCCGGGGAGATCTACGGCTTCACCTTCGTCGCGGCCGGCTGCGGCCTCGTCTACTGGCTCGTCCTGAACCGCACCAGGTTCGGCTTCGACCTGCGCGCCACGGGTGCCAGCGAGAGCGCCGCCCAGGCCTCCGGTGTGGACGCCAAGAAGATGATCCTGACCTCGATGCTGATCTCCGGTGGGATCGCGGGACTCGTCGGCATGCCGACGCTGCTGGGTGACACGCACACCTACAGCCTCGACTTCCCCGTCGGCCTCGGCTTCACCGGCATCACCATCGCCCTGCTCGGCCGCAACCACCCGCTGGGCATCGCCCTCAGCGCGCTGCTGATCGCCTTCCTGGACAAGGCGTCCTCGCCGCTCGACCAGTTCGGCTTCGAGAAGGAGATCGCCACGATCATGCAGGGGCTGATCGTGATCTCCGTCGTCGTCAGCTACGAACTCGTCCGGCGTTACGGGACCCGCCGCCAGCAGCAGAAGGTCGGCGAGGAACTCGCCGCCGGCCACGCCCTCACCACCGAGAAGGAGGCGGCCCTGTGAGCACCAGCAAAGTCTCCGCCGCACGCGTCGCCGCCCCGAAGGGCAAAGGCCGGCGCACGCTCTCCCTGCCCGCCGTCCTCCTGATCATCGCCGGTGCGCTCGCCCTCGTCTCGCTGGTGCGCCTCATCAGCGGCGCGGACGACGTGACCTCGGTCGGGCAGGTGGCCGGCGCCCTTGAGCTGGCCGTCCCGATCGGTCTGGCCGGTCTCGGCGGACTCTGGGCCGAGCGGGCCGGTGTCGTCAACATCGGCCTCGAGGGCATGATGATCCTCGGCACCTGGTTCGGTGCCTGGGCCGGTTTCCAGTGGGGCCCCTGGGTGGGCGTCCTCTTCGGCATCATCGGCGGCGCCCTCGGCGGGCTGCTGCACGCGATCATCACCGTCACCTTCGGCGTGAACCACATCGTCTCCGGTGTGGCCGTCAACATCCTCGCCGTCGGCGTCACCCGCTACCTCTCCAACTTCACCTTCGCCGACGAGCCCGGCGGGTCCTCCAAGCAGTCCCCGCGGCTGGAGGAGATCGACAAGATCACCGTCCCGGGGCTGTCGGACTGGATGCAGGACCTGCAGCAACACCACTGGTTCTTCGTCTCCGACCTCGCCGGCATCATCGGCGGCCTGGTCACCGGACTGTCGCTGCTGACCGTCGTCGCCCTGCTGCTGATCCCCGTCACCTGGTGGGTGCTGTGGCGCACCTCGTTCGGTCTGCGGCTCCGCTCCTGCGGTGAGAGCCCGGTCGCGGCCGAGACCCTCGGCGTGAACGTCTACAAGTACAAGTACATCGCGGTGACGATCTCGGGCGGGCTGGCCGGACTCGGCGGCGCGTTCCTCTCGCTCGTCGCCACCAGCATCTACCAGGAGGGCCAGACCGGCGGCCGCGGATACATCGGCCTCGCCGCCATGATCTTCGGCAACTGGATGCCCGGCGGCATGGCACTCGGCGCGGGCCTCTTCGGCTTCACCGACAGCCTCAAGCTCCGCGGCGGAGCCGAGAACGTCCACGCGATGCTGCTGCTCCTGGCGATCCTGCTGGTGATCGTCGTGTTCTGGCAGCTGTACCGGAAGAAGTACCTGACCGCGCTGATCTCGGCGGTCATCTCCGCCCTGCTCTTCACCTGGTACGGCCTGACGGACCAGGTCCCGAGCCAGTTCGTCGACGCCGCGCCGTACGTCACGACGCTGCTGGTGCTCGCCCTGTCCGCGCAGAGGCTGCGCATGCCGAAGGCCGACGGAGTGCCGTACCGCAAGGGCGAGGGCAAGTGACGACCCCGACGCGGCCCGTCGACTGGGAGGCCCTGCGCGAGGCCGCCCGGGACGCCATGTCCCGGGCGTACGCCCCGTATTCGGGTTACCCGGTCGGGGTGGCGGCCCTCGTCGACGACGGCCGCACGATCACCGGGTGCAACGTCGAGAACGCCTCGTACGGCATCAGTCTGTGCGCCGAGTGCGGGCTGGTCTCGCGGCTCGCGGACACGGGCGGCGGCCGGCTGACCCACTTCACCTGCGTCGACGGCACCGGCTCCGTGCTCGTGCCGTGCGGCCGGTGCCGGCAGCTGCTGTACGAGTTCGGCGGGCCCGAGCTCGTGCTCGAGACGCCGGACGGGCTCCGTACGCTCGACGAGATGCTGCCGCAGTCGTTCGGACCGCAGCACCTGGGGTGATCCCCCCGCCGCCGCGCCGCTCTCCGGGCGGGCCCGACCGGGCCGCCCGGACGGCGCGGCGGAACGTTTCCTCTCTATGCGCGTAGAGTCAACGGGACTCTCTCGCCTCCCCATCCGGCCGGAAGGACTCCCATCCCATGGACGCCATCTCCGTCATCCGCACCAAGCGGGACCGCGGCGAGCTCAGCCCCGAGCAGATCGACTGGGTCATCGACGCGTACACCCGCGGCGAGGTCGCCGACGAGCAGATGTCCGCGCTGGCCATGGCGATCCTGCTGAACGGCATGAACCGCACGGAGATCGCCCGCTGGACCGCCGCGATGATCGCCTCCGGCGAGCGGATGGACTTCGGCGCGCTCTCCCGCCCGACCACCGACAAGCACTCCACCGGCGGCGTCGGCGACAAGATCACCCTGCCGCTCGCCCCGCTGGTCGCCGCCTGCGGCGCCGCCGTGCCGCAGCTCAGCGGCCGGGGTCTCGGCCACACCGGCGGCACCCTCGACAAGCTGGAGTCCATCCCCGGCTGGCGGGCCCACCTCTCCAACGCCGAGATGCTCGACGTGCTGGACACCACCGGCGCGGTGATCTGCGCGGCCGGTGACGGCCTGGCACCCGCCGACAAGAAGCTGTACGCGCTGCGCGACGTCACCGGCACCGTCGAGGCGATCCCGCTCATCGCCAGCTCGATCATGTCCAAGAAGATCGCCGAGGGCACGGGCGCGCTCGTCCTGGACGTCAAGGTCGGCTCCGGCGCCTTCATGAAGACGATCGAGGACGCCCGCGAACTGGCCTCCACCATGGTCGCGCTGGGCACCGACAGCGGCGTACGCACCGTCGCACTGCTCACCGACATGGCCACCCCGCTCGGCCTCACCGCCGGGAACGCCCTGGAGGTCCGCGAGTCCGTCGAGGTCCTCGCCGGCGGCGGCCCGCAGGACGTCATCGACCTGACCCTGGCGCTCGCCCGCGAGATGCTCGACGCCGCCGGGCTCAAGGACGCCGACCCGGAGAAGGCCCTGGCCGACGGCTCCGCGATGGACGTCTGGCGCCGCATGATCTCCGCCCAGGGCGGCGACCCGGACGCCGCGCTTCCCGTCGCCCGCGAGCAGCACGTGATCAGCGCCCCGTCCTCGGGCGTGCTGACCCGCCTCGACGCGTACGACGTCGGCGTCGCCGCCTGGCGCCTCGGCGCGGGCCGGGCCCGCAAGGAGGACCCGGTGCAGGCGGGTGCGGGCATCGAGCTGCACGCGAAGCCGGGGGACACGGTGACCGAGGGCCAGCCGCTGCTGACCCTGCACACGGACACCCCCGAGAAGTTCGAGTACGCGCTGAAGGCCCTGCCCGGCTCGTACGACATCGCCCCGGCCGGCACCCCCTTCACCGCCACGCCGGTGGTGCGGGAACGTATCGCCTGACCTGCGGCTTTCCCTTTCGGGTGAACGGGACCGGTGGACCACCACCGGTCCCGTTCGGCATGCTGGACTCGGTGACGCACCGATAAGAGGAGACCGCCATGAGCGCACTCACCGTCGATCCCGGGCCGGGCCACGGCCAGGACTGGGACGACCTCGTCCGGATCTGGGAGGAGACGGACGCACCCGAGGGCTGCAAGGTGGAGATCATCGAGGGGATCGTCACCGTGTCGCCACCGCCGTCCAAGGACCACAACACCACTGCGGAGCTGCTCCAGCGCAGGCTGTATGCCGTCATCCCGGAGGAGTGGGGGATCTACCAGACGCTCGGTGTCTCCGTACCCGGACGGGCCGGTCTCTACATCCCCGATCTCGTCGTCCTGCCCAGGGCCGTCGCGTCCGGGCCCGGGAATCGCGTACCGGCGGAGGCTGTCAGGCTCGTCGTGGAGATCACCTCACCGGCCAACGCCAACCACGACCGCATCGGCAAGGCGCACGGGTACGCGAAGGCCGGCATCGAACTGTTCCTGCTGCTCGATCCCTGGCACACCGGCCGCCCGACCGCGACCCTGTACGGGGAGCCGAGCGACGGCACCTACCGGGTCCTGGAAGCGGTCGAGTACGGCGAGACACTGACGCTGCCCAAGCCCTTCGGCCTGGATCTGGACACCGGAATCCTCCCGGTGAGCTGAGGCACACGTGCCCGGCCGCCGATGAGTTTCGGGCATCCCGCCGGTCTCCCTGGTGTGGATGCCATGACTCCGAACGCCCTCGTCCTCACCGGCCGCGTCACCCGCGCCGATGTGCCGGGCCTCTGTGCAGAGCTGGAGGCCCTGCTCGCCCACGTCCCCGGAACCGCCGTGGTGGACTGCGACGTGGGCGGGGTGGTGCGCCCGGATCTCGCCCTCGTCGAGGCGATCGCCCGGCTGGGGCTCGTCGCGCGCAGAGCCGGAGGGGTCGAGCTGCGGCTGCGCAACGTCCCGCTCGAACTCGGGGCGCTGCTCGGCCTGGTGGGGCTGACCGACGTGGTGGGTAACGTCCGGTCGGCCCCGGAGTGACTCGTGCTCAGCGGGCCCGGGCGCTGTCGCGTGCCGTGATGTAGACGCAGTAGACCCCCTGTGCGTATTCGGCCCTGTACTCGCCCGGCACCTTGGCGAGCAGCAACGGATCGGCGTCGGCCGAGGGTGACGATGCTGCACTCGGTGTCGCACACGAGCCGCCCTCCGGCTGCGGCCCCGGTACGGGGTTGTCGCTCGGAACGCTGGAGTAAGGGGCCGGGCCCGCCGTGGCGGACGGCTCGCCCAGCCACAGTGTCGCCGCCCAGCCACCCGCCACCAACAGGAACCAGCCGATCACCACAGGGCGTGACACCCTCACGCGTCGGCCTCCAGGTGGTCCGGAAGCCCGAACAGCGGGAACCAGCGCGGGGTGTCCAGGAAGCAGTGCATCCCGGTGATGGCGCCGTCCGAGATGTCGATGACCTGCACCGCCCACGGCACGAACCCCGGCCCGTCCGGATTCGGCTTGTAGTGCGCGAAGGCAGGCGTCCCGTTGGCCTCCGTCGCCACCAGCCGGGAACCGGCACAGCTCGCGCCGATGCTGAGCATGAAGCCGGTGATGTCGTCGTGCCCCTGGAGCCAGAGGTCGAACGGCGGCATGGTCATCACGGCGTCCTCGTGGAGCAGCGCCGTCAGCGCCGCCATGTCGTATCCCTCGAACGCCGCCACGTAGCGGTCCAGCAGCTTGCGCTGCTCGTCGTCCAGCGGATTCGCGGTGTCCGGCGCCGTGCTGTCCGTGTCCGACAGCGTCGCCCGGGCCCGCTGCAGGGCGCTGTTGACCGAGGCGACCGACGTGTCGAGCAGCTCGGCCACCTCGCTCGCCTTCCACGCCAGGACCTCGCGCAGGATCAGCACCGCGCGCTGCTTGGGCGGCAGGTGCTGGAGGGCGGCCACGAACGCGAGGCGCACCGACTCGCGGGCCACCGCAGCCTCCGCCGGGTCCGCCACCGAGGGCAGGATGCGCCCGTCCGGCATCGGCTCCAGCCAGGTGTTCTCCGGAAGGGGGTTCAGCGCGGCCTGGGCCAGCGGGGTCGGGCCGGTCAGATCCACCGGCCTGGCCCGCTTGTTGCCCGCGTTCAGCATGTCCAGGCAGACGTTCGTCGCGATGCGGTAGAGCCAGGAGCGCAGCGAGGAACGGCCCTCGAACTTGTCGAAGCTGCGCCAGGCGCGCACCAGCGTGTCCTGGACCGCGTCCTCCGCCTCGAAGGCCGAGCCGAGCATCCGGTAGCAGTAACCGGTCAGCTCGACCCGGTGTCCCTCCAGACGGCTGTCGATGTCAGCCGTCGCTGTCAGATCACTCATCGCTCCACCCCTGTTGCGCTGTGACACCCCTCACTGTGGAAGCTACCGGAGGGCACTGACAACCGGGGTGGAAAACGAGGAAACCGCTGCTCAGGTGCCGGGCTTGCGCCCGTAGACGTACACGTCGTCGCCGTTCTTCAACAGGTTCCAGTACGCCTTCGCGTCCGCGGGACGCATGTTGACGCAGCCCGCCGACCCCGGGTTGTTGTACATGGACTTGGTGACCGAGTGGAACGCCTGCCCGCCGTCGAAGAACTGGGCGTACGGCATGCTGACGTCGTAGAGCGTCGACCAGTGGTCGATGTTGCGCCAGTAGATCTTCTTGGACCCGGTCCGCGTCTCGTCACCGTTGCGCCCCGTCCGCACCGGCACCGGGCCGAACTTCAGCTTGGACCCGTCCTGGATCCAGCTCAGCTGCCTGGTCAGGTCCACGCAGGCGATGCGGCCCTTGTTCGTGGGGCACTTCTTCGCCGCGTTGGGGTTCTTCCCCGCCGCCTTCTGTGCGGTGATCGTCTTCATCGTGCGCCAGGTGACCGGCCCCGCGTACCCGATGGCCGGGGTGATGCCCTTGGCGACCTGGAACGAGCGGATCGCGGTGCAGTCCGCCGACGACTGCTTCCCGTCGGCCGTCCGCCCCAGCCACTTCTCGACCTGCTTCTGGTACGGGCCCTTCGCCGCCGTGCAGGACGCCGCCTGGGCGGACGTCCCCGTGCCCAGGACCAGGGCCGGCGCGGCCACCAGTCCGGCGACGGACAGGACGGCTCCACGCCGTACCCGTACGCCGCGTATGTTCCCCATGATCGTCATGTACGCCTGCTCCCCTTCGCGTTCGCCCGCGGACGGTGTCTCCGCTTGTTGGACGCGCGCAGGGGAGCAGCGGTTGTGGTGGGAAGGTCTCAGTTGTGCACCGGTGCCGGGGACGCGGCGCGGAGCCGCTCGGTCCGTGCCGCCCGGGTCCCGAAGAGGGTGATCGACAGGACTCCGAGGACCGCCAGGACACCGAGCGCGACCGTGCCGCCCCAGCCGCCCGCGTGGAAGGCGACGGCGCCGAGAGTGCCGCCCGCGCTCGAACCCAGGTAGTACGCGGACTGGTAGAGCGCGGAGGCCTGGGCGCGGCCCGTCGTCGCCGTACGGCTCACCGACGACGAGGCGACCGCGTGCCCGGCGAAGAAGCCGGCCGTGATCAGGACCAGGCCGGCCAGGACGGCGGCCAGCTGGTCGGCCAGGGAGAGCAGCAGACCCGCGGCCGTCGTGGAGACGGCGAGGTACAGCGCGCCCCGGCGGCCGAGCCGGCCGACCAGGCGGCCCGCGGCGGCGGAGGAGGCCGTGCCGACGAGGTAGACCAGGAAGATCGAGCCGACGACCCCCTGCGGGAGGCCGAAGGGCTCCTCGACGAGCCGGTAGCCGATCACGGTGTAGACCGCGCCGAACACCGTCATGAAGAGGGCGCCGATCGCGTACAGCCTGCGCAGCAGCGGGTCGGAGAGGTGGCCGGTGACGGTCTTCGCCAGGGCCCTCGGGTTGAGCGAGGAGGGGCTGAAGTGGCGGGCCGTGGGGATCATGAAGTGGAAGACCACCGCGCAGACCACGGCGAGCAGCCCGATCGCGCCGAGCGCCATCCGCCAGCCCCAGAGCTGGGCGATCCAGCCGGCGAGGATACGGCCGCTCATGCCGCCGATGCTGTTGCCCGCCACGAAGAGTCCGATCGCGGCCACCAGGGCCTTGGGCCGGACCTCCTCGGCCAGGTACGCCATCGCCGACGCCGGCAGTCCCGCCAGTGCCGCGCCCTGGACCGCGCGCAGCGCGATCAGCCAGCCGAGCGACGGGGCGAAGGGGACGAGCAGCCCGATCACCACGGCGACCGCCAGGGACGCCGTCATCATCTGACGCCGCCCGAAGCGCTCGGAGAGCGCGCTCAGCGGCAGTACGCACAGGGCCAGCGCCCCGGTCGCCGCGGAGACCGTCCAGCTCGCCTGCCCGGCCGTCGCGCCGAAGGACGCGGAGACGGCGGGCAGCAGGGCCTGGGTGGAGTAGAGGAGGGCGAAGGTCGCGATCCCCGCCGAGAAGAGCGCGAAGCTCATCCTGCGGTAGCCGGGACCACCGGGGGTGAGGCGGTCCGGGACGGTGGGCGGTGCGGCGACGGGGGCAGACGGAACGGCGGCGTCCAGCACGATGGTGGACGCCCCGGTACTGGCAGGAGGCATGCACCGAACGTAGACCGCACGGTTTCATGCGTCCAATGCATGAAACCCTCATAATCGTTCCCATGGCGCATCAGCACAGCTCACAGCCTCGGCTGTCACCGAGCAGTTACGAAGAAGACATCCGTGCCGTACTCGCGCCCCGGCTCGCGTACTTCGAGGCCGTGGCCCGCCACGAGCACGTCACCCGCGCCGCGCACGAGCTGGGCGTCCCGCAGTCGACGCTGTCGCGGGCCATGGTGCGGCTGGAACAGGACCTGGGTGTCGCCCTGTTCGCACGCCGGGGCCGCACGGTCTCGCTCACCCCCGCGGGCCGCACCTTCCTGGGCTCCGCCGAACGCGCCCTGGCGGAGGTGGAGAAGGCGGCCGACTCGGTGCGCGCCGACGCCGACCCCACGGCGGGCAAGGTCGCCTTCGGCTTCCTGCACACGATGGGCTCCGAGACCGTGCCCGCGCTGATCCGGGCCTTCCGGGCCGATCACCCCGGGGTCCGCTTCCAGCTCGTCCAGAACTACGCCGAGGCCATGCTCGACCGGCTGCGGGCGGGCGGCCTCGACCTCTGCCTGACCTCGCCCGTCCCCGACGCCCCGGACCTCGTCGCCACGCGCCTCGACGAGCAGCGGCTGCGCCTCGTCGTCCCCGACGACCACCGGCTGGCGGGGCGCCGCCGGGTCCGTCTCGCCGAGGCCGCCGACGAAGCGTTCGTCACCCTCGAACCCGGTTACGGGCTGCGGCGGATCACCGACGACCTCTGTGCCGAGGCGGGCTTCACCCCGCGGGTCGCGTTCGAGGGCGAGGAGGCGGAGACCCTGCGCGGCCTCGTCGCGGCGGGGCTCGGTGTGGCACTGCTGCCGCCCCCCGCCGTCGCCCGGCCCGGGGTGGTCGAGCTGACGGTGACGGCTCCGCGGGCGGTCCGCGAGATCGGCGTCGCCTGGCTGGACGGCCACCCCGACACGCCGCCGGTGGCCGCCTTCAAGCGCTTCCTGCTGTCGCGCCGGGGGAGCCTGCTGCCGGACTGACGGGCGCGCGGGGCTCCCCGACCCCGAAGGTGGCCGCCCGTGTTCCTCAGTGCCTCAGCGACTGCCCGAACCCGGCCGCCAGCGGCATCCTCAGCCCCAGCGGCGGCGGGGCGGCGAAGGCGTCGGCCACCGGGCGCGCGTACGACCGGGCGAACAGCGAGCCCCGGATGAAGTCGGAGGCCAGCGCCATCACTTCGGAGCGGTGCTGGCGCAGCGCGTGCCCGTCCGAGTGGACCTCGAAGCGGCAGGTGTCCCGGTTGGCCTTCTTGGCGCGTTCCGCCAGCCGGTAGGAGAGCTCCGGGTTCGTCCGCGCGTCGTTCGTGCCGTGGACGATCAGGACCCGGCGCCCCGCGAGGTGCTTCACCGGTTCGGGTTCCTGGTCCCCGTCCTCCGGCAGCCAGGGTGCCATCGCCAGCACGGAGTTGACGGCGTCGTGCCGGGCGCCGCGCAGGGCGGCACGGCCCCCCATCCCGTGCCCGACGAGGCAGACCGGGACGTCGCCGTAGCGGCGTACGACCTCGTCGGCCGCCCAGTGGGCGTCGGCCGCCGGATCCGCGCCGGCGTTCCACCCCCGGGTCCGGTAGCGCACGACGTGCACCGCGAGCCCGTCGTCCCGGCCCGCGCGGGCCAGGGTCCGGGCGAGCGGCAGCTGCGCCGCGTACGAGAGGGCGGAGGGACGGCGTCGGGAATCGGCCCCGCCGTCCGGGAGCAGCAGGACCACGCCGCTGACCTCGGGTGCTGCTCCGGCCGTGAGGACGGCCCGTCCCAGCCTGGCGGCAGGCAGGGGAAGTGCGCGCTGTGCCATGACAGAACAGTGTCAGAAGGGAAGGTGTATTCCACCTGGCTTCGCAGTCACTGTTACGCATCGGCGCCCAGCGCTCTACGCGCGTAGGCGCTAGAGTGCCCGGATGACGAGCCAGACCCTGAACGTCCCCGGTCCCGACCAGATCCGCCGCGCGCCCAAGGTGCTGCTCCACGATCATCTCGACGGTGGCCTGCGCCCCGGCACGATCGTCGAGCTGGCCCTGGCGCAGGGCTACGACGCCTTGCCCGAGACCGAGCCCGACAAGCTCGGCATCTGGTTCCGCGAGGCGGCCGACTCCGGTTCGCTGGAGCGCTATCTGGAGACCTTCGCCCACACCTGCGCCGTCATGCAGACCCGTGACGCGCTCTTCCGGGTGGCGGCGGAGTGCGCCGAGGACCTCGCCGAGGACGGTGTCGTCTACGCGGAGGTCCGGTACGCGCCGGAGCAGCACCTCACCGCCGGCCTGTCACTCGAAGAGGTCGTCGAGGCGGTCAACGAGGGCTTCCGCGAGGGCGAGCGACGGGCCCGTGCGAACGGCCACCGCATCCGTGTCGGCGCCCTCCTCACCGCGATGCGGCATGCCGCCCGCGCGCTGGAGATCGCCGAACTCGCCAACCGCTACCGCGATCTGGGTGTGGTCGGCTTCGACATCGCGGGCGCCGAGGCGGGCTACCCTCCCACCCGCCACCTGGACGCCTTCGAGTACCTGAAGCGCGAGAACAACCACTTCACCATCCACGCGGGCGAGGCCTTCGGCCTGCCGTCGATCTGGCAGGCACTGCAGTGGTGCGGTGCGGACCGGCTCGGCCACGGCGTCCGCATCATCGACGACATCGAGATCGCCGACGACGGCGGTGTGACGCTCGGCCGCCTCGCCTCCTACGTGCGGGACAAGCGGATCCCGCTGGAGCTGTGCCCGACCTCCAACCTCCAGACCGGTGCCGCCGACTCGTACGCCGAGCACCCCATCGGGCTGCTGCGGAAACTGCATTTCCGCGCCACCGTGAACACGGACAACCGGCTGATGAGCGGGACGAGCATGAGCCAGGAATTCGAGCGGCTGATCGAGACATTCGGATACACGCTCGACGACATGCAGTGGTTCACAGTCAATGCGATGAAATCAGCGTTCATTCCTTTCGATGAACGTCTGGCGATGATCAACGACGTGGTGAAGCCCGGATACGCCGAGCTGAAATCGGAATGGCTCTTCCGGCAGACCGCTGTGACCAGTGCTTCCTCGTCCGTGGCGGGCTGAACGGACTGACGGGGGAACGGCCGGGATCAAGGGATTCCGGCCGTTTTCCGTGTCGTGGCGTGTTTGCGGGAGGGATGCGGGGCTGACTACCTTGCAGAGCCGCTCACATCCCCTTCCCCAAGGATGAATTTCACATGAAGCAGTCTGCTGTCAGGATTCTCGGCGTCGCCGCTCTCGGTGCCGCTTTCGCCGCCGCCGGTGCGGGCAGCGCCTCCGCCGTCGCCGTGCCCGTCGACGCCCTGGCCGGAGGCCTTCCCTCCAACATCGCGCTCGACTCCGTCACGGAGGCGCTGCCCGCCGTGCAGAAGGCGGCCGGCGGACTTCTCGACCAGCAGCAGCAGCGCGGCAGCAGCAGCGCCCTCTCGGCGCCCGGCACCAACCTGCTCGGCGGCCTGCCCGCCGGCGGTCTGACCGGCGTCCTGCCGATCGGTGGCTGACCAGCGGTAGACGCATGTGGGGCGCACACCCGGACCGGGTGTGCGCCCCACAGCCCTCTCTCCCCCCGTGGGGCCGGCGGTCACCAGGCCGTCGCGGCCCGGCTCTTCTCCGACGGCAGGAGTACCCACAGCGCCAGGTAGAGCAGGAACTGGGGGCCGGGGAGCAGGCACGACACGAGGAAGATGACACGCATCGTCCCTGCGGAGGTGCCGAAGCGCTGTGCCAGCGCCGCGCACACCCCACCGATCATGCGGCCCTGGCTGGGGCGGACAAGTGCGGCCATGGTGGGCTCCTTCGCGAACCGTTCGGGGAGCGGCTCCGTCGCGCTCCCGATGTATCCATGGTCGCTCCGCGAAGGGGTACAAAGCATCGCTCTACGGGGCGATGCCGACCCTGGTAATCGTCGGGGTGGACCCCTGAGGGGCCTCGACCCGGAGTGAGCGGGTCCGCGCCCCGAACCGGGAAAGGTCACCGGCCCCTGCCCGGTTGCCCCGGCGCAGCCGGGACCGCGACAGCGGGACGACCAGCAGATGGGCCACCGCGACGCCGGCGGTGTTCAGGAGCAGCGAGTCGACGTCGACGACCTGGCCGGGGACCCCCGTCTGCGCCAGCTCGATGGCCATCGAGATCAGGGCCCCGGCCGCGACCGTACGGGCCAGCGACGCCCACGGGGAGACCAGCAGCCTGCCGCCGGCCATGGGCAGCAGTACGCCCAGCGGCGCCAGCAGCAGCAGGCCCTCGCCGATGCGGCGCCCCGCCTCGGCCGGGCCCAGGGCCAGATCCGCCTTGATCCCGGCGAAGGGCTGGAAGTTCGCGGCCGTCATCCAGGGCACGTCCAGCGGGCGCAGGGTCAGCCAGCCGACGAACAGGAGATGCGCGAGGAGGAGGACTACCCCCGCCGCGCGGAAGCGGATGACGGCCTGGCCGTCCGAACTGTGACGCACGTCCACCAAGACGCCACGAACGGCAGGATCGGTTCCGCACCTTCCGGGACGGCGCTGTGACGAGCGGCACGGCCGCCGGGCGGGGCGGACCGCCGACGCCCCCTCGGCGGTCATCGGTCCAGTTCGAGCGCACCCAGTGTGGGCACGTCCCCGGGCCGCGTCTTCGTGTCCGTCGTGCACAGATAGCCCCGCGGCGCGTAGTTCCCCGGCCCGCCGAGCAGCACCGAGCCCCCGGAACCGAGCGGCTCGCTGTCCGCGTACGTGCACACCACCTGCGCGAGCGCCTCCGCCGGCAGGTCGTCCGGCTGCTTGGTGAGGCGCAGCGTGCCCTCGGGGTCCCCCTTGTGTGCGGCGGAGACGCGCAGCGCCACCGGCACATCGGTGGAGAACCCGGCGCGCCGCTCGTCCGCGTCCGGCTCGGCCTGCAGCTCGCTCAGGAGCGCCTGTGCGATCAGGAGGGGGTCGGAACGCGACGCGTCGACCTCGACCGTGCGCTCCACCGTCACCAGCTGAGAGGCGCAGACCAGATGGATCCGCACGGAGACGCTCTCCGCCGGAGGCAGGGTCTCCTGAGCCGGGGCGGTCCGGCACGGCATCCGGGACGGCGCCGCCCCGGCGTCGACCGGCACCGAGGTGCTGCGGATGCCGCAGCCGGCGGCCAGCGCCGCACAGGCCACGACGGCGGCCAGCGCGGCACCGGCCCGTCCGGGTGTCCGGACCGGCCGGACCGTGCGCGGTGCGCCGTACGCACGCTCGCTGCGGATCACTTCGCGTCGCCCCTCTCGTTCCGGTCGGGGTCGTCGTCCTCCGGGGCGCCGGTCAGCGCCTCCGCGTCCCGGGGGAGCCGCAGGACGAACATCGCGCCCTCGCCGTCCGGCAGGTTGGAGGCCGTGATGTCGCCGCCGTGGATGTGCGCGTTCTCCACCGCGATGGACAGGCCGAGACCGCTGCCCTCGGAGCGGGGACGGGAGGCACTCGCCTTGTAGAAGCGGTCGAACACGTGGGGCAGGACGTCCTCGGGGATTCCCGGGCCGTGGTCGCGGACCTCGATGACCAGCTCGTCCTCGTCGGTCCGCACGGACACCCGCACCGGTGAACCGCCGTGCTTGAGGGCGTTGCCGATCAGATTGGCCAGGATCACGTCGAGCCGGCGCGGATCCAGCCGAACCATGATCCCGCGCTCCGCGTCCAGATCGACCGCGTCGAGCCAGGCGCGGGCGTCGATGCAGGCGGTCACCTGGTCGGCGACATCGACCGTGTCCAGGACGAGGCGGGCCGTGCCGGCGTCGAAGCGGGTGACCTCCATGAGGTTCTCGACCAGGTCGTTCAGCCGCCGGGTCTCGCTCACCACCAGGTGCACGGCCGGAGCGATCATCGGGTCGAGGCTGTCCGCCTCGTCCTCCAGCACCTCGGCGACCGCCGTGATCGCGGTCAGCGGGGTGCGCAGCTCGTGCGACATGTCGGCGACGAACCTCCGGCTCGACTCCTCCCGCGCGCTCATGTCCGCGACCTTCTTCTCCAGGGAGCTCGCGGCCTTGTTGAACGTGTGCGAGAGATCGGCGAGTTCATCCGTGCCGGAGACGGCCAGACGGGTGTCGAGCTTGCCCTCGCCGAGCTTGCGCGCCGCGTCTCCGAGCCGCTGCACCGGCCGCAGCACCGTGGTCGCCGCGGCCTGGGCGAGGAGCGCCGAGCCGACGAGGGCCAGCGCGGTGGCGATGCCCAGGGACCAGGCCAGCGAGCTGAGGTCCTCGCGCTCCTGCTCGAGCGACTTCAGCATGTACCCGGCGGGACCACCACCGATGATCTTCGTCCCGGCCACCAGATAAGGGGTGTTCCCCAGAGTGACGCGCTGCCAGAACAGGTGGTACTCGTAGGTGTTGCTCGACGTCAGCGGCTGCTTCTTGTTCACCTGCTTCTGCAGCGAGGCGGGCACGTCGAGCTTGGTGAAGGAGTCGATGTCGGAGGCCCCGGTGACGGGCTTGCCGTCATGGGTGCCGATCAGCAGCACGTGGTAGCCGGGGCTGCTGCTCGCCATCTGCTCCGCGGTGTCGCGCAGTTCGTCCGCCGTGGGCTGCTGCGGCAGCGAGGCCGCCCGGTTCTGCATCTGGCGGCGGAAGTCGCCGAGCGCGGCGTCCTGGGTACGCGTGAGGACGGCCTCACGGTTCAGCCAGTACGCGATGCCCGACGCGGACACCGCCGCCGTCAGGGCCACCAGCGCGAACACGACCAGGAGCCGCAGCCGCAGGCTGGTCCAGCGAAGACCCGCGCGTATGGAACGCTTCGCGGAATCGCTCACTGAGGCGAATCCAGCCGGTAGCCCACACCACGCACGGTACGGATCAGGGTCGGCGAGGAGGGCACGTCCTCCACCTTCGCCCGCAGCCGCTGCACGCACGCGTCCACCAGCCGGGAGTCACCGAGATAGTCGTGCTCCCACACCAGGCGCAGCAACTGCTGCCGGGACAGGGCCTGTCCGGGCCGCCGGCTCAGCTCGAGCAGGAGCCGCAGCTCGGTCGGCGTGAGCTGCAGGTCCTCCCCGTTCTTGGTGACGGTCATGGCCGAGCGGTCGATGACCACGCTCCCGAACGTCGCCGAGTCGGTGGACTCCCTCTCCCCGCGACGCAGGACCGCGCGGATCCGGGCGTCGAGCACCCGCCCCTGCACGGGTTTCACGACATAGTCGTCCGCGCCGGACTCCAGTCCCACCACGACGTCGATGTCGTCGCTGCGCGCGGTCAGCAGAATGATCGGCAGCTGGTCGGTGCGCCGGATTCTCCGGCAGACCTCGAAACCGTCGATCCCGGGCAGCATCACGTCCAGCACGACCAGATCCGGCCGCTGCTCCCGGAGCAGCTCCAGGCCGTCCTCTCCCGTCGCCGCGGTGGCCACACGGTGGCCCTGGCGTGACAGCGAGAGTTCGAGGGCTGTGCGGATGGCGTCGTCGTCCTCGATCAGCAACAGGAAAGGCACGGGGGTCATTCTGGCCCATGGTGCTGCCACGTTTCGACAATCCCCCGGACTTGATCGGCCGACATGCCCTGTGACAGGCCTGTGACAGTCGGGGGACAGGGCCATGAAACTGCCCCGGCAAGCTCATTGGCACAGGGGAACGAACGGACTCCACCGATGGGGGGCGCCAGATGAACGCACTGCACAGCACCACCTCAAGCGCAGTTGTCACGCGCCTTCACGACGTCGGGCGGAGTCCGGAGAAGTCCGGTGTGCAGGGGCGGGGGCGTGCACGTGGCGCCGGGCGTCCGCACACGTCGCACCTGGCGATGGTCGACGTGCCCACGGGGGAGACCGGGGGAAGCGCGTACGGGGAGGTCACGGGGGAGCGGAGGTCCCCGGACGGGGCACAGGACGCCGAAGTGGCGTTCACCGCCTACGTCCAGGAGCGCCGCGCCTCCCTGTACGCGACCGCCTACCACCTGACCGGCGACCGGTTCGAGGCCGAGGACCTGCTGCAGAGCGCCCTCTTCTCGACGTACCGGGCGTGGGACAGGATCAGCGACAAGGCGGCGGTCGGCGGATACCTCCGCCGCACCATGACCAACCTGCACATCAGCGCGTGGCGCAGGCGCAAGCTCAACGAATACCCGACCGAGGAGCTCCCGGAGACGGTGAGCGACACGGACGCGATGCGGGGCACGGAACTGCGGGCGGTGCTCTGGCAGGCGCTCGCGCGGCTGCCCGAACTCCAGCGCACGATGCTGGTGCTCCGCTACTACGAGGGCCGCACGGACCCGGAGATCGCGTCCATCCTCGACATCAGTGTCGGCACGGTGAAGTCGAGCATCTGGCGGTCGCTCCGCCGGCTCCGCGAGGACGACGTCCTCAGCTTCGGCCGTGACGAGGAGGAGTCCTTCGGCGAGCTGGTGGCCTGAGGTCTACGGGGGGAACGGGGGCACGGGGGAACGGGGAAAGGCCGCGGCTTCGGGGGAGGCGGCGGCACGGGGGAACGCGCAGCGGGGGCGGACAGGCCGGGGGGTCCTGTCCGCCCCCGTTCGTCGTTGTCGCGGCGTTGATCACTCGACCGGGTGACTTCGCGACGAACAGTCGTGATATGTCCCGACCTCGTCGATCATGGTCCCGGGCGGCCTCCTCGCGGCGCCTGCCGGGCGGGAGCTCCCCGCCGCTGCCGCCGAAGGCTCACGTCCTCGCGGCCCCCGTTATCCCCAGAAGGACGGTCCGCACGTGACTGCTGCCGGTGAACAGCCGACCCCGTCGATCACCGAAGCGACACTCGAAGGCATCGCGGCCGACGGGATCTGGGCCCCTGGCCCCACCGTCAGCCCCGCGGCCGCCGCGGTGGCGACGGCCCTGCTCGCGGCCCTCCGGGGCGAGGCGTCCGGCGGGCTTCCGCCGGAGCTGGAGCGGCTGACGGCCGAGGTCCGGGAGCGCGCCACGATCGATCTCCCGCACATCCTCACCGAGGAGGGGTTCAAGCTGTCGGCGCTCTCGGTCAAGCTGAACGACGGTGAGCCCCACCCGGTCGTGATCGTGCCCGCCGGCTGGAGCCCCCTGGGCTGGCTCCCCTTCCTGTACGCGTACCTGACGCTCGCACGCCGGGGCTACCACGTGCTGGCGTACACCCCCCGGGGGATCGGCGACCCGGCGCTGCTGTCGACGTCCGAGGGCTTCATCGACGTGGCGGGGCCCAAGGACCGGGCCGACGGGTCGAGGGTGATCGACTACGCGCAGGACCACTTCGCCCCGAGCTCGGTCGGCTTCCTCGGCGAGTCGTACGGCTCGGGGATCAGCCAGCTGGTCGCCGCGCACGACAGGGACGCGCGGGTGTCCGCCGTCGTCGCGCTGAGCACCTGGGGCAACCTGGCCACCAGCCTGTACGACAACGGCACCCGGCATCTCGCCGCGGTGAACGGGCTGATCGCCTTCACCGGCGGTGACTCGCTGGAGGAGAAGTTCGACCAGGAGACCTGTGAGGTCCTCCGGGACTTCCTGGCCGGGGAGAACCTCCAGAGGGTGGTGGCCTGGGGCACCGAGCGGTCCCCGGAGGCCTACGCGGACCTCACCAACGAACGGGGCATCCCGACCTTCGTCTCGAACACCTGGCACGAGAGCCTGTTCCCCGTCGGGCAGGCGATCGAGGCGTTCACCCGGCTCACCGTGCCGAAGCGGCTGAACCTGTGGATCGGCGACCACGGCGCACCGGAGGGCCCCGGCCTGGCCGGGCTGCTGTCCGGAGTGCCGTTCCCCGGGCTGCGGGAGCCGATGCGGGAGGCCTACGACTGGCTGGACCACCACCTGCTCGGTGCCGACAACGGCGTGGCCGACTGGCCGGAGGTGAACAGCCAGGTCATGTTCAGCTACCGGACCGCTCCCGCCCTCGGCGGCGGCGACCGGATCACCGAGCCGGCGCGCCGCGAACCGAGCGAGTCATGGGAAGCCGTCGTCGCCGGCCGCGAGCTCTGGTACCTCACCGGCACCCGTGGCACCGGTGACGGAGCGCTGGCCGAGACCCCGGCCGCCGACTGGTCCCGGGACTTCAGCGGTGGCGAGCCGACCGCGGCCACCGCGATGGACACCATCCTGCAGACCGGGCAGAAGGAGTGGTTCGGCAACCCCAAGGCGTACGACCTGGGGAAGTTCGAGCGGTCCGACCTGCTGGTCTGGTCGACCGGGCCGCTGACCGGTGAGAGCGGTGTGGCCCGGCGGATCCGCGGCACCGCGACGGTGCGGCTCGACGTGAGCAGCACCGACGGCGACGTCACTCTCGTCGCCTACCTGTTCGACATCGCCCCGGACGGCGCCGCGCGGATCATCACCCACGAGCCCTTCACCCTGGCCAGGGGGCCCCGGAGCGGCGGCCACAGCGTCAGCTGGGCGCTCCAGCCCACCGCCTACGACCTTCCGGACGGCCACGCCCTGGCGCTCGTGGTCAACAGCCGCGACGACCTGTACTCGTTCGTCGGCACCGAGGGCAGCACCGTCACCGTCAGTTCCCCGGGCGACGGCGAAGCCCGCCTGGAGCTCCCGCTCGGCTGATCCGGTTGACACGGCCCGCGCCGCGTGCGGGCCGGTGTCCCGTGGCACCGGCCCGTGTGCCGGGAGGCGTCAGTTCGCCACCCGGCTCCGCGGGGCCCGGCAGCGGCCCGCCGCCGCGGCGGCCAGGCGGCCGAGGGCCTCGGCCTTGCCGCAGGGATGGGCGCCCAGCGCCGCGTGGCGGGCCACGATGCTCCTCTCGGCCCGCATCAGCCGCCAGCCGCGCCGCAGCAGGAAGGGGACCGACTTCCGGCCCTCCCGCAGATCCCGCGCCAGGCGCCGTCGGAACGTCGTGGACGGCCTGCCGCGCAGACAGAGCGCGTCCGCCAGCAGCCCCAGCTCCTGGCAGCGCCCCACGATGTCCGCCGCGAAGATGCCCTCCGCGACGAACAGGGGGGTCCGCTCGATGTCCAGCGTCTCGTGGCCGGTCCGCGAACTCGTGGCGATGTCGTACACCGGGACGTCCGTACGTCCCGTCCGGCACAGCTCGGCTATGGCCGCCACGGCCGCTTCCTCGTCCCAGGACAGGGTCGAGTCCCAGTCGATGTCCGCGCTGCCGGTGACCCGGGGCAGTGTCGGATCGTTCGCCTCCTTGTAGAAGTCGTCCAGGCGCAGGACCGGCAGACCGCTGCGGGCGGCGAGGGACGACTTGCCGGAGCCGGACGGACCGGCGAGCAGCACGACGCGCGTGGGGATCGGTTGGGAACTCACAGAACAGAAGTGTGAGGCATTGACCCGCGCAGGGGATCCCCGGGAGGTCCTGTTGGTATCGAGCATCACACCTCAACTACTCTGCGCGCACGGATGATTACCCGATACATCCCGATCAGGTGGGAAAACATGGCACGTCATGCACTGTCCAAGCCCCGGCACCGCGCACTGCTGCGCGCCGGACTGACTCTCACCGCGCTGGGCGCGGCGCTCGGTGCGGGAGGCGCGGCCGCCCAGGCGGCCCCGCTGCCCGCGACGCCCGCCACCGGCTCGGACACCGCGGACAGCACGCTGGGGGCGGTCGGTGACGCCGCGGCACCCGCACTGACCAGCGCGCTCGGCTACGGCCTCGCCGGGGCGGTCAAGCCCGTCACGGACCTGCAGCTCGACCCGCTGGCGGGGACGGGCGTGGACCCGCTGGACAACGCGGTGGGCGCCCAGATCGCCGACTTCAAGCCGGTGACCACGGCACTGGTCACCGACCCGCTGACCAGCGGCGCCGCGCTCGGCGACCTGCCCGTGGTCGGACAGGTGACCGGTCTGATCACCGGCTGACCTACCGTACGCACGCGTGTGGGGCCGCCCGGGGGGCGGCCCCACACCGTGTACGGGGTCAGTACGAGGAGCCGGAGGCCCCCAGGGCACCGGTCGGGTGCCAGACCGTCTTCGTCTCCAGGAAGGCCGTCAGCCGGTGCGTGCCCGGGTCGGCGGACCAGTCCGCTCCGTCCACAGCCTGTGGACGGGAGCGCACGACGCGCTTCAGGTTGTCGGCGGCCGCGACCTCCAGCTCCGTCGCCAGTTCGGCGTCGGCGCCCGTGAGGTCGATCGCGTTGACGTCCTGGTGGGACGCCAGCGGAGCGGCGAGCTCGGCCGTCCTGCCCGACAGGATGTTGACCACACCGCCCGGCAGGTCCGACGTGGCGAGCACCTCGCCCAGGGAGAGCGCGGGCAGCGGTGCGCCGGCCGAGGCGACGACGACCGCGGTGTTGCCCGTGGCGATCACCGGGGCGATCACCGAGACCAGGCCCAGGAACGACGACTCCTGGGGCGCCAGGACCGCGACCACACCGGTCGGCTCCGGGGTGGACAGGTTGAAGAAGGGGCCCGCCACCGGGTTCGCCCCGCCCACGACCTGACCGATCTTGTCCGTCCAGCCCGCGTACCAGACCCAGCGGTCGACCGCCGCGTCGACGACGGCCGCCGCCTTGGACTTCGACAGCCCCTCGGCGTCCGCCACCTCCCGCACGAACTGCTCCCGGCGGCCCTCCAGCATCTCCGCGACGCGGTAGAGGATCTGCCCGCGGTTGTACGCGGTCGCCCCCGACCAGCCGCCGAACGCCTTGCGCGCGGCCACGACCGCGTCACGCGCGTCCTTGCGGGAGGAGTGCGGGGCGTTCGCCAGCCACCTGCCCTTCGAGTCCGTCACCTCGTACACCCGGCCGCTCTCGGAGCGGGGGAACTTGCCCCCGACGTACAGCTTGTAGGTCTTGAAGACGCTCAGTCGCCCGTCAGACATCGAGGTAGGCCTCCAGACCGTGACGGCCGCCCTCGCGGCCGAAGCCCGACTCCTTGTATCCGCCGAACGGCGAGGTCGGGTCGAACTTGTTGAACGTGTTGGCCCACACCACTCCGGCGCGGAGCTTGTTCGCCACCGCGAGGATGCGGGAGCCCTTCTCCGTCCAGATGCCCGCGGAGAGGCCGTACTGGCTGTTGTTGGCCTTGGCGACCGCCTCGTCCGGTGTGCGGAAGGTCAGCACCGACAGCACCGGGCCGAAGATCTCGTCGCGGGCGACCGTGTGCGCCTGGGTGACACCGGTGAAGAGGGTCGGGGCGAACCAGTAGCCCGAGGAGGGCAGGTCGCACGGTGCCGTCCAGCGCTCCGCGCCCTCCGCCTCGCCCGTCTCGACGAGCGCGGTGATCCGGGAGAGCTGCTCCGCGGAGTTGATCGCCCCGATGTCCGTGTTCTTGTCCAGCGGGTCGCCGAGCCGGAGCGTGGACAGCCGGCGCTTGAGGGAGTGCAGCACCTCGTCGTGCACGGACTCCTGGACGAGGAGGCGCGAGCCCGCGCAGCAGACCTGGCCCTGGTTGAAGAAGATGCCGGTGACGATGCCCTCGACGGCCTGGTCGACCGGGGCGTCGTCGAAGACGATGTTGGCGCCCTTGCCGCCCAGTTCGAGCGTGGCCTTCTTCTCCGTGCCCGCGATCTGCCGGGCGATGGCCTTGCCGACGGCGGTGGAGCCGGTGAAGGCGACCTTGTTCACGTCCGGGTGCTCGACGAGGGCCGAGCCCGCGTCGCCGTACCCCGTCAGGATGTTGACGACGCCCTTGGGCAGGCCCGCCTGCCGGCAGACGTCGGCGAAGAACAGGGCCGACAGCGGAGTGGTCTCCGCCGGCTTCAGCACCACCGTGTTGCCGGTGGCGAGGGCCGGGGCGATCTTCCAGGCCAGCATGAGCAGCGGGAAGTTCCACGGGATGATCTGGCCCGCCACGCCGAGCGGACGCGGGTCCGCGCCGTAGCCCGCGTGGTCCAGCTTGTCCGCCCAGCCCGCGTAGTAGAAGAAGTGCGCGGCGACCAGGGGGAGGTCGGCGTCGCGGGTCTCCCGGATGGGCTTGCCGTTGTCCAGGGTCTCCAGGACGGCGAGCTCCCGGGAGCGTTCCTGGACGATCCGGGCGATCCGGAACAGGTACTTGGCACGCTCGGAGCCGGGGAGCGCGGACCACTTCTCGAAGGCCCTGCGGGCCGCCTTCACGGCCCGGTCCACGTCCTCCGCGCCCGCTCGCGCGACCTCGGAGAGCACTTCCTCGGTGGACGGGCTGACCGTCTTGAAGACCTTGCCGTCGGCGGCCTCGGTGAACTCACCGTCGATGAACAGGCCGTACGAGGGCGCGATGTCGACGACGGAGCGGGACTCCGGAGCCGGTGCGTAGTCGAATGCAGATGCCATGGGGATCAGTCCACCGTCACGTAATCGGGGCCGGAGTAACGGCCGGTGCTGAGCTTCTGGCGCTGCATCAGCAGGTCGTTCAGCAGGCTGGAGGCGCCGAAGCGGAACCAGTGGTTGTCCAGCCAGTCCTCGCCCGCCGTCTCGTTCACCAGGACGAGGAACTTGACGGCGTCCTTGGAGGTGCGGATGCCGCCCGCGGGCTTCACGCCGATCTGGACGCCCGTCTGCTCGCGGAAGTCGCGCACGGCCTCCAGCATCAGCAGGGTGTTCGCCGGGGTGGCGTTCGTGCCGACCTTGCCGGTCGAGGTCTTGATGAAGTCCGCGCCCGCCAGCATCCCGAGCCAGGAGGCCCGCCGGATGTTGTCGTACGTGGAGAGCTCGCCGGTCTCGAAGATCACCTTCAGCCGCGCGGAGCCGCACTCGGCCTTCACGGCGACGATCTCCTCGTACACCTTGAGGTAGCGCCCGGAGAGGAAGGCGCCGCGGTCGATCACCATGTCGATCTCGTCGGCCCCGGCCGCCACGGCGTCGCGGACGTCCGCGAGCTTGACGTCCAGCGCGGCGCGTCCCGCGGGGAAGGCCGTCGCGACGGACGCCACCTTCACCCCGGAGCCGGCCAGCGCGGCGACGGCGGTCGCCGCCATGTCGGGGTAGACGCAGACGGCCGCGGTGCGCGGGGTCGTGCGGTCGGTGGGGTCGGGGTTGACCGCCTTCGCGCAGAGGGCCCGGACCTTGCCGGGGGTGTCCGCGCCTTCCAGCGTCGTCAGGTCGATCATCGAGATGGCGAGATCGATGGCGTAGGCCTTGGCGGTCGTCTTGATCGATCGGGTACCGAGGGAGGCGGCCCGCGCTTCGAGACCGACCGTGTCGACGCCGGGCAGCCCGTGCAGGAAGCGGCGCAGCGCACTGTCGGACGCCGTCGCGTCGGCGAATGCAGGAGCAGTGGTGGGCATGGTCACCACATGAGCATATCTACGCGCGTAGCGACCTGTACAGGGCCCTCCCCCTTTCGCGCCTTCCTCCCGCTCCCTCCCCGAGCGGGGCACGGCCGCGCCCCGGACCGCGAGCGGCGTCAGGCAGAATCAGGACCATGACGAGCCCCACACCCCCCGCCGAGCCCGCACACGCCGACCGGACCTACCGGTCGGGCGCCGGGCTGGTCAGCGGCGCGCTGCTCATCCTGCTGGTCGGCTGGATCGGCGGCGACGCGGTGGCCCAGGGGGAGGGGCGGGTGCCGTGGCTCGCGCTGGCCGCGCTGCTGACCGTCGTCCCGCTGATCGTGGCGTTCACGCTGCGTCCGGCCGTGTTCGCCGGCGAGGAGCGGATCCGGATCCGCAACCCGTTCCGCACGATCGTGCTCCCCTGGACGGACGTCTCCAGCGTGCGCGCCGCCTACTCCAGCGAGCTGTTCACCCACGACGGCACCAAGTACCAGCTCTGGGCGGTCCCCGTCTCCCTGCGCGAGCGCAAGCGCGCCGCGAGGAAGGCCGGCCAGCAGGCGCACGACGACCCGTACGGCCGGACCTCCGTGCACGCCGACGTCCGCGACTCCCAGGCCCGGGCGGCCGCCGCCGACCAGGTGGTGGGCGACCTGCGGGAACTGGCCGAGCGCGCCGCCGCCCGCAAGGAACCGGGCACGGTCACCGCGTCCGTGCGCTGGGCCTACGAGGTGATCGCCCCGGCAGCCGTCGGCGCGGTGCTGCTCGTGGTGCTCCTCGCGATCGGCTGAGCGGGGGCCGGGCGGGCCGGGCCGCACTCCTCACCCGGTGCCGCCGCCGCGCGGGAGCGGCACCCCTCACCCGGTGCCGCCCGCCGCGCGGGAGCCGACGTCAGATCCCCGCGGCCGCCGCCAGGTCCCGCTTGATGCCGGCCAGCAGGTCCGCGCCCCGTGCGCGGGCCGCGGGCAGCTCGTCCGCCGAGCCGACCGGGACGACGACCTCCAGATAGCACTTGAGCTTGGGCTCCGTGCCGCTCGGACGGACGATCACGCGGGCGCCCGAGAGGTGGTAGCGCAGGCCGTCCGTGGGCGGCAGCGAGTCCGTGCCCTGCGAGAGGTCCTCCGCCGAGGTGACGGGGAGCCCCGCCAGCGAGGCCGGCGGGGACTCCCGCAGACGGCGCATCGCATCCGCGATGACCGAGAGGTCCTCGACACGGACCGACAGCTGGTCCGTCGCGTGCAGTCCGTGCTCCAGCGCGAGATCGTCGAGCAGGTCCAGGAGGGTGCGGCCCTTCTCCTTGAGCACCGAGACGAGTTCGGCGATCAGCAGGGCGGCCGTGATGCCGTCCTTGTCGCGGACCCCGTCCGGGTCGACGCAGTAGCCCAGGGCCTCCTCGTACCCGTACCGCAGGCCGTCGACGCGGGCGATCCACTTGAAACCCGTCAGCGTCTCCTCGTGGCCGAGACCGGCCTTCTCGGCGATGCGGCCCAGCAGCGACGAGGACACGATCGACTCGGCGAACACACCGGTGGCGCCCCGGTCCACCAGGTGCGCGGCGAGCAGCGCGCCGACCTCGTCGCCGCGCAGCATCCGCCAGTCACCGCCGTCGGGGACGGCGACGGCGCAGCGGTCGGCGTCCGGGTCGTTGGCGATCACGACGTCGGGCCGCGCCCGGCGCGCCGTCGCGAACGCGAGGTCCATCGCGCCGGGCTCCTCCGGGTTGGGGAAGGCGACGGTGGGGAACGCCGGGTCCGGCTCGGCCTGTTCGGCCACGAGCACGGGCTCGGGGAAACCGGCCCGGGCGAAGGCCGCCGTCAGCACGGAGGTGCCGACGCCGTGCAACGCGGTGTGGACGGTCCGCGCGGTGCGGGGCGAGCCCGGGGCGAGGACGGCGTCCGTACGTGCGAGATAGGCGTCCAGCACCTCGTCGCCGAGGACCTCCCAGCCCGACTCCGGGCGCGGTACGCCGCCGAGCGGGCCCACGGCCTCGATCGCGGCGGCGATCTCCGTGTCGGCCGGGGGCACGATCTGCGAGCCGTCGCCGAGGTAGACCTTGTAGCCGTTGTCGCGCGGCGGGTTGTGGCTCGCCGTGACCTCCACGCCGGCGACGGCCCCGAGGTGGCGTATGGCGTACGCGAGGACGGGGGTCGGCAGCGGGCGCGGGAGCACCGCCGCGCGCAGGCCGGCGCCGGTCATCACGGACGCCGTGTCGCGCGCGAAGTCGGCGGACCTGTAGCGGGCGTCGTAGCCGATGACGACGAGCCCTCCGGCCTGCCCCCGCGCCTTCAGGTAGGCAGCCAGTCCGGCGGCCGCGCGGATGACGACGGAGCGGTTCATCCGCATCGGCCCCGCGCCGATCTCGCCGCGCAGGCCGGCCGTGCCGAACTGGAGCGTGCCGGCGAAGCGGTCGGCGAGCGCGGGCTCGTCACCGGCCTCGATGAGGCCTTCGAGCTCCGCCCTCGTCTCGGGGTCGGGGTCCTCGGCGAGCCAGGTCCTGGCGCGGGTGAGGAGATCCTGCTGCACGGTGTCCGCCTTTCTGCGGGTGGGGGAGCGGGGGAGTGGCCGCGGCGCGGGGCTGCCGGGGGCTCTGCCCCGGGCCCCTGCGCCTCAATCGCCGGCGGGGCCGGATTCGGTCGGCCTGTGTCCTCGGTGTGGCGCCGGGCGGGCTGCCGGGGGCTCTGCCCCCGGACCCCCGCGCCGTGAACGCCGACGGGGCTGAATCCGGTCGGCCAGCGCCTCGGGGGAGGCGGGGCCGGCCCGGTGGGGGCCGGGCCCGGTCAGACCCGGTCCAGCACCCGCGCCAGCAGCGCGCCCATGCGCGTGGCCGAGTCGCGGCCGGCCTGGAGGACCTCTTCGTGGTTGAGGGGTTCCCCGCTCAGGCCGGCGGCCAGGTTCGTGACCAGGGAGATGCCCAGCACCTCGGCACCCGCCTCACGCGCCGCGATCGCCTCGAGGACCGTGGACATGCCGACGAGGTCGCCGCCCATGACGCGGACCATGTTGATCTCGGCCGGGGTCTCGTAGTGCGGGCCGGGGAACTGCACGTAGACGCCCTCTTCGAGGGTCGCGTCGATGTCCTTGCAGAGTGCGCGGAGCCGGGGCGAGTAGAGGTCGGTCAGGTCGACGAAGTTCGCGCCCACGATCGGCGAGGCCGCCGTGAGGTTGATGTGGTCGCTGATGAGGACCGGCTGGCCGGGGCGCATGCCCTCGCGCAGGCCACCGCACCCGTTCGTCAGGATGACGGTCCGGCACCCCGCGGCGGCGGCCGTCCGGACGCCGTGCGCGACGGCGGCCACACCGCGGCCCTCGTAGTAGTGCGTGCGGCCCAGGAAGACCAGGGCCCGCTTCTCCCCGATCCTGTACGAGCGGATCGTGCCGCCGTGGCCCTCCACGGCCGGAGCCGGGAACCCGGGAAGCTCGGTGACCGGGAACTCGGCCTCCGGAATGCCGAGCGCATCGCCCGCGGGGGCCCACCCGGAGCCCATCACGAGAGCGACGTCGTGGGTCTCGGCGCCGGTCAGCTCGCGCAGGCGGGCGGCGGCGTCGGCGGCGGCGGCGTACGGGTCGCCCTGGATGTGGTCCGGAATAACAGATGCGTTCACGCGGATGAGGGTAACCGCTGATTCCCTACGCGCGTAGATGCGTCCGTGGAGAGTCTGGCCGGTCGTATTCGTACTTTCGTACAGAAGGGGCCCGGGGGCCGGGTTCAGCAGGGGCGCTTGCGGAGGTTCATCACGTAGTCGTGGGGCGCGCCCGCGGACTCGGCGGCGTCCGCCACCTCGCCCAGGTAGCGGGCCGAGGGCAGCCCGCCCTCGTAGCCGTTGAGGACGTACATCCAGGCCGGTTCCTCGCCGTCCAGCGTGTGCACGCGCACCCGCATGCGCCGGTAGATGTCGAGGCCGACACCCTCCCAGCGGTCCATGGAGTCCTCGTCCATCGGGGCCAGGTCGTACAGCGCGACGAACACCTGGGACCGGGGTGCCTCCACCACCGTGGCCAGCGCGCCCTCCCAGCCCATCTGCTCCCCGCCGAACGTGAGCCGCCAGCCGTTGAGCCAGCCCGTGCCGCGCAGCGGGGAGTGCGGTGCGCGGCGCGTCATCAGCCGCGCGTCGAGGTTGCCGGCGTACGCGGCGTAGAGCGACATGGGGTCGAGGGTACGTGAGGCGGCCTGGGGCGTGAGGGTTCCGGCCAGGATCGTCCCCGGTCGTGGGCGGTCCGCGGGAGCGCGGAGGCCGTGGCCCGGCCAGGCCCGTTCCCGTATGGAGGGCCCCGGGGCGAAGCAGCTTGGCGCGTGCGGGACAATGAACTACGTACTGCATACGCCGGGGCGATCCCCCGGACCCCCGGCCGGGGCGGCAGACGGCCGTGGGATGACACCACGCGAGGCGGACATTTCGTGACCCGGATCGTGATCATCGGCGGCGGCCCCGGCGGCTACGAGGCGGCACTGGTCGGCGCCCAGCTCGGCGCGGAGGTGACCGTCGTCGACTGCGACGGTCTCGGCGGCGCGTCGGTCCTGACCGACTGCGTGCCCTCCAAGACCCTGATCGCGACGGCCGAGGTGATGACCACCTTCGACTCCTCCTACGAGGAGCTCGGCATCATCGTCGCCGACGACACCCCGCACCTGGAGCAGGCCGCGCGGGTGGTCGGTGTCGACCTCGGCAAGGTCAACCGACGGGTCAAGCGCCTCGCGCTCGCCCAGTCGCACGACATCACCGCGTCCGTCACCCGCGCGGGCGCCCGGGTCATGCGCGGCCGGGGCCGGCTGGACGGCCTCCAGGCCGCCGACGGGTCCCGCCAGGTCGTGGTGACCGCCGCCGACGGCACCGAGGAGCGGCTCACCGCCGACGCGGTGCTGATCGCGACCGGTGGCCACCCCCGTGAGATCCCGGACGCCCAGCCGGACGGCGAGCGCATCCTGAACTGGACCCAGGTCTACGACCTGGACGAGCTCCCCGAGGAGCTCATCGTGGTCGGCTCGGGCGTCACCGGCGCCGAGTTCGCCGGTGCCTACCAGGCGCTCGGCTCGCGCGTGACCCTCGTCTCCTCCCGCGACCGGGTGCTCCCGGGCGAGGACCCGGACGCCGCCGCCGTCCTGGAGGACGTCTTCCGGCGCCGCGGCATGAACGTCATGGCCCGCTCCCGCGCCCAGTCCGCCAAGCGCGTCGGCGACCGCGTCGAGGTCACCCTGGCCGACGGCCGCGTCATCTCCGGCACGCACTGCCTGATGGCGGTCGGCGCGATCCCCAACACCGCGGGCATGGGCCTGGAGGAGTCCGGGGTCCAGCTCAAGGAGTCCGGGCACATCCGGACCGACCGGGTCTCCCGCACCAGCGCCCCCGGCGTGTACGCGGCCGGTGACGTCACCGGGATCTTCGCCCTGGCCTCGGTCGCGGCGATGCAGGGCCGCATCGCGATGTACCACTTCCTCGGCGACGCGGTGGCACCGCTGAACCTGAAGACGGTCTCCGCGAACGTCTTCACCGACCCGGAGATCGCCACCGTCGGTTACAGCCAGGCCGACGTCGACTCCGGCAGGATCGACGCCCGTGTCGTGAAGCTGCCGCTGCTGCGGAACCCGCGCGCCAAGATGCAGGGCATCAGGGACGGCTTCGTCAAGATCCTCTGCCGGCCGGGCACCGGCATCGTCGTCGGCGGCTGCGTCGTCGCCCCGAGGGCCAGTGAGCTGATCCACCCGATCTCGCTCGCCGTCGACAACAACCTGACGGTGGAGCAGATCGCCAACGCCTTCACCGTGTACCCGTCGCTGTCCGGCTCGATCGCCGAAGTGGCACGGCAGTTGCACACGCGGAAGAGCGCCGGCGAGGCGTAGCGCGTACCGCTCGTTCACAGGCGGGGCCCCGTATACCACTGCGGGGCCCCGCCTATGTACAACTTCTCTTATTCGGCGCAAACTGCTGAAAAGCAACGTACGGCCAGGTTACTGTCAGTTTCGTGTTCGCTGCAGAACGTCGTCAATTGATCCTCGAAATGGTGCGCGCCAACGGGGCGGTATCGCTCCGTGAGCTCGCCCGCGTCGTCCAGACCTCCGAAGTGACCGTACGGCGGGACGTGCGGGCGCTGGAGGCAGAAGGACTCCTCGACCGCCGGCACGGCGGTGCGGTCTTGCCGGGCGGTTTTACGCGGGAGTCCGGCTTTCCGCAGAAATCCCATCTCTCCACCGCGGAGAAGACCGCCATCGCCGACCTGGCGGCCGGTCTGGTCGGTGAGGGCGAGGCCATCGTGGTCGGCGCCGGAACGACCACGCAGGAGCTGGCCCGCCGGCTCGCGCGGGTGCCCGGCCTGACCGTGGTCACCAACTCGCTGCTGGTCGCCCAGGCGTTGGCCCATGCCAACCGGGTGGAAGTGGTGATGACCGGCGGCACGCTGCGCGGGAGCAACTACGCGCTCGTCGGCAGCGGTGCCGAGCAGTCGCTCCACGGACTGCGCGTGACCCGGGCGTTCCTGTCCGGGAGCGGGCTGACCGCGGAGCGCGGACTGTCCACGTCCAACATGCTCTCCGCGAGTGTGGACCGGGCGCTGGTGCAGGCCGCGGCCGAGGTGGTGGTCCTGGCGGACCACACCAAGCTCGGCTCCGACACCATGTTCCAGACCGTGCCCACGGACCTCATCACCCGTCTGGTGACGGACGAGCCGCCGGTCCACGACGAGCGTGCGGCCACCGAGCTGCAGGCCCTGGCCGACCAGGGGGTGGAGATCACGGTGGCGGGGCCCGACGCGGATTCCGCCGCCGGCGACGCCCTTCCGCAGGGCCGCCAGCCGCGGCAGGACATGCCGCTGCCGGGCCAACGGCGCACCCAGGGCGGCCACGGGGGGCCGGGAGGCCTCGGTCCCCAGCTGCGCAGCGCGGCGGCCATGGCGGAGGGGCCGGTGGGCAGGGTGGCGGATCTGCGGCGCCGGTAGGGGCACCCGGTCGACGAGTCCGTCAGCCGGCTGACGGACCCAAGGGTTCGCCGTCGCCCGGACCGGCCTTCAGTCCGCGCAGTGTCAGCCGCAACAGGCGGTCGGCCAGGGCGGGATCGGCCGGGGTCTGCTCCGCGGCCAGCGCGATCGCGTTCGTCAGCTGCAACAGGTCGTCGATGGACACGTCCGCCCGGACCGAACCGCTCGACTGGGCGCGGGTCAGCAGGCGCGCTCCTGCCTGGCGCAACGGCACATGGCAGGACGTCAGCGCCGAAGTCGCGTCCCCCGGGGCCGACATGAGCGCCTGTGCCAGGCCGCGGTACTCACCCGCATGGGTGACGATCGCACCCAGCCACTCCACCAGCGCGGTGCACGGCCGGTCGGCCTGCGCCAGCTCGCGGGAGCGGGCGAGCAGGGCGGTCAGGGCTTCCTGGAACACCGCGTTCATCAGGGCCTGGCGGTTCGGGAAGTGCCGGTACAAGGTGCCGATGCCCACACCCGCCCGCCGGGCGATGTCCTCCAGCGAGGCGTCCGTGCCCCGGTCGGCGAAGGACGTGCGGGCCTCGCGCAGCAGCCGGTCGTAGTTGCGGCGCGCGTCGGCGCGCATCGGCCGGGCCGGTGTCGGTGCCGTGCTCATGGCCATCGCCCTGTCCTCCTGGTGTCCGCTCCGCGTCCCAAGGATGCCACTGGGGGCCCGGCAGGTGCCGGGCCCCCAGGGGAAGACGGAGCGGGTGCTCAGTCCTTGATCTCGCAGATCGCGGCGCCGGACGACACCGAGGTGCCGACCTCCGCCGCCAGGCCCTTCACCGTGCCCGAGCGGTGGGCGTTGAGGGGCTGCTCCATCTTCATCGCTTCGAGGACGACGATGAGGTCGCCTTCCTTGACCTCCTGGCCTTCCTCGACGGCGATCTTGACGATGGTTCCCTGCATCGGGGAGGCGAGGGTGTCGCCGGAGGCGGCCGAGCCGGCCTTCTTCGCCGCGCGGCGCTTGGGCTTCGCCCCGGCGGCGAGGCCGGTGCGCGCCAGGCTCATGCCGAGCGAGGAGGGGAGGGAGACCTCCAGGCGCTTGCCGCCGACCTCGACGACGACGGTCTCGCGGCCGGACTCCTCGTCGGCATCCTGGTCCGCGGGGACCGCGAAGGGCTTGATCTCGTTGACGAACTCCGTCTCGATCCACCGGGTGTGGATCCGGAAGGGGTCCGAGGTGAACGCCGGGTCCGCGACGACCGCACGGTGGAAGGGGATGGCGGTCGCCATGCCCTCGACCTGGAACTCGGCCAGGGCGCGCGCGGCGCGCTGAAGGGCCTGCTCGCGGGTCGCGCCCGTCACGATCAGCTTGGCCAGGAGGGAGTCCCAGGCCGGGCCGATGACGCTGCCGGACTCGACACCGGCGTCCAGGCGGACGCCCGGACCGGTCGGCGGGGCGAAGAGGGTGACGGTGCCGGGGGCGGGCAGGAAGCCACGGCCCGGGTCCTCACCGTTGATGCGGAACTCGAAGGAGTGCCCGCGCACCGCGGGGTCGCCGTAGCCGAGCTCCTCGCCGTCGGCGATGCGGAACATCTCGCGCACGAGGTCGAGGCCGGTGACCTCCTCGGTGACCGGGTGCTCGACCTGGAGGCGGGTGTTGACCTCCAGGAAGCTGATCGTGCCGTCGACACCGACGAGGAACTCGACGGTGCCGGCGCCGACGTAGCCGGCTTCCTTCAGGATCGCCTTCGACGCCGCGTACAGCTCCGCGTTCTGGGCCTCGGACAGGAACGGCGCCGGGGCCTCCTCCACGAGCTTCTGGTGGCGGCGCTGGAGCGAGCAGTCACGGGTGGAGACGACGACGACGTTGCCGTGGGTGTCGGCCAGGCACTGGGTCTCCACGTGCCGGGGCTTGTCGAGGTAGCGCTCCACGAAGCACTCCCCGCGGCCGAACGCCGCGACGGCCTCACGGACGGCGGAGTCGTAGAGCTCGGGGATCTCCTCCAGCGTGCGGGCCACCTTCAGGCCGCGGCCGCCACCGCCGAAGGCGGCCTTGATCGCGATCGGCAGGCCGTTCTTCTCGGCGAACTCCACGACCTCGGCCGAGCCGGACACCGGGTCGGGCGTGCCGGCCACCAGCGGGGCGCCGGCGCGCTGGGCGATGTGACGGGCCGCGACCTTGTCGCCGAGGTCCCGGATCGCCTGCGGCGGCGGGCCGATCCACGTCAGACCGGCGTCCAGCACGGCCTGGGCGAACTCCGCGTTCTCCGACAGGAAGCCGTAACCGGGGTGGATCGCGTCCGCCCCGGAGTCCTTCGCGGCCTGGAGCACCTTGGCCATGTCCAGATAGCTGGCGGCCGGGGTGTCACCGCCCAGAGCGAACGCCTCGTCGGCCGCGCGCACATGCAGAGCGTCCCGGTCCGGATCGGCGTAGACGGCCACGCTCGCGATTCCGGCATCCCGGCAAGCCCGAGCAACACGGACAGCGATTTCGCCACGGTTGGCGATGAGCACCTTGCGCACGATGACTCCCTCCTTGAGAACAAGCTGAGTTTAGGGACTACCGACACGGCCGTACGACCCGTCCCCAATAGTGAACTTGCCCACACGGAGTGTGATTCGAGGCTTGCTCGAGTCGCGAAATCCCTTGTCGCACCACGGTACGCCGGGATCCTCAACCGCACAGTAGCCACGAAGTGTGGCCCAAGTCTCTGTCCGGACGGTCAACGCCGCGCGGCGTTTCTTTGTGGAGTCCCTACGAACGGCCGAGGGAAACTTTGCCCCGGCGGCGGGGCGGCGCCCCGTGCGCACGAGCCGTGCGCTTCCTCTTGTCCGGAGCATTACCGGTTAGTAGGGTCCGCGCTACCGCACGTACTACAGGTAACAGGGGGTGGCGCCGTGGTGCGCAGACCAGTGGCCTTCGTGACCGCGATCGTTCTGTTCGTGGAAGCCGTGGGCATCGTGCTCGTCAACGGCGTCCTCGCGACGGTCGCCGGCAACCAGAGCATGTCCCTGGCCGGGATGGATCCTGACGCCATGGTCACCGGCACCTGGGTGATGGGCGGTGTCTCCGGTGCCCTGCTGGTGCTCTGCGGGCTCGTACCGCTGCTGGCGGCGATACGGGACCGGGCCCCCGGCCGCTTCGGCAGGATCACCCTCATCGCGTGCGCGGTCGTGCACGGGGTGCTGGGAGCGCTGGCGGTCGGACTGATCGGCTGGGCGGCCTTCGCGTTCCTGATGGCCGTCCTCGCGCTGATCGTGCTCACCCTGGTGACCTTCGACCGGCGTGAGCCGGAGACGAGGGCCGAGGGGCCGGGCGTCGAGGGGACGCCGGCCCCGGTGTGAGACGGCCGCCGCTCAGACCCACAAGTCGGTGATGGGGGTGCCCAGTTCGCCGAGCAGACTGCGCAGCAGCGGCAGCGACAGGCCGATGACGTTGCCGTGGCTGCCCTCGATCGCCTCGACGAACGGCGCCGAGCGGCCGTCCAGGGTGAACGCCCCTGCCACGTGGAGGGGCTCGCCCGAAGCGACGTAGGCCGCCACCTCGGCGTCCGTCGGCTCGCCGAACCTGACGACGGTGGACGCGGTCGCCGACGCCGTACGGCCGGTGGCCGTGTCGATGACGCTGTGGCCCGTCTGCAGGATGCCGGACCGGCCGCGCATCGACTTCCAGCGGGCGGTGGCCTCCTCGGCGTCGGCGGGCTTGCCGTACGCCTCGCCGTCCAGCTCCAGCACCGAGTCGCACCCGACGACGAGCGCGCCCGCGGCCTCCGGCCGGGAAGCCACCGCGGCTGCCTTCGCCCGTGCCAGGACGAGCGCCAGCTCGCCCGGAGTGGGAGCCGTGATCGCGTCCTCGTCCACCCCGCTGACGATCACCTCGGGGGCGAGGCCCGCCTGGCGCAGGAGTCCGAGACGGGCGGGGGACGCGGAGGCGAGGACGAGGCGACGCTGATCAGTCATGCCCGCCATCGTAGGCGGGGCCGGAGGCCTCCGGGAGCCCGGCGGATCACGGCCGGGACGCCCTCAGCGGGTCCCCAGCACGACCATCGCCACGACCATGGCCAGCGCCAGCAGCAGACCCGCGCGACGCATCATGTCCTGGGCGTCGCGCAGTTCCTTCGGCGGCTTGTTCTCGGGGTCGGACCACAGCATGGTCCCGATGGTGCTCCGGACGCGGCCGCGGCGCCTGAGTACGGGTACTCAAGCGCCGCCGGAAGCCCCGCCTCAGGAGGGCCAGTACGTCCGCGCCCAGGACCGGGGCCCCGGCCGGAGCGCGCCCTGCCGGGCGATCCGGCCCGGGTCGGACCACTGCTCGGGCGGCAGCGGGGCGCCGGACGGGACGGCGGCCACCGCCGCCGCGCGCGCCCGGACCACGGCGAGGGCCGCGGCGAGCTCCTCCGGGGTCGGATTGCCCCGTACGACCTTGATCATGGTGGCTCCCGGTGGTTAGAGGGGGATGTTGCCGTGCTTCTTCGGCGGCAGCGACTCGCGCTTCGTGCGGAGCTGGCGCAGGCCCTTCACCAGGTGCGCCCGGGTGTCGGACGGCATGATCACCGCGTCGACGTAGCCGCGCTCGGCGGCGACGTACGGGTTGAGGAGCGCGTCCTCGTAGTCGGTCATCAGCTCGGCGCGGGTGGCGTCGGGGTCGTCGGCGGCGGCGATGGTGCGGCGGTGCAGGATGTTCACCGCTCCCTGGGCGCCCATCACGGCGATCTGCGCGGTCGGCCAGGCCAGGTTGAGGTCGGCGCCCAGGTGCTTGGAGCCCATGACGTCGTACGCGCCGCCGAACGCCTTGCGGGTGATGACCGTGATCAGCGGGACGGTCGCCTCCGCGTAGGCGTAGATGAGCTTGGCGCCGCGCCGGATGATCCCGCCGTACTCCTGGTCGACGCCGGGCAGGAAGCCGGGCACGTCGACGAAGGTGAGGACCGGCACGTTGAACGCGTCGCACGTACGGACGAAGCGCGCGGCCTTCTCGCTCGCGTCGATGTCCAGACAGCCGGCGAACTGCATCGGCTGGTTGGCGACGATGCCGACCGGGTAGCCCTCGACGCGCCCGAAGCCGGTGATGATGTTCGGTGCGAACAGGGCCTGGGTCTCCAGGAACTCGCCGTCGTCGAGCACGTGCTCGATGGCGGTGTGCATGTCGTAGGGCTGGTTCGCCGAGTCCGGGATGAGCGTGTCGAGCTCGCGGTCCTCGTCCGTGGTCTCCAGGTCGGCCTCCTCCGGGAAGGCCGGGGCCTCCGAGAGGTTGTTCGACGGGAGATAGGACAGCAGGGACTTGACGTACTCGATGGCGTCCTTCTCGTCGCCCGCCATGTGGTGGGCCACGCCGGACGTGGTGTTGTGGGTGCGGGCGCCGCCCAGCTCCTCGAAGCCGACGTCCTCACCGGTGACGGTCTTGATGACGTCGGGCCCGGTGATGAACATGTGCGAGGTCTGGTCGACCATGACCGTGAAGTCGGTGATGGCGGGGGAGTAGACCGCACCGCCCGCGCACGGCCCGACGATCAGGGAGATCTGCGGGACGACGCCCGAGGCGTGCACGTTGCGGCGGAAGATCTCGGCGAACAGCCCGAGCGCGGCCACACCCTCCTGGATACGGGCGCCGCCGCCGTCGTTGATGCCGATCACGGGGCAGCCGGTCTTCATCGCGAAGTCCATGACCTTGACGATCTTCTCGCCGTAGACCTCGCCGAGCGAGCCGCCGAAGATGGTGAAGTCCTGCGAGTACACGCAGACGGGGCGGCCGTCGACCGTGCCGTACCCGGTGACGACACCGTCCCCGTAAGGGCGGTTCTTCTCGATGCCGAAGTTGGTCGACCGGTGCCGTGCGAACTCGTCGAGCTCCACGAACGAACCTTCGTCGAGCAGGAGCTCGACCCGCTCACGGGCGGTCAACTTGCCCTTCGCGTGCTGCTTTTCGACGGCACGGGCGGAACCTGCGTGTGTGGCCTCTTCGATACGGCGCTGCAGGTCCGCGATCTTGCCCGCGGTGGTGTGGATGTCGCTCTGCGGCTCGGACATCGGGTGGCGGCTCCCTGCCTGGTCACGGGGACGGCTGGTACATCCGGTAGACGTGCTGGACCGGTTCGTGCTCGACGGCGGCCCGCTCGTCGGCGGGCCTTGCTACTGACCCGTAGCGTATCGGCGCGGATACGGTTCGGCAGTGCGTCGTTGGCCACACCTAATGTGGGTTGCATGACTCCTCCCGATGCGCCGCACAACCGCTGGTCGGACCTCGACAGGCCGCCCCTGAACGCCGCTGCGCTGCGCCGCGGACTGCTGCGGCCCGACGGTCTGTGGACCTCGCTCGACATCGTCGAGGCGACCGGCTCCACCAACTCCGACCTCGCGGCCCGGGCCGCGGGCGGAGGGCTGGCCGAAGGCACGGTGCTGGTCGCCGAGGAGCAGACCGCGGGCCGCGGGCGGCTCGACCGGACCTGGACGGCGCCGCCCCGCTCCGGCCTCTTCCTCTCCGTCCACCTGACCCCCGGCACGGTGCCCGTGGAGCGCTGGGGATGGCTTCCGCTGCTGGCCGGGGTCGCCGCCGCCACGGGCCTCGCGCAGGCCGCGGGCGTCGACATGGCACTGAAATGGCCCAACGACCTCCTGGTGACCATCGGCGGCACGGAACGCAAGACCGGCGGCATCCTCGCCGAGCGCGCCGGGGACGGCGTCGTGATCGGCATCGGGGTCAACGTGTCGCTGCGGGCGGCCGAGCTGCCCGCCCCGCACGCCGGTTCGCTGGCGCTCGCCGGCGCGGTCTCCACCGACCGCGAGACCTTGCTCCGGGCCGTCCTGCGGTCGCTGGAACAGTGGTACGGGCAGTGGCGGGACGCCGGCGGCGACGCCGCCGAGAGCGGGCTCCAGGCCGCCTACGCGGCGGGATGCGCCACCCTCGACCGGACGGTGCGGGCGGAGCTGCCGGGCGACCGGTCCGTCGTCGGCGAGGCCGTCGCGATCGACGGCGACGGACGTCTCGTGCTGGCGACGGGCGACGGGATCCAGGAGCCCGTGTCGGCCGGAGACATCGTCCACCTGCGCGGGGAGGGCGGAGGCCTCACCTGATCCGGCGCTGCGCACATACGGGTGACGTCAGGTGCGCACGGGGCGCCGGACAGGTGAGAACCGCGCCACCGGCGACGTGAGCCAGGGCACACCTGCCGTATCGTTGAGGCGATCCAGCGACAGATCGGCAGGGCAGTGCGCAGGGAACGGGCAGGAGGCGGCCGGTGACCGTCGACGACACGAACTCCGACGACGGCGCGGAGCCCTCGTCGGGGGCGTCGGTCCACTCGACACCGCATCACGAGGTCGACCACACGGCGGAACCGACCGACGACCCGCTGGCCATCCGGCTGGAGGCCCTGATCCTGGGGGCCGACCGCCGCTACACGCCGTTCCAGGCGGCCAGGACGGCCGGGGTCTCCATGGACCTGGCGTCCCGGTTCTGGCGGGCCATGGGCTTCGCCGACATCGGACAGGCCAAGGCGCTCACCGAGGCCGACGTGCTGGCACTGCGCCGGCTCGCCGGTCTCGTGGAGGCGGGGCTGCTCAGCGAGCCGATGGCGATCCAGGTGGCCCGGTCCACCGGACAGACCACCGCCCGGCTCGCGGAGTGGCAGATCGACTCCTTCCTGGCAGGGCTGACCGAGCCTCCCGAGCCGGGCATGACCCGCACCGAGGTCACGTATCCGCTGATCGAGCTGCTCCTGCCGGAGCTGCAGGAGTTCCTGGTGTACGTGTGGCGGCGCCAGCTGGCCGCCGCGACGGGCCGGGTCGTGCAGACCGGGGACGACGAGGAGATGGTCGACCGGCGGCTCGCCGTGGGCTTCGCCGACCTCGTCGGCTTCACCCGGCTGACCCGGCGGCTGGAGGAGGAGGAGCTCGGCGAGCTGGTCGAGGCCTTCGAGACGACTTCCGCCGACCTGGTTGCCGCCCACGGGGGACGGCTCATCAAGACCCTCGGTGACGAGGTGCTCTTCGCCGCGGACGACGCGGGCACGGCGGGCGAGATAGCGCTCCGGCTGGTCGAGGCGATGGCCCAGGACACGACCATGCCCGCGCTGCGCGTCGGCATCGCCTTCGGCACGGTCACCACGCGCATGGGCGACGTCTTCGGCACGACGGTGAACCTGGCCAGCCGGCTCACGTCGATAGCGCCGAAGGACGCGGTGCTGGTGGACGGCGCCTTCGCCGAGGAGCTGATCAGGAACGGCGACGCCCCCGCCTCCGAGACGCAGGCGGCCGAGGAGGTCGCCGCGGCGGCCGAGCGCGCCCGGCTCGCGGAGAAGGAGGGCCGACCGGATGACGCGGAGCCCCCTCTGCCGACGTACCGCTTCGGGCTGCAGCCGATGTGGCAGCGGCCGGTGCGCGGGCTGGGCGTGGTGGAGCCGTGGCTCCTGGCCCGGCGCGGCAAGCCGTCGGCCTGACGCGGTGGGCGGGGCACGTCACCGCGCCCCGCCGGGGGCCGTTGAGGCCCGCTCACCCGACTGCCTAGGATCCCGGTAACGCTCGTTAACCGTCAGGGGTGCAGTCATGGGTGTCACGTCGGAGCAGAGGTTCGGGGAGTTCGTCGTCGTACGGCGGCACGAGGGCCGGGAGCACGTGGCCGAGCTGGTGCTCGACCGCCCGAAGGCGATGAACGCCGTGAGCACCGCCATGGCGGTCTCCATCGCCGAGGCCTGCGCCGCGCTCGGAGCCGACCAGGGCGTACGGGCCACCGTGCTCACGTCCAGCCACGAGCGGGCCTTCTGCGTGGGCGCGGACCTCAAGGAGCGGAACTCCTTCACCGACGCCGAGCTCGTCCGGCAGCGGCCCACGGCCAGGGCCGCGTACACCGGGGTGCTGGAGCTGCCGATGCCGGTCGTCGCCGCCGTGCACGGCTTCGCCCTCGGCGGTGGCTTCGAGCTCGCGCTGGCCTGTGACGTGATCGTGGCCGACCGCACGGCCGTGGTCGGCCTGCCCGAGGTGTCCGTCGGCGTCATCCCGGGCGGAGGCGGTACGCAGCTGCTGCCCCGGAGGGTCGGCGCGGCGCGCGCCGCCGAGCTGGTCTTCACCGCCCGGAGGGTGGAGGCGGCCGAGGCGCGCGAGCTGGGCCTGGTCGACGAGCTGGTCGAGGCGGGCCGGGACCGGGAGGAGGCACTGGCCCTCGGCGGCCGTATCGCGGCGAACTCCCCGGTGGGGCTCCGGGCCGCCAAGCGGGCGCTGAGGCTGGGCCAGGGGCTCGATCTGCGGGCCGGGCTCGAGGTGGAGGACGCCGCGTGGCGCTCCGTGGCCTTCTCCGGGGACCGTGCCGAGGGGGTGGCCGCGTTCAACGAGAAGCGGAAGCCCAGCTGGCCCGGGGAATGAGCAGGAAGACGTTCTGAAGATCATCAGCGCCGCCAACTGCTCATATACGGGTAAAGCTACCTAAGGTGGGGCAATGGGCGGTGATGATGCGCGCCTGCGCGCAGTGGTTGGGCTGGCACAGACGATGGCGGCGGCCTACACCGCACGTGAGTCCTGGCGTGCCGCCGCGGTGGGGGCGTGCCAGGCGCTGGGCGGCAGCTTCGCCGCCCTCTCCGTGTGGGAGCGGGAGCAGGGCAGGCTGCGCGTGCTGGTGAACGTGGGGGAGCGGGCCGAGGGCGAGGAGGAGTTCCCCGAGAGCGAGTCCTACCCCGTGCACCAGTTCCCGGAGATCACCGAATTCCTCCACGAGCGCTGGGCGGGCGGGGGTGAGCCCGACGCCTGGGTGGAGACCGCCGACGGCGGTCCGGGCGCCGGCGGCCCGGCCCGGGGGGCCCGCCCCTACTGCCACCAGCGGGTCGCCGCGCTGCGCCGCCGCGGGCGGGGCTGCTGTGTGGTGGCGCCGATCGTGCTGCACGGGCGCGCCTGGGGCGAGCTGTACGTGGCCCGTCCGGCGGGGGCCCCGGTGTTCGACCGGGACGACGCGGACTTCGCCACCGTGCTGGCCGCCGTCGCCGCGGCGGGGATCGCGCAGACCGAGCGGCTGGAGGAGGTCCGCACGCTGGCCTTCACGGACCCGCTGACCGGCCTCGCCAACCGCAGGGCCGTCGACCTCCGGCTCGACGAGGCGGTGGACCTGCACCGTTCCGAGGGTGCCGTGGTCAGCCTGGTCGTCTGCGATCTGAACGGACTCAAGGCGGTCAACGACACGCACGGCCACGCGTTCGGCGACCGGCTGCTGGAACGTTTCGGCTCGGTGCTCTCGCTCTGCGGCGCGATGCTCCCGGGGGCGCTGTCCGCGCGTCTGGGCGGGGACGAGTTCTGCCTGCTGACCGTCGGGCCCTCGGCGGACGACGTGGTCGGGGTCTCCGAGGAGCTCTGCGCCCGCGCCGTGGCCCTGGAGCTCGGCGACGGGGTCGCCTGCGGTGTCGCGTCCACGGGGGACGACATCGGGCCGGTCCACTCGGCGCGCCGGCTCTTCCGCCTGGCGGACGCCGCCCAGTACCAGGCGAAGGCGGCGCACTCCCGGCGGCCGGTGGTCGCGGGGCGCGACGGTGACGTGATCCGGCTCGCCGACTCCCCGCCCAGGTCCCCCCACGACCGCCGCAGGCTGCGCGGCAACCCGCCCGGCGGCGATCGGTAAGGGGTCAACCGCACGACCACTGGTGACATGGCGGGTTTCAGTCCGTAGGCTTCTGAATATGAATATGCATACAGTCGTGGTGGGGACGTCCGGTACCACCGCCGAGGACGTCATCGCCGTGGCCCGCCGGGGCGCCCGGGTGGAGCTCTCCGCAGCCGCGGTCGAGGCGCTCGCCGCCGCCCGCGAGACCGTCGAGGCCCTCGCCGCCAAGCCCGAGCCGGTCTACGGCGTCTCCACCGGCTTCGGCGCCCTCGCCAGCCGGCACATCGGCCCCGGCCTGCGGGCGCAGCTGCAGCGCAACATCGTCCGGTCGCACGCGGCCGGCATGGGCCCCCACGTCGAGCGCGAGGTCGTCCGGGCGCTGATGTTCCTGCGGCTGAAGACGCTGGCCTCCGGCCACACCGGCGTACGCCCCGAGGTCGCGCAGACCATGGCCGACGTGCTCAACGCGGGCATCACCCCCGTCGTCCACGAATACGGCTCGCTCGGCTGCTCCGGCGACCTCGCCCCGCTCTCGCACTGCGCCCTGACCCTCATGGGCGAGGGCGACGCGGAGGGCCCCGACGGCACCGTGCGCCCCGCCGGTGAGCTCCTCGCCGCCCACGGCATCACCCCCGTCGAACTGCGCGAGAAGGAGGGCCTCGCCCTCCTCAACGGCACCGACGGCATGCTGGGCATGCTCGTGATGGCCCTGGCGGACCTGGAGAACCTCTACACCGGCGCGGACATCACCGCCGCGCTCTCCCTGGAGGCCCTCCTGGGCACGGACCGGGTCCTCGCCCCGGAACTGCACGCCATCCGCCCGCACCCGGGCCAGGGCGCCTCCGCCGCGAACATGCTGCGGGTCCTCGCCGGGTCGGGCCTCACCGGCCACCATCAGGACGACGCCCCCCGGGTCCAGGACGCCTACTCCGTGCGCTGCGCCCCCCAGGTCAACGGTGCGGGGCGCGACACGCTCGCCCACGGGCGGCTCGTCGCCGACCGTGAACTGGCCTCCGCCGTCGACAACCCGGTCGTCCTGAGCGACGGCCGGGTCGAGTCCAACGGCAACTTCCACGGCGCGCCCGTCGCGTACGTCCTCGACTTCCTGGCGATCGTCGCCGCGGACCTCGGATCGATCACCGAGCGCCGCACGGACCGGCTGCTGGACAAGAACCGCTCGCACGGGCTGCCGCCGTTCCTCGCCGACGACGCCGGGGTCGACTCGGGGCTGATGATCGCCCAGTACACGCAGGCGGCCCTGGTCAGCGAGCTGAAGCGGCTCGCCGTCCCGGCGTCCGTCGACTCGATCCCGTCCTCCGCGATGCAGGAGGACCACGTCTCGATGGGCTGGTCGGCCGCCCGGAAGCTCCGTACGGCCGTCACCGGTCTCGCGCGGATCGTGGCGGTGGAGCTGTACGCCGCCACGCGCGCCGTGGAGCTCCGCGCCGCCGAGGGGCTGACCCCCGGGCCCGCGTCGCTCGCCGTCATCGAGGCGCTGCGGGACGCCGGTGTCCAGGGGCCCGGCCCGGACCGCTTCCTCGCCCCGGACCTGGCCGCCGCCGACGCCTTCGTGCGGGAGGGGAAGCTGGTCGCGGTGGTGGAGGCGGTGACCGGCCCGCTGGCCTGAGTCATGAGGGCCGCCGCGTCCCGGTGATACGGGCCGCGGCGGCCGTGCGGCCTCAGACGCCCTGGGCCGTCATGCCGCCCCGGCGTACGGAGTACGCGACGAACCCCGCGCCGACGCAGAGCGACGCCGTCCCACCGATCAGATACGGGGTCGTGTCGATGCCCGTACCGGTGTCGGCCAGCGTGTCCTGCGAGGTGGGATCCCCCGTGGCCGAGGCCTGCCGGATCCCGGTGGAGGAACCGGTGGAGGTGCCGGTGAAGGTGCCGGCGGAGGTGCCGGTGGAACCACTCTGCGTGTCCGCCTCGCCGGTCGCGTTGGCGGAGGGGACGAACCAGAGAGCGCAGAGCAGGGTGCCTGCTGCCGTGGTGGTCAGCAGCGTGCGACGAGCGATGGACACAGAATCGATCCCCTTGCGACAACCATCAGTTAGCCCCGTGGGCCGATGCTAAGCAAAGCAGCGGGTCGGAGGAAAGCCGCGGGTCCGGGGAGCCTTACGCTCCGGCGTATGAGCACTTCGCAGACACCCTCATTTGTTCGGCTTCGCGTGGAGTTGGTCCTGGAGATCAGCGACGCGGACGCCCTGACCGGAACCGCCCTGGAGAGCATCGCGGCCGATTTCACCGCCTCCGGCGCGGCCGCCGACGAGTCCGCCGAGGAACGTACGCATGCCGAGGAGACCGTCAGGGAAGACGCAGCGGAAGCCCTCGCCTCGCTGATCGACCCGTTCGATCTGGTCGGCCAGGTGCCCGGGGTCGAGCTCGCCCAGGCCTCCTGGAGCAGCGAGACGATCGACTACGACCCCGAGGCCGAGGACTGGGCCGCCGGAGAGGACGGGGACGAGGCGTACTACGGGATCGAGGACAATGAGACGGACGACGAAGAAGGCGGCGGACATACGGAACGCTGACGCCCGCGGGACGCTCCTCACAGGTGGCGGGAACCGCCGCGGTCCCGGGTGCGTCGATGAGTGGTGTTCCCCACATCTCCGGTGGATGTGGAACGGAAGACCCGGCCACGGTGTTCTTGGAACATTGACGGGGCATCGCCGTCGGGCGACCCTGTCCGGGGATCTTGGGGAATCGGCAACGATGGAGAAGCGTGTGATCACGGACAGCAAGCGGCGCAAGGGCCTCATGGCCGCGTCCGCACTGCTCGGCGGTGTACTGGTGCTTTCGGCCTGCAGCGACGACGGCGGAAGCACCGGCGCGAGCGCCGACAGCTCGAAGACGTCACAGGCGCAGGTCGACGAGGCCGCGGCCAAGGACACCTCCGAGGCGCAGATAACGATCGCGCCGAAGAACGGGGCGACCAACGCGAGCATCAACAACGCCGCGATGGTCACCGTCGCGAAGGGCAAGCTGACCGAGGTCACCATGACCACGGCCGAAGGCGACGCCGTCGAGGGCTCCCTCGCCGCCGACGGGTCCAGCTGGAAGCCCGGCGGCCAGCTCGAGCGCTCGACGACGTACAAGATCAGCGCCACGGCGACCGACTCCAAGGACCGTGAGGCGCACGCCAACAGCTCCTTCACCACGGTCTCGCCCGAGAACAGCTTCATCGGGAACTTCACGCCCGAGGACGGTTCCACCGTCGGCGTCGGCATGCCGGTCTCGATCAACTTCAACAAGGCGATCACCAACAAGAAGGCCGTCCAGGACGGCATCAAGGTGACGTCGAGCAGCGGCCAGGAAGTCGTCGGCCACTGGTTCAACAACCAGCGCCTGGACCTGCGCCCCGAGGACTACTGGCAGGGCGGCTCCACCGTCACGCTGAAGCTGGCCCTCGACGGCGTCGAGGGCGCCGACGGCGTCGTCGGTGTGCAGCAGAAGACGGTCACCTTCAAGGTCGGCCGCAACCAGGTCTCGACCGTGGACGCCAAGTCGCACACCATGACGGTCACCCGGGACGGCAAGACCGTGAAGACCATCCCGATCTCCGCCGGCTCCGCCGACAACCCGACGTACAACGGCCAGATGGTGATCTCCGAGAAATTCAAGGAGACCCGCATGGACGGTTCGACGGTCGGCTTCACGGACGACGACGGCAAGGGCGAGTACGACATCAAGGACGTCCCGCACGCCATGCGGCTGTCCACGTCGGGCACGTTCATCCACGGCAACTACTGGGGCGCCAAGTCGATCTTCGGCAGCGCGAACACCAGCCACGGCTGTGTCGGCCTGTCCGACACGAAGGGCGCCGGTGACTCCGGCACCCCTGCCGCCTGGCTGTACGACAACTCCCTGATCGGCGACGTGGTCGTGGTCACGAACTCCCCGGACAAGACCATCGCCCCCGACAACGGCCTCAACGGCTGGAACATGAACTGGTCGGAGTGGACGGCGGGTTCCGCCGCCTGATCCCCGCCCTTTCCCCCTCCGAAGGCGGCGGCACCCGGATTCCCCCGGGTGCCGCCGCCTTCGGCGTGTGCGGGGCGCCAGGGTTCTCATGCGGCTCTCATCGGGCCCTTAACTCCTCATCACACCCGGTCCATAGCTTCACGCCATGTTCTTCACCTACCTCCGGCGCGAGCTGCGCCGCCGCAGAAAGGCGGCGCTCGTCGTCGCCTCGGGGCTCGCCCTCGGCATTGCGCTCGTCATCATCGTCAGCTCCGTCTCCTCGGGCATGAGCAAGGCCCAGGACAAGGTCCTCGAATCGCTGTACGGCCTCGGCACGGACATGACGGTGACCAAGGCCGCCGCCGCCCAGGGCTCGGGAGGCACCGAACGTCCCCGGTTCGAGTTCGACGCCAAGGACGACGAGGACGCGACCCAGAGCACGGACCGGGTCATGGTCCAGGGCTTCCAGACGCTGGCCTCCAGCACCGTCGGCAAGGTGGGCGAGCAGGACGGCGTCGCGGACGCCGTCGGCGGACTGAGCCTGACGGTCATGAAGGTCGACGGGCAGTTCAAGCGCGGCGAGTTCAAGCAGGACGAGAGCTCGGGGCAGAGCGGGCAGGGCGGCCCGGGCGGCGGCCAGGGCGGCAGCGGCCAGCCGCAGGGCCGGGTCGAGGGCGGCGGAGCCTCCTTCGACGTCAACTCCTTCACCGTCTACGGCACCGACGTCACCCAGCAGGACCTCGGCCCGCTGACCTCCTCCAAGATCACCAAGGGCCGTACGTTCAAGGCGGCCGAGACGGACGCCAAGGTCGCGGTCGTCGACTCCGCCTACGCCAAGGAGAAGTCGCTCGCGGTCGACAAGACCGTGACCATCTCCGGCACCGCTTACACGATCGTGGGCGTCTCCACGGCCGACAGCGGTGACGCGGCCGCCAACGTCTACATCCCGCTGAAGCAGGCGCAGACCGTCGCCGACTCCAAGGACAAGGTCACCACGGTCTACGTGAAGGCCGCGGACTCCCAGCAGATCGACACCGTCAAGGCCGCCATCCAGAAGAACATCTCGGGCACGACGGTCACCACCTCCGCCGACCTCGCCGACACGGTCTCCGGCTCCCTCTCCACCGCCTCCGACCTGGCCTCCAGCGTCGGCAAGTGGCTCTCCATCGCCGTCCTGGCCGCCGCGTTCCTCGTCGCCGGACTGCTCACCTCCTCCGCCGTCAGCCGCCGCGTGCGGGAGTTCGGCACCCTCAAGGCCCTCGGCTGGAAGAGCGGGCGCGTCACCCGCCAGGTCGTCGGCGAAGCCCTCGTCAACGGCCTGATGGGCGGTGTCCTCGGCATCGCCGTCGGCCTCGCCGGCGCCTACGCCGTGACGGCCGTCAGCCCCACCCTCAGCGCCCAGCTCGGCTCCACCGGCGGAGGCGGCGGCATGGGAGGCGGCGGCATGGGCGGCGGCCCGATGGGCGGCGGCGGCCCCGGCCGGCAGACCGCGTCCAAGACCCTCGACATCGCGCTGACCGCCCCGGTCTCCCTCACCACGATCCTCGTCGCCGTCGGCCTGGCCGTGGCGGGCGGACTGATCGCGGGAGCCTTCGGCGGCTGGCGGGCATCGCGGCTGCGGCCGGCCGACGCGCTGCGCCGCGTCGCGTAACACCGCCCCGCCCCACCCCTCCCGTACGTACAGCAGGAGTCCACACGTGTACCAGCTCAAGGGCGTCACCAAGCGCTACATGCGCGGCAAGAACCCCGTCGACGCGCTCGCCGGCGTCGATCTGACCATCGAGGACGGCGGACGGCTCGTCATCCAGGGGCCGACCGGCGGAGGCAAGTCCACGCTCCTCCAGATGCTCGGCGGGCTGGACCGGCCGACCTCCGGCACCATCGAGCTCGACGGCGTCGACCTGGCCAGGCTCCCCGAGTCCCGGCTGACCAAGGTCCGGGCCGAGTCCATCGGATTCGTCTTCCAGAGCTTCAACCTGATCCCGACGCTCACCGCCCAGGAGAACGTCGAGACGGCGCTCGTCCCCCTCGGTATCGGAGCGAAGGCCCGTCGCGAACGGGCGGCGGAGGCCCTGGAGTCGGTGGGCCTCGGCGACCGGCCCACCCACCTGCCGAGCGAGATGTCCGGCGGCCAGCAGCAGCGTGTCGCGATCGCCAGGGCCCTGGTGAAGCGGCCGAAGGTGCTGCTCGCCGACGAACCGACCGGCAACCTCGACGAGTCCATGCGCGACGAGATCATGGAACTGCTCGACGGACTGTGGAAGGAGCACGGACTGACCTTCGTGATGGTCACCCACGACAGCTCCCTCGCCCGCAAGGCACCCCGGGTGGCGACCATCCGCAAGGGGAAGGTCACGGTGACGGAGAACGCGGCGGCCTGAATCCGCGGCGGCGCGAACCTCACGGCCGTCCTCCTCCGGCTGTGAGGTTCGCCACCCGTACGGCCCCGTGACGCGGGCGCCGTACGGCCCCCCGCCGACAGGCGTACGGGTGCAGAAGGGCCCCTACCGGGGCGAACAACCCCGTCCGTTCCGTGGATGTCGCCCGGGCCGCGCCGGGTCGCGCTGCGAGACTTGCCGGGTGCAACGGCCCGCACGGCCGTAGGCGCCTCCGGGGACAGGCGGCGCCGAGCGCGCACGAGCCCACCCACGGAAGGTCTTGATCAGATGCCGGCCAGTTCCGAAACCCTGACCCCGCGCACCGCCGGGAACCGCGTCATCGAACCCCTCTACGCGGAGATCCTGCGGCGTAACCAGGGCGAGGGCGAGTTCCACCAGGCGGTGCGGGAGGTCCTCGAAACGCTCGGCCCCGTGCTGGCGCGGCGACCGGAACTCGTCGACGCCCGCATCATCGAGCGGGTCTGCGAGCCCGAACGCCAGCTCATCTTCCGGGTGCCGTGGTCGGACGACGCCGGCGACATCCACGTCAACCGCGGCTTCCGCGTCGAGTTCTCCAGCTCGCTCGGCCCCTACAAGGGCGGGCTGCGCTTCCACCCCTCGGTCAACCTCGGCATCGTGAAGTTCCTCGGCTTCGAGCAGATCTTCAAGAACGCCCTCACCGGCATGCCGATCGGCGGCGGCAAGGGCGGCGCGGACTTCGACCCCAAGGGACGGTCCGACGCCGAGGTCATGCGCTTCTGCCAGTCCTTCATGACCGAACTCCACCGCCACCTGGGCGAGTACACCGACGTCCCCGCCGGTGACATCGGCGTCGGCGGCCGGGAGATCGGCTACCTCTTCGGCCAGTACAAGCGGATCACCAACCGCTACGAGTCCGGTGTGCTCACCGGGAAGGGCCTCGGCTGGGGCGGCGCCCAGGCGCGCACCGAGGCGACAGGCTACGGCTGCGTCCTGTTCACCGCCGAGATGCTGCGCGTGCGCGGCGAGTCCCTCGACGGCCAGCGCATCGCGGTGTCCGGCTCCGGCAACGTGGCCATCTACGCGATCGAGAAGGCCCAGCAACTCGGTGCGACCGTCGTGACCTGCTCCGACTCCGGCGGTTACGTCGTGGACGAGAAGGGCATCGACCTCGACCTGCTCAAGGAGATCAAGGAGAACGGCCGCGGCCGGATCTCCGAGTACGCCGAGCGGCGCGGCGACCACGTGCGGTACGTCGAGGGCGCGGGCGTCTGGAGCGTCCCCGTGGACGTGGCCCTGCCCTGCGCCACCCAGAACGAACTCCACGAGGCCGACGCCCTCGCGCTCGTACGCAACGGGGTGAAGGCGGTCGCCGAGGGCGCCAACATGCCCACCACCCCGGAGGCCGTCCACGTCTTCCAGGAGGCGGGTGTCGCCTTCGCCCCCGGCAAGGCGGCCAACGCGGGCGGAGTGGCCACCAGCGCGCTGGAGATGCAGCAGAACGCCTCCCGCGACTCCTGGACCTTCGCCCACACGGAGGAGCGCCTCGCGCAGATCATGCGGCACATCCACGACTCCTGCCACATCACGGCGGAGAAGTACGGAAGCCCGGGCAACTACGTGGTGGGTGCGAACATCGCGGGCTTCGAGATCGTCGCGGACGCGATGCTGGCCCAGGGCCTGATCTGACGGTGCCGCAGCGCGGGGGCCGGTGCTCGCCGCCCCCGCGCCGCGTCCCGAGCGCCTCCGGCAGGCGCTACCGGCGCCGGTGGTACTCCGCGCAGCCCGTGTTCACCACCGTCACCGCGGCCAGGACCACGGCCGCCACCGGGTGCCCCGTCCCGTACACCGCCGCCGCGCCGCCGCCGAGGACCACGGTCTTCACGGCCAGTACGCCCGCGAGCGGCAGCGGGAACCGGGCGCGGGGTGCGGCGAGCAGGCCCCACAGCACGACGGCCGCCGCGGGTGCCCCGATCCCGAGCGCCACCGACGCCGCCACACCCTCCGGGGCCGTGAAGCCCCACCGGGCCAGGGCGCCGATCGCGACCAGTTCCAGGACGAACGCGAGCACCTCGTTCGCGGCGAACCAGGGGCGGTCCCACGGGACGGAGCCATGGTCGTCTGCCGTCATACGGAGTCCTCTCGTGCCGGCGCCCCTCAGGATGTCTCACCCACGGGCGTCATACGGGCGCCCGGCGCGGTGCCGGACGGGGTCAGGAAGGCGGTCCGGGGCAGGGTGGCGTCCACCGCGCGCCCGGCCTCGGCGGTGGACGGGTCGGTGGTGGTGAACTCCGTCGCGCCGCCGCCCCCGTCCCAGCTGTTGCCGTCGGACCGGGAGGCGTCCGAGAGCACCGTGTCCTTCCCGTCGCCGCTGTCCACCGCCGCGTTGGAGCTCAGCACGGCGGCGGCGGTGGCCAGGTAGAAGCCCGTGCCGTTGCGGAAGGCGGTGTTACGGGTCAGACGGATCGCGCCCGGGTTCCCCTCGTCGTTGAAGCCGAGCCCCGCGTTGTCCCAGGCCGCGTCGTCGGTGAGCACATGGGCGACGGAGGCGGAGGTGTGGCCGCCGCCGAGGGTGAAACCGTTGCCGTTGCGGTAGGACCAGGAGCCGCTCACCGTCACCGGGCTGGTGAAGCCGCCGAGATCGATCCCGTCGGCCCCGTTGCCGAACGCGCGGCAGCCGCGGATCGTGTTCCCGCCGCCCGAGCCGAACTTGACCGCCAGGCCGACCCCGCCGGCCGGCCCGGGGCCGTTGGCGTAGAAGTCGCTGTCCAGCACGGTGTTGCCCTCCGTGCCGGCGTCGCGCAGGGTGAGCCCGGACTCCGCGTTGTCGTGCAGGGACAGACCGCGGAAGACGGTGTCCCGGCAGCCCCGGCAGACGTACGCGTGACTCGCCGAGCCGCGGATCTCCAGCCCCTGCACCGTCCAGTGGTCCGCCTGCTGGGTGACCGCCCAGGTCGTGGCCGGCAGCCCGGAGGCGTCGATGACCGGCTGCTCCCCCTGGTAGTTGCTGAGCGTGATCCTTCTGCCCGCCGTGCCGTCGGTGGTGAGGGACGCCCCCTCGGCGGGGCGGTAGGTGCCGCCGCGCATCGCGATCACCTGCCCGGGGCGGACCGCGGACACCGCCTTGCCGAGGGTCGCGTACGGGCGGGCGCGGCTGCCGTCCCCGTCGTCCGATCCGTCGGGCGCGAGATAGATGTCCGCCCCGGTCACGCCGATCGCCGCACCCGCCCGCCGCACGACGGCGGCCTCCGGGGACGGGACGGCGGACGGCGAGGCCGAGGCGGCAGGCGTCCGGGAGGGCGGGGCGGACACCGTCGGCACCGGCTGCGCGGGGCGGCTCGCGGCGGGCGGCGCCGCGCGCGGGGAGGGGGCGGGGGAGTGCCACACGGGGTAGGTCAGCCCACCGACGACGACGGCGAGCACGGCGGCCGACGCCGTGACCGACGTGGCCGTGACATGGTGCAGGAGGTCGCGGATCCCGCCGGTGGCCGACTGCCCGAGCAGCGACGACGCCTCCACGGTGTGACGTACCCCGTCCGCCAGCCCTCCGGGCACCGGCAGCAGGCCGAGCCCGGGCAGCAGCTTCTCCGGGGCGACCAGGCCGGCCCCCCGCGCACCGCACTGCGGGCAGCCGCGGACATGACGGGTCAGCCGCTTGCGCCAGAGCGCGCCCGTGCCGCCGTCCCAGCCGTGCGCGGCATCGGCCAGCCCCGGGCAGCGGGGATCGGCCGCCAGGGCGCCGACGACCGTACGGGCCTCCTCCAGCCGCAGCTTCATGCGCCGCACCCGGACCGCGGTGTGCCGGGCGCTCAGCCCGAGGGCGCCGGCCACGTCGGCCCGGCCGATACGCCCGGACTCCTCCTCCCACCACAGGGCGAGCAGGCGCCGGTCGTCGGCGTCCAGCCATCGGGCGGCACGCGCCAGGTCGCGGCGCTGGCCGGTGAGTTCGAGCTCGGCGACGGTGCGCTCGGCGAAGTCGGTGAGGGGGTCGGCGACCTCCTCCACCTCGTGTCCGCGGAACCGGTCGCGGGCCGTGCGCCGCTGGTGCTGCTGGATCTCCCGGTAGGCGATGGACACCGCCCACGAGCGGAACCGCTCGGGCTCGCGCAGGGACGGCAGCCCGCGGACGATCCGCAGCATCACCTCCTGCACCAGGTCGTCCACGTCGGTATGGCCGTTGAGGGCCCGCCCGACGATCCCGTATACCAACGGCAGGTGCGCGGAGAGCAGTTCCTCCAGGGCGGCCGTGTCGCCGCGACGGGCCTCACCCACCAGCACCGCGGTGTCGCGCACCGCGCGGCCGGTCCCGCTGTCCGTCATCCCGTCTCGGCTCCTCACTCGCTTCGGGGCCGGTCACCGGCGTCACCGTGGAGACGGGTCCACCGGCCCGGAGTCCGGAGGCACGCATCGTGGCACAACAGAGGGGGCCCGTAAAGAAGTTGCCGGCCCATCCCCGTACGCCACTCCTGCCGCATCCGGCACAGGGGTGCTCGCCCGGGGGCCCGGAAAAGTTTCTTCCGGATTTCTGTCATCCTCACCCGCCCCACGCATCTACCTGAGCACTGCGGCTCACAAGCCGCACCTGCCGACCCATCCGAAGGAGCGAACGATGACCGAGAAACCGAACAGAAGGAGACGTGCCGTGGCCGTCGCGACCGTGGTGGGGGGCGTGCTGGCCGGTGGCCTGGTGACGCCCGCCGGTGCGGCGACGCTGCCGGCGGCGGGCGGTGTGTACCAGTTGGTGGTGAAGAAGAGCGGCAAGTGCGTGGATGTCCCGGCGGCGTCGACGGCGAACGGCGCGCTGCTCCAGCAGTGGGGCTGTACGGAGGGTGCGGCGTGGCAGCAGTTCACGCTGACGGCCGACGGGGCCGGGAAGTACCGGCTGGTGAACAGGCAGAGCGGCAAGTGCGTCGACGTGCCCGACCACTCGAAGGTGAGCGGGACGCGGCTCCAGCAGTGGGGGTGTGCGGGTCAGGCGAACCAGCAGTGGACGTTGGCGGCGAGCGGGACGGACTCGTATCAGATCGTCAACGTCAACAGCGGTCTCTGCATGAGCGACAAGGACGCGTCGACGGCGAGTGGCGCGGCCGTCATCCAGGAGACCTGCACCGCCAACAGCAACAAGCAGTGGACCTTCAGACCGGTGGGGTCCACCGCCCCCACCACCGTCGCCTCCGACGGCACGGGCACGTACACCACCGTCCAGGCGGCCGTGAACGCCGTCGGCAGCGGGAACGCGAGCCGGGTCACGATCACCGTCAAACCCGGGACCTACCGGGAGCAGGTCAGCATCCCCGCCGACAAGCCCTACATCACCTTGAAGGGCACGGGCGACTCGTCCGACGACGTCGTGATCATCGGGAACCGCAACGCGGGTGACTACGGCACCGCCGGCTCGGCCACCGTCGTCGCCCTCGGCCATGACTTCACCGCCGAGAACCTGACGATGACGAACGACTTCGACGAGAACAGCTCCGACACCGGTGACCAGGCCCTCGCCCTCTACCTCGACGCCGACCGCACGGTCCTCGACGACGTCAGACTGCTCGGCGACCAGGACACCTTCCTGCTGAACGACCGGGCCCGGGCGTACGTCGTGGACTCCCGGATCGAGGGCACCGTGGACTTCATCTACGGCGGTGGCACCGCCGTCTTCCACGCCTGCGCCATCCACGAGCGGCGCACCACCGGCGGTCCGATCACCGCCGCGAGCACCGCCGCGGACAAGAAGTACGGCTTCCTGTTCTACCGGTCCACCATCACCGGTGCCGTCGGCAACACCACCCAGCTGGGACGGCCCTGGAGGGCGAACGCCCAGGTGCTCTACCGCGAGAGCTCCCTGTCCTCGGCCCTGGCGACCGCCCAGCCGTGGACGGACATGTCCACCAACTCCTGGAAGAACGCCCGGTTCTCCGAGTACCGCAACACCGGCGCCGGAGCCACGGTCAACGGCAACCGGCCGCAGCTGACGGACGCGCAGGCCGCCGACCACACCCCGCAGAAGTACCTGGCCGGCTCCGACGGCTGGAACCCCGTCCGATGAGCGGACGCACGGCCCACGACACCCGACACGGAAGAGACGAGGAACCTGGCATGAGTGGACACAGGAAGCGGACGAAGGGGCTCGGCGCCCTGCTGACAGCACTGGTGCTCGCTGCCGGAGGGGTGCTGGCCGGTGGGCTGGCGTCTCCTGCGGGTGCGGCGACGGTGCCGGCGGCGGGGGGTGTGTACCAGTTGGTGGTGAAGAAGAGCGGCAAGTGCGTGGATGTCCCGGCGGCGTCGACGGCGAACGGTGCCCTGTTGCAGCAGTGGGGGTGTACGGAGGGTGCGGCGTGGCAGCAGTTCACGCTGACGGCCGACGGGGCCGGGAAGTACCGGCTGGTGAACAGGCAGAGCGGCAAGTGCGTCGACGTGCCCGACCACTCGAAGGTGAGCGGGACGCGGCTCCAGCAGTGGGGGTGTGCGGGTCAGGCGAACCAGCAGTGGACGTTGGCGGCGAGCGGGACGGACTCGTATCAGATCGTCAACGTCAACAGCGGTCTCTGCATGAGTGACAAGGACGCCTCGACGGCGAGTGGCGCGGCCGTCATCCAGGAGACCTGCACCGCCAACAGCAACAAGCAGTGGACCTTCAAGCCGGTCTCCGCGGGGCGTGCCTGGTCCGACAAGGCCGACGGCTTCGCCTCCACCGGCGGCGGCACCACGGGCGGTGCGGCGGGCCGGACCGTCACCGTCACGAACTACACCGACCTGGTGACGTACGCCACCGCGTCCGAGCCCTACGTCATCAAGGTCGCGGCCGCGATCACGGTCACCCCGTACGGGCACGAGATACCGGTGAAGTCCGACAAGACGATCATCGGCACGGGCACCTCCGGCCAGATCGTCGGTGGCGGCTTCTTCCTCGGCACCGGGATCCACAACGTCGTCATCCGCAACCTCACCATCCGTGACACCCGGATGACCGAGGACGACCCGGACGACAAGGACTACGACTACGACGGCATCCAGATGGACACCGCCGACCACATCTGGATCGACCACAACCGCATCGAGCGGATGAACGACGGGCTCATCGACAGCCGCAAGGACACCAGCTACCTCACCGTCTCCTGGAACGTCATGGGCGAGCAGAACAAGGCCTTCGGCATCGGCTGGACGGACAACGTCACCGCCCGGATGACCATCCACCACAACTGGATCCACGACACCAACCAGCGCAACCCCAGCATCGACAACGTCGCCTTCGCGCACCTCTACAACAACTACCTGCAGAACGTGACGTCGTACGGCAACCTGTCGCGCGGCGCCTCGAAGACCGTCATCGAGAACAGCTACTACCAGAGCGTCGCGAACCCGTACACCATCGACACCACCGCCGCGTCCCTGACCCAGACCGGCAGCATCTGCGTCTCCTGCACCGGCAAGCAGCAGACGAACGGGACGACGTTCAAGCCGGGCGACCACTACGGCTACTCGCTCGACCCGGCCGCGGACGTCCCGGCACTGCTCAAGCAGTACGGAGGACCGCAGGCGAACATCGGCAACTGACCGCCGTCACGGGACGGTTCCGGGCCCCTCCGCCGTGCGCGCGGGGGCCCGGGACCGGAGGCCCGGGCCGCGTCCGCCCCGGGCCACCGCCGTTCTGCCGACAGCAGATCCGCCCGGCGCGGAAGGGTTTCCCCTGCCGTTCCGGGCGGATCCTTCCTAGGCTCGGACGATGAGCAGCCACGCATCGAACCACGCCCGGGTCATCCCTCTGCGCCCCGTTCCCGCCGCGCGGGAGCCCCTGTGGCGGGACGTCGTCGGCGATGTCCTGCGCCGCGAGCGCCTCGTGCAGGGGCGGACCCTCAAGGACGTGGCCGAGGCCGCACAGATCTCCGTGCCGTACCTCTCCGAGATCGAGCGCGGCCGCAAGGAGGCCTCGTCCGAGGTGCTCGCGGCGGCGGCCCGTTCGCTCGGGCTCGGGCTGGCCGACGTGCTCTCCCTGGCCCAGGAAGAGCTCACCCGCCGCGGTACGGCCTCCCGTGTGGCTCCGTCCCGGACCTCGATGGGCCAGGTGCGGCTGGCCGCCTGACCCCCGCACGCGTGGGTGGGGCGTACGGTCAGGCGGCGGCCAGACCCGTCGGCTGAGGACCTCGTCCGCGAGGCCGTACGCCACCGCCTCGCGCGCGGTGAAGAACCTGTCCCTGTCGGTGTCGGCCGGCAGGGGCGCCGGGTCGTGCGGGGTGTGGCGGGCCAGGACCTCCTCGACCTGCGACCGGATCCGCAGCATCTCCCCGGCAGGAGCAGCAGCTGCGCGCAGATCCGGTTCGCGGAGACCTCGTCGACCTAAGTGCCCAGGAACACGATCCGCTGGGCGAGGAGCTGGGCCGCGAAGTGGTCGTCGAAGCGCGTCGGAGGGGTGCCCTCGTCGGCGGCGCGTGGAAGGGCGGCGGGGTGGGGCGACATCGGGTCTCCCGGTCGTGGGGGGCGGCCGGTGCGGCCGCGCTCACTCCACTCCTGGCCTGCCCGGGCGCCCACGTCGCCGCTCTCTGCCCGCGGCAGATTCGCCGCGGGCAGAGGCGGCCGGCCACGCCACCGCGTGGCCGCCTACTTCACCGTGACCGCGTCACCGGTGGAGACGACCTTCATGGTCGTCGTCGTGCCGAGGAACGCCCAGCGCCAGCTGCCCGACGCGGAGGCCTTCACGGTCGCCCTGAGGCGTCCCGCGCTGTCCGTGGTCGCCGTCTTGACCGTGTGGTACGCGCCGCCGGGCGTCTTGTACTGCAGCTTCACCACCTGCTTGGTGTAGCCGTGGTACGTGAGATCCGTCCAGTTGGCGCGGGACAGCTTGCCGGTGACGGTGAGCGTGCCGCCCTTCTTCACCGGCTCGGGAGCGGCGTCCGTCGTCAGGGTCGCCGCGCGCTTCACCTTGAACGTGGCGATGCGGTCGGAGATCCAGTAGTCCTTGTCGTTGGCCTCGACCGTGGCGTTGACCTGCCAGGTCCCGGCCACCGAATTGGCGTCCCAGCCCTCGTTGCCGCTCCCGTAGGAGTCGATCCACGACGGGTCGAACTCCATCGTCGCGGTGCACACGGACGTGGTGGAGCTGCTCTTCCTGCACGACGTGCCCAGGTACGACACCGGCCCGTGCAAGTTGGACGTGTTGAAGGCGGACACGTGCGCCACGCCCTTCACGCCCGAGTTGTCCTTGATCGTCATGACGATCGGGAACCGCTTCACGTTCTTGACGCCGACGATCACACTGCCGCCCGCGTTCACGACCGTCTTGACGATCCGGATGTCGCCCCTGCCCTCGGCGTGTGCGGCCGGAGCCGTCACCACCGCGGCGCCCACGGCCGCCACCGCCGCGAATGCGGCGATCCCTCTGCGCATGTCCCACCCCTGTTGTTCCCCCGCCCGCAGCCGGGCGGGGGAACAGAGTAGCGATCACGCGATCACGGAGGCCGGTGGGGCTCAGCCCTCCGTCGGCGCCGGTGCGATGCCCGTCGGGCAGGCGCGGCCCCAGTTCGTCTCGGAGGGGGACTCCAGGGTGGCGCCCGTGCCGCCGATACCGCAGTAGCCGTCCGGGTTCTTGTCGAGGTACTGCTGGTGGTAGGCCTCCGCAGGCCAGAAGGTGCGGCCCTCGGCCGGCAGGATCTCCGTGCTGATCGTGCCGAAACCGGCGCCCGTCAGCACCTGCTGGTACGCCTCACGGGAGGCCTCGGCGGCCTCCGCCTGCTCGGGGGAGTGGGGGTAGAGCGCCGAGCGGTACTGCGTGCCCACGTCGTTGCCCTGGCGGAAGCCCTGGGTCGGGTTGTGGGACTCCCAGAAGAGCTTCAGCAGGTCCGCGTAGCTGACGACCTTCGGGTCGAAGACGACACGGACGGCCTCCGTGTGGCCGGTCAGGCCCGAGCAGGTCTCCTCGTACGAGGGATTCTCGGTGTAGCCGCCCTGGTAACCGACGAGCGTCGTCCAGACGCCCTCCGTCTGCCAGAACTTGCGCTCGGCGCCCCAGAAACAGCCCAGCGCGAAGTCGGCGACCTCCAGGCCCTGCGGGTAGGGGCCCGTCAGCGGGTTACCGAGGACCGTGTGGCGGTCCGGCACCGTGAATTCGGGGGTGGAGCGGCCGCGCAGGGCCTCCTCCGGGGTGGGGAGCTGCGGGGTGCGGCGGGTCAGGAACATGCGGGGGCTCCTCCGGGGGTCGGTGTTGCTCGGTACAACGCCGCGGGGGCGCCGTGGATTCCGTGCCCTCAGGCCGCCGGGGACCGGGGACCGTGCCCCTCGTCACCCTCGCGGTCCGTGGCCGCCGGGGACTCGTAGGAGGCCAGGTAGGAGGCCGTCTTCCTGCGCGCCCGGAGCCAGAACCAGACGGCGAGGGCTATGAGGATCAGTGGGATCAGTCGTGCCATGGGGGTGCCGGTCCAATCCGGAGGGGGCGGGGGTGCCGGGTCAGTGGAGCAGTGTCGCGGGACTGCCGCCGTTCGCCTCGTACCCGGCGACGGCCAGCGCCCGGTACACCGTGTACTCGGCGGCCGGGTCGGGGTCCTGGGTCCAGGGCAGCGCGCCCACGTGGCCGTCGATGTGGACGAGCTGGTGCATCGCCTCCGACCAGCGTTCCATGCGGACGAGGAAGAGGACCAGCAGGTGCCGGACGTGCGCGAGCACCGGGTCGTCGGCGCGGGCCGCGTGCACCGCGAACATCGCGCCCTCGACCGCCTTCGTCACGACGGCACCCCGGTAGAAGCCCTGCACGAGATTGACCTCGGGGAGGTGCTCGTACACGGCGAACAGCGGCAGCGCGGCGAGCAGCGAGCCCTGCGGGGCGCGGGCGGCGGCCGTCGTCGCGAAGCGGTCGGCCTCCTCGCGGGAGCCGTGCCACTTCTCGCACCAGAAGTGCAGAGCGGCGATGTGGGCGCCCATGTGTGCGGGGGCCCGGTCGATGATCTTCGCCCAGAGCTGGTCGAACTGCTCGTGCGAGTACCCCAGCCCACGCGCCACGGCGAGCTCCACGAGGTACGGGACGGGGTCGCCCGGAGCCAGCAGGGCGGCCTCGCCGCAGACCGTACGGGCCTCCTCCAGGATGATCCGGAAGTCGTCGGTGCCCACGGTGCCGGTGCGCCACGCCTGCTGCACGAGGAACTCCGCGTGCACCGCCGCCGCCCCCGCGTCCTTCGGGGCCTCGGCCCGCCACGCCCTCAGCCACGCGCCGCCGGCACCGGGCCGCCGCGCCAGCTCCAGGGAGGCCGCGCCGGCGAACGCCTGCACCCGCTGCCAGCGGATCTCGCTCTCCTTGGGAGTGCCCGCGAGCAGCTGGGAGGCGGCCTTCCAGCTCTGGGTGCCCTGGACGACGTCGAGGACGTCGAGCAGGTCCTGGTCGGGCCCCGGCATCCGGACGTCCAGCTCCTCCTGGCGCGCGAAGCCGTAATCGTCCGGGTCGGCGGCGTCGGGCGAACCGGGCGCGACCTGGCGGATACCGCCACGGCGCCGCAGCATGACCGGGCCGACGACGGCGACCAGCATGCACAGGGCGAGCAGGAACCACAGAATCTCCATGCGGTCCATTGTCCCCGGACGGGTAAGCGGGCGGCGAGTGGCCTTCAACTCCCCTCCCGACGAACTACGCTCGGGCCCCATGAGCGACCAGCACAGCTTCGAGACCCTTGCGATCCACGCCGGCAACACGGCGGATCCCCTCACCGGCGCCGTGGTCCCGCCGATCTACCAGGTGTCCACGTACAAGCAGGACGGCGTAGGCGGACTGCGCGGCGGCTACGAGTACAGCCGCAGCGCCAACCCCACCCGCACCGCGCTGGAGGAGAACCTCGCGGCGCTGGAGGGCGGCCGCCGCGGGCTCGCCTTCGCGTCGGGCCTCGCCGCGGAGGACTGCCTCCTGCGCACGCTGCTGACCCCCGGTGACCACGTCGTCATCCCGAACGACGCCTACGGCGGCACGTTCCGGCTGTTCGCGAAGGTCGCCTCGCGCTGGGGCGTGGAGTTCTCGGTCGCCGACACCTCGGACGTGAGCGCGGTACGGGCGGCGCTCACCCCGCGCACCAAGGCGATCTGGGTGGAGACCCCGTCGAACCCGCTGCTCGGCATCACCGACATCGCGGCCGTCGCCGGAGTCGCCCGGCAGGCGGGCGCCCGGCTGGTCGTCGACAACACCTTCGCCAGCCCCTACCTCCAGCAGCCGCTCGCGCTCGGCGCCGACGTCGTGGTGCACTCCACCACCAAGTACATGGGCGGCCACTCGGACGTCGTCGGCGGCGCGCTCGTCGTCAGCGACCCGGAGCTGGCGGAGGAACTGGCGTACCACCAGAACGCGATGGGCGCGGTCGCCGGGCCGTTCGACGCGTGGCTGGTGCTGCGCGGCATCAAGACCCTCGCGGTCCGCATGGACCGCCACGACGAGAACGCCACCAAGGTCGCCGACCTCCTCACCCGGCACCCCAAGGTGACCCAGGTCCTCTACCCGGGTCTCCCGGAGCACCCGGGCCACGAGGTCGCCGCCAAGCAGATGAAGGCGTTCGGCGGGATGGTGTCGTTCCGGGTCGCGGGCGGCGAGGAGGCGGCGGTCGAGGTCTGCAACCGCGCCAAGCTCTTCACGCTCGGCGAATCGCTCGGCGGTGTCGAATCGCTCCTGGAGCACCCGGGCCGTATGACCCACGCCTCGGCGGCGGGTTCCCCGCTGGAGGTGCCGGCCGACCTCGTCCGGCTGTCCGTCGGCATCGAGAACGCCGACGACCTGCTGGCCGACCTCACGCAGGCGCTCGGCTGACAGCCGGCGCGTCCGCCCGGCCGGAAGATCCCGGCCGGGCGGACCGTGCGGTCTCAGACCGCTGCCTTCTCGTCCTCCAGGGAACCCCGGATCTGCTCACGCATCTCGGGGCTGTCCTGGTGCTCATGGACCGAGACCGCGTGTTCCACGGCGGCCCGGACGACTTCGTCCTCCTCACCGGAAATGGTGAGGGAGCAGTTCGACACACTCGGGTACTTGCGGCAGTCGGCGACTTTCCGTGTCATGGCGGCCTCCTCGATGGACGAGTGCACGCCCTTCAAGCGTAGATCCGAAACGGAGCGCCCACAGGACGGGACCGCAGGTCAGTTCTCCTGCGCCGGCTGGTTCGCCGCCTGCCGGGCCGCCAGCGAGCCGTTGAACCGGGTCAGCAGGGCGCAGAAGGTGTCACGCTCCTCCTCGCTCCACCCGTCGGTCACCTGGGACATCAGCTCACGCCGTGAGGCGCGGACCTCGTCGAGCCGGGCCTGGCCCCGCGGCGACAGCTGGAGCACGACGGCGCGCCCGTCCTCCGGGTGCGAGGTGCGCTTGACCAGACCGGTGTCGACGAGCGGCGCGACCTGGCGGGTCACGGTGGAGGAGTCGATCCCCATGCCCGCGGCCAGCGCCTTGACGCCCATGGGGCCTTCCACGTCGAGCCGGTTGAGCAGCAGATAGGCCGCCCGGTCCATCGAGTTGCGGACCTGGCCGACACCGCCGAGGCGGGTCTGCTCGGCACGGCGGGCGAAGACGGCCACCTGGTGCTGGAGCGCGTCGAGGAGGTGGTCCGTTCCCGGATGTCCGGGGGCCGCGCCCCCGGAAGGAGACGCGGCAGTCGTCATGTCCTGAGGGGGCATGGCCGGGGGCTCTCTTCGTGCGAGTGTCGGATGGGTGGGGGACAGAGTACGCGGCCACGGGGCAACGTGTACCAGCGCTGCACAAACCTGTGGACACCACCGCAGGCCGCCATGAGATGCGACGGCCCCGACCGCTCCGAGCTGCAAGACTTGCTGTCATGACCTTCCGTACGTCAGGCCCCTTTCCTCCGCTCATCCTCGACGACGTCCGAGGGGCGCAGAAGATGCTGTCCGGGGTGGCCCGAACGACCGGGATGGAGGGCAGCCGCCATCTCAGCGCCCTCGTGGGCGCACCGGTCCACTTCAAGTGCGAGAACCTCCAGCGCACCGGTTCGTTCAAGCTGCGCGGCGCGTACGTGCGGATCGCCGGCCTCAGCCCCGTCGAGCGGGCGTCCGGCGTGGTGGCCGCGAGTGCCGGAAACCATGCGCAGGGTGTAGCACTCGCCTCCTCGCTGCTCGGCGTACGCTCGACGGTCTTCATGCCCGTGGGCGCGCCCCTTCCGAAGGTGGCGGCCACCCGCGAGTACGGAGCCGAGGTCCGGCTCCACGGGCACGTCGTCGACGAGACGCTCGCCGCCGCCCAGGAGTACGCCGAGGAGACGGGCGCCGTCTTCATCCACCCCTTCGACCACCCGGACATCATCGCGGGCCAGGGCACCGTGGGTCTGGAGATCCTCGAGCAGTGCCCGGAGGTCCGCACGATCGTCGTCGGCATCGGCGGGGGCGGCCTCGCCGCGGGCATCGCGGTCGCCGTGAAGGCGCTGCGCCCCGACGTCCGGATCGTCGGCGTCCAGGCGGCGGGCGCGGCCGCCTTCCCTCCCTCGCTGTCCGCCGGGCACCCGGTGGCGCTCGACTCGGTGCAGACCATGGCCGACGGGATCAAGGTGGGGCGGCCCGGAGACCTCACGTTCCCGCTGGTCCAGGAGTGGGTGGACGAGGTCCGCACGGTCTCCGAGGACGAGCTCTCCAGTGCGCTGCTGCTGTGCCTGGAGCGGGCGAAGATGGTCGTCGAGCCCGCCGGGGCGAGCCCGGTCGCGGCGCTGCTGAGCGACCCGGGGTCCTTCCGGGGGCCCGTCGTCGCCGTGCTGTCGGGCGGCAACGTGGACCCCCTGCTGATGCAGCGCATCCTGACGCACGGCATGGTCGCGGCGGGCCGCTACCTGAGCCTGCGGCTCCGGCTCACCGACCGGCCCGGAGCGCTGGCCGCGATGCTGGCCACGCTCTCCCTCGCCGACGCCAACGTGCTGGACATCCAGCACGTACGGACCGACCCACGGCTCGGGCTCAGCGAGGCGGAGGTGGAACTCCACCTGGAGACCAAGGGGCCGGAGCACTGCGACGAGGTCGCCGCCTCGCTGCGGGCCGCGGGCTATCTGGTCAGGTCCTGAGGGGCCGGGCCCCGCACGAAAACCTGTTGTCGGTCGCGATGTATCGCGTTACCTTGCATCGCCGAACATTCCGGTGTTCCGGGTCCCGGGGGGCTGGGAACTCTACGATCCGCTCAGGAATTCACGCGAAAGCAACTGGGGGAATCCCGTATGCCAGGCGCCATCTACGCCGAAGGCCTGGTGAAGACCTTCGGCGATGTACAAGCACTGGGCGGCGTCGATCTCGACGTACCCGAAGGCACCGTCCTCGGCCTGCTGGGGCCCAACGGCGCCGGCAAGACGACAGCCGTACGCGTCCTGACCACCCTGCTCCGGCCCGACAGCGGGCGGGCCGTCGTGGCGGGCATCGACGTCCTGAAGAACCCCGACGAGGTACGCCGATCGATCGGCCTCTCCGGCCAGTTCGCGGCCGTCGACGAATACCTCACGGGCCGCGAGAACCTCCAGATGGTCGGGCAGCTCTACCAGATGAGCTCGCGCGACGCGAAGAAGCGGGCCGGGGAGCTCCTGGAGAAGTTCAACCTCGCCGACGCGGCCGACCGCACCGCGAAGACGTACTCCGGAGGCATGCGCCGCCGCCTCGACCTGGCGGCGGCGCTCGTCGTCTCACCGCCGGTGATGTTCATGGACGAGCCCACCACCGGGCTCGACCCGCGCAACCGGCAGCAGCTCTGGGAGGTCATCGAGGAGCTCGTCGCGGGGGGTACGACGCTCCTGCTGACCACGCAGTACCTGGAGGAGGCCGACCACCTCGCCCACGACATCTGCGTCATCGACCACGGCAAGGTCATCGCCCGCGGTACGTCCGACGAGCTCAAGGCCCGTACCGGCGGCGAGCGCGTCGAGGTCGTGGTGCACCGGCCCGACGAGATCGAACCGGCCCGCTCGGTGCTCGCCGCGTACGGCAAGGGGGAGATCTCCGTGGCCGAGCACACCCGCAAACTGACCGTGCCGGTCACCGGCGGGGCCAAGCTGCTCGCCGACGTCATCCGCGACCTCGACGCCCGCGGCGTGGAGATCGACGACATCGGCCTGCGCCGTCCCACCCTCGACGACGTCTTCATCTCGCTCACCGGGCACGCCGCCGAGCTGGGGAAGAACGGCGAGAACGCATCGACCGAGGCCGCAGAGGGCCGGAAGGAGGAGAAGTGACCGTCACCGACACGCAGAGTCAGACTCCGCTCAAGACGCGCGGGGCGGTCAGCCGCTCGATCGCCGACTCCCTGGTCATGGCCCGGCGCAACCTGATCCGCATGAGCCGGATTCCCGAGATGGTGCTCTTCGGGCTCATCCAGCCGGTCATGTTCGTGGTGCTGTTCAGCTACGTCTTCGGCGGGTCGCTCGTGGTCGACGGCTCGACCAGTGCCGTCGAGTACCGCAACTTCCTGATGGCCGGGATCTTCGCGCAGACGGTCACCTTCGCCACGGCCGGCGCGGGCGCCGGCATCGCCGACGACATGCACAAGGGACTCGTCGACCGGTTCCGGTCCCTGCCCATGGCGCGCGGCGCGGTGCTCACCGGCCGCACGCTGGCCGACCTCGTCCAGACCACGCTCACCGTCATCGTGCTCACGATCGTCGCCCTGCTCGTCGGCTGGCGCATCCATGAAGGCGTCCCGAAGGCTCTGGGGGCCTTCGCCCTGCTGCTCCTCCTCGGGTATGCCTTCTCCTGGATCGGTGCTCTGATCGGCCTGTCCGTACGCACCCCGGAAGCGGCGACCTCGGGCGGTCTCATCTGGCTGTTCCCGGTCACGTTCATCTCGAACGCCTTCGTACCCACGGAGAACATGGCGGGCTGGCTCCAGCCGATCGCCGAGTGGAACCCGTTCAGCGCGACCGTCCAGGCGTGCCGCGAGCTGTTCGGGAACCCCGGTGTCTCCCCGTCCGACGCCTGGCCGATGCAGCACCCCGTCTGGGCCTCGATCATCTGGTCCGTCGTCATCATCGTGGTCTTCCGCACGCTGGCTGTCCGCAAGTACCGCCAGGCGGCCGTCTGACGGCCGCGTCCCGCTGACGGCGTCTCATGCCGAGCCGTGTGCCTTCCCGGGTCCCCGACAGGCGTGTCCTGTAGGGGGCCCGGGCCGGGCTGTCCTCGGGGGTGTTCCGCACGTTGCACTGATGACGTTGTGAAGTCGACCAGCCGGAACCGGACATCACCTCACGCCCGGATGTACTGGTCGGCCCAGGCGCTGATGATGTGCGCGGCCCGCTGCGCCTGTCCTCGTGCGGTCAGGAGATGGTCTGCTTCCTCGAGCGCGACGAAGCTTCGCGGGTGCCGTGCCTCGCGGAAGATCTCTCCGGCGTTGTCGATGTCGACGGTGGAGTCGGTGGGCGAATGCAGAACGAGGAGCGGCAGGTTCAACTCGCCAATCCGTTCGCGCAGGTGAGCCTGTTGGACGTCTTCGACGAAGGCAGGCTTGAGGACCAGGGTCCGCCCGCCGACGAACCACTCGTGCTCCCCTTCGCTCAGGACGCGGTCCACGACCGCGTCGTACTGCCGCTCGACGTGGCTGGGGTCGATGGGTGCCCCGATGGTGGCGAGCGCGCGGACGCCGGTCGCCTCGGCCGCTGCGGCGAGGACGGCCGCGCCTCCCCACGAGTGCCCCACCAGCAGTTCCACCGGAGTTCCCCGCTCCGCCATCAGGGTTATCGCACGGAGCGTGTCCTGGACCTTGATGGTGAAGGAACCGTCTCCCCAGTCGCCGTCGGAGTCGCCGATCCCGAGGTTGTCGTAGCGCAGCATCCCGATCCCCTCGCGTGCCAGCTGCTTGCTGACGCGCGAGGCGGCGGGTGAGTCCTTGCCGAGGGTGAATCCGTGCACGAAGAGCCCCCAGCCCCGGATCTCGCCCTCGGGCTGGTCGATCACTCCGGCCAGTTCAGGGCCGACGGTGCTTTGGAATCTCACTTTTTCGGACATTTATGCTCGCCTAGGGGTCTTTCGTTCGGATCAGGCAGGGTGATACCGGCGGGTCAGGCGATCGGCTTCTGGCCGGAGGCCGGTTTCGTGGTGAGCAGGGCGGTGAGCTCCTCGGCGAGGTGCGGGCCGAGCTCACCCCAGCCGTTCTTGTAGCCGTAGACGCTGAGCAGGGTGCGGGCGTCGTAGTCGCCGTTCATTATCTCGACGTCGGTGGCTGTGATGAGTGCCGGGTGGGCGACGCCGACGGCCGCCGAGAGCTTCATCAGCTCCCTGCGCAGGGTGCGCAGGTAGGCAGCCGCCCGGGTGGCCTTCGAGGCCGGGTCGATGCCGCGGGCCAGCCTGGGGTTCTGGGTGGCGATGCCGGTGGGGCACTTGTCGGTGTGGCACTTCTGCGCCTGGATGCAGCCGATCGACAGCATCGCCTCACGCGCCACGTTGATCATGTCGGCACCCAGGGCGAAGGCGACCGCGGCGTTCTCGGGCAGGCCGAGCTTGCCGGAGGCGATGAAGGTCAGGTCGTCGGTCAGCCCCAGCTCGGCGAAGGTGCCGTAGACCCGGGAGAAACCCATCCGGAACGGCAGCGACACCGAGTCGGCGAAGGTCAGCGGCGCCGCCCCGGTGCCGCCCTCGCCGCCGTCCACGGTCACGAAGTCGACACCACGGTCACCACGCGCCATCAGCTGGGCCAGCTCCTGCCAGAAGTTCATCTCGCCGACCGCGCTCTTGACCCCGACCGGCAGACCGGTCTCGGTGGCGATCAGTTCGACGAAGTCGAGCATCGAGTCGACGTCGCTGAACGCGGTGTGCCGCGAGGGCGAGGCGCAGTCCTGGCCGAGCGGGATACTGCGGATCCCGGCGATCTCCGGGGTCACCTTCGAGCCCGGCAGCATCCCGCCCAGCCCTGGCTTGGCGCCCTGGGAGAGTTTGATCTCTATCGCCTTGACCGGGGCCCCGGCGACGACATCCTTGAGCTTGTCGATGCTGAAGGTGCCGTCCTCGTTGCGGCAGCCGAAGTACGCCGTACCGATCTGCAGGACGAGGTCGCCGCCGTTGCGGTGGTACGGCGAGAGGCCGCCCTCTCCGGTGTTGTGCAGCGTGCCCGCCAGCGCCGCGCCCTTGTTGAGCGCCGTGACCGCCGCACCGGAGAGCGATCCGAAGCTCATCGCCGAGATGTTCACCACGCTCGCCGGCCGGAACGCCCGGGCGCGCCCACGCGGCCCGCCCAGCACCTTGGCCGAAGGCAGCGGGGCCTGCGGGTCGTGCACGTCGGGCAGCGCACCGGCGAACGTGCGCTGCTTCAGGTACGCGTGCCCCTGCATGTGCTCGACGTCGTTGTCGGTTCCGAACCCGAAGTAGTTGTTCTCCTCCTTCGCCGACGCGTAGATCCACGTGCGCTGGTCGCGGCTGAACGGGCGCTCCTCGTCGTTGGAGGTCACGATTTACTGCCGCAGTTCCGGCCCGATCGTCTCCAGCAGGTAGCGGGCGTGCCCGATCACCGGGAAGTTCCGGAGCAGTGCGTGCTTCTTCTGGACGAGGTCGCGGGCCGCCACCAGCGCTACTGCCGTCGCGGTGGCCGCTGCGATGCTCCGGGCGCGCATGAACGTTCCTCTCCTCGATGCTCGGCTCTGTCGCCGCGCGTTGGACGTGGTGTCAGGCGTTGGGCGGCGGGCACGACCAAGCGGGCGTCAGCGTCCGTCGGAGAACACGGTTTCTCATACTAGGAGCCCGCTCGGACCAGGCTGTGACCAGGCCAGCCGGCTGGGGCTTGCCGGGTCACGGCGTCGGTGTGTGCGGGCCGGCGCAGGCCTCCGCCTCCGCCAGGTAGCGCGCCACCGGGCCCAGGGTCAGCATCCCGCTCGCGGCGCCGGCGTCTTCTGCGCGGGCGTCGCGCAGGGCGGCCGCCGCCCGTGCCGCGGTCCCGCGCTCGCCGAGGCGGGCGGCGGCGTGGGCGGTCAGGCACCACAGTGCCTCCTGCATGTGGTCACGCGGGGGGTCGGGCACCGCGGCGAGGGCCGCACGGGCCTCCTCGGCCCGGTCCTGGGCGAGCAGCGTGAGAGGGTGCGCCCAGGGTCCGTACGGGCCCCAGTCGAGGCGCGGGCCAGTGGGCGCGGGCCGGTCGTGGAGCAGGCGCAGCCCCAGGAGGGCGAGCGGGAACAGACCGCGGTGCAGCCCCGGCATACCGGCTGTCCGGAGGGCGTCCTCCGCAGCGCGGTAGTGCGCCGCGGCCTCGGCGGCGGTCGGTCCGCCGGGTTCGGCACTGCGGGCGGCCGTGGCCCGGGCGCGGAACCACCTGGTGAGGACGGGGACGAGGGGCGCCTCGGTCGTGGCGGCGAGCTGTTCGGCCGCGTCGGCGTGCGAGGCCGCGGCGTCGAGGTCGCCGAGGGCCGAGGCGGACTGCAGGCGTACGAGCCGGCCGAGCACGGCGAAGTCCGGCAGCCCGAAGCGGGTGGCCAGGCCGAGGATCTCGGCGCCGGTCCTGTCCCGTACGGGGGCGAGGCCGGGGCTGGAGAAGGACTGGAGGAACACCCCGTTGAGGGCGAACGCCAGCAGGGCGGGATCGGCCTGCTCCCGTGCCACCGTCTCGGCCCGCCGCGCCGCCTGCTGGGCGCGCTCCAGCCGGGGCCGGGACAGATCCGCGCTGCGGCTCTCGACGGCGACCGTGGCCAGGAGGCGGGCGACCAGGTCGGCGGGGCCGTCGGGGCCGAGCGCGGCGAGCGTGCGCTCGGCAGCCGCGACGACGGCGCGGGACTGCTCGGGGTCGTCGGCGCGGCTCCAGACGGCGGGCACGTCGTAGGCGCCGATGATCCGGGCGGTCAGGGTGAGGTCCCCGGTGCGTTCCGCCGCCAGGACGGCGGCGAGACGGTCGCGCCGGGAGTGGACGAGGGCCTCTCCGCCCGCCAGCGCGAGGGTGCGGGCCAGATCCACGGTGGTGCGCGGGCCGAACCGGACCCCGTGGCCGGTCCACGGGGCAGGCGCGGCTTCCGGCGGCTCGTACCCGTTGAGGATGTCCGCCTCCAGCCGCCGGAGGCCGGCGCCGGGGTCGAGCCCCAGCCGGCCGACGAGCATGGCGCGGGCGCGACGGAGGGTGGCGAGCGCGTCGGCCTGGCGGCCCGCCCGGTGGAGCGCCCGGGCGAGCAGCCCCCAGGCCGGCTCGCGCCACGGATGTTCGGCGACATGGGCGCCCAGTCCGGCGACGAGAGCGGCCCCCTCCCCGGAGTCGAGGAGGATGTGGGCACGCAGCTCCACCCCCTCCAGCCTCAGCTCCTCCAGCCGGGTCCGTTCGCGCTGTGCCCATACGGAGCCGGTCACATCGGCGTAGGCGGGGCCACGCCAGGCCGCGAGTGCCGCGTCGAGGTCGGTCACCGCGTCGGGGCTGTGCCGGGCACGGGCCAGGGTGTCCTCGAACCGGTGGACGTCCACGTCCTCGCGCGGCAGGCGCAGCGCGTAGCCGGGACCCTCGGTGACGAGGACGCGCGGGGGATCGCGGGGCGGCCGGTCGGGTTCGACGGCACGGCGCAGCGCGGCGACGAACGTACGCAGAGCGCCCACGGCGCGGGCCGGCGGGTCGGTCCACAGGTCGTCGACCAGGGTGTCGGTGGTGACCATCCGCCCCTCGGCGGCCACGAGCCGGGCGAGCACCTCACGATGGCGGGGCCCGCCCAGGCCGACCGGGCTCCCGTCGTCGTGGAAGGCCCGCACGGCACCGAGCACGTCGATTCGCATGCACCCATCCTCCGTGCCGGGGGCGGCCGCGCCCAACCGTACTGATCGGCTGCTGATCGCCCTCGCCCACGCTGGCCCGGTCAGCCCCCGACCCGACAGGACGGTCCCTCATGACGCTCACCCTCCCCGGCTTCGACGACATCCGCCTCCCCGGTGCGGACGGGGTGGAGCTGGCTGCCGCCGTCGGTGGCAGCGGCACCCCGGTCGTGCTGCTGCACGGCTTCCCCCAGACCCGCCTGATGTGGCGGCACGTCGCCGAGGGGCTCGCCGAAGAGCACACGGTCATCTGTCCCGACCTGCGGGGCTACGGCTCCAGCGACAAGCCGGAGGCCACCGGCCCCGACGTCTACGCCAAGCGCACCATGGCCGCCGACGTCGTCGCCCTGGCGGCGGCGCTCGGCCACGAGCGCTTCGCTCTCGTCGGCCACGACCGGGGCGCGCTGGTCGCCTTCCGGGCGGGGCTGGACCACCCCGAGACCGTCACGCACCTGGGCATCCTCGACGTCGTGCCGACGCTCGACATGTGGAACGTCCTGCACGGCGTCCCGGCGGCGGTCGGCTACCACCTCTTCCTCATGGCGCAGCCGCCCGGCCTGCCGGAGACGATGATCGCCAACAGCGCGGACGCGTTCTTCGGTTCGTTCCTCGACGCCTGGGCCGCCGACCCGGCCGCCATGCCGGAGGAGGTGCGTGCCGAGTACCTGCGGGCGAGCGGCGCGGCGGTGACGTCGATCGTCGCCGACTACCGGGCCTCCGCGGGCATCGACGTCACGCACGACCAGGCGGACCTGGACGCCGGGTCGCAGCTGGCCATGCCCGTGACGGTCATCCAGCAGGACTGGGGCGCGCAGCTGGGGTTCGACGCCGCCGGGGTGTGGAAGGCGTGGGCGCCGGACCTGGACCACCGGCTGACCAGGGCGGGGCACTTCATGGCCGAGGAGGCTCCCGACGAGATCGCGGCGGCGATCCTGGACCTGCTGGCCCGCTGAGCCCGCGAGCCCGGCCTGATCCGGACGGAGGGCCTTGGCCCGCCGGCCCCGGGCACGACGGAGCCCCGGCCGCATGTGCGGCCGGGGCTCCTCATGTGCTGGGGGGATCAGCCCTGGTACGGCTTGGCCGAGACGATCTTCACGCCGGCCTTCTTGCCGTTCGGGAGCTCGTACTCCGCGTCGTCGCCCACCCGCTTGCCGTTCACGCCGGTGCCCAGCGGGGACTGGGGGGAGTAGGTCTCGATGTCGGTGCTCGCGTACTCGCGGGAGGCGAGCAGGAAGGTGACCGTGTCGTCCAGGTCGCCGTCGAAGGCGATGGTCACGACCATGCCGGGCTCGACCACGCCGTCGTCGGCGGGGGCCTCGCCGACCTTCGCGTGCTCCAGGAGCTGGGTCAGCTGACGGACCCGGAGCTCCATCTTGCCCTGCTCCTCCTTGGCCGCGTGGTAGCCGCCGTTCTCGCGGAGGTCACCCTCCTCGCGGGCCGCCGCGATCTTGACGGAGATCTCCGTGCGCGCGGGACCAGACAGGTACTCCAGCTCCGCCTTCAGCTGGTTGTACGCCTCCGGCGTGAGCCAGGTGACGTTATCGCTGGTCTGGGTCACAGGGTGCTCCTCGTCGGTGCTGGGAATACAAAGCAACGCCCTACCCCAAGCATGCGCTGCCACGGGTGGGCGAAACAACGAGCCTAACAATTCCGCGCGAAAAGGGGGAGAAGGTAAAACGTCACACGTGCGTTCCCGCAGGTCGGCGCGGGAGCGCGGGCATCAGGGGCGGCGCGCGCCCCGCACGGTCAGCCGTCCGCGGAGCACCCCTTGAGCTCCACCGCCGTCGCCCTGGATGTGGTGCGCAGGGAGACGACCTCGTCGATCCGCCCGGAGCGCTCGTCGAAGCGGAAGTCCGCCCGGCCGACCTCGCCGCCGTCCTCGCTGAGGGCGCGGAGGGTGCAGTGCCCGTCGGCGTCCCGGTCCTTGCGGACCTCGAGGTGGGCCTCCGCACGGGTGTCGGAGACGATCCTGGACTTGATGAGCTCCGCGCTGACGTCCTGGCCGGCCACGTAGTCGTAGCCGAACCAGCCGACCATGGCGAGGAAGGCCACACCCAGCACCGAGCCGACGATCTTCAGCTTGCGGTCCGCGCGCTCGTCCTGCGACCGGCCGTAACGCCCCTCGGGCAAGGCCTCGCGAACCGCTGCCATGATCGTTCCTCCCGTACCGGGGATCGAGGAATTTTCCACCCCCCGGTTCAGTCACTATAGAAGCCGACCACTGCGACCAATCACTGAGGACCGAGTCTTGACCGAGCAGCTGAGACTGATGGCCGTTCACGCCCACCCCGACGACGAGTCGAGCAAGGGCGCGGCCACCATGGCCAAGTACGTGTCCGAGGGGGTGGACGTCCTCGTCGTCACCTGCACAGGGGGCGAGCGGGGCTCCATTCTGAACCCGAAGCTCCAGGGCGACGCGTACATCGAGGCGAACATCCACGAGGTGCGCCGCAAGGAGATGGACGAGGCCCGCGAGATCCTCGGCGTCAAGCAGGAGTGGCTCGGCTTCGTCGACTCCGGTCTGCCCGAGGGCGACCCGCTGCCGCCGCTGCCCGAGGGCTGCTTCGCGCTGGAGGACGACGAGACGGCGGCGGGGCGTCTCGTCGCGAAGATCCGGGCGTTCCGGCCGCAGGTGATCACCACCTACGACGAGAACGGCGGGTACCCGCACCCCGACCACATCAAGACGCACACGATCTCGATGATCGCGTTCGAGGCCGCCGCGGACACCGAGAGGTTCCCCGAGGCGGAGTTCGGCCCGGCCTGGCAGCCGCAGAAGCTCTACTACAACCAGGGCTTCAACAAGCCGCGCACGGTCGCCCTCCACGAGGCCCTGCTGGCCCGTGGGCTGGAGTCCCCGTACGGCGACTGGCTGGAGCGCTGGAAGGAGTTCGAGCGCGCCGAACGCACGCTGACCACGCACATCCCGTGCGACGACTTCTTCGAGATCCGTGACAAGGCGCTGATCGCGCACGCGACGCAGATCGATCCGGACGGCGGCTGGTTCCGGGTCCCGATGGACGTCCAGCGGGAGGTCTGGCCGACCGAGGAGTACGAGCTGGCCAAGTCCCTGGTCGATACCTCCCTCCCCGAGAGCGACCTCTTCGCGGGCATCCGCGACAATGCCTGATATGTACGCGACCCAGGCACTGACGCAGCTCGTTCCGCTCGCCGCCGACGAGCTCGACAAGAACAAGGTGACCCCCGGCGTCCTCGGCTTCCTCGTCTTCGCGGCGCTCGCCGTCGGGGTGTGGTTCCTGATGAAGTCGATGAACCGCCACATGGGCAGGGTCGACTTCGAGGAGGCCCCCGACCCGGCCGCGGAGCCCGAGGGCACCGACGGCAAGGCCGGGGCGGCCGCCTCCGGCACGACGAAGGCGGGCCCCTCCGGTCAGGGCTGACGCGACGGGGCCGGGCGGCCTGTGGGCCCGCCCTGCCCGTCGGCCGCCGCCCGCCCCGCCTCCGCGCTCAGGGCCGTACGCCGACCGGCACCCCCATCACCTCACGGGCGTGCCGGGACGGCGTCAGGCCCAGGCGCCAGGCCTGCCAGCCGTCGTCGAGGTCGATCCCGCGGTTCAGGACGACCCGGAAGGCCTCGGCGCAGTCCTCCAGCTTCGCGTCGCGCAGCGGGTGGGCGGCCTCCAGCAGGTCCGCGAGCTCCTGCTGGGCCACCACCGTGCCCACCTCGCTGCCGCCGGGTGAGGCGTACGGCAGGAGGGTGCACCGCAGGAACGCGGCCCAGTCGCCGCCCCGGACGTCGCCGTACGAGGCGAACAGGGTGATCGCCTCGCCGCACAGCTCCAGCGCCTGCGCAGCGCGGTTGTTGCCCCCGTCGACCAGCGCCAGCTCCAGGCAGGTCCAGGCCTCGCCGTGGGCCACCCCGATCCGCCGGAAGTCGGCCCGGGCGTCCACCAGGAGCTGCCGGGCGAAGCCGGAGTTGCGCAGGTTGCCCGTCTGCGCGGCCCGCTGGTCGCGGGTGACGCGCCCCGAGTGGTGACGGGCGCACGCCAGCCCGTAGACGTCCCGCATCCGGGAGAACATCGTGCGGGCCCGCTCCAGCTCCCGTACGGCCTGGTCGGTGTCGCCGTCCTCCTCCAGCGCCTGCCCGAGGTAGTAGCGGGTCCAGGCCTCGCCCCGCGCGTCCTCGTTGCCCCGGTGCCGGGCGAGGGCTCCGCGCAGCTGTTCCACCGCCGGGGCGGGGTCGCCGTCGAGGAGCCGGGCGCGGGCCAGCTGCGTCAGGGCCCAGGCCTCCCCGCGCTCGTCCCGGGTGCGGCCGTACAGGTCCAGGGCGGTGGACAGCTCCTCCTCGGCCCTCGCGACCTCGCCCATCCGCAGGCAGACCTGGCCGAGCTGGAAGTGCGTCCAGGCCTCGCCGTGCAGCGACTCGCCCTCCCGGTGCAGGGTCAGCGCGGTGTCCAGCAGGGTCAGCGCCTCGGCCAGATTGGCCCGGTCGCGCTCGACGGCGGCGAGGGCGTGCAGGGACCAGGCGCGGTCCTCGGCCTGCTCCGGCGAGGCCTGGAGGTCGAGGGCCTCCCGCAGCCGCGCGGAGGCCTCCCGCAGATTGCCCTGGTGGTGCAGCGTGATGCCGAGCGAGCAGAGCGCGAGGGCGGCGCCCGCGTCGTTCTGTGCCTCGCGGTAGAGGCCGACGACGGAGGACAGCGTGGTGCGGGCCTTGTCCAGCTCACCGAGCTGCCGGGCCGCGATGCCCGTACGCCACTGGACGGACCGCTCCAGGAGCCCCTGGTCGACGGCGCGCGTCAGCTCGCTGATCTCGCCGAGCCGGTAGAGGTCGCCGCGCAGCAGGCAGTAGTCGCACAGGGCGCCCAGCAGGTGGAGCACCGCCCCCTGGTCCACGCCCTCCGTGTGCCGCAGCGCCGAGGTGATGAAGCTCGACTCGTCGTCCAGCCAGCGCAGGGCCGCGTCCAGCGAGCTGAAGCCGTGCGAGCCGAACTGCCCGGCGCGGGTGGACATCTTGCCGTCGACCATGCGGATCACGGAGTCGGCGAGCTCCGCGTAGTTCTGGATGAGGCGCTCCTGCGCGGCCGTACGGTCCGTCGCCGGCTCCTCGTCCAGCAGCCGTGCCAGGGCGAAGTCCCGTACGAGGTCGTGGAGCCGGTAGCGCGCTCCGCGCACATATACGAGGAGTCCGGCCCCGGCCAGTGACTCCAGGAGGCGGCCGGCCTCCTGCTCGTCGGAGGAGAGCAGCGACGCCGCGGCGGCGGCCCCGAGGCTGGAGCGTCCGGCCAGGGCGAGCCGCCTCAGCAGCCGGCGGGCGGCCTCGGACTGGTCGGTGTAGCGCAGCCACAGGGCCCGCTCCACGGGGGCGACCGGACCGTACGCCCCGAGGGCGGCGGCGAGCTCCGCCCTCGTCCGCGCGCCGAGCGAGGAGCCCGCGACGCGCAGGGCGAGCGGCAGGCCGCCGCACAGCTCGGCGACGGTGTCGGTCGACGCGTGGTCGTACGGGCCGGCCTCCTCGTCGTGGGCCGACGCGCGCAGCAGTTCCTCGGCACCCGCCGCGTCCAGGGCGCCGACGGGGAGGTGGTGCACCCGGGCCGGGATGTCGCCGGGCAGGTCGAGCGGCTCGCGGGACGTGACCAGGACGAGGCTGTCGGAGCGCTCGGGGACGAGCGTGCGGACCTGGGCGGCGTCGGTGGCGTCGTCCAGGACGATCGTGACGGGCGTCCCCGTCAGGTGCTGGTGGTAGAGCTCGCTCAGCCGCCGTACCTGCTGTTCGGGGGAGGACCTCTCGCGGAAGAGGAGCTGTTCGCGGGGTGCACCCAGCCGGTTGAGCAGGTGCAGCAGGGCGTCCCGGGTCGGCAGCGGGGCCTCGCCGGAGACAGCGCCGCGCAGGTCGACCACGCACGCCCCGCGGAACTGGTCCTTGAGCGCGTGCGCCGCCCGTACGGCGAGGGTCGTGCGCCCGGAGCCCGGGGCGCCGTGCAGGACGACGACGGTCGGCCTGGTCTCCGTCGCGGCACGCGCCGCGTGCACCCACTGGGCGATCCGGGCCAGTTCGGTGCGGCGTCCCGCGAACGGGCCGTCCACGGAGGGCAGATGGCCGAAGGACTGCTCCAGGAGCGAGCGGGTGCGTGCGGCCGCGCTGCGGTCCCCGCCGCGCAGCTGCGGCACGACCGACGCTCCCGCTTTCTTCTTCGGCGGACGGGTGGAGGCCGTCAGTACGCGCTGCTGGTCGAGGAACGGGCGGATGCCCCGGACCTCCAGGGCCGTCAGCCACGCCAGCCGCAGCTGCTCGGGGCCGCCGGGCTGGTTCAGCTCGCCCGCCCTGCGGTGCGCGGCGGGCCAGTGGGAGGCCGTCGCCCGCGCCACCGTCGCGGTCGTCCCCGCGACGGCGACGACCGCGCCCGCGCCGAGGGCGAGACCGGTCGCGGTGCCGAGCGCCAGGTCCGCGCCGAAGGCGGCCGCGGCGGCAACTCCCGTCACCAGCATCGGGGTTCCCAGCGTCGCTCTGCTGAACCGCGCCGACAGCGGCTGCCGGCCCGACCCCGCCGCGTCCAGCGCCTGCGTGTAGGCGGCGTACTCGTCGGCCGCGCCCGCCGCGATGGTGTCCAGCGCGCCCCGCGCACGCGCCAGCAGCGCGCCGGTGTCCGTCCGGCCTCCTGTCCGCCGCGCCTCCTCCTCCACGGCCCGTACCAACAGCCTTTCGGCTTCCGCCCGATGGCTGTCCCGCATGTGTCCCCCCAGAGTTCCGGCGACTTCGGCCCGACCAGCTGCCACAGGCACCCAGTGTCCTGCGTACGGCCCGTCAGCGCGAGAGAGCGACCGGGCGGGCCGGGCGTCGCGGGCCCGTCACGCGCGGGAGGGGGCGTCCCCGCGGCCGGCGGAAGGGTTCAGCCGCACAGGCTCGCGACCACGAGGCTGTCGAAGGCCAGGCGGCCGGACTGCCACGCCGTGACCCGGACCGCCGCGTCCTCGCCCGCGTCCCGTGCGGGGAGTCTGGTCGCGGAGATACGGCAGGGGGTGGCCAGGTCGAGGGGGGCGTGGAAGGCGCTGCGGAGTTCGACGGGGAGGACGCGGTAGGGGGCGCAGGCCGCCTGGACGGCCTGGCGGGCGGCCTCCACGAGGACCATGCCGGGGATATCGTCCGTGGGGTGGTCGAAGAGCACCGGATGGCCGGGGTCGATCCGCAGGTCCCAGGTCAGGCCGCGGCGGGCGGCGGCGCTGCGGGGGACGCCGAGGACGACGTCGCGTTCGTCCAGACGCCCCACGATCTCGGGCGGGACGGGGTCGGGCAGGGGCGGGTACGCGCCGACCTCCCGCGCGGCGGGGCCGACGGGGGCCGACGCGTGCAGCGTCAGCCGTCCCGCGCCGGCGAAGTCACCGCCGCGCAGCAGGTCGGCCTCCAGGGTGAGGGCGGTGAGGGTGTCCCGCCGGCGCCGGACGTCCGTGGCGGCCGCCTCCAGACGCATCTCGGCGGGCCGGGTGCCCAGCAGGACGGCACCCGGAACTATCTCGAACTCCAGTTCGGTTATGGTGAAGTGGTGATCGGCCGGAGCCCCGTAGTACGTCTGCCCGACCAGGACGGACGCCTGCCGGAGTGACTCCGCGGCCAGCAGGGGGTCGTACCAGGCGCCGGCGATGGGCGCGTAGAAGGGGTGCGCGCGCGGCCACTGGGCTCCCAGCCGGAAGGCGTCGGGCCCCAGTCGCCGCCAGTCCGTGATCAGGACCTCGGTCACCGCGCTCCGGTCGACGAGATGGCGTGGGGCGCTCCGGACGAAACGGAGGCCGGCCTCGTCCCCGGCGTCCGGCGGCAGGGCAAGGGTGAGCGTGGAATCGGTGGGGGACACGCAGGTTGCCTTTCTCGTGGGCGACGAGGCGGGGTCGCGTACCGGGTGGAGGTGCCGGGCCCGGCCGGAGCGGACCGAGGGCGCCGGTGGCCTCGGCCCGGCGCGCGGCAGGCGTGGAAAACGCGTGGCGGGCGGCCGGACCCCCGTCGGCCCGGGGCGGACCCCGTCGTGCCCGGGGCGGGCCCCGGGGGCCGGAGCCCCTGGCCGGGGCCCGGCACCCGCCGGCCCGCCGGTGTCAGGCAGCGGCCAGCGCGGTGAAGCGGCCGGCGTGGAAGACCAGCGGGCCCGCCTGGTCCGTCAGGGAGCCGTCCAGGGCCTCGGCGATGACCAGTTCGTGGTCGCCCGCCGGGTGGACCGTGCTGATGCGGCAGTCCAGCCAGCCGAGACCGTCGGCGGGAATGGGGTGTCCGGCACGGGTCGTCGACCACTCCCCGCCGGCGAACCGGTCGACGCCCTTGGCACTGAACAGGCGGCACAGCTCCGCGTGCCGGTCGCCGAGGATCGTCACGGCGAAGGACCCGGTGTCGCGGATGGCCGGCCAGGTGGCGGAGGTGTCCGCGGCGCACAGGGCGACCAGCGGCGGGTCCAGGGAGACGGAGGTGAAGGAGTTGACCGCCATGCCCTTGGGGCCCTCGGCCGTGTCGGCGGTGACCAGGACCACTCCCGTGGTGAACCGGCCGAGTATGTCGCGGAACGAGCGTTGCTCCAGCATGAGTTCTTTCCGATCGAAGAGGACGGCCGCCGGGCCGGCACGGCCCCGGCGTGGCGGACTTCCGGGAACGACTTCCGGAAACCCTCCCGGAACGCTTCCCGCGGGGTTTCCCGGAGCCGTGCGGGCGGGGCCTACCGGTTGCGGGCGGCGATCGCGAAGTCCACGGCCTCCTGCGGGCGCTTGGCGGAACCCGTGAGGCGCGGGGCGACATGACGGGCGAGCAGCTCCATGCTGCGGTTCGTCTTCTCCCACGAGCACCAGTCGGCGACGTAGACGAGCAGCGAGCCGAAGCCGCCGGTGATCTCGTGCAGCCGCTCGATGCCCGCGACGACGTCGTCCACGGAGCCGACGAGCGCGCCACCGGCCTCGACCCGGGCCTCCAGGGCCCTCTCGCGCGGCACGTCGGGGCTGAGCACCTCGCGGCCGGCCGCCTTGCCGAAGTACTCGAACAGCCAGCGGTCGTAGCCCTCGCGCACGTCCGCGTACGCCTCCTCGCGGGTCTCGGCGACGTGCACCGGGAGCGCGATGCGCCACTTGTCGCGGTCGAGGGTCTGCCCGTGCTCCTCGGCGGCCTCCGTGGCGTACTTCCACTGGTGGGCGAGGTTGATGTGCGCGGGGGCACCCGGCGTCAGCAGGGCGAAGGGCAGCGCGAACGAGGTCATGCTCAGGCCGTACTGGCCGATCAGCCGCGGGCTGGACTGCGAGGTCCCGGAGGTGGCGACGGCGACCTCGATGCCCTGCGGGCTGAAGCGCGGCAGCTGGATCTTGGCCTCGCGCAGGTCGAACCAGTCCGTCTGCTGGGTGATCCGCTCATCGCCGTTGACGAGCTCCAGGACGGTCGGCAGCGCCTCCTCCAGACGACGCCGCTGCACCGGCTGCTCCAGACCGAACATCTTCGCGTCGAAGGGCACACCCGGGCCGACACCCAGGATGTACCGGCCCCGGGTGAGGTGGTCGAGGTGGACCGCCCGGCTCGCGACGTGGAAGGGGTGGTGCCCGGAGAGGGGTACGACGCCGTGGGCCAGCTTGATCTGGCTGGTGCGCTGCGAGGCGGCGGCGATCATCGCCTCCGGCGCCCCGACGAGGCCCCAGCCCAGGGTGTGGTGCTCACCGAACCACGCCTCGTCGAAGTTCAGGTCGTCGACGTACTCGACGAGGTCCAGGTTCCGGCGTATCGCCAGGTGCGGGTCCTGACCGGTCTCGTGGACGGGGGACAGGAAGATACCGATACGGCTGTGCACAGCGAGCCTCCGAAGAAGGGGTGAGGAGTGGGTGTCGAGCAGTGGTGGGGGCGACCGGCGGGTCGTCAGACGGTCCGGTAGACCGCGTCCTTCAGCGAGCGGACCTTCTCGTAGTCGGCGGTCAGCGTCGCCTCACCGGGCGCGGTGAGGAACACGCGCATCGAGCTGGTCAGCAGGTCGACCGTCGGCGTGATCCGGGAGCCGGGCGCGAACTTGACCGTCGCGAGGAAGACGCTCTCCAGGGAGCGGATCTCCGCCACGGCCGTCCCGTCGACGGACTCCACCACGCCGTCCTGCTCGGTCGGGGTGTTGTAGACGGCGGCGGGCTGCTTCCGGGTGTAGGTACGGCCGGCGTACCGGGCGCGGAACTCGTCGGGCCGCGTGTACGCCTGCGCGGTGAGCGCCGCCTGGTTGTGGCCGAGGCACACGTCGTGGAACGGGGCGTTGAGGTTGCCGTTGAGACGGGTGCCGATCTCGACGAGGACGGGCCCTTCGTCGGTGACGATGACCTCGGCGTGGGACGGCCCCCAGGCGATGCCGAGCGCGGCGAGCACCTCGTCGACGTACGAGGTGAGCGTGGCGACCACGGGGTTGTCGTCCGGGTCGGCGAGGAGGTCGCGGTTGTAGATGTTCTTGCCGGACGGCAGCAGCGTCTTCTCGTACTCCCAGACCCCGCACACGTAGCGCTCGCCGTCGCAGCTGACGGTGTCGACGATGTACTCGGTGCCCTTGAGGTAGGACTGCACGAGGACCTCGGTGTTGGCGAGGCCGAACATGTTCGGTGCGTCGAGCACGGTCCGGGCGGCCGTGCGCACGGCGTCGGGGCCGTCGCAGACGACGACTCCGTCGGACGCCGCCGAGCTGAGCGGCTTGACGACCACCGGGTACCGCCCGTGGTCCTCGGCCCAGGCCACCGCCGCGTCCGGGGCGTCGGTCTTGAACTGCTGGGCGCAGCGCACCCCCGCCCGGCGCTGTGCCTCGATCATCTCGTACTTGTCGCGGCGGGCGGAGGACAGCGCCGAGCCGTTGGACGGAACACCGACCGCCTCGCTCAGCCGGTCGGCGAGCGGCACCGACGACTCCTGGCCGGCGATCACGCAGACCGGGCCGAGGTCGCGCAACAGGCCGACGAGGGCGGACTCGTCCGTGCCCACGACGTTGCGCGCGTACGCGGTGAGATCCGGCGGGGCCATCGCGGGGATGAGCTCCGGGGTGCTCTGGACGTGGACGACGTCCGTGCCGTGGGCCGCGAAGGCCGCGGGGTAGAAGTTGCCGGCGGAGTAGCCGTCGACGATCACGGCGACGGGCCGGGATCCGGTGCTGGCGGTGCTGCTCATGAGTGGGCCTCCGACTCGGAGTCGATGAAGCGGGCCAGGCGGGCGATGCCCTCACGGATCGCGGCGGGGGCCAGATTGCTGAAGCCCAGGCGCAGGGCCCGTTCGCCGCTGCCGTCGAGGTGGAACATGGTCATCGGCGCCCAGCTCACCGCGTGGTCGCGGGCGGACCGCTCCATGGCGGCCAGGTCGGCCGTGAAGGGCACCTCGACGACCAGGAAGAAGCCGCCGCGCGGCCGGTTCCAGCGCACCCCGTGCGCGGCGTACCGCTCGGGCGGGAAGTGCTCGGCGAGGGCGTCGAGGGTGGCGGCGAGCCGCTCCTGGTAGACGGCGGCCAGCTCGCGGGTGACGGACCGCAGGTCGTGGCCGGCATCCACGAGGATGCCGCCGATCGCCGCCTGGGAGAGCGAGGACGAGCCGACCGTGAACATCGCCTTGGCCTTGGAGAGTTCCTGGGCGAGGGTGCGCCGGACGCCGTCCTCGCCGACGACCGTGCGGTCGCCGACCAGGTAGCCGAGGCGGGCACCGGGGAACGCGGACTTGGCGAAGGAGCCGAGGTAGACGACGTCACCGCGGGTGTCCAGCGACTTCAGGGTCGGCAGCCGCTCCTCGTCGCTCGCGAACAGCCCGTACGGGTTGTCCTCCAGGATGGTGAACCCCTCCTCGGCGGCCAGTTCCAGCAGCCGCCGGCGGGCGTCGAGCGGGACGACCGTGCCCGAGGGGTTGGAGAAGTCGGGGACCAGGTACAGCGCGGCGGGGCGCTTCCCCTCGGCGCGCACGGCGCGCACGGCGGCGGCCACGGCCTCCGGTTCGAGTCCGCGGGGCCCCTCGGTGATGCCCTTGACCGGGATGTCCAGCATGCGGGCGGCGCCCCGGATGCCGACGTACGCGGGGGACACGGACAGCAGCACGTCGTCGGGCGAGCGGAACAGACCGCGCAGGGCGACGAGTGCCGCCTCCTGGAAGCCGTGCGTGATCATGATCGCCTCAGGAGTGACATCGATGTCCTCGTCCTTGGCGAGCATGAGGGCGACCTCCTCCTGGATGAACCCGTTGACGGGTCCGTACTGGAAGAGCAGCCGCGTGATGCGCTGTTCGGGCACCCCCTTCTCCCGCAGGTGCGCGATGTACCGGTCGACGTGGAGCGAGAGTTTCGAGAGGTCGTGCGTACCGTCGTGGGGTGCGCCCGAGGAGAAGGACAGGGCGTCGGGGAACCTCATCGCCGTCTCGCTGAGCAGGCGCATCGAGTCCATGTCCGGATCGACGATGCCGGCGTGCAGCGCTTCCCGGCGCAGGGCGGTGTCTGGCTGAGCGGTCGTTACGGGCACGTCAGGTGGTCCTTTCGGGAACCTCTGTGGATCGGGCTGATGGCCTCTGGATCAGGCGGCTGACGGCTGGGGCGCGATCCCCGTGCCCTTTCCGGGCGCCCACCGGCGGACACGGACGTCTCCGACGATCCCGCCGTCGACGTAGGGCTCGGCGTCGAGGATGTCCTGGAGGTGGTCGCGGTCCTCGGCCTCGTAGACGAGGAGGCCTCCGTTGGCGTCCTGGAGCGGACCGGCCAGGAGCAGTACGCCCCGGTCGGTGAGGGCGCGCAGGTAGTCGGTGTGGGCGGGGTGCAGGTGCTCCCGGCCCGCGCGGTCGACGGTGTACTCGAACTCGACGACGAACGTCGCCATGGATGCCTCCCGGGGCAGGTCGTGGGGTGGGGGGTGGACGGGGCTCACATGTAGAGGCCGCCGTTGATGTCGATGACCGAACCGGTCGAGTAGCCGGCGCTCTCCGAGCAGAGGTGGAGCACGCTGCCGACCGCCTCCGCCACGGTGCCCATGCGCCCCATCGGCAGCCTGGACAGCACGGCCTCCTTCTGCGCCGGGTCGCGCCGCTCCCAGGCGCCGGCGACCCGCTCGGTCGCGATCGGGCCGTGGGCGACGACGTTGAGGACGACGCCGTCGGCCGCGAGCTCGTACGCCATCTGCTTGGTCATGCCGATCACGGCGGCCTTGGACGCGACGTACGCGGCGTTGTTGAAGTGGCTGTAGGTACGGCCGCCCGCCGAGGCGAAGTTGACGATGCGGCCGTAGCCGTCGGCGGCCATGCGCGGGGCGCACACCTTGACCGCTATCCAGCTGCTGACCACGTTCTCCAGGAACGACTGGTCGAAGTGGGCCGCGGTCAGGTCGGCGTAGTTGATCACCCGGGTGTCGCCGCCGACCCCGTTGACGAGGACCGACGGGGCGAACCGGTCGACGATGTCGGTCAACTGGCGCTCCGCGGCCGGGATGTCGGTGATGTCACCGACGACGGCCTCGACCTTCGTGATCTCCGCCAGCTCCTCGGCGAGCCGGCCCAGGGCCTCCGGGTCCCGGTCGAACAGGACGAGTGTGTGGCCTTCCTCGGCGAGCCTGCGGGAGACCTCTGTGAGGATGCCTCCGGCGGCGCCGATCAGCAGGGCGGTGCGGGGGGTGGGTGCGGACATGCTGGTCACCTGGTTTTCGGTGTCAGAGTGGTGGTGTCGGTAGGTGTGCGGGGAGTGGCTCCGGAGCCGGACCCGGCTCCGAAGCCCGCCAGCCGAGGCAGCAGCGCGAAGCCGAGCGCCACGGCGAGGCCGAGGGCGAGGACGGACATCCACAGCGCCCCGTAGCCACGGGTGTGGGCGAGTGCGAGCCCTGCGGGGCCACCGATGACGAACGCGGCGTTCCAGGCGAAGAAGTACGAGCCCTGGTAGGTGCCGATGCGTCCGGCGGGGGCCCGGTCCACGATGAAGGTCGCGGACATCGGGGCCCACAGGACCTCTCCGAGCGTCCACACGACGGTGGCGAGCGTGAAGGAGATCATGCTGTGGGCGAAGACGTTGGCGCCGAAGCCGAGCGCCATGAACCCGGCCGCCAGGATCAGCGGGACGTGGGCCCGCATCCCGCCGACGAGGCGGGGCACGAGGGGCAGCAGCAGGATGGAGAGCACCGCGTTGACCGCGAGGACGAACCCGATGTTCCCGCTGGTCAGTCCACTGCCCCGCATGTCCAGCGGGAGCGCGGAGTTGACCTGGAGGTAGACGCAGGCCAGCAGGAAGGTCAGCAGGAGGAAGGCGACCAGGACGGGGGTGCGGAACGGCTCGGCGATGTCACGCGCGGACGACCTGAGGGCGGCCGGGAGCCCGGTGGGCCGGTCGGAGCCCCGCACCGGCGGCGGATCGGCGGGTACGGCGAAGACCAGGGCCGCGTAGACCAGGCTGGACGCCGCCCAGACCACGAAGAGGGCGGTGGGGCTGACTTCGAGAAGGAACCCGGAGAGCACCGGACTCAGCGACATCCCGATGTTGAAGCCCACCAGGAAGAGGCTGTACGCCTTCGAGAACTGCTCCTTCGGGACGATCGAGGAGATCAGCCCGGCTCCGGCCGGCCGGTCGACCGACGAGAGGAAGCCGGTGATCAGCGACAGCGCGCACAGCACGACCACGTGGTCGGCGAGGGCGAACAACAGGGCCGCCACGGCGGCGACCGGCTGGGCGGCGACGATGGTGCGGCGCGGCCCGATGAGATCGGCGACCGCCCCTCCCACCAGCCCGGACAGCACCACACCGGCTCCGAAGAGGCCGACGACGAGGGGGGTCGTGCCGGGGGCCACGAGCCCGTTGTCCTCCAGGTAGAGGACGAGGAAGGCGGGGGCGAGCGTCCCGAGCCGGCTGGCGGTCTGCCCGAACCACAGCAGCCAGAACGCTTTGGGGAGGTTCATCAGGAGCATTCCGTTCGTGTCGGGGTCGGGAGGGTCCGCGACGGTGCCGTAGCGGACCGCGTCGGAGCCGACGGGGCCCGCGACGACGCCTCCGGAGACGAACCCGCCGATCCCCGGGCCGGACCCGCCGGACCGCGTGCGGGACCCGCAGTGCTCCGCGCCCCGCGCGGTGGCCGTCCGGCCCGCGGTCCGTGAGGGGACCGGGCGGGGGCGGCCGGCGGTGCGGTGGAGCCGAGTGCGCCGTAGGCGAAGGCGGCGGAGACCAGCGTCATGTGGTGGTGCCAGCCGGGGTACGACCGCCCCTCGAAGGCACGCAGACCGAAGTCGTCGGCCAGGAGCTCCATCGTGTCGGCGGCGCGCGTGGACAGCCCGGCCGTCGCCCACACCTCGCGGGGCGGCCGGTCCACGAGGTCGGTGAGCCAGATCCGGCCGCCACCGGACCCGTCCGGCCCGCGCCCGCCGATCAGCCGGAGGGGGACGGGGATGCCGGGGAGGCGGACCACCCCCGTCGCCCCTCCGGTCACCACGGCCGCCGCCGTCGGCGGCCGCAGCGGGGGCCGGGCCAGGTGCGCCGCCAGGAGGTCCCGCGCGCGTACGGGCCCGGAGCCGGCCCGGGAGCCGGAGGTGCCGGGGCCGGCACGGTCCGGAAGGACGACGAGGTCACCCGGCACCGACACGACGAACCGCCGCCGCCTGGCGACCAGCCCGCCGACCAGCGCGGTGGTGTCCGCGAAGCCGGCGAGGTCGGCGACGACGGGCAGACCGTCCGCCGCCCGGTCCGTCACGTTCCGGCCGGCCCCGTCGACCAGATCCAGTACCTGGGCGTCGGCGGGGCCCCGGGTGCCGGGAGCACCCTCGGGGACGCGGGCCCGGCCGCGCAGTTCCCGGTCCTCGGACCACGGGCCGGGAAGGAACAGCCGCCAGCCGACGGGTGCCGTCACGTCGTCGGTGGCGAGGAACGCGCCGATGCCGACCTGGCAGTTGACGGTGCGTCCGCCCTGCGGGACGAAGCGGCGGTGCACTCCGCAGGAGCGGTCTCCCCGCTTGGGCAGCACCGCCACGCCGATGACCAGGGCGCGGGGCCGGGAGCGCCGTACGACCCAGTCGGCCAGACGGGCACGGACCGGCTCCCAGCTCCAGGGGCTGGCGTTGACGAACTGGTGCAGGGCCTGGGCGGCCGTGGCCGAGTCCGACACGGAGGCCGCGAGCCTCCGCACGGTCTTGCGACCCGGCGTCACCAGCAGGCCACGTGTGTACACATGGGCCCACCTGCGCTGGTCCGCGCGGGGCAGCCCTTCGAAGACCTCCGCGACGAAGGCGTCGAAAGCCGGGCGGTTCACGGGGGATCCCGCCCGGGTGCGCGGAGGCCGTACGGCGGGAATGGTGGCCGCCGCCATGGTGGACCCGGGAGCCGTCGGGGACAACGTCCTCACCATGGCGCCTTCCCTTCCTGTGGACTGGTCGCGTTCCGCGGGTCCGTCTGTCCGAAGCCCGCTCTAAAAAAATAGAGAACGACTTCTTTGTTTTCAAGAGGGGGAGGGTTCCCCGACGACGACTTCGAGGAGTACGCGCCTCCGCATGGCGCCCACCTGCGCGTTTACGCGGGCAGGAGTGCGGGCCGCAGCAGCGCCGCCTCGGCGAGCTCCCGCTCCGCGACCACCGGCCACCCCGTCCCGAGCCCCCGGGAGGTCAGTGCGACGGTCAACGCGCCCTTGAACGACGACAGGTACAGAGTGCCTCCGGGCGGGCCGCCGCCGGAGGCGGCGAGGGCCCGGAACCCCGTCATCCGCCCCACGTGCGGGCCCAGCGCGGTGTCCACCGACCCGGCGTCGGTGACCCGCAGCTCCGGGACCCCCGTGCCCGTCGCGTCCCGCTCGACGGACCGGCGGATCCCGGCGTGCCCGCGCCGCTCCGGACGCCAGGCACGCTCCGCCGCACACAGCGCCGCCGCGTGCGCCCTGGCCCGGCCCACGGGATCGCCAGCGGTACCGGGGCGCAGCGGCACCCTCACCGCCCCCGTCACACACCCCGGTTCGGCGATCAGCGTCCGCTCGGCGTACCGCCGCCGCAGGGAGACCGACGTCGCCACGGTGACCTCCTTGCGGCCGGTCTCCCGCGCGAGCGCGTCGGCCAGCACGGTCGAGAGGAACCCGCTCGCCGTCAGCTGCCGGGCCTCGCACCAGTCGCGCAGCCGGCGGCTCTCGTACGCGGTCAGCGCGAGGGTCACGGCATCCCCGGCCCGCCCGCCCCGCCGTTCCCGGCGCCCGCCCCCGTACGAGCCGTGTTCCGCGTACGACGTCACGGCCCGCCGGAGCCGTCGCGGCGACCCCGACGGCATGCAGGCGCCGCACGAACACGCGCCGCCCCCGCCCTCGTAGGTGAGGGCGTCGGTGTCGGGCGGAAGGGCGTGCCCGGGGACCTGGCGGGCGTCGTGGCCCGGGGACGCGAACAGGGTGTCCAGCAGGGGCCGTACGAAACGAGCCGTGGAGTAGCCGTCGCAGATCGCCGGGTGGAGGGTGAGCCGGAAGCGGGTCGCGCCCCCGCGGTCGTGTCCGACCCGCAGCCGCCACAGCCGCCCGCCCTCGGTCAGTGCGTCGTCCCCCGCGTCCACGGCCGCGGACGCCTGGACGGAGCAGGGGCCATGCGCCCCCTGCCGGAACCGCAGCCCGGCGCCCCCGGTGTCCTCGATCCGCAGCGACAGGGACGGCAGCCGCCGGATCCACGGCTCCACGGCCCGCTCGACCTGCTCCAGCGGGAGGACGCCGTCCACGGCGAAGGAGGCGGTGAGCCGGCCGCTGCCGCGCAGGAGTGCGTGGGAGTAGGCCGACGCGGCCTCGGCGTCGCTGAGCCCGCGCACGTCCCTCCCGTGGTCACGCACCCCCTCGCCCCCGCTCACGGGCGCTCGGCCGCGCCGGCCGCGAGAGCCGGTGACGCGCAGCGCACGGTGTTGGACAGGGTGACGCCGTGGCTCGTGAAGTCCAGCGTGACGCGATCGCGGTCGGTCATGCGGAAGCCGTCGTGGAAGCTGCTGCGGTCGGCGCCGATGTAGACGTAGTGGACGCGGCCGGGGGCGAGCAGGGCGTCGTGGGAGAAGAGTTCGGACATGATGGCGTCGAGCCCGTAGTGCAGGGCCTTGACGCCGGTGGTGAACTCGCCCCGCCAGTGGGGATCGCCGTCCCGTTCGATCGTGACGTGCCCGGTGACGTGGCGCGGCGGCTCGTCCAGGAACAGCCAGGGCGCCACGGCCGCGTCGCACAGCTTGGCGTAGGAGAGGTGTCCCCGGTTGCGGCGGAAGCGGCCGATGTCGGTGAGGTCGTTGCCGAAGGTGTGACCGACGTACCGGGGCCGGTGGTCGTCGTCCGTCACGTACACCAGGACGACCTCCGCCTCCTCGGTCAGCGCGACCGCGCCGGCGGGCGCGCGCAACTCCTCCCCTGAGGTCCTGAGCACGTCACCGAGGCCCTTGAGGAACCAGTTCGGCTGGGACGGGGTGTCCGCGTCCACCTTGACGTTGTGGGTCTGCATGAAGCCGCCGACCATGGCGTCCCCGGGGTGGTCGGGCAGCAGGGGCGGACGGAAGGACACCGCGTCGCGTTCGCCCACGGGGACGGTCACCGTCCCGGAGGCGGCACGGAGGACGGCGACGTCCCCCCGTGCGAGCAGCAGCTTCCTCAGGTCCACGCCGCCGAGCGGGGTGAGGCGCAGCGGCTCGTCGTCCTCGGGGAGGCCGAGGCCGAAGTAACGCTCGTTCCGGTAGGTGCATTCGAACAGTACGGTCATGTGAGTTCCCGCCTTTCGGGCATGGGTGTACGCGGATGGTGTGCGAGGGGGAGTGGACGAGCGCCCTGCGGCGGACGGCCCGTCCTGACGTGCGTGCGGGGAGAGGCCCCGCGCGGGCGTGTGGCTGTGTCCCGGAGGCCCGGTATGCCTGGTCCGAGATGCCCGTACCTCAGAGGTCCCGTACGGCCCAGCGCTCCGCGCTGCCGGTGAGGTCCATGCCCCAGCCGGTGCCGTGCGTGGGCGACAGGGTGTTGGTGGTGCGGTCGACCGCGGGGGGCGGGGCGACGATCATCTCCGGGAAGAACCGGTCGGACTGTCCCGCCTCGACGGTCAGCGCCCCCGGACGGCCGAAGGCCAGGGCGCGGCCCGCGTTGATGAGCGGGCCCACCTCGGCGACCTGGACGCCGAACTGGAAGCGGACCCCGTGCTCCTGGGCGTAGGCGGCGAGCCCGGCGGCAGGCAGCGGGCCGCCGTTCTTCGACACCCTGATGTTGAACGCGTCGCAGGCCCCCGCCTCGACCGCCGTACGGGCGTCCAGGGAGGTGCACACCGACTCGTCCAGCATGATCCGGACCCCGCCGTCGCGCCGCAGCACGCGCAGCGCCTCCCAGGAGCCCTTGGGCAGGGGCTCCTCCACGTAGTCGACCCCGGCCCCGGCCAGCCGGCGGGCGTGGCCGACCGCGTTCGCGGGGGTCCAGCACATGTTGGCGTCGATCATGACCGGCACGTCGTCGCCGATCTTGCAGCGGATCGTGCGGACGGTACGGACGTCCCGCCCGATGTCGTCCGAGGCCTTGATCTTCACGAAGTGGAAGGGGCCCCGGGTGGCGAGGAACTCCTCGGCGTCCAGGCTGAGATCGAGCACCTGCGAGACGGCGAGCGCGTCCGGCTCCCGGGAGGTCCCGCCGGGCAGCAGGCTGCCCGCGCCCACCCCGAGCCGGCGCCCCAGCCAGTCGAGCACCGCGGTCTCCAGCAGGCAGAGCAGGTTGTTGCCGCCGTCGATGCCGAAGGTCCGCGCGAAGCCGTCCCGGTGCAGCAGGCCGAGCAGCTCCGCGGGATCCCGGCCGGTCAGCGGCGCGAGGACCGCGTCGAAGTCGACCCGTTCGAGCGCGGCGCGCACCCCCGTGGTCGTCTCGCCCGTGACGTACGGCCGCGGCGCGCACTCACCGATCCCGTCCACCCCGTCGGCCGAGAGCCTCAGGACCAGGCTGTCCGACGTACGGCGCCGGGCGGCGGGGTGGTCGAACGGCGTCCGCATGGGCAGTTCGACGTGGTACAGCCGGGCCCTCCCCGGCTCAGGCGCCACGGTTCAGCCCCTGGAGCAGGGTGTACGTCGACGTCCAGTCGACCAGGTCGCCGCTGACGTCGGTGTAGAAGAGGTAGTGCTTGTCGGTGGGGAACTTCATGATCGCGCCGCGCCCGGCCACGAGGTCCTGGAAGACGGAGTGGGCCGCGTCGAGGTCCACGACCGGGTCGGTCATCCCGGAGACGAAGGTCGCGGCGGGCGCCTGGGGCCGCACACCTCCCGGCGCGAGGTAGCGCCGCTCCAGGTCGAGCAGCACGGCCCGCGAACGGCGCGTCAACTGCCGCACGGCCAGGTCGTCGTGGTCGATGAAGTGCTGGTACTTGACCTCGTCGGTGAAGTCGGCGGCCCGCAGCCCCGCGTCCCACGGCTCCGCGCTCCCGTCCGCCGCGAGCGCGGCGCGTGCCTCCGGGGTGAGGGTGGCGTGCATCCGCCCGAGCCAGGCGGAGCAGAACACGGCCGCGTCGTACGAGGTGGTGAACCCCTCGTGGCACATCAGGGCCGCCATGAAGGAGCCGCCGAGGCAGTGGCCGAAGAGCGACAGGGGCACGTCGTCGCCGATCATCTCCCGGACGAACGCGACGGCCCGCGCGTAGTCCCCGAGGACGGTGTCGGCGTCGGGGATCTCACCCGGCGTCCCCGGGCTGATGCCGCTGCCGCGGCGGTCGAGGACGAAGAGCGCGATGTCGTTGTCGGCGAACTGCGGCCCCACCTCCCACAGCCACCCGGCGTGGCTCTGCAGTCCGTGGAAGTAGAAGACGGCTCCCTTGATCTGCTCGGGCCGCCACACGTGCATGGCGAGCCGGGCGTCGCCGCACGGCAGGTCGATGATCTCGCGGCGGGTGTTCTGCGGGGGCCTCAGGGTCTCGATCATGGTCGGTTCTCCTTGGCGAAGCGGAGTGGAGTGGAGTCGGCTGGTGTCGGTTGGAGCGGTTCTCCGGCGGACGTCAGTGGGCGAGGACGGCGTCGACGAAGTCGATGTCCTTCTGGAACGGCGTGTACTTGTACTGGGTGGCGTTGCCCTTCTGCCGGCGGGACTCCACGTAGGTGGCGATCGCCCCCTGCGCGACGGTCCGTACCTGGAGGGCGGCGAGCCGTCCGCTGTCCCGCTTCGAGGCGTACTCGATGTTGATGACGGACAGTTCGCGGTCGATCGCCGTGGATATCTCGCCGTCCAGCTCCGGTCCGGGAGTGGGCACTTCGACGACGACCGTGTAGGACGGCAGCTCGTCCCAGCGCGGGCCGCACATGTACAGCCCGGTGTCGAGCCCGCCGGCCTCGAGTCCCTGGCGGATGGCCTGGGTGACCTGCCCCTCGGTGATCTTCTCGCCGGTGAAGGAGTGGAAGAGCCCGTCGCGATGGGTGAAGTGGACCCAGGGCGTGCCGTCCACGATCCGGTCGACGCGGTAGATGTCACCGGTCCACAGCCGGTAGAGGCCGTTGCCCTGGGACATGATCAAGTGGTAGTCGCGGCCCGCCTCGACCTCGTCGTACAGCAGCGTCTCGACGGTCCCGCCCGCGTCGAGCAGCGCGCCCAGCGGCACGTCGGCCGGGACGAACTCGAAGTAGGCCTGACTGACGGCGAGCGGCTGGCTGTCCAGGGTGTCGTCCACGGGGATGGTGGTGACGCCCTCGGTCCCGCAGCTCATGAACGGCAGCTTGGCGACGCCCGGCAGCACGGCGTCCAGGCGCGGCCGGTACAGCTGGGCGGAGGCCGACAGCCAGCAGCTGTACAGGGTCAGCGAGGGCCAGATGTCGACCAGGGAGAAATCGTCCTTCTCCAGCGTCCGTTCGAGTCGCAGTGCGGTGTCCTCGTCAGGATCGGTCCACGGCCTGCCCCGCAGGGTGCCCGCCCGCACGTCGCGCACCAGTTCGGCGCCGTGCCGGGCGATCAGGTCCCGCAGCGAGACCAGGGTGCTGGGGTTGATCGCCGAGATGTAGTGCAGGTCCTTGCCGACGAGGTGCCGGATGCGGTGGTACATGCGACCGGCGTGGTCGGCGGGCGTGCCGGGGCCGAACCACGGGGACTCGTACCACGGCGGGTTCCAGTCGCGGCTGTTGATCTGAGGGTGCCGGTTGCTGATCGCCTGGTGCTCGACGCCGTGCACGAAGTCGTACACGTCCTCGCGGACGGTCTGGGTGTCGAGCGTCGCCCAGGGGTGCGCGAGGATCTCGGGGTGGTGCTCCAGATACGTGCCCCACATGGCCTTCATCGCCGGGATGCGGTACGTCAGCAGCCAGTGCAGCGTGTACGGGACGCGCTTGGGGGTGCCCGTCGTCCCGCTGGTCTTGAGCCAGCGCAGGACGGGGCTGCACGACAGGATTCCGCCCTTGGTGCGGGTCTCCCGGTCGATCTGCTCGGTGAAGTCGTTGTAGCGCATGACGGGGAGGACCGAACGGAAGGTTGCCGGGTCGGCGGCGACCGCGTCGTACCCCTGCTCCTTCCAGTGCAGTGAGCTGGCGCCGATGTCGATGAGGTCGTCCAGGACGCGGGCCTGGGCGGCGCCCGGGTCCTTCAGGTCGGCGAGCAGGCTCTCGCGAGCCCGGAGGCACTCGTCGACGAAGGGGTCACGCCGCGCCTGCCAGTGCTGCTGCCACTGCGATTCCTGCGGTGCTTGCATGTCTCTGTCTCCTCGGGGCTGGTCCGACGGCCCGGATCCGGGCATGCGTCGGCACCGCGCGGCGGTAGCCGGACGGTGGTGTGTGGAAGGGGGGTGCGGTGCGGTCGGTCAGACGCCGGGCGTGCGGGGGGAGGCGGCCGTCATGCCGTCCTCCCCGGCCGCGAGCGCGGCCAGCTCGTTCAGGTCGTACAGGGCCTGCCGCCTGGTCCCGTACCGGGTGATCCTGCCGCGGCGGGCCCACTGGCGGATCGTGCCCTCACGGACTCCCAGGGCGAGGGCCGCGAGTGAGGTGGGGACGCGTGTGCCGCGTGCGGTGTGCTCGCCGTTCATGCCGGCTCCTTCGCCTGTTCCGTCCGGTGGCGGCGGTTCATGAGCAGCCACTGCCGCGGTGTGAGTACGTGTCCCGCGCCGCACATCGGTCCGCGCAGCACCAGGTCGTCGCCGCCTCGCCCGGGGAGGGAGACCTCGGCGTCGCAGTCCGGCTCGACGCAGCGGCCGAGCGGCACGAGCTCCGGCCGGGGCGGCGCCACGAGGGCCCGCAGGGCGGTGGCCACGTGGCCGATCTCGTCGGCCGCCGGGCCCGCGGCGGGGTGGGCGGCCAGGAAGTCGGTGTGCCGGCCGAGGAAGGACGCCAGTGCGGGGACGGTCCGGTCCGGCGGCGTCCCGACGGAACCGGCCTCGTCGAGCACGAGGCGGGCCCAGGAGCTCAGCCGTACGAGTGCGTCGTGCCGGGCCTCCAGCGCCGCGTCGCTCACGGGCGGCGCGTCGGGGCGGTGGCCCGTGATCCGGGCCGGGCCCCGCTGACGTGCGGGGAGTACGAGCTGCTGCTCGCTCTCGTGGTGGAGCGTGGGCAGCGCGGCCAGATCGGCCGCGAGAGCGCGCTTGCAGGAGCCGCAGAGCCGCGCACCGGGGGCGGCGCGTCGGCGCGGGAGGGCGTCGGAGTGGGCAGCGCGACGGCAACGGCTCGACGCGCACTGCTCGGGGCGGGACTGCGAGGGGGTCGGGTCGGCCATGGGCACGGGTCGCCTCACCTTCGGGAGACTTCGGAAGAGATTCGGGAGACTTCGGGAAGAAGGACCGTGGCGGGGAAACAAAAAAGCGCCGCCTGATGGCGACGCGAGGGCAGTGCGAAGGCTCCTGGAAGAGGGCAGACTGCCTCGCGAAAGAGTGTTACACGTCTGCGAGGTCGGCCGCAAGGGTCTGCGGCCATGTAATCGACTCCGTTGTGCGGGACGGGAGTTGACGGCGCGTGGGGGACGCCTTGGGGCCGGAGGACTCATACGACAGGTGCCGCCCGCCTCCGCGCGTGCGGAGGTGAGCGGCACCTGACGGCGAGGCCGGTCAGCGGGGCGCCGGCACACCGAGGACCCGATCGCGCAGGGTGGGGAAGTCCGCACGTGTCCTGGTGACGAGCGCCGGATCGAGGTCGACGACGAGTGTCTCCTCCCCGGACCCCGCCTCGGCGACGACCTCACCCCACGGGTCGACCACCACGCTGTGGCCCGCCTGTTCCACCCCGGCGTGCGTGCCCGCGGTACCGCAGGCGAGGACGTACGCCTGGGACTCGACGGCCCGGGCGCGGGCCAGCAGGGACCAGTGGGCACGGCGTGCGGCGGGCCAGCCCGCCGGGACGAGGAACATCTCGGCACCGGCGTCCACCAGCGCGCGGAACTGCTCGGGGAAGCGCAGGTCGTAGCAGGTGGCGAGCCCCGCCGTCGGCCCGCCGTCGCCCAGCGCGACCGTGACGGTCTCCTCGCCCCGGGCCAGCAGGGCCGCCTCGCCCCGGTCGAAGCCGAAGCGGTGGATCTTCCGGTACCGACGCTGCGGTGCTCCGTCGGGCGCGAACACGAGAGAGGTGTTGTACAGGGTGCCGTCCGGGCCGCGTTCGATGATCGAGCCCGCGTGCAGCCAGACCCGCGCGGAGGCCGCGGCCCGGCTCATGGCATGGGCCGTGGGCCCGTCCAGGGGCTCCGCGTGGTCGTGGAACGCGTCGAAGGAGAACGCGCCGACCGTCCAGAGCTCCGGAAGGATCACCAGGTCGGCGGCGTGCTGCTCGCGGACGAGGGCCGCCGCTCGGGTCCGGCGTGCGGTGACGGTCTCGTCCGGTCGTACGGCGATCTGCAGGAGCGCGGCGCGCACGTGTGTCTCCGTTCGTGGTCGGGAGGGGGGCGGTTCAGCGCAGGTGGGAGGCGCCGTTGACGTCGAGTACGGCGCCGCTGCACCACTCCGCCGGCGCACTGCTCAGCCAGGACACGGCGGCGGCGACGTCCGAGGGCGCCGCGATCCTGCCGAGGGGGCTCTGCCGGCGCACCTGCTCCTCGGTGGGCCCGACGAGCATGGGTTCCGTGAGGTCGGTGCGGACGAACCCGGGGGCGACGGCGGTCACCGCGATGCCGAGCGGGCCCAGCGACTGGGCGAGCGACTGGGTCAGCGCGTGGAGGGCGGCCTTGGTCGCCCCGTAGGCGGGGGCGTCGGGCTCGCCGCGACTGGCGCCCCGCGAGCCGATGTTGACGATGCGCGCACCCTGCGGCCCCTGGAGCCGGTACTGGAGGTGCTCGACGAGGTGCCAGATCAGGTCGGCCGGTCCGAGCAGGTTGACGTCGACCAGGCGGCGCCAGTCGGCCTGCCAGTCCTCGTACGAGGTGGTGGTGACGGGCTGTTCGGCGTAGACACCGGCGTTGTTGACGAGCACGTCCACCGCGCCCAGCTGTTCCACCGCGGACGCGATGATCTCGCGGGCCGCACCAGGTGTGCCGAGATCGCCGGTGACCAGGGCGTGGCCGGTGCCGGGCAGGGAGTCCAGCACGGCCTTCGCGGCCGGGGATTCGGCGCGGCAGTGCACGGCCACCCGGTGCCCCGTGGCGGCGAGTTCGGTCGCGACGGCGGCCCCGATCCCTCGGGAACCACCGGTGACGAGCGCGCAGCGTCGAGTCATGGAGAGAGCCTTTTCGTCGTAGGAACGCGATTCCGTGCACAGCGGCACGGGAGGGGGGAATCGGATCAGTGCGGAGTGGGGGCGGCGTCGACCGGACACTCGTCGGTGGAAGGCGCGAGGGCCTCCGGAGCCGGGTCCGGCGAAGGACCGAGGGCCAGGGACCACAGACACGCGAGTTGGGCCCGGACCTCCTCGCCCGTGCGGCCCGCCCGCAGGGCCGCCTCGGCGCCCGCCGTCAGATAGACGGCCAGCAGCTCCAGTTCACCGGGCGCGGGGCCGGGGCCGGGCCGCTCGCGCGCCGGGGCCATCAGGTCCTGGAGGGCGGTCCGCCACAGGGTCGGCCAGAGGGAGGGGACGGCCTGCTCGTGGGTGAGCCTGGCCGTCGCACGGACACTGGCCTCCTCGTCCAGCAGCGTGGCGAGCGCGAGGGTGAATTCGGCGACCGGGGGGACCGGACGGGCCGGGGCGAACCGCGCAAGCGCCCCCCGGGTGATGTCCTCGGCCTCCTGGAGGACCGCGCGCGCCAGTTCCGCCTTGGTGGGGAAGTGGAAGCTGAGCGCTCCCATCGTCATCCCGCAGGCCCGGTGCACGGCGGACAGCGAGGTCCCGGCGTACCCCCGCCGGTCGAACTCGACGGCAGCCGCGGCGATCAGGGCCTGTCGGGTGCGTTCCGCTCTCACCTGCTTCACCATGGGTGCGACCTCGGTATCCGTTACGGGGACTGAACCCCACGGGCCGACCGGACGGCGAGGTGCGCTCCGGGTGCCGGGGGTGGGGTTCCTCCGTCGCACTCCCGCCCGCCCACGGTCCGGGCGGAGTCCGGGAGGTCACGGCCCCCAGTCCTGCGAACGTACCGCCGGATCCCCGCACCGGCCCCTCCCGTGCCCGACGCGGGAACGATTCCGCCAAGTCGGTTGTGTGCGATCCGGCTTCCCCGCAGGTGGTGCGCGACCGCCCGGGCGGGACGCGGCACCGGCCTGCGGGACCGCCTCACACCGCCGCGAGGTGGGCGCGGTACCAGGCGGCCGCCCCGGCCAGCCGGTCCAGCGGACCCGGTCCCGGGGCACAGCCCGTGAGCCGCCAGATCTCCTCGCTCGCGTACCAGTGGTCACGTGCCAGCAGTGTGAACTGCCTCTCGCTGATGCGGCCCGGAGTCTCCCGCAGCCGCGCCAGGCACTGCTCCCAGGACAGATCACCGGTGACCCGCTCCAGTACGGCCAGGTCCGCCAGCCTCGTCATGAGGTCGTGGTTGCGCACCGGCACCGGATGGCCTGCGTGGTGCACCCCTGGCGGCAGGGCCTCCGGTGCCGTGGCCAGCGCGCAGAGGAGACGCGCCAGGTCCTCGACGTCCACGACCGAGGCCCGTCCGCGCCCGCCGTCCCAGCGGGCCGGCACCCGCCGGAGCAGTTCACCGAGCGCGGGCACGACCCAGCGGTCCCCGGCTCCGAGGACGAGACCGGGCCGGAGCACGACGCCGCCCGCGTCGAGCACGATCCGCTCGGCGGCCAGCCGGGTCCGGCTCGCCGCCGACACGGGGGCCGGCGTGACCTCGTCTACGGAGATGCCCCGGTGCGGGCCGGGCCCGTACACCGCCGCCGTGGACAGCTGCACGATGCGGCCCACCCCGGCGCGCCGGGCCGCGTCGACGACCGCCCGGGTGCCGCCGACGTTCGTCCGCTCGCACTCCTCGGCGTCGCCGTCGACCCGGCAGGCGAGATGGACGAGGACGTCCATGCCGCTCGCCGCCCTGGAGAGCGAGGCGGGGTCCGACAGGTCCGCGCGGACCCGCTCCACCCCCTCCGGCACCGGTGCGGCGGTGGGGTCCCCGCGGGTGACGGCGCGCACCTCGACGTCCCTGCCGTCCGCGTGCTCGCTCAGCAGCCGGCGGAGCACCGCCCGCCCGACGAAGCCGGTCGAGCCGGTCAGCAGCACCTGGACCGGGCTCACCGCGCGGCGTCCCCGGGAGGTTCCGCCGCTGTCCGCGCCGTCCGCTTCGCACCCTCCGGCGATTCCTCCCCGCCGTTCTCCGGGAACGTGAGCGTGGCGATGACCTCGGGCGGTGCCAGGGCCGGGAGCAGGCACCGCAGCATGTTCTCTATGAGCTCGGGCAGGTCGGCCCGGTTGGTGGCGAGCCGCGACATGATCTGTGTGCCGGTGTACGCGGCGACGATCACCGGGGGGTACGCGTACTCGTCGACGTCCGGATACAGCTGGCCGAGCTCGCGCGCCTCGGTCAGATGGGTGCGGAACTGATCGCCCCACCAGTCGTAGACCGAGTAGTCGAGCAGGTTCACCTCGCTCTGCTCGACGGCGAGCCGGACGCCCGCCCGGAAGAGGACGTTGGAGCGCATCTCCACGGAGAGGTACTGGCAGACGTCGATCAGCTGCTGCAGGCCCTTCCCGTCGTCGGGCCACCGAAGCTCGGCGGCCTGCTCGACGATGACCGCGCGCGCCAGGTCCTCCTTCGACTTGAAGTGGAAGTACATGGCTCCCGTGGTGGTGCCCGCCTTCTGCAGGATCGCGTTCAGACCCGCTCCGTGGTAGCCCACCTGGTCGAACATCTCCGCGGCCGCGTGGATGAGGGCGGCCCGAGTCCGCTCGGCGCGCTCCTGCCGTTGCCGTGCCATCGGCAGTCTCCCTAGTACCTGTAGACAAACAAAAAGAACGACCTCTATTTTATTCACGTCGGCGCTCTCGTGTCACTACGGGCGTCGTTGCTCCATCTGTGTGTGCCCAGTCGAGAGTCACCACATCAGGGAGACCAGCCATGCCCGTAAGCCTTGTTCAGCGTGCCGTCGAGAGCCAGTTTGAGATGGTTTCGGCCACTTTGACGCACAAGGTGAACCAGGACGAAATGCTGCTGCGCACCTGGCGGCGGACGGCGCCCGACGCCTTCACCGTCACCGCCGCCTGGCCTTCCGCGCATCCGTTCTACGCCGGCCGCCACGGCCTGCACGATCCGCTCCTGCTCAGCGAGACGGTACGCCAGACCCTGCCGCTGCTGTCCCACGGTGCCTACCAGGTGCCGTTCGGCCACCAGCTGCTCTGGAAGGACTTCAGCTGGACGCTCGACCCGGCGGCCACGTTCGCCGACGGCGGCCCGGCCGAGCTCGAACTGCACATCACCTGCGACGACGTGACGTACCGTCGGGACCGCGCCGCCGCGATATCGCTCAGAGTCGACGTGGAGCGGGCGGGCCGCCCGATGGCCACCGCGCGCTCGCGCTTCACCATCCAGGACCGCACGGTCTACAACCGGCTGCGCGGTGCCTACGCCGACGCCACCGCGGCCACCGCGCGGGCCCTGCCGCTGTCACCCCCGGCCGGTCTCACGCCGTTCGGCCGCGACCGCTTCGAGGACGTGGTGCTGGCCGCCACGGACCGGCCCGACCGCTGGCAGCTGCGGGTCGACACGACCCACCCCGTCCTCTTCGACCACCTCGTCGACCACGCCCCGGGCATGCTCCTGCTGGAGGCCGCCCGCCAGGCTGCCCTGGCAGCGGCGCACCCGAGGCCGATGGTCGTCACCGGTATGGAGAACGAGTTCATGAAGTACGCCGAGATGGACATCGCCTGCGACCTGGAGGCCGAGTGGACGGCGGACCCCGGCAGGATCCGGATCAGCGCCCGGCAGGGCGGCAGGGAGATCTTCACCAGCGTCGTGACCCTGGCCACCGCGCCCGTCGCGCCCGCCGCCCACTCCGTCCGTGCGGCCTGACGCCTGTCTCCGGTCGGCGCCCGCCGACCGCCCCCAGCCGCGAGGTGCGTCGCGACGTGCGTACCGGTGGCGCGCGGCGCAGGTCCGCGCCCGGTGGTCGCCCTCAGCCCGTCCCGGGCGGGCCCGCGGTGACGGCCGCCTCCTGCAGTGCGTCCAGCAGGTCACGCAGGGCGGGCTGCTGGAGGGAGACCTCCCGCGCGGCGGCCGAGATCACACGGACGGGTTCGGGGTTGCGGACCGGGCGCACGACGACGCCCGGGTGCCGGTTGCGCAGTCCCAGCCCCGGCATCAGGCCCACGCCGAGGCCCGCGGCGACGAAGCCCTGTGCGGTGGCGTAGTCCTCGCTCTGGATCACGAAGTCGGGGCTGAAACCGGCCGCCGCGCAGGACTCGGTCACCGCTTCCAGGCAGGGCCCGGGCGGCTCGCAGCCGACCCACTGCTCGCCGGAGAGCTCATGCAGGTCGACGACCTCCTGGCCGGCGAGCGGATGGCCGAGCGGCAGCACGGCGGCGTACGGGTCGTCGAGGAGGTGGACGAGCCGGAAGCCCCTGCCGATGCGGCCCGACGCCTGGACGACCACGGCCACGTCGGCGCGGCCCCGCACCATTTCCTGGAACGGGTCCTCGGGATCGGTGAGTTGGGCGTCGATGCGGATGCCGGGATGCGCGGTGCGCAGCCCGGCCAGAGCGGGGGCCACCAGGGTGGATCCGGCCGTGGCGAAGTAGCGGACCGACAGGCGCCCGGTGCGTCCGGCGCGGAGGTCGGCGAGAGCGGTCTCCGCCTGGGCGACCGCCGAACTGATCAGCGCCGCGTGCTCGGTCAGCAGCAGGCCGGCGGCCGTGGGCCGCACCCCGCGGCCCACCCGCTCCAGCAGGGCCGTGCCTGCCTGCTTCTCCAGCGCCGCCATCTGCTGGCTGACGGCGGACGGCGTGTAGCCGAGGTGCGCCGCGGCGGCCGTGACCGTACCGCTGGTGACGACCGCGCGCAGGACCTGCAGTCTCCTCACGTCAAGCATGTAGCACAGCTTAACAGATCAGGTAGAACCATTTGCTTGTCATTACAGCTTTGCTGGGGCACCTTCGAAGAACCGGGATGGACCGGACGCCCGACGGAGGCACCCCGGGAGCCCGCACGGACCGTGTGCTGAACCGAGTGGAGGAAGCATGAAGAACGGCAGTACGCGGAGTCTCCGGGCAGGACTGCGGGTGGCGGTGCTCGCCCTGCTGTGGGGCTCGACGTTCCTCTGGATCGAGCTGGCCCTGCGGGGCCTCTCCCCGCTCCAGGTCACGTTCGCCCGCTGTGTCCTCGGAGCGCTCGTCCTCGTCGTCGCCTGCCGGCTGGCGGGTCACCGGCTGCCCCGGGGCATCGCCGTGTGGCGGCACATCGTCGTCGCGGCCTTCTTCTGCAACGCCCTTCCGTTCGCGTTGTTCAGCCTGGGCCAGCAGAGCGTCGGCTCCGGCCTCGCCGGTGTCCTGAACGCCACGACCCCGCTCTGGTCGCTCGCCCTGGGGCTCGCCCTCGGCTCCGAACGCGGACTCCGCCCCGTACGCCTGACGGGCCTCCTGCTCGGCTTCGCCGGCACGATCCTCATCTTCGCGCCCTGGCAGACGACCGGCGCCGCGGGCTGGGGCGCCCTCGCCATCATCGGCGCGGCCGCCAGCTACGCCGTCGCGTTCACCTACATGGGCCGCACCCTGGTCCGGAAGGGCACCCCCACCATCTCGCTCTCCGCCGCCCAGCTCGTCGCCGCGAGCGGACTGACCGCGGTGGCGGTGCCGATCGGAGGCCTCCAGTCCATCGACCCCGGTCCGACGGTGGTCGTCGCGGCCGTCGTCCTGAGCGTCTTCTGCACCGCGATCACCTTCCACCTCACCTACCGGATCATCAACGACGAGGGCGCCACGAGCGCCGCCGTGGTCGGCTACCTCCTGCCCGTCGTCTCCGTACTGCTCGGAGCGGTCGTCCTGGGCGAGGAGATCGGCGTGCGGGTGGTGCTGGGCATGGCGGTCGTGCTCGTCGGAGTCGGGATGACGCGGCGGCAGGGCCCGGCGGCGGTCACCGAGGAGCGGGCGCCGGGCGAACCCGCCGCCGACTCACCCGCCGCCGGTTCACCGGCCACCCACGGCCCGGACGCCCGGAGCACCGACCTGGAGGACGTCCGATGACCACCGGCGAGCCCCTGCCCGGGCTGTGGCAGGCGTACCGCGAGCTGACCGGGAAGGCCGTCTACACCGACCTCACCCATGCCTTCCGGCCGGGACAGCCGCACTTCGCGGGCTTCGGCGACGAGCGGCGTGAGAAGGTCTTCGACCTGGACCGGGGTGACGGCTTCACCGTCGACCGCTACACCCTGGTGGGCCAGTGGGGCACCCATGTCGACCCGCCCGCCCACTTCGTGGCCGGGGCCCGGACGCTGGACCGGATCCCGGTCGAGGAGATGATCCTCCCGCTGGTGGTCCTCGACATCACCGCCCGGGTGGACGCCGACCCCGACGCCACCCCCACGCCGGACGACGTGGAGTCCTGGGAGCGCCGCAACGGCCCCGTGCCGGCCGGCTCGTTCGTCGCCCTGCGCACGGGATGGAGCCGGCGGTGGCCGGACCCGGTGGCGATGGCCAACCTGGACGGGGCGGGCGTCAGCCACCGGCCGGGCTGGTCGGCCGAGGTCCTGCGGTACCTGATCGAGGACGCGGGCGTCACCGCCATCGGCCACGAACAGTCCGACACCGACCCGGGGCTCGCCGCCTCCGCTGGCGATTACGGCCTGGAGGCGTACGTCCTGGGGCAGGGGCGGTGGCAGATCGAACTCCTCGCCCATCTGGACCGGCTCCCCGAGGCGGGCGCCCTGATCGTCGCCACCTGGCCCAAACCGTACGGTGGTTCCGGCTTCCCGGCCCGGGTGTTCGCCGTGCACCGGTGATCCGTCGGGCTCCCGTCGACGGGAGCCCGACGCTGACCCCGGGCCGGCCGCAGACGATGCCGCTGGGGGCGGAACGCCGTCAGACAGTTCCCAGATCGACCGTGACGGGGAAGGGCGCGGCGGCCTTGATCACGCCGGTGAACATCTCGCCCTCCCTGTAGGCCTTGGTGGCGGGGTCGAGAACGTACGTGTACACGAGGGGGACGCCGGTGGCGGCCTGCTCGATCCGCCAGTAGAAGGGGATGCCGGCCTTGGCGTACTGGTCCACCTTCACGATCCGGTCCGTGGTCTCCGAGCCGGGTGACACGACCTCGACGACCAGGAGCACATGTTCCGGGCGGGTGGGTGTCAGATCGATGGTCTCCGCACGGTAGACGGCGATGTCCGGGCGGCGGTTGGTGAGGGGAACGTCCTGGAGCCGTACGTCGAAGTCCGTGTCGGCGTTCCGGTCCGGGCCCGCGGCGGCGTCCAGGGCGTTGGCCAGGATCCGGGCCAGCCGGTTGTGGCGCTTGGAGGCGCTCGGGCTCACGACGACCATGCCGTCCACGATCTCGATGCCGGCACACTGCTCGTCGGACCAGGAGTCGTACTGCTCCGCGCTGACCTGCTGGTGCATCCATGCGGGTACGACCATCTCGGCGGTCATGGCGTGCCCCCTTCGAGGATGCTCGTCCGTCCGGTGCTGCTCCGCTCAGCCTACGGTCCGCATGCCGCCGGGCACCGGGTCCGCCGCCGTGCCGGGTGGGCGCCCCAGGGGCCCGACCCCGCCCCCGGTGAGCCCGTCCCCCGACGCCACCCCTCGGTGCGCAAGGATTGGGGCATGGCCAACCGACTTGCGCAGACCACGTCCCCGTACCTCCTGCAGCACGCCGACAACCCCGTCGACTGGTGGCCGTGGGCACCCGAGGCCTTCGAGGAGGCCCGGCGGCGCGGCGTCCCGGTGCTGCTCAGCGTCGGCTACGCCAGCTGCCACTGGTGTCACGTCATGGCCCACGAGTCCTTCGAGGACGCGGCCACCGCCGACTACCTCAACGCGCACTTCGTGCCGGTGAAGGTCGACCGCGAGGAGCGGCCCGACGTCGACGCCGTGTACATGGAGGCCGTGCAGGCCGCGACCGGTCAGGGCGGCTGGCCGATGACCGTCTTCCTGACCCCGGAGGCCGAACCCTTCTACTTCGGTACGTACTTCCCGCCCGAGCCCCGCCACGGCATGCCCTCCTTCCCGCAGGTCCTCGAAGGGGTCGTGGCCGCCTGGTCCGACCGTCGTGAGGAGGTCGCCGAGGTGGCCGGGCGCATCGTCCGCGACCTCGCCGGCCGCTCCCTCACCGCCGCCGAGGGAGGACTGCCCGGCGAGGCGGAGCTGGCGCAGGCCCTGCTGCGGCTGACCCGGGACTACGACGAGAAGCACGGCGGCTTCGGCGGAGCGCCCAAGTTCCCGCCGTCCATGGTCATCGAGTTCCTGCTGCGCCACCACGCCCGCACGGGTGCCGAGGGCGCCCTGCAGATGGCCGCCGACAGCTGCGCGGCCATGGCGCACGGCGGGATCTACGACCAGCTCGGCGGCGGATTCGCCCGCTACGCGGTGGACCGTGAGTGGGTGGTCCCGCACTTCGAGAAGATGCTCTACGACAACGCCCTGCTCTGCCGCGTGTACGCCCATCTCTGGCGGGTCACCGGCTCGGACCTGGCCCGCCGGGTGGCCCTGGAGACGGCCGACTTCATGGTGCGCGAACTGCGCACCGTCGAGGGCGGTTTCGCCTCCGCGCTGGACGCCGACAGCGCGGACGCGCAGGGACGGCACGTCGAAGGCGCGTACTACGTGTGGACCCCCGCCCAGCTGCGCGAGGTGCTGGGCGACCAGGACGCCGCCTTCGCCGCCGAGTACTTCGGGGTGACCGAGGAAGGCACCTTCGAGGAGGGCTCCTCCGTCCTGCGGCTCGTGGGAGCCGGTGAGGCGGAGCCCGCCGACGCCGGGCGCGTCGCCGACGTGCGGGCCCGGCTGCTGGCGGCGCGCGATCTGCGGGTGCGCCCCGAGCGCGACGACAAGATCGTCGCCGCCTGGAACGGGCTGGCGATCGCCGCCCTCGCCGAGACCGGTGCCTACTTCGACCGTCCGGACCTGGTCGAGCGGGCCACCGAGGCCGCCGACCTGCTGGTGCGGGTGCACATGGGCGACGTCGCCCGGCTCTGCCGCACCTCGAAGGACGGCCACGCGGGGGCCAACTCCGGGGTCCTGGAGGACTACGGCGACGTCGCCGAGGGCTTCCTCGCCCTCGCCTCCGTCACCGGTGAGGGCGCCTGGCTGGAGTTCGCGGGCTTCCTGCTGGACATCGTGCTGGAGCACTTCTCGGGCGAGGGCGGGCAGCTGTTCGACACCGCCGACGACGCGGAGCAGCTGATCCGGCGCCCCCAGGACCCCACCGACAGCGCCACCCCGGCCGGCTGGACCGCCGCCGCCGGCGCGCTGCTCTCCTACGCCGCGCACACCGGCTCCGAGCCGCACCGTACGGCGGCCGAGGGCGCCCTCGGGATCGTCGGGGCCCTCGGCCCGAAGGCCCCCCGGTTCATCGGCTGGGGGCTCGCGGTCGCCGAGGCGCTGCTGGACGGTCCGCGCGAGGTCGCGGTGGCCGGACCGGTCGGCGGGGAGCTGCACCGGACGGCGCTGCTGGGACGGGCGCCCGGCGCGGTCGTGGCGGCGGGCGAGGTGGCGGACGCGGGCACCGAGTTCCCGCTGCTGGTGGACCGGCCGCTGGTGGGCGGTGAGCCGACCGCGTACGTCTGCCGGCACTTCGTGTGTGACGCGCCGACCACGGACGCGGGGGAGCTCGCCGTGAAGCTGGGCGGCTGACGGGCGTACGGCGAAGGGGCCGGCCGATGGCCGGGCCCTTCGCCGTGACGGATCGGTCACTGCTGGTAGGCGACCAGGGAGATCCCGACGTAGTGCGCGATGAACGCCGCGAGCGTCAGCGAGTGGAACACCTCGTGGAAGCCGAACCAGCGCGGTGAAGGGTTCGGGCGCTTGAGGCCGTAGATGACGCCGCCCGCGCTGTAGAGCAGCCCGCCGACGATGACGAGCACCAGCACCGCGATGCCGCCGGCGCGCATGAAGTCCGGCAGGAAGAACACCGCGGCCCAGCCCATCGCGATGTAGCACGGGGTGTAGAGCCAGCGCGGGGCGCCGACCCAGAAGACGCGGAAGGCGATACCGGCCGCCGCGGCGCCCCAGATCGCCCACAGGAGCGGGCGGCTGGTGGACTCCGGCAGCAGCAGGAGGGTCAGCGGCGTGTAGGTGCCCGCGATGATCAGGAAGATGTTGGCGTGGTCGAGCCTGCGCAGCACGGCCTCGCCGCGCGGGCCCCAGGTGCCCCGGTGGTAGACCCCGCTCACACCGAACAGCAGGCAGGCGCTGAGCACGTAGACGGCGCAGGCGACCCGTGCGCGCGTGCTGTCGGACAGGGCGATCAGGACGATCCCGGCGATGACCACCGCGGGGAACATGCCCGCGTGCAGCCAGCCGCGCATCCGTGGCTTGACCGGGACGGGGTCGGTGAGCTCGACGGGTCCGGACCCGGGGGCGGCAGAAGTCATATCGGCATGCTACCTACGCCCCCGTAGGTAACTGCTACACGTGGCGATGCTCACGTGGGCGGCCCTCTGGACATATGGGCGGGATAGTCGGATGATCAAATGAGTGCGGTCGGCACCGGATGAGCGCCAGGGGAATTCGAAGGGGTCAGCATCCGGGTCGCAGCCCCCACGGGGCCTGACAACACACCCTCATCACAAGGAGCGATCGTGGCGCGAGACATCGCGGCTCCCCTCACTGTTCCCACTCGGCACCAGGAGCTGGCCTCCTGGGTGGACGAGATCGCCGCCCTCACCCAGCCGGACCGCGTGGTCTGGTGCGACGGCTCGGAGGCCGAGTACGAGCGCCTGTGCGAGGAGCTCGTCGCCAAGGGCACCTTCACCAAGCTGGACCCGGTCAAGCGTCCCAACTCGTACTACGCCGCATCCGACCCGAGCGACGTCGCGCGCGTCGAGACCCGGACGTTCATCTGCTCCGAGAAGGAGGAGGACGCCGGTCCGACGAACCACTGGAAGGACCCCGCCGAGATGCGGGAGATCTTCGTGGGGGAGAAGGGCGTCTTCCGCGGTTCCATGCGCGGCCGCACGATGTACGTCGTCCCGTTCTGCATGGGCCCCGTCGGCTCGCCGCTCTCCGCGATCGGCGTGGAGATCACCGACTCCGCCTACGTCGCCGTCTCGATGCGCACGATGACGCGCATGGGCCAGGAGGTCCTCGACGAGCTCGGTACCGACGGCTTCTTCGTCAAGGCCGTGCACACCCTCGGCGCACCCCTGGCCGCGGGCGAGGCCGACGTGCCGTGGCCCTGCAACGCCACCAAGTACATCTCGCACTTCCCCGAGGACCGCGAGATCTGGTCCTACGGCTCCGGCTACGGCGGCAACGCCCTGCTCGGCAAGAAGTGCTACGCGCTCCGCATCGCCTCGGTGATGGCCCGCGACGAGGGCTGGCTCGCCGAGCACATGCTGATCCTCAAGCTCACGCCGCCGCGCGGGGAGTCGAAGTACGTCGCCGCGGCCTTCCCGAGTGCCTGCGGCAAGACCAACCTCGCCATGCTGGAGCCCACGATCTCCGGCTGGACCGTCGAGACCATCGGCGACGACATCGCGTGGATGCGGTTCGGCGAGGACGGCCGGCTGTACGCCATCAACCCGGAGGCCGGCTTCTTCGGCGTCGCGCCCGGCACCGGCGAGCACACCAACGCCAACGCCATGAAGACGATGTGGGGCAACTCCGTCTTCACCAACGTCGCGCTCACCGACGACGGCGACGTGTGGTGGGAGGGCATGACCGAGGAGGCGCCCGCGCACCTCACCGACTGGAAGGGTAACGACTGGACGCCCGAGTCCGGCACGCCCGCCGCCCACCCCAACGCCCGCTTCACCGTGCCGGCCGGGCAGTGCCCGATCATCGCGCCCGAGTGGGAGGACCCGAAGGGCGTGCCGATCTCGGCCATCCTCTTCGGTGGCCGCCGTGCCTCCGCGGTCCCGCTGGTCACCGAGTCCTTCACCTGGCAGCACGGCGTCTTCCTCGGGGCCAACGTCGCCTCCGAGAAGACCGCCGCCGCCGAGGGCAAGGTCGGCGAGCTGCGCCGCGACCCGTTCGCCATGCTGCCGTTCTGCGGCTACAACATGGGCGACTACATGAAGCACTGGATCGAGGTCGGCGCCGACAAGGCGGACCAGTCGAAGCTCCCGAAGATCTACTACGTGAACTGGTTCCGCAAGAACGAGGCGGGCTCGTTCGTGTGGCCCGGCTTCGGTGAGAACAGCCGCGTCCTCAAGTGGATCGTCGAGAGGCTGGAGGGCACCGCCGAGGGCGTCGAGACGCCGATCGGGATCCTGCCGTCCAAGGGCTCGATCGATGCCGAGGGACTCGACCTCTCCGAGTCCGACCTCGACTTCCTGCTCACCGTGGACAAGGAGGTCTGGCGCGAGGAGGCGGCGCTGATCCCCGAGCACCTGAACACCTTCGGTGACCACACGCCGAAGGAGCTGTGGGACGAGTACCGCGCGCTGGTCCGGCGCCTGGGCTGATCCCCTCACCGTCCCCGCGGCCGGGTCACTTCGGCATCCGCCCTGACCTGTGGGGTCGACGGCCCGCCGCGGCACGGCACCCGGAGCCCCCTCATGGTTCCGGGTGCCGCTTCTTTCCAGGAGAACGCCTCCGGCGGGGCAGCACCCCATTTCAGGGGGAACGTCCATGCATCGCCAACAACTTGCGCACATAACCTTCACATCTGTTGCATGATCCCCCCAGGGCGCCGACCGGTACGGCGGGCGCCGACAACCGTGTGGGGGGCAACAGTTGAACAGGCCAGGACAGAGGAAGCGCGGACTCGCGACACTCCTCGCGCTCACGCTCGGCGGCGCGGGACTCACCGTGTTCGCGGCGCCGACGGCCCAGGCGGCGGACGACGACGTGGCCAAGGTGCCCATCACGTCGTTCTCCTCGATGGTCGTGGACTCCGCGCACGAACGGATCTACATCAGCGACGACACCCGGAGCCTGAACACCAAGTCGTCGGTCCTCGTCTACACCTTCCAGGGGCAGCGCGTCGGCACCCTGACGAGCAGCTACGGAGCCGTGGGCGGCATGGCGCTCTCCGCGGACAGCAGCAAGCTGTTCGTGTCGGAGATGGGCCGGATCGCCGCGTACGACACGGAGACGTACGCGAAGACCGTCCACACGGCCACCACGTACTACGGCGAGTGCGGACGCCAGGTCGCCTACGCGGGCGGCAAGGTGTGGCACACGGAGACGCCGACCGCCAGCCAGTGCGACCAGTACCGGAGCTACCTCTACGGCAGCGCCCTCGGCGCGCCCCACGCGACCGGCTGGGAGGGCACCGGAAAGCTCTACTTCGCGACGGCGCCCCAGGCGCCCGGGACGCTGGTCATGGGCCAGACGCTGAGCACGGCCGGGACCGACCCCTATCTCACCGCGTTCGACAGCAGCGGTGACACCCTCGTCCGGGGGCCGCAGCGCCGCTTCGCGGACGGCGAGGGGGTGGGCGGGCTCGACCTCAAGGACCTCGCGCTGTCCCCGGACGGCAGCCGGGTCGCGGTCGCCGACGCGGCGTACGGCACCCGGCTGCTCGACGCGGGCGACCTGTCCGACGCCCCGACGCCCTACCGGGCGCTGCCGGAGGGGGCCAAGGCGTCCGCCGTCGCGTTCAGCGGGGACGGGGAGTACATCGCCCGGGGCGCCACGGCGGCCGGTTCCGTACCCGATCTACTGATCCAGAAGGCCGACCCGGAGGAGGGCGCCTCGGCGTTCGAGTTCGCCTTCGAGGGCGACCTCGACGGTGCCCGGGTCGCGCCGCGGGGCCTGGGCTGGTCGAAGGACGGCTCCCGGCTCTTCGCCCTGACCACCAACTCCACGGGCACGTCCTACTGGCTGCACGTGATCCAGCCGCCCGCCGCCCAGTACGACGCGCGCTTCACCGGCGCGCTGTCCACCACCCCGGCAGCGCCGGTCGTCGGCGAACCGCTCGGCATCCGGGGCCGGCTCGAACTCGACGGCGCCGCACCCGCCGAGCCGGTCAAGGTGTCCGCGGTACGCCGTGACGCCGACGGCGACCGCAAGCTCGCCGCCGTGGAGGTCGACACGGACGGCACGTTCACCGTCCTCGACGTCCCCTCGCTGGTCGGCGAGGCCACGTACACCCTGTCCTTCCTGGGGGGCGTGACCCATCGTCCCGCCGAGGACGTCACCCTCCAGGTCACGGTGGCCAAGGCGCCGACGGCCATCGCGCTCACGGCCCCGGCCGAGGCGACGAAGAACCAGAGCCTGGAGATCACCGGCACCCTGACCGGCCAGGGCCGGGCGCTTCCCTCAGGCATCACGCTGTCCGTGCGGCGGACGGACAAGAAGGGCACCGGCACCCTGACGTCGGCGGCGGTCGCGGCCGACGGCACCTTCAGGATCAACGACCTGCCGTCCGTCCGGGGTGAGGTCGTCTACACGGTCGCCTACGCGGGGGACGGGCTGCACAGTGCCTCGACCGCCTCGGCCACGGTGCGGGTCCGTCCCGCAGCGTAGCCTCCGCGCGTGAGGCGGGTCCGGTCCGCGCCCGCTCGTGCAGGGCACCCGGTCCACGCGTCTTCGCGACCCGTGGACCGGGTGCGTCAGGGGGCGCCGACCAGGACCGCCGGCGCGGCGGGAGCGGCGAGGGCCGCGGTGTGCGTGTCCATGGCCTCGGCCGCGAGGATCGCCGCCGCGGTGTCGGCGCGGGACGCGGCGACCACGAGGGCCCGGCCGGCCAGGGCGTGGGCGCGGCGGTGCAGGGCGGCCGGGGACGCCTCGCTCCGTCCGGCGTGCCGGGCGGGCGGCGCGGAACGCAGCCGGGCCACCTGCTGGGCGATGCGGTCGCCCATGGCGTCCAGGCCCAGTTCGTCGGTGACGGCGAGGAGGGCCGCGAGATGCCCGGCGAGCTGGATGTCCAGCTCGTCCTCACGGCTGCGGTGCGGGAAATCGGCGTCGTCGGCCGATGTGTGGACCGACTTGGTGCGGATCGGCTCGTACATGGGTGGCCTCCTGGTGTCGCTGTAAGGCCATCCTATCTTGGATTCAGTCTAAAGTTGTGTCGGATCCGAAGATCTTGGTCCTACGGCTGGCTGTACCCGTCCAGGAAGTTCCCGATCCGGGTCACCGCGTCGGTCAGGTCCTTGGCCGGAGGCAGCGTGACCACCCGGAAGTGATCGGGTTCCGGCCAGTTGAAGCCCGTGCCCTGCACGACCATGATCTTCTCGGCCCGCAGCAGGTCGAGGACCATCTGCCGGTCGTCCTTGATCTTGAAGACCTTGGGATCGAGCCTCGGGAAGAGGTACAGCGCCCCCTTCGGCTTCACACAGGTGACCCCGGGGATCTGGGTGAGCAGGTCGTACGCCACGTCCCGCTGCTCCAGGATCCGTCCGCCCGGCAACACCAGCTCGTTGATCGACTGCCGTCCGCCGAGCGCGGTGGCCACCGCGTGCTGGGCGGGCATGTTGGCGCACAGGCGCATGTTCGCCAGGACCGTCAGGCCCTCGATGTACGAGGAGGCGTGTGCCTTCGGGCCGCAGACCGCCATCCAGCCGGAGCGGTAACCGGCGATCCGGTAGTTCTTCGAGAGCCCGTTGAAGGTGAGCACCATCAGATCCGGGGCGATGGCGGCGGTCGGGGTGTGCGTCGCGCCGTCGTAGAGGATCCGGTCGTAGATCTCGTCGGAGCAGACGACCAGGTTGTGGCGCCGGGCGATCTCCGTCAGCCCGCGCAGCATCTCGTCGTCGTAGACCGCGCCCGTCGGGTTGTTCGGGTTGATGATCACGAGCGCCTTGGTGCGGTCGGTGATCTTCCGCTCGATGTCCGCGAGGTCGGGCATCCAGTCGGCCTGCTCGTCGCACCGGTAGTGCACGGCCGTCCCGCCGGCCAGCGCGACCGACGCCGTCCACAGCGGGTAGTCCGGAGCGGGGACGAGCACCTCGTCGCCGTCGTCGAGCAGCGCCTGCATCGACATCTGGATCAGCTCGGAGACGCCGTTGCCCAGGTAGATGTCCTCGACGCCGAGGTCGATCCCCTTGGTCTGGTAGTGCTGCATCACCGCGCGGCGCGCGGAGAGCAGGCCCTTCGCGTCGCCGTAGCCGTGGGCGCCCGAGAGGTTGCGCAGGATGTCCTCGAGGATCTCCGGCGGGCACTCGAACCCGAACGCCGCCGGGTTGCCCGTGTTGAGCTTGAGGATGCGATGACCTGCGGCTTCGAGCCGCATCGCTTCCTCGAGCACGGGGCCGCGGATTTCGTAACAGACGCCGGAGAGCTTCGTGGACTGGATGACCTGCATGGCTGCGAGCTTACGACCGTGCCTCGCGCGGTGCGCCCGGTTCGCGCACCTGTTGCTCCCTCCGGGGACGCGCGCCGGCGCGCCGGGTCTTCCATCGGCATGCCGCCCCGCCCGCAGACCGTGGGAAGGGCCGGTCGGGGCGGCGCCGCGGCTTGGAATGGGCGCGTGGGGCGCGGGGCCGGGTGAGATGCGCCACGCGGGGGCGCGCACCAGGCCCCCGCGCCCCCGCGCGACGGGGCGCGGGAACCGGTCAGCCGGGCAGGACGGTCCCCTCGGGCAGGCGTACGCCGAAGTCCTCGGCCAGCACCCGCAGCACCTCGGCGGAGTCGCTCAGCTCCCGTTCCTCGACCGTGCCGTCGTCGGCGGTCTCCACGAGCGTCCGCCCGGACAGGGCCCGGTGCAGGCCCGGCAAGGTGCGCTGGGCGTACACCGCCTGCCGGAACGGCGAGCGCGGGTTCGTGGCGATGTGCCAGTTGATGACCTCGTAGTCCGGGGCCTCGAAGGGCTCCAGGGTGAACTCGTACTGCGGCTCCCAGTAGCCGCCCTTGTCCGTCTGGAGCTCCCACATCTCCAGCGGCCCGTCGTGCGGGGCGTGCACCAGCCGGTGGCGGCGCGGGGTGTCGACCAGCTCGGTGTCCACCACCAGCGGGATCGGCTCCAGCAGCGCCCCGTGCGAGCCGAAGCCGACGTCGGCCAGCCAGGAGGTGGGCTCCCCCTCCACGTCCACCTGCATGAGCATGTGCGTCCGGGGCCGGACGTCACCGGGCGCGGCGCCCACCACCACCCGCGCGGTCAGCAGCGTCACCCGGAACCCGAGCTGGGTCAGGACGGCGGTCAGGAGGGTGTTGTGCTCGTAGCAGTACCCGCCGCGCTCGCTGCGGACGAGCTTCCTCTCCAGGTCCGGGAGCGCGAGGGACGGGGCGCCGACGAGGAGGGGCTCCAGATTCTCGAACGGGATGCCCAGCACGTGGGCGCGGTGCACGGACCGCAGCACCTCCACGGTGGGGCGGCGGTCCGTGTCTCCCGCCCAGCCGATGCGGGCGAAGTAGGCGTCGAGGTCGAGTGTCATACCCCGACACTACGCAGACACTCAGGGGTTTCTCACCTGCCCTGACGGCGCAGAAGACACGGGGAACGCGGCCCCACCGCGCCCTGCGGCGGGCGCGGATCCCGCGGGGACGAGGGCCCGGCTTCCCGCGGCTCAGCCGCCCGGAGCCGGTGGTTCGACGCGGGCCAGCCAGGCGGTCAGTAGGGTCTCCAGCCGCGCTGCCTCCTCGGGCGACAGGGCGTCCAGCAGGCGGCGTTCGTTCTGCATGTGCGCGCCGAACGCCTGGTCGATGAGGTCCCGTCCCGCCGGGGTGAGCGCCACGACCCGCCCCCGGCCGTCGGCCGCCGAGCGGCGGCGGGTGACGAGCCCGTCGCGCTCCAGGCGGTCGACGCGCTTGGTCATGGCGCCCGTCGTGACCATGGTGTGGGCGGCCAGCTCGCCCGGAGCGCGCTCGTACGGCTCTCCCGCGCGCCGGAGGGCGGCGAGGACGTCGAACTCGCCCTCGCCCAGGCCGTGACGGCGGTACACGGCGCACAACTGCTCGGTGAGCAGGGCGCCCAGCCGGTGCAGCCGGCCGATCACGGCCTGCGGGCGCACGTCGAGATCCGGGCGCTCCCGGGCCCACTCGGCCTGGATCCGTGCCACGTGGTCCAGCGGTCCGCCGGGATGCTCCTGCATGGTTCCACTATAGCTTCCCAGGAAGGCATAATAGCTTCCATGGAAGCTGGTGTGCGCTGGACACTGGTGACGGCGGTGGCCCCGGTGTCCTGGGGTACGAACTACCTCGTCACCCACGCCTGTCTGCCCGCCGGGGACCCGCTGTACGGCGCCGCGATCAGGGCCCTGCCCGCCGGGCTGCTGCTCCTCGTGGTCCGGCGGCGGCTGCCGAGGGGCTCGTGGTGGTGGCGCAGTGCCGTGCTCGGACTGCTCAACACGGGCGTCTTCTTCGCCCTGGTGTACATCGCCGCACAGTCGCTGCCGACCAGCCTGGCCTCGACGATCATGGCCACCTCGCCGATGGTCATGACGGCGGTCGCCTGGGGGCTCGTCGCGGAACGCCCGCCCGCGCGGCACCTGGCCGGGGCGGTCGTCGGTGCCGGGGGAGTCGCGCTCATGCTGCTGGGCGGTACGGCGTCGGCCTCGCCCGGCGGCGTGCTCGCCTCCGTGGGGGCCATGCTCCTCTCCTCCCTGGGGTACGTCCTCGCCAAGCGATGGGGCGGGGAGGTCGATGTGCTGGCCTCGACGGCCTGGCAGCTGATCGCCGGCGGGGTGCTGCTGCTCCCGTTCGCCGTGCTCGTCGAGGGCGCGCCGCCCGATCTGGACGGCCCGGCGCTCCTGGGTTTCGCCTATGTCTCCGTGGTGGCGACGGCTCTGGCCTTCGCCGCGTGGTTCGCCGGCCTGCGGCACCTGCCCGCGGCGACGGTCGGCCTGGTGGGGCTGCTCAATCCGGTGACAGGGGTGCTGCTGGGGACGCTGATCGCGGGCGAGACGCTCGCGGTCCGTCAGTTCTGCGGGCTGGGGCTCGTGCTGGCGGGGGTTCTCCTCGGCCGGCCGGTGTCCGGGAAGGTGTCCGGGGCGCCGGGCCCCCCGCGGACGGCGGAGCCGGTGCGCCGATCTCCGGCGGCTTGATTTCGCCCCTTGTTGGATCTCCTCCCTGTGCGCAAGCATGCGCATGTCAAACCGGAAGAACTCCGGTCACTGGCGCATCTGGAGGGGACCCCCACATGAACAAGCCTCTCGTCGGCGCACTTCTTTCCGTCCTGCTCCTCGGGGCGGGCGTCGCACCCGCAGCAGCGTCCACGGCCACCGACGCGACCACGCGCACGGACACAGCCACGGCCGCGCGAACGGCCGCGGCCACGAGGACGGACGCCACCGAGGTCCGTGCCAAGGCCGTCACCTTCGCCGGTACGGTCGCGCTCAGCAACTGCTCAGGCTCGGTCGTCCGGGTGCCCTCGGCGCAGCCCGGCGACCCCGCGCTCGTCCTGTCCAACGGCCACTGCCTGGAGACGGGCTTCCCGGCCCCGGGGCAGGTCGTGCTCAACAAGGCGTCGACCCGCAGCTTCACCCTGCTCAACGCCGCGGGCAGCGGTGTCGGCACCCTGCGGGCCTCCAAGATCGCGTACGGGACCATGACGGACACCGACGTCTCGCTGTACCAGCTCACGCGCACCTACGCGCAGATCGAGAGCTCCTACGGCATCAAGGCCCTGGAGCTCTCCGCCGCGCACCCGGTGAAGGGCACCGCGATCACGGTCGCCTCCGGGTACTGGAAGCGCACGTACAGCTGTGCCGTCGACGGGTTCGCGTACCGCCTCAAGGAGGGTGCCTGGACCTGGAAGGACTCGGTCCGCTACACCTCGGCCTGCCAGACCATCGGCGGCACGTCCGGGTCCCCGGTGATCGACGACGCGACCGGCAAGGTCGTCGCCGTCAACAACACCGGGAACGAGGACGGACAGCGGTGCACGGACAACAACCCGTGCGAGGTCGACGAGAACGGCACCGTCACCGTCCGCGAGGGCATCAACTACGCCCAGCAGACCTACGGCATCGTGCCGTGCGTCGGCACCGGCAGCCAGATCGACCTGAACCGCGCGGGCTGCGCGCTGCCCAAGCCGTGACGACGCCGCCCAGGCCGTGACGACGCCGCTCAGGCCGCCCGGCGCCCGCTGCCGCGTACCGCCCGGCCCGCCAGGGTGGAGGTGCGCCTGCCGTCCTCGATGACGAAGCGGCCGTCGATCAGGACGTGCGGGATGCCGACCGGCAGGGTGCGCGGCTCCTCGAAGGTCGATCCGGCCGCCACGGTGGCCGGATCGAAGAGGACCAGGTCCGCGCGGTAGCCCTCGCGGACGTACCCGCGGTCCGGCAGGCGCAGGCGGGCGGCCGGACGGGACGTGAGGTGGGCGACGCACTCCTCCAGCGGGAGGATGCCCAGCTCCCGTGCGTACCGGCCGAGGTACTGGGGGAACGTGCCGTAGGCGCGCGGGTGCGGCTTGTCGCCCTGGAGGATGCCGTCGCTGCCGCCGGTGTGCACCCGGTGGCGCATGATCTGCCGCACGTTCTCCTCGTGGCCGACGTGCTGGAGGATCGTCGTGCCGAGCCGGTCCTCGACGAGCAGCCGACGGGCCGTCACCCACGGCTCCTCGCCACGCAGCCGGGCGGACTCCGCCACCGTACGGCCGACGTACGACGACAGTTCGGGCGAGCCGACGCCGGAGATCTCGATCCTGTCCCACTCGATCGGGACGCCGTGGCAGCCGTCGGAGCCGACGACCTCCACGTCGTGGCGCATCCTCGCGGCCGTCGCCTCGTCCGCGAGCCGGGTCAGGACCGCCCCGGGGCCGCCCTCGTTGGCCCAGCTGGGCAGCATCGCGACCAGGGTGGTGCAGCCCGGGGTGTACGGATAGGTGTCGAGGGAGATGTCCGCGCCCGCCGCGAGGGCGTCGTCCAGGAGGGAGAGGAGCTCGGGCGCCTTCCCCTTGTTCACCCCGAAGTTCATGGTGGCGTGGGCGAGATGGAGGGGGCAGCCCGCGTCGCGGGTGAGCTGCACCATCTCCTCGTAGGCGGCGAGCGCCCCCGCGCCGTACGAGCGGTGGTGCGGGCAGTAGTAGCCGCCGTGGGCGGCCACCACCCGGCAGAGCTCGGTGAGTTCGGCGTCCTTCGCGTACATCCCGGGGGTGTACGTCAGCCCCGAGGACATGCCGACCGCACCCTCGGCCATGCCCTGCGCGACGAGCTCCTTCATCCGCTCCAGCTCGGCGTCCGTGGCGGGGCGGTCGTCCCAGCCGACCGCGAGCATCCGGACCGTGCCCTGAGGGATGAGGTAGGCGGCGTTGACGGCGATGCCCTGACCGCCGAAGTTGCGGTCGAGGCGGTCCAGGTAGCCGCCGACGGTGCGCCAGTCGAAGTCGATGTCGCTGCCGTCACCGTTCCAGCCGGCGATGGAGCTGCGGACCTCGGCGAGGGTGCGGTCGTCGGCGGGCGCGTACGACAGTCCGTCCTGGCCGAGGACCTCCAGGGTGACGCCCTGGGCGGCCTTCGCGCTGTGGTCGGGGTCGCGCAGCAGGGCGAGATCGCTGTGCGCGTGCATGTCGATGAAGCCCGGCGAGAGCGCGAGGCCGTCGGCCTCCACGGTGCGGGCGGCGGTGGGACGGGGGCCCTCGCCCTCCCCGCGGATCTCCGTGATCCGGCCGTCCGTGATGCCCACGTCGGCGCGGTAGGAGGGGGTGCCGGTGCCGTCGACGACGGACGCGTTGCGAATGACCAGGTCCATGGTGTTGCTCGCCTTTCAGGGGTTTTCGGAGACGGACCCCGCCGGGATCAGAAGAAGGTGCGGATGTAGTCGGTGACGGTGCCGTCCGCCTCCACCAGCGGGATCAGCTGCCACTTGTCGAAGGAGGTGCAGGGGTGCGAGAGGCCCATGCCGATCCAGTCGCCGACCTCCAGCTCGGCGCCCGCCTCGGTGCGCACCCAGCCGTGCTGGTCGGAGAGCCCGCTGACGGTGATGCCGGTGGCCGGGCGCACCGAACCGTCGCGTCCGGAGCGGACGACCTGCGCCTCGGGGAGGTCGAGGTCGTAGGCGGCGTCGCGCTTCCCGGCGTTGACGAAGGCCTGCTCCGGGGTGGGGCGGGAGACGACCTGAGCCCAGAGGCGGAAGGCGGGCTGCAGAGCGCCCTCCTCGGGGACCCGGTTGAAGGGGGTGAGGTGGCGGTAGTGGCCGTCGTCGTGGCTGACGTACGCGCCGGAGCGCAGCAGCTTGCAGACGGGACGGCTCAGGGCGGGGATGCCGGCGAAGACATCGGCGACCGCGTCGAACCAGGCGCTGCCGCCGGCGCTGACCAGGATCTCCTCGCCGTCCGCGAGCGCGTCGAAGCGGCCGGCCGCGTCGAACCCGGCGGCCAGCGCGACGAGCCGGCGCAGCCACTCCCGTACCCGCTCGGGTGAGGCGTCCGGCACCTCGCCCTCGTAACCGGCGACGCCCACCAGGCGCAGGGTCGGGACGGCGGCCACCGCGTCGGCGACGGCCGCGCAGTCGGCGTCCGTACGGGCACCGGTGCGGGCGCCCTGCCCGGCCCCCAGCTCCACGACGACGTCGACGGGGCGCACCGCGCCCGCCGCGCGCAGGGCCTCGTCCATCAGCTCGACGCCGCGCACGGAGTCGACGTAGCAGGCGAAGGTGAAGTCCGGGTCGGCGTCCAGCTCGCCGGCCAGCCAGCGCAGCGCCACGGCGTCGACGAGTTCGTTGGCCAGGAAGATCCGGCGGATGCCGTGGGCGCGGTAGACCCGGGCCTGGTGGGGGACGGCGGCGGTGATGCCCCAGGCGCCGTACTCCAGCTGGCGGGCGAAGAGCTGAGGGGACATCGAGGTCTTGCCGTGCGGGGCGAACGCAAGGCCGTGACGTTCGGCATATGTCTCCAGCAGCGCGAGGTTCGCCTCGAGCGACTCGGCGGACAGCGCCAGCACGGGTGTGGTGAAGCCTCCCGTGAAGAGGTTGCGGCGCTCGGCCGCGAGAGCGCCCACGGTCAGCCCCTCCGCGTCGGGCGGCAGTGCCTTGAAGCGGTGGTCGACCCGCTCGGCGGCGAGTGCCGTCACGGACTGCTCGGGGGACTGCTGGGCGGCCAAGGGATCCTCCTCGGGAACGTGATCGTTGCATTGTCTGCAACGGCCATTGCGCATATCGCTTAACGCTGTCTAACATCCTCGCCGATGCCGGGTCAATGGTGAGCACCGGCGCCCACGGCCGACCAAGAGGAGCCCAGAGTGTCCGGATCCGCAGCCAGGACAGCCACCGCGGACGTCGTCTGCCTCGGCGAGTCCATGGTGACGTTCCTGCCCTCGCAGCCGGGCCGCCTCGCCGACGTCCCCTCCTTCGGCCGGGGCATCGGCGGTGCCGAGTCCAACGTCGCCTGCGCGCTCGCCGCCGCCGGCCACCGGGCGAAGTGGGTCGGCCGGGTCGGCGCCGACGGCTTCGGCGACCACCTCGTCGACACCATCGCGGGATACGGCGTCGACACCTCCGCCGTGCGCCGCGACCCGGACCGCCCCACCGGCATCTACTTCCGCACGGCGACGGACCGGGCCACCGACACCCACGAGGTGGCCTACTACCGCGCCGGATCCGCGGCCTCCGCGATGTCCCCGCGCAACGTCCCGTACGAGGACCTCCTCTCCGCGCGCGTCCTGCACCTGTCCGGCATCACCGCCGCGCTCTCCGCCGACTGCCTGGCGCTCCTCCACGACCTCACCGCCCCCCGCGACGGCCGCCCGCTGATCTCCTTCGACGTCAACCACCGCCCCGGCCTCTGGCGCGACGCCGAGGAGGGCCCGGACGTCCTGCTCGCCCTCGCCCGCCGCTGCGACCTCGTCTTCGTCGGGGACGACGAGGCGGAGGAGGCATGGGGGCTCCACGGCGCCGACGCCGTACGCGCGGCCCTGCCCCAACCCGACGTCCTGGTCGTCAAGCGGGGCGCCGACGGCGTCACCGTCTTCTCGCGGACGGCGAGCGGCGGACCGGACGCGGTCACGACCGTCCCCTCCCTCCGCGTCGACGTCGTCGCCGCGGTCGGCGCCGGCGACGCCTTCGCCGCCGGGTTCCTCTCCGCCACCCTGCGCGACCTGCCCGTACGCGACCGGGCCCGGCACGGCCACCTCATGGCCGCCGCGGTCCTCACCGTCCCCGGCGACCTCACCGGACCCCCATCCCGCGCGTACGCCGACCGGCTCGCCGCCCTGGACGACACGGCCTGGGGCACACTTCGTCTCGGCCCCGGCTGGACAGCCGCCGCCGGGGCGAACGAGGAGGTACGAGTCACATGAGCCAGACCGTCGACCGCGCGCTCAGCATCCTGCCGCTGCTCGCCCAGGGCCCCGCCGACCTCGGCCAGGTCGCCGAGCGGCTCGGGGTCCACAAGTCCACGGCCCTGCGCCTGCTCCGTACGCTCCACGAGCACGGCCTGGTCTACCGCCAGGAGGACCAGCGCTACCGCCTCGGCGCCCGGCTCTTCGCCCTCGCGCAGGAGGCCGTCGAGAACCTCGACGTACGCGAGATCGCCCACAGCCACCTCGTCGCGCTCAACGAGCAGTGCGGGCACACCGTCCACCTCGCGGTGTACGAGGAGAACGAGGTCCTCTACATCGACAAGGTCGAGAGCCGCTACCCCGTGCGCATGTACTCACGGATCGGCAAGCCCGTCGCGATCACCGTCGCCGCGGTCGCCAAGCTGCTCCTCGCCGACCTCACCGAGCCCGAACGGCGCGCGATCGCCGAACGGCTCGACTACCCCATGTACACGTCCCGTTCGCTCCCGAACGCCGGCGCCTTCCTGAAGGAACTCGCCGTCGTACGCGAACAGGGCTGGGCCACCGACCTCGGCGGCCACGAGGAGTCCATCAACTGCGTCGGCGCCCCCATCCGGGGCGCGGACGGGCGGGTCGTCGCCGCCATGTCGGTGTCCGCGCCGAACGTGGTCGTCACGGCCGAGGAACTCCTCACCCTCCTCCCGCTGGTGCGCCGCACCGCGGACACGATCAGCCGGGAGTACTCCGGCACCACCCCCACCAAGAAAGCCTGAACCGCCATGACCGAGAAGACCGCCCTCACCCCAAGCACCCACACCGCCCCGCCCGCCAAGTTCTCGCACGGCGTGAAGAAGGGGAACATCCTCCAGGTCGCCGGTCAGGTCGGCTTCCTGCCCGCCGTCGAGGGCCAGGCCCCCACCCCGGCCGGCCCGACGCTGCGCGAGCAGACCCTGCAGACCTTCGCCAACGTCAAGGCGATCCTGGAGGAGGGCGGCGCGAGCTGGGACGACGTGATGATGATGCGCGTCTACCTCACGGACGTCGACCACTTCGCCGAGATGAACGCGATCTACAACGCGTACTTCGAGGAGCAGGGCCTCGAGGCCCCCGCCTCCGCACGTACGACGGTGTACGTCGGCCTGCCCAAGGGGCTGCTCATCGAGATCGACGCCCTCGCGGTCCTCGGCTGATCACCGTCCCGCCCGGGCCGGTCCTCGGCTGAGCACCGGCCCGGACGCCCCGGTGTCCCGCTGACCCGCCGGTCCGCGGCCCCGGGCCACGGCTCCCCCCGAGCCGTTCGCAGTACCCCGCACCACGGCACGGTGCCCCGGTCCCCCTTTTCGCACAGGGGCGCCGTGCCGCGCTCCCCCCTGCCCCGAAGGACCCCCTGTCACCACCGGAGTTGACCGCTCATGCTGCTCGCCGCCGCCCCCACTCCCGAGGCGCCACCCCACACCGGTGGACTGCTCCTCCTGATCGGCGGAACGCCCGGTCTGCTGACCGTCGCCGCCCTCGGGATCGCACTGCTGCTCCTCCTGATCATCAAGGTCAGGCTGCAGCCGTTCGTCGCGCTGCTCGCCGTGTCCATAGCCGTCGGCCTGGGTGCCGGTCTCTCCGTCACCGAACTCTTCGGCACGGTCCAGAAGTCCGCCGCGGTGTCCGTCATCGAATCCGGCATGGGCGGCATCCTCGGGCACGTCGCGATCATCATCGGCCTGGGCACGATGCTCGGCGCGATCCTGGAGGTGTCCGGCGGCGCGGAGGTCCTGAGCGCCCGCCTGCTGAACCTCTTCGGTGAGAAGCGCGCCCCGCTCGCCATGGGACTCACGGGCCTCATCTTCGGCATCCCGGTCTTCTTCGACGTCGGCATCTTCGTCCTCGCGCCGATCGTCTACGCCGCCGCCAAGCGCTCCGGCAAGTCGATCATCCTGTACGCGATGCCGCTGCTGGCCGGCCTCTCCATGACCCACGCGTTCCTCCCGCCGCACCCCGGACCGGTCGCCGCCGCCGGCCTCTTCAACGTCTCCCTCGGCTGGGTCATCCTGATGGGCGCCGTCGTCGGCATCCCGTCCGTCCTCGCCGCCTGGGTCTACGCCGCCTGGATCGGCAAGCGCGTCTTCGTCGACGTCCCGCAGGACATGGTCGAGGCCGCCGAGGAGTCCAAGGCCGCGGTCGTCGCCGAACAGCGCGCCTCCGGTGTCACCCCGCACGAGGAGCCCGTCTCCCTCGGCACCGTGCTGACGATCATCGGCACCCCGCTGATCCTCATCCTCGCCGCGACGTTCTCCTCCATCGCGCTGGACCCGTCGACCCTGCGCTCCGTCGTCGAGTTCTTCGGCAACCCGTTCGTCGCGCTCACCATCGCGCTGCTCCTCGCCTACTACCTGCTGGGCATCCGGCGCGGCTGGTCCCGCAAGTCCCTCGAGTCGGTCTCCACCGCCTCGCTGAAGCCCGTCGGCAACATCCTGCTCGTCGTCGGCGCCGGCGGCATCTTCGGAGCCGTGCTGAAGGGGAGCGGCATCGCCGACGCGCTCGCCGACACGTTCCACGACGTCGGCCTGCCCATCATCCTGCTGGCCTGGCTGATCTCCGTCGTCCTGCGCGTCGCCCAGGGCTCCGCGACGGTCGCGATCGTCACCACCGCGGGTATCGTCGTCCCGCTCGTCGAGGGCCAGGACATGTCGCAGGCCCACCTCGCGCTGATCATCATGGCGATCTCGGCGGGCTCCATCTTCGCCTCCCACGTCAACGACGGCGGGTTCTGGATGGTCTCGAAGTACTTCGGCATCTCCGAGCGCGACACCCTGAAGACCTGGACGGTCCTGGAGACTGTCCTCTCGGTCGCGGGCTTCGTCGTCGCGGCGGCGCTGAGCCTGGTGATCTAGCGTCTCTCGTCCGGCTCGTGCCGGGCCCGCCACCCACCGCACGGCACTGCTCCGGGAGCAGTGCCGTGCGGTGCGTGCTGGGGTCATGCCGGGGCAGTGCCGTGCAGTGCCTGCTGGGGTCCATGCCGGAGCCCCCGCGTCCGGGGCCGGCTAGCTGACCAGCCAGACGACCAGCGCGACGACCGACAGCACCACCAGCCAGGTCACGAAGGCGGACCCCCTCCCGGACCTGGTGGGCGCGGGAGCCCGGGGCGGAGCGGGGCGGGGCGCCGGCCGGTCCGTCCTGGGCGACAGCCCCGCGGAGGCCGAGGCGGCGGGCGTCCGTGAGGCGCGCTGCCGGGCCCTGGCCTCGGCGGCCCTCAGCCGGGCGGCCTCCTTCTCGGCCCGCTCCCGCTCCTCGTTCTCCACCCGTTCACGCCGCTGCCTCTCCGCCTCCTGCTGCGCCCTCTTCCGTTCCTTCTTCTGCTGCTTCTTCCGCTCCTCCTCGCGCCGCCGCTCGGGTGCGCGCAGGGCCTGTTCCTGCTGGGCCCGCTCGCGTGCGGCCCGTCCGGCTTGTTCGGCGCGTTCACGTTCGGCGCGATCGGCTTGTTCGGCGCGCTCCCGCTCGGCGCGCTCCGCCTGCTCCCGTTCCTCCGGGAGTACCAGGGTCGGCCCGGGCGGCGGGACCACCCCCGTGGGCTGATCGCCCGCGACTCCCACGGGGCCCGTGTCACCGACGCCGATGCCGGCCCCACGCGCCAGGTCGCGTCCGTGACGCTCGTACGCGCCGATCAGATCCGTCCAGCGGGGCGGCAGCCAGCGCCGGCCCCCCTGGGACACCGGGAGCCCGGCCAGCGACTGCCGGAAGCGGGCCAGCATCTCGGCCGGGACGGGCCGTTCGGCGGGATCGGCCGCCAGGCAGGGGCGGATCAGGTTCGTCAGTTCCTTCGGCAGGCCGTCGAGGTCGAGCTGGCCCCGCTGGACCTGGGCGAGCAGACCGAGGGTGTCGCTGTCGGCCCGGTACGGAGGCCTGCCGAGCGCCAGGTGGAACAGGGTCGCCCCGAGCGAGTACACGTCCGACGCCTCGGTCGACGGCTCCCCGCGTGCCTGTTCCGGCGAGGTGAAGGCGATCGTCCCCAGGGTGAGGCTCGTGCGGGTGAGGTCGTTCGCGTGCGAGATGCCGAAGTCGATCACCCGGGGGCCGGGCAGCGGCAGCAGGATGTTCTGCGGCTTGAGATCCCGGTGGATGATGCCCTCGCCGTGGAGGGTGACCAGCGCCTCCGCCGTGCCCGCGGCGAGCCACTGCACGGCTGACGCGGGCAGCACACCGGCCGTGCGCACCAGCTCGGACAGCGACGGCGCGGCGATGTAGTCGATCGCCATCCACGGCTTCTCCGCCCGCGGGGCGGCCTCGCGCACCCGTGCGGTGAACGTGCTGTCGACGCGCTGGGCGAGCCCCACCTCGCGGGTGAAGCGCCGCCGCTCGACGTCGCTGACGACACCCTCGGCGAGCAGCGTCTTCACAGCCACCAGCTGCCCGTCGGCGTCCCTGGCGAGATAGATCCGCCCCATGCCGCCGGACGCCAGCCTCCCGAGCAGCTCGTACCTGCCGAGCGTCGCCGGATCCCCGCTCCCCAGCGGATCAACTTGCGCGCCTGTCATGCCACTTCCCCCGTCCAGCGCCCTACCGTCGAGCGCGCCAAGCGTCCCACGGGTCGTGGGGGAGTGCACCACTGTCTCCTGTCACGGAACATCCACAGCTGTCGGCGCCACGCGGGGGCATGACGGGGGTACGACGCGCCCTCTTGTGTGAAGGGGCATGATGCGCTTCGTTGATCGAATGGCGGAGACAAGCGAGACCATGCAAACGGGGGAGCCCGGCTCCCCGCCGCGTAAATCCAGCTGGCGCTACATCGGACCCGGCATCGTCGTCGCGGCGACCGGGGTCGGAGCCGGAGACCTGGTCGCGACGCTCATCGCGGGAAGCAAATTCGGCTACACCCTCATGTGGGCGGCCGTCATCGGCTGCCTCGTCAAGATCTCCCTCGCGGAGGCGGTCGGCCGCTGGCACCTCGCGACGGGCCGCACCCTCTTCGACGGCTGGCGCACCCTCGGCGGGTGGACCACCGGCTACTTCGCGGTGTACGTCGTGATCTGGGGCTTCGTGTACGGCGCGACGGCCATGTCCTCCAGCGCCCTGCCCATCGTGGCGCTCTTCCCGGACGGACCGGGGCTGAAGACCTGGGCGATCATCACCGGGCTGATCGGCCTGGTCTTCGTCTGGTTCAACCAGTACGCCGTCTTCGAGAAGGTCATGACGGTCCTGATCGGCATCATGTTCGTCGTCGTGGTCTACGTCGCGATCCGGGTGGTGCCGGACGTCGGCGCCTCCTTCGCCGGGCTGCTCCCCGTGCTGCCCGACGGCTCGCTGATCTACACGCTCGGTCTGATCGGCGGGGTCGGCGGCACCATCACCATGGCGGCGTACGGGTACTGGGTCAACGCCAAGGGGTGGTCGGACACCTCCTGGATGAAGGTGATGCGGCTCGACAACCGGGCCGCCTACCTCACCACCGGTGTCTTCGTCGTCGCCATGCTGATCGTCGGCGCCGAACTGCTGCACTCCTCGCAGATCGCCCTGACGAAGGGGGACCGGGGGCTGATCGACCTCGGGCAGATCCTGGAGGACCGCTTCGGTGCGGGCACCGCGAAGCTGTTCCTGGTCGGCTTCTTCGCGACGTCGTTCTCGTCCCTCATCGGTGTGTGGCACGGCGTGAGCCTGATGTTCGCCGACTTCGTGGAACGGATCCGCGCCGGCCGCGTCGGGGCGGGCGTGGAGAAGGCGAGCAGCGAGACGGTCGGCCGCCAGGAGCGGTCCGTGCCCTTCCGCGCGTATCTGCTCTGGCTGACCTTCCCGCCCATGACCCTGCTCTGGCTGGACGAGCCGTTCGGACTGGTCATCGGCTACGGGGTGCTCGGCGCGTTCTTCATGCCCTTCCTGGCCCTGACCCTGCTCTGGCTGCTCAACTCGGAGCGAACCCCCAGGGAATGGCGCAACGGATGGCTCAGCAACGGGATGCTGGGCGCGGCGGGGCTTCTGTTCGTCGTGCTGTGCGTCCAGCAGGTGCGCGAGCTGCCCTGGTGACGTCGGCGTGGACGGTGGTACGACGCAGCAGCGCCGCCGGGGGAGCGGCGGCGCTGCTGGACCTCGGTCCGAGGGGGTCGCGGTAGCGATGGCCACCGCAGCCCGTGGTCGGACGGTACCGCTGTCTGTGGCAGCCCGTGGACGGACGGCCGGTATCGCCGGCTACGGCAGCCCGTGGACGTGCGGGCCGACCGCGTTGGACCAGGCGTTGCCCGCCGTGGCGTCCCAGTTCGTGGACCAGGTCATCGCGCCGCGCAGGTCCGGGTAGGTCCTGGAGGGCTTGAAGGATCCACAGCCCGTGCCCTTGGCCAGGCAGTCCAGGGCCGCGTTCACGACGGACGGGGCGACGTAGCCGCTGCCGGCGCCACGGGTGGAGGCGGGTACACCGAGACCGACCTGGGACGGGGCGAGGCCGCCCTCCAGCTGGATGCAGGCGAGCGCGGTGAGGAAGTCCACCGAGCCCTGGGAGTAGACCTTGCCGTCGCAGCCGAGCATCGAACCGCTGTTGTAGTACTGCATGTTGACGACGGTCAGGATGTCCTTGATGTTGAGCGCCGTCTTGAAGTACTCACCGGAGGTCGACTGCATGTCGATGGTCTGCGGTGCCATCGTGATGACGAGGCCGGAGCCCGCCTTCGACGACAGGGAGCGCAGCGCCTTCGTCATGTAGGTGGCGTTGAGGCCGTTCTCCAGGTCGATGTCGACGCCGTTGAAGCCGTACTCCTGGATGAGGGCGTACACCGAGTCGGCGAAGGCGTTCGCGGACGCGTCGCTGTTGACCGCGACGGAGCCCTTCTCGCCGCCGACCGAGATGATGACGTTCTTCCCGGCGGCCTGCTTGGCCTTGATGTCGGCCTTGAACTGGGCGACGGTGTAGCCGTTGAGGCCGGCCGAGTCGAGGTTGAAGGTGACGGCGCCCGGAGTGGCCGTGGCGTCCCCGAAGGAGACGGCGATGATGTCGTAGTTCGCGGGGACGTCGCTGAGCTTCTGGACGGTGGCGCCGTTGTTGAAGTTCTGCCAGTAGCCGGTGACCGCGTGCTTGGGCACCGAGGTCGAGGGGCCGCCCGGGTCGGTGGTCTTCGCCGTACGGCCCGTCACCGCGGCGGACTTGGCCGACTCGCCGGCCGCGTTGGTGGCGCTGACGGAGAACTGGTACGCGGTGTCCGCCGCCAGCCCGGTCACGGTCGCCGAGGTGCCGCTGGCGGTGGTGGCCTTCGTACCGTTGCGGTAGACGGTGTACCCGGTCGCGCCGGAGACGGCGCTCCAGTTCAGGGCGATGGAGGAGCTGGTCGTCGTGCCCACGCTCAGCCCGGCGGGGGTCCCGGGGACGGCGGGCTCCGGGTCGGTGCCGCCACCGCCGTCGGGCCCGGTCACCTGGACGTCGTCCGCGTAGTAGGCGGCCTGGCCGTACCAGCCGTGGGTGTAGACGGTCACCGAGGTGGTGGAGGGGCCGGTGGTGAAGGTGGTCCTCAGCTGGGTCCAGCTGGTGGAGCCGGGCGACCAGGTGGAGACGTCCGTCGTGCCGGTGCCGCTCGCGCCGATGTAGGCGTAACCGCCCTGCGTCCAGGAGCTCAGCGTGTAGGTGGAGCCGGGCTTCACGGCCACGGTCTGCGTGCACTTGGCGTTGTCCTGCCCGGCCGGGGTGGCCTTGAGCGCGGAGGTGCCGCCGTGCACGGGGGAGGAGACGGTGGCGCCGCTGCCCCCGGAACAGGTCCAGTTGGCGAGCCCGGACTCGAATCCTGCGTTCTTGGCGACGTTGACGTCGGCCGCCTGGGCGGTTCCGACGAGACCGGTGACGGCGAGCGCCCCGGCCGAGACCACGGCGACGGCCCCGCCGAGGAGCGGCCGGACCGGGCGTCTTCTGTGCCTGCTGCTGCCTGCGGAGCGTTCCACTTGCTGCCTCCGGTGGGGGAGTTGGGGTGCTGGCGGGAACGGTGGCCACCGTTGGCCGATAAACTGGTCCAGACCAATCAAGTTGTCAAGACCTCTGGTGGTCCGGATGTGGACAGCGGGGCAGGTCGACGGACGGGTGGGGGCGGTACACCCCCCGTTCGGGTGACGCCTGCCGGGCTCGGCTCGTGCACTCGCGAGGGTGACTCGGCCGAGCCGTCCGGATGGTGACGGAGTGGATATCCCGGAGGGCTGCGGAAAGCGGCCGGTATCCGTTCTGACGTGGGCGGATGAATTCCCACGCATTTCAAACCCGGGCGGCGGAGTAACTCTGTGCAGTGGTACAGGAGTTAACCAATCTGCTTTTCGTCCGATTTCGTACGGAGGCGTTGCGAACGTCTGTGCCGCACGTCTTCGTACTGGGTTCCGATATCTGTTCTCTGCCTCGTATGACGTGGCTAAAGTGCTGGGGAAGAAGCACGGAGCAGGAGCGATTGCGGCCGGAGTCATCCATGACGACGGCCGGAGCCGAACGGGGAAGAGCGTGCCGACCGCAATAGCAGTGACCAGCGCTGATCTCGTGCTGCCGCCGACCGATCAGCAGACACCCACGGCAGCCCTGCTGCAGGCACCCGGAGCCCAGCCCCTCGACCTCGCGATCGGGGACATGAACCTGCTCCTGGAGCAGCACGGCTATGTGGTCGCGGTCTACCCGACGAGCATCAGCCCCGCCCACGAACGCCGACTCCACGCCATCCGCTCGGTCCTGGAGAGCGACCGCATCGCCCTGCTCAAGGTGGACCTGCCGCCACTGGGCGTGGCCGTGCTGGTGCGCCAGCTGCGCCAGCTGTCCGTCTGCGACTTCAGCCCCGGAGTGGTGGCCTCGGCGGTCCGGCTCCTCGCCCACTACATCCACGCCGGGGCCCTGCTGAACTCCGTGGCCCGGCTGGACCGGGTCCCCGTCAGCCTCAAGACGCACGCCAAGTCCTGGGTGCCCGGATCGCAGTTCGCCGTGGTCGCCGGGCCCAGCCCTCAGCTGATCCGGATCGGGCCGTCCGTCGAACCCCCGGCCGGACCACCGTTCGCCACCCAGCTGATGATCGCCAAGGGGCAGCTCACCTCCGAGTGGGTCCAGCAGACCCTCGCCCCCGCCTGGAACGTACAGGCCGTCCAGGAGTGCCCGCTGCCCACCGGATCGCCGCGCTGGTGGGGCACGGGGAAACTGATCGAATTCGCGTCCTTCCTCCCGGACATCTCCGTGATCTACCAGCTCGTTTCCTCGGTGAGGCGGGAAATCTGCCCCTGGTGCGGAATGGAGCTCATCGGCGACCGCTGCGGCTTCTGTTCCTCCCCGCTGGCACCGTCGGAGAACCGAATGCACTCCCCGGGTGTCCTGAACCATGGAGCGCCCGGGCCACCGAGCTCCTAGCGTCCCCACGGCTCTCCGCAGACACCGCGCATCCCTCTCTGTCCGCTGCTCCACGCATCCGATTCGAACGAGGTTGTCCGGCTCATGAACTCCCGCCAGCGCCGCGGCGTGATACTCCTGCTCCTGTCGGTCCTCTGCGCCTTCGGCGCCTTCGCCGGGGTGCTCTCGGTGATCAGCGACGTCAACTCGAAGGTCGGACCCGAGGTCGACGCCTACCGGCTCAAGTCCAACGTGGCGCCCTACACGGACCTGTCCGCCGACAAGTTCGAGAAGGTCTCCATGCCCAAACGCTGGCTGTCGGACAACGCCGTCACGGACATCGGTGAGATCGACGGCAAGATCGCCGTGACGCAACTGCGGAAGGGCTCCCTGATGCAGTCCGACATGATGGTGAAGAGTCCGGAACTGCGTCCGGGCGAGCAGGAGATCGCCATCATGATCGACGCGGCGACCGGGGTGGCGGGCAAGATCCACCCGGACGACAAGGTCAACATCTACGCCACCTTCGCGGGTGAACGGGACGGCGACGTGTCCCAGTCCAAGGTCATCGTCTCCAACGCGAAGGTGCTGGACGTCGGCGAGCTGACCGCGCTCGACCCGAACGGGGACGACAGGAACCAGGCGTCCGAGGTCGTACCGATCACCTTCGCCCTCAACACCCTCGACACCCAGCGCGTCGCGTACGCGGAGTCCTTCGCCGAACACGTACGCCTCGCACTGATCGCGCCCGGCAGCGACGGCACGATCCGCCCGGGCGACCGCACTTACACGCTCGACAAGGACAAGTGAGGATCGGATGACCTCGAGGATCCTCCCGGCCGTCGGTGACGCCGACGCGGCCAGGTCCGTGACCACCCTGCTCAGCCAGCTCCCGGACGCGGAGCCGGCCGCTCCGGCCGGTGACTCGACACAGCTCATCGACACGCTCGCCCGCCTCGCCGGAGAGTCCATCGAGGAACTGCCCGAGGTGGTGCTGGTCCACGAGCGGATCGGCCCGGTGCCTGCCCTGGAGCTGATCCGGGAGGTCTCCCTCCGCTTCCCCGCCGTGGGGGTCGTGCTGATCACCGCCGACGCGAGCCAGGGCCTCTTCGCCGCGGCGATGGACGCCGGCGCCCGGGGCCTGGTCACCCTTCCGCTGAGCTACGAGGAACTCGCCAACAGGGTCCAGGCGGCCGCCCAGTGGTCCACCGGTGTGCGGCGCCACCTCGGTTCGGGCGGCGACGTGTTCACCGGGCCGGGCGGCACCGTCGTCACCGTCACCGGGGCCAAGGGGGGAGTCGGGGCCACCGTCACGGCCGTACAACTGGCGCTCGCGGCACAGGCCTCGGGGTACACGACGGCGCTCGTCGACCTGGACCTCCAGACCGGTGACATCGCCTCGTACCTCGACGTGCAGTTCCGGCGCTCCATCGTCGACCTCGCGGCGATCACCGACATATCACCGCGTGTCCTGTCCGACGCCGTCTTCTCGCACTCCACAGGCATGGCCCTGCTGCTGGCGCCCGGCGAGGGCGAACGCGGCGAGGAGGTCAGCGACCGCTCCGCCCGCCAGATCGTCAGCGCCCTGCGATCCCGCTACGAGATCGTCGTCATCGACTGCGGGAGCCAGATGAACGGGGCGAACGCGGCGGCGATCGAGATGGCCGACACCGCCGTCCTGGTCACGACGCCGGACGTCGTCGCCGTGCGGGGTGCCAAGCGCATCGTACGGATGTGGGACCGGCTCCAGATCCGCAAGGCCGAGGAGACCGTCACCCTCGTCAACCGCTTCAACCGCAACACCGAGATCCAGCCGCCACTGATCCAGCGCATCACCGGGACCCGGATGGCGGCCACGGCGATCCCGGCGAACTTCAAGGAGCTCCAGGGAGCGGTGGACGCGGGACGGATGCACGAACTCGACGCCAAGAGCGGGGTCAAGCAGGCACTCTGGAGCCTCGCCGGCGAGCTCGGACTCGTGAAGGCATCCGAGAGGAATGAGAAGGGCGGCGGGAAGTACCGCAACGACCGGGGCGCCCTCGGGCGCGCACGCCGCACGTGAGACAGCACGGCTCAGAACGGTGGCACGACCGACGAGGGGGCATGTTGACCGATGACCATCATGCGGAGAGCGGGTACGGGGATACCCGGGCGGCTACGCGCGGGCTCGGACGGGCGACGAGCCCGTGACCGCGGTCAGACCGCGATCGAGTTCGTCGGAGTCACGCCACTGATCATTCTGGTGGCGGTCGCGCTCTGGCAGTGCGCGCTGATCGGTTACACCTACAGCCTCGCGGGCAACGCCGCGGACGAGGGAGCACGCGCGGGCACCGGCGCACCCTTCGCCCGCGGGGTCGCCTGCCAGCGGGCGGCCGAGGAGGACCTTCCGGACGCCTGGGCGGAGGGCGCCGACATCAGCTGCCGCTCCGAGATCGGCATGTACCGGGCCGTGGTCTCGCTGAAGGTGCCCGTGATGGTCCCCGGCGTACTGGACTTCCCGATGACCGTCGAGGGCGACGCCGCCGCGGTCAAGGAGGGCTGAGCGATGAGCGTGGTACGAGGCAGGAGGCGCACGGACCGTGGTCAGGTCGCCATCGAGTACATGGGGTTCATCCCGCTGCTGCTCATCGTCGGGCTGTTCGCCATCCAGCTGGGGGTCGCCGCCTACACGGTGAGCCAGGCCGGCACGGGTGCACGGGCCGCCGCCCGCATGGCGAGCTTCGACCGGCCGGACCTTCCACCCCCGGCTGCGGGGCGCGCGGCGATGAGCGACTGGCTGGCCGACGACTCGGCCTTCACCCCCAGCTTCGGCGGCGACGACGTGACGTACACCGCGCGGGTCAGGATCCCTTCGGTCGTCCCCGGCATCGACGACTGGGGCTGGGCGGAGCGGAGCTCGACGATGCCCCGCGACTGACCGGCCCGATCCAGCACCGGCGGGTCCGACGGCCGGGCCACCAGACCGAGGAGACACTGCATGAGCCTGCGGGCACGCATCACCGCCCCCGAGGAGCGCGGCGGGGGACGGGAGGACGGCCACATGGTCGCCACCTACCGCGCCAAGCTGCTCGAGGAGATCGACCTCGCGGAGATGTCCTCGCTGGCGGCCGCGGACCGCCGGGCCCGGCTGGAGCGCGTCCTCGGACACATCATCAGCCGCGAGGGCCCGGTCCTCTCGACCGTCGAACGCTCCCAGCTCATCCGGAGGGTGGTCGACGAGGCACTCGGCCTCGGCATCCTGGAGCCCCTGCTCGAAGACGCCTCCATCACCGAGATCATGGTGAACGGCCCTGACCAGATCTTCGTCGAGCGCAGCGGGAAGGTCGAACAGCTCCCCATGCGCTTCGGCTCGCACGAGCAGCTGATGCAGACCATCGAGCGCATCGTGTCGACCGTCAACCGCAGGGTCGACGAATCGAACCCCATGGTGGACGCCCGCCTGCCCAGCGGCGAGCGCGTCAACGTCATCATCCCGCCGCTGTCGCTGACCGGCGCGACCCTCACCATCCGGCGCTTCCCGCGCTCCTTCACCCTGCCTGAGATGATCTCCTTCGGATCCCTCGACGAGCAGATGCTCATCCTGCTGTCGGGGCTCGTGCAGGCCAAGCTCAACATCATCGTCTCGGGAGCCACCGGTACCGGTAAGACGACCCTGCTCAACGCGCTCTCCGGCCTGATCCCCAACCACGAGCGCATCGTCACCATCGAGGACTCCGCCGAACTCCAGCTCCAGCAGAACCACGTGATCCGCCTGGAGTCGCGCCCCGCCAACGTCGAGGGCAAGGGGCAGATCACCATCCGCGACCTCGTCCGCAACTCCCTGCGTATGCGTCCCGACCGGATCGTCGTGGGTGAGGTCCGAGGCGGGGAGTCGCTCGACATGCTCCAGGCGATGTCGACCGGTCACGACGGCTCATTGGCGACCGTCCACGCCAACAGCGCCGAGGACGCCCTCATGCGTTTGCAGACCCTGGCCTCGATGTCCGAGATCAAGATTCCCTTCGAGGCGCTGCACGACCAGATCAACAGCGCCGTCGATGTGATCGTCCAGCTCACCAGGCACGCCGACGGCGCCAGGAAGATCACGGAGATCGCGATCCTCGACTCCCACGGCCGCGACAACTACCGCATCGTCTCCGTCGCCCGTTTCAACGCGCAGCCGATGTCCGCCGACGGCCGGATCCACGGCCAGTTCCAGTACCTCCCGCTCCCCCGCAGGACGGCCGAGCGCCTCTACATGGCCAGCCAGCCCATTCCGCAGGCCTTCGGGGTCGCCTCGTCCGAAGAACAACTCGCCACCCGAGAGGCCAAGTAGGTATCGCGCCATGAACAATCTCCCTCTGATCACGGTCGGCGTGACGCTGCTGTGTGGCGTGCTCGGCGTCATGGGCCTGTACACCTACGCCGCCGGACGCGCGGACCGCGAGGCGCTGGTCGACCGCCTCTCGCACACCGGACAGATCACGGACGGCAGCCGACCGCGGCGGTTCCGGGGAATCGACCGACGGCTGCGCGCGACACGGCTGGGCCGCAGGATCGAGCTGAAACTGGCGGCGACGGGCCTCGGGATCACACCGGGTGAGTTCTTCGTCTACGCGCTCGTGGTGGTCGCGGCCGTGTGGGTGATCGCGTCCTCGCTCCTGGCCTCCTTCTTCGGGCCGGTCGCCGCACTCATCGGCCTGTGGGGCGCGAACACCTTCCTCAACTGGCAGCGGGCCAAGCGGACCGAGCGCTTCATCAATCAGCTCCCCGAGCTCTCCCGCATCCTCGCCAACGCCACCCAGGCGGGACTCGCCCTGCGCACCGCCATCTCCATGGCCGCAGAGGAGATGGACGACCCGGCGGGTGAGGAACTGGCCCGCGTCGCGCGCCGTCTGGCCGTGGGGGAACCGCTCGACGACGCACTCAGCGAGCTGACCGACCGGCTGCCCTCCAGGGAGCTCGTCGTCCTGGTCACGACACTGGTCCTCTCCAACCGGGCCGGCGGCACGGTCGTCAGTTCGTTGCGCAACCTCACCCAGACGTTGGAGGAGCGGAAGGAGACCCGGCGCGAGGTGAAGACCCAGCTGTCCCAGGTGACGGTCACGGCCTATGCGGTACCGATCTTCGGACTGGGGGCGATGCTCCTGATGAACTCGGTCATGCCGGGTGCGCTCGACCGTATGACCGGGGCCCTGATCGGCCAGGTGGCCGTGGTCGTCTCGCTCATCCTGTACACGATCGGGTTCGTCGTGATCCGGCGCCTGTCGCGCATCGACGTCTGAAAGGCGACCTGACATGGACCTGATTCTTGCCGCTGTCGTGGGTCTGGCCGTCTACGGGGCGATCCACGGCATACGCATGTACCGCGCGGAGGCGAAGCTGCCGGGTGACCTCGCGGTGGCCCTCGAGGTCGGTGCCAGCCGGACGACTGTGGTCGGCTCGGGAGTCGACCGCCTGGGCATGCGCTGGGCCCCGGTGGTTCTCCGGATGATGGGGCCCAAGGCCGTCAGCAAGAAGCGCCGGCAGATCGACCTGGCGGGCAACCCGGGCGGGCTCACCATCGACCGTTACGCGGCGCGTCGAGCGGTGTACGGGGTGCTGGGGCTGGTCGCGGCGCTCCTGATGCTGGCGCGCGGACAGATCCTCATCGCGCTGTTCATGGCGGCCTTCGGTCTGTTCTGGGTCGAGGCGGGCATCTGGTCCGCGGTCCGGGTACGCCGGGACCACATCGACCGGACGCTGCCCGACTTCCTCGACGTGCTGGCGGTCGTGGTCTCGGCGGGTCTCGGATTCCGTCAGGCCCTGGGACGGGTGGCCGAACGGTACGAAGGCCCCTGGGCCGACGAGCTCCGCATCACCTTGCGGCAGATGGACATGGGTGTCAGCCGGCGGGAGGCGTTCGAGCAGCTTCGTAAACGCAACGACTCGGAGCAGGTCGCGATGTTCGTGACCACTCTCCAGCAGGGTGAGGAACTCGGCGCACCCATCGTCGAGACGCTCATCCAGATCGCCAACGACATGCGTCGGACCGATGCCCAGAACGCCCGCCGCAAGGCCTCCAAGGCGGTACCCAAGGCGACCTTCGCGGTGACCTCGTTCCTGCTGCCGGGGACGCTGATCCTTCTGGTCGTCGGCTTCGTCTACGGCGCCAACGTCGACTTCAGCTTCTTGGGCGGTGGCTGACGACATGGCCCGGACCATCGAGGACGGGAGATAGGTGAGCCATGGCGAGCCAGGTCAGGCTGTTCACCGCACGGCTGAGGGCGGAAGTGGGCACGGCGGCCCAGGTCGCCGCGCGCCCCCGACCCGCGCTCGCGATCCAGGTCAACGCGCTCCAGGCGATGTGCCGCCAGGTCTTCGGATTCCGGCTCGCCATGATCGCCATGGCGACTCCGTTCGCCCTGGCCGGAACCGCTTCGGGGTTCGCGACCTGGCTGGTCGGCTCAGCGATCGTCGTCACGTTCATGGGCTCGTACGTCCTCTTCCGGGACTGGGAGCGCTTCGGGCCCCTGCTCCTGCGTCACCCCTGGGTCATCGCGGTCGACGCGCTGTTCGGATCCCTGCTGTTGATCACTGCCACACCCGAGTCCACGCTCGCCTACGTCACCGTGTGTACCCCCCTGCTGGCCGGACTGACATCTGGCTGGCGGGGGGCCGCGATCTTCGCGGCCTTCCAGTCGGTGATCATCTTCGGCGTCTACGGCACGAGCGACGATCTGGAGGCCGGCGGTGCGGCGTCCCTCCTGCTACCGGGCTTCTGCATGGTCGCGGGAGCAGCCGGGGTCACGCTCCGGAACCTGCTCCTGCGCTTCGGGTCCGCGAGCCAGGCACTCACCGAGACCAGGGCCCGGCTGGCGGTGAGCGAAGCGGTGGAAGGTGAACGCACCCGCCTGGCCAGGGAGATGCACGACTCCGTGGCCAAAACCCTCCACGGCCTGGCCCTGGCGGCCGACGGCCTCGCACATTCCGCCGACCGCATGGACCCGCTCACCGTCAAGCACCAGGCGGATCTGGTGGCACGGTCCGCCCGCCGGGCAGCCGCGGAGTCCCGGGAACTCCTCTCCGACCTCCGCCGCGAATCCGGCCTGGACGGCGGTGTGGACGTCATCGCGGAGCTCGCAGCCCGTGTGGACGACTTCAGCGGCAGGCACGCCCTGTCCGCCGTCTTCCGTCTGCTCAACGACACACCCGTGCCACCGATCCCTCAGGTGGTGGCACGGCAACTGCTCACCATCGCCTCGGAGGCGATGGAGAACGCCCATCGCCATGCCCACCCCACCTACGTCGTCGTCCTCGCCGGAATCAAGAGAGACGTCCTGCGCGTCACCGTGTACGACGACGGAGACGGCCTGCCCTCCGGGACCACCCTCGACAGTCTGAAGCGCGCCGGCCACTTCGGCCTCGTGGGCATGGTCGAACGCGCGGCGTCGATTGGCGCGCGTATCCGTATCGGCAAAGGCAAGGCCGCCCAGGGCACCGAGGTGCGGCTGGAACTGCCCATGGCCGCTCTCGCGCCCGCTCCGGATCCCGTACCCGGGTACACGGCCCGGCCCGACGGAACCTTCGTGCCGCAGCTGAAGTGACCCGCTCATCGCTTCCTCACCCGCTCCACCTCCGTCCCCCAACCCATGAGAGGAGGTCGCAGAATGCCGGACGACATCTCGCACGCACCGGGCCAGAGCTGGGTAGCACAGAACCACGCCTCCCAGCACAGTTCCCCGCAGGCCGACCCGCCGAGCTCCGAACAGAGCTCCGCCGGGTTCCCCGTCCCCCAGCGCTCCGCGGCACCCGAGGAACTGCCCGCTTTCCCGACTGGACCCGGCGCACCGGTGGCGGCCCCTCTGCGGGTCGTCGTCGCGGACGACAACCCCGTCGTCCGCGCAGGACTCGGAGTCCTGCTGTCCGGCCGGGCCGACATCGAAGTGGTCGCCGAGGCGGCGGACGGCCGGCAGGCCTATGACGAAGCGGTGCGGCACCGGCCCGACGTCGTCCTGCTCGATGTCCGCATGCCCGGTGTGGACGGCATCTCCGCTTTGCCGCACCTGGTGCAGGTTGCACCCGTGATGATGCTGACGTACAGCCGTGAGAGCGAGGTCGTGCACGAGGCGCTCCGCCTCGGTGCAGGCGGCTACCTGGTCCACGGCGAGTTCACGGCGGACCAGCTCGTGCAGGCCGTCAGGGACACCAGGGCCGGCCGCGCGCACTTCACAGCCACAGCGGCCAACGCGCTCCTCGCCCATATGCGACAGGGGCTCGGTCTGGCGGGGCAGGCCCTTCCCGACGGTCTGGGTGCGGCGTTGACAACAGGCGCCCCATACACGGGGACGGGCCACGAAGGCCTGCGCCCGTCTGTCGAGCCCTACGGCGCGCAGCGGCACGCGCCTCGCGTCGACTCCGCGTACGTGGCGGAGCGACTCGCGGAGAACGGGCAGGGTCTTTCGCAACTGCAACCTGTTGTGGCACAGTCGTTGAATAGGGGGAGTTCTCCCAACAGAGCGCAGTACCAGCTGAGTTCGAGGGAGGCGGAAGTCATGGAACTGATCTCTTCGGGGATGAGCAACCAGCAGATCGCCGCGACCTGTTTCATCAGCGAAAAGACTGTCAAGAACCACATCAACCGCATCTTCACCAAGCTGCACAGCAGTAGCAGGAGCGAGGCGATCGCCCGCTGGCTCGGCACCGCGCCGAGCGCGGGGCCTGGAACCGGGGGGACGGGCAGCCATGGATGAACGGGGCAGGGGCAGGCGCGTCGGCCGTGTAGAGCCGCGGGCCCAACTCGGACTTTGGGCCCGCGATTGGGCCCACGGACCCTCCGGTGCGCGAGGTGTGCCGACGTACGTTTCTCTCGTCGAAAGCGGCACCGGCCAGGAGGAAGCCGGTTACGTGGAAGACACCACAGAGACGTACGCGTCGGCCGTCCCACGGTCGGCCGATACCGGAGGGGTACACCATGTCGAACACCGTGCTGAAGACCGCAGTCCAGACCCAGCTGGCCGTGCGGGGCTGGAAGAACACCGTCGTGACCCGGATGGCGGGCCGCGAGCGCTCGCAGGGGCAGACGGCGTTCGAGTACCTCGGCATCATCCTCGTGGTCATCGCGATCATCGGTGGCATCGTGGGCCTGGGTATCGGCACCTCGATCACGACGCGGATCGGCAAGCTGGTGGACCAGATCAAGGCTGGCTAATGGCCGGAGGATTTCGCGGAGACCGAGGGCAGGCCTTCCCCATCTATGTCGTGATGGTGGTGGGCCTGCTCTTCGTCGCGTTCGCCTTCTTCGCGGTCGGTCAGGCAGCCGCCACGCGCAACGGAGCGCAGGGTGCCGCAGACGCTGCGGCTCTCGCGGCCGCCCAGGACGCCCGGGACGGGATGGGTCCGGAGTTCCTCGCGGCGTTGCGTACGCCTGAGGGCCTGGACCAGTTCCTTCGGGAGCACCGGTTCTACGACGAGTGCGGGTCGGCGGGCCGTCTCGCCGCTGCGAACAAATCGGATGTTCGTGGTGGGTGCTCGTGGGACTACGGCTATCTGCAGGACGCTGTCACGGTGAATGTGGAGACCCGCAACACTGTCGGCGGATCGGTGATTCCCGGCACGGAGGACGATCACGCCACCGCCGATGCCACCGCGGTGATCGAGTTCCGTTGCAGCCCCAAGCCCGATGACATCGTCGGCGCCCTGGTCACCCTGAGCTGTGACGGCCGAGGTGGTTTCGGTATCGACCTGGCGAAACCCGACCGATGGTCCGTTCTGGTCAAGACGCTTTTTGCCGTGCACCTGATCGACCGTTGACCGCGAATCACGACTGAGAAAGCAGAATCCATGAGCATCCGGCGTGCTACAGATCCTCGAAGGGCGGTGGCGGCTGCCTCCATGGTGGTTGTCATGGCCCTTTCCGTCATTGCCTGCGGTGGTGAGAACGGAGGTGGTGGCGGTGCGGAGAGCAACGCGACGTCCTCCTCGCCTGCCACGGCGAAGCCCACGGACGACGGGGCGGGGGGCCAGGAGGACACCGCCGCAGGGGACAACGTGGACCCGAATGCAAAGTTGGCGGAAATCAAGGGCGCCAAAGACATGGTCCTCGTCATCAACGAGGTGAAGCGCGACTCATCGGGGTTCGTCACGGTCCAGGGGACCATGACGAACGAGGGGGACGAACCAGTCAACCCCTCGGGCTGGTCAGGTAGCGAGCCGATCATCGTCCAGACGAACCTCAACTCCGTCGGTGGTGCCACACTCGTCGACAAGACGGGAAAGAAGCGCTACTACATTCTGAGGGACACGGACGGACGTTGCCTCTGCACAGCAGGGATCTCGGGCGTGATGCCCGGGAAGTCCTTGCCGGTGTTCATGCAATTCCCGGCTCCGCCGGACACGACGACGGAGGTTGACTTCACCCTGCCGACCTTCGCGACAACCTCGCTGAAGATCTCCGGGTGATGATCCACATGACACGTATCCGTGCACGGTTCAGGGCGCCGGATTCGGCGGGCATGATCATTGCGACAGTCGTGCTGATGGCTGGTACGACGATGCTTGGAGCCGGTCCGGCTCTTGCCGACGACGGTCCCAGTGTTCCGCCGGGCACCGAAGCGAGTGCCGAGCCGCCGGTCGAAGTCGACGGCAATGATCCTGATCTGCAGATGCCCGAGGGCGGAACGCTCGCGCCCGCCAGGGTCCTCGACATCATCCAGGTGGTGGAGGATCTGGGCGGCGAGGAGCGCCGGGAGGACAGCAACGCAGACATCAAGTTCGCTCTGCAGGCCGAGGTCCTCTTCGGGAAGGACAGCGCCAAGCTGGGCCCGGAGGCGAATTCCCGGATCGCCGCCATCGCCGATGAGGTCAAGAAGCAGAACGCCACCAAGGTGCGGGTGTTCGGCTTCACCGACGACCTCGGCTCGGCAGCCCACGGCGATGTGCTGTCGAAGCAGCGTGCCGAAGCGGTCAACGGTGTCCTGTCCAAGCAACTGCCCCCGACGGTCACCTTCGAGATCCGCGGTTACGGCGAGGAGTACCCCATCTCCGACAACAGCACGGAAGAGGGCCGGAAGAAGAACCGCCGCGTGGAGGTCTCATTCCAGCGCGGGGGCACCTCGTAGCAAGCCGGTACGGGCTCTCAGGGTTCCACGGCGCATCCGATCCTGATGCGTCGTGGATCCCTGACTATTCCGGACGCGGCACCTCCTGAGCTCTGTCCATACCTCGGGGCCGGCACCGGTTGGTGTCGGCCCCCAGGCATGCCGGAGCAGGGGCGGCGCGGTGCGGCAACCCTTATTTGGGCCCTGAGGCCCATGCCGATGGGCGTCGCCCGTGGTCCGATGGGTCTCGTGGGTGAAATCCCATGCATGGGCGACTGGTTGGGGGATCAGGGTGTCTGGCACAGGAGGATTCGCGGCTGTCGGCGGCTCCGGTTGGATATCGCTGCCTCCGGGGAGGACGTCGCTGCCGAGGCCTCTGCGGGTGGTGCTGGTCCTCGTCCGGGCGCTGTTCGGGTTCACCGTGGCGGGAGGCATCAGCGGGTTGATGCTGGCGGCGTCGGTCGACGGCGTTGACGGCGAACTGCTCGGGCTCCTGCTGTACGCCGCCCTGCCCGGTGCTGCGGGTTTCACCCTGTCGATGCATGTCCGCACGGGCGATGTCTGGATCTGGCGCGGGCTCCTCGGCGTCCACGTGTGGTTCCTTCTCGGGGCGTGCGCGACGCTGAGCGGCGGGCAGACCGGTCGTGGTCTGACCCAGCTCGTGGTCCCGCTGGTCACCCTGGTCCTGTTGTGCCGTCGCAGTTCCCGTGACTGGTTCGATCTCCGGCCTGAACAGCGTGCCCCGCACCGGCCGTTCAGCATCGCCCGGATGATCACGTGGCGCCGTGACGGTGGGCAGACCGCGCTCGAGTACCTGGGCCTGATCCTGGTGGTCGTAGCCCTCATCGGCGGGCTGGTGGCCACCGGTATCGGCACCCAGCTGACCGGTGGGATCCGTAGCGCGCTCTGTGAGCTGACCGGTAGTTCGTGCCCAGCGCCCGCCCCCGGTGACGTGGTCGCGGGTGACGGTGACGAGGGCGAGGGCGGCGCAGACGACGGCGTGGACGGCGGCAGCACGGTCACCGGCGGGTCCACCACGACGGGCAGTGGGTCACAGACCGGAGGAAGCGGCACGGGCGGGTCCGACACAGGTGGGTCCGACACCGGTGGGTCCGACACAGGTGGGTCCGACACCGGGGGATCCAGCACCGGGGGATCCAGCACGGGCGGCTCGGACGCAGGAGGCTCGGACGCCGGAGGTACCGATACGGGTGGCGCCGCCTCAGGGGGCTCCACCACAGGCGGCACCACCGGGGGAGCCTCGGGGAGCGGCACAGAAGGCACGACCGGTGGTGACTCCGAAGGCACGAGCGGCGGCACCGGAGGCGGGACTGGCGGGACCACGGGCGGCGGCACCGAAGGCACGAGCAGTGGGACCACGGCCGGCGGCACCGGCGGGACCACAGGCGGCAGTACCGGCGGCACGGAGGCCGACCCGGCGAGCAGTGTGCAGGAGGAGACCGACGAGGAGAAGAACGACGCCGCCGACGACGAGCCCGGCTGGGAGGACGACGAGGCCGCCGGAGACGACGACAAGGAGGACGAGGAGGACTGCTTCTCCGGATTCGGGGCCTTCTTCTCCTGCGCCGGGGACAAGGTCAAGCAGGTCGGTCAGGGTCTCTTCGTCGACGGGATCTGGGGCGACGTCACCGGGATCTGGGACACGGTCACGGACCTCCCAGGCACCTGGGACGGCATCAAGGACTACGGCAGCTCGCTCGGTGACGCGTGGTCCGAGGGCACCAAGGACGCCGGCGAGAAGTGGAGCAAGGGCGACTACTGGGATGCCCTGACCGACTGGGGCGGCTCCTCCGTCGACACGGGACTGACCGTCCTCGACGACATGTTCATCGGTGACGAGGTCAAGGACCAGTGGAACAACGGTCAGAAGACCCGCGCCGGCACCACCGTCGTGTGGAACATCGGCTCCCTCTTCATCCCCGGCTACGGCGAGGCCAAGATCGCCCAGAAGCTGGGCAAGCTCGGGAAACTCGGCAAGCTGGGCAAGCTCGGCGAGGCGGCCCAGAAGGCGGGCAAGGCCGCCGAGCGGGCGCGCAAGGCCGTGGACAAGGGCGACGTCGACGGCGCGAAGAAGGCCGCGGACGAGGCCCAGGAGCATGCCGACGACGCGGCCGACGAACTGGCCGAGAAGGGCTGCCTGATCAGCTCGGGGCCGCTCGGCGGCGGCCCACGGCAGCCTTCGTACGCCGGAGGTGTGAACGCGGCAGCGGGTGTCCCGGTTGCGTACCGCGTCAACGGCGTCCCGGTGCTCTTCGCGGCGGAGAAGGACTGCGACGGGGTCAGCCAGGAGGAGATCGACGCCGCCGAGCAGGCGCAGAAGGACGCGGACGCGGCCAAGGCCGCCGCGAAGGAGGCCAGCCGCAAGCAGGTCGCGAAGTGGGCGAAACCCTCCTGGTACGGGGACCTGAAGAATCCCCGCAAGGGGTCGAAGGACCTCGGTGCCGGCCAGTGGAAGGCCAAGCAGTCCGTGGCCTACTGGCCCGGCATGGAACGCTGGATGCGCTACCAGGAACAGGTCTCCGGGGTGAAGCGGGGCAAGGAGTACGCGGTCAAGGACCCCAGCACCGGCCGTGACGTCGACTTCGACGGCTGGGACTCCGCCTCCCAGACGTTCAAGGAGGCTAAGTTCGGATACGGCAAGAAGGTGCGGCCCGACGGCACACTCGAGCCGGCCCAGGCGGCGAAGTTCGTCGAACAGGCGCAACGGCAGGTCCGTGCCGCCGGTGGCAAGCCGGTGGAATGGAACTTCTCCAATCCGAAGGTCGCCGAAGCGGCGCAGAAGGCGTTCGACGACGCCGACGTGGATGTGATCGTGAAGCACACTGCGGTGGAGAACTAGCGGCAGCGGACGTAGCGGCAACGGACGTAGCGGCAGCGGACGTACGAGGGCGGAGAGAGGCAGATGTCCGGCGAACTGGTGGTGAAGGTGTCCTGGGGGCCCCGGCCCGAGTCTTCCGAGGTGCTGGCGGCACGCTGGCTGGAGACGCTCGGCAGGCTGGCGGAGCTGTCCGCGCCGGCACCGGTCGACTGGCGGTGGGACACGGAGGGCGGGAAGGGAGATCCCGTCCCCTCCGACACCGACGAGTTCGCCGGCGTCGTCGAGGCCGGGGGGCCCGAGGAGGACGCCGACATTCTCGGCCGGCAGGCCGCCGTCGTCGGTACCTGGCCGGACGGAGGCTACGCGTACCTCAGGGCCAAGGGGGGCGGCAGCGACGCGTACACGCCGTTCACGGCCACCCTCCAGCTGTTCCCGGGGGCCGAAGCGCCCGCGGGAGCCGCTCCGCCGCTGGCCGGCCGGCTGCCCGAGGTCCTGATCGCCCTGGCCGAATCGTGGGAGGCCGACACCGGTCTGTCCTACGACCGCCCGCTGTTCAACGCCGTCCGGGCGGCCTTCGGCCTGCGCAACTCGCAGCCCCGCTGCGGCTGGGCGACCTATCTCTCCGCCAACCGCGCCGCACTGGTGCCCGGGGATCTGCCCGGATCCCGGCACCCGACGGCCGGCGGAGGGCTGGTCCTGGACTCCGGGCGTTCCACCGAGGCGGTCGAGGCCGCCCAGCGCGCGCTCGCGGAGGCGGGCGCGCTCGAACCCCTGCCCGTCGCCGCCCCCCGTCCCGCCTGGTGAGCGGGGCACCGGAACTCAGGACGAGGGTCCGCGACGACATCGCCGCGATCGAGACGCTGCGCACCGGCCCGTACGCGCCGCCTTGGGCGTGCTGCGCCGACCCCGGCCGCTCGGCCCACGGAGAGGACTTCGCGATCGTCGCGCTCCGGGTCGGCGAGGACTTCTACGACGCCGGAACAGGCGCCGGTGCCGCCACCACTGCCCATGCCGACCGGGACGCCGCGCACGAGGAGTTCGAGACCGAGCGCTGGGGAGTGGTACTCGCGCTGGACGCGCGCTGGGGGGCGCACCGCGTGCTTCCCACGGCTCCGTACGAGGAGTGCGAGGCGGCGGGCGCCGTCGTCCCACCGCTCTTCGCGGCGCTCATCGAACTCGGCTACTCCGGCGACCTGCAGCTCTGGGACGCATACGGCTGCGCGGTCGGGGTCGGCGTCGGGCAGATGGACAAGGAGGAGCCGGTCGTCCTCTTCGCCGTGGCCCTGGGACCGGCCTACGCCGCCGACTGACAGGGGCACGTGGACCGGCGGCGCCCACCGGCACGGCCGGAGGGGCGGCGCCCACCGGCACGGCCCCGCCCCTCAAAAGCCCGCCCCTCAGAGCCGGCCCCGCCCCTCAGAGCGCGCGCCCCTAGATCCAGCCCCCCCTCAGAGCCAGCCCAGCCCCTCAGAGCCAGCCCCGCTCCGCCGCGAACCCGGCGAGCAGCCCCAGCGAGAACAGCCCCAGCACCCCGGCGAACACCGCCGGCATCAGCAGCGGGCCCCACGCCCCCGGCCCGGCCACCGTGGCCAGCCGGTCCGGGGCCGCCGGGTCGTAGGAGACGCGTACCGGCGCCCCGACCCGGAAGCCGAACGGGCCGGGGGCGTGGTCGGTGAACTCCACCTCGCGGCCGTCCGGGGTGCGGAAGGCGAAGACGTACTCGGTGCGGTAACGGTTCTCCGTGTCCGGGCCGCGGTCCACCGCACGCCGGTCCGAGCAGCGGCCCTCGGCCCGCTCGCCGTGCCGCACCAGCCGCAGCACGCGCAGGAGCCGGAGGCCGGAGCGGACCGCGAACGCGCCGAGGAACAGGCCGAACAGCAGCAGGAAGGTGGCCGTGCCACCGGGCAGTACGTCCATGAACGAAGCTCCGCTACGGGTTACTTGACGGTGATGGACTCGACGAACGCATCGAGGTCCGCCGGACTCAGCGTGCCCTTCACCGCATTGATCCGGATGGCGAACGGTACGTCCTGCGAGTCGACCCCGGCCACCACGACCCCCGTCATCCGCGTCCCCTTCACGGGGGTCGACTCCTCGCCCGTCGAGGTGAACTCGTAGTCGATCCTGCGCGCTTCCCGGGCGCTCTCCTCGCCCGCGAGGCGCACGTCCCGGGTGTCCTCGCGGGTCGCTCCGAGGCCGATCCCGGCGCCCGCCGCCGCGGCGGCCTCGCCGGCGTCGTCGACGCCCGTGGCGAAGTCCAGCTGGACCGACACCATGCCGGTGCGCAGCCCCTTCTCCTCCTTCAGCGCCACCGCCGCGTTGGCCTTGCTCCGCTCGGCGGCCGGCTGGACGGCGTACCCGTCGTCCTGGGGGTAGCCGACGGAGACACTCTTCGTGTCGAGCGTGCCCCAGCCGTCCGGGACGGCTGCGGCGTCCGTGCCGCCGCAGCCGGTGAGCAGGGCCAGGCCGAGGGAGGCGGCAAGGGCGGTGCCGAGCGCCGTGGACTTCGTCAACGTGATCGCCTCTTCGTCGCGCGTGTTCACCGCGCGCAGTAGCTGTACGGGAGGTACGTGCGCTTGTCGCCCTGCGGAGCTCCGAGGAACTGGGCGTCCGTCAGTGTCTCCTTCTTGTGCTCGTCGGAGAGGGAGAACCCGAGGCTCATGCCCAGGGAGACCTCGAAGCCGAACTCCTGGGCGTCCGTCTCCCCGTGGTACTGCATCGTGCTGGACAGGCCGTCCTGGAACATCAGCTGCTCGAAGGGGTCGGTCCCGGCCGGCTTCTCCCGCAGGGACTGGTCGCCGAACATGTACTCGAAGGGAGCGGTGTTGTTGCCGGATCCGTCGAGCCACTCCTCGGCGAGGGAGCGCTTGGCCTCGGTGATCTTGTCGGTCTCCTTCCCGAAGACGATCGAGTTCGTCTGCACCTCGATGCCCGTGTCCCCGGAGGAGTCGGTCACGCTGCCCTTGCCGCCCCGCTTGTCCTTGTCCTTCTGGCCGTTGTCGCCCCCGGCCTCGCCCTTGTCCGACGTCGAGGTCTTCTCCACCGTCTTCGTCATGTCGATCCGGACGATCTTCCCGGTCTTCTGGTCGCGGGTGACGGTGATCGCCCCCGTGTGGGTGTCCTTGGCCCCGGCGGTGCCGCCCAGCGGGCCGGCGGTGCCGCTCACCTTGCCCTCGATCTCGAGCTTGGCGGTGTAGGTGTAGGACTCGTTGCCGTTGACGTCGTCCTTGGTGATCGTCACGTCCGGCGAGAACTTGGCCTTGCCGCCCAGCTTCGCGCTCAGCTCGGTCTCGTCGGCCGGCTTGAGGGAGAGACCGCCGTCGGCGTACACGTTGAGGCCGATGGTCGAGTAGGAGATCTTCTTGTCGCCGATCTTCTTCTCGATGTCCTCCTTCTTCTCCGCCCACTTCATGCCGGAGTACCAGCCGCCGCCGTAGCCGCCGCTGTGCTTCATCGAGGTCTCCCACATCTTCATTTCCTCGATGTCGTCCCGCATCTTCTGGGCGTCGGCCTCGCTCTTGAAGACCCAGGTGTCACCGTTGGTGATCTTGATGCCGCCGCCGATGTCGACGTCCGCCTTGCCCAGGCTCCCGAGCTTGGCTCCCGGCGTGCTGGCGTTGACCCCCGCCGAGGCGGCGTCGGTGAACGTCATGTAGACGAGCTTGTCGTTCTCGTCGACCTTCCCGTCCTCGTTCACGTCGGTGTTGGCCTGGGCGACCTTCTGCTGGAAGCCGTACTCCTCACCCCACTCGAACCAGCCGATCTTGACCTTGCCGCCCGCCGTGTCGGAGACGTTGGATATCTGGCAGAGCTTGGGTTCGTAGTCGGCGTCGGTCTTGGGCTGCGCGGTGCCGTCGCCCCCCGTCGCGCAGCCGCCGCCGTCCCCCGTGAGCGAGGAGATGGCGCAGCGGATCCGGTCGCCGATGCGGCCTCCGACCCCGGCCATGGCGAGCGCGCCGACCAGCGCGACGACCAGCAGGACGACACCTAGGTACTCCATGGCGGTGGCGCCCTGGTCCCGCCAGTCGTACGAGCGGGTGTACGTCGACGAGGGTGCCGCATCCGTGTCGCCGTCCTCCAGGAGCCGGTCCACGGCCAGTCCCACGGCGGCACCGGTGACCATCGCGACCGCGGGCATCAGCAGGCCCTCGGTGCCCACGACGTCCCAGGCCACGACATAGCCGTACGCGAGTCCGGCGACGGGGACGGCGAGCGTGCCGAGGAGGTGCAGGAGGCGCGATTCCCGGTGCCGGTCGGGCAGGGCGCGGGCGGCGGCCAGGACCGTCAGCACGGTCACCAGGACGGCCGGCAGGTGCAGCAGGGCCAGCCGCCAGCCGAACGAGTCGAGACGCTCGTCGGTGGCGAGCGTCTCGACGAGCGCCCGCGTCACCAGGAACCCGGCGACGACGTAGACGAGGGCCCCGGCCGCCCAGCCACGGGTCAGAGGGAAGAACCAGCCGCTCCCGCTCCCGTCACCCGCGGCGCCGGGCGGTACATGGCCCGGGATCCTGCCTCCCCAGTCGCTGCCACCGCTCACGGTTCACCCTCTCGCCGACACCTGCCCCGCTCTCCGTGGGAGGTGAGCGTACGGAGGGAACAGGCGCGTGACCTGGGCCCTCGGTCCCAAATGCGGGCCCAAGTCCCACATCACGACGCCTACTCGGCGGCAGGCGAGCCCCGGAGGCAGCCGCCTACTCGGTGGGCAGCGGCTTGGGCGGATAGCCGCGCAGCACGAGCGAGGTCGTCACGGGTCCGAAGCGGGCGAGGGAGTCCACGATCTGTTCGAGCCTGCCGGCATCAGCGCAGTGCACATCGAACAGCAGACAGTCCTCGCCGGTGACACGGAGCGTCGTGACGACCTCGGGAATCCGGGCTGCGAGCGCGAGCGCCGGCGTCAACCGGGCGTGGGTGGTGCGCAGTCGGACGACGGCGTGGATGTTCAGCCCCACCGTGGCCGGGTCGACCACCGCCCGGTACCCGGTGATGACGCCCTGCCGCTCCAGACGCTGGATACGCGCGCTCGCCGCCGGCTGGGACAGCCCGACCCGGCGCCCGACCTCGGCCCCGGAGAGCCGGCCCTCGGTCTGGAGGACGGCGAGGATGGAGTGGTCCGTCGCGTCGAGTGATTCCATCGTTGTTCTCCCCGTTTCCTTCGCGATCATCCGCCACGGCGAAGTGCCGCCACTGCCTCACCCGAGAATCTTCGGAGACCCGGCCGACGGAGAGGTCGGGGACGACGGAAAGAAGGGTGAGAGGCGATGGTCGCGTACGTCATCATCCCCGGGATCGGGGGCTCGGACGAACGGCACTGGCAGAGCGTGTGGGAGGCCGGATGGGGTGCGTCCGCCGCACGGATCGCGCCGGGTTCCTGGACGGCTCCGGACCTGGGGGACTGGGTCGCGTCCGTTGGGACGGCGTACGAGCGCGTGTCCCGGCAGCACGTCGACGGCGTCGTCCTGGTGGCGCACAGTCTCGGCTGCTGGGCCGCCGCGCAGTGGCTGGAGGAGGCGCGGCCGGAGGGCGTCGTGGCCTTCCTGGCCGCACCGCCCGATCCGCGGGGGCCGGACTTTCCGCGCGAGGCGGCGCCGACGTTCCGGGGCATGACCGCCCGTCCGCTGCCGTGCCCGAGCCTGCTCGTGTCGAGTGACGACGACCCCTACTGCGAATCCGCTGCGGCGGCCGGACTCGCCTCCGGCTGGCAGGTGCCCCGGACGTCCGTGGGCAGGCAGGGGCACATCAACTCCGACAGCGGCCACGGGGAGTGGGAGTCCGGGCGCGGGCTCCTCAGCGCTCTCGTCGGCAGCGTGACCGCGGTCTGAGGACGGCGGCCCGGCACTCGGTATGTGGGCGGCGGCCGGGCACTCGGTCCGAGGACCGCTGCCGGGCAGGTCGTCCGTGCGAGTGGCGGGTCGGTCCCTGGACCGCCGGAGGACCTCCGGGGTGGGTGCCCGGTTGGGTCCATGGGCCCAAGACCGTTGCGGAGGAGGGCCGTTACCGTCCCCGCATGACTGCTTGGTGGACCACATGAGCGAGGCCGCCCGGCCGGCGAACCCCGCGTCCAGGCGTACGGCCGGCACGTCCGGGAGTGGCGCCCCCGCCCCGGACACCCTCGTCGTCGTGTACGACCTCGTCGTCGGTGAGGACGAGGCCGCGCCCGGCTCGCCGGGAAGCGCCGGGCGGGATCCGCTCCGCGAGCCGGACGCGCTGAGGGAGGCGCAGTTGCTGGACTGGCGGGTGGACCAGCCGGCGTCCACGGCCGCCCTGCTCTTCGAGCTGCGCACCGCCCGGCAGCTCGACGAGGGCAACACCGCGCTCCTCGTGATGCGTGGCCTGCGTTCCTTCGACTGGACCGCGGGGGCGGCGCCCGAAGGCCCCACGGCGAGGACGGTCGTCTCCGGAGTGCCCGGGCATCTCGACGGCCTCTTCCGCGCCGAGTTCTCGTTCTTCCCCGATTCGAGGCTCGAGATGCTCGGGCAGAGATCGGAGTTCTACGTGCTGGAGGCCTAGGGCATCGGTGACGTCCCGCCCGACAGCGACGTCCTCCCCGACCGCGACGTCCCGCCCGGCAGCCCGGACGGGGAGGCACCGCACGTACGCGGGCTTCTGCCCTCGTGGGATTCCTTCTGCACCGTCCTTCGGACGTCCGTCTCGCCCTGAACGCGCTCCAGGAGCACCCGGGCGGGATGGGGTGATCCGGCCCGGGCCACTCCTGAGGCGTACGGCGTCCGCCGCTCAGCAGTAGCTGCGCGGCCACCCCGAACACCAGCCCCCAGAACGCCGAGCCGATCCCCAACAGGGTCACGAGCAGCCGGGGCAGGGGTCCGGATCACCGTGCGGGGGCTGCTCCGCACGTTCCTCCGCCGTCGGTACCGGGGAACCGGCCGTCATCCGCTGTCGCCCTTCTTCCCGCTCCGCACCGCCCGTACGGGCGTACGGGCAGTGCGGGCGTACGGCCGCTCGAAACCCTTGCACGGCGTGCCGTGCGCGCGCCGCGGGGCCCGGGACCCGGGACGGCACGGGTACGCGCGCTTTTGGGCGCGGGCGGCGCCAGGTTGGGCCCTCGGGCCCAAGACCGCCCGCACGCCCGGTGGTTAGCGTCGCGGGTATGACTGGTCCGGGGGAGATGCGTCGTCGTTTGCGTCGTTGGTCGCGGAAGAGGGTGCCGCGGACGGGAGTGCGCATGGCCGGACTGCGCCGGGGCCAGCGCGGTCAGGGCGCGATCGAGTACGTCGGTCTGGTCATGGTGGTCGTGGCGATCATCGGCGCACTGGTGGCGACGGGGATCGGTGCCGAGCTGACGGAGAAGATCGGCGCGCAGGTCTGCCGGATCGGCGGCGGCGGTGACTGCGGTGGCGGAGGTGGGAACCCCGAGGCCCAGGGGGCGCCGGGTGACGGTGAGCCGGTCACGGACGACGGATCGCCGAAGTCGCAGTCCCAGATCGACTACGACGCCGCGCTCAAGGAGCTCCAGGACGCCCAAGCGGCGGAGAAGACCAGCTCGGACAAGGCGCTCGAGGCGGCCAAGGAGCTGGCCAAGATCCTGGCGGAGGAGCTGGGGATCACCGACGCGCTGGACTGCATCACCAAGGGCGACATGGGCGCCTGCACGGAGACGCTGATCAATGTGCTGCTGAGCCTGGTCGGGGGCGCGGTCGGGAAACTCGCGGCGAAGTACGGGGCGCCGTGGAAGTGGAAGAAGGCCGCCAAGCTGATCCAGGCGCTGAAGAAGCACGGTGGTGACCTGTACGACGGGCTGAAGGGCCTGATCAAGAACCGCAAGAAGGTCAAGGACGCCGAGAAGAAGCTCGCGGACGCGCAGAAGAAGCTCGACGCCGAGAAGAAGGACCCGCCGAAGAAGGACCCGAAGGACGACAAGCCGCCGACGTGCCCGGCCGCCCACAGCTTCCTCCCGGGCACGCGGGTCCTGCTCGCGGACGGGCGGCGCATCGGGATCGAGAAGGTCGTGCCCGGGGCCATGGTGTCCGCGACGGACCCGGAGACGGGGCTGTCCGGTGCACGTGAGGTCGAGCGGCTGATCACGACGCACGAGGACAAGCACTTCACCCGGCTCGTGTTCCGTACGCCCGGAGGACCCGCGGTGGTCACGGCGACCGACACCCATCCGTTCTGGTCGGTGGACGCGCGGCGCTGGGTGGACGCCGGCGAGATCCGCCCGGGGGCCGGGCTCCGCACACCGGACGGCACCACGCTGACGGTCGCCGCGGTCGGTCGCTACACACAGCGGCAGACCACGCACGACCTCACCGTCGCCGGGATCCACACGTACTACGTGGTGGCGGGCGCGACCCCGGTGCTGGTCCACAACAACGACCCCGGCTGCGGTGTGACGGCCGAAGCACTCGAGGAGGCGTGGCCGACGTGGAACACGCCGGCCAACCTCGAGCACGTGATCGACCCGGCCAAGCACGGGTTCGGAGACCTCGTGGCCAAGGCCGGAGGCCGTGAGCAGGCCCTCCGCGCGATCATGAACAGCCTCAAGGGTGCCAAGGATCTGCCGGCTGCCGGGAGGTACGAGGTGAGCCGGGTGATCGAGGGGGAGACTGTGACGATCCGGGGTGCCATCGTCAACGGAGTCCCCAGGCTCGGTACGGCGTTCATCCCTGGAAAGTTCCCCGGCTAGTGCCACACCATCGCCCCGGAGGGGCGGCTACACGGAGGCTCCACTCGTGCCCGTTGCGATCACTCCCCGTCCCCTGAGCCAGGCCGAGAAAGCGGTGGCCGAGCTCGTGCTCGCCCACGACTTCCCGGGCGCGGCCGAACTGCGCGCCCAGGTGGACCACGTCCAGGTGGTGGCGAAGTGGGGCGAGCACTCGGCGAGCGTCGATCTCCGCGTGGGGGACGACGCTCCCCGGTCACCGGGGCTCTCCGGTGTCGTCCCCGTGGACGCGACGGTCGTGGACCCGACGGGTTCGCTGTTCGGGGAGATCCTGCTCTGGGCCACCGAGGGCTTTCTCTCGGCGATCGAGTACGCGTGGTACGGCGACGAGCCGCCCAGCACTCTTCCGGATGTCGCCATGATCACCACCGAAGTACGGGCGTGAGCCGGCCGGCGCCGGGCACCGGCACCCCCCACGGGCGGCGCCGCGGTGGACCGTGACGCGAGGACGTGACCGCCCATGGCGACGGTCTACACCTTCCTGACCGTGCACCGGCCCGCGCCCCGCACCATGGCGTCGGCGCTGGCCTGCGCTCTCGGTGCGGAGGCCCAGGACGTGGACGTGGCCGACGAGGACACGGGGCGGACGGACGACCGGAACCGGGACGCGCCGGTGCTCTGCACCCATCACCCCGTGGCCGGTGACCTGGCGCTCGCCTGGGACGTCTCCGCCTCGGACGCGGTGACGTCGCCGCCGTCCGAGGCCGAGGCGGCCTCGCGCCTCGCGGTCCTGCTCCGCACGACCGTCCTGTATCCCGCGTCCGGAGTGCGGCCCTCGGCCTACTGGGCGGCCGGGCCGGACGGTCGGGTGGCCAGGGCGCGTCTGCTGGAGGGCGAGGAGGTGCCGCCGGTGCTCGTCGTCGACGCCGTCGAGACCCCGATGGAGCAGCTGCCGACGGCCCGGGTCGAGGTGCTCGCCGAGCTCTCCGGCGAGGAGCGCGAGGAGCGCGAGGACGGGGAGCACGGGGAACACGAGGAGCACGGGGAGCACGAAGAGCACGAGGAGTACGGGGAGAGCCCGCCCACGGCTCTGCCACCTCGGCCGGCTGCCCTGGCCTCGGCGGTGGACGGTGACGCGGCTGACAAGGACGGCGCCTCCTGGGAGGACGGCCACGACCGGTGGGAGCTCTACCGGCGGGCCGCGGACCGGCCGCCCGCGCACGAGCTCCTGCTGGACGCCGTGCGGGCCGAGACCGATGAGCCCCTGGCGTCGGCCGTCGTGGTCCTGATGCTGGAGAGGCTGCCCGTCTCCGAGCACGGCCGCTGGACCGCCGCCCTGCGTCCGGACGTCCGCGGCTTCGCCGAACGCCGATCGGGGGAGCTGGCGGTCCTCGCCTCCCTGGACCGGGACGCCGCCGCCCACGACGCCGAGAGCGTGGAGGCGTGGTCGGACCGGCTGCAGCTCCGGGTGGCGCGGGGCGGCGCGACCCGGAGCCGCCGACTGCTGGACCTGCTGGCCGAGCACGGCCGCACGAAGAGGATCCGGCGTATCGCGGCAGCCTCCGCGGCGGACCTCCGGGCGGGCCGGGACGGCTGAAATGCCGAGTTGGGTCCCTGGGCCCAAGACGGCGGGCCGCCGCACGCCTAGCGTCTGCGCAGCAGGTGATCGACGCCCGTCCCGGCGCACCCCCACGGCGCCGGGCCGGGCCGCAACAGGAAGGTGACGGCGCGTGCCCACGGCTGAGCAGCTGGCCCTGACCGACGAGGAGTCCCGTCTCCTCCAGCAAGGGCTGATGGAATGGTGCGGTCCCGCCCGCTGCACCGAGGAGTTCGCCGTGGCCATGGGCTTCGACGGCATCCGTGACCTGAGCCTCCGCGGCATGTCGATCCGCGGCGCCCTCGCGCGGGAGGAGGCGCTGGACCCCATGGACTGGGCGCGGGCCCTGCTCGCGACCGAGCTGGCCTTCGCCAGCGAGGTCGTCGGCTCGGGGTACGAGTGGTCCACGACGACCGGCTGGTCCGACGACACCACCCTGCGCGTCCTGCGCTCGGCGCAGCTGAAGCTGATCCGTACGGTCGCCCCGCTGGTCGGCCGGGGGCTCGGCACCCGGCACACCCCCCACGCGGAGGTGCTGCGGGCGGGAGGAGCGCCTCCGCCCTCCCCGGCGTGGTGACCTTCGTGGCTCGGTGACCTCCCCCGGCTTGGTGACCTCACCGGCGGCGGGCCCATAATCGGCCGCATGCCCGATCAGCAGACGCGCTCCCGCCCGGTGGCGCCCGAACCCCGCAGTACCCGGGACCGTGCCGCCGCCCTGCTCACCGCCGCCGCTCCCGCCCTGGGCGCCTACGCGGCGGTCAGGGCCGTGGGGCTCCTGGTCCTCGGAGTGTGGGCGCCGGCCGCCGGGAAGGACGCCCTGCACCTGCTGGGCGGACGCTGGGACTCCGTCTGGTACCAGCGGATCGCCGAGGGCGGCTACGGCTACACCGTCACCCTCCCCGACGGCGGGGTCCACCCCGACCTGGCCTTCTTTCCGCTCCTGCCGGCCCTGGAGCGGGGCCTGGCCGCGGTGACGCCGTTCACCGTGCAGGGCGCCGGGATCGCCGTCGCCTGGCTGGCCGGGCTCCTCGCGGCCTGGGGGATCTTCGCCGTCGGAGCACAGCTGCACGGCAGGCGGGCCGGGGTGGTGCTGGCCGCCCTGTGGGGCGCGTACCCGACGGCCTTCGTGCAGTCGATGGCGTACACCGAGACCCTGTTCACCGCGCTCTCCGCCTGGTCCCTGTACGCCGTGCTCCGGGGCCGCTGGATCGCCGCGGGCGCGCTGTGCGTGCTCGCCGGGCTGACGCGGCCCTCGGCGGCCGCGCTCATCGCGGCGCTCGCGGTCACCGCTGCCGCCGTCCTCGTACGGGAGTGGAGGGCCGGCGGCCGGCGGGACCTGGTGCGCCGGAACTTGCGCATGCTGCTGGGGGTCTGCCTGGCACCGCTGGGGTGGCTGGCGTACGTGGTGTTCGTCGCCGTGCGGGAAGGCAGCCCGTTCGCGTACTTCGACGTCCAGGCGCAGTGGGGCAACAGCATCGACGGAGGCCGTGCGCTGGCCGCCTTCATCGCGGGGCTGCCGCTTCCCGCCGCACTCGGGCTCTGCGCCGCGCTGGGGCTCCTGGGGTGGCTGGTGGTCCTGTGCGTGCGGCAGCGGCAGCCGCTCCCCGTGCTGGTGTACGGCATCGCGGTCGTCGTCGTCTCCCTGATCGGCTCCGGTTACTTCGGCTCCCGGCCGCGCCTGATGATGCCCGCGTTCCCGCTGCTCCTGCCCCCGGCCGTCGCCCTCGCGGGGCTGCGCACGACGGCGCGTACGGGCGCGGTCGTCGCCGCCCTGGCCCTCGGATCCGCCGTCCACGGTGCGTGGACGCTGCTGGGGACCGGGCCGCCCTGAGTTGGGCCCACGGACCCACGCGCCGGGAGCACCCCGCTTGTTAGCGTGCTGACCCGGTGCACGGCGGTCAGGAGCGGTGAGCGATGAGGGTACGGATCACTGTCGTGGCGGCGGGCGCGCTCGCCCTCTGCCTGGCGGCCGCCGGCTGCGGGCCGGACGACGGCGAGGGCAGGGGGCCGGGCAGGAAGGCCACCGCCTCACCGACACCGGCCGCCGGCTCCGCGGACGGCCCGGACGCCGTCGACGCCGGGACTCCCGTCCCCACGACGGCCGGCAGCGGCAGGACCCTGACCGAGGCGCAGCTCGCCGGGGTGGTCCTGAGGACGGGCGAGGTGAAGGGCTACGAGATCGCTCCCCTGGAGGGGACCGACGAGCGCGGCACCGAGGAGTCCGAGGACGAGGCCTGCCGGCCGATCATCGCGATCGTCAACGGCTCGCCCGAACCCACGCCCGCCGCCACCGTCTTCCGTACGGCGATGGACACGACGGAGGAGGGCCAGGACGACCAGACCGTCGTCACCGAGATCCTCACGTCGCACCCGAAGGGCGGGGCCGAGGAACTGCTGCGCGCCGTCCGTGACGCGGTGCGGGCCTGCGCCGACGGCTTCCGTACGACGAGCGACGACGGCCCGTCCACCTACACCGAGGTCAAGGCGCTGCCCGCGGCGAAGGCCGGCCAGGAGTCCTTCGCCTACCAGGTCACGGGCAGCCTGGAGGGCACCGAGGTGCCGCTCGTCTTCCACCTCGTGCGGAGGGGATCGACGGTCGTCACCTTCTACGCGGCCAATTTCCTGACGGCGAGGGCCCCGGAGGTCCCGGCCGCGCTCGTCACGGCACAGGCGGCGAAACTTCCGTAGCCGGTACGGAGACCCGCACCCGCGTCCCGGGCCGCAGGCCCCACCGCTCCATCGCCCCGGCCTCCGCCTCCACCACGTGCCGGGCGCGGAGCCTGGGCAGCCCGAGCCGTCCCGGCTTCATCGTGCGTACCGCCAGGACGCCGAACTTCCGGTCCAAGTACGCCACATCGATGGTGAACCGCATCCGGAAGGTGTGCACGCTCCCGCACGGGGTGATCAGCAGGGCGCCGTCGACGCCGTCCACACCGAGCAGTCCGCGCGCCCGCGCCCGGTAGGAGGCCGCTATGCGCAGCGGCACCTCCCGCACCTCCGTGTCCGACCCGACCGTCAGTGTCCCGCTGCCGTTGCGCCATTTCCCCATGGGCACCGACCGTAGACCCCCCGGCCGCCGAGTGGGTCCGGAACGGCACGCAGTGGGTCCCAGGGCCCAAGACCCCGCCGTGCGGGCCGGATTAGGGTCGGATCCGTGGACGCCACCCTGCTTGCGGTCGCCGCGCTCTGGGGCGTGACCGCCGGACTGCTGCTCCCACGCGCCGCCTACCGCTTCTCCGTCGAGCCCGAGGAGCCCTGGCGGGACGCGTGCCCGGCCGGACACGCGCTCACGGGGCCGGCCGGGGGCTGGCTCGGCCCGACCCGCTGCGGCGCCTGCGCCGTGGCCGTCCCCACGCTCCCGGGAGGCGCGACACCGCAGGCCCCTCCGCCGCCCCGGCCCGGCCGTTACGCGCCCGCCGTCGTCGCCCCGGTGGTCACGGTGCTCGCCTGCGTCGCCCTGGCCGCGGCCACCGGCCTCCGGCCCGAGGCCGTCGTCTGGCTGCTGCTGGCCCCCGTCGCGGTGCTCCTCGCCGTCATCGACCGCCGTGTCCACCGGCTCCCCGACACGCTGACGCTGCCCCTGGCCGGCGCCGCCGCCGTGCTCCTGGGGGGCGCGGCCCTGCTGCCCGAGCACGGCGGATCCTGGACGTCCGCCCTCCTCGGCGGAGCGGCGCTCGGCGGCTTCTACTTCCTGCTCTTCCTGATCAACCCGAACGGCATGGGCTTCGGCGACGTGAAGCTCGCCCTCCCCCTCGGTGTGGCCCTCGGCTGGTACGGCTGGGCGGTGCTCTGCGCGGGGGGCTTCGCCGGGTTCCTCTTCGGCGCGCTCTACGGCGCCGGACTGATGCTGGCGCGACGCGCCGGACGCAGGACGGGCATCCCGTTCGGCCCGTTCATGATCGCGGGAGCGCTGGTCGGCCTGCTGTTCGGGGGCCTCGCTGCCTGACTCCCACCCGGCGCACGGACGTACGGAATATCCGGTCGCGCCGGTCCGCGGCGGGCTGTCACCCTTGGCCCATGACCGGATCTTCGGCGCCCTTCGTCCCCTCCGCTTCCGACGCGCGCTTCGAGGCCCTCGTCGCGGAGGCCGACGCCGCCTCCGTCGACGGCTGGGACTTCTCGTGGTTCGAGGGGCGGGCCACCGAGGAGCGTCCGTCCTGGGGGTACGCGCGCGCCATGGCGGACCGGCTGGCGCGGGCGCGTGCCGCGCTCGACATCCAGACCGGGGGAGGGGAGGTGCTCGCCTCCGCGCCGGTGCTGGCGCCGCTGACCGTGGCCACCGAGTCGTGGCCGCCGAACGTCGCCCGTGCCACCGCCCTGCTCCATCCGCGCGGCGCCGTCGTCGTCGCGGACTCCGACGAGCCGCCGCTGCCCTTCGCGGACGGTGCCTTCGACCTGGTGGTGAGCAGGCACCCGGTGACGACCTGGTGGGCCGAGATCGCCCGGGTCCTGGCCCCCGGGGGCACGTACTTCTCCCAGCAGGTCGGCAGGGAGAGCGTGTTCGAGCTCGTCGAGTACTTCCTCGGCCCGCGGTCCGCCGAGGAGCGCGGTGCCCGGGATCCGCAGGCTGCGCGGGAGGACGCCGAGGCGGCCGGGCTGGAGGTGAGGGACCTGCGCGCCGAGCGGCTCCGGATCGAGTTCCTCGACATCGGCGCCGTCGTCCACTTCCTGCGCAAGGTCATCTGGATGGTGCCCGGATTCACCGTGGGTGCCTACCTTCCCCAACTGCGTTCACTGCACCGCCGGATCGAGCGGGAGGGGCCGTTCGTCGCCCACAGCGCCCGCTTCCTGATCGAGGCGCGCAAGCCGGAGGAATCGCCAACGGGCCTGCGCTGAGGGCGCCTTCACACGCCGCCGACGCAACGGCATCACCTGCCCCTCCGTCCTACCCACGAGTGGTGCGACCCTGGTGGTTGAGCGCACAACGAAGGAGCAGGTCATGTCGGTGGGAAGGGAATTGCCGGGCGAGGAGATCAGCGCTCCCGCCGGCCGGCCGCGCCACGGGAGGGCCGACTGGCTCACGGGTGCGCGGATCGCCTCCGTCCAGGGCCTGTTCTACCGCCCCGAGGGCCTCGCGGGGGAGCCCGAAGCCGTCGAATTCGTTCTGGAGGACGGCCAGTCGGTGCTGCTCACCTGCGCCTCCGACCGGACGCTGAGCATCACCTCCGGTGCCTGGCCCGTCCTGCCCGACTGGTGCGTGCCCGCGGGGCAGTGGCAGTTCGAGCAGCTGAGCCGGCTTCCGCCACCCCCGTACGGCGGTGCCTGGACCGTCACCGGCACGCAGGAGCGGCGCGACGAGCACGGCGAGGTGCGCGAGGCGGTGTTCCGGTGCGAGAACGGCGACTTCGTGGTCCTCGGCGGCGACACGGTGGCGATCCGCTTCGTGCCGCACTGAGCCCCGCCGGGCCGTGCCCTACGCGTGCGCGCCCACCGTCACCTCTCCCACCGTCAGCTCCGGGGTCCCCTCCAGCACCTGCCCCAGGTGCTCCACCCGCGACTCCAGCGCCCGCATGAGACCGGCGTCCAGGGGGCTCAGCGGTTCCACGGTCACCGCGACGCGCCTCCCGGAGCGCCGCTGGTGCCAGACCCCGGCGACCGTGCCGTCCACCAGCAGCACCGGGAAGTTGCCCGCCTGGCCGCCGGCGAGCGCCCGTTCGCGGGCGGCGCCGGGGAAGAGCCGCTCGCGGGGCCGGGAGGCGATGGTGAAGGCGTCGAAGTAGGGAAGCAGGCGCACGCCGCGCGGACCCGCCGACGGGAAGCGGGTGTCGCCCGCCACCACCCAGGCGGCCCCGCAGCCCTCGAACACCACCTCCTCGATCGCGCCGGCCCGGGCCAGGTCCTCGAAGAGCCGCCCGGCCCAGCTGTGGGGCGCCGCCAGCCACTGGGCGAAGTGGACGGGAGTGGCGGGGCCGTAGGCCCGCAGGTAGCGCCGCACGAGCGCGGCGGTCGCCTCCGGACCGGGCATCGGGACGGTCCCCGGGTTGGTGTACGTCGCCTTCCGGCCCCGGTTCGGCGCGTAACAGAGCGCGCCCCGATGGCCGGCCAGGTGCAGCACCTGGCGCCACCGCGGCCACATCCCCTGGAACGCGGGCATCACCAGGTCGCCCGCCCAGGTGCCGGTGCGGCCGATCACCTCGTCGGAGAGCTCGTCGATCGTGAGCTCGGCGCCGGTCAGGGCGTCGGCCACCGCGGCCACCACCGCCTCGACCTGCTCCGGTGTCATCCGGGCGTCCTTGGTGAACGGGCTGCCGCCCGCCGGCACGGCCGACAGGGCCCCGGTCCACATCGGCAGGTCCTCGGCGGGCAGCAGGTGCACGGTGCCGCGCGGCCCGAACGTCTTCACGACCGTCCGGTCGGTCCACAGCGCCGTACGCACGTTCGTCCGTGTCACCCCCGGCGCACGCAGTCCGGTCGAGAGCTCGGCGGCGGACAGCACCTGCGCATGGGCCCCCAGCATCGCGGCGACGGCACCGGGGACACCGGAGGCGGCGTGGGCGGCCGAGGAGGGGCCGTCGGAGAGGGACTGCCGGTCGAGGCGCCGGGCGTTCGCCCGGGCCCAGGTCACGGTCGCGCCGCGGGCTCGTGTCGTCATGGGCCGAATGTAGGACGTCTACAGGACAGGAACGGTCCTGATGGCGTCCGGCTCAGGCGCCTACGGAGGGTCCCGCAGCGCAGTTCGCCGAATTCGGAGAGTGATTATTTCGTGGCGTGGCACCCAGCATCACTTACGAAGGGTTATGGTGGAAACCCCCCCTCGGGCCGGTCCGTAACCCCCCCCACGGACCGGCCCGTTTTTTGTGCCCGGAGTGTGCTCCGGATGTGCGGGCCGCGTGCGGGGCCGGTGTCGACCCCCGGCGGCGTACGGAGATCCACCCCCCGGCGCACGGAGATCCACCCCGCGGCGGCCGTGTGCCTCAGCCCCGGTTGGCCCAGATGTTGGTGCTCGCGGTGTCCACGGCGAAGGTGTCGATGTCCTTCAGCTCGGCGGCGGTCAGCGCCGGTGCGGCGAGCGCGGCCACGTTCTCCTCCAGCTGCCGCACACTCGACGCGCCGATCAGGGCCGAGGTCATGCGGCTGTCCCGCAGGACCCAGTTGAGCGCCAGCTGGGCGAGCGACTGGCCGCGCCCCTGTGCGATGTCGTTCAGCCCGCGCAGCCGGCGCACCATCTCCTCGGACAGCAGGCCGGGGTCGAGGGACTTGCCCTGGCTGGCGCGCGAACCCTCCGGGATGCCTGCCAGGTACTTGCCGGTGAGCAGCCCCTGGGCGAGCGGCGCGAAGGAGATGCAGCCCATGCCGGCCGCCTCCAGGGTGTCGAGCAGTCCGTCGGACTCCACCCATCGGTTGACCATCGAGTAGGACGGCTGGTGGATCAGGGCCGGCACACCCATCTCCCGCAGGATCCGGGCCGCCTCCGCGGTCTGCGCCGCGGTGTAGGAGGACACGCCGGCGTACAGGGCCTTGCCCTGGCTCACGGCGGAGGCGAGCGCCCCCATCGTCTCCTCCAGCGGGGTGGCCGGGTCGAAGCGGTGCGAGTAGAAGATGTCGACGTGGTCGAGCCCCATGCGCTTCAGCGACGCGTCGAGCGAGGAGAGCAGGTACTTGCGGGACCCCCACTCGCCGTACGGGCCGGGGTGCATCAGATAGCCGGCCTTGGTGGAGATGACGAGCTCGTCCCGGTACGGGGCGAAGTCCTGGCGGAAGAGCTTGCCGAAGTTCAGCTCGGCGGAGCCGGGAGGCGGGCCGTAGTTGTTGGCCAGGTCGAAGTGGGTCACACCCAGATCGAAGGCGCGGCGCAGGATCGCCCGCTGGGATCCCAGGGCGCGGTCGTCGCCGAAGTTGTGCCAGAGGCCGAGCGAGACGGCGGGGAGCTTGAGCCCGCTGCGGCCCGTGCGGCGGTACTCCATGGAGTCGTAGCGTGCGGTATCGGCGCGGTAGGAGAGGGAATCAGTCACGTTTCACTCCTTATCACGGAGTTGTGACAGGCCGGGTTGGGCCCCCGTGACCCGTCCGCAGTAATGTGGCCGCTTCGGGACATGCCGATCCGCGGCGCGAGAGCGCGGACCGCACGGCGTCCCCCGGGGGGCGGCCCCGGACCCCCGGCGAGGGGGAGGGCGGGCCCCGGGCCCGCACGGAACCGAGAGGGTGAACTCAGTGAACTTGCGCGACCTGGTGTACGGGCTCTACGCACGCCGGGTGGGAGGCCGCCTGGACCACGACCAGGTGCCCAAGCACATCGGAGTCATCCTCGACGGGAACCGGCGGTGGGCGAAGGCGTCCGGCGGCTCGGCCGTGCAGGGGCATCAGGCCGGCGCGGACAAGATCTCCGAGCTGCTCGGCTGGTGCAGCGAGACCGATGTCGAGGTCGTCACCCTCTGGCTGCTGTCCACGGACAACTTCGACCGGCCCGAGGCGGAGCTCATCCCGCTGCTCGGCATCATCGAGAACACCGTGCGCCAGCTGGCGTCCGACGGGCGGTGGCGCGTCCACCACGTCGGCACGCTCGACCTGCTGCCCGCGCGGACCCAGACCGTCCTCAAGGAGGCGGAGGAGGCCACGGCGGGGGTCGACGGGATAATCGTCAACGTCGCCGTCGGCTACGGCGGACGCCAGGAGATCGCGGACGCCGTGCGGTCCCTGCTGCTGGAGCACTCCTCCAAGGGCACCACCTTCGAGGAGCTCGCCGAGGTCGTCTCCACGGACCTCATCTCCGAGCACCTCTACACCCGCGGACAGCCCGACCCGGACCTGGTGATCCGTACCAGCGGGGAGCAGCGGCTGTCGGGCTTCATGCTCTGGCAGAGCGCCCATTCGGAGTACTACTTCTGCGAGGTCTTCTGGCCGGCCTTCCGCAAGGTCGACTTCCTGCGCGCCCTGCGTGACTACGCGGCGCGCCACCGGCGCTACGGGGCCTGACGGCACGGGGTCACGGGGGGCCGGGAGCCCGGCGGGACACACCTTCTCGCAGGCCGCGGCATGGCTTCGCGTGTTCGAGGGAATACAGCTCTCAGGTCGATGTCCGGTCAGCAACCAGGCGGACGTCGCAGCCAAGTGAGCGGCACCCAGCCCGCTCGCCCGGGAGGCCCTTTGCACACGAAGGACCGCACACCGTGCGGCCGACGCGGAGGGCCGGCGTTCGGCCCGCGCACGGGGTCCGAACCCGGTCCGTCCTCTCCCTTCGGGAAGTTCCGCGACGCCCGTCGCACTCCCCGACCTCGTCCGAGGGGGTACGTCCTTCCGTGGTGACCAGCACTAAGCGCCGCATGCCCGACAGGCGCACCTATGTTCTCGACACCAGCGTCCTGCTGGCCGACCCCAACGCCATGGCCCGCTTCGACGAGCACGAAGTCGTGCTGCCGATCGTCGTGGTCACGGAGCTGGAGGCCAAAAGGCACCACCCCGAGCTGGGATACTTCGCGAGGCAGGCCCTGCGCCTGCTGGACGACTTCCGTGTCCGGTACGGCCGGCTGGACGCCCCGATCCCGCTCGGGGATCTGGGCGGGTCACTCCGTGTCGAGCTCAACCATTCCGACCCCGGCGTCCTGCCCGCCGGCTACCGGTTGGGGGACAACGACTCACGGATCCTCGCGGTCGCGCGCAACCTGCAGGCGGAGGGGTACGACGTCACCGTCGTCTCCAAGGACCTGCCGCTCCGGATCAAGGCGTCCTCGGTCGGCCTCCTCGCCGAGGAGTACCGCGCCGAACTCGCGATCACCGACTCCGGCTGGACCGGGATGTCGGAGCTCTCCCTCGCGGCCGAGCAGGTCGACCTGCTCTTCAGCGAGGAGAGCCTCTACATCCCGGAGGCCGCCGACTACCCGGTGCACACCGGCCTGGTCCTCCAATCCGAGCGCGGGAAGGCGCTGGGCAGGGTCACGGCCGAGGGCAACGTCCGTCTCGTGCGCGGCGACCGGGAGGCGTTCGGGATCCACGGCCGCAGTGCCGAGCAGCGGATCGCGCTCGACCTGCTCCTCGATCCGGACATCGGCATCGTGTCGATGGGCGGCAGGGCGGGCACCGGCAAGTCCGCCCTGGCGCTCTGCGCGGGGCTGGACGCCGTGCTGGAACGCAGGCAGCACAAGAAGGTGATGGTCTTCCGGCCGCTGTACGCGGTCGGCGGCCAGGAGCTCGGCTATCTCCCCGGCAGCGAGTCCGAGAAGATGAGCCCCTGGGCACAGGCCGTCTTCGACACGCTGTCGGCGGTCGCGGGGCGCGAGGTCATCGAAGAGGTGCTGGGGCGCGGGATGCTGGAGATCCTGCCGCTCACCCACATCCGCGGCCGGTCGCTCCACGACGCGTTCGTCATCGTGGACGAGGCCCAGTCGCTCGAGCGGAACGTCCTGCTGACCGTGTTGTCCCGGATCGGGGCGAATTCGCGGGTGGTGCTCACCCACGACGTGGCGCAGCGGGACAACCTCAGGGTCGGCCGGTACGACGGAGTCGTCGCCGTGGTCGAGAAACTGAAGGGGCATCCGCTCTTCGCGCACGTCACGCTCACCCGCTCGGAGCGTTCGCCGATCGCCGCGCTGGTGACCGAAATGCTGGAGGACGGCCACATCTGACCTGGTACACCCCATAGATGCCGCCCGGCGAGCCAAGGAGCTTAGCCGGGCGGCATTGTGCTGCGCCGTCATTTCCGAAAAAGTTGTGCGCCAAACGAGGTGTGAGCTTTCACACGCAACACAGAATTGCAACGCACCGTGTCCTTCCGGCAGAGTCTTGCTTCCGTCAGGCCCCGCATACGGCACTTGGGCACCTCCAGAGGCGCCTCGCATCACACAACTCAACAGACGCCGTCCGTATGCCGCCCGCGAGTACCACGCGGCACTTCCGCAAGGGAGTGCCCACCGGGCCCGTGCCTCCCGTGACCCAAGCAGTAGGGAGGCCAGTGTCAAGGGCACGATTGCGCTCGCGAGGTCACCTAAGCGGGCGATGCTGGAAGGACACCGTGTGAGCCGGATCTCGGTCCGGGGGTTCGCCGTGGCATCTGCCACCGCGGTCACCACCGTAGGCGCCGTCGTAGGCGTTGCGTCGGGCAGCACTCCCGCTGTCGACGACAACAACTTCGAGGCGGCCGCAGCCGACACCACGCTGCTCGCAGACATCCCCGCGGGCCAGCAGGCCCAGGTGCAGACCGCTTCGCTGACGCAGCAGGCCGACGCCCAGGCGTCCGCGGCCGACGCGGCGGCCAAGAAGTCCGCCGAGGAGACGGCCCGCATCCAGGCCGCCAAGGACGCCAAGTCGAAGAAGCAGGCGGCCGAGGACAAGCTGGAGGCGGAGCGCGAGGCCAAGGAGAAGAAGGAGGCCGAGCGCGCGAGCCGGTCGTCCGTCCGTGACGCCACCTCGTTCTCGGCGCAGGGCTCCTACAGCGTGGCCGAGGTCCAGGCCATTGCGCGTCAGATGATGCCGGCCGATCAGTTCCAGTGCTTCAGCAACATCGTGGACCGCGAGTCGGGCTGGAACTACCAGGCGTCCAACCCGTCCTCCGGGGCCTACGGCATCATGCAGGCGCTGCCGGGCTCCAAGATGGCGTCGGCGGGCGCGGACTGGCAGACCAACCCGGCCACGCAGATCAAGTGGGGCCTGAGCTACATGAACAGCGACCGCTACGGCAGCCCCTGTGCGGCCTGGTCGTTCTGGCAGGCCAACCACTGGTACTAGGAGCCCCGCGAGGTTCCACGCCCAACTCCGCGATGCCCCGCACCGTCCTACGGTGCGGGGCATCGCGCGTGTACGGTCGATCCGGACAGCTCCGGGGGCGTGTGTGGGGCGGACGGGGGAAAAGGGAAAACCATGTCGAAACTTCCGGGTTGGCTCGGCCGGCTGGGCGCAGAACTCACCGAGATCGGGGCGCGCCTGGAAGAACGCCGCGCCGAGGACGAGCGCCGTGCCGACGCCGACGTCACCAGCGGGTCCTCCTCCACGCTCTCCACCGTCGCCGCCGAGCAGGTGCCGCGGCCGCCCACGTACGCCCCCTCCGTCGCCGCCAAGCCCGAACCCGTGGCGGCGATCCCCTGGGGGATGCGCGTCGCGGCGGAGGCGGGCTGGCGGCTGCTGGTGCTGGCCGGCACGCTCTGGGTGCTGATGCGGATCATCAGCGCCGTGCAGCTGGTCGTCCTCGCGTTCGTCGCCGCGCTGCTGGTGACCGCGATGCTCCAGCCGACCGTCGTGCGGCTGAGACGGGTCGGGCTCCCGCGCGGGCTGGCGACCGCGGTGACCGCGGTGCTCGGCTTCGTCGTCATGGGCCTGGTCGGCTGGTTCGTCGTCTGGCAGGTGATGGACAACCTGGACACGCTGTCCGACCGGGTGCGGGACGGGATCGACGAGCTCAAGCGCTGGCTCCTGGACAGCCCCTTCCACGTCACCGAGTCACAGATCAACGACATCGCGAAGAACCTCAGCGACACGATCGGCACCAACACCGAGGAGATCACCTCCGCCGGGCTCCAGGGCGTCACCGTGATGGTGGAGTTCCTCACCGGGCTGCTGCTGGCGATGTTCTCGACGCTGTTCCTGCTCTACGACGGGAAGCGCATCTGGCAGTGGGTGCTCAAGCTGGTGCCCTCGCAGGCCCGGCCGGGTGTCGCGGGCGCCGGACCGCGCGCCTGGCGCACCCTCACCGCCTATGTCCGGGGCACGGTGATCGTGGCCCTGATCGACGCGATCTTCATCGGGCTCGGGATCTACTTCCTCGACGTGCCCATGGCGGTCCCGCTCGCCGTCTTCATCTTCCTCTTCGCCTTCATCCCCCTGGTCGGCGCCGTGGTCTCGGGTGCCCTCGCGGTGGTCGTCGCGCTCGTCACCCAGGGCGTGTTCACGGCTCTGATGGTGCTGATCGTGGTGCTCGCGGTGCAGCAGATCGAGGGCCACATCCTGCAGCCGTTCATCCTCGGCCGGGCCGTACGCGTCCACCCGCTGGCCGTGGTGCTCTCGGTCGCGGCCGGCGGTATGGTCGCCGGCATCGGCGGTGCGGTGGTCGCCGTGCCCCTGGTCGCCGTGACCAACACGGTGGTCGGCTATCTGCGCTCGTACGGGCAGGGACAGGCCGTGCCCGACGGGCCGGGGCCCCACGGGGCCACGGCGATCTCCTTCGCCCCGACGCCACCGCCCGTCACCCGGTCCCACGCCGACGACGACGCCGCCGGCCCCGCGGACGAGGACGGCCGCTCCGACGGGACCGACACGCCGGACGACCAGAAGCAGTAGTTCCCCCCGCTCCCTGACACCGGGGCGGACATGAAGAAAGGCCCCGAGGACGGTCGGTCGTCCTCGGGGCCCTTCTCGTACAAGGTACTGCGGGTCACTGCTCGGCGAGCACGGCCTCGGCCTCGAGGGTCACGCCGACCGCCTGGATCACCGAAGCGATCTTGACGGCTTCCTGGATCGTCTCACGGTCGACGCCGGCCTTGCGCAGCACCTGCTCGTGGGAGTCCAGGCACTGGCCGCAGCCGTTGATCGCGGAGACGGCGAGCGACCACAGCTCGAAGTCGACCTTCTCCACGCCCGGCTTGCCGATGACGTTCATCCGCAGGCCCGCACGGAGGTTCCCGTACTCGGGGTCCGACAGCAGGTGCCGGGTGCGGTAGAAGACGTTGTTCATCGCCATGATCGCCGCGGCCGACTTCGCCGCGGTGTACGCCTCGGCGGAGAGGTTGGCCTTGGCCTCCGGCTCCAGCTCGCGCAGCACCTTCGGCGAGCGCGAGGCGATCGCGCAGGCCAGGACGGTGCCCCACAGCTGCTGCTGGGGGAGCTCGCTGTTGCCGATGACCGAACCGAGGTTCAGCTTCAGGTCCTTGGCGAAGTCCGGTATGGCGGACTTCAGTTCATCGAGTGCCATGTCGTATCAGCTCACTCGCCCGAGAGGAGCGCGACCGGGTCGAGGGTGTTCTCGCCCTTGGTCCAGTTGCAGGGGCACAGCTCGTCGGTCTGCAGGGCGTCGAGGACCCGGAGGACCTCCTTGGGGTTACGGCCCACGGAACCGGCGGTCACCATCGTGAACTGGATCTCGTTGTTCTGGTCGACGATGAAGACGGCGCGCTGGGCGAAGCCGTCCTCGCCCTCGATGCCGAGGTCACGCATGAGCTCGTGCTTCGAGTCGGCCAGCATCGGGAAGGGCAGGTCGGTCAGGTCCGGGTGGTCCTTGCGCCAGGCGTGGTGCACGAACTCGGAGTCGCCGGAGAAGCCGAGGACCTGCGCGTCACGGTCGGCGAACTCGTCGTTCAGCTTGCCGAAGGCGGCGATCTCGGTGGGGCACACGAAGGTGAAGTCCTTCGGCCACGCGAAGACGATCTTCCACTGACCCTCGTAGGTCTTGTGGTTGATCTGCTCGAACTCCTTGCCGCTCTCCAGCGACACACAAGCGGTCAGGTCGAACTCGGGGAACTTGTCACCGACAGTGAGCACGCGCACTCCTTGCTGCGTAGGAAATCCCCTTTTGAGGGCGTTCCTGGGGGTTGGACGGTTCCCACTCTGGCACAGAGTGCATTGATCGCGGAAATAGCTACACTCGGTCGGGATGATCGGAGGTGCCTATCAGTGGCGTATGTAAATCAGGCTATTAGGGTCAAGCAGCCCAGCCTCTCGCAGCTGCGCGCCTTCGCGGCCGTGGCGGAACATCTGCACTTCCGGGACGCGGCGGCAGCAATCGGGATGAGTCAGCCGGCACTCTCCGGAGCCGTGTCCGCGCTGGAGGTGGCACTCGGTGTCCAGCTCATCGAGCGTACGACGCGCAAGGTGCTGCTCTCGCCCGCGGGGGAGCGTCTCGCGGTGCGGAGCCGGGCGGTGCTGGAGGCGCTCGGCGAGCTGATGGAGGAGGCCGAGGCGGTGCGCGCGCCGTTCACCGGGATACTCAGGCTCGGCGTGATCCCGACCGTCGCGCCGTATCTGCTGCCGGCGGTCCTCAGGCTCGTCCATGAGCGCTATCCGGACCTGGACCTCCAGGTCCACGAGGAGCAGACCTCCTCGCTGCTGGACGGGCTGGCCGCCGGCCGGCTGGACCTGCTGCTGCTCGCCGTGCCGCTCGGGGTGCCAGGCGTCACGGAACTGCCGCTGTTCGACGAGGACTTCGTGCTGGTCATGGAGAAGGAGCACCGCCTCGCCGGGACGACCGGACTGCCGCGCGAGACGCTGCGGGACCTGCCGTTGCTGCTGCTCGACGAGGGGCACTGCCTGCGCGACCAGGCGCTGGACATCTGCCGGGAGGCGGGGCGCACCGAGGGGGCGCCGGTGACGACGACCGCGGCGGGGCTCTCCACCCTGGTGCAGCTCGTCGCGGGTGGGCTCGGGGTGACGCTGCTGCCCCGTACGGCGGTGACCGTGGAGACCGGACGCAACGAGGCGCTGTCCACCGGCTGCTTCACGGACCCGGCGCCCTCGCGGCGGGTCGCGCTGGCCGTGCGGACGGGCTCGGCGCGGCAGGAGGAGTTCGAGGAGCTCGCGGCCGCGCTGCGCGCCGCGCTGGGAGCGCTGCCCGTGCGGGTGTACGCGGACGGGTGAGCCCGCTCGGCGCCGGGTGTACGGGAGGGGTGGGCCCGCTCGGCTCGAAGGGGCGGGTCCGCGCGGCGCCGGACCCACCCCTCCCGCCGTCACTCCGTACGCAGCCCGTCCGGGCGCATCATGCGCCACAGCAGGGGCAGCGAGAGCAGCGTCACGGCCACGACGAGCGCCCCGCCCGCGCCCGCCAGCGGCAGGAACACCCACCACCGCGTCACCGTCTTGGCCAGCATCCAGGTCATGACGGCGCCGAGCGCGACGCCACCCGCCACCGCGACCAGGAGGCTGACGGCCACGGGGACCGCCGTCTGCCAGAGCACCGACCAGCCGAGCGTGGAACGCCTGGTGCCGAAGGCGACCAGGACCGACAGCAGCCGCCTGCGCTCCCGGAGCTGCTCCAGCTGGGACACCAGCATCGACGCGGCGATCAGCAGCAGCGTCACCAGCGCGCCGAACCGCAGCCCCGTCTGCACACTGGCGTACTGGCGGTCGCGGGTCATCGACGTCAGGGCGGCGACCCGCATGCCCGGGTCGATCCTGGCGGCGGTGTTCCGCACGTACTCGGCGACGTCCTCGACGCCGTCGTCCACCTTGATCTGCGCGACGGTCTGGGCGTCCGGCAGCGTGCGCGGGTCGACGGCTCCGACCGTCGCCATGATGCCCCAGTGCTCCTCGCCGAGCGGGTCGGGTGCGGCGGTGACGGTCCGGGCGTCCGCGGGCAGGGTCCAGAGCAGCCTCTTGCCGCCCGGCGGCAGCTCGGCACCGGAGTCGAGCTCGACCTCCTGGCCCTTGCGTGCCGTCTCGTCGACCCAGTCGCTCATCTCCTTGTCGCCCCTGGGGTGGACGACGAAGACGTCGCCGTCCGCGCAGGAGCCGATCTCGGCGAGCTCCTTCAGGGTCGGGCAGTCGCCGATGCTGAGCGAGGTGGTCGGGGTGACCTGGTCCTCCTTGTACGTCCCGGGCTTCGTCACGTACGTCTCGACCGTGCCGATGACGGCCTCGACGCCCTTCGTGGAGCGGAACTCCTCGATGGTCCGCGTGGCGGCGTCCCCGCTGACCTTCTCGGAGAAGGTGTGGAACTGGGCGCGCGACGGGTCCTGTCCCGTCATGCGCGTGAACTCGTCGCCCATCGCCGCGAACAGCATCTGCAGGGCCACGGCGCCCGCCACCGCCACGGCGATCCCGCTGACCGCGCGGGAGGCCGCGCCACTGTTCAGCTGGAGCCGGCGGACGGCGAGCTGCCAGGACAGCGGGCCGCGGCGCAGCGGGCGTACGCACGCCTCGACCAGCCAGGGCAGCAGCAGGGCGAGCCCGACGAGGACGAGGACGGCGCCGGCCGCGATGGGGTACGGGTCGACGAAGTCGCCCTCGCCGACCCTGCCGGTCACTCCCAGGACGGCGAGCCCCAGGACCGGCACGAGCAGACGCCACCAGAGGCGGCGCCCGCGGTGGCCCGTGCCGCGTACGACCCCCAGCGGTTCGGCGATGACGGCGCGCATGGCGACCAGCGTGACCAGTACGGCGCACAGCGGCACCGCGAAGGCGATCAGCACCGCCGTCCACGGCGCGGGCGCCAGGTCGGACGGGAAGACGCTGTAGTTCCACACCTCGACGGAGCCGCTGAACCCGCGGCCCACGAGGAAGAAGACCACTCCCGCGAGCAGCCCGAGCAGCGAGCCGAACAGGGCCTCGCCCGCCGCGATCCTTCGGGTCGACCGGATGTCCGTACCGACCAGGCGGAGGGCGGCGAGCCGGCGGTCGCGGCGGTCGCCGCCGAACCGCACGGCCGTGGCGATGAAGATCGCGACGGGTGCCAGCAGCACGACACAGATCATGATGACCAGGACGACGAGGGCGGGCGGGAGCGGCTCGTCCCTGACCCTGTCCCCGTACCCGTCGACCCGATGGCCGCCCGCGGCGGCGGTCAGGGTGTCGCTGCCGGCGTAGAAGTACAGCTCGCCGGGGGAGAGGAGGCCCGCATCGCCGATCGTCGCGGTGATCCGGTACGGGAGACGCTCCCGCAGAAGGCTGCCCTCGGGTGAACCGAGCAGCTCCTCCAGTGCGGGGGAGGCCACCATCTCGCCGGGGCCGGGGAGTGCCCCGACTCCGGGCGGGGTCACCGGGTGCGCGCCCTCAGGACGCATCAGGAAGCCGCCGACGACCTGGCCCCTGTACTCGGTCTCCGCGTTGATCCGCAGCACGGAGGTGTCGGACCTCGCGGCCTTGTCCTGGTAGGAAGCCGCGCTCTCCTGGCGGGCGAGGTCGCGATGGGCGCGTTCCGCCAGGAGATGGGGAACGGAGGAGGCGATCAGCAGGAGCGCCACGCCGAGGCCCACCCCGACGGCGGTGAGCGCGGTCCGCGCCCAGCCCTCGCGGCCGCCCGCCGCGGCGAAGCGTATGCCGAGGCCGAGATCGCGCAGCCAGGTCATACGGCGTACTCCAGGTCGCGGCAGCGGCCGTCGCGGACGACGACCTCGCGGTCCGAGTACGCGGCCACCCGCGACTCGTGCGTCACGAGCACGACGGCCGTGCCGGCCGTCCGGGCGGACTCGGTGAGGAGCTCCATGACCCGCTCGCCGTTGAGCGAGTCGAGCGCACCGGTCGGCTCGTCCGCGAAGACCACCTTCGGGGAGGCGACCAGGGCGCGGGCGACGGCGACGCGCTGGCCCTGACCGCCGGAGACCTCGCCGGGACGCTGGGCGGCCAGGTCCTCGACCTCCAGGCGCGCCATCCACTCCAGGGCGGTGCCCTCGGCCGCCTTGCGCCGGACACCGGCGAGCCGGAGCGGCAGGGCGACGTTCTCCACGCAGGTCAGCTCGGGGACGAGCTGACCGAACTGGAAGACGAAGCCGAAATCGCCGCGGCGCAGGGCGCTGCGCTCGGCGTCGGACATCGCGGACAGCTCGCGTCCGGCGTAGGTGACGGTGCCGGAGTCCGGCGTGACGATGCCGGCGAGACAGTGCAGCAGCGTCGACTTGCCGGAGCCGGACGGCCCCATGACGGCGACGACCTCGCCGGGGTGCACGGAGAACGAGGCGCCGTCGAGCGCGGGCGTCGAGCCGTAGGCCTTGTGCAGGCCGTGGGCCGTGAGGAGGGAGCCGGCGGGGGTCACGGGGCGACCACCTCGGCGAGCCGGCCGAGCCGCGCGGCGGTCAGTTCCAGCCAGCGGAGGTCGGCTTCGAGGTGGAAGAGCGCGTGGTCGCAGATCAGCTGGTCGGCGAGGTCGCCCTTGCGCTTGCGGTCCGTGAGGATGCGCATCAGGCGCAGGTGCTCGGAGCGCTGGGCGTCCAGCAGGTCGGCGGCGTCGCGGCCGGTGAGCAGCGCGAGGACGACCTTCGTGTAGAGGGTCGACTGGAGGTACGGCTCCGGCTTCTCGGGCTGTGCGAGCCAGGCGGCGACATCGGTGATGCCGGCGTCCGTGATGGCGTACCGCTTGCGCTCGGGCCCGCCGTCCGTCTCGACCCCGTCGACCTCGACGAGGCCGTTCTTCAGCAGGCGGGACATGGTCGCGTAGACCTGGCCGTAGTGCAGGGGGCGATCGTGCCCGAACCTCTCGTCGAACGCGCGCTTGAGGTCGTAGCCGTGGCGGGGGCCGGACTCCAGGAGTCCGAGGAGGGTGTGACCGATTGACATGAGCCGCACTCTACATGGTGTGTATACCTCGCATGTATACGCCTGCGGCCGGCCGGGCGCCCCCTCCGGTCCGGGCGCCCGGGCCCGCGGTGGGATCCGCCCGCGGGCTCAGTCCGCGGTCCCGTCCGGCTCGGGCCGCTCGGGCGGCGGGGCCTTCGGCGGGCGGCCCCGGCGGGGGATCGGACCCGCGCCGCCCGGCAGCCGGCCCGCCTCCGCCAGGGCCCGCCGCAGCAGGAACTCGAGCTGCGCGTTCGCGCTGCGCAGCTCGTCCGAGGCCCACCGGGCCAGCGCGTCGTGCACCGCGGGATCCAGCCGCAGCAGCATCTGCTTGCGGGCGGAGCCGCGCCGGGGTGCCCGGTCCGGAGGAGGGGCGGCGTCGTCGGTCACTGGTAGAGCGTGCCCGTGTTCAGGACCGGCTGCGCCGCACGGTCGCCGCACAGCACCACCATCAGGTTGCTGACCATGGCCGCCTTGCGCTCGGAGTCGAGCTCGACGATGTCCTGCTCCGCGATCCGCGTCAGGGCCATCTCGACCATGCCCACCGCGCCCTCCACGATCTGCTGACGGGCCGCGACGACCGCCCCCGCCTGCTGCCGCTGGAGCATCGCCGAGGCGATCTCGGGGGCGTAGGCGAGATGGCTGAACCGGGACTCGATGATCCGCACGCCCGCCGCCTGCACCCGCGCCGTGAGCTCCACCGCGAGCTTCTCGGTGATCTCCTCGGCGTTGCCGCGCAGGGAGAGCCCGCCCTCCTCGTGGGCGTCGTACGGGTACTCGATCGCGATGTGCCGGACGGCCGCCTCGGTCTGGGTGGCGACGAACTCCAGGAAGTCGTCGACCTCGAAGAGCGCCTGCGCCGTGTCCTCGACCTTCCAGACGACGATCGCCGCCAGCTCGATCGGGTTGCCGTAGGCGTCGTTGACCTTCAGGACGGCCGTCTCGTGGTTGCGGACCCGGGTGGAGATCTTGCGGCTGGACGTCAGCGGGTTGATCCAGCGCAGGCCGTCCGCGCGGATCGTTCCGACGTAACGGCCGAAGAGCTGGATGACCCGGGCCTCGCCCGGAGCGACCATCTTCACACCGCTCATGCAGAAGAAGGAGGCGACGGCCAGGAGCAGTCCGAGGACGAAGAGCGGGATGCCGACCCCGTTGTGCCCGTCGGAGCCGAGGACGCCCCCGACGATGGCGAGCGCCACGCCGAGGAACACCCCGAGGACGGTCAGCAGGAGCCCCAGGCCGCCGGGGATGGAGTGGGCGGTCACCTCCCTGACCTGCGGGGCGGGCATCTCGGGCGCGTCCGGCGTCAGGTCGGCGCCCGGGCCCGTGGTGCCGGGAAGGTCGTGCGGTGCGGACATGGGTCCCCCGTTCTCCGCGGCAAGGCGCCGCGCTAGCAATGTGATCTCACATTAACGCGTCTCGCAACCTTGTGCATCCCTCGCGAGTCGGTTCCTTCGGGACCGGGTGCTGATTCTCACGTCCGGAAAAGACCGGATCGCCTGCCATTTGTCCAAGCTTTCAGTGTTAGCTGGCAGGTCTGACCGGAGCGGTACGAGCAGAAGAACAGGAGCACCACAGCGATGGGTCGAGCGGATGAGCGACGAGCCCAGGGGCGGGGAGCGCGCCAGGCCGCCGAGGGCGGCCGAATACGCCGGCTCTTCACCTGGCGCAAGGTCCTGGGCACCTTCTTCGGGCTCTGCCTGCTGGTGATGGGCGCCTTCGCGGCGCTCTACGTGTACGTCGACGTGCCCGAGGCCAACGCCCAGGCCGAGAAGCAGAGCAACGTCTACAAGTACAGCGACGGCACGCTCCTGGCCCGCAGCAACTCCGAGGTCAACCGCGAGATAGTCGACCTCGGCGTCGTACCGAAGAGCGTCCAGCACGCCTTCGTCGCCGCCGAGAACAAGTCCTTCTACCGGGACCAGGGCGTCGACCTCAAGGGCACCGCGCGAGGCCTGCTCAACACGCTCTCCGGCAAGGGCAAGCAGGGTGGTTCCACGATCACGCAGCAGTACGTGAAGAACTACTACCTCACCCAGGACCAGACGGTCACCCGCAAGCTCAAGGAGCTGGTGATCTCGCTCAAGGTCGACCAGCGCATGAAGAAGGACGACATCCTCGCCGGGTACCTGAACACGGTGTACTACGGGCGCGGCGCGAGCGGCATCCAGGCGGCGGCGCAGGCCTACTACGGCGTCGACGCCAAGGATCTCGACACCTCCCAGGGCGCCTACCTCGCCTCCCTCCTCCAGGCCCCCAGCCAGTACGACTGGGCCTACGCCACCCCGACCGGCAAGAAGCTGGTCAAGGAGCGCTGGGCCTACACGCTGAACAACATGGTCGACGAGGGCTGGCTCGACCGGGCCGAGCGGGACAAGCTGACGTTCCCCGTCCCGAAGGCGCCCAAGGCGGCCCCCGGCATGGAGGGCCAGACCGGCTACCTCGTCGAGGCCGCCAACGACGAGATGAAGCGGCAGGGCATCACCGACGAGATGCTGGACGCCGGGGGCTGGACGGTCACCCTCAACATCGACCGGAAGCGGCAGAAGCAGCTCGAGAAGTCGGTGAACCGGCAGCTGGAGAACCAGCTCGACCGGGACACGAACAAGGTCGACGCGACCGTGCAGGCCGGCGCCACCTCCGTGGATCCGAAGACCGGCAGGGTGGTCGCGCTGTACGGAGGCGTCGGCGCCACCGAGCACTGGTACAACAACGCCACCCGCCAGGACTACCAGCCGGCCTCCACCTTCAAGCCGCTGGTGCTCGCCTCCGCGCTGGAGAACGGCTCGAAGACCCAGGACGGCGACCTGATCGGCCTGAACACGATCTACGACGGCACCAGCAAGCGCCCCGTGGTCGGCAGCAGCGTCCCGTTCGCCCCGCAGAACGAGGACGACATCAGCTACGACAGTCCGACCGTCCAGCGGGCCATGGACAAGTCGATCAACTCCGTCTTCGCGCAGATGGTCGTCGACGCCGACCCGAGCGCCGTGAAGAAGACGGCGCTCGCCCTGGGCGTGCCGGACAAGAACTTCCCCGAGACGCCCGCGATGACCCTGGGCACCATGAACGCCTCCACGTGGGACATGGCCGGGGTCTACGCCACCCTGGACAACCACGGCAAGAAGGTCACCCCGACCATCGTGAAGTCCGCCGCGAACCGTGACCGCACCATGGAGCCGGTCGACGGCGTGGGCGGCCAGGTGATCAGCAGGGCGTCCGCCGACACCGTGACGAAGGCGCTGACCGAGGTCGTCGACATCGGCTCCGGCCACGAGGCCAACACCTCCGCCTACGACGCCGCGGGCAAGACGGGCACGTCGGAGAACAACAAGGCGGCCTGGTTCACCGGCTACACCCCGGAGCTCTCCACCGCCGTGGCCCTGTTCGGCGAGTCCACCAAGGAGGGCGGCGGCCAGGTCAGCCTCACCGGCACGGCCAACTCCGGCCGGGCCAACGGCGGCGGATTCCCCGCGAAGATCTGGGCGGACTACACGCTGGGCGCGCTCGGGGGCGGCTCGGACGCCACCTTCGACCTGGAGGGTGTGGAGCGCGGCGAGACGGCGGTGACCGAGACCCCCTCGGTCACCCCGTCCGAGACCGAGGAGCCCTCCGAGACGCCGTCCGAGGAGCCGGAGGAGCCCTCCGAGTCGCCGAGCGAGACGCCCGGCGAGGAGTCGCCGCCGGTCGAGACGCCGAGCGAGACCCCTTCCCAGACGCCGAGCGGGACACCCAGCGAGACCAAGGACCCCGACGACGGTGAGCAGCCGCCGGGCGAGCGGCCGGGCGCCGAGGGGCTGCTCGGGCAGTAGCGACGTAGGAGGGGCGGGTGCCGGCCGGCACCCGCCCCTCCTACGTGTCCGGCGTCAGCCGCCGTTGACCTTCTTCGCGACACGGTCGCCGAGGTCCTTGTCCGCGTTGCGCCAGTACTGCGGCGCACGCTCCAGGACCGGCCTGCTCGCCCCGTCCGGCAGATGGCCGGAGATGTCGGAGACGAGCCGCTCGCGCGCCGCGTCGTCCAGGACCCCGCGCACCAGGGGTGCCGGGCTGTCCCCGGTCGTCGTCCGCGCTGCGGCTGAGGTCAACTCCGCCGACGGGAGGTCGGCAACAGGGGAACCGGCGGGGACAGGGCGATCCCCTAGGGGGTCGCCATCTCGAACCAGACCACCTTGCCCGTGGAGAGCCGGGTCGCCCCCCACCGCCTGGCCAGCCGGTTGACCAGGAACAGTCCCCGGCCGCCCTCGTCCGTCTCCCGGGCACGCCGTTGCCTGGGCAGCTGCGGGGAGTCGTCGCCGACCTCGCAGCGCAGGATGTCCGTGCGCAGCAGCCGCAGTGTCACCGGCCGCTCCGCGTAGCGCACGGCGTTGGTCACCACCTCGCTGACCAGCAGCTCCACCTCGTCCGAGAGGTCGTCCAGGCCCCACCTGCTCAAGGCCCTGCGGGCCAGCCTGCGGGCACGTCCCGGAGCCGCGTCCTCCGGTTCGAGGAACCAGTACGCGACGTCACTCGGGGCGATCCCGTCGAAGCGGGCGGCGAGCAGGGCGATGTCGTCGTCCCGGTCGCCCGGCCCGAGCATGTCCAGCACGTCGTCGCAGAGCGCTTCCAGCGGCGGCGAGTGGTCCGGCCCCGTCAGCTGGGCGGTGGCGGCCAGCCGCTCCCGAAGGATCTCGATGCCCGTCCAGACGTCCCGCATCCGGGACTCCACCAGGCCGTCCGTGTACAGCAGCAGCGTGGCACCGGCCGGCGCGTCCAGCTCGACGGCCTCGAAGTCGACCCCGCCGACCCCGATCGGCGCGCCCGGCGGCACCCGGAGCACCTCGGCCCGGCCCCCCAGATGGAGCAGCACGGGCGGCGGGTGCCCCGCGTTGGCGATGGTGATGCGGTGTGCGACGGGGTCGTACACCGCGTACAGGCAGGTCGCCATGCGGTCGCTGCCGAGCCGCTGGGCCTGCTCGTCCAGATGGTGCAGGACCTCCTGCGGAGGCAGGTCGAGTCCCGCCAGGGTCTGCGCGGTGGTGCGCAGCTGGCCCATGATCGCCGCGGACGTCATGGAGTGCCCCATCACGTCACCGACGACCAGGGCGACCCTGCTGCCGGGCAGCGGGATCGCGTCGTACCAGTCGCCGCCCACCCGGGCCGTCTCCGCGGCCGGGAGGTAGCGCGAGGCCAGGCGTACGCCGGTGGGCTGGGGCAGCGAGTCGGGCAGCATCGTGCGCTGGAGCTCGTCGGCGATGTACGCCTCGCGCCCGTACAGCACGGCCTTGTCGATGCCGAGCGCCGTGTGCGTGGCCAGCTGCGCCGCGACCAGGAGGTCGTTGGCCTCGAACGGCGGGCGGTCCGTGCCGCGCAGGAAGACCGCGGCACCGATCACCCGGCGCCGGCCGCGCAGCGGCGCCAGGATCGCGCGGTGCCCGGTCGGCACCGTCCGGCCCGCCCCCAGCAGCTCGGGCAGGGCCACGCGGGCCGCGGCGGAGTCACCGAACACGGGGCGTACCCCGCGCAGCACCTCGGCGAGCGCGCCGCCCGCCATGATCTCGCACAGGTCGGCCGCGGGCAGCAGCCCGGCCTGCGGGTCGGTGACGGGCAGCCGCAGCCGCTCGCCCTCCGGACCGCTCTCGCTTTCCTCGTCGGCCAGCCGCAGCCTGTCGGTGCGCCGCAGCCGCAGTACGAAGGGGTTGGCCGGGCGCTCGTCGCCCACCGGGAGCGGGTCGCGGAGGTAGACGAGTATGGCGTCGGAGAACGTGGGCACGCTCGCCCGGCACAGGCCCAGCACGATCTCGTCCAGGTCTATGCCCCGGGCGATCCGGCGGGTCGCCGCGCCGACGAAACGCAGACGGTCCCCCTCGCGGCGGGAGACCGTCTGGGTGTCGGCGACGGGTGCGGCGGCCTCCGCGCCGGGTGCCGGGTTCGGCAGGGCGTTCGGGACCGGGCCCTTCACCGCGTTCGGCACCGCGGGGGAGGGGCCGGGGATCGCGGCCGTGGCAGCGGCGCCCGGCGGGGCCTCCTGCTGCCGGGGCCGGGCGCGTTCCTGCGGCCGGGCAGCGAGGGGCTGTCGGCCTTCGTGGGAGGTGGGATGCTCCGTCACGCGTGGGATTCCGTCCGTCCGGGCCGGTTGTATGAGGCAGGCGCGGTCACCTCGGGGCCTTGCGCCACTGTGCCCCGGCAAGAGCGGTGAGAACAACGGCTGTCACCGGATGCCCTCGGGAAAGGGGCCGAAACCGTTCGGCCGCGCAGGGGGCCGGTCCGGGGTCTCCCGGTGGCCGGGCAGCGGACAGCGAGCACGTCTCCACCCCCTCGTAGTGGTTCGGGCGACCGCACGTCCACCGGTCTCGTGAACCGTGTGACTCGTGCGACGCGCGCGGTGACTGATGGTCAGGCCCCCGTCCGGTCACGCCGGTTGTGGCGCATCGGTCCGGAGGGGCGGTTCATGGAGGGCGATCCTACGGTTGCCCCCCTGGGGTGCATCAAGGGTCTCACGACGGCGTGGGGGCGGGGGTGCGGTCCCAGTCATCGGGCAGCGGGGGGACCTGCCAGTGGGGTTCGGGCCGCCAGTGTTCCCAGCCGTCACTGAAGGGCGCGCCCCAGCGCTGGATCACCTCGACCGCGGCCAGCCCGGCCTCGCGCACCCGCCGGGCGGTGGCCTCGTCCATCAGCCCGACGCGCTGGGCCTGGGCGAACTCGTCCTCGTCGAGCCACTCCCAGCTGTGGTCGGGGCGTACGGAGATGTCGAGGAAGTGGTCCTGCGAATCGACCCCGCCCGCCCAGCGTGAGCGGGGCTCCTCGAGGTTGACGTACCAGTTGCGGAAGAGCCAGCCCCGGTCCCAGAACAGCCAGACCGACCAGGGGTCGCCCGGCCGGGCCAGCTTCAGCACCCCCGAGCCGAACCACCGCGAGCGCGCCGTCGTGCGCGGGCGGGTGTAGCGGGTGGCGAGGGGCTCGGCGTGCACCTGGGTGCCGTCGGCGAGGACCGGTCTCACGCACTCGGTGCCGGACGCCATCCACACGGCCAGCAGCTCGTCCGTGTCCTGGACGACGGTGACCGGCCGGCAGATGTGGACCGTGCCGTCGCCGTCACCGGGCCTCTCGTTGGCCCGGTAGCGCCAGAGAATCCGGTCCCCCGGCGCCCAGCGCACTCCGTCCCCCGCACCCGCCCCGGTGCCTGCTCCCGTACCCGCGTCCGTCGCTGTCATGAAGAGATCTTAGAGACGTGCGCGCCGGTGCGGCGGGTTACGGTCATGGCCGGGTCATACGCAACACGTCCAGGGCCTCGTCCAGCTGTTCCAGCGTCAGGTCGCCGCGGTCGACGTACCCTCCGGCCAGCACGGTCTCCCGGATCGTCGTGCCGTCGGCCAGGGACTTCTTGGCGACCTTCGCCGCCTCCTCGTAGCCGATGTACTTGTTGAGCGGGGTGACGACCGAGGGAGAGGACTCCGCGTACCGCCGCGCCCGCTCGGCGTCGGCCGTGATGCCGTCGACCGTGCGGTCCGCGAGCAGCCGGGAGGCGTTGGCGAGCAGCCGCACCGACTCGAGCAGGTTCTTCGCGATGACCGGGAGCATCACGTTGAGCTCGAAGTTTCCGGCCGCCCCGGCGGCGGCGACCGTGGCGTCGTTGCCCGTCACCTGGGCGGCGACCATCAGCACCGCCTCCGGGATCACCGGATTGACCTTGCCCGGCATGATCGACGAGCCGGGCTGCAGGTCGGGCAGGCTGATCTCGGCCAGGCCGGTGCGGGGGCCGGAGGCCATCCAGCGCAGGTCGTTGGAGATCTTGGTGAGGGAGACGCCGATGGTACGGAGCTGGCCCGAGGCCTCGACGAGCCCGTCCCTGGCCCCCTGCGCCTCGAAGTGGTTCCTGGCCTCGGTGAGCGGCAGCCCGGTCGTGCGGGCGACCTCGGCGATCACCGCTGCGGAGAAACCGGGCGGGGTGTTGATCCCGGTGCCCACCGCCGTACCGCCCAGGGGTAGTTCGGCGAGGCGGGGGAGCGAGGCGCGCAACCGCTCGACACCGTGACGGATCTGCGCCGCGTAGCCCCCGAACTCCTGGCCCAGGGTGACGGGCGTGGCGTCCATCAGATGCGTACGGCCCGACTTCACGACCTCCGAGAATTCGGCCGATTTCCGCTCCAGCGAGGCAGCCAGATGTTCGAGTGCCGGGATCAGGTCGGCGGTGACGGCGGCCGTCGCGGCGATGTGGATCGACGACGGGAACACGTCGTTCGACGACTGGGACGCGTTGACGTGGTCGTTGGGGTGGACCTCGCGCCCCAGCCGCTCGCCGGCCAGCGTGGCCACGACCTCGTTGGTGTTCATGTTGGACGACGTGCCGGAACCCGTCTGGAAGACGTCGACGGGGAAGTGCTCGTCCCAGCGGCCCTCCGCGACCTCGGCGGCCGCCTCCTGGATCGCGTCCGCGATGTCCGGATCCAGCACCTTCAGCTCGGCGTTCACCTTGGCGGCGGCCGCCTTGATCCGGGCCAGCGCCTCGATGTGGGCGCGCTCCAGCCGTTGCCCGGAGATCGGGAAGTTCTCCACCGCGCGCTGGGTCTGTGCACGCCACTTGGCGTGCGCGGGCACCTTCACCTCGCCCATCGAGTCGTGCTCGACGCGGTACGTCGTTTCCTCGGCCGTTCCGTCCATGGTGTTCAGACCTCCTGATGCAGATGAGCACGCGGGGTGTTCCACGTATTCCCCGCGCGTCTCCCGCCGGAAAGGTATCCGCGGAGAGGTCGTCGGCCGGTCGGACGCGGCGGAGCGGGCGCCGTCGGATGCGCGCCCGCTCCTTGCCGCCCGAGCGGTGCGGATCAGTTGCAGGGGAACACGTAGTCGCTCGAGTAGTTGACGGAGAGGTTGCTGGACGAGGTGCCCATCTTCGCCGTCACCTTGGCGCACGCGATGCTCGACACATAGACGGGGCCCGCGTACTGGGTGAAGTTCCCGGTGTCCGTGTCGCAGCCGGTTCCGTCCACCTTGCAGACCTTCAGGTACATGTAACGGGAGACGCCCACGTTGTTGTCCAGGATCGCGCAGCCCTTGGCCCCGTTGGTGTAGGAGAACAGGGTCGCCAGGCGCATGTCGGGCTCGGTTCCGACCGGCAGCGGTATCGCCTTGTTCAGGGCGTACCCGGTCCCGCACACCGTCGCGGCGGCGGCCGTCGCCTGCGGGTCCTCCTCGGCCAGGGCCAGGGTCGTCGCGTCGGCCTTCGCCGACACCGCCACCGCGGGCACGTCCGAGGCGACGGCCTGGGGCGCGCCCAGGACGGCGCCGGCGAGGGCGGCCGCGGCGAGGCCGGAGCGCAGGGCAACTGCGAAACGTGACATGACCGATTTCTCTTCCTGCCGGAACGGGTGTGCCCGAGCCGGTGGCCGGGCGAGGAGATCGCGCGTCGAACGCCTGTTCAAACTAGATGCGCCATGCATCCGAGAGTAGTGACGGGACGATCAATGGCGTGAACTACGCCCCGGGTTCCTTGGCAGGAGCGGCCTCGGCCAGTGGCGGCCGGGTGCTGATGGAGGTCGGGTGGCCGAAACGCACGGGTCAGGAGCCGCCGGCCCGCTCCGGAGACACGGCAGGGGCACCCGGCAGTCTGCCGGATGCCCCTGCGGTCGCCGGGCCGGGAAGGTCAGCCGAGGCCGGGGCCGCGGACCGGGATGCTGGTGAAGGTCGGTGCCGGGGCGGGCTCGGTGAAGAAGTCGTTGCCCTTGTCGTCGACCACGACGAACGCGGGGAAGTCCTCGACCTCGATCCGCCAGACCGCCTCCATGCCGAGCTCCTCGTACTCGACGACCTCGACCTTCTTGATGCAGTCCTGTGCGAGACGGGCGGCGGGGCCGCCGATCGAGCCGAGGTAGAAGCCGCCGTGCGCGTCGCACGCGTCCGTGACCTGCTTGGACCGGTTGCCCTTGGCGAGCATCACCTTGGAGCCGCCCGCCGCCTGGAACTGCGCGACGTAGCTGTCCATCCGGCCGGCCGTCGTCGGGCCGAAGGAGCCGGACGCGTAACCCTCGGGGGTCTTGGCCGGGCCCGCGTAGTACACCGGGTGGTCCTTGAGGTACTGCGGCATCTCCTCGCCCGCGTCCAGCCGCTCCTTGATCTTGGCGTGCGCGATGTCGCGTGCCACGACCAGCGGGCCGGTCAGCGAGAGGCGGGTCTTGACCGGGTACCTGGTCAGCTCGGCGAGGATGTCGTCCATCGGCTGGTTCAGGTCGATCTTCACCACGTCACCGGACTCGTCCAGGTGCTCGTCGGTGGTGTCGGGGAGGAAACGCGCCGGGTCCTTCTCCAGCTGCTCCAGGAACACGCCCTCGGCGGTGATCTTCGCGGTCGCCTGGCGGTCGGCCGAGCAGGACACGGCGATCGCGACGGGCAGGGAGGCGCCGTGCCGGGGGAGGCGGACGACCCGGACGTCGTGGCAGAAGTACTTGCCGCCGAACTGGGCGCCGATGCCGATCTTCTGCGTCAGCTCGAAGACCTTCTGCTCCAGGTCCTTGTCCCGGAAGCCGTGGCCGGTCGGGGATCCCTCGGCGGGCAGCTCGTCCAGGTAGTGCGCGGAGGCGTACTTCGCGGTCTTCAGCGCGAACTCGGCCGACGTGCCGCCGACGACGATCGCCAGGTGGTACGGCGGGCAGGCCGCCGTACCCAGCGAACGGATCTTCTCCTCCAGGAACGTCATCATGGAGGCCTCGTTGAGGACCGCCTTGGTCTCCTGGTACAGGAAGGACTTGTTGGCCGAGCCGCCGCCCTTCGCCATGAAGAGGAACTTGTAGGCGCCGCCGTCCGTCGCGTACAGCTCGATCTGCGCCGGCAGGTTCGAGCCGGTGTTCTTCTCGTCCCACATGGTCAGCGGGGCCATCTGCGAGTACCGCAGATTGAGCTTCGTGTACGCGTCGAAGACGCCGTGCGACAGGGCCTCCTCGTCACCGCCCTCGGTGAGCACGTTCTGGCCGCGCTTGCCCATGACGATCGCCGTGCCGGTGTCCTGGCACATCGGCAGGACGCCCGCGGCGGCGATGTTCGCGTTCTTCAGGAGGTCCAGCGCGACGAACTTGTCGTTGGAGGAGGCCTCGGGGTCGTCGACGATGCGGCGCAGCTGCGCGAGGTGCGCGGGCCGCAGGTAGTGCGAGATGTCGTGCATCGCCTCGGCGGCGAGGGTGCGCAGGGCCTCCGGAGCCACCTTGAGGAACGTACGGCCGTCGGCCTCGAAGGTCGAGACGCCCTCGGCGGTCACCAGCCGGTACGGCGTGGTGTCCTCTCCCAGGGGGAGCAGATCGGAGTACGCAAACTCTGGCATTACGGCCATTCCTCACTCGGCGACAGCGGCTGACCACCCTTGGGCAGCGCATCCACCAGGGTAGAGCGCCGGGGACGCGCCGAGCCTGTGAGGTAAGGCTCACCCGGACCGGCCGGTCCGGCGGGCCGGTGGCCCCGGAAGGGATTCGCGACGAGGCCGGAGAGGCACTGGTCGCGATCTATCGCGTTTGGGTAGGCTGGTCCGGTGGACCTCGAGAAGCAGCCTCAGCAGCCCGTCGCTCCGGCCGGTCCCGCGCCCGCCGGGATCCGCGCCTCCGACGCGGACCGCGACCGGATCGCGGACATCCTGCGGGAGGCCGTGGCCGAAGGCCGGCTGACCGCCGAGGAGCACGCCGAGCGGGTCGACCTCGTCTACCGGGCCAAGACCGTCGGCGAGCTCGAGCCGCTGGTCCAGGACCTGCCGGCGCCCGGCGGCAGCACCCGTCAGGCCGGCTCGCCCTACGCCGACACCACCGGGGCCTCCGGGCCCGCCGAGAACCTGGTGGCGGTCTTCAGCGGCTCCACCCGCAGGGGCCGTTGGCGCGTCGGCGGCCGCACGAACGCCTTCGCGCTCTTCGGCAGCGTCGAGATCGACCTGACCGAGGCGCTGTTCGGCCAGCGCCTGACGGTGATCAACGCGACGTCCATCTTCGGCAGCGTCGAGATCAAGGTCCCCGAGAACATCTCGCTCCGGGGCAGCGGGACGGGCGTTTTCGGCAATTTCGAGGTCGACACACTGGAATCCGCGGACCCGGAGGCTCCGGTGGTCGTGGTGAACGGCTATTCCGTCTTCGGAAGCGTCGAGGCGAAGCCCAAGCGCGGCAAGCTCATCGCCAACCTCCACCAGCAGCTGCGCAAGCACCTCGGCCACTGACGCCGCGGCACCCGCGATTTCAGGCCAGTCGGCGGCGCGGAGCGCCCGCGGGGGCCCGCCGGCGACGCCACTCAGTGCATAGGCGTGCGTACAGCGGGTAGGGAGTGCTGCATCGCCTCTTGCTCGCGAAGCCCAAGCCGTCGTCAGGAGTGGACCGTGCTGCACATGCCGCATCAGCCCCTGCAGGTCGCCGCCGTGCCGTCCCAGCGCGCACCCGCGCGGGAGGATGAGGCGGGGCCCTGGCACTCGGAGGCGGTGTGCCGCCGGGACGAGGCCGGGCTGTTCTTCGCCCCGTCGAAGGAGCCGACCGCTGCCCGGCTGTCCCGTGAGGAGTCGGCGAAGCAGGTCTGTGCGAGGTGTCCGGTGATGGTGGAGTGCCGCGAGCACGCGCTGGTCCAGCCCGAGCCCTACGGGGTGTGGGGCGGCCTCACCGCAGCGGAACGCCGCGTGGTGCTCGCCCGGCGCCGCAGGCGTGACATGGAGCTGAAGGCGGCGGCCCCCACGGGGCGTATAGCCGCGGCGGGCTGAAGCGCTCGCGTACTGGGTGGGGGGACCGCCCGCCGGGCGGTCCCCCCATCCGTGCCGCCGGGGCTACTTGGCGCGGTCGAAGTCGATCGCGCTGTAGGCCCGCAGCTTCGAGAGCCGGTGCGTCGAGTCGATCCTCCGGATCGTGCCCGACTTGGACCGCATCACCAGGGACTCCGTGGTGGCCGTCTCCGCGCGGTACCGCACACCGCGCAGGAGTTCGCCGTCGGTGATCCCTGTGGCGACGAAGAACACGTTGTCGCCGCTGACGAGGTCGTCGGTGGACAGCACCCGGTCCAGGTCGTGACCGGCGTCGAGCGCGCGCTGCCGCTCCGCCTCGTCCTTGGGCCAGAGCTTGCCCTGGATGACACCGCCGAGGCACTTTATGGCGCAGGCCGAGATGATGCCCTCGGGGGTTCCGCCGATGCCCATGAGCAGGTCGACGCCGGTTCCCTCGCGGGCGGCCATGATCGACCCGGCGACGTCGCCGTCGGAGATGAACTTGATCCGGGCGCCCGTCTCCCGGATCTCCCTGACGACGCTCTCGTGCCGGGGGCGGTCCAGGATGACGACGGTGACGTCCTCGGGGGCCGAGCTCTTGGCCTTCGCGACGCGCCGGATGTTCACGGACACGGGCGCGTTGATGTCGACGAAGTCGGCCGCCTCCGGGCCGGTGACCAGCTTGTCCATGTAGAAGACGGCGGACGGGTCGAACATCGCGCCGCGGTCGGCGGCGGCCAGGACGGCGATCGCGTTGGGCATGCCCTTGGCGTTGAGCGTGGTGCCGTCGATCGGGTCGACGGCGATGTCGACCTCGGCTCCGGTGCCGTCGCCGACGCGCTCGCCGTTGAACAGCATGGGCGCTTCGTCCTTCTCGCCCTCACCGATGACGACGATGCCGTTCATCGACACGGTGGAGACGAGCGTGCGCATGGCCTTCACGGCGGCGCCGTCGGCGCCGATCTTGTCGCCGCGGCCGACCCAGCGACCGGCGGCCATGGCTGCGGCCTCGGTGACCCGGACGAGTTCCATGGCCAGGTTGCGGTCGGGGGCCTCCGGGGAGACCTCGAGCGGGGACGGCAGATGATGCTCGGACATCGGAGCGCACCTTTCTGTACGACGACGACCGGAAAAGAGGGTGCTGTGACTCTATCGGTAGGTCGATAAAATGAGCAGGGCGGGTCACGTATGAGCGGGTGCCCGCCGGTCGGGCGGCCTGAGGCCCATGCCACCATTGAGTCCGTGGCAAGCAAGCGAGGCAAGCAGACCGTCCGGGACATGTTCCTGTCGATGCTCGTGATCACCGCGGTGGCGGGCGTCGTCTACCTCTTCATCCCGCACGACGACAAGGCCGACCCGATCAAGGCGGTCGACTACCGGGTCGAGCTCGCGACGGCCCGTCGTGCCGCGCCGTACCCGGTGGCGGCGCCCACGGGGCTGTCGAAGGAGTGGAAGCCGACCTCCGTCTCGTACGAGGGCCAGGCGGGCTCCGGCTGGCACCTCGGCTTCCTCGACCCGGACGGCAACTACGTCGCGGTGGAGCAGTCCACGACCCCCGCCAAGAAGTACGTCCCCGACGTCAGCCAGGACGCCGAGGACACCGGACGCACCGAAGAGGTGGCCGGCAAGGAGTGGCAGCGCTGGGAGGGGCCGAAGTACGACGCCCTCGTGCTGCACGCCGAGGGAGTGACCACGGTGGTCACGGGCTCGGCTCCGAAGGAGCGGCTGGCGGAGATGGCCGCGGCCCTGGAGACGTCCTCCTCCTGAAATCCCCGGCACCCTGTACGCGGAGAGGGCCCGCAGCGCTCGGCGCTGCGGGCCCTCTCGACGTACGGGGTGGGGATCAGACGGTCGTGACGACCTCGTCGTAGGACAGGCGCGGCAGGCGCGGGAACCAGGCGTCCTCGCCGGGCTTGCCGATGTTGACGGCCATGAGCAGCTTGTGGTCGCTGTCCAGGAACTCCTTCTCGATGCCCGCGGCGTCGAAGCCGGTCATCGGGCCGGCGGCGAGGCCGGCGGCACGGACGCCGATGATGAAGTAGGCGGCCTGCAGGGCGGCGTTCAGCCCGGCGGACTGCTCGCGGACCGGGCGCTCGGAGAAGAACGCGTCCTTGGCCTGCGGGTAGTGCGGCATGAGCGCGGGGAGTTCCTCGTGGAACTCGTGGTCCGCGACGAGGAGCGCCACCAGCGGTGCGGCCAGGGTCTTCGGGCGGTTGCCCTCGGCCATGTGCTTGACCAGACGCTCGCGGCCCTCGGGGGTGCGGACCAGGACGACGCGCAGCGGCGACTGGTTGAAGGCCGTCGGGCCGTACTTGACCAGGTCGTAGATCGCCTGGACCTGCTCGTCGGTCACCGGCTCGTCGGTGAACGTGTTGGCGGTGCGGGCCTCGCGGAAGAGGAGGTCCTGGGCGGCGGGGTCAAGAACGAGGGACATCTGGGGCGTTACCTTCCGGACGGATGCGGGGGCGAGCTGTGAGTGCAGCCTAACCGGGATATAGATTAAAGTTCAACTAAATCCGGAGCGAAGTGATCCACCCCACAGGTGCACCCGGGGGCGCGCCCCGCCTGCCCCTCAGTCCGTGGAGCCGCCGGCTTCCGCACTCCCGTCCGGGCGCGCCAGCGCCGCGTCCAGCCGGGCCCGCGCGCCTTCCAGCCAGTGCCGGCACACCTTCGCCAGCTCCTCGCCGCGCTCCCAGAGGGCCAGCGACTCCTCCAGCGTCGTGCCGCCCGCCTCCAGGCGGCGCACGACCTCGATCAGCTCGTCCCGCGCCTGCTCGTAGCCGAGCGTGCCCGTCGCGGCAGCCGTCGTCGTCCCGTCGTCCGTCATGCCGTCCACCCTATGCGGGGGCTCCGACAGAACCGGGCCTCACGCCGTGCGGGGGCTCCGGCAGAACCGGGCCTCACGCCGTTGGGGGGCTCCGGCAGAACCGGCCTCACTCCGCGACCCGCACCGTGAACTCGCCCTCCGAGACCCGCGCCCGCAGGTCCTCGCCCGGCGCCCCGGCGTCCGCGGGCGAGCGCACCACATGGCCGTCCGGCCGCTGCAGCACCGCGTATCCCCGCTCCAGCGTCGCCGCCGGCGACAGCGCCACGACCCGGGCGCGGGTGTGCGCGAGCTCCGAGTCGGCGCGGTCCAGCAGATGTCCGAGCACCCTGCGGCTCCGCCCCGTCAGCGCGTCGATCTCCGCCTCCCGCTCGTCCACCATCCGCTGCGGCCGCTCCATGGAGGACCTGCCCAGCGCGTGCGCGAGCCCCCGCTCCTCGCGGTCGATCAGCCCTCGTACGGTGCGCAGCGCCCGGTCCCGGAGCTGCTGGACACGGTCGAGCTCCTCACCCACGTCCGGCACGACCTTCTTCGCCGCGTCCGTCGGCGTCGACGCCCGTACATCGGCCACCAGGTCGAGCAGCGGGGAGTCCGGCTCGTGCCCGATGGCGGAGACCACCGGCGTACGGCACGCGGCCACCGCCCGGATCAGCGCCTCGTCGGAGAACGGCAGCAGGTCCTCCACGCTGCCGCCGCCCCGGGCGACGACGATCACGTCGACCTCGGGCAGCCCGTCCAGCTCCTGGACCGCCTGGACCACCTGGTTCACGGCGTGCACACCCTGCACCGCCGTGTTGCGCACCTCGAAGCGCACCGCGGGCCACCGCCGCCTGGCGTTCTCCAGCACATCGCGCTCCGCCGCCGACGCCCGCCCGGAGACCAGACCGATCAGCTGCGGCAGGAACGGCAGCGGCTTCTTCCGGTCCAGGGCGAAGAGCCCTTCGGCGGCCAGCGACTTCTTCAGCTGCTCCAGCCGCACCAGGAGCTCCCCGATGCCGACCGGCCGTATCTCCGTGGCGCGCAGGGACAGCTGGCCACGGGGGGCGTACCACTCGGGCTTGGCGAGGACGACGACCCGCGCGCCCTCGGTCACCACATCGGCGATCCGGTCGAAGACCTGCCGGAAGCAGGTCACGCTCACGGAGATGTCGTGCGACGGGTCGCGCAGCGTCAGGAACACCACCCCGGCACCCGGCCGGCGCGACAGCTGGGTGATCTGCCCCTCCACCCAGACCGCGCCGAGCCGGTCGATCCAGCCGCCGATCAGCCGTGACACGTCGCCGACGGGCAGCGGGGCTTCCGGGGACGTAGTGAGAGCCATACGGGCGAGCGTATCGGCCGGAGCCGACAATCAGGCGGCCCGCCGCCCCCACTGCACCGCCAGCACCACCAGCCCGATCCCCAGCCAGCAGACCCCCACCAGCTGGGCGCTCGTCGTCGCCTCCAGGATCACCGCGACCAGGACCGCCGCGCCCACCACCGGCATCAGCACATGGCGCCACCAGCTCGGCGGCCCCTCCATCCGGCGGACGGCGAACCACCCCACCACCGACGCGTGGAGCAGCACGAACGCCGTGAGCGCGCCCACGTTGACCACCGACACCAGATGGTCCAGCCCGTCGTCGCGCCGGGCCGCCCACACCGCCGCCACCAGCGTCACCACCGCGGCCCCCGTGAGAGCGACCCGGGGCACCCCGGACCTCCCGTCGACCCGGGACAGGAACGAGGGCAGCCGGCCGTCACGCGCCATGGCGAACACCAGCCGACCGGCCGCCGCCTGCCCGGCCAGCGCCGCGAAGGCCGCGCCGATCGCCTTGCTGACGGCCACCAGGTCGTGCAGCCACGTCCCGACCGAGGCGTCCACCGCGTCGTAGAAGGCGGACCCCTGCTTCACCGGATCCGCCGCCAGCTCGGCCGAGCTCACCGGTTCCAGCAGTGCGGCCAGATAGGACTGGGCCACGAACAGCACTCCCGCGAGCACCAGGCAGAACAGCACGGCCCGGGCCACCTTCGCCGACCCGCCGGTCACCTCCTCGGCGAACGAGGCGATCGCGTCGAAGCCCAGATAGGACAGCACCGCGACGGACACCGCTCCCAGCACCGCCGTCACGGAGAACCCGGTGTCCCCGGTGAGCGGTGTCAGCCAGCCGCGCTCCGCCCCGTCCCTGGCCAGCACCACCACCGCCGAGACCACGAACACGAGCAGCACCACGATCTCCATGGCGAGGACCGCGAAACCCACCCGGGCCGCCGCCCGCACGCCCCAGAGGTTGAGCGCCGTCGTCACCACGACCGCGATCGCCGTCCACACCCACCGTGACACCTCCGGGACCAGCGCGTTCATCGCGATCCCGGAGAAGAGGTAGGCGACCGCCGGGATCAGCAGGTAGTCGAGCATCGCCATCCAGCCGGCGATGAACCCGGGACCTTCCCCGAGCCCCTTGCGGGCGTACGCGAAGACCGATCCGGCGAGCGGTGCGACACGCACCATCTGGGCATAGCTGAACGCGGTGAAGGCCATCACCACGGTCGCCACGAGATACACCAGCGCCACGGCCCCGTCGGACCTGGCGTCCAGCGTGCCGAACACACCGACCGGGGCCATGGGCGCGATGAACAGCAGCCCGTAGACCACCAGGTCCCGGAACCCGAGTGTGCGCCGCAGCTTTCCCTCTTCGGTGGTGCTGCCCGACATGAACCCTCCGTCGCTGGATTGCCTACGCGGTCGCTGGATCGCGTCCGCATCAGTCTCCCGACCCCGCTGAACCGGCGCCTGTTCGGTACGGCCTTACGATGGGACGCATGACTGCAACGCCTGCCCGCCGTGTCCTGCTCGCCGCACCCCGTGGCTACTGCGCGGGCGTGGACCGCGCCGTGATCGCCGTCGAGAAAGCCCTGGAGCAGTACGGCGCCCCGATCTACGTCCGTCACGAGATCGTGCACAACAAGTACGTCGTGCAAACGCTCGAGAAGAAGGGCGCGATCTTCGTCGACGTGACCGCGGAGGTGCCCGAGGGCTCCATCGTGATGTTCTCCGCGCACGGCGTCGCCCCGACCGTCCACGCGGAGGCCGCCGAGCGCAAGCTCGCCACCATCGACGCGACCTGCCCGCTGGTCACGAAGGTCCACAAGGAAGCCGTCCGCTACGCCAAGGAGGACTACGACATCCTCCTGATCGGCCACGAGGGCCACGAGGAAGTCATCGGCACGAGCGGTGAGGCCCCCGACCACATCACGCTGGTCGACGGCCCCGAGGACGTCGCGAACGTCGAGGTCCGCGACGAGTCCAAGGTGGTCTGGCTCTCCCAGACCACGCTCTCCGTCGACGAGACGATGGAGACGGTCGGCGCGCTGAAGAACAAGTTCCCGAACCTCCTCTCCCCGCCGAGCGACGACATCTGCTACGCCACGCAGAACCGTCAGATCGCGGTGAAGAAGCTGGCCGAGGACGCCGAGCTGGTCATCGTCGTCGGCTCGAAGAACTCCTCGAACTCGATCCGCATGGTCGAGGTCGCCCTCGACGCCGGTGCGCCCGCCGCCCACCTGGTGGACTTCGCCGCCGAGATCGACGAGGCCTGGCTGGAAGGCGTCACCACGGTCGGCCTCACCTCGGGCGCCTCCGTCCCCGACGTCCTGGTCGACGGCGTACTGGAATGGCTGGGCGAGCGGGGCTACGCCGACGTGGAGACGGTGAAGACCGCGGACGAGTCGATCACCTTCTCGCTGCCCAAGGAGCTCCGGCGCGACCTGCGCGCCGAGGCCGCCGCGCTCTCCGCCGAGTAGCGGGAGCGGAGCGTGCGGGCGCCCGGGGAGTCACCCGCCCGGGCGCCGGCGTGCTGAACCGGGTGGGCCGGGTGCCCCGGGCGCGCCCTGCGGGATCGCCGTTCCGTGGAGTGATCCGTGCCACCTGCCCGTACCGTGGACCGTATGGAGATCTTCGGTGTGGACATCGGCGGTTCAGGGATCAAGGGTGCGCCCGTGGACCTGGACCGCGGAGAGCTGGCGCAGGAGCGCCACAAGGTACTGACACCCCACCCGGCCACGCCCGAGAGCGTCGCCGACGGTGTGGCCGAGGTCGTGGGCCATTTCGACTGGCAGGGGCCGGTCGGCATCACGTTCCCCGGAGTCGTCACCGGCGGCATCACCAGGACCGCGGCCAACGTGGACAAGGGCTGGATCGACACGGACGCCCGGACGCTGCTCAGCGAACGCATCGGGCAGCCCGTCACGATCCTCAACGACGCCGACGCGGCCGGGATCGCCGAGATGACCTTCGGCGCGGGGCGTGACCGCAAGGGCACGGTGATCATGCTGACCCTCGGCACGGGCATCGGCAGCGCGCTCTTCACGGACGGGCATCTGGTCCCCAACACCGAGCTCGGCCACCTGGAGCTGCACGGCCACGACGCGGAGAAGCGTGCCTCGACCAAGGCCAAGGAGGACGAGGACCTCAGCTGGCACCACTGGGCGCACCGGGTGCAGAAGTACCTGGTCCACGTGGAGATGCTGTTCTCGCCCGAGCTCTTCATCATCGGCGGCGGCGTCAGCCGCAAGGCGGACAAGTTCCTGCCGCTGATCGAGCACGTACGGGCCCAGATCGTCCCGGCCGAGCTGCAGAACAACGCCGGGATCGTCGGCGCCGCGATGGCGGCCGCGGGCAAGTAGCCCTACGGGCGGGGGTGGCGGGCGGCGGTCCTCAGCAGGTGCCGCTGCCGCTCCCGCATCTGCCGGATCTTCCGCACGGTGGCGATGAGCCCCGCCACGAGGGTGCCCCCGTACAGCCAGCCGGCGTGGACGGCGAGCGCGGTCACGACGGCCATCGTCTGACCGCCGAACCCGCCGGTGCCCCCGGCGACCGGGATCACGCCGACCGCGAAGGCGATGGGCACGATGATCGGGGCGGTCACCAGGTCGGCGGGCCGCACCCAGAGCGCCGTCAGCGCGCTGACCGGCAGGAACAGCAGGCCGTACACGAGCTCGGAACTCCCGAGGAGCACCCGGTCCGCACAGGCCAGCAGGAACATGGTCAGCGCCGCGAACAGTCCCGCACCGATGCCGGTGAGCCGGGGGTTGGGGAATCTGCGCAGCGCCAGGACCACGGGCGGAACACCGCGGCGGGGCCGGGAGCCCGGTCCCGCCCCCGGACCGGCGCCCGTCGCCGGCGCCGGGGCGACCGCCACCGACACCGGATACGCGGACGCGGCCGTCACCTCGCCGAGGCCGCCGGGCGGGGCGGGCTGGACCTGAGGGGTCTGCCTGCGCTGCGGGGTACGTGTCCTGTGCTGCTCCACCCCGACAACCTAGGTCGCCGGGTGCACTCTTTCGGGCGTTGGACACGCGCTTTGGCCTACCTTGGCGTTGCGTTCGATCCCACACGGCCGAAACAGCACCGTTCGGCCCCGGGGCCGGTTCCGTCCCCGCACCCGTGACCGGCCGCCCGGCCCCGCCCGTAAACTGGAGAATCGGTCCACTCCCGGCCCGCCCGGACAGCCCCTCTCCTCACTCCAGGAAGTCGCCAAAGTGTCGCTCACGATCGGAATCGTCGGTCTGCCGAATGTCGGCAAGTCGACCCTGTTCAACGCCCTGACCAAGAACGACGTGCTGGCGGCCAACTACCCGTTCGCCACCATCGAGCCGAACGTGGGCGTCGTGGGCGTCCCCGACCCCCGCCTGGACAAGCTCGCCGAGATCTTCAGCTCGCAGAAGCTGCTCCCCGCGACGGTCGACTTCGTCGACATCGCGGGCATCGTGCGCGGTGCGAGCGAGGGCGAGGGCCTGGGCAACAAGTTCCTCGCGAACATCCGCGAGTCCGACGCGATCTGCCAGGTCATCCGCGCCTTCAAGGACGAGAACGTCGTCCACGTCGACGGCAAGGTCTCGCCCAAGGACGACATCGAGACGATCAACACCGAGCTGATCCTCGCCGACCTCCAGTCCGTCGAGAAGGCCGTCCCCCGCCTGACGAAGGAGTCCCGCCTCCAGAAGGAGAAGGTCGCGGTCCTCGCCGCCGTCGAGGAGGCCCAGAAGATCCTCGAGGCGGGCGACACCCTCTTCTCCCGCGGCATCACCGCCGGCACCGAGAAGGGCCGCCTCCTCCACGAGCTGCACCTGCTCACGACGAAGCCCTTCCTCTACGTCTTCAACGTCGACGAGGACGAGCTGGTCGACGAGGACTTCAAGAACGAGCAGCGCGCCCTGGTCGCCCCGGCGGAGGCCATCTTCCTCAACGCCAAGATCGAGTCCGAGCTGATCGAGCTCGACGACGACGAGGCCCTCGAACTCCTCCAGTCCATGGGCCAGGAGGAGCCGGGCCTCGCCACCCTCGGCCGCGTCGGCTTCGACACCCTGGGCCTCCAGACCTACCTCACGGCAGGCCCGAAGGAAGCCCGCGCCTGGACGATCAAGAAGGGCGCCACGGCCCCCGAGGCGGCCGGTGTGATCCACACCGACTTCCAGAAGGGCTTCATCAAGGCGGAGATCGTCTCCTTCGAGGACCTCGTCGAGACCGGCTCGGTCGCCGAGGCCCGCTCCAAGGGCAAGGCGCGCATGGAGGGCAAGGACTACGTGATGCAGGACGGCGACGTGGTGGAGTTCCGCTTCAACGTGTAGCGGATCGGTTACTGCAAGCCAGCTATTTGTCAAGAATGCTGGTCAGAGGGGTCGGACTTGGGTGAGTCCGGCCCCTACCGCATTTCCATGCCGACTTGGTGCTGACTCAGCCGCGGCGGGGTGGAGCGAGCTTCTCCAGGTCGAGGTTGATCTCGAAGGGCACCGGACGGTTGAGCGAGCCCCTGAAGATGCCAACGGGTACATAGGTGGCGGTCGGCTCGTCAAGTTCGTAGACGTGGACGATGGGTGCTCCGTCCTCGTCCTCGATGCGCCAGTAGTGCGGGATGCCGGCCTCTGCGTATTTGTGGAGCTTTACCGTGCGGTCCCGGTGTGCGGACTCGGGGGAGACCACCTCGACGGCGAGTCGTACTTCATCCGGTGCGAACCAGGTGCGGTCACCGTCGAAGTCGGCCGTCGTCACCAGCAGATCCGGCTCGGGCCGATTGCGTTGATCGAGTTTGATGGTCATCTCCCGTCCGACCCTTACGTCGGCCGGCGCCTGCTCCATGAGAGCCACGGTGAGCATCGTGACGAGATGGCCGTGCCACCACCGCTGCGGGGACATCATGAATACGAGGGCTCCGTCGATCAGCTCGGTGTGGCGCGGTGCTTCCGGGAGGCGGTCCAGGTCCTCCGCGAACCAGCCTTCCGCGCGGGGCGGGCGCATCCAGTCGGGCAGTGCGGTCATGGCTCAACCGTAGCGACTCAGCGAGGTCCGGGCCACGAGGTCGACGACGGCTGAAATGAGAACCGCCCTCGTCACCCACACGCAGGCCGTCTGCCCGCGCCTGCGCTGCACGCTCATCAGGGACTCACCTCGTCCGAGAACATCGGGAGCGGCGAGTCAGGCGAGTAGCTGACCGGCATGTGGGCGGGCTGGTCGGGGTGGCGCTTCGTGCCCCGCGCGGAAACCCCACCGAGGTGATGCCGCGCTTCCGGCCGACGAGCTCCTCCAGGAGCCAGGTCTTCTGGCGCGTGAAGTACACACTCTTCGCGTCCCGGCCGTGCGCATCCGACCAGGCGAGCGTTTCGTCACCGGCTCGGCTCTGTGCGTAGCCGGTACGCAGGTACCGGGACGCCGACTTCCGAACAAGCGTACTTATTAGGCGGGTCGCCGTACCGTCGGCCAGTCATGGCCGTAGGTGGCCGCAAGATCCGAAGCATCGTCCAGCGCCCCGCTGCGATGCACAGTTCGTTTGCGTTTGGCTCCTAGTCGAGACGGCCCTTCAGCTCGTCGAGGGATGCATAGCAGCATCCTTGAGCTGTGATCACGGGTCCTCCAACTCGCCACACAGGACGCCTATCTACGTGCACGATGACGGTCATGACCAACAACGTGTTCAGCAGGGAAGTACTCCGGCGTATCGGTGAAGGAATGACCTACGGCCAGATGGAGGCGAAGACTCGGGAGACAGGGGGCAAGGAGGGGACCTTGTCCTGGCATGGTGGAACAAGGTGGCCATCGGCGAGATGCCCCCTCCGCCTGAGCCGAAGTACATCGCCGGCATCGCCACAGTGCTAGAGCTCCCCGAGCGACACGTGAGGCAGCTCATCTGCGACCAGTGGTACGGGGTCAGTCTCGTTGGGGAGCGAAACGAGTACATGCGAGCCCTGGTGGACCAGGGCGTGGACAACCTGGTGTCATGGATGAGGGGCCGCGTCGCTTCCCCGCGCGAGAATCGTGGGCTGGCGGCGACAAAGGCGGAGGGCTAGGGGAGGACAGCGAATCTGCCTGGTCCGAGCCCTTCGCCCCGTGCTGATTCTGTGCTGAGTTGAGGGTCCGGCCCCTCTGCCGCATGCTCCGTCGCGGGTCAGGATCGGGCTTCGGGCATTCCACTCCAACGCTCGCCCGGCTCCATAAGCTCATCGAGGATGTCAGGCCTGACCCCTTCACCGGGATCGGCAAGCCCGAACCTTTGAAGTGCCACTTGCCCGGGGCGACGACGAGCACCGCCTCGTCTACCTGGTGACCGACAAGGAGATCGTCATTTCCGCAGTCGGCCTGCGCCTCGGGGCAGAAGACGGTTCGGTACTCACTCCCGGCGCGCCAAGGCCTGTCTCATGATGTCCTCGATCGGGATGCCGGGTGCGGGGCCGGCCATGTGCTCGTCGATGATCCGGTTGATCTCGCGCTCTTCCCCGGACCTGTGAACGGTGTGGGGAGACGCCCGTGCGCACCGGCGTTCCGTACCCTGCGGTGGGCGGTCTCTTCCGGGCCGTCGGGCAGGGGTCGGTCGTTTTGCCGTCGAGGAGGACCGGGTGCGCGTCACCAGTGTTGTTGCGGACATCCACGTGGACGACCTCGGGGCGGCCCGGGCGTTCTACACGGACTATCTGGGGCTGGCCGACGAGGAGTTCAATCTCGGCTGGGTGGCCCGGTACACCTCGCCGGACACCGGTGCACATCTGCAGCTCGTCACCAGGGACGCGACCGCCCCGGTCGATCCGGTCGCATCGATCAAGGTCGATGACGTGGAGGCGGCCTTCGCCGAGGCCCGGGAGCGTGGCTTCGAGATCGTGCACCCTCTGACGGCCGAAGCCTGGGGGGTCCACCGGTTCTTCGTCCGGGCGCCGGACGGCAACGTCTACAACATCGTCCAGAACCACTGACCGCAGCGGCCCGCGAGCCGCTCACTCCCCGGCCACGGAGGCGGGGTCCGCGCGGCGCAGGGTGCGGATCGCCGGAGTCGCGAACAGTGCCACGCAGCCCACCAGGCAGGCGCCCGATGACACCAGGAGCAGCCGCTCGGGGGAGGCCAGGGCGGTGGCCGGTCCCGCCAGGATCTGGCCGAGCGCGATCCCGGACACCGAGCCGGCCAGCTCGTATGCGGTGACCCGGTTGAGCACCGCCGGCGGGGTGTGGGTCTGCACGCTGGTCGCCCACATCACCGACCAGAACGCCACCGCGACGCCGCCGAGCACATGACCCCCCAGCAGTACGGGCATGCTGCCACCCAGCGCCGTGCTCAGCGGCAGCGCGGTGTACAGCCCCACTGCCACCGCGCCTGCCGCCAGAGGCCTGGCCGGGCGCAGCCGCAGGGCCAGAAGGCCGCCGAGCACCGTGCCGACGCCGAGGAACGAGACCGCCAGGCCGTAGGCGTTCGGGCCGAACCGGGTGGTGATCACCGCGGAGCTGAGCGGTACCAGCGGGCCGAAGAGCAGCACGCCGAAGCCCACCCAGATCAGGATCACCGCCCACATCCAGGTGCGTGCCCGGAACTCCTGCCAGCCCAGACGCAGGTCGCGCCGGAGTGAACTGCCGGTGCGGGGAGGAGAGTCGGCGCCGGCCGGGTCCGCCGGGGACGCGGCTGCCGGCGCGAGCCGGACGAGTGCCAGGCACAGGGCGCTGAGCAGGAAGGTGCCCGCGTCGATCGCGTACACGACGCCGGCGCTGGTCAGCACGACCAGCACCCCTGCCAGGGCCGGCCCCAGCAGATGGGCGAGCGCGTCGGCCACCTTGAGTGTGGCGTTCGCCCGCTGGGGTTCGCGGGCGACCAGCGGGACCATCCCGTTCACCCCCGGAAGGAACATGGCGACGGCGGCACCGGCCAGAGCCGCCGCCGTCACCAGCAGCCAGAACGGCGGAGGCCCGGCGAAGAAGGCGGCCGCCAGCACACCCTGGGTGAGTACCCGGACGAGGTCCGCGCCGATCATCATCCGGCGGGCGCCGAACCGGTCGGCGAACACCCCGCCGAACAGGACCAGGAGGACGAAGGTCCCGGTCCAGATGCCGAGGACGAGGCCGACCCCGGAGACTCCGTACAGCGCGCCGACCGCGAGCGCGGTGACGACCGGCATCATCGCGTCGCCGAACAGCGAGACGGCGCGGGCGACGAAGTAGAGCGTGAAGCGCCGGTCCCACAACGGGGCTCGGGCGGTGGGTGGTTCGGGCCTGGACAGGGGCTGTGTCTGTGCGGTGGTCACCTCACCGATATTGGACCGGACCAATCGGCCGACCCAGTGTCCCGAACGACATGATGGGGTACTTTCGCGCCATGACACCCCGTCCGCTGCCGACGTCCCCGGCACCGCACAGAGTCGTGGCCCTGCTGAGGCCCCCGCAGGCGCCCTTCCCCCTGGCCTGCGCCACCGAGGTGTTCGGTGACCACGGCCCGGCGATCCCCGCCCGCTACGCGTTCGAGCTCTGCACCGAGCACCCCGGTCCGGTGCGTACCGGGGCCGGCTACGACATGGTGGTCACGACCGGCCTGGAGGCGCTGGAGCGCGCGGACACCGTGCTGGTGCCCGGCTGGCACCAGCCTCCCGGCACCGAGGCGCCGCCCGCCGTGGTCGCGGCGATCCGCGCGGCGCACCGGGGCGGCGCACGGGTCGTCGGCCTCTGTTCGGGTGCCTTCCTGCTCGCCGCCGCGGGCCTGCTGGACGGCCGCCGGGCCGCCACCCACTGGGCCAGGGCCGCCGAGCTCGCCACCCGGTTCCCGCAGGTCCGCGTCGATCCGGCGGTGCTCTACGTGGACCACGGAGATGTCGCCACCAGCGCCGGATCGGCGGCAGGTGTGGACCTCTGCCTGCACCTGGTGAGCTCCGACCAGGGCGCGGCGTACGCCATGCGGGTCGCCCGGCAGCTGGTGATGCCGCCGCACCGCGAGGGCTGCCAGCTGCAGTACGCCGAACTGCCCACCTCCGGGCCGGTCGCCGACTCGCTCGCCCCTCTGCTGGAGTGGCTGTCCGGGCGTCTGGACCAGCCGGTGAGCGTCGCGGAGATGGCGGTCCGTTCGCAGGTGTCCGCCCGTACGCTGACGCGCCGCTTCTCCGAGCAGCTCGGCATCAGTCCCGGACGCTGGCTGCTGGACCGGCGGATCGCCGCCACCCGGGCGCTCCTGGAGGAGACCGACCTGTCCGTGGAGACCATCGCGGGCCGGGTGGGGCTCTCCTCGGCCGTCAACCTGCGGCGGCGCTTCCACGAGGCCCTCCGTACGACACCGGCCGCCTACCGGCGCGCCTTCAGGGCGGAACGGGCCGGGTAGGCCACGCGGGAGAGCCCCAGCGGTGTTCGCGAGGGGTGCTCCAGGTGGACGTCGCCGCGCTCACAGGGTGATGGGACCGATCTCGGCAGCGGTCCGGGCCAGGGCTCGGAGGGCCGGGTTGTCGGCGGTGGTGCGCCAGGTGAGGGCCCATTCGAGGGTGGGGGCGCCGTCGAGCGGCAGGAAGACGATGCCGGGCGGTCTGTTGTAGCGGGCGGCGATCTCGCCCAGCACGTGGACGCACTGCCCGGAGGCGACCAGGGTCAGGATCTCGTGGAAGGTGCGCGCGGCGGGGCCGCGGGGGATGCGCCGGCCGAGCGGGGTGCGGTGCGGGACCATGGAGGCGACCCAGTACTCGGGGGCATCGGGGCCGAGATCGACGACCTGGTTGTCGCCGAGGTCCTCCAGGGACGCGGAGCCGCGCCCGGCGAGCGGATGGTCCGACGACACGGCCAGTACGCGGCCCCCGGTGAGCACGGTGGGGCCGACGGTGAGGTCCGGTTCGGCGACGGGCAGCCACAGCACGTGCGCGTCGTGCTCCCCGGCGCGCAGGGCGGTGAACGCGTCGTGGCCGTTGATCTCGCCGAACTGGATGTCGCTGCCGGGGTGGCGGGCGGTGAACGCGTCTACGAGCGGCCGCAGTTCGTGTCCGGCGTGGCCGAAGACGCCCAGCCGCAGGGTCCGGCCCGCGTTCTGGCCCGCTGCCTGGGCGCGGGCGAGTCCTGCGTGGAGGAGGTCGACGGCCTGCTGGAGGTCCTCGCGCAGGCGCCGTCCGACCGGGGTCAGGGCCACGCGGCGGCTGGTGCGGTCGAACAGGGCCACGCCCAGGCGCCGTTCCTGCTTGCTGATCGCCTGGCTGACGCGGGCCTGGGACACGTGGAGACGTTCCGCTGTGCGGCCGAAGTGCAGCTCCTCGGCCAGCGTCAGGAAGATGTCGATGTCCCGGAGCTCCATGGATAACCCCCATGTTATGGACAGCCCCACGGACTCTCCCTTGTTCTGCCCCTGACCTGCATCGATGCTGGATCCATCACCCACCGGGCAGGCGGACGACGCCGTGTCGACGCATCGATGAGGCAGGGAACCCGATGAGCACTATGCAGGCCGTCGCCGATCGCGTCGAGATCGAGGCGCTGCGCGCCGAGGTCACCGACGCGGTGATGATGCGTGATTTCGACCGCGTCGCCTCGCTGTTCACGTCCGACGGCGCCCTGCGATGGCCGCACATCGACAAGGAGTTCGTCGGACGTGAGGAGATCCGCGCGGGGATCGAGTGGGGCCAGGGGCTGTGGGAGTTCTTCGTGCAGAACGTCCACCCCGGCGTGGTCCGGCTCGACGGTGACACCGCGACCGGGCGGGTGTACATCGAGGAGTTCGGGCGGATGCACGACGGCGGCTCGCACCTGAACCACGCGCTGTACCACGACCGCTACCGGCGCACGTCCGACGGCTGGAAGTTCAGTGAACGCGTCTACGAGGTCAGGTACCTCGACTCCGCCGCGCTCACGGGGGCGCCGCCACGGCCCCTGGGACATGGGCACGCCTGACGGAGTCCGGCGGTCCGCCCCCCTTCCCCGTCGGCGTCCCTTCGCGGGCCGGGGCGGGCGGGGGTGCGCCCCGCACCCCGACCCACTTCGCACGAGACCACGAGACCACGAGACCACGAGACCACGAGACCTAAGAGATCTACGAGACCGGGAGTCCCACCCATGAATCTCACCCTCTGGATCGCCGCCGGACTGCTGGGCGCGGTCGCCCTGGCCGGTGGCGTCAGCAAGACCTTCATCCCCAAGGCGAGACTGGCCGCCCAGCACGGCGGGGAGTGGACGCAGAGCGCGAGCCCCGGCTTCATCAAGACCCTGGGGATCCTCGAGATCCTGGCCGCGGCCGGCCTGATCCTGCCCGCCGTGCTCGACATCGCGCCGGTCATGGTGCCGGTGACGGCCGTCTGCTGGGTGGCCCTCATGGTCGGGGCGATGATCACCCACGGCCGCCTCGGCCAGTACGGTCTGGTGTTGCTGAACTCCGTGTACCTCGCCCTGGCCGTGTTCATCGCCTGGGGCCGTTTCGGTCCCTGGCCCTTCGGTGGCTGACCGACGGTTCCTGCGCTTCAGAGCAGCCGCTTGCGGCCCCAGAGGATGACGAACGCGCCGACGGCCGCGGCGACGGCGAGCATGATGCCGGCTCCGAGCCACTGCATCGACTGCATCTGGGAGACGGGGAGATAGTCGATGGACCAGCCGATGACGTGCTGCGACTCCAGGCACGCGGTGTGCGCCCGGTCGTCCTCCACCTGATCGAGACAGGTGGTCCAGTCCAGGCGGTCTCCGGAGCTGGTGAGGAAGTAGGTGCCCTGCCCCTGCTGCTCCGCCTCGGCGGGCAGTTCCGGCTGTACCGCGCCGGGCCCGACGCCCTTGTCGGTGCTGACCGACATGACGTGCCCCAGGCTCCGCCAGAGTTCGTCCCGGACGAACCCGATCGCCACGACGATGCCGAGTGTGACCACCATCGACACCAGCGTGCGGCGCAGGAGCAGGCCGACCGCCACGCCCACGGTGAACGTGAGCAGGGCGTAGGCGACGGGCGTGACGCCCGTGACACCGAAGAAGGCCGTCCAGATGAGGCCGCTGGACAGCCCCTTGACCGGGTGCCACCACCAGGTGAGGACGCCGGTGAGGACGCCGGCCGACAGGGCGAGCATCACGGCGGGAACGGCGAGTTTCACGGTGAGCCACCGCAGCCGGCTGACGGACTGCGAGGTGACCAGCTTGGCGGTGCCGGTCTCCAGGTCGCCCGCGACGAGCGGAGCCCCGAGGAAGACACCGGCCAGCACGGGGATGTAGCTGAGGTAGCTCCCGATGTCGAACAGGGGGTCGGTGTACGCCTCGAACTCGGGCGGCAGGCCGCCGGACCTGCGCGAGGTCGGGTCCTGGGTCGCCAGGTAGTCCATCATCTGCCCGCGCAGGTGGACCATGACGATCACCCCGACGACGGTGGCGCCGAGGAGCGTCCAGAACGCGGCGCGGTGCTGGCGCCAGACGAGCCAGACCGGACCGCCGAGCCGGGGGATCCAGCGGCTCCGTGCGGGTCCGGCGGGCGTCGTACGGGCCGGGTCGTGAGTGAGTGCGGTCATGCCGTCACAGCCTTCGTACGGTCGCGGGCGATGATGTCCTGGATGTCGCCGACCCGTGCGCTCGGGGCGATCAGCGGAGGCGCGTCGGGTGACCGCAGATAGGCGAGCAGAAGCTCCTCCAGGGTCGGGGTCTCGGCTGCGCCCCCGCTGTACGCGACCGGTCCGCCGAGGCGTACCAGGACGCCCGGCCGGCCCTCGCCGCGGCGGGACTCGATGACCCGGTGCGGGGCGACGACGGGGAAGGGGTCGCCCCCCGGGACGTCGATCAGGGCGTGTGCGGCGCGCAGTTCGTCCACCTCGCCCGCGAGGCGCAGCCCGCCGTTCGCGATGACGAGGAGGTAGTCGCAGATGAACTCCAGCTCGGCGAGCATGTGCGAGGACACCAGCACCGTCGTGCCGTGCTCGGCGGCCTCCGTCGTCAGGGTGGCCATGAGCTCGCGGCGGACCAGCGGGTCCAGGTCGGCCATCGGTTCGTCGAGGATGAGCAGATCGGGGCGCTTCCCGAAGGCCAGGGCGAAGGCGACCCGGGTGCGCTGACCGCCGGACAGGGTTCCGACCTTCGCCTTCAGGGGCACCTGGCCCGCGCCGACGATGCCCTCGGCGACCTCCTGGTCCCAGCGGGGGTTGAACTCGGCTCCGAGCCGCAGGGTCTCCGCCACGGTGAAGCGCCGGAACAGTGGCTTCTCCTGGGTCAGGAACGCGGTCCGCAGGACGGCCTCCGTCGACCCGGGCGCCGCGCCGAACACCCGCAGGGCACCGGTCGTCGGCCGGGTCATGTTCGTGGCCAGGCCCATCAGGGTGCTCTTGCCGGCGCCGTTGGGACCGACGAGGCCACACACCCGCCCGGCCGGCAGCCGGAAGGAGACGTCCTGCAGCGCCCAGCCGCGCCGGTACTTCCTGCCGAGACCGTGGGCCTCGATCGCCGACTCTCCCGCGGGCGGGCGTGCGCACCCCGTTCCGCTTCCGTGGTGCGACTCCGCGTGCTTCATCTGGGGCTCCTGTGCGTGTGGGGAGGGGTGGCCCTTGCGTGTGGGGAACGGGCCGGGCATGCGTGCGGGCGACCACCGGGTCGGGACATCGCGGTCGGGACATCGCTCACACCCGAGGCCGCGCGGCTGCCGTCGAGGCCGGGTGCGCGACGCGGTGAGCGGCGGGCGGGCGGCCGCGATCATGGCATCCTCCTTGTGTGATGAACGGCGAACGCCGCCCGGTGAGGACCACTCTTCTCGGCCGCGCCCCGCGGCGGATCGGGCGAAAGACAGATCCTGAGCGGCCGACTCCGACTTTCGGCCGGTCGGCGGGAGGACGGTGAGAGGGATGCCGAAGGCGGCGGACGCGGTGGCCACGGCCGTACGGAGGATCGGACGCCCGCCACTCCTGCCCGTCACGGTCCGGCTGCTGACGGCAGGGGCCCTGAGCGTCCTCGTCGTGATGGACTGGGTGGGCGGCGACTTCTACCGGATCGGGGACGGCTCCGCGCTGGGGCCCGCCAAGCTGGGCGGCGCCCTGCTGGCCATCGCTCTCGTCGTCGCTTCGCCCCGGCTCGGCAGCCGGGCGCTGCCGGCAGTCGGCTGCACGCTGGCGGTCGTGTCGCTGTGCCTCTCGGCGGTGCTGCACCTGGAGATGTCGATCGGCGCGCAGGCGCTGGGATACGCCGAACCGGCGGCTCTGGTGTGTCTCCTGCTGGCCGTCGCCCGGCGGGGGAAGTGGTCGTGGGCGGCGGTGGCCGTTCCCCTGCTCTACCTGGCGATCGTGCTGCGACCGGTGTCGGTCCAGGTGAAGCAGTCCACGACCATCTTCGCGCTGATCTACGCCCTGGCGGCGCTCGCGGTGCTGAGCGCCGGCCTCGGGATGCGTCTGCTCCTGGTGGACCGGCGGCGCCAGGCGGCGGCTCTCAAACTGGAGCAGCGCACGGAGTTCGCCAGGGACCTGCACGACTTCGTCGCCCACCACGTGACCGGCATCGTCGTCCAGGCACAGGGGGCCCACGCGATCGCGGACCGGCGGCCCGAACTGGTGCCGCCCGCGCTGCAGCGGATCGAACAGGCGGGCTCGGAGGCGCTGACCTCCATGCGGCACATGGTGGGGATGCTCCGGGACGCCGACGGGGAGGTGGCACTGACACCGCTGGCAGGCATCGGCGAAATGCGTTCGCTGGTCGAGGAGTTCTCGGCCGTCGGCGGGGCACGGGCACGGCTCGACCTGGAGGGGACCTTCGACGACCTGCCGGTGGAGGTGACCACCACCGCCCACCGGGTGGTGATGGAGGCCCTCACCAACGTACGCAAGCACGCCCACGGATGCACCGAGGTACGGGTCCGCGTGGACCGTTCGGGAGACCGGCTCACCGTACGGGTCGGCGACGACGGACGGCCGCGCCATGTCTCCCCGAGCGGTTTCGGGCTGAAGGGCCTGGCCGAGCGGGTGGGCCTGGTCGGCGGAAGCGTCCAGGCGGGCCCGGTGGCCGCAGGTGGCTGGGCCGTGGAGGCGACGCTCCCGGTGGCGACGGCGGGGGCGGCGGTCTCATGACGATCCGGGTGCTGATCGCCGACGACCAGGCCATGGTCCGTGCGGGGTTCGCGATGATCCTCGCCGCGGAGGACGACATCGACGTCGTCGCCGAGGCCGCGGACGGGGTGTACGCCGTGGAACTCGCCGAGCGCCACCGTCCCGACGTGGTGCTGATGGACATCCGCATGCCCCGTATGGACGGGCTGGAGGCGCTCCGCAGACTGACGCGCCCCGGTACCGTGAATCCGCCGAAGGTCGTCGTGGTCACGACGTTCGACGACGACGAGTACGTCCAGCGCGCGCTGGGCGAGGGAGCCTCCGGCTTCCTGATCAAGGACTCCGGCCCGGCCCTGCTCGTCGAGGCGATCCGAGCGGCGGCCTCCGGCGAAGCACTGGTGAGCCCGGCCATCACCGTCCGGCTGCTGCGGCGCCTCAACAACGCCGTGCCCGCCCCGCGGGAGCCGCACACCGCGCTCTCCGCGCGGGAGACGGACCTGGTGCGGCTCGTGGCCAGGGGGCTGACGAACGCGGAGATCGCCGCCGAACTCACCATCACGGTGGGCACGGTGAAGACACATCTCGCCAACGTGCAGACCAAGCTCTCCGCCCGCAACCGTGTGGAGATCGCTGCCTGGGCCTGGGAATCGGGCCTGATCGACGGACGAGGGTGAGGCCGGCCTCTCCGCCGTGCGCCGGGCGGACAGGCCGACCCAAGTGCCCTTCACGGGAGTCCCGTTGACACGTACTGACGCTGTCTCTAGCGTGTCATCCCGGTATTACATCGATGTAATCGAGTAGTGGCGCCCCCCACCGACGAGCACCTCCCGCCCTAAGGAGCCGCCCGTGCGCGCAGCCCGGATCCCCCTGCCCACCCCCGTCCGCGGCCTCTCCCCGAGCCGCGGCAGTGCCGTGCGCCGCGCAGCCGTGGCGGTGGCCGTGCTCATCGCCGTCCTGTCGGGCCTGCTGACGGCGTCACCGGCCGCGGTGGCGGGCGCCACCGCTCCGACACCCCGAGCGGCAGCCGCAGCGGGGACGTTCCGTAATCCGCTGAACACCGGGCCCGACCCGTTCATGACGCACTGGAACGGGTCCTACTACCTGGCCACCACGCAGGGCGACAGCGTCCGCATGTGGCGCTCGTCCTCGCTGGGCACCCTGCTCGCGGCCGACCCGGTCACCGTGTGGACCGACTCCGACCCCTCCCGCAACCGCAACATCTGGGCCCCGGAGTTCTACCGCTTCGGGGACCGCTGGTACCTGTACTACACCGCCGACGACGGGGTCGACGACCACCACCGTCTGTACGTGCTGGAGTCGGAACGCGACGACCCGGCCGGTCCGTACCACTTCAAGGCGAAGCTCACCCCGCCCAACCACGCGAACGACTTCGCCATCGACGCCGGCATCCTGCAGCACAACGGCCGCCTCTACCTGGCCTACAGCGGTATCAACCCGTATCAGCACAACGGGCTCAACATCGCCCCGATGTCGAATCCCTACACCGTGTCGGGCGACGCGGTCGCCATCGACGCGGCGGGCGGCTGTCCCGAGGTCCGGGAGGGGCCGGAGTTCCTCTACCGCAACGGCCGTACGTGGATGACCTACTCCACCTGTGACACGGGGAAACCCGACTACCAGATCTGGATGATGTCGCTGCCCGCCACCGCCGATCCGCTGGTACCCGGCAACTGGACCCAGCACCCCGGCCCGGTCTTCTCCCGTGCCGACGACCGCGGCGTGTACGGCCCGGGCCACCACGCGTTCTTCCGTTCGCCCGACGGCACCGAGGACTGGATCGTCCACCACGCCAAGACGACCTCCGCCCTCACCTACTCCAACCGCACCACCCGCGCCCAGCGGTTCACCTGGAAGGCCGACGGCAGCCCCGACTTCGGTCGTCCGTACGCGCTCGGCGCCACCCAGGACCTGCCGTCGGGCGACCCCGGGTCCGGCACCTACTGGATCAACGACGACGGCCGCTCCAGCGGTGCCGGGACCGTCTCGTACACCGGCGCATGGAACTCGGGCAGCGGCTGCGCCACCCAGTGTTTCTGGGGTGACGACCACTGGAACGAGCGGGCGGGCGACACCGCGACCTTCACCTTCGACGGAACCCGCATCGCCCTGCTGTCCGTCCGTGACACCGGGAACGGCATCGCCGCCCTGAGCATCGACGGCGGTCCGGAGCAGCGCGTCGACCTCTACGGATCCATCCGCACGGGCGAGACGCTCCAGTACCTCAGTCCCCGGCTGCCCCGAGGCCGGCACACGCTGCGCGTCCGGGTCACCGGAGAGCACGGCACACAGTCGGGTGCCTCCTTCGTGAGCGTGGACCGCGCGGAGGTCTACACGGACTGAGGCGGTCCGGGGAGGGCGGAGGCCGTCAACTGCCGTGGCGCACCCGGGTGTCGAGGAAGCGCAGGAGCGCCTCGTTGAAGGCCGTGGGCTGCTCGACGCCGGGGAGGTGTCCCGCCCGCTCGATGACGACGAGGTCGGCGGACGGGACCAGGCCGTGCATGGCCTTCGCGTCGCTGACCGGGGTGTAGTCGTCATCGGCGCCGACCACGAGGAGGACCGGCCCGGAGGCCGAGGCGAGCGTGTCACGGTAGTCGGGCCTCAGCGCCCGTCCGCGCAGCGCGGCCGCGGCGCCCTCCGGGGCGGTGCCGCGCATCATCGCCAGGACGTGCGCGGCCACGTCCGGGAGGGCCGTGACGTTGTACGGGGCGATCATCCTGCCGATCACCTCGTCCGCGTACCCGCCCATGCCCTCCGCGAGGAGCCGGTCGGCGAGTGCGGCGCGGAAGGCCTTGCCCTCCTCGGTCTCGGCGACCGGGGAGGTGTCGGAGAGGACGAGCCCGCGCACCCGCTCCGGACGGGTCCGCAGGAACTCCATGGCGATCTGTCCGCCCATGGAGACCCCGCCGATGACGACGTCCTGGAGGCCGAGGGTGTCGAGGAGCGCGGCGATGTCGTCGGCGAAGTCGGAGAGCAGGCAGGTCCCCGGCACGACCTCGCTGCTGCCGTAGCCGCGGAGGTCGGGCGTCACGACCCGGTATCCGGCTGCCGTCAGCGCCGCGGCCTGGGGAGCCCACAGGGTGTGGTCGAACGGATGGCCGTGCACGAGCACCACGGGGGTGCCGTCGGCGGGGCCCTGGTCGTCGTAACGGATGGACACGCCGTTGACCGCTGTCTTGATCACGCAGGGCAATGTAGCGCCGGGGACCGTGTGGGGTGACGAGGTTTTCGGGATTCCGCCCAGGGATCCGGCCGCTGTGGTCTCAGGAACTGCCCACGGCCAGCTCCGAACCCGTCAGCCGCACCCGGATGCCGTCCTCCCCGACGCGGACGTCACGCAGGCGGACGTCCCCGTGCTCGGGCTCCGGCAGCTCGAAGGCCAGGGAGAGCCGGTCGGCGAGAACCGGGCGCGTGAGCCGGGACAGGCCGTCGAGGAGGTCGGGGTCGAGGCCCAGGTCGCTGAGGACCTCCGGGTTGTCCTCGGCCAGGTCGATGAGGTTGAGGCTCTGGGCCTCGCGGGCGAAGCGCGGGGACCCGGTCAGCTTCGTGAGCGCGCCGTCGTCGCTCAGGCCCTCGCGGACGGTCGCCTCCGGCACTCCCAGCCGCTGCACGATCGCCGGGACCGACAGCAGCGCCTTCGCCTTGCGGGTCTCCCGGGCGAGATCGGCGGATGCCTTCGGTGTCAGGTGCAGGCCGTCCGAGGCGCGGGAGCCGGGGCGGTAGGTCGCCAGGTCCCCGATGTCCAGGCGCATGCCGCCGATCTCCGTGGCGATGCCCCGCTCGGCCTGCCGCCGGATCGTGGCCTCGGCGTGCACCCGCAGGTCGTGCCCGGCGACCGGCAGGGTGCCCCGGGCCTCGACCCGGTCGCTGCCGTCACCGCTGAAGGTCACCTGGGAGGCGCCGAGTTCGCGGTTGAGGTCGTCGAAGGACAGCAGGACGTCGCCGTCGAGGCGGGAGACGTCGGCGCCGCGCACCGACGTGAGGCCGTCGGCGTTCAGCCGGATGTCGTGGGCCGTGGCCGACACCTTCGCCAGCGACACCCGGTCGGCCGCCACGTCGGGCACGGTCACCTGTACCGAGTCCAGCTTCTTGTCCGCGAGTTGGGTCAGGAAGGGAAAACCGCCGATCTCCACCTCGGGGGCGGCGTTCAGGTCCAGCTGACTCTTGAGGGTGTCGGCCGCCTTCCGCTCGGCGAACAGCACGGCCCAGCGGTCGGCCAGGGCGACGAAGGCGGTGAGGACGACCAGACCCACCACCGCCTTCGCGGCGACCGGCAGGGCCGCGAAGCGGCGGCGGCGGCGACCGCCGCGGCGGTCCACGCGCGGGGGCCGTTCCCGCTCCCGCCAGGCCCTCCGCGGGGCGGCGCCTTCGCCGGCGGACTCGCCGGGGAACCCGGCCGGAGGCGCGTCGGCGAGCGCTCCGAGCTCCTCGTAGGGGTTGCGGGCGGTTGTGGAGCGGCCGTGGGGGTGGTGACGCGGGTCCATGGGGTGCGGGGTGTGCATCACCTCATCCGAACACGACGACCGTCCCTGCTCGCAACCCGAACCAGCAGTAAGCGACCTAACTCACGATCAGTCCTCAGCTCGTTCCCGTCCGGGCCGTCAGTTCGCTCACCCCCGTCGGCTTCTCCGCGTCCGCCGAGCGCACCGTCAGCCGGACGTGGCGGGCCGTGTCCCCGGCGCGGAACGGCCGCCAGGTGCGGCCGTCCAGGGACGTCTCCAGGGTGTGGGAGGCCGGGGCGACGTCCGTCCAGCGTGGGGTGAGCGAGGCGATCCGGGTGACGTGCCGCAGGGCGACCGTCAGCGTGCCCGTCGCGCCGTCCGGTGACCAGGACGTCGCCGGGCTCCCGTCCACCGCCGCCTCGGCGTACAGGCCGGGGGCCTCGGAGGTGGCCGTCGCGGGGCGGCAGCGGGCCGCGTCGGACGTCGGGGTGAGGTCGGGGCGGCGGGTGGGGAGCGTGAGGGCGGAGGCGAGGCGGCGTGGGCCGGCCGGGGTGTGGACGGTGAAGGGCGCGCCGTCCGTCAGCCGGACCGTGGTCGTGCGGGGGCCGACGGCGACGTCGTAGGTGCTGCCCCGGTAATGCAGTCCCGTCAGCTCCACGCCCTCGCGGAGCTGCGGCGGCAGGAGCGGGTCGAGGCGTACGCCGTCCTCGCGCAGCCGGAGCCCCGTCAGGCCGTGGGTGAAGACCTGGAGGAAGCCGCCCTTGCCGGTGAGGAAGTCCTCGGCGGGGAATCCGGAGAGCGGGTCCTCGGCGCCGGACTTCTCGCCCCGGGCCTCGGAGAAGAGGTGGTAGGGACCGCGGACGAACGGGCGCACCGCGCGCCGGAGATACGTGTACGTGGCGCAGCCCGGCCCGCCGATCGCGGCGGCGGCGGTCGCGTGCACCGAGTCGGTCATCGCGGGGCCGTCCGGGTCGGTGCGGGCCGCGTAGTAGTCGAGCGTCGCGGCGGCGGCACCCTCTTCCATCGGCCACTCCAGCGGGTGGATGAGCAGCACGGTGTCCGCCTGCTTGATGGTCGAGCCGTTGTACCCGGCGTACTGGAGGAAGATCTTCCGCTCGGCGTCGTACGGGATGCGCAGGCCGTCCGCGACCCGGGTCCACCCGGCGGGCGCCGGGTGGCCGAGGAGCTCCGCGGCGCGGATGGCGTGGCGCAGGGCGGTGGCGGCGACCGCGTTGGTGAAGACGCCGTCGGTGACACCGTTGCTGTACTCGTCCGGGCCCGCGACGTTCTTCACCGACCAGCTGCCGTCGGGGTTCGCCGTGGCGCGCGACTGCCAGAAGTCGGCGATGCCCTTGAGGAGCGGCCAGCCCCGGCCGGCCAGCCAGGCGCGGTCCCCGGTGGCCAGGTAGTACTGCCAGACGGCCAGTGCGACATCGCCCTGGAGGTGGTTCTGGGTCAGGCAGTGGGGCGGGTCCCAGCTCTGGCACTCGGCGTCCAGATCGCCCCTGCTCGCGCTGGTCCAGGCGTAGAACAGCCCCTCGTACCCCAGCTTCCGGGCGTTCGCGCGGGCGGCGGCCCGGGTGCGGTAGCGGTACTCGACGACCGTGCGGGCCAGTTCGGGGCGGGTGGCCAGCAGCGCCGGATACATCCAGGTCTCGGCGTCCCAGAACACCATGCCCGCGTAGTTGTCGCTGGTGAGCCCGGCCGGGGCGATGCTGTCCGAGGAGCCCGGCCGGGTGTTGGCGAGCAGCCCGTACCGGGCGGCCCGCAGCCAGGCCTGGAGGTCGGGGCCGCCCGGCGTCCTGACGTCGGACGCCCAGGCCCCACGCCAGGCCGCCGCGTTGGCGGAGAGGACTCCCGGCCAGCCGCGCCGTGCCGCGCGCCCGGCGGCGGCCTCGGCGGAGGCGCGCGGGGTGCGGGAGGTGAGCGCGGTGTCGACACCGACGAACTTCTCGAAGGTGTACGAGCGTCCCGCCCGCACCCCGACCGTGCGGGCGTCGACGGTGCCCCGCTGGGCGATCGCCCCCTCCGTGCCCGTGCCGAGCGTGGTGAACGTGCCGTCGCCGGCCACCGCGACCCGCCGTGCCCCGCGTCCGTCCAGCCGGCCCGTGACGGTCGCCGTGCCGCTCCAGCGCGGGGTCATCCGCAGGCGTACGGCGCCGGTGTGCACGTCGGAGCGGTCGGCCAGGACCTCGTACGACAGGTCCGTCGCGCGGCCGTCCGCCGTGGTCCAGCGCAGGGAGGTGACCACGACGCCGCAGCGCAGGTGGAGGGTCTGCCGGTAGTGCGAGATCCGGCCGGCGGGGGTGGCGGAGCCGTACGTCTCGGAGCCGACGCGCACGTCGAGCGTGGTCCAGGACGGCAGCGCGGCGATCACCTCGCGGCCCTCGGCGAGGCCCTCGTCACGGGCGTACAGCCCGGAGACGAAGGCCCCGTCGTACCGTGGGGTGTAGAGGGGCCAGCCCGTGCTCCCGCCCGTGGCGGCGTAACCGGCGCCGGTGGCGGGCACGCGGTGGCCCAGGTACCCGTTGCCGACATAGGGGTCGTATCCTCCGGCCTCGCCGAAGGTGGTGGACGTCGGCGCCCAGGAGGCGTCGGTGGTCGTCCCGGGCTCCCCGCACACGGGAGCGGGGGCAGGACCGGCGGCGTACGAGAGCGGGGGCGGAGGGGCGATGAGCGTGCCCACGATCAGGGGCGCGATGAGGGAGATGCGCGTGAGGCTCACCCCCCGAAGGTAGGGAAGCCCGCGCCGCCGGTGCGGTACCGGCGCGCGGGACGAGCGGACCGGTCCAGGCCGGGGTCAGGAGGACGGCATGTCGTACCCGGAACCTGTGTACACCGACGGTGCGGGCGAGATCAGCGCGCAGTACCGCCCGGCGGACACCACCCCGAATCTGCTGACGCGCTCCGGCGGCAGCACCCACTACCTGGCCACCTCGGAGTCGACGCACGGCGCGTTCGGCCTCTACCGGATCGACATGGCACCCAGGGCGGGCGGCCCGGCCGAGCACTTCCACCGGTCGATCTCGGAGTCGTTCTTCATCCTCGGCGGGACGGTCCGGATCCACGACGGCGAGCGGTGGGCCGACACCGTGCCGGGCGACTTCGTGTACGTGCCCCAGGGCGGCCTGCACGCCTTCCGCAACGACTCCGGGGAACCCGCCTCGATGCTGCTGCTCTTCACCCCGGGGGCGCCCCGCGAGGAGTACTTCGAGAAGGTGGGCCAGGTCTCCGACTGGCCGGAGAAGGAGCGGGCGGAGTTCTTCTTCCGGCACGACACGTACTGGACGGACTGACCGCCCCGCGGCCGACTGACCGCCCCGCGGTCGACTTACCGCCCCGCGGTCGACTTACCGCCCCGCGGTCGCCGGAGCCCGAAGGGCCGTCCCGCCGCACTCAGACGGCGAGGCCCGTCTTGAGGCCGGCCCCGCAGAGCGGGACGACCACGCTCCGCTCCGTCTCGCCGCCCACGGCCGCCCAGCAGGCGACCCCGGTCGTCTCGACGAAGAGACCCCGTGCGGCGAGATCCCTCTGCGCCGTGCGGATCTGGTCCTCCGTCACCGTGAGGAAGGTGCCGCCCGACTCCCGGACGGCCGCCAGGATCTGCCGCGCGCGCGGCGGGCGGGGGATGGCGATCCCCTCGGCGAGCGTGGGCGCCGCCTGCTCCGGGGCACCGGACAGCTCCTCGGCCCCCGCCCGGAACGCGGCGGCCAGCGGGGACACGGCCTCGGCCTGTACGGCGATCAGCGCGGGGCGGCGGTCGATCAGCCCGTGGGCGAGGAGCTCCGAGGTGGCGAGCGCCGCACCCAGGAGCAGGGTGCCGTTGCCGACGGGGACGGCGATGGCGTCGGGCAGGGTGCAGCCCAGGTCCTCCCAGATCTCGTAGACGTACGTCTTCGTGCCGTGCAGGAAGTACGGGTTGAAGACGTGCGAGGCGTAGAAGGTGCCGGGAGCCCCTGCGGCGGCGCGGGCGGCCCGGGCCGTGGCCTCGCGGCCGCCCGGCACGGTCTCCAGTCGGGCGCCGTGGGCGCGGATCTGCTCGGTCTTCTTGGGCGAGGTCCCCTCGGGGACGTACACCGTGCACGCCAGCCCTGCCCGGGCGCAGTACGCGGCGACGGCCGTCCCCGCGTTGCCGCTGCTGTCCGCGACGACCCGGTCCGGGGACAGTCTGCGGGCCAGTTCGGCCAGCATCACGGCGCCGCGGTCCTTGAAGGAGAGTGTGGGCATCAGGAAGTCGAGCTTGGCCGAGACCCGGTCCGTGAGCGGTACGAGCGGGGTCCGCCCCTCGCCGAGGGAGACGGCCGGCCCGGCGAGGGGGAGAGCCTCCTCGTAGCGCCACAGTGAATTGACGCGGCTGTTCAGGGCGTCGGGACGGACCGGTCGCAGGGCGGTGGTGTCGAGGTCCCAGGGGCCCCCGCAGACCGGGCAGCACCAAGCCGTCGTGGTGGGTGCGGCCCGCTCCCCGTCCCGGGGACAGAGGTAGGCCGCCGTGGGCACCGGTGCATCGGACATGGGGCGAATGTAGGGCGCCGGCACGCATCGGATCCAGCACCGGTGGGGCCGCGCGGAGTCCCGCGCGGCCCCACCGGGAGTCAGCGCCGGCCCAGACCCCGGTCGACCGCGGTCATCAGCTCGCCGTCCTCCGTGTCGCCGTCCAGGGACCAGAACATCGCCCCGCCGAGCCCGCGCTCGCGGATGTACGAGGTCTTGGCGCGCAGCACCTGCGGGTCGTCGTACGTCCACAGGGTCGTGCCGTCGAACAGCCAGGCATGGCCGTTGCGGGTGTCCCGGTGCACGGTGTACTGCCCCGAATCGGCCAGCTTCCTCAGCGCCTTGTAGTCCTCGTAGCCGGCGGCGTACGTGGCCGGCGCGGGCGCCGTCGCCGGCTGTCCGAGCCCGTCGCCGCCGCCGGTGACACCGGTCCAGCCCTGGCCGTAGAACGGCATGCCCATCACGAGCTTGCGGGCCGGCGCGCCGCGCCTGATCCAGTCACGGACCGTCTGGTCGACGCTGAAGTCGCCCTTGGCGTACAGCGCCGACTGCTGGGCGGTCGACTTCTCGCCGGAGACGTGGAAGTCGTAGCCCTGGAGGTTGACGAAGTCGAAGTCCCGCATGATGCGCGGCACGTCGAAGCCCGCGTCGATCTTGGCGGGGGCCGTGGGGACGAAGGCGGACAGCTCGTAGTGTTTCGCCCTGCCCTTCCGGCCGCTCTTCGCGTAGGCGTCGAGCTGGGTGCGGAACTCGTGGACCAGGGCCGTGAAGTTCTTCTTGTCCTCGGGGCGGTACACCGTGTCCGTGTCGCCGGCCGAGCCCGGCCACTCCCAGTCGAGGTCGATGCCGTCGAAGAGGCCGGCCGCCGATCCGTCACCTCCGCGCGCGCCGTCCACCGGCAGGTTGCCCTTGATGTACAGGTCGATGCAGGAGGAGACGAGGGCCTTGCGGGAGGCGGCGGTGCGGGCCGCGTCCGAGAAGTGGGTGGACCAGCTCCAGCCGCCCAGGGAGATCATCACCTTGAGCCCGGGGTGCGCGGCCTTGAGCTCGCGCAGCTGGTTGAAGTTGCCCGCGAGCGCCTGCGTGTCGGTGTCGGCGACGCCGTCGACCGATCCCGCGGCGTCCAGCGGACGGGCGTAGTCCGCCCAGGCGTCCGCCTCGCCGGGCACGTTGCCCGTGAAGCAGCGGCCCTCGGCGCTGACGTTGCCGAACGCGTAGTTGATGTGGGTGAGTTTTCCGGCGGTGCCGCTGGTCTCCAGGTCCTTGACCTGGAAGTCGCGCCCGTAGACGCCCCATTGGGTGAAGTAGCCGACGGTGCGGTACGCGCGGTCGTGGTGGCCCGGCCCGCGGTCGTGGCCGGCCGGACCGGCCGTGGCGGCGGGGGCGAGGCCGGCGAGCAGGGTGAGGGCGCAGGCGGCGGTGGTCAGACCGGTCAGGGTTCTTCGGCGCATGGGGCTCGTTCCTGTGCGTGGTCCTGGACGGGTTCCGGGTGCTGGTTCCGCGCTGGTCGCGGGGGAGTTGTCCGTGTGCTGGAAGGCGTTCGGGAGCCGTGCTGTGCACAGGAAGGTATTGGTCTGGACCAAAAATGGTCAAGGGTTCGCGGGTCATCCGCGCATACCTGGGTCAGGTATGCGCAGGTGGGCGGGGAATCATCACTTCGAGTGAAACTCTGGCCCGTGCTTGCGGTACTCAACCCACGGTTGCGACGCTGTTGCTGTCTGTCAACCTGTTGGGAGTGGCCTGTGCCTTTCGGTGAGCAGCCCGCCTATCTGCGCGTGGCGAGCGATCTCAGGGAGAAGATCGTCAATGGCGCGCTGCCGCCTCATACCCGCCTGCCGTCGCAGGCCCGTATCCGTGAGGAGTACGGGGTCTCGGACACCGTGGCGCTGGAGGCGCGCAAGGTGCTGATGGCCGAGGGCCTCGTCGAGGGCCGGTCGGGCTCGGGCACCTACGTGCGCGCGCGCCCCGTCCCGCGCCGCATCGCCCGCTCCGGTTACCGGCCGGGGGCGGGGGCCAGCCCGTTCCGTCAGGAGCAGACGGCGGAAGGGGTGCGGGGCACCTGGGAGTCCCGCAGCGAGCAGGAGGGGGCGAGCGCCGAGATCGCCGAGCGGCTCGGGATCGAGCCGGGCGACCGGGTGATGCGCACGAGGTACGTCTTCCGGGAGGCGGGCGAGGCGATGATGCTGTCCACGTCCTGGGAGCCCCTGGCCGTCACGGGGCGCACCCCGGTGATGCTTCCGGAGGAAGGTCCCCTCGGCGGCTGCGGCGTGGTCGACCGCATGGCGGCGATCGACGTCGTCGTGGACAACGTCGCGGAGGAGGTCGGCGCGCGTCCGGGGCTGGCGGAGGAACTCCTGGCGCTCGGAGGCGTGCCGGGGCACGTGGTGATGGTGATCGGGCGGACGTACTACGCGTCGGGGCGCGCGGTCGAGACGGCCGATGTGGTCGTCCCCGCCGACCGCTACCGGATTGCCTACCATCTGCCAGTCAAGTGACGGCTGGGGCGGCTGTGGTGACAGGTGGGGCGGTCGCCGTGACCGCTGGGGGCGACGGACTGTCCGCCGCGCGTGATCCGGAGTTAACACCCCCGCGCCCCCCGTAACCGGCGGGCAACCGTCCGCCGTCACGGCTTGTCATGTCCAAGTCTTAGCTTCCCGTGGGTCACCGCACACCGGACCGACGAACGGGAAGCCATCGATGACGGACATCGCAACGCCCACGACGGGCGAGGCACCGCTGCCGGAGCCGCAGGACGGCCCCGGGGCGCCCCGGCGCAGCTACGCCAAGCTCGCGGCCGACGAGAGCCGCGAGGACTACTCGCTCCGCTACGCGCCGCACTCCTTCCGGCGCTGGTCACCCTCGATGGTCGCGGGGACCGCGCTCGGCGGCATCGCGTATCTGGCCGACTTCGCGATCGGTGCGTCGATCGTCTTCACCTATGGATTCACCAGTGGGTTCGCCTCGATCCTGGCCGCCGCGGCGATCATCTTCCTCACGGGCATCCCGATCGCCCGCGCCTGTGCGAAGTACGGCCTGGACATGGACCTGGTCACCCGCGGGGCGGGCTTCGGATACTTCGGCTCGACCCTGACCTCGCTGATCTACGCGTCCTTCACCTTCATCTTCTTCGCCCTCGAAGGCTCGATCATGGCGCAGGCCATGCACCAGGCCGTCGGGCTCCCCGTCGAGCTCGGCTATCTGGTCACCACGCTGATCGTCATCCCGATCGTGTTCCGGGGTATGGGCGCGCTGGCCAAGGTGCAGGCCTGGACCCAGCCGGTCTGGATCATCGGCATGGTGCTGCCCTTCGTGGTGCTCGCCGTCGAAGCGCCGGACTCCTGGGGCGCGTTCGGCTCCTTCACGGGCACCGAGGGGGCGAGCCCGGGCTTCTCCTGGATCGCCTTCGGGCTCGGTACGGGGGTCGCGCTCTCGCTCATCGCCCAGATCGGCGAACAGGCCGACTACCTGCGCTTCATGCCCGCCAAGACCGAGGCCAACAGGCGCCGGTGGAACCTCGCCGTCCTCGCCGCGGGCCCCGGCTGGGTCATCATCGGTGCCGCGAAGCAGATCGGGGGCGCCTTCCTCGCCTTCGTCGCGCTGGAGGCGGTCGGCAAGACGCACGCCCTGGAGCCGATCGCCCCGCAGATCGAGGCGCTGAAGCCGTGGCTCGGTTCCTTCGCCCTCCCGGCCGCGGCCCTCTTCGTGATCGTCTCCCAGATCAAGATCAATGTGACCAACGCCTACAGCGGCTCGCTGTCCTGGTCGAACTTCTTCTCCCGGATCACGCACAAGCACCCGGGCCGGGTCTGGTACATCTTCCTCAACCTCGTCATCGCGCTGACGTTGATGGAGATGAACATGTTCGCGGCCCTCAACAAGCTGCTGGGCTTCTACTCGAACGTGGGCATCGCCTGGATCGCGGCCGTCGCCGCGGACCTGGTCATCAACAAACGGATCGGGCTGAGCCCCCGTTACATCGAGTTCAAGCGCGCCTACCTCTACGCCGTCAACCCGGCCGGCTTCGGTGCCATGGTGATCGCGTCGACCGTCTCGATCCTCGCCTTCTTCGGGCTCTTCGGCCGGTACGCCGAGGCCTTCTCCACCTTCATCGCGGCCGGACTGTCCCTGGTCCTCTGCCCGTTGATCGCCTGGCTGACGAAGGGGAAGTACTACCTGGCCCGGCCGAACCCGGTGAACGGCCCGGACGTCGAGATCGCCGACATCACCGCCACCCACACCTGCGCGGTGTGCGAGACCGCCTACGAACTGCCGGACATCGCGGACTGCCCGGTGCAGTCCGGCCCGATCTGCTCCCTGTGCTGCTCGCTGGACGCGGAGTGCGGGGACGTCTGCCGTGCGGCACCGGCGGCAGGCCCGGTGATGATGCCGATGCCGACCGTGCGGACCCCGGCCGGCTGAACGACCCCGGCCGACTGGACGAGAGGGGGCGCACTCGGGAGAGTGCGCCCCCTTTGGTATGGCCGGATGCGTGTCTCTTTGTGTAAACCCGCATCCGTTGAGTGAAGGTCAGGCGTACGCTCGGGCATATGCGTACTGCGGTTTCCTGGGGATCCTTAGAGACGTGCACGCCAGTGGGGAGAGGGGCGAGATGCTGGGGAGGGACGCCATGACGGACAGCGGTGCCGTGCTCGCCTGGCTGGTGATCAGACAGGACGACAACGGCAACAGGTACCGCGTCGGCCGTTATGCGACGCAGGACGAGGCGCAGAAGATCGCGGACGGCCTCGACCGGCACGGACACAAGCAGCTGTACTGGGTGGAGCGAACGAGCCGGAGCGCGCACCCGTAGCGGTTGAAGATCCACCGGCTACGCTCCGGCACATGAGTGATTCCGTGGTGGTGGCCGGAGCCGTCTGCGACGGCGGGCGGCTCCTGGCCGCCCGCCGCAGCGCCCCGCCGGAACTGGCAGGGCGCTGGGAGCTGCCGGGCGGCAAGCAGGAGCCGGGGGAGAGCGGCGAGCAGGCGCTCGTGCGGGAGCTCCGGGAGGAGCTCGGCGTGGAGACGGAGCCGCTGGAGCGCATCCCGGGGGAGTGGCCGCTGAAACCCGGCTACGTGCTCCAGGTCTGGACGGTCCGGCTGCTGTCCGGCGAGCCCGCGCCCCTGGAGGACCACGACGAGCTGCGCTGGCTCGCCCCGGACGAGACGGGCGACGTCGACTGGCTCGACCAGGACCGCCCCGCCGTGGCCGAGGCGGTGCGCCGCCTGCGGGAGACGCCGCGAGGCTGAGGAGCCCGCGTCGAGGGCGCGTCGGTGGTGGCGGAGGTGAGGCCGTGCGCCCCCCAGGCCTGGCCGGGAGGGGCGGCGCATCAGCTTCCCCGTACCGCTTCGGCCGAGGACGTGCACCCGTACGCACCATGCGTCGCGGTGCGCGATAAGTTGCGACGTTTATCGGGTATGTGCCGGTTAGGCCCTTTTGAACAGGGCGCGCCCTTGCTGCCGGCCCTGGGAAGTGATCGGCGTGACCGATACCGACGGCGACCGTGCCGAGTGGAGCTTTCCGGCGGTGCCGGGCTCCGTGCGCGGCGCCAGGCACGCGGTCCGTGACGCATTGCACTCCTGGGGGTACGACGCCGCGGTGGGCGACCTCGCCGTCCTGCTCGTCAGCGAGCTGGTGACCAACTCCCTGCGCTACGCCTCGGGCCCCATCGGTGTCCGGCTGGTGCGGCCGCACCCCGACGGTGACGCGCCCGGACGGGGGGCCGACGGTCACGGTCTGCTGGTGGAAGTCTCCGATCCGGTTCCGGAACCGCCCACCGAACGCAGTGCCGGACCCGAGGACGAGGGAGGGCGCGGACTGCAGCTCGTGGCTTGTTCCGCACGCCGCTGGGGAACCCGGCGCGGAAAGAGCGGCAAGACCGTGTGGTTCGAGCTCGCTCTGCCTGGTTAGGAGTGGGGAGGGACGCACAGCGATCACCGGAGGTCGGGCAGAACCTGGCTGAAAGGGACTGAGACCGTGCTGTGATCGTGAACGCCGTGCCGGTGGGGCCCGTAGTGCTGAATACTGCGGGCAGGACCGGTCCGGTGTGTGAGCTGGAGGGGACGGTCGCGTGAGCGAGATACCTGGGACAGCGGGCGACGTCATGTGGCAGAGCAGCCCGCCTGGCTCGATCTATGACTACATCAGGGTCGCCTCATTCTCGATCGGGCCCGACGGGCTGATCGAGCAGTGGAGCCGGCGGGCCGCCGGTCTCTTCGGCATGGCCTCCGACGAGGTGGTGGGCAGGGACCCGGTCGAGGCGTTCATGCCCGCCGAACTGCGCCCGGACGCCCACAGGCGGGTCGGCGAGATACTCGACGGCAAGGAGTGGACGGGCCTCGTCCCGTTCCGGATCCCGGGCGAGAACGCGGTCCGCGGTCTCGCCGAGATCTATGTCATGCCGAGCGAGACGGGAGCCGGTGAGCGCGCCGCCCTCTGTATCGTCGTGGATGTCAGAGCGCTGCGCCGCATCGAGACGGACCTCGCCGCCTCGCAGGCGATTTTCGGTCAATCTCCCTTCGGTTTCGTCCTCTTCGGTACCGATTTCGCCGTCGTGCGGGCCAACAAGCGCTTCGCCACCGTCTTCGGGGGCGAGGCCGACGACCATCGGGGCCGCACCGTGGAGGACTACCTGGCCCGCCCCGAGGCCGAGCGTCTCTCCGCCACCCTCGAGCGGGTGCTGGAGACCGGCGAGGCGGTCACCGACCTCCAGCTCGTCGGCACCCCGCCCGGCTCCCTGGGCCGGCGTCACTGGTCCATGAACCTCTACCGGGTGCACAGCGGATCCGGGCGCCCCGTCGGCATCGCCGGACTCGCCACCGACGTCACGCAACGGCACATCGCCGCCCGTGAGGCGGCCAGCGCCCGGCGCAACCTCGCCCTGCTCAACGAGGCCAGCGCGCGCATCGGCAACTCCCTCGACCTGGAGACCACCGCCCGGGAACTGCTCGACGTCGCCGTGCCCGGCTTCTGCGACCTCGCCTCCGTCGACCTGTACCAGGGGCTGCTCACCGGTGAGGAGGCCTCACCCGCCAGCTGGGGCAGGCACCATCAGGAGTCCGGCACCGGCTCGGCGGAGCTGCGCCGGGTGGCCCATGCCAGCGCCGTGTCCGACGCCCTGCCCGGTGTCCTCCCCGGTGTCGGCGCCGACGCCGGGGACTCGGGGCAGCCCGCTCTCGGCTCGGTCCACCGCTACCCCTTCCACTCCCCCTGCGCCGTCGCCCTGCGCACCGGGCGCGTCGAGGACGTGCCGGGGGACGAGCGCGGGTTCGTCCACTCCACCCTCGCCGTGCCGATGGTCGCGCACGACATCGTCGTCGGCCTCGTCCAGTTCTCCCGCACCAAGGGCAGCGAGCCCTTCGGCGAGCGGGACCGCGCCCTGGCCACCGAGCTCGCGGCCCGCGCCGCGGTCTGCATCGACAACGCCCGCCTCTACCGCCGAGAACACGAGCGGGCGCTGATCCTCCAGCGGAGTCTGCTCCCGCCCGGCGATCCCGAGGCGGCGGGCCTCGACATCGCCTGCCGCTACCTCCCGGGCAACACGGCCACCGAGGTCGGCGGCGACTGGTTCGACGTGATCGAGCTCCCCGGACACCGCACGGCCCTGGTCGTCGGCGACGTGATGGGCCGTGGACTGCGGGCCGCCGTCGCCATGGGCGAACTGCGCACCGCCGTACGCACGCTGGCCCTCCTGGACCTGGAACCCGCCGAGGTGCTCTCCGCCCTGGACGAGGTGGCGCGCGGTCTCGGCACCCCCGGCGGCGGCGAGCGGAGCGACGGCTTCGGCGCGGGCGGCGGCGCCCAGTGGCCCTCGCGGGCCGCCCACAAGTCGCGCGAGGCCGACCTCTCCGAGGTCTACCTGGCGACCTGCGTGTACGCGGTGTACGACCCGGTCACCCGGCGGTGCACCTTCGCCAACGCCGGGCACCTCCCGCCGGTGGTCGCCGAGCCGGGCGAGCCCGCCCTGCTCCTGGACGTACCGCCGGGCATGCCGCTCGGCGTCGGCGGCGAACCCTTCGAGGAGGTCGAGGTGGAGCTCAAGGAGGGGTCCCTCCTCGCCCTCTACACCGACGGGCTCGTCGAGTCCCGCGACCACCCGCTGGACGAGGGCCTCGACGCGTTCCGGCACGCCCTCGCCGAGCCGTCCCAGCCGCTCGAGGACGTCTGCGACCACGTGCTGACGACACTCGACACCCGGCACGGCGAGGACGACATCGCCCTGCTGATGGCCCGTATCCAGGGCCTGGCACCGGACGCCGTGGGGGACTGGCGGCTCTCCCGTGAGCTGCGTTCCGTCGCCCGCGCACGGGAGCTGGCCCGCGACCAGCTCACCGCCTGGGGCCTGGACGACCTGGTGGACACCACCGAGCTGCTCGTCAGTGAACTCGTCACCAACGCCCTGCGCTACGGCGAGGGCGAGATACGCCTCAGGCTGCTCCGTGACCGCACGCTCGTCTGCGAGGTCTGGGACGCGGGCCTCGTCCAGCCGCGGCGCCGGCGCGCACGCGACACGGACGAGGGCGGGCGTGGACTGCAACTGGTCGGGCTGCTCAGCGCGGCCTGGGGCTCGCGCCGCACCCCGCGCGGCAAGACGGTCTGGTTCGAGCTGGCGCTGCCCGACGGAGAGCCCGCCGCGGAACTCTCCGTGGAGCAGTTGCTGAGCATGTACTGACCGGGCGTGCGCGGACGTCCCGGCCGCCCTCCGGAGCGGGCTCCGCTCACGAGGCGGACTTGAGGGCGGCGAGCCGGGCCTCGATCTCCGCGCTGTCTCCGAGGCTGTCCAGCTGCTCGAACTGGGCGTCCAGGGACGACGCGGCGAGTTCCTGCTTGCCCACCGCCCTCGCCTCCTCGCGCCGCACCTTGTCCTCGAAGCGGCCGAGCTCGCTCGTCGGGTCCATGACGTCGATGCTCTTGACCGCGTCCATCATCCGGTTCTGCGCCCGGGCGGACGCGGCGCGCGCGACCAGTTCGTCCCGCTTGGACTTCAGCTGCGTGAGCTTCTCCTTCATCTGGTCCAGGCCCGACTTCAGCTTGTCCACCACCACGGTCTGCGACGCGATCGTCGGCTCGGCCGTCTTCGCCTCCTGCTCCGACCGGAGCTGCCGTCCCAGGGCCACCTTCGCGAGGTTGTCGAACGTGTCGGCCTCCGCGCCCGCCGCGGCGGCCCGCAGCTCGTCGGCCTTCCTGCTGGCGGCCAGTGCCTTCCGGCCCCACTCCCTGGCCGCGTCGACGTCCTCCCGGTGGTCCTCCTCCATCAGCCGCAGGTTGCCGATGGTGGCGGCCACCGCCTGCTCGGCCTCCGCGATGTTGTCCGTGTAGTCGCGGATCAGCTGGTCCAGCATCTTCTGCGGGTCCTCCGCCTGGTCGATCAGGGCGTTGATGTTGGCCCGCGCCAGCTGGGTGACGCGGCCGAGGACGGTCTGCTTGCTCATGACACCTCTCCTTGTGCGGGATCTCGTCGTACGTGAGCCGGTGACGCCGGCGGACGCGCGCCCTCAGAAGCGGCCCCCGCCGCCCCGCCGGCCGCGGGTCCCCCCGCCGCCGAAGCTGCCCGGTCCCCCTCCGAACCCGCCCCCGGAACCGCCGAATCCGCCGCCGAAGCCTCCTCGCGTGCCACCGCCGCGCCCCCCGCCCAGCAGCCCGCCGAGGATGATCCCGCCCAGCACGGCGCCGCCCGCCCCGCCCCCGCCGCGCGGGCCGCCGAAGCCGCTCCGGTCGCGGTAGTCGCGTACGTCCTGCTCGGCGAGGCTCCGCGCCTGCGCCGCCAGCGCGTCCGCCTGCTGCGCCTCGGCCAGGGCGGCCTGGGGGTCGCCGGCCTCCGACAGCTGCCCGGCTCTCTCCCAGCGCCGCTGGGCCTCCGCGAGCCGGGTGCGCGCCTGGCTGCCGACCGCTCCCCGGTTGGTGGTGATGTGGTCGGCGGCCGCGCCGATCGCCGCCCGGGCGGTGAGCATGGCCCGGTCGAGGAGCGAACGGGCCCGCTGATCGCCGTGCTCCTGCTCGCGTGCCCCGGTGAGCGCCTCGTCCAGGGTCGCGTCCACCTCCTCCACCCTGCGCAGCGCGTCGACGGGGTCGTACGGTCCGGAGGCCGTCTCGCCCCTCACGTCCGCGACCACCGCCTCGGCGCGGGCGACCCTGCCCCGCAGGTCCGCGGTCGGCACACCCTCCGGGGTGCCGTCGAGCAGCCCCCTGGCGTCGGCCAGGTCCGTCTCCGTCTCGGTGAGCGCGCCCGGCAGCTTCCCCGCCGCCTCGGCCAGCTCACCGGCCCGCCGGTCGACGCCGTCCACCAGGGTGGAGACCTGCTTGATGGCTCCCTCGGCGGCACGGACGTACACCGCGGCCTCGGAGTTGTTCCCGCTGTCCACGGCCTGGCGGGCCTGGTTGAGGGTGGAGGTGGTGAAGACCAGCCGGTCCTTGGCCTGTTCGATGTCCCCGGCAGCCGGAGCGGTGGCCGACTCCGCGTACCGTTCGCGCATCGTGGCGAGGGCCGTCTCCGTGGCGGAGACACGGGCGATCAGCTCGCGGAAGGTAGTCTCGGCGGTGCTCACGGCCCGGGGCGCCGTCTGTTCGAGTGCCCGCAGCCGGTCGAAGTCCTCCGACACGGCGTCCAGACGCCCGTTGGCGTCCGCGCAGCGGCTGACGATCTCGTCGAGCATGCGGCGCCGTTCCGTGTCGTCCTCGGGGAAGGCGTCGTCCAGCTGCTGCCGCACCCGGAACGCGGCCGTCAGCTCGCTCTTGGCGTGCGCGACGGCCTCGGCGAACGGGGCGGCGGCCTCCTCGCCGAACTGGGCCGTCGCGAAGCCGAGCTCCTCCTCGCTGGTGCGCACGGAGTCGTCCGTGTCGACCAGGTCCTCCCTCGCCCGCGCGTCGAGCTCCGGCAGCGGGACCGCGGGCTCGGCCGCCGCTCCGCCCCCACGGCCCCAGCCGCCGGCCGCCGGGGTCGTCCGGGTCGCCGTACGCCGTCTGCGGCGGGTGAAGGCGAGGAACGCGACCGCGCCCGCGACGGCGACCACGGCCAGCGGCACGATCAGATTCACCGACGCGCCGCCGTCGGTGCCTCCGGGGTCCGCCGCGCCCGGGGTGACGGCGGGGGCCGGCACGGGATCGCCGGCGAGGACCGCCGCGTAGCCGTCGGCGGCACCGATCGCGGCCCCGGCCCAGTCGTTCTGCCGGAGAGCCGGTTCGACGGCCGTCCTCGCCACGTCCCGGAGCTGGGCGTCGGTGAGCCGCGACCCCTGGTCGACGGAGTAGGCGTACTGCCGGTCGTGCGTGGCCACCGCCAGCAGCACGTCCTCCTGGCCGAGGCCGTTGCGGTTCGCGGTCTCGTCGGTCCAGGTCTGGGCGTCGCGGCCGGAGAAGTCACGGACGTACGCCACGAACAGCTGCACCTGCCGCTCTTCGAACAGGCGGTCGAGGGCGGCTTCCACCTGTGGCTCGCGGTCGCCGAGCGCCCGCACCTTGTCGGTGATCTGCCCGTCACGGGAGAGGGCGACCGGGTCCTCGGCCCGGGCGTCCCGGCCGCCCGGCAGGGAGATCCAGAGCACCGCCGTCAGGGCGGCGACGAGGATCCTGCCGGGTATCGAAGGCCGGGACATCCCGGTACGGCTCGCTGGCGGCGTCACATCTGGGAGGCTATGTCCGCCTTCGTCCGCCCGCGACCCGGCCGGTGGAGGGGCGGCGGGGGGCGCGGCGCCGCGGAAGTGCGGAGGGTGGTGCGGGGGCGCGGTGCGGGAGCCGCCGCCGGTCAGGGGACGGCGGCTCCCGTACCGCAGGGAGCCGTCAGGCGATCCCTGTCAGGGGGCCGGTCTCAGCCGGCGGTGCGGGGCAGTTCGCGGGTGCGGCCGAGGGAGCCCAGCCACTCGGCCGAGGGGCGCGCGGTCCGCTCGAAGGTCTCCCAGTCGATGCCGATCAGGCCGAACGTCGGCCGGAACGAGCCCCACTCGTAGTTGTCGAGGGCGCTCCACGCCAGGTAGCCCTGGACGTTCAGCCCGTCCTCGATCGCGGAGGCGACCTCGTTCAGCGCGCCCGTGTAGTAGGCGACGCGGCGGGTGTCGTCGGAGGTGGCGATGCCGTTCTCCGTGACGATCAGCGGCATGCCGGTGCCGATGACCTCGGCGGTGTGGCGCAGGGCGTGCCCGACGGCGGCGGGGTAGTACTCCCACTGCGTCAGCGTCCGCTCGACGTCGTCGGACGCGGGGACCGGGCCGTCGGCGCCGATCTCCGTGCGGGTGTAGGACTGGACGCCGATCCAGTCGTCGCCCCGGGCGGCCTCGATGAAGACGTCCTCGCGCGGCCACCGGTAGGCGGCGGTGACCTCCTCGGCTCCCGGGCGGGCCTGGTAGACCTGGTTGGCGATGGTCCAGCCGACCTGGATCCCGGCGTCGATCGCCCGGACCTCCTTCACCGCCGCGTGGTGCGCGGCGATGACCGCCTCGGTGGTCTCGTCGTCCGGGGTGGGCAGCCCGGCGGGCGGGAAGCCGATGTCGCCGCGCTTCGCCTGGCCGGCCATGACGGCGATCATGTTCGGCTCGTTGATCGTGCAGACATGGCTGACGCCCTCGGAGATCACCGGCGCGCAGGCCGCCACGTACCGGGCGAACAGCTCGGTGGCGCCGTCCGCGGTCCAGCCGCCGCGCGCCTCGAACCACTGCGGCACCGTGAAGTGGTGCAGCGTGACCATCGGGCGCAGCCCGCGGGCGATCGCACCCTCGACCATGCGGCGGTAGTGCGCAAGCTCGGCACGGGAGAACCGGCCCTCGGCGGGCTCGATACGCGCCCACTCGATCGAGAAGCGGTAGTCGGTGAAGCCGAGGGAGGCCAGCAGGTCCATGTCCTCGGACCACCGGTGGTAGCTGTCGCAGGCGTCCAGGCTGGGTTCCTGGATGTGGGTGCCGGCGGAGTGCTCCTTGACCCACCAGTCGCTGTTGGTGTTGTTGCCCTCGATCTGGTGGGCGGCCGTGGAGGCCCCCCACAGGAAGCCTTCGGGGAACGGGACAGGGGCGTGCGTCATCGCGGAGTGTCTTTCTGTGCGTGGAGGGGCGCGGCCGCGGCGCGGGGTGCGGCCTCGTGTGCGTACCGGGCGGGCGGGCTACTTCATGCCGGCCGTGGCGATGCCCTGGGTGAAGTGCCGCTGCAGGGCGATGAAGAGGATCAGTACCGGCAGTACGACCAGGAAGGCCCCGGCCATCAGCATGCCGTTGGAACCGCCCGCCTTGTTGGGGTCGGTGGCGAAGGTCGCCAGGGCCACCGGGAGCGTGTACTTGCCGGGGTCGTTGGTCGCGATCAGCGGCCAGACGAAGTTGTTCCAGGAGCCGAGGAAGGTGAAGATCGAGAGCGTCGCGAGAGCGGGCTTCACCAGCGGCATGACGATCCGCCAGAAGATGTACCACTCGCCGGCGCCGTCCATCCGGGCCGCCTCCAGCAGCTCGTCCGGGATCGACTGCATGAACTGCCGCATCAGGAAGACCCCGAAGGCCCCGGCGGCGAAGGGCAGCACCAGGCCGGCGTACGAGTCGATCAGCTTCAACTTGCTCATCAGCACGAACAGCGGCAGCAGCATCAGGTTCCCGGGCACCATCAGGGCGCCCAGGACCACCCCGAAGATCTTGTCGCGGCCGACGAACCTCAGCTTGGCCAGGGCGTACCCGAGCATCGAGCAGAAGACCAGGTTCGAGACGGTGACCAGCACCGCCACGATCACGGAGTTCATGAAGTACAGCGGCAGGTCCAGCTTGTCGAGGAGCTGCCGGAAGTTCTCCAGGGTCCACTCGGTGGGGATCCACACCGGGGGACTGGCCGAGAGGTCGCTCGTCGTCTTGAAGGACGACACGGCCATCCAGAGGAACGGCGCCGACATGACCAGCAGTCCCAGCGAGAGCAGGACGTAGACCAGAGGACGCTTCAGGTTCCGGGACGTGCCCGTGGGCGCCGTCCGTGCGGGGGCTCGGCCGACGGTCATTTGGTGTTGTCCTTCAGCAGTCGGAGCTGCAGCACCGTGATGCCCATGATCACCACGAAGAGCACGTACGCCATGGCGCTCGCGTAGCCCATGTGGAAGAAGTTGAAGCCCTCGCGGTACATGTTCAGCGACACGGTCAGCGTGGAGTCGGAGGGGCCGCCCTGGGTCATCACGAAGGGCTCCTCGAAGACGTTGAGGTAGCCGATGGTCGTGATCACCGTGGCGTAGAGGAGCGTCGGCCGCAGCAACGGCACCGTGATCCCCCGGAACTCCTGCCACATCCCGGCGCCGTCGAGGCGCGCGGCCTCCCGGACCTCGGTGGGGATGGCCTGCAGACCGGCGATGAAGAGCACCATGACCGTGCCCACGTTGCGCCAGACGGCCATCGCGATCATCGAGGGCATCGCCAGCGCCTCGGAGCCGAGGAAGTCCGGCGCGGTGAGGCCCACTTCGGAGAAGAGGCCCGCGATCAGCCCGTCGCTCGGGTCCAGCACGAAGCGCCACACCACGGCGACGGCCACGATCGTCGTGACCACCGGGGCGTAGAAGCCGACCCGGAAGAAGGTCCGCGCCCGGTCGATGCCGTTGTTCAGCAGTACGGCGACGACCAGCCCGATCGCGATCGTGAGCGGGACGCCCACCACGACGAAGTACGCCGTGTTGAAGAGCGACTTCAGGAACTTCTCGTCACCGAACAGTTCGGTGTAGTTCTCGAAGCCGATGAAGTTCGCTTCCCAGGGGCGCGTGACGTTGCGCAGCCCGAAGTCGGTGAAGCTCATCAGCAGCGTGGCGAGGATCGGGAACGCCATGAAGACGGTGAACAGGACGAGGAAGGGCATGGAGAACAGCCAGCCCGCCGCGTTCTGCACGCCCATCGAGCGCTTCCCGCTCCGCCGCCCGTCCCGGCCGGCCCGGGGCGGGAGCGCCCCGGGACCGTCCTTCGGCGTGGCCGGCTGCGCGGCCGTCGAGGTCGTGGTGCCCATGGCTACTGCTCCACGAGGCCTTCGATCTCGGACTGCGCGGTCTTCAGCGCGTCCTCGGCGGAGGCCTTCCCCTGCGTCACCTTCGCGATCGCCTGGTCGACCTTGTCGGTGATCTCCGTCAGCCGTGCCGTGGCCGGCGAGGACTTGGCGGTGTCCATCTGCTTCTTGAAGACCTGCAGATTCGCGTCGTCCGCAAGCTTCCCGGAGTCCCAGGCCGCGGTGTTCGCGGGGAGGTCCTTGGTGCGCTCGTACCAGTCGGCCTGGCCCTCGGTGTCCGTGAGGTACTTGACGAACTCGGTGGCCGCGGCCTTGTGTTCACTGTCCTTGGAGACCACCAGGGAGGAGCCGCCCGCCATGGAGGCGGAGGTCCTGTCCGCCGGGACGGGGGCCACGGCCCACTTGCCCTTGATCTGCGGCTGGCCCTCGTTCAGCAGGGTGACGTGCCAGGGGCCGCCGAAGAACATGGGGACCCGGCCGTTGCCGAAGTCCTTCACGACGTCGTAGCCCGGCTGCAGCGACGTGTCGGAGAGGCCCTTCTCGAAGTACGTGCCGTACTCCTTGAGCGCCCTGACCGCCTCGGGGCTGTCGACGGCCGCCTTGCCCTCGTCGTCGAGGATCGTGCCGCCGGCGGAGTAGAGGAAGGAGTAGAAGCTCTGCACCGTGTCCAGGCCGCTGGGCTGGATGGACAGGCCCCACGTGGTGCCGGCCTTCTCCTGGTACGCGGCCGCCAGGTCCCGCATCTCCTGCCAGTCGGCGGGCGCCTTGTCGACGCCGGCCTTCTTCGCGAGGTCGGTGCGGTAGTAGAGGACCCGGGTGTCGACGTACCACGGCACGCCGTACGCGGTGCCGTCCACCTCGCCCTGGTCCCAGCCGGCGGGGAAGAAGTCCTTCTTGTCGAAGGTCCTGGTGTCGACCGGCTCCAGCACGCCGAGCTCGGCGAACTCTCCCATGTAGCTGCCGCCCATCTGTGCCACGTCCGGCATGGTGCCGGCCGCGGCGGCGGAGACGAGCTTCTGGTGGGCGACGTCCCAGCCGACCGGGGTCACCTTCACGGTGACGTTGGGGTTGGCCTTCTCGTACACGTCGGCCACCTCCGCGAGCTTCTCGCCCTCGGCCCCCATGGCCCAGACGGTGAGCGTCTGCTTCGCGTCCGCGGCGACGTCGTCACCGCCGGAGCTCCCGCAGGCGGAGAGGCCGAGGGCGAGCGCCACGGTGACGGCGGCGGAGGCGGTTCTGGCGGTGCGGGACATGGAGGGCTCCTCCTCGAGCAATCCGAATGTATGCGCTGCCTGTAAGCGCATACATCACTCTGCGGCAGTCGCTCGGGAATCCGCAAGGGGGTGCTGGGTCACACTCGTGCAACGTGCTCGACACCTGGAGGACCGGTCGTGGCACCGTAAGCACACCGTTTGCGGATTTGAAGTGGATGTGACCGATTCCGCATGTTTGGCGGAATTCGGAGGTCACTCAGTGGCCGATTACTGTCCTGGCCATGGCTTCGTTCGCGCACGACCACCCCTTCGACCCCGCCTACGGCCGGACGCTCGACGACCTGCTGCGGATACCGGCGCCCGACGACGCCCCCGCGGACTTCGAGCCGTTCTGGAGGGCACGTCACCGTGAGGCCCGCGCGGTCACGACCGCTCCCGAGGTGGGCCCGGCCGAGGAGGAGCGTGGCGGGGTCCGGGTGCACGGCGTGACCTTCACGTCCGTCGGAGGCGTACGCCTCGGGGGCTGGCTCGCGCTGCCCGCAGAGGGCCCGGCGGAGCACGGCTTCGTCATCGGACACGGCTACGGCGGCCGGCAGTCCGCCGGGCCCGACGTGCCGCTGCCGCTCCCCGGGTCCGCCGCGATCCTGCCCTGCGTACGCGGCATGGGCTCCCGGAGCCGGCTGCCAGGCGTCCCGGACGAGGCCGGGACGCACGTCCTGCACGGCATCGGTTCGCGCGACACCTACGTCATCGGCGACTGCGTGGCCGACCTGTGGTGCGCGGCGTCGGCGCTCCAGGAGCTGCTGCCCGGCCTCGCAGGCCCCGGCCGTCTCGGCTACCTCGGCGAGAGCCTCGGCGGCGGGCTCGGCGCCCTGGCGCTGCCCTGGGACGAGCGGTTCGGCGCCGCGCAGCTCACCGTGCCGACCTTCGGCAGCCACCCGCTGCGGCTCACCCTGCCCGGCGTCGGCAGCGGTGAGTCCGTACGCGCCCATCACCGCGAGCACCCCGAGGTGACGGAGGTGCTGCGGTACTTCGACGCGGCGACAGCCGCGGCGCGCCTGGAGCTGCCGACGCTGGTCGCCGCGGCCCTGTTCGACCCGGTGGTCCCGCCGCCGGGCCAGTTCGCCGTGCACAACGCGCTGCCGGGGCACCGGGAGCTGATGGTGCTGCGGGCGGGCCACTTCGCCCATGAGGGCGGTGCGGAGGAGAGTGCCGGGCTGGTCGCGCGACGCGAGGCCTTCTTCGGGGAGTGGCTCTGAGGGGGCTACGGGGGAAGTGGCTCCGGGACGACAGCTCCGAGGGACGCGGATCCGGCTCCGAGGCGGCCTCCGGACCGCCGGGGATCAGCCGCAGCCGCAGCTCGCGCGGCGGGCCAGGGAGACGGGCAGCTCCAGGGAGACCGGGGCGCGGCCCGGATCGGCCAGGCGTTGCACCAGCAACTCCACCGCCTGCTCGCCCAGCTGCCGGATGGGCTGCCGCACGGTCGTCAGCGAGGGGCGCACGATCCGGCTCAGGGGGATCCCGTCGAAGCCGGTCACGGCGATGTCCTCGGGCACCCGCACCCCGCGCCGCTCCAGCGCGCGCAGCGCCCCGACCGCCATCTGGTCGTTGGCGAAGAGCATCGCGTCCGGCCGCTCGGCGCCCCGGTCGAGCAGGGTCTCGGCCGCCCTGGCGCCCTCGGCCCGGGTCATCATCCCGGTCCGCAGGTCCGGGGCGTCGGGGGCCGGCAGTCCCGCGTCGCGGCAGGCCTCCCGGAAGCCGCGGAACCGCGCCTCCGCGTCGGGGGAGTCCGGCTCGCCTCCGACGAAGGCGAGCCGGCGCAGCCCGTGGTCCTCGATCAGATGGCGGGCCAGCTCGCGCTCCCCGGCGGCGTTCGCGACGACGAGGTGGTCGAGGTGGTCGATCTCGCGGGGCCCGGCGAGCATCACCACCGGGAGCCGGCGCGATATGACCTCCAGGTCCTCGGTCGGCACGGTCTGCGCCAGCACGGCGAAGCCGTCCACCCGCCCCGCGACCTTCGCGACGAGGCTCTCCGGCCCGCCCTCCAGGGAGGCGGCGATCAGCAGGGCGTAGCCGTGGCGGCGCGCCGCCCGCTCCATCCCGCGGATGATCTGGTCGGAGTACAGCATCGCCGCGTCGTCGGCCCCGCTGTCGGTCTCCGCGTCCGCCTCGGCGTCCGGATCGGCGTAGTCGGGGAAGCAGAGTCCCAGCACACCCGTGGTGCGACTGGCCAGGCCCCGGGCGTTGCCGCTCGGCACGTAGCCGAGCTCGCGGGCCGCCTGGAGGACCCTCTCCCGCGTCTGGGCGCGCACGGAGTCGGGGTTGCGGTAGACCCGGGACACCGTGGCGATCGAGACGCCCGACCGCTCGGCGACGTCGTACACCGTGGGGGCGCTCACTCGACCGACCGTCCGCTTCTTCTCCGTGCGCAGCACCCGCTGCTGCGGGTGGCGGCCCTCTACTGAAAGCGCATTCACCCTAGATCGCGGGCCCGGTGACGGGCAACAGCGGCCCCCGCTCCGCGCGTCATCCGCTCTTTGCCCAATAATGAACAGGCTGCCTTGCAAGATGCCCTGTCCATCTTTACCGTGGTGAACATGTCCGAAACGTCCGAGACCCCTCAGTCGCAGCATCCCGGCGACCCGAGCGCGGAGCGCGTGGCCACGGATCTCTCGGCCGTCGTCGGCCGTCTGCTCAGGCGGCTGCGCAGCTCGTCGGCCGACAGCCTGCTCACGCCCTCCCAGCGCTCGGTCCTCGCCAGGCTCGAGGACGGTGGCCCCGCCACCACGGCCGCCCTGGCCCGGGCCGAGCTCGTGCGGCCCCAGTCGATGCGGCTGACCCTCGGCGCGCTGGAGAGCCAGGGGTTCGTCGCCCGCGCACCCGATCCGGAGGACGGCCGCAAGTCGGTCGTGTCGGTCACCGAGGAGGGAAGCACCACGCTGGCGGGCGTGCGGGCCGCCAAGCGGAGCTGGCTCGCCGACGCGATCGCCGCCGAGCTGGACGGCGCGGAGCGCCGCTCGCTCGCCGAGGCCGTCGAGCTCATCGGCCGGCTGGTCGACAAGTGACCCGGTACGGGACGGACCTGAGCCCCGTCGCACCGGTGGCGGAAACCCCGCCCGCCGGGCCGGCGGATCCGGGCCCCGGGTTCAGCGCGCGTCTCACCGCGCCGCTGCTGATGGGCTCCCTGCTCAACCCGCTCAACACCACGATGATCTCCACCGCCCTGGTGTCCATCGGGCACTCCTTCGGCATCGGGGCGGCCGACACCGCCTGGCTCATCTCCGTCCTCTACCTCGCCAGCGCCGTCGCCCAGCCGGTCCTCGGCAAGCTCGCCGACACCCTCGGCCCGCGGCGGGTCTTCCTGGCCGGCCTCGTCGTCGTGATCGCGTCCGGGCTGGTCGGCGCGCTGGCCCCCGGGTTCGGCACGCTGATCGTCTCCCGCCTGCTGCTGGGCGTCGGCACGTCCGCCGCCTATCCGGCGGCCATGGCCGTCCTGCGCGACGAGTCGCGCCGCCTCGGCCGCCCCACCCCGCGCCCCGTCCTCGCCAGGCTCTCCTTCGCCGCCCTGGGCAGCGCCGCCGTCGGCCCCGCCCTCGGCGGGCTGCTCGTGTCGGTCGTCGGCTGGCGCGGCATCTTCGCCGTCAACGTGCCGATCGCCCTGCTCGCCCTCGGCGCCGCGCTGCTCTGGGTCCCCGCCGATCCGCCGCGCGAGCGGTCCGCCGACGGGAGTGCGCCGAAGCTCTCCCTGGACCCCCTCGGCATCGGCCTGTTCGCCACGGCGCTGACGCTGCTGGTCTTCTTCCTGCTCGACCTCGCCCACCCGCAGTGGTGGCTGCTCGCCCCCTTCGCCGTGCTGACGGCCGTCCTGATCCGCTGGCAGCTGCGCACGCCGCAGCCGTTCATAGACATCCGGATGCTGGCGGGCAACGGCCCCCTGCTGCGCACCTACGTGCGCCACGGGCTCAGCTATCTCCTCATCTACTGCGTCATGTACGGCTACACGCAGTGGCTGGAGGAGGCCCGCGGATTCTCCTCGGGCCACACGGGGCTGCTCATGCTGCCCATGTCCGTCACGGCGCTCGTCTGCTCGCTGCTCGGTGCCCGGACGAAGGGCCTGCGCGCCCCGCTGACCGCGGCCTGCCTGCTGCTCACCGCCGGCGCCGGAATCCTGGTGTTCCTCACCGACGGCACCCCGCTGGCCGTCCTGCTGTTCGCCGGAGCGTGCTTCGGCGCCCCGCAGGGGCTCATCGGGACGAGCAACCAGGCGGCCGTCCAGGCGTACGCGCCCCAGGAGGGCATCGGCGCGGCGGCCGGGCTCCAGCGCACCGCCCAGTACATCGGGGCCATCACGGCGTCCAGCCTGATCGCCCTCGCCTACGCCGACGCGGCGACCGACGCCGGACTGCACCTCATGGCGGCGGTCTCCGTGGTGCTGGCCGTCCTGCTGGCCGTCCTGACCCTCACGGACCGCGCCCTGCGCGTCCGCACCTGACCTTTCCCCCAGCACATCAGCACATCAGCACCCCAAGGAGTACGCACATGACCGCCACCGTCCTGGACCCCCGCACCGCACTCGTCGTCGTCGACCTGCAGAAGGGCATCGTCGCCCTTCCGACGGCCCACCCCACCGGCGACGTCGTCGCCCGCTCGGCGGCCCTCGCCGACGCCTTCCGCGCCAAGGGCCTCCCGGTCTTCCTGGTCCGCGTCACCGGCGGGGCCCCCGGCCGCAACGAGGGGAAGGCGCCGGCCGGCAAGCCCGCGGCGGACTGGGCCGACCTCGTGCCCGAGCTCGGCCCGCACGACGGCGACATCGTCGTCACCAAGCAGCAGTGGGGCGCCTTCCACGGCACGGCACTGGACCTCGAACTGCGCCGCCGCGGCATCACCCAGGTCGTGCTGACCGGTGTCGCGACCAGCATCGGTGTCGAGTCCACCGCCCGCGCCGCCCACGAGCACGGCTACCACGTCACCGTCGCCACCGACGCGGTCACCGACATGGACGCGGCCGCCCACGGCAACAGCGTCGAGAAGATCTTCCCGAGGCTCGGCGAGACCGACACCACCGAGGCGATCATCGAGCTGCTGGGCTGACGCCGCCGGGCCGGTGCCGGGACCGGGGCCGCTCGGGTGACGTCCGCGGCCCCACCGGCCGCGTCTGCCTCCCCCGGCGCGTACAGGTGCGTTCAGTGGATCAGCGGATCAATCCGATCAACTGCAAATGCCACCAGAACGCATCATCCGGTCCCTTCCGGTACGGGGTGGACCGGGCCGGCCCCGGAGGTATCAGCCATGGCCCACGTCGGCGTCCCGCGCGGGACGGCCCGAAAGCGCCGCTCGGTCGCGCTCCTGGCGACAGGTGTGCTCACGATCCCGGTACTGGCGGGCTGCACCTCGGACAGCGAGGGCCCCGCCCCGGTGGCCGTCCCGCAGGACATCGCCCCGGCCTCCCGCGACCGGGTCGACGAGGGCTCCACCCTCACCTGGGCGATCGACGCGGTCCCCGCCACCCTCAACGCCTTCCAGGCGGACGCCGACAGCGCGACCGCGCGGATCACCGGCGCCCTCCTCCCCACCCTCTTCCCGATGGACGCGCGGGGGGAGCCCAGGCTCAACCCGAACTACCTGGAGTCGGCCGAGGTCATCGAGCAGGAGCCCAAGCAGGTCGTGCTCTACAAGCTCGACCAGCAGGCCGTCTGGAGCGACGGCCGGGAGATCGGCGCCCCGGACTTCGTCGCCCAGTGGCGCGCGCTGAGCGGCAAGGACTCCGCCTTCTGGACCGCGCGCAACGCGGGGTACGAGCGGATCGAGAAGATCGAGCGCGGCAAGGACGACCTCCAGGTCCGGGTCACGTTCGCGAAGCCCTACGCCGACTGGCGCTCGCTCTTCTCGCCGCTGTACCCGAAGGAGGTCACCGGCTCCCCGGGCACCTTCAACGACGGGGCGCGGACCACCCTCAAGAACACGGCGGGCCCCTTCCGGCTGCGCAGCGTGAGCAAGGCCAAGGGGACGGTCGTGCTCGACCGGAACCCGCGCTGGTGGGGCGACGAGGCCAAGCTCGAGTCCCTGGTCTTCCGAGCCGTCAGGACCGAGGACCGCACCGAGGCCCTGACCAAGGGCACGGTGGACGTCGCCGACATCGACCCGTCCGCCGCGAACAGCATCGCGCAGGCGGCCCGCTACCGGGGCGGGAACGGACAGCCCCCCGCCCACGGGCCGGGAGCCGACACCACCCCGGCCTCCGCCCTGCGCTCCTGGGCGCTGGCCCACGGCTCGGACGAGGAGGCCGCCGAGACGGCGCAGGCCGCCCGTGAGAAGAGCCGGGAGGCCATCGCCGTGTACGCGGCCGAGCAGAAGGAGCTGCGCGGTTTCGCCGTACGCAAGTCCCTGGAGCCCGCCTACACCCAGCTCGCGCTGAACGGTGAGTCCGGGCCGCTCTCCGACGACCGGGTACGCCGCGCCATCGCCCGCACCCTGGACCGGCAGGAGCTCGCCGACACGGTGCTGAAGCCGCTCGGACTGCCCGCGAAGCCGCCCGGCAGCCACCTCGCGCTGGCCGGGCAGCCCGCCTACAAGGACGGCAGCGGGGCGCTCGGCGACCGGGACACCAAGGAGGCGCAGGCGCTGCTGGCCGACGCGGGATGGACCGTGGGCGGGGCGATCCGCAAGACCGAGGACACCAAGGCGGGCAGCGAGGCCGAGAAGAAGGCGGCCACCGAGAAGAAGGCCGCCGAGGAGAAGGCCACCGACAAGAAGGAGGCCGAGGAGAAGGACGCGAAGGCGGCCGAGAAGGACGGGAAGGCCTCGCGCGAGGAGGGGTCGTACGTCGTCGGCGACGACAAGCCGGGCGAGCGCCCGGCCGGCGACGCCGAGGTCACCGCCCAGGACAAGCGTCCCGGTGGCGCCGCGGGCGCCTACGCCCCCGCGGGGACCGCGGCACCGGCCCCCGCCTCGGTCAAGGACCGGCTCGGCAAGGGCGGCAAGCCGCTGAGCCTCCGCTTCGTCCTGCCCTCGGGGCCCGGTTCGCAGTCGCTGCGCGCCGTCGGGGAGAAGATCGTCGCGATGCTGGACTCGATCGGCATCAGCACGCAGGTCACCAAGGTCGACGACGAGAGCTACTTCAAGGACCACATCGCGTCCGGCGCGTACGACCTGGCGCTGTACTCCTGGCCCGCCACCGCCTACCCGGCGACCGACGGCCGTCCGATCTTCGCCAAGCCGGAGCCCGCCACCGACGGGTCGCTGCTCGTCGAGCAGAACTACACCCGGGTCGGTTCGGACCACATCGACCAGCTCTTCGACCGGGCCGTCTCCGAGCTCGACACCAACGCGTCCAGGGACCTCCTGAAGCAGGCCGACGCACGGATCTGGGCCGCAGCCGGATCGATTCCGCTGTATCAGAGACCACAGCTGGTCGCCGTCGACAAGAAGCTGGCGAACATCGGCGCCTTCGGCTTCGCCACACCTCGTTACGAGGACATCGGCTTCACCGGTCGTGAAGCGGCAGGTTCCCCCGCGAATAGGAAGAAGTAGCAGGTCAAGGCCGTATTCAAAGCTCAGATACAGCTCAACTCCCTTGCCCGCCGGAGTCCCCGGCGGGCAAGGTGGTGTCCGCCCAGACCCGGGCCGCTCGTTGTCCCACACCCCTTGCCGTCCGGCCGCACACCGGCTGGACGATGACGTAATACCGGCTGAATATCGGCTGAATTGTGGCTGTGGCCGGGCTCTCAGGATCGGCCCGGGAAGCCCCGGACCCATCGGGCCCGTACCATTGGACTAGCCGTGGCGTGCCGCCCGGCGGGCGTACGAGGACTCGAGACCGACTGAGACGCCTGATCCCACGATCCGAGAGAAGCGCAAGCCACCCATGCCCACGCGCCACGACATCCGTAACGTAGCCATTGTCGCCCACGTCGACCACGGCAAGACCACGCTGGTCGACGCCATGCTCAAGCAGGCGGGCGCCTTCGCCGCGCACGCCGCCGAGAACCTCGACGAACGCATGATGGACTCGAACGACCTGGAGCGTGAGAAGGGCATCACGATCCTGGCCAAGAACACGGCCGTCAAGTACCACCCGAAGGATGGCGGCGACGTCATCACCATCAACATCATCGACACCCCCGGCCACGCCGACTTCGGTGGTGAGGTCGAGCGCGGCCTCTCGATGGTGGACGCGGTCGTGCTGCTCGTCGACGCGTCCGAGGGCCCGCTCCCGCAGACGCGTTTCGTGCTCCGCAAGGCGCTGACGGCCAAGCTGCCGGTCATCCTCTGCATCAACAAGACGGACCGCCCGGACTCCCGGATCGCCGAGGTCATCGACGAGACGTACGACCTCTTCCTGGACTTGGACGCCGACGAGGACCAGATCGAGTTCCCGATCGTCTACGCCTGTGCCCGTGACGGCGTCGCCTCGCTGACCAAGCCGGAGGACGGCAGCGTCCCGCCGGACAGCGACAGCCTGGAGCCGTTCTTCAGCACGATCCTCTCCGCGGTCCCGGCCCCGGAGTACGACGAGGACGCCCCGCTCCAGGCGCACGTCACCAACCTGGACGCCGACAACTTCCTCGGCCGTATCGCGCTCTGCCGTGTGGAGCAGGGCGAGCTGCGCAAGGGCCAGACCGTCGCGTGGATCAAGCGCGACGGCACGATGTCCAACGTCCGCATCACCGAGCTGCTGATGACCGAGGCGCTCACCCGCAAGCCCGCCGAGAAGGCCGGCCCGGGCGACATCTGCGCGATCGCCGGTATCCCGGACATCATGATCGGCGAGACCCTGGCCGACCCCGAGAACCCGATCGCGCTGCCGCTGATCACGGTCGACGAGCCGGCCATCTCGATGACGATCGGCGCGAACACCTCGCCGCTCGTCGGCAAGGGCGGCAAGGGCCACAAGGTCACCGCGCGTCAGATCAAGGACCGCCTCGACCGCGAGCTGATCGGTAACGTCTCGCTCCGCGTCCTGGAGACCGAGCGTCCCGACGCGTGGGAGGTCCAGGGCCGCGGTGAGCTCGCCCTGGCCATCCTGGTCGAGACCATGCGCCGTGAGGGCTTCGAGCTGACCGTCGGCAAGCCGGAGGTCGTCACCAAGCAGGTCGACGGCAAGACGCACGAGCCGATCGAGCGCATGACGATCGACTCGCCCGAGGAGCACCTCGGCGCCATCACGCAGCTCATGGCGACCCGTAAGGGCCGCATGGAGACGATGACGAACCACGGTTCGGGCTGGGTCCGCATGGAGTGGATCGTGCCGTCCCGCGGCCTCATCGGCTTCCGTACGGAGTTCCTGACGCAGACCCGCGGCACCGGCATCGCGCACTCCCTGTTCGAGGGCCACGAGCCGTGGTTCGGCGAGCTGCGCACGCGCCACAACGGTTCGCTGGTGGCCGACCGCTCGGGCGTCGTGACGCCGTTCGCGATGGTCAACCTCCAGGAGCGCGGTGTCATCTTCACCGAGGCCGGCACCGAGGTCTACGAGGGCATGATCATCGGCGAGAACTCGCGCGCCGACGACATGGACGTCAACATCACCAAGGAGAAGAAGCTCACCAACATGCGTGCGGCTTCCGCGGACACCACGGAGAACGTGGTGCCCGCCCGCAAGCTGTCGCTGGAGCAGTCCCTGGAGTTCTGCCGCGACGACGAGTGCATTGAGGTGACCCCGGAGACCGTGCGCATCCGCAAGGTCGTCCTGGACCAGAAGCAGCGCGGCCGCTCGGCCTCGCGCGCGAAGAACGGCTGACCTGACCGGACCGTCCGCTCCGGCCGACGAACCGTCAGTACGAGCCATTGACATGAGGCCCGGACCCCCGCAGACACTGTGGGGGTCCGGGCCTTTCGTCAACCCGTTTTTCTGACCGAGGTGTCCGGATATCGTGCGTCGCTCTCCGGAACATGTGTTAACGGTCCGTTTCGGGGGTGTCTGTCTGGGATCACTTTGTCCGGATTTCGGGCAACCATGGCTTCTCGATGTTGTCAAACCGAGACCCTTTAAGTGTGGTTTACAGCCCGGTGTTACTTAATAGTTGGCTCCATTGAGCTCGGGTCAATGGGTCGGCGCACTGTGGGGAGTGCGGACTCACGAGCACACTCGGGGCACTGAAAACGATCGCCGTCAGGGGTGTCGGTGGATCTCTCCAGTGCCCTTCTTGTAGTCAAAAGTGGACTCATGAGGAGGAAACCCATGCGCGGTGCCAAGAGCGCCAAGTGGGTCGCGGGAGCGGCAATCATCGCCCTGGCCGCGACTGCCTGTGGCGGCGGCAACGACGACGGCAGCGACTCGGCTTCGAAGGAGAAGGGCAAGCCCGCGGGCTACGTCTCCGTCGACGTCGGCGAGCCGCAGAAGCCGCTGATCCCGGCCGACACCAACGAGTCGCTCGGCAGCTATGTCATCCAGTCGCTGTTCACCCAGCTGCTGGAGTTCGACGGCGACGGCAACATCGTCTACACGAACGCGGAGTCCGTGAAGTCGGACGACAACAAGACGTGGACGGTCAAGCTCAAGCCCGGCTGGAAGTTCCACGACGGCACCCCGGTCACCGCTGAGTCCTACGTCAAGGCGTGGAACTGGTACGCGAACATCAAGAACAACCAGCAGAACGCCTTCTGGTTCGAGGACATCAAGGGCTACGCGGACGTCCACCCGGAGAAGGGTGACCCCAAGTCCCAGGAGATGTCCGGTCTGAAGGCGGTGGACGACACCACCTTCACGATCGAGCTGGACAAGCCGGTTCCGTACTTCGAGTACAAGCTCGGCTACTACACCTTCGCCCCGCTGCCCGAGGTGTTCTACAAGGACACCAAGGCGTTCGGCCAGGCGCCGGTCGGCAACGGTCCCTACGTCTTCGAGAAGTGGGACCACAAGAAGCTCATCCAGGTCAAGGCCAACCCTGACTACCAGGGTCCCAACAAGGCCAAGAACAAGGGCATCCTGTTCAAGAACTACGCGACCGTCGAGGCCGCGTACCAGGACCTGATCTCCGGCAACCTGGACATGATCCGCCAGATCGGCCCGAAGGACCTGCCGAAGTACAAGCAGGACCTCGGTGACCGCACGGTCGAGGAGCCCTACGCGGCCGTCCAGTCGCTGGTCCCGACCTTCTACTCGAAGACCTTCAAGGACATCGACCCGAAGGTCATCCAGGGTCTGTCGATGGGCATCGACCGCGCCACGATCACCAAGACCGTGCTCAACGGCACCCGCGAGCCCGCCACCAGCTTCACGCCTCCGGGCGTCGCCGGTAACCAGAAGCTGGACACGGACGTCTTCACGTTCGACCCGGCCAAGGCGAAGGCGCTCATCAAGGAAGGCGGCGGCGTTCCGGACAACAAGATCTGGATCCAGTACAACGCCGACGGCGGCCACAAGGAGTGGGTGACCGCGGTCTGCGAGTCGATCCGCAACGCGACCGGTGTCGACTGCGTGCCGGACGCCAAGCCGGACTTCCAGACCGACCTGGAAGCGCGTGACAACGACCAGGTCAAGTCGATGTACCGCGGTGGCTGGGTCGCCGACTACCCGCTGAACGTCAACTTCATGCGGGAGCTGTACGGCACGACCGCCGAGGCCAACAACGGCCGGTTCTCGGACAAGGAGGTCGACGCGGAGTTCAAGAAGGGCGACAACGCGGCTTCCCTGGACGAGGCGATCAAGGACTACCAGATCGCGGAGAAGCTCGTCCTCGAGAAGATGCCGGCGATCCCGCTCTGGAACTACAAGATCAACGGTGGCTACTCGAAGTCCGTCGACAACGTCGCGATCGACTTCCGTGGTGACTACGTCATGACCGACGTCACCGTGAAGTAACCACGCCTGAGGGCCCCACTCGGCCATCAGCCGCCCACACAGGCAGTAGGTCCCGGGGGCCGCGCTCCGTTATCCGGAGCGCGGTCCCTGGGCTGCATTACCCCTAATCGGAGGCAAACATGGGGCGTTATGTCGCGCGGCGACTGCTCCAGATGATCCCGGTCTTCCTCGGGTCGACCTTGCTGGTCTTCGCCATGATGTACGCGCTGCCCGGCGATCCCGTGCGCGCGCTCGCCGGCGAACAGACCGTCGACCCCGCGCAGATCGCGGCGATGAAGAAGGACCTCGGTCTGGATCTGCCACTCTGGCACCAGTACTGGAACTACCTCGTAGGCCTCTTCCAGGGCGACTTCGGTACCCAGATCGCCAGTGGGCGACCGGTGGCCGACATCATCTCGGAAGCGTTCCCGATCACGATCCGGCTGGCCCTGTTTGCCTTCCTGTTCACGGTGGTCGTCGGCATCTCCATGGGTGTCTTCGCCGGTCTGAAGGCCGACACCCTCCGCGACCGCGGACTGCTCATCCTGACGCTCCTGCTCATCTCGGTGCCGTCGTTCGTGCTGGGCTTCCTCGGCCAGTACCTCTTCGCCTTCCAGCTCGGCTGGGTCGAGCCCAACGTCAGCCTTGAAGCGAGCTCGAGCGAGCTGATCCTGCCTGCGGTCGTGCTCGGGTCCCTGTCGCTCGCGTACGTGGCGCGGCTGACCCGTACCTCGGTGGCGGAGAACCTCCGCTCCGACTACATGCGCACCGCCGTGGCCAAGGGACTCCCGCGCCGCCGCGTCATCGGCGTCCACCTGATGCGCAACTCGATGATCCCCGTGATCACCTTCCTCGGCACCGACCTCGGTGCCCTGCTCGGAGGTGCCGTGGTGACCGAGGGCATCTTCAACGTCAAGGGTGTCGGCTCCGCCGTCTTCGACGCGCTCCGGCACCGCGAAGGCGCCACGGTCGTCGGCATCGTGACGCTGATCGTCGTGGTGTACCTCGCCGCCAGTCTGATCGTCGACCTGCTCTACGCGGTCCTGGACCCGAGGATCCGGTATGCCTGAGACGCTCAAGGAAACCTCCGCGGACGCGTCCGCCCCGATCGCCGCCGTGCCGGCTCCCACCGCCGCGGTCGGCAAGCCCCGCAGCCTGTGGTCGGACGCCTGGCACGACCTGCGTCGCAGCCCCCTGTTCGTGGTGTCGGCGATCCTGATCGTCTTCCTGATGACGATGGCCGTCTTCCCCGGCCTGTTCACCGGCGCCGACCCGCGCTACGCGGACCTCGCCCACCACTACCTGCAGAAGCCCAGGTGGGGGAACTTCTTCCAGGAGGACTGGTTCGGGTACGACATCCAGGGGCGCTCGATCTACGCGCGTGTCGTCTACGGCGCCCGTGCCTCGATCACCGTCGCCGTGGTCGTCACGGTCCTCGTGACGGTCCTGGGCACCGTGGTCGGCATGCTCGCCGGTTACTTCGGCGGCTGGATCGACACGATCCTGTCCCGGGTCACCGACATCTTCTTCGGCGTCCCGTTCATCCTCGGCGCGATGGTCGTCCTGACCTCGTTCGAGGAGCGGCACATCTGGGTCGTCATCCTGGCCCTGGCCTTCCTCGGCTGGACCCAGATCGCCCGTGTCGCACGCGGCTCCGTCCTGACGATCAAGCAGGCCGACTACGTGATGGCGGCCAAGGCGCTCGGCGCCTCGACCAGCCGCATCCTGCTCCGGCACATCCTGCCCAACGCGATCGCCCCGGTGATCGTCGTCGCGACCATCGCGCTCGGCGGCTACATCTCGGCCGAGGCCACCCTGTCCTTCCTGGGCATCGGCCTCGCCGAGCCGACCGTGTCGTGGGGTGTCGACATCTCCTCCGGCCAGGAGCAGCTGCGCAACGCCGCGTTCGTGCTGATCATCCCGTCGGTCATGGTGTCCATCACGGTCCTGGCGTTCATCATGCTCGGCGATGCGGTACGCAACGCCCTCGATCCCAAGCTGCGCTGAGGGAGGCGTACATGACCATCATCGACAAGACGGCGGATGTTCCCGCTCCGCGGGGTTCCGACGACGCGAGCGGCCCGCTGCTCGAGGTCCGCGACCTCCATGTGGAGTTCCACACCCGCGACGGCGTCGCCAAGGCCGTCAACGGAGTCAACTACAGCGTCAGCGCGGGCGAGACCCTCGCCGTGCTCGGCGAGTCCGGTTCGGGCAAGTCCGTGACCGCTCAGGCGATCATGGGCATCCTGGACATGCCCCCGGGCAGCATCCCGAAGGGCGAGATCTTCTTCCGCGGCCAGGACATGCTCAAGATGTCCAACGAGGAGCGCCGGCAGATCCGCGGCCAGAAGATCGCGATGATCTTCCAGGACGCGCTCTCCTCGCTGAACCCGGTCCTCTCCGTGGGCTACCAGCTCGGCGAGATGTTCCGCGTGCACCAGGGCCTCTCCAAGAAGGAGGCCAAGGCCAAGGCCATCGGGCTGATGGACCGCGTGCGCATCCCGGCGGCCAAGGAGCGGGTCAACGACTACCCGCACATGTTCTCCGGCGGTATGCGCCAGCGCATCATGATCGCGATGGCGCTGGCGCTGGAGCCCGACCTGATCATCGCGGACGAGCCCACCACGGCGCTCGACGTGACCGTCCAGGCCCAGGTCATGGACCTCCTCGCGGAGCTCCAGCGCGACTTCAACATGGGCCTGATCCTCATCACGCACGACCTCGGTGTCGTCGCCGACGTCGCGGACAAGATCGCCGTGATGTACGCGGGCCGGATCGTCGAGACCGCTCCGGTCCACGAGATCTACAAGCGCCCCGCGCACCCCTACACCAAGGGCCTGCTGGAGTCGATCCCGCGCCTGGACCAGAAGGGCCAGGAGCTCTACGCGATCAAGGGCCTGCCGCCCAACCTGCTGCACGTGCCGTCCGGCTGCGCCTTCAACCCGCGCTGCACGATGGCGCAGGACATCTGCCGTACCGAGGTCCCGGCGCTGCGCCCGGTGACCGAGCAGGACGGTGCCGAGCTGGTCGGCCGCGGCAGCGCCTGCCACTTCTGGAAGGAGACGATCCATGGCTGAGCTCGACAAGAAGTCCGTGGACGCCACCCCGAACGTCACCGAAGTGGCGACGGTCAACGCGGCCAGCGAGACGGAGGCCGTGGCCGCCCTGGACACCCCGGTGTCGAGGGGCGAGCCGATCCTCCAGGTGCGCAACCTGGTCAAGCACTTCCCGCTGACCCAGGGCATCCTGTTCAAGAAGCAGGTCGGCGCGGTCAAGGCCGTGGACGGGATCTCGTTCGACCTCTACCAGGGCGAGACCCTCGGCATCGTGGGCGAGTCCGGCTGTGGCAAGTCCACGGTCGCCAAGCTCCTGATGACCCTGGAGCGGGCCACCGCCGGCGAGGTCTTCTACAAGGGCCAGGACATCACCAAGCTGTCCGGCCGTGCGCTGAAGGCCGTGCGCCGCAACATCCAGATGGTGTTCCAGGACCCGTACACCTCGCTCAACCCGCGTATGACGGTCGGCGACATCATCGGGGAGACCTTCGAGATCCACCCCGAGGCGGCTCCGAAGGGCGAGCGGCGCCGCAAGGTGCAGGACCTGCTCGACGTCGTCGGCCTGAACCCGGAGTACATCAACCGGTACCCGCACCAGTTCTCGGGCGGTCAGCGCCAGCGCATCGGGATCGCCCGCGGCCTCGCGCTGAACCCGGAGATCATCATCTGCGACGAGCCGGTCTCCGCGCTCGACGTGTCGGTGCAGGCCCAGGTCATCAACCTGATGGAGAAGCTCCAGGACGAGTTCAACCTCTCCTACCTCTTCATCGCGCACGACCTGTCGATCGTCCGGCACATCTCGGACCGGGTCGGCGTCATGTACCTCGGCAAGATGGCCGAGATCGGTACGGACACGCAGATCTACGACCACCCGACGCACCCCTACACCCAGGCGCTGCTGTCGGCGGTCCCGGTTCCGGACCCGGACGCCCGTGAGGGCCGCGAGCGGATCATCCTCGCCGGTGACGTCCCGTCGCCGGCGAACCCGCCGTCCGGCTGCCGCTTCCGTACGCGGTGCTGGAAGGCGCAGGACAAGTGCGCCACCGAGGTGCCGCTGCTGGCGATCCCCGAGCGCTTCAAGGCCTCGGAGACCCCGGCCGCGCACGAGTCGGCGTGCCACTTCGCCGAGGAGAAGGACGTCGTCCACGCGGCGTAGCCCGATCGGTCCGACGAGGACGCCCGGCCCCCGAGTGGGGGCCGGGCGTCCTCGCGTTCGCGGCCCCGTACGGCGGACGAAGACATGCGACGCAGTGTCATATGAGGTGATATGAGGCATTGAGCCACTCAAGGGAACCCTAGGAGGCACTCCATGCGCGGAGCCACACAGGCCAGGTGGGCCGTATGCGCCGTCGCTGTCGCCCTGACGGCCACGGCCTGCGGCGGCGGGGACAGCGGTGGCGGCGGTGGTGCCGACGGGATCGTGAGCTCGTCCTGGGGGGACCCGCAGAATCCGCTGGAGCCCGCGAACACCAACGAGGTGCAGGGCGGCAAGGTCCTCGACATGGTCTTCCGCGGGCTCGTGCGCTACGACCCCAAGACCGGCGAGGCCAAGAACGAGATCGCCGAGAAGATCGAGTCGAAGGACTCCCAGAACTTCACGATCACGATCAAGGACAACTGGACCTTCAGCAACGGCGAGAAGATCACCGCCAAGTCGTTCGTCGATGCCTGGAACTACGGCGCCGCCCTCAAGAACAACCAGAAGAACGCGTACTTCTTCCAGTACATCGACGGCTACGACAAGGTCCACCCCGAGTCGGGCTCGGCCTCCGCCGGCACGCTCTCCGGGCTCAAGGTCGTCAACGGCACGACCTTCACGGCCAAGCTGTCGCAGAAGTTCTCGCTCTGGCCGGACACCCTCGGCTACGCGGCCTTCGTACCGCTGCCCAAGGCCTTCTACGACGACCACGACGCCTGGCTCTCCAAGCCCGTCGGCAACGGGCCCTACACCATCGACCAGTACGCCAAGGGTTCGTCGATGAGCCTGCGCAGGTGGGACGACTACCCGGGTGCGGACAAGGCGCAGAACGGCGGCATCGACCTCAAGGTCTACACCGACAACAACACCGCCTACACCGACCTGACGGCGGGCAACCTCGACCTCGTCGACGACGTGCCCGCCGCGCAGCTCAAGAACGTCTCGTCGGACCTGGGCGACCGGTACATCAACACCCCCGCCGGCATCATCCAGACCCTCGCCTTCCCGTTCTACGAGAAGGCCTGGGACACCCCCGGAGCGATCAAGGTCCGCCAGGGCCTGTCGATGGCGATCAACCGTGACCAGATCACCAGCCAGATCTTCCAGAAGACGCGCACCCCCGCCTCCGACTGGACCTCGCCGGTCCTCGGCGAGGAGGGCGGCTTCAAGAAGGGCCTCTGCGGCCCGTCGTGCGAGTACGACAAGGCGCAGGCCAAGAAGCTGATCCAGGAGGGCGGCGGCATCCCCGGCGGCCAGCTCAAGATCTCGTACAACGCCGACACCGGCTCCCACAAGGAGTGGGTCGACGCGGTCTGCAACAGCATCAACAACGTCATGGGCAACAACAAGGCGTGCGTCGGCGGGCCCGTCGGCACCTTCGCCGACTTCCGCAGCCAGGTCTCCACCCAGAAGCTGACCGGTGCCTGGCGCGCCGGCTGGCAGATGGACTACCCGCTGATCCAGAACTTCCTCCAGCCGCTCTACTACACCAACGCCCCGTCCAACGACGGCAAGTGGAGCGACAAGAAGTTCGACGACCTGGTCGACAAGGCCAACGGGGAGAGCGACAAGGCGACGGCCGTGACCACCTTCCAGGACGCGGAGAAGGTCCTCGTCGAGCAGATGCCCGTCATCCCGCTCTGGTACCAGAACGGCAGCGCCGGCTACTCGGACCGGGTCGAGAACGTCTCGCTGAACCCCTTCAGCGTCCCCGTGTACGACCAGATCAAGGTCAAGTGACCCGCTGAAGCCGGGTGGCCGTGCGGGACACCGCACCGGCCGCCCGGCTTTCCGGTCCTCCGCCCGTTCGCCTGAGAGGTGTCCAGCCGGCCGTGCCGGGAGGACATCCCTAGACCCCCGGAGCCCTCATGGGACGTTATGTGATCCGGCGGCTGCTGCAGATGATCCCCGTCTTCTTCGGCACCACGCTGCTGATCTTCCTCATGGTGAACGTGATGGGCGACCCCATCGCGGGTCTCTGCGGCGACCGCCAGTGCGACCCCGCGACCGCCGCCCAGCTGCGCACCGAGTTCGGCCTCGACAAGCCGGTGTGGCAGCAGTACCTGACCTACATGGGCAACATCTTCACCGGTGACTTCGGCACGGCCTTCAACGGCCAGAAGGTCACCGAGCTGATGGCCACGGCCTTCCCCATCACCATCCGGCTCACCGTCGTCGCGATCGTCTTCGAGATCGTCATCGGCATCAGCCTCGGCGTCGTCACCGGCCTGCGCCGCGGGCGGCCCGTCGACACCGTGGTGCTCATCCTGACCCTGGTCGTCATCGCCGTACCGACGTTCGTCACCGGCCTGCTGCTCCAGCTCCTCCTCGGCGTGGAGTGGGGCATCATCAAGCCCTCCGTCTCCTCGGAGGCGCCCGTCGACGAACTCATCGTGCCCGGACTCGTCCTGGCCTCCGTCTCCCTGGCCTACGTCACCCGGCTCACCCGGACCTCGATCGCGGAGAACGCCCGCGCCGACTACGTCCGCACCGCCGTGGCCAAGGGCCTCCCCAGGCGCCGGGTGGTGGTGCGGCACCTGCTGCGCAACTCCCTCATCCCCGTCGTCACCTTCATCGGTACCGACGTGGGCGCCCTGATGGGCGGGGCGATCGTCACCGAGCGCATCTTCAACATCCACGGGGTCGGCTACCAGCTCTACCAGGGCATCCTGCGCCAGAACTCCCAGACCGTCGTCGGCTTCGTCACCGTCCTGGTCCTCGTCTTCCTGGCCGCCAACCTGATCGTCGACCTCCTGTACGCCGTACTCGACCCGAGGATCCGCTATGCCTGAGCAGAAGCCGTGGGACGACGCGACGGGCAGCGGAGCCATCTCGGGGGCCGGCGCCGGCGGGGGGATGGACCTCGCGATGGACGAGGGCGCCACGCTGGAGAAGACGCCCGGCGGCCCCGAGGGCACCGGGCCCGCCGGCAAACCGCGCAGCCTCTGGTCCGACGCCTGGCGCGACCTGCGCCGCAACCCGGTCTTCATCATCTCCGGGCTGGTCATCCTCTTCCTGGTGATCATCTCGATCTGGCCGTCCCTGATCGCGGACCAGGACCCGCTCGACTGCGACCTCGCCAAGGCCCAGGAGGGGTCCCAGCCCGGCCACCCCTTCGGCTTCGACGGACAGGGCTGCGACGTCTACACACGCACCGTCTACGGAGCGCGGACCTCCGTCGCCGTCGGCGTCCTGTCCACCGTCGGCGTCTCGCTGCTCGGCGGTGTCCTCGGCGGCCTCGCCGGATTCTTCGGCGGCAAGTGGGACGCCGTGCTGTCCCGCGTCACGGACGTCTTCTTCGGCATCCCGGTGGTCCTCGGCGGACTGGTCTTCCTCTCCGTCGTCACCAGCTCCACCATCTGGCCCGTGATCGGCTTCATCGTCCTGCTGGGCTGGCCCCAGATCGCGCGCATCGCGCGCGGCTCCGTCATCACCGCCAAACAGAACGACTACGTCCAGGCGGCCAGGGCGCTGGGAGCCTCCAACTCACGGATGATGCTGCGCCACATCATGCCCAACGCCATCGCGCCGGTGATCGTCGTCGCCACCATCGCCCTGGGGACGTACATCTCGCTGGAGGCGACCCTCTCGTACCTGGGCGTCGGCCTGAAACCGCCGGCCGTCTCCTGGGGCATCGACATCTCCGCCGCCTCCCAGTACGTCCGCAACGCGCCGCACATGCTGCTCTGGCCCGCGGGGGCACTGGCCGTCACCGTGCTCGCCTTCATCATGCTCGGCGACGCGGTGCGCGACGCCCTCGACCCCAAGCTGCGCTGAGGAGCCCGCTGCCATGCTGCTCGAAGTACGCGATCTGCACGTGGAGTTCCACACCCGCGACGGCGTGGCCAAGGCCGTCAACGGGGTCAACTACTCGGTGTCCGAGGGCGAGACGCTCGCCGTCCTCGGCGAGTCCGGCTCCGGCAAGTCCGTCACGGCCCAGGCGATCATGGGCATCCTCGACATGCCGCCGGGAAAGATCAGCGGGGGCGAGATCCTCTTCAAGGACCAGGACCTGCTGAAGCTCAAGCCCGAGGCGCGCCGCCGGATCCGTGGCCAGGAGATGGCCATGATCTTCCAGGACGCGCTGTCCTCGCTGAACCCGGTGCTGAGCGTCGGGCAGCAGCTCGGCGAGATGTTCGTCGTGCACCGCGGGATGTCCCGCGGGGACGCGAAGGCCAAGGCCATCGAGCTGATGGACCGGGTGCGCATCCCTGCCGCCCGCCAGCGGGTCGGCGACTTCCCGCACCAGTTCTCCGGCGGCATGCGCCAGCGCATCATGATCGCGATGGCGCTGGCCCTGGAGCCCGACCTGATCATCGCGGACGAGCCCACCACGGCGCTCGACGTGACCGTCCAGGCCCAGGTCATGGACCTCCTCGCGGAGCTCCAGCGCGAGCTCAACATGGGGCTCATCCTCATCACGCACGACCTCGGTGTCGTCGCCGACGTCGCCGACAAGATCGCCGTGATGTACGCGGGCCGGATCGTCGAGACCTCGCCCGTCCACGACATCTACAAGGCCCCCGCCCACCCGTACACCAAGGGGCTCCTCCGCTCGATCCCGAGGCTGGACCAGAAGGGCCAGGAGCTCTACGCGATCAAGGGCCTGCCGCCCAACCTGCTGCACATCCCGCCCGGCTGCGCCTTCCATCCGCGCTGCCCCATGGCCCAGGCCGTGTGCCGTACGGACGTCCCCCCGCTGTACACCGTGGACGAGGAACGCCGGAGCGCCTGCCACTTCTGGAAGGAGACGCTCGATGCGCGCTGACGACGCGGAACGCGGGAACGGCTCAGGAGGCTCCACGCTGCTCTCCGAGGCACGGGAGGCGGACCGGACACGGCCGTTCGCCGAGGGTGACCCGATCCTGGAGGTGCGCGGCCTGGTCAAGCACTATCCGCTGACCCGGGGCATCCTCTTCAAGAAGCAGATCGGCGCCGTCAAGGCCGTCGACGGCGTGGACTTCGACCTGGCGGCGGGCGAGACGCTCGGGATCGTGGGGGAGTCCGGCTGCGGCAAGTCGACCGTCGCCAAGATGCTGGTGCACCTGGAGCCGCCCACCGGGGGCGTGATCCGCTACAAGGGCGAGGACGTCACCAAGCTGTCCGGCCGTGCGCTGAAGGCCGTACGCCGCAACATCCAGATGGTGTTCCAGGACCCGTACACCTCGCTCAACCCGCGCATGACGGTCGGCGACATCATCGGGGAGCCCTACGAGATCCACCCCGAGGTGGCGCCCAAGGGGAGCCGGCGACAGAAGGTGCAGGACCTGCTCGACGTGGTCGGTCTGAACCCGGAGTACATCAACCGCTATCCGCACCAGTTCTCCGGCGGTCAGCGCCAGCGCATCGGGATCGCCCGCGGCCTCGCGCTCAACCCCGAGATCATCGTCGCCGACGAGCCGGTCTCCGCGCTCGACGTGTCGGTCCAGGCCCAGGTCGTCAACCTGCTGGACCGGCTGCAGGCCGAGTTCGACCTGAGCTTCCTGTTCATCGCGCACGACCTGTCGATCGTCCGCCACATCTCCGACCGGGTCGGTGTCATGTACCTCGGCCGGATCGTGGAGATCGGCACGGACGAGGAGATCTACGACCACCCGACGCACCCGTACACCCAGGCGCTTCTGTCGGCCGTCCCGGTGCCCGACCCGACCGCCCGCGAGCACCGCGAGCGGATCATCCTGCACGGGGACGTGCCGTCGCCGGCGAACATCCCCTCGGGCTGCCGCTTCCGCACCCGCTGCTGGAAGGCGCAGGAGCGGTGCGCGCTGGAGGTGCCGCTGCTGGCGGTCCCGGCGGTCTTCCGCGAGTCGGACACCCCGGCACGGCACGACTCGGCGTGCCATTTCGCCGAGGAGAAGCAGGTGGTGCCGCGCGAGGAGCCCGGTCCGGAGGACGGTTCGCCGCTCTCCCCGCAGCGGGCGGACCCGGGGGTCCAGGAGCCGGAACCGGGTGACGAAGGGCGGTAAAAGGGCCTCATGTCCGTTAACACAGAGGCAACTTGACCGTCGTCGCACCGATATACGGACGTCCCACCATAGAGAGCGTACGGCCGTGCGGGTGCCGTGAACCGGCCGGGGCGTTCATCACGTCGCCCCGGCCGGTTACCCGTGTCCGTCCCTCCCCACAGGTCCTCTTGTCCATCGGCGGACCGCGGTGGAGTATCGCTCGGGTGATACTCACACGGGGAGCCAGAATCACCGGAGCGGTGCTGTCGGCCGTGCTCGCTGCCATGGTCCTGGGCTGGATCGTGCGGGACGTCCGCGCGGCCGGCGAGCCGCAGGACCTGCTGCGCTACTGGGCCGGTTACACGGGCTCCCGGCCCGAGGGACAGCCCGCCACCCTGCAGGCCGACGCCGTGCTCCTCGTGGTCTACGTCTGCGCCTTCCTCGCCGCGCTGCGCTCCTCCGTCGCCGCGTCCACGCTGGTCGTCACGGGCATCGTCACCTTCGCTCTCCGGCTGCCGGGTGTCTGGACCATCGGCGGGTCCTGGATGGACGGGCGGTACGGCGACGAGCTGCGCACCCGGGCGCTCGTCGGGACCTTCGTCGCTCTGGGCGCCGGGCTCGCGCTGATCGTCACCGGAGCCGCCGGACGCAGGCAGCCGGCCGGCTCCCACGAACCCCGTCCCACCAGGCCTGGCCAGGGGGCCGGGGTCGTCGCGTTCCTGGTGTTCGGCGCTTCGGGCGTCGTCATGATCGCCTGGGAGATCCGCCAGTTCGTCACCCTGCCCTCCGAGCTCTATCCGGACTGGTTCATCGGCGGACGGGTCATCCTGACGGGGCTGACCGCCGCCCCGCCCGGCTGGAGCAGCATGGCCCTCGCGGTCTCCTGCCTGGTGGTGGCGTGGACCGCGCTCTTCCGCGCCGTGCACGCACGGCCGCTCGGGATGACCGCCGCAGGTTTCCTCCTGGTCGCGGGCGTCTGCGGGATCGCCCGGGCCCACCACCACCGGATGGTGGACCACTTCGGGGACCTGGGGGCCGAGCAGCAGCTCACGGTGCTCACCTCGGTCCTCTTCGCCCTCGCGGGCGCCACGGGCCTGCTGGCCCTCGCCCGCAGGGGCTTCGAGGACGCGGACGGCCGGGACCAGGAGTACGGCGGATACGGCTACCCGCAGACGGACGCGCAGGGGTACGGATATCCGCAGTCCGGCGGTCCGGGCTACGGGTATCCGCAGTCCGGCGGTCCCGGCTACGGGTATCCGCAGTCCGGCGGCCCTGGCCACCCGCAGTCCGGAGGCCCCGGCAACGGTCACCCGCCGGGCGGCGGCGCCGGGTCCCCGCCGCCGCCCGCGTCCCCGCCGCCCGGCTGGTGAGACGCCGCCCTAGTCCCGCGGCAGCCCGAGGGACCGCCTGAGGAAGTCGACCTGGAGCAGCAGGAGGTTCTCGGCCACCTGCTCCTGCGGGGTCATGTGCGTCACTCCGCTCAGCGGCAGGACCTCGTGCGGGCGTCCGGCGGAGAGCAGCGCGGAGGAGAGCCGGAGCGCGTGGGCGACCACCACGTTGTCGTCGGCGAGACCGTGCACGATCATCATCGGCCGCACCTCGTCGGCCGGCTCGGAGAGCCCCTCGTCGGTCACCAGGGAGCTGTGGGCGTACACCTCGGGCTGCCGCGCGGGGTCGCCCAGGTAGCGCTCGGTGTAGTGGGTGTCGTAGAGCCGCCAGTCCGCCACCGGTGCGCCGACGACGGCCGCGTGGAAGACGTCGGGACGGCGCAGCACCGCGAGCGCCGAGAGGTAGCCGCCGTACGACCAGCCGCGCATCGCCACCTTCGAGAGGTCGAACGGGAAGCGCCCGGCCAGCGAGTGGAGGGCCTCGACCTGGTCGTCGAGGGTCAGGGTGAAGTCGTCCCGCACCGCCTTCTCCCATGCGGGCGAGCGGCCCGGCGCGCCCCGTCCGTCCGCGACGATCACCGCGAATCCCTGGTCCGCGAACCACTGGGACGTGAGGTACGGATTGTGTGCGGCGACCACGCGTCGGCCGTGAGGACCGCCGTAGGGATCCATCAGGACCGGAAGCGGACCGTCTGATTCCTTGTAGTCGGTGGGGAGCAGGACGGCGCACGGGATCCGCCGTGCGCCCCCCTCCGTCAGCCGGGGCTTCGCGGTCAGGACCGGCTCCTGGGAGAGGTTCTCCACCCCGGCGATCCGCTTGCCGTCCCGCAGCACCTGTACGGCCGTCCCTGGGCGATCCAGGGACGTGGACACCAGAACGGTCACCCCGCCCGCGCGCACGGCGGAGTGGACCCCGGCGCCCTCGCTCACGCGCTCCACGCCCAGCTCGTTGACCCGGTAGACGTGGCTCTGCCCCGTCTCGGGGTCCGGTGCGCCCTCGCCCGCCGTCGCCTGCACGAGGATGTCCGACTCCCCGATGTCCAGCACCGCCTGGAGGTGCAGCCGGTCGCCGGTCAGGGGCCGGTCGCCGACCGAGAGGACCCGCGCGCCCCCCTCGTCGGCCATGCGCACCAGCCGCCCGTCCGGAGCCCAGGCGGGCACCCCGGCGAAAAGATCAAGCCATACGTCGTCCTCGTCGACGTGCACCGTGCGGGTCGTGCCGCTCTCCGTGTCGACGGCCAGATGCAGCTGGCTGCGCTGGTCGCGGGCCTGCACCAGGAGCAGCGGAGCACCGTGCGAGGACCAGTGGACCCGGCCCAGGTAGGGGAAGCGGGCCCGGTCCCAGACGACCTCCGTGCGGGTGCCGTCCAGATCCGTCAGGAAGAGCCGCACCTCGGCGTTGGCCGTCCCGGCCGCCGGATAGCCCACCTCGGCGGGCCTGTTCCCGGGGTGCGCCGGATCGGCGATCCACCACCGCTGTACGGCGCTGTCGTCGACCCGGGCGACCAGCAGGCGGTCCGACTCCGGCGACCACCAGAAACCCCGGTAGCGGCTCATCTCCTCGGCCGCGACGAACTCCGCGAGGCCGTACGAGGTGTGCGCGTCCTCCGGTTCGGCGATCGCCCGGTCGCCCTCGCCCCCCGCTCCCACGACGCGCAGGGCGCCCCGCGACACGTAGGCGACGTGCCGGCCGTCGGGGGAGGGACGCGGATCGATCACCGGGCCCGGCACCGGGAGGGCGCGCGCGGTCCCCGCCGTCAACTCGGCGACGTACGCCTTGCCGGAGAGGGCGAAGGCCGCCAACTCGGCGGCGTCGTCCACCGCGTAGCCGATGATGCCCGCCGAGCCCTCCCTGGTCCGCTCACGCCGTGCCCGCTCCTGGGGCGACAGCTTCTCCGCGGAACCGCCCAGCAGGGCGTCGGGGTCGGCGGCCACCCGCTCCTCACCCGTCGCCGTGTCCAGGACCAGGAGCCGGTTCGTCCGGTCGGTGCCGGAGGAGGACCTGAGGAAGAGCACCCGCGTCCCATCCGGTGAGACGGTGAAGGCCCGGGGTGCGCCGAGAGTGAACCGCTGGGTCCGGGCGTGCTGGAGGGGAAAGGACAGCTTCTGCGAGGTCATGGCACCGAACCTAGTCCGCGAGGGCCGGTCCGTGCGCCCCTCGTGCTGCTGTGCCCCGATCAATGCGTCGGCACGGATAGTTATGATCCGTAGCGCTCGGTGGGTATGAACCTGCTGGCTCCATGTGTGCTGCCCGTCCCGACCGTACTGATGGAGGTGAACCGCCGTGGCACTCTCGATTTCGGCGGTGGTGCTGCTGGCGATCGTCGTCTTCCTGCTGATCCGGAAATCCGGACTGAAGGGCGGACACGCGGTGGTCTGCATGTTGCTCGGGTTCTACCTCGCGAGTTCGTCGATCGCACCGACCATCTCGGAGGTGACGTCGAACGTGGCAGGCATGATCGGGGGGATCAAGTTCTGACGGATGCGCCGCCGGGGCACCGGATCCCGCCGGGCGCACCGGATCCCGTGGTGCGTTCGGCCTGCGGGGCGGCCTCCTCGTAGGGTGGTCCCATGAAGGACCTTCCCGCCCGCCGGCTGCTCCTGGTGCACGCGCACCCGGACGACGAGTCGATCAACAACGGCGCCACGATGGCCAGGTACGCCGCCGAGGGCGCCCACGTCGCCCTGGTGACGTGCACCCTCGGCGAGGCGGGCGAGGTCATCCCGCCGGACCTCGCGCACCTCGCCGAGGACCGTGCAGGCGGCCTCGGCGACCACCGCGTCGGTGAACTCGCCGCCGCGATGCGGGAGCTGGGGGTCACCGACCACCGGTTCCTGGGCGGCCCCGGCCGCTTCCGCGACTCCGGGATGATGGGCACCGAGCAGAATCACCGGCCCGGTGCCTTCTGGGGCGCGGACCTCGACGAGGCGGCCGGCCACCTCGTCCCGGTGATCCGCTCCCTGCGCCCCCAGGTCATGATCACGTACGACCCCGACGGCGGTTACGGCCACCCCGACCACATCCAGGCGCACCGCGTCGCCATGCGCGCGGCGGACCTGGCCGCCGATCCCGCGTACGACGACGGGGCCGGAGCCCCGCACGCCGTCGCCAAGATCTACTGGAACCGGGTGCCCCGCCCCGTGGTCGAGGAGGCCTTCGCGCGGCTGCGGGAGACCGCATCCGACGTCTTCCCGGGGATCGCCGCGACCGACGACGTACCCGGTGTCGTGGACGACGCGGAGGTCACGGCGGAGATCGACGGATCGGCGTACGCCGCGGCGAAGGCCGCCGCCATGCGGGCACACGCCACCCAGATCGCCGTCGAGGAGCCGTTCTTCGCTCTTTCGAACGACCTCGGGCAGCCCCTTCTCACCACCGAGTACTACCAGTTGGTGCGGGGTGCCCCCGGCGTGGACGGCGGGGAGCGGGAGCGCGACCTCTTCGCGGGCGTGCCCGAGACGGCCCCCGCGCCGGGAGCGCGGACATGAGCGGCAGGCAGAGGCCGCGTGCCTCGTCGCAGGCCCCCCGCACCAACGCCCCGCCCAGGAGCGCCGCGCCCACCGGGCTCGCCGCGCCCCCGAACCCCCGGCGGATCCCGCTGTACACCGCTCTCGCGGTGCTCGGAGCGGCCGTCGGGATCACGGGCACCCTGGTCCAGGCCGCCCTGTTCCCGGGCGGGTTGCTGCTCGCGCTCGCCGCGTCGGCGGGGCTGTTCTACGGCGGCCGGGTGCTGACCCGCACGCAGCTCGGCGCCCTGGTACCGGCGGTGGGCTGGTTCATCGCCGTCATCGTCCTCCTCGGCGGACGGCCCGAGGGCGACTACGTCTTCGGTCAGGAGGTCGGCCTGGCCCTCTTCATGCTCGGAGGGATGGCCGCCGCTGTGATCTGTGCCACCATGTCGCGGCTGCCTGATCCGGCCAACGACACCGGCCGATCCGGCACGTGATGTGCTATGACCGCCCCCGGATTGCTCCTTCGCGCAGGAGTGCGTGCATCCTTGTTTCCCCCCGGCACGGAGAGTCTTACGGTGGCGGCCAGTATGGTGGTGCGCGCGCCGAGCCGTCCCCTGGCCTGCGGCATGGGGGAAGTACGGGCGGCGGAGCCAATCGGGAGAACCTGCTTTGAGTCGTGAAACTGACAGTTCGTCCTCCGGGCCCCAGGGGCGCGGCGGAGCCGCGTACCCGTCGGGTACGCCGCCGTACGGATCACGCCAGTATCCGTCGCTGCACCCGTCTCAGGACGGGACGGAGGAGACTCCGGAGCCTGCGGATCCGCCTCAGCCCGAGGAGCCCAGAACAGAGACCACGCTGACGACGCGTATCCGGATCAACATCCCGGGCTCGCGTCCGATCCCGCCTGTCGTCATGCGTACGCCGATGAGTGACACGGACCCGTCGGGCGGCCGTCCCGACACCGAGCGCACCGGCAGCACCCCGAGGCCCGGCGCACCCGCGCCGTCGTCCGGCGGAGTGCCCGGCGCCGGCCCGGCCGGAGGCGACGGCGGCCCCGCCGCCGAGGCTCCGGCGGAGAAGCCGGCCAGGGAGAAGAGCGGCAGCGACTGGTTCGCCCCGCGCAAGTCCCCGGCCCCCGTCCCCGGTGCGGGCGCGGCTCCGGCAGCCTCGGCCGCGGGAGCGCCCGGCCCCGGCCAGGGTCCCGGCGGAGCCCCTTCCGGCCCGCCCGGAGGGGACCGCGGCACCGGGCCGACGCCGCCCCGTACGGACGCGCCGTACTTCTCGGACGGCCCGCAGCAGCCCGGCGCGCCCCGCCCCGGGCGGAGCGCGTTCGACGACATCGACGCGGGCGGCCCGGCCGGTCCGCGGTCCACGCCGAACCCCGCCGTGCGGCCGCCGGCCGGTCCTGGCCCCTCCGGGCCCACTACCGGCCCGGTCACCGGGAGTTCGTCGCTGACGCCGGACCTCGACCGTCTTCCCGGAGCCGGCGGCCCGGCGGGCCCCGGTGGCCCGTCCGGTCCCCGGCCGGGCGGCCCCGGCGGCGTACCGCCCCGGATGTCGGACGACACCGCGATCCTGACGCCGCAGGTGCCCGCCCCGGCCCCCGGACCGGGCAACGGCGGCAACGTCTCCGGCGACACGCTCACCAGCGGTATCCCCGTCATCCCCTCGGAGTCCCGCTCCGCGTTCCCGGGCGGACCCGGCGCCGTCCGGCCGCCCGAAGGCCCCAGGGGCACAGGGCCGGGTGATCCGGGTGCTCCGGCGCCCGCCCCGCGGCCCGCTCCGAAGGCCGCGCCGCCTGCCAGGAAGGGCCGCTCCAAGCTGGTCCTCCTGGGTGTGGCCGTCGTCGTGCTGGCCGGTGTCGCCTACGGCGCCGGCCTGCTGATGAACCACTCCGAGGTCCCCAAGGGCACCAGCGTGCTCGGTGTCGACATCGGCGGCGGCACGAAGGAGGAGGCGGTCACCAAGCTCGAGGCCGCCCTCGGCAAGCGCGCCCAGACGCCTCTGAAGCTGTCCGTGGACGGCAAGGAGGAGCAGCTCGACCCCGAGAAGGCCGGTCTGACCCTGGACAGCCAGGAGACCGTCCGCGGCGCCGCGGGCAGCGACTACAACCCGGTCTCGGTGATCGGCTCCCTGTTCGGCGGGGCGCGCCCCGCCGACCCGGTGATCCCGGTCGACGAGGAGAAGCTCGGGGTCGCCCTCACCGACCTGGCCGGTGTCTCCGGCTCCGCCAGCGACGGCACGATCAAGTTCGAACCGAACAAGGCCGTGGCCGTCCCCGGCAAGGCGGGGCAGTCGCTGGACGTCAACCGGTCCCTGATCTCCGTGCGGGACGCCTACCGCGCGCAGGTGCAGACCGGTGAGGCGGCTGTCGTCGAACTGCCCGTGTCCGCCCACGAGCCCACCATCACCAAGGCCGAACTGGACCGGGCGATGAAGGAGTTCGCCGAGCCGGCCATGTCCGGGCTGGTGACCATCAAGGCCGGGCAGAAGCAGATCGACTTCGGTCCCGCCAGGTCCCTGCCGCAGATCCTGTCCATGAAGCCGGTCGACGGCAGGCTGGTCGAGGTCTACGACAAGCAGGCGATCAACACCCTGCTGGACGGCGTCTTCGACGGCATCATGATCACCAAGGGCGACGGCAAGAAGCACGAGGTCAGCGCCGACGACGTGGCCCAGGCCATGCAGGGTGCGCTGTTGGGTAGGACGCCCGCCGAGCGCACCGTCGCGATCGACCTGAACGGCGAGAGCTGACCGGCCCGGCCGCACCGTACGACACCGCCCCCGCCCGGGAATCCGGGCGGGGGCGGTGTCGTACGGACCCGGCGTGCGGGAAGCTCGCGGAGAAGGCCGGTCCACGAAGGAGGCGGTTACATGTCCACCCGGTGGAGTCTGACGATCGACTGCGCGCACCCGAAGGCGCTGGCGCGCTTCTGGGCGCTTGCCCTGGGGTACGCGGAGAAGCCGCCGCCCGCCGGATTCGGCAGTTGGGAGGAGTGGTTCGTCCACCATGACGTCCCGGAGGAGGAGTGGGACGACGGCGCCTACCTCTCCGACCCGGACGGCGTGGGCCCGAGCCTCTCCTTCATGAAGGTCCCGGAGGCCAAGACGGCGAAGAACCGCCTGCACCTCGACGTGCAGGCGGGCGGGGGCCGTGAGACCCCGTGGGAGGTCCGGTGGCCCCGGGTGGCCGGGGCGGTGGAGAGGCTGACGGCGGCCGGCGGCACGGTGATCCAGGAGCACACGCTGCGGGGGCGGCCCGACCACGTGGTGATGGCGGACCCGGAGGGCCACGAGTTCTGCGTGCTCTGAAGCGGCACACGGGGCGCGGACGAGGCAGGGGCCCGGCCGCGATCGGTCCGCGGCCGGGCCCCTGCCTTTCCCCGGTCTACGGGAAGGAGACCACCTGGGACGGGACGGTGGTGTCACCGGATGTGGGGGACCCGGTGTCGTTGATGACGTGTTCGTACTGGCCCTTGCCGCCGAGTGAGACGACGAGCAGGTCGTGGAACTTCACTCCGGGCTTCACCGGGGCCTGGAAGCCGTGCTGCTGGCGGATGGTCGGGTCGACGTTGAAGTAGCAGTAGCTGCCCATGCCCCAGCCCTCGTGGGTGGTGACGGAGTCGTCGACCTTGTAGGCGGCGTACCCCTTGATGTCACCGTTCTGGATGGCCGCCTGGTCGGGGGCGTCGTACGCCTTCTCGTTCTGGAAGAAGATCGTCTTCCCGTTCTCGCCGGACCACTGGACGTCGTACTTGTTGAAGTGCTCGACGAACAGGCCGGTGGCCAGCACGTCGTCGCCCTTCACATGGACGCCGTAGTCGGCCCGGTTGGTCTCCCAGCCGACGCCCTCGCCGTGGTCCGCGCGCCAGACCCAGGTGTGGTCGATGATCGCGTCGTCGCTGTTGACGACGATGCTGGTCGTGGCCTTGCCGGGGCCGGCGCCGCCGATCCGCACGAACACGTCCTGCAGCGAGGTCGGGTTGGCCGCGTGGTCGCCCGAGGCGCCGTCGGGGCCGACCTCGACGAGGGTCTCGGAGTTGACCGGGCCCGCGTCGACCAGGAGCCCGGCGAGCTTGACGCCGTCGACGTCGCCGACCTTGATGGCGGTCACCCCGTTGTCCGGGATGATCGTGGCGAGGCCGAGCCCGAGGGCGACGGTGTTCGCGCGGTCGATCTCGATGGGCTGGTCGACGTGGTAGACACCCGGGGTGAACAGCAGGTGCAGCCCCTGGTCCACCGCCGCGTTGATGGTCTCGGCGGTCGCGCCCGGCTTGACCACGTAGAACTGGTCGAGAGGGATGGACTCGCCCTGCGGGGTGCCGCCCGCCCAGGTCGTACCGCGCGCGTTCGTGCGCTTCGCCGGGACGAAGACCTTGTAGGCGTCGCCGTCGAGGTAGAGGAAGGGCTTCTCGCGGGAGACCGGGGTGGTCTCCAGCGTGGTGTACGGCGGCTCGGGGAAGCTCTGGGCGGGGGCGCCCTCGACACCGGAGAACGTCATGTTCCAGACGCCGTTGCCCCAGCTGCCGATCGAGCTGTCGCGGGTGTACCACTGCTGCTGGGAGTAGGGGCCGACCTGGCCGTCGATCTTGCTGTCGGCGATGTAGCCGCCGCTGGCCCAGCCGTAGCCGTCGGGCGCGAGGTTGAGGCCGCCCTTGACGTGCATGCGGCGGAAGGGGGCGGCCTGGGAGACGGCCCAGCGGTTGGTGCCGCTGACGGGGTTGAGGGCGAGGTTCTCGGCCGAGCGCCAGAAGTTCTGGGTGGCGTTGCCGTCGAACCAGCCCGCGTCGACGGTGACGTCACCGTTGAAGGTGGTGTCGTCGGGGTTCAGGCCGAGGCCGGCGATGGAGGTGTAGAAGCCGATCTGGGCGTTGATGTTGTCGTACGTACCCGGCTTGAACATCAGCGCGTACCGGTCGGTGCCGAACTGGTTCGACTCCTGCTTCTTGAAGATCTCGTCGACCTTGCCCTGGATGTCCGGGGTCGAGGGGTCGAAGACCAGGACGTTGGGGCCGAGGTCACCGCCGCCGGCCACCTCCGCGGCCTCTTCGCCGAACGCCGACTGGGCCGTGGGGAAGGCCATGAGCAGCGAGACGGCGAGCGCGGCGAAGCCGAACGCTCTGGACCTGCGGTGCCTGCGGGGTGCCGTGGGGGGCGTGTGGTGCGTGTGGTGCGTGGGGGGAACGTGCATGAATGACGTCTCCTGAGTCGTGGTACGGGTGCACGACGGAACTGAGAGAGATGCGAGAGAGCGCTCTCTCGTGTCGCCGATGTAACCCCTGTTGCCTTGGACACGTCAAGAGGTGTGCGTGATGAGTCTCGTGCGATCGATGCGGGGGCAACAGGTGGCGTCGGCCGTGCGCCGATTGGGGCGTTCTGTGCGCAGATCGCGTCCGCCCCGAGTTCACAAGATGACCGCACGCGCCCGCCCGGTCCCGGCGGCCGGACGCCCCCGGGACCGCCCTGAGGGCCGCGTCAGTTGAGCAGCGCCCTGGCGGCCTGGGCGCGGTGGCGGATCGCCTCGGCGGCCGTCGGCTCGATGCCGTCGACGATCTCGGCGTACTCGTCCATCTCCGCCGCTCCGCGCAGGAACTCCCCTCGCTGCACGAGGAGCTGGGCCCGCTCGTAGCGGAGCCTGGCGGGGTGGGAGGGCAGCAGCAGGGAGAGTTCGAGGGCCCACAGCGCCACGTCCGTGCGCTCGGGGCGTGCCGCCGCCCAGGCCCGGATGTTGTTCAGGATCCGCAGGACCGTCTCCAGCGGCCTGGCCGGCACCGGCGTCGACATCTCCAGCGGCGCTCCCGTGGCCCCCGCCACCAGCGCCTCCGCGTCCTCACCGCTCAGCGGGGCACCGCCGGCGAAGGGGTCGGCCAGCACCCGCTCGGCCGGATCGCCGAACCCGACCACGTAGTGGCCCGGGAGCGCCAGCCCGTAGACGGGTGCCCCGGCTCGCCGCGCGACCTCGATCCAGACGACGGACAGCAGGATCGGCAGCCCCCGGCGACGCCGGAGCACCTGCTGGAGCACCGACGAGTCCAGCCGCTGGTAGTCCGGGGAGGAACCCGCGAAACCGCAGCGCTCGCCGAGCAGTTCGGCGAGCGCCGACGCCCACGTCCGGGCGTCGCGGGCTCCGTAGGGGAGGAGGCCGGCCAGCCGGTCCAGCTCGATCTGCGCCGCGTCGACGCCGTACGGGTCGGCGTCCCCCGCCGTGGGTGGCGAGGCCTCCGCGCCCAGCAGCAGGCAGAGGAGCGCGAGGTCCGGCCGGTCGGCGCGCGCCTCCTCGGCGAACCGCTGCCGCCGCTCGGACCTGCCGGGATCATCGGAGCTCATGTGTGACACGTATCCCCGCTGCCGTCTCCGCTACGCGCACCGGAAGTGGTGGTAGCTGTGGTGGGTGGCGAAGCCCATGCCGTCGTAGAGCGCACGGGCACCTTCATTGTCCGCCTCCACCTGGAGCCACGCGGCGGAGGCGCCTTCGTCCAGCGCCGTACGGGCCAGCGCCGTCATGACCGCCGTCGCGAGGCCGCGCCGCCGGTGCTCCGGACCCACCTCGACGGCCATGAAGCCGGCCCAGCGGCCGTCCACCACGCAGCGTCCGATCGCGGCGGGCACCCCCGCCGGGTCGTCGCCCGGCACGGAGGCGAACCACACCGAAGGGCCGCTGCCCAGCACCTTCAGCACGTGGGGCCCGGGGGTGTCGAAGCGCTGGTAGCGGGAGAGCCAGGTGGAGTCGGCCTCCCTGGACGTCCGGACGGCCGAGACGTCGCGGTCCAGGTCGCCGATCGGCGCCAGGGACGCGACGCGCACGTCGGCCGTCACCTCACGCCGCCAGCCGTGCTCCTCCAGGTCCGCGCAGAGCCGCTCCTGCGTTCCCTCGGCACCGGTGGCGGTCTGGACGTAGGCGGGCAGGCCCCGTTCGCCGTACCAGCGCCGCACCGTGTCGAGCGCCTCGCCGAGGGGGAGACCCGGATCGCCGAGCGGCAGCACCGAGTTGGCGCGGCGGGTGAATCCGCCGGCCGCGCGCAGCCGCCAGTCGCCCAGGGGCTCGCTCTCCACGGGCTGCCAGGCGCGCGCGGTGGTCAGGGCGAGTTCACCGAAGGAGGCCGCCGGACCGCGGCGGCGCGCCGGGGCCGGGGGCACCACCTTGCCCGCCACCAGCGAGGATTCCGGGATGCGGACACCCTCGCCGCTCTTCGTGGTGACCGACAGCACACCGTCGTCCCACGATGTGAGAACCCCGACCGTATCGGTGAACTTCGAGCCCTCGCCCGCAGGGCCGGCGACGCGCCGTACCGAGACGCGTTTTCCCACGTCAGCAGGTGTTATGCGAACCTCGAGCCGTCCGCCCATGGTGAATTCCACAGCTCTGTCTGCCCCTCCTGTTCGGATCGTGCCCCGGAACGGAGATACTAGGGGCGGGCATCGACGACGCCGCGCTCCCGCGCGAGAGCCAACGCCCTACCGAGGAGGAACGACAGCGTGACCTACGTCATCGCGCAGCCTTGTGTCGACGTGAAGGACAAGGCCTGCATCGAAGAGTGCCCCGTCGACTGCATCTACGAGGGCTCCCGGTCCTTGTACATCCATCCGGACGAGTGCGTCGACTGCGGAGCCTGTGAGCCGGTCTGCCCGGTCGAGGCCATCTTCTACGAGGACGACACCCCGGAGGAGTGGAAGGACTACTACAAGGCGAACGTCGAGTTCTTCGACGACCTCGGCTCGCCGGGTGGCGCCTCCAAGCTGGGTCTCATCGAGCGCGACCACGCCTTCATCGCCGCGCTGCCGCCGCAGAACCAGTAAGCGGCCGCACGAGCGCCGCCCGGTCCCGTACGGCTCGTCACCGTGCGGGGCCGAGGTGTTTCCCGGCCGCCACGACCCGTACGAGAAAGCAGAGTTCCGTGTCCGCAGCAGTTCCCGTCTCCTCCCGCCTCCCCGCCTTCCCCTGGGACAAGCTCGCGCCGTACAAGGCGACGGCCGTGGCCCACCCGGACGGCATCGTGGACCTCTCGGTCGGCACGCCCGTCGACCCGGTGCCCGAGCTGATCCAGCAGGCGCTGATCGCCGCGGCGGACAGCCCCGGCTATCCGACGGTGTGGGGGACCGAGGCGCTGCGCGACGCCCTGACCGGCTGGGTGGAGCGCAGGCTCGGTGCGGTGGGTGCGCGTCACGAGAACGTGCTGCCGGTCGTCGGCTCCAAGGAGCTCGTGGCCTGGCTGCCGACCCAGCTCGGTCTCGGCGCCGGGGACAAGGTCGCCTACCCCCGGCTCGCCTACCCGACGTACGAGGTGGGCGCGCGGCTCTGCGGCGCCGAGCCGGTGGTCTACGACGACCCGACGGAGCTGGACCCGGAGGGCCTCGAGCTGCTCTGGCTCAACTCCCCGTCGAACCCGACGGGCCGGGTGCTGCCCAAGGACGAGCTGACCCGCATCGTCGCCTGGGCGCGCGAGCACGGGGTGCTGGTCTTCAGTGACGAGTGCTACCTGGAGCTCGGCTGGGAGGCGGAGCCCGTCTCCGTGCTCCACGCCGACGTCTGCGGTGGGACGTACGAGGGCATCGTGGCCGTCCACTCGCTCTCCAAGCGCTCCAACCTCGCCGGCTACCGTGCCGCCTTCGTCGCGGGCGACGCCGCGGTCCTGGGCGAGCTGCTCCAGATCCGCAAGCACGGCGGGATGATGACCGCGGCCCCCGTCCAGGCGGCGACGGTCGCGGCGCTGGGCGACGACACGCACGTGGCCGAGCAGCGGGAGCGCTACGCACGGCGGCGCACGGCGCTGAGGGCGGCGCTGGAGGCCCACGGCTTCCGGATCGAGCACAGCGAGGCGAGCCTCTACCTCTGGGCCACCCGTGACGAGCCCTGCTGGGAGACCGTGGCGCACCTCGCGGAGCTCGGCATCCTCGTGGCGCCCGGTGACTTCTACGGGCCGGCCGGGGACCGCTTCGTACGGGTGGCGCTGACGGCCTCGGACGAGCGCGTGGACGCGGCGGTCAAGCGGCTGTCCTAGTCGCGGCCGGGCGGGTGTCCCAGGGGTCCCCCGGGGTCCCCGCACGGCGAGGGGCCCCGGGAGTGCGCACTCCCGGGGCCCCTCGCCGTGCCGTGGGGCACGGGCACCGGTGGATCAGCCGATCGGCAGGCCCTTGGTGGGCAGACCCTTGGTCGGCAGGGAGTCGGTGGACAACTCGCCGCCCGCGGCGTCGCCCGCCTTCTCCAGGGTCTTGCCGGCGGCGGGCAGCGTCGTGCCGACCACCTTGCCGCCGGTCTCGTTGGCCACCTCGGCCCCCTGCTTGGCGGTGGAGTCCAGCGTGCCGCCGGCGCCGTCGAGCGAGGTGAGGCCGCCGAGCGCGGGGGTCTGCGGGAGCCCCGCGGCACCCGCGGCACCGGCCGCGCCGACCACGGGTGCCGCACCTGCGGCGATCAGCAGCGCGGCACGGGCGATCCGACGGGACAGGGGGAGGGACATGATGCTCCTTCGGCGGGACGTCAACGGGTCGCGGCGGATACGGAATCCGCCTGTCCGGTGATCGGACGCACTGAACAACAGGTCCGGGGGCGGGGAAGGTTGCGGGGCACCGAGGTAAAGAGTGGGCAATGCGTCGGATAATCCGAAACGGTGGAACCCGGGCGAACGGTGCACGTGGCGGGTGCATGACGAGCCGTCACTTTCCCTTGTCCCCAAGGGAATCGCTCGATCGGACAGGGGTGCCGGAAGGGTGACGCGGGCGGCGGCCGAGTGGACGCCGAACGGCCCCTACGGATGACAGGCCGTACTACTGAGCGAGCCTCATTCGGACGGTGTGTGCGGGCGATTTCTCGCCTTCCGCGCGTTCCGTCCGCCAGCCCGTGCCGGCGGTCCACACCCTGCCCGCGTACGCGACCTCGTCGATCCGCAGGGTGCCCGCGCGGGCGACCGCCCAGTGGGCGAGCTCCCAGCCGCGCCTGGACGTCGCCTCGTCGTCGGCCGGCACGGGCACCGACACCGTGCTCGTGGCGGCCGCGCCCGCCGACGCGGCGGACGGCAGGACGTCCTTCCCGAAGGCGCGCGCCAGATCGGACCGGACCTCGGCCGCGTCCCCCGGGTTCTCCGCTGTCGCCGTCGACGGCGAGCAGGTCAGCGAGGCGGGGGCGCGTCCGGTCAGCGCGGCCGAGAGGAGGGCCGCGTCCGGCTCGTGCTTGGCGTACGCCTGCGGGAACCCGCTCTTCTGCACCCGCTGGGCCGCGACGGTCAGGGGCAGCCGAGAGTAGCCGGGGACCTCGGCGAGGTGCTCGTAGAACTTCCCGGACGCGTACACCGGGTCCATGATCTGCGCGGGAGTTCCCCAGCCCTGCGAGGGGCGCTGCTGGAAGAGTCCCAGCGAGTCCCGGTCGCCGTGGTCGATGTTGCGCAGGGCGGACTCCTGCAGCGCGGTCGCCAGCGCGATGGTCACCGCACGCTCCGGCAGTCCGCGCGTGGTGCCCACGGCGGAGACCGTCGCCGCGTTGGCGGCCTGGTCCGGGGTCAGCTCGTACGTACGCCCCTCGCCCCCGTCGGAGGGGCCCACGGTGCAGCTCGGTGCCCCCTTGTGCCCGGAGAGGTACTGCACGGCGAGATAGCCGGCCAGGGCCACGAGCACGGCGAAGGCGGCCACGACACGGAAGAGGCGGCTACGGCGGGGAGAGGAGCTGGTCCGGGGCACGGGGCCCACCGTACTGGAGGGTACGAGCGTGGGCCGAGAGCGTGGTCCCTTAGGCTCGGGGCCATGGATGGACACACGCTCGACCTCGCCCTGGACGGTCCGGAGCTCACCGCCCGGCTGGTCGACTTCCCCTCGGTCAGCGGGCAGGAGAAGGACCTCGCCGACGCCATCGAGGCGGCCCTGCGCCCGCTGCCGCACCTGACCGTCGAGCGCCACGGCAACAACATCGTGGCCAGGACGCGGCTGGGACGCGCCGAGCGCGTCGTCCTGGCGGGGCACATCGACACCGTCCCGATCGCGGACAACGTCCCGTCCCGGCTCGACGACGACGGCGTGCTGTGGGGATGCGGGACCTCCGACATGAAGTCGGGCGTAGCCGTCCAGCTGCGGATCGCCGCGACGGTGCCGGAGCCCAACCGCGACCTCACGTTCATCTTCTACGACAACGAAGAGGTCGCCGCCCACCTCAACGGCCTCGGGCACGTCGCCGAGGCGCACCCCGAGTGGCTCGACGCGGACTTCGCCGTCCTCCTGGAGCCCAGCGACGCCCAGGTCGAGGGCGGCTGCCAGGGCACGATCCGGGCGCACCTGCGGCTGACGGGCGAGCGGGCCCACTCCGCACGCAGCTGGATGGGTTCCAACGCGATCCACGCCGCCGCGCCCGTCCTGGCCAGGCTCGCGGCCTACGAGCCGCGCCGCCCGGTCATCGACGGCCTGGAGTACCGGGAGGGGCTCAACGCCGTGGGCATCGAGGGCGGGGTCGCCACCAACGTCATCCCGGACTCCTGCACCGTGGTGGTCAACTACCGGTACGCGCCCGACCTCACCCCCGAGCAGGCGGAGGCGCACGTCCGCGAGGTCTTCGCGGACTGCGGCGTCGCCGAATTCATCCTCGACGACCATTCCGGTGCCGCGATGCCCGGGCTCTCGCATCCCGCCGCCAAGGCCTTCATGGAGGCGGTCGGCGGCACGGCCCAGCCCAAGTTCGGCTGGACGGACGTGTCCCGCTTCGGCGCGCTCGGTGTCCCCGCGGTGAATTACGGCCCCGGGGACGCGCTGTTCGCGCACAAGCGGGACGAGCACGTGGCGGTCGACCGGATCACCCACTGCGAGGAGCGCCTCCGCTCCTGGCTCACCAGCTGACTCACGGCATTCCCCTGCGCGTAACCTCCGCCGATCTACGCTGAAGCGACACACGCACATCGCAGGTCGGCGGAGGGAGCAGGTCATGGGCAACCCGGAGGACGCACGGATCCCCGAGGGCGCGCAGATTCCCGAGGGCGCGGTGAAGCCCGAGGAACAGCGACTGGGTCCGGTACTGCGTCGCAGGGACCAGGTCCAGCCGGGCACGACCGATCAGCGGCTGCTGGACTCCGAAGGTGATTCGGAGTGGGTCCACACGGACCCGTGGCGGGTCATGCGGATCCAGTCGGAGTTCGTGGAGGGCTTCGGCGCGCTGGCGGAACTTCCCAGCGCCATCAGCGTCTTCGGCTCCGCGCGCACCCCGGCCGACGGGCCGGAATACGAGGCGGGCGTCCGGATCGGCAAGGCGCTCGTCGAGGCGGGGTTCGCCGTCATCACGGGCGGCGGCCCCGGGGCGATGGAGGCGGCGAACAAGGGGGCGCGGGAGGCCAAGGGGGTCTCCGTCGGACTCGGCATCGAGCTGCCCTTCGAGTCGGGGCTGAATCCACATGTCGACATCGGCGTCAACTTCCGCTACTTCTTCGTCCGCAAGACGATGTTCGTGAAGTACGCCCAGGGGTTCGTCGTGCTGCCCGGTGGCCTGGGCACGCTGGACGAGCTCTTCGAGGCGCTGACCCTGGTGCAGACGGGCAAGGTGACCCGCTTCCCCATCGTCCTGTTCGGCACGGCGTACTGGGGCGGCCTGGTGGACTGGCTGCGGGACACGGTCGTCGCGGGGGGCAAGGCCTCCGAGCACGACCTGATGCTCTTCCACGTCACGGACGACGTGGACGAGGCGGTCCGGCTGGTGACGAAGGAGGTCGGCCGGTAGGGGCTCCCGTCCGGCTCGCGGCCGCGGGCGGGCCCGGTAAGGGTTCCCGGGGCCACGGGCAAGCCTTCCCGGGCCCTGGGCCCGGGAAGGCCCGGGGCGCCGGCGCGCCCGGGGAGGGCTCAGGCCAGCCCGCGGCGGGCGACCGCCGGCGGCCGGTGGCCCGCGAGGGACGAGACCATGTCCAGGACCTGGCGGGTCTCGGCCACCTCGTGCACCCGGTACACCTGGGCCCCCAGCCAGGCCGACACGGCCGTCGTCGCGAGCGTCCCGATCACGCGTTCCTTCACGGGCCTGTCGAGCGTCTCCCCGACGAAGTCCTTGTTGGAGAGCGAGACCAGGACCGGCCAGCCCGTCGCCGTCATCTCGTCCAGCCGGCGCGTCGCCTCCAGGGAGTGCCGGGTGTTCTTCCCGAAGTCGTGACCCGGGTCGATCATGATCCCGTCGGGCCTGACCCCGAGCTCCACCGCCCGCTCGGCGAGCCCCAGGGTCACCCTCAGGATGTCCGCCATCACGTCGTCGTAGGCGACCCGGTGCGGCCGCGTACGGGGCTCCGCGCCGCCCGCGTGCGTGCACACGAGCCCCGCCCCGTACCGCCCGGCCACCTCCGCCAGCTTCGGGTCGACGCCGCCCCAGGCGTCGTTCAGCAGGTCCGCACCCGCCTCGCAGACGGCCTCGCCCACGTCGTGGCGCCAGGTGTCCACGCTGATCACCACGTCGGGATGGCGCCGGCGCACCTCGGCGACGAAACCGACCGTGCGGCGCGCCTCCTCCTGGGCCGTCACCTCCTCGCCGGGGCCGGCCTTCACCCCGCCGATGTCGATGATCGCCGCGCCCTCCGCGACGGCCTGCTCGACCCGGGAGAGAGCGGGCTCGTCGCGGAACGTCGCGCCCTGGTCGTAGAAGGAATCGGGGGTCCGGTTCACGATCGCCATGATCACCCGCTCGTCCGGCCCGAATTCCCGCCGCCCCAGCCTGAGCGCCGCGCTTCGCATCCCTGGTTCCTCCTGTAGCTCGCCTGCGCCTGCGACCCTAACTGTCGGTGGCGCATGGCACGATCTGACCTGGACAGGTATTCCGCTCCCGGGGAGATGCACGTGTTCTGGTTCTTGCTGCTCACGATGGCCGTGGTCGTGGCCGCGGTCACCCTGGCGGTGGTCGGGGGAGGCGGAAGCGCGGTGCTGCAGGACGTCGAGCCCGAGAGGCTCACCGACCCGCTGCCCACGAACCGGCCCGTCGGCCGTGCCGACGTCGAGTCCCTGCGGCTGCCGATGGCCGTGCGGGGCTACCGCATGGCGGACGTCGACGAGGCCCTCGGCAGGCTGGGCGCCGAACTGGCCGAGCGGGACGCCCACATCGCCGAGCTCGAGTCGGCGCTCGCCGGCGCCCAGGCGACCGCGGTGAACGGCCCCGACCTCTTCAAGCGCCCCGGAGAGCCGCCCGCCGCCGAGGGTGGCCCCCAGGACGAGGAGAGCGCGCGGTGAGCGGCGCCGAGCCGGCGGCCGACGGGCGCCCGCGCTGCCCGTGGGGCCTGTCCACGGAGGACTACCTCGCCTATCACGACACCGAGTGGGGCCGCCCCGTCCACGGCGACGACGCCCTCTTCGAGCGGCTCTGCCTGGAGGCGTTCCAGTCCGGCCTGTCGTGGCTCACGATCCTGCGCCGCCGCGAGGGCTTCCGCAGCGCGTTCGCCGGATTCAAGATCTCCGCCGTGGCGGAGTTCACCGACGCCGACAAGGAACGGCTCCTCGCCGACGCCGGGATCATCCGCAACCGGGCGAAGATCGACGCCACGCTGGCCAACGCCAAGGTCCTGGCCGGCTGGGGAGCGGGGGAGCTGGACGCGCTCATCTGGTCGTACGCCCCCGACCCCGCCACGCGTCCGGCCCCGCGCGCCCTCGGTGACGTCCCGGCGGTCACCCCCGAGTCCACGGCGCTGGCCAAGGACCTGAAGAAGCGGTCCATCCGCTTCGTCGGCCCCACGACCGCGTACGCCCTGATGCAGGCCTGCGGCCTGGTCGACGACCACCTGGCCGACTGCGTGGCCCGGGGCGGCGGCCGGTAGTCCTACCTGCCGAGGTATTTCGGCCTCTGCTTGGCGAGGAACGCCTCGACCGCGATCGTGTGGTCCTGCGACGCGCCCGCCTTCGTCTGGAGTTCGTCCTCCTTCTCCAGCGTCTCGGCGAGCGTGTGCCCGGCGCCGTACGCCACGGAGGCCTTCAGGGCCGCGTAGGCCACCGTCGGACCGTCCGCCAGGGCGCGGGCCACCGCGTGTGCCTCCTTCGCCAGGTCGGCGGCCGGGACCACCTTGTTCGCGATCCCCAGCTCGTACGCGTCCTGCGCGGAGATCGAGCGTGGGAAGAACAGCAGGTCGGCTGCGCGGCTCGCACCGATCAGCCGGGGCAGGGTCCAGGAGACGCCCGAGTCGGCGGTCAGCGCCACGCCCGCGAAGGACGTGTTGAAGGAGGCGGTGTCGGCGACCACGCGGTAGTCCGCGGCGAGCGCGAACCCGAAGCCCGCTCCGGCGGCCACCCCGTTGACCCCCGCGACCACGGGCTTCTCCATCTCCGTGAGGGCCCGGACGATGGGGTTGTAGTGCTCCCGCACCGTGCTCAGCGCGTTGCCGCCGTCCGACTCGCGCGCCTCCGAGAGCTTGGCGACGTGCTCCTTCAGGTCCTGGCCGACGCAGAAGGCGCGCCCGGTGGCGGTGAGCAGAACCGCCCGTACGGCGGGGTCGTCGGCGACCGCCCGAAGGGCGTCGCGGAGCGCGACCTTGGCCGCGGTGTTCATGGCGTTCATCGCGTCGGGTCGGTTGATCGTGATCGTCGCGAGCCCGTCGCTCACGTCCGTGAGCACGGCGTCAGCCATGGTGTCGGCCATTCCTCAGTCCCCTTACGGCTCCGGCGTTGTGCCTGTCCAGGCAAGCATGGCGGACTCCGGGCGGGCCGGACATGTGACCTGCGTCTAACGATTGGACCTCGGCTGGGGGCCGGCAGCGGCGCAGTATCGCAGCCGGATCGCCGAATTGGGCGGTTTTGAGAGAGCGCGTTGCACAAGCGATGCCGGCCGATGTTGGTCATCGGGGTCTCCGATGCGGGATAATGCGGAGGAAGCATTGTGTTCGACGCCGGTGAGGCAGCGCCTGTCATGGGGCCGCCGGCTGCGATGAGCTGGTTTCAGGAAGGGGAACGAGCATGGCGGCCATGAAGCCGCGGACGGGCGACGGCCCGCTCGAGGTGACAAAGGAGGGGCGGGGCATCGTCATGCGCGTTCCGCTCGAAGGCGGCGGTCGGCTTGTCGTCGAGCTGACTCCGGACGAGGCCGATGCACTCGGTGACGCGCTGAAGAAGGTCGTCGGCTGAGGCGTAGTGCCCACACTTCACTGCTGCCCCGGCACGGATTCCGTGCCGGGGCAGCAGTGCGTCGGGGCCCGCTCCGGTGCACGTCCTGCGCGGGGCGGACGCGAGCGGTGCCGCGTCAGGCGGCCGGGGTGCCGTGCCGCACCGCGGGTTCAGCCGTGCCGCGGTCAGCCGCGCCGCACCGCGCACAGCAGCCCGTCGCCCACCGGCAGCAGGGTCGCCATGAGTTCCTGGCTCTCGCGCACGGCCCGCAGCAGTTCCCGCAGGCGCAGCACCTCGGCCGGCTGTGCGGCGGAGTCGATCGTGCGGCCGTCCGCGAAGACGCCCTCGAAGCAGACCAGGCCGCCGGGCCGCAGCAGGCGCAACGATTCAGCGAGGCAGTCGAGGCTCTCGAGCCGGTCGCCGTCGCAGAAGACGAGGTCGTACCCGCCGTCCGCGAGCCGCGGCAGCACGTCGAGGGCGCGCCCCGGGATGAAGCGGGACCGGTTCGTCGCGAAGCCCGCGGCACGGAAGGCCTCGCGGGCGAACTGCTGGCGCTCGGGCTCCGGGTCGACCGTGGTCAGTACGCCGTCCGGGCGCATGCCCTGCAGCAGGTAGATGCCGGACACGCCGGTTCCGGTGCCGATCTCGGCGACCGCCTTGGCGTCCGCGGTGGCAGCGAGCAGGCGCAGTGCCGCACCGGTGCCCGAGGACACCGGGCGGAGCCCTGTCTCGTGTGCCCGGTCCCGGGCCCAGAGCAGAGCTTCTTCCTCGGCGACAAAGGCGTCGGCGAATGCCCAGCTCGTCTGCCGGTTGGCGGTAATGACCCTCTCCTGTCCCCGTAGTTGGCGCAACGGTGACTGTATCCGCTGGACCCGGGAACCCGCTGATGGGACCGGGCGTTAGGAAGGGGCAGAGGGGAACGCGCGGACCGGGCCAGGGGGCCGGGTCCGGAATGTTCCTCTTGCCCCCCGGGACACCGGGGCATGAGCAGGTAAAAAGGCTTATCCGGAGCTAACGGGCGAGGTGGCTATGGTAGGGGCTCCACTGGACACCACCAGAGCCGATAGGGGAGGTGCGGCTGCGCCTGTGGATCGGAGAGGTGCGCTGCGGCGCTTTCTCAGGTCGGCTGGTGAGCCGAAATCCGTGACCGACATTGCTGACCGTTCTTCCAACGATTCCGCACCGACCGCGACCTTCGCCTCAGATGCGGATTCCCAGGCGTGGACCCCGCCCTCATGGGAAGAGATCGTCAGCACGCACAGCGCCCGTGTGTACCGCCTCGCCTACCGGCTGACGGGTAACCAGCACGACGCCGAGGACCTCACCCAGGAAGTCTTCGTCCGCGTCTTCCGGTCGCTGTCGACCTACACACCCGGCACCTTCGAGGGCTGGCTGCACAGGATCACGACGAATCTCTTCCTGGACATGGTCCGCCGCAAGCAGCGGATCCGTTTCGACTCCCTCGGCGACGACGCGGCCGAACGCCTGCCGAGCCGTGAGCCCTCCCCGCAGCAGGTCTTCAACGACACGCACTTCGACGCGGACGTCCAGCAGGCGCTGGACACCCTCGCGCCCGAATTCCGTGCCGCGGTCGTGCTCTGCGACATCGAGGGCCTCTCGTACGAGGAGATCGCCGCCACCCTCGGCGTCAAGCTCGGGACGGTGCGCAGCCGTATCCACCGGGGCCGTTCGCACCTGCGCAAGGCACTCCAGCACCGTTCGCCCGAGGCCCGCGCCGAGCAGCGTTCCCTCGCGGACGCGGTCCTGGCGGGGGAGGGCGGTACGGCGTGAGTGGCACAGGTCCGACCCCCGCGGAACAGCACCTGGGGGACCGGCTCGCCGCGCTCGTCGACGGTGAGCTCAAACACGACGCCCGGGAGCGGGTCCTGGCACACCTGGCGACCTGTGCCAGGTGCAAGGCCGAGGCCGACTCCCAGCGGCGGCTGAAGAGCGCCTTCGCGACCTCCGCCGCCCCCTCGCCCTCCGAGGGCTTCCTGGCCCGTCTCCAGGGCCTCCCCGGGGGACCCAGCAGCGGGGACGACGGCCACGGTGACGGCTTCGGCGCGGGCAGGCGCTTCGGTGAAGGGATCTTCCCCGTACCGAGGCACACCGGGCCCTCGGAGCCGGAGCGTTCACCGCTGGACGGCTTCGGTTACCTCCCCGCACCCCACGGCTCGACCACCGCGCTGCCGGGCGGCCCGTCCGCCCCCGGCTTCCGCATCCACGACGTCGGCCGGGACGCGGACCGCTCGCCCTGGCGCGCCCGGCGCTTCGCGTTCGTCGCCGCCAGCGCGGTCTCGCTCGCGGCCATCGCGCTGGGAGGCTCCCTCCCGCTCGACTACGGCCCCGAGCCGCCCCTCAGCGCCGAGGGCGCGGGCAGCACCACGCCCGCACTCGACGCGGTGGACCGGACCGGTGGCGCCGCCGCGGTCAGCCGCGGCGGCGGAGGCGCCCTCGCGCTGGGGGACGACCGGGGCGCCCTGCCCGGCGTCGCTCCGTCCGCGTCCGCACGTCCCGCGCCCGCCTCCGCACCCTCGCTGCTCGGCCTCAGCACCTCGGCCGTCACCGGGGGCACGTACGCCTTCCCGGCACTGAACGTCGCCGTGCCCCCGCTGATACGCCCGACCGGGGCCGGCCCGCTCTACTCCGCCGCGCTCGGCGGGGGAGCGGAGCCCGAGCGGTCCGCACCGTCCGCCACGGCCTCCGCCCCGCCGCTGCGGGACCGTGCGGTGTCCCTCACCCCGCTGCGCTGACCCGGGCCCTGCGCGCGGATTCGCAAACCTGGTTGAATTCCGGCAGGGACGCCTCCGTGAGGCGTGCGAGGGCCAGTTGCGGGGAGAGCATGGACGACGGGAAGCCCAGCGGGCCGAAGACGAAGTGGTGGAGCCGTCCTTCGACGGAGCGGAACCGTCCGGCCGGGCCGGACGGCGACGCGTCGCCCGTGGCCGGCACGGAGGCGACGGAACCCGCGGAGGCGCGCGCCGACGAGGCCCCCGCGTTCCGGGCCGGGGAGCCGCCCGCGGCGGTGACACCGGACGGCGACTTCACCCCTGCCCCGCCCACCGGGGATTTCGTCACCGCACCCCCGGCCGCCGTGCCCCGGGCTCCGGCACGCGAGCCCGGGGCCGCCGAGCCGCCCGGGTTGCTCGCCACGGAGCACCGGGTGCCCCGTGCGCGGCCGCTGCACGCACCCGACGAGTACAGCACCCCGCCCTACGGTGGCCCGGGCCCCTGGGCGCCCGCCCCGCCGGTGCAGCGCCCGGTGCCGACCCCGGCCCACGGGACCCCCGTACCGCCGCCGTACGCGGGGACGGACGGCCACGGTGTGCCCGCACCCCCTCCCGCCGTCGCCCCCGCCCAGGGCGGCCAGGGGCACGCCGAGGCCTACGTGCCCCCGCCGGCGTCCCCCACGGTGCCGCAGCAGCCCGCGGCGCCCGGGACCTCCCAGCACCCCGCCCAGGCCCCGCAGTCCCCGCAGCCGGCCACGCAGTGGCTGCGCTACGACCCCTGGGGCACGCTCCCGCAGCAGCCGCTGAGCCACCCCGGCCCGGCCCCGGACGCCCGGCCACGCGGGGGCCGCCGGGGAACGGTCCTGGTCGGAGCGGCGCTGCTCGCCCTCGTCGCGGGCGGGATCGGCGGGGGAATCGGTGCCTACGTCGAGCGCAACGGCGGCCTGACCACGGTCGAACTGCCGCAGGCCGGCCGGGACGACGGCGGCCGGGCACCCGACAGCGTCGCCGGAATCGCGTCCAGCGCGCTGCCCAGCGTGGTCACCCTGCACGTCAACGGCTCCGCAGAGTCCGGCACCGGCACCGGCTTCGTCCTCGACGGCAGGGGCCACATCCTCACCAACAACCACGTGGTCGCCCCCGCGGGCTCCACCGGCGACATCACCGTCACGTTCAGCAGCGGGGAGAGCGCGCCCGCCGAGCTCGTCGGCAAGGACAGCGGCTACGACCTGGCCGTCGTCAAGGTGACCGGTGTCTCGGGCCTCAAGCCGCTGCCGCTCGGGAACTCCGACAACGTGCGGGTGGGCGACCCGGTGGTGGCCATCGGCGCGCCGTTCGACCTGTCCAACACGGTCACCTCCGGCATCATCAGCGCCAAGGAGCGGCCCATCACCGCGGGCGGCGAGAAGGGCGACGGGACCGACGTCAGCTACGTCGACGCCCTCCAGACCGACGCGCCGATCAACCCCGGCAACTCCGGAGGCCCCCTGGTGGACGCCGAGGCCCGGGTGATCGGCATCAACAGCGCCATCCGCGCCGCCGACAGCGGATCCGGTGCCGAAGGCGGCCAGTCCGGCTCCATCGGCCTCGGTTTCGCGATACCGATCAACCAGGGCAAGCGGGTCGCCGAGGAGCTGATCAACACCGGCAAGGCCACCCACCCCGTGATCGGCGTCACGCTGGACATGGAGTTCACCGGCGACGGGGCCAAGGTCGGCGGCAGGACCGCCGACGGCGGGGCGGCGGTGACCGAGGGCGGACCGGCCGACGACGCGGGCATCCGGTCGGGCGACGTCATCACCGAGGTGGAGGGCCAGCGTGTGCACAGCGGCGAGGAACTGATCGTCAAGATCCGCGCCCACCGGCCCGGTGACCGGCTGGCGCTCGTCCTCACCCGCGGGGGCAAGGACCTGGCCATGACGTTGACGCTCGGTTCGGCGAGCGGCACCTGACGGCCACCGGCAGGTACCGCACGGACAGCTTCGCCGGGTACCGTGGAGCGGTCCGGGCCCCTGACGACCTGGCGGCGGAGACCACGCGGAGACCACGCAGAGAACACGAGGAGCAGCAAGGTGTTCAATGACATAGGCGCACTCGAGCTGCTGACGCTCGTGGTTCTCGCCGTGCTCGTATTCGGCCCGGAGAAGCTGCCGAAGGTCATCCAGGACGTCACGCGGACCATCCGCAAGATCCGTGAGTTCTCGGACAGCGCGAAGGAGGACATCCGCTCGGAGCTCGGACCGCAGTTCAAGGACTTCGAGTTCGAGGACCTCAACCCCAAGACGTTCGTCCGCAAGCAGCTCATGGACGGGAACGACGAGCTGGGGCTGAAGGAGATCCGCGAGAGCTTCGACCTGCGCAAGGAGATGGCCGAGGTCACCGACGCGGTGAACGGCCGCGAGAGCGCCTCGTCGACCGGCACGGCCACGGAGTCCGGCGCCAGCGCGGCGGCCGCGCCCGACCTCCTGAAGAAGCCCGCGCCGCCCGCCGAGGACAACCGCCCGCCCTTCGACGCAGACGCCACCTGAGACCGGTCAATCCCGGCTCGTCCGGACGGTATGGCTATTCTCCATCTGTCCGGTTGCGAGGTTGCCCATGCCCACGGGGGGAGGGCCGCTCCGGATCAGCGAATGATCGAGGAGGCGGCCGGACAGTGGAGACGACGAGTCGGGCAGGGGCGGACGGTGCGCCCAGCACAGTCACCGCGGAGGGATTGCCGGCGACCCGGCGTACTGTCGACGGCTATCTCAAGGCGCCGTTCCCCTGGTACGGGCTGGACGAGGCGTTCACGGGGCCGCGCTGGCTGATGCACGTCACAGCGGCGGCGGACGACACGGTGCAGCACGGTTCCACCGGGCACGGCGAGGAGCCCGTCGTGCGGGCGGACGCCGGTGCGGAGAAGGCACGTTTCGCCGTGGTCGTGACCGTGGGCAGCAGCCCCGTACGGCACAGCGACGACGGCACGGGGGTGCTCGACGCGACCACGGTCTCGTCGGCGGCCTGGCTGGCGGGCTCCGGCCTGCTGGACTGCACCTGGCCCCCGCAGATGGACCACACCCTGCGTGGCGAATGGCTGAACCAGCAGACCGAAACCGCGTTCGAGATCGCGGACGACCTGGACCGCGCGCCCTGGTCGACCCTGTCCCTGCCCGTGGACGGCGTACCGGTGGACTTCCACTACCGCGAGTCCGAGTTCGGCTGGGTGCTCGCGGGCTCGGCCCCCGACGGGGTGCACATCGGCGCCTACGGGCGCGGCATGAGCGCCTACGGCCTGGGATTCGCGGTGATCGGCGACATCGCCTCGTACGAGAACTGAGCACCCGGGAAACCGACGGGCGGGGGCGGCCTCCTGACCAGGAGGCCGCCCCCGCCCGTCGGTGCGTTCAGAACTTGTTGCGCGGGGTGAGCCCCAGCGACATGCCGGACAGACCGCGCTGACGGCCGCTCAGCTTCTCCGCGATGGAGCGGAGCGCGGAGCCCGCGGGGGAGTCCGGGTCGGACAGGACGACGGGCTTGCCCTCGTCGCCGCCCTCCCGCAGCCGTACGTCGATCGGGATGGACCCGAGCACCGGCACCTCGGCGCCGACCGTCTTCGTCAGCCCTTCGGCGACCCGCAGGCCCCCGCCCGAACCGAACACGTCGACCATCTCGTCGCAGTGCGGGCACGGCATGCCCGACATGTTCTCGACCACACCGACGATCTTCTGGTGGGTCTGCACGGCGATGGAGCCGGCCCGCTCGGCGACCTCGGCGGCGGCCTGCTGCGGGGTCGTGACCACCAGGATCTCGGCGTTGGGCACGAGCTGCGCCACGGAGATCGCGATGTCACCCGTGCCCGGGGGCAGGTCGAGCAGCAGGACGTCCAGATCGCCCCAGTACACATCGGCGAGGAACTGCTGCAGCGCGCGGTGCAGCATGGGACCGCGCCACACCACCGGGGCGTTGCCCGGGGTGAACATCCCGATGGAGATCACCTTCACGCCGTGCGCGGACGGCGGCATGATCATGTTCTCGACCTGGGTGGGCTTGCCGTCGGCCCCGAGCATCCGGGGCACGCTGTGCCCGTAGATGTCCGCGTCGACCACACCGACCTTGAGGCCGTCGGCCGCCATCGCCGCCGCGAGGTTCACCGTCACCGACGACTTGCCGACGCCGCCCTTGCCCGACGCGACCGCGTAGACACGGGTCAGCGAACCGGGCTTGGCGAACGGCACCTCGCGCTCCGCCGTGCCGCCGCGCAGCGACGAGGCGAGTTCCTTGCGCTGTTCGTCGCTCATCACGTCGAGGGTGACCTCGACCCGCGAGACGCCCTCGACGCGGGCCACCGCGTCGGTCACGTTCTTGGTGATCGTCTCGCGCATCGGGCAGCCGGAGACCGTGAGGTACACGGTGACAGCGACTACACCGTCAGGATCGATCTCGACCGACTTCACCATGCCCAGCTCGGTGATCGGTCGGTGGATCTCCGGGTCGTTCACTGTCGCCAGTGCTTCACGCACCGCGTCTTCCGTAGCCATAGGACGATGGTACGGCGCCGGTGCCTACGGGCGGGTAGCCCCTCCACGGTCGGCTTCGTCACCCTCCGAGGGCAGGACCACCCGGCGCTCCTCCATGTCCTTCACCATGGCCTCCAGCTCCGAACGGATCCAGTCCCGGGTGGCGACCTCCCCGAGGCCCATCCGGAGAGCGGCGATCTCCCTGCTGAGGAACTCGGTGTCCGCGATGGACCGCTCGTTCTGCTTGCGGTCCTGCTCGTGGGTGACCCGGTCCCGGTCGTCCTGGCGGTTCTGCGCGAGCAGGATCAGCGGGGCGGCGTAGGACGCCTGGAGGGACAGCATCAGGGTCAGGAAGATGAACGGGTACTCGTCGAACCGCAGGTTCTCCGGCGCGAAGATGTTCCACACCACCCACAGGATGATGATGAGCGTCATCCAGACGATGAACCGTCCGGTGCCGAGGAAGCGGGCGATGCGCTCGGAGAACCGGCCGAACGCCTCCGGGTCGTACTCGGGCAGCAGCCGGCGCCGGGGCGCCTTCGGCTGGTCGAGCCGGAAGCGGGGCGGGCGCACGATGCCCGAGGCGCCGGTCGGCACGGCCCGCGAACGGTCCTCAGCGGCCACCGGTGATCTCCTCCTCGCCCAGGAAGTCGGTCTCGCGCCAGTCCTCGGGGAGCAGGTGGTCCAGCACGTCGTCGACGGTCACCGCGCCCAGCAGGGAGCCGCTCTCGTCCACCACGGGCACCGAGACCATGTTGTACGCGGCCAGGTAGCTGGTCACGGCGGTCAGCGGGGTGTCCGGCGCCAGGGGGACGAGGTCGCTGTCGACGATGGAGCTGACCAGGGTGTACGGCGGATCCCGCAGCAGCCGCTGGAAGTGCACGGTGCCCAGGTACCTGCCGGTGGGTGTCTCGTCGGGCGACCGGCAGACGTACACCTGGGCGGCCAGGGCGGGCGACAGGTCCTGCTGACGGACCCGGGCCAGGGCGTCCGCGACCGTCGCGTCGGGCCGCAGGATGATCGGCTCGGTCGTCATCAGGCCGCCCGCCGTCCGCTCCTCGTACGCCAGCAGACGCCGTACGTCGGCCGCGTCGTCCGGCCGCATCAGGGCCAGCAGGCGCTCCTTGTCCGCCTCCGGGAGCTCCGAGAGCAGGTCGGCCGCGTCGTCCGGGTCCATCGCCTCCAGGACGTCCGCGGCGCGGTCCTCCTTCAGCTTTCCGAGGATCTCCACCTGGTCGTCCCCGGGGAGCTCCTCCAGGACGTCGGCGAGCCGGTCGTCGTCCAGGGCCGCGGCCACCTCGGCCCGGCGCTTGGGCGTCAGATGGTGCAGGGCGTTGGCGACGTCGGTCGGGCGCAGCCGTTCGAAGGTCGCCACGAGGCTCTCGGCGCCCTGCCCGTGCTCCTCCAGCGAGAAGCCGCTGATCGCCGACCACTCGACGGTCAGGGTCTCGCCCTTGCGGCGCAGGGCACCGCCGCGGCCCTTGCGCACGAAGAACTTGTCGATCTCCCAGTCGCGGCGGGCCGGGAGCTGCTGGATGGCGACGTCGAGGACGGTCACCTCCTCGTCGGTCTCCATGAGGCGCACCCGCCGGTCAAGGAACTCACCGAGGACGAGTCGCTCGGTCGGGCGCTGCTCGAAGCGCCGCATGTTGACCACGCCGGTGGTGATGACCTGGCCGGACTCGACGCCCGTCACCCGCGTCATCGGCAGGAAGATGCGCCGTCGGCTCACGACCTCGACGACCATGCCGAGCAGACGGGGCGGCTTGCCGCCGACCCGGAGCATCGCCACCAGATCGCGGACGCGGCCGACCTGATCGCCGTTCGGGTCGAACACCGGTACGCCGGAGAGGTGTGAGACGAAGACCCTGGGAGTACCTGCCGCCATCCGTTGCGCCTCCGTCCGGGTTCCGCGTCCTCCTTTGCCGTGATCAGGCTAGCCCGTACCGGTCCGGGGCGCCCTGGCGGACCGTCCGTCCGGCACTCTGCCGAATGGCGTACGCGGCACGGGTACGCTGCCGTCTGCCAACCCCCGACACACAGATGAGAGGCAGTGCGCCCGTGACCTCTTCCGCCCCGGCCGGCAGGGCCCGCCGCCGGAACGCCTTCGCCGTGGTGCTCTGCGCGGGGCTGACCGTCGCCCTCACGGCATGCGCCGGCGAGGACCCGGACAAGGGGACCAACGGCGTCGGCAAGCTGACGGCCGACGGGATCGACAAGAAGGCGCGGGCCGCCGCGGACGCCGCCGAGGCCGTGCGGCTGACGGGCAAACTGGTCAGCAAGGGCGGGACGTACACGCTGAACATGCAGCTCAGCGGTGACGGCGGCACGGGGTCGGTCACGTCGAAGCAGAACACGTTCGAGCTGCTGCGCATCGGGGACGAGCTCTTCCTGAAGGCCGACGCCGGCTTCTGGAAGGACGAGCAGGCCGACGAGGGGAGCGACCAGGCCGCCGGCAAGCTCGAGGGCATGTACGTGAAGGTCCCCGAGGACGACCCCACCTACCAGCAGCTGCGCGGCTTCACGGAGAAGAAGACGCTCCTGGACGGGATGCTCGCCCTGCACGGGAAGATCAACAAGGGCGGCCGGGACACGGTCGGCGGGGTGCGCACCGTGCAGATCATGGGGGGAAAGGGTGAGGGCGGCGCACTGGACGTCTCGCTCAAGGGCACGCCCTACCCCCTGCGGGTGGCCCGCGGCGGTGGCGGCGGCACGGTCACCCTCGGCGACTGGGGCGAGAGCTTCCCGCTGGAAGCGCCTTCCGAGGACGACACGGTCGACTACGGCGGCGAACTGCCCAGGTCGTCCGGCTGACCGGGCCGGCCGCCGTCCCCGCCCTCAGCGCTTCCCGCGGCGCTTCAGCAGCAGCCGGGGGAGCGCGGCGGGAGCCGTCCTCCGTGTGGTCGCCCAGGTGGGCAGCGGCGGCGCGGCCAGCGAGCCGTCCGGCAGCTCGGTGCTCGACGCGCCGGGGGCCAGCCGGACGACGCGGCACTCGCGCGCCCAGCGCTCCGTCAGCCGTTCGGCGTCCGGGGCGTTCAGCCGTTTGCCCTTGAGCTCACCGACCGCCGCCTCCCACTCCTCGGAGTGCGGCTCCAGCACCGTGACGGCGGCGGTCCAGGCGACGAGCCTGCCGCCCTTGTCCTTGCTGCGTACGGTCACCTCGGCGGCGGCGCCGGCGTCCAGACCGTCGGGGAGCGGCTGCTCCCCGGGGCCGTCACCGACGAGCACGGCCGCACCCTCGTGCCACACGTGCCACAGCGCCCGGGAGGCACCCGAGCCCCGCACCCAGATCAGGCCGGACTTCTTGGTGGCCTCCTCGACGAGAGCCCGGGCAAGCAACACGTCAGCAGCAGTCATGCGCGCACTCTATTAGAGCCAGCCGTTGCGCTTGAGGGTGCGGTGGATCGAGAAGCAGACGACGCCGATGAGCGCGAGCACCATCGGATAGCCGTACGTCCACCGCAGTTCGGGCATGTGCTCGAAGTTCATGCCGTAGACCCCGCAGATCATCGTCGGTACGGCGATGATCGCCGCCCAGGACGTGATCTTGCGCATGTCCTCGTTCTGCGTGACGGTCGCCTGCGCGAGGTTGGCCTGGAGGATCGAGTTGAGCAGCTCGTCGAAGCCGATGACCTCCTCGTGCACCCGGGCCAGGTGGTCGGCCACGTCGCGGAAGTACTTCTGGATGTCGGGGTCGATCAGCCGCATCGGGCGCTCGCTGAGCAGCTGCATCGGCCGCAGCAGCGGTGACACGGCGCGCTTGAACTCCAGCACCTCGCGCTTCAGCTGGTAGATCCGGCCGGCGTCCGACCCGCGCGGGCTTCCCTTGGCGGGGGTGGAGAACACGTCGATCTCCACCTCGTCGATGTCGTCCTGCACCGAGGCCGCCACCGCGATGTAGCCGTCGACGACGTGGTCGGCGATGGAGTGCAGCACGGCGGAGGGGCCCTTGGAGAGCAGCTCGGGGTCCTCCTGGAGCCGGTGGCGCAGGGCGCGGAGCGAACCCTTTCCGCCGTGCCGGACGGTGATGACGAAGTCCCGCCCGGTGAAGCACATCACCTCACCGGTCTCGACGACCTCGCTGGTCGCGGTCAGTTCGGCGTGCTCGACGTAGTGGATCGTCTTGAAGACCGTGAACAGCGTGTCGTCGTAGCGCTCCAGCTTGGGCCGCTGGTGGGCGTGGACGGCGTCCTCGACGGCGAGCGGGTGGAGTCCGAACTCCCTGGCGATACCGGCGAACTCCTCCTCGGTCGGCTCGTGCAGGCCGATCCAGGCGAAGCCGCCCTCCTCCCGCACGCGCAGCATCGCCTCGCGCGGCGTCTGGCAGGCGGCGTCGTCGAGACGGCGCCCGTCGCGGTAGACCGCGCAGTCGACGACGGCGCTGGAGGCCGACGGGTCACGGGTGGCGTCGTAGCTGTTGTACGGGGTGTTGCTCTTGCGCAGGGACGGGCGCACGGCGGCGCGCAGGTCACGGATCATCGACATGGCTGGCTCCTCTTCACGGAGGGCCGTCGGCGGGCACGTGGAACAGCCCGGAATGGGGACGTGCGCTCACGTCCGCAAAGCGGGCGGCACCGCGTGTGCACGATGACGGCGTTCGCTACAGACAGGCAAAAACGCGGGGCTCTTCCGGTGCGCGAACTGCCGTGGTGACGGCCGGGAAGGGCGTCAGAACACAGAAGGAAGGCGTCGTGCGGAAGGGCGGTCGGTACTGCACGGTCGACTTGGATCCACCGCAGCCCCACCTCCTCCGGCCGGTCCCCCGTGGGGGATCACGTGTTGTCAGGACTGAGAGCGACGCTTCTGCGTGCTGTCCCGACCGACGCCTCAGGCTATCAGCCAGGTGAGGAGCCAATCCCTTCCTTTGCCCGTTCGCTACGCGTTCTATGCTCGCGGCATGGGAGAAATTCTTGATCTGGTCGAAGCCCGGCTCCGTACGGCCCTGGGGGAGCCGGACGCGCGCGCCGAGGTGACGTTCCTCGGTACGGACCGCATCGAGGTGCTCCGCTTCGTCGACGGCGACGTCGTGCGCTACGCCACACTCGGCATGTCCGCCCAGCCCATGGCCGACCCGACGTCGCCCCTCGCCGACCCGGTGAAGGGGCCGCGCGCCGAGCTGGTCCTGTCCGTACGGGCCGGGCTCGCCGGGACCGACCAGGTGCTGCGGCCCCTCGCGGTCCTCGCGGCCTCCCCGCAGGTCGAGGGGCTGATCGTGGCTCCCGGCGCGTCGCTGGACCTCGGGCAGCCGTTGTGGACCGGGGCCCCCTTCAGCTCCGTCCTGGTCGCCGAGCCGGGTGGGCTGGTCGAGGACCTGGAGCTGGATGCCCCGATGGACCCGGTGCGCTTCCTGCCGCTGCTGCCGATGACGCACAACGAGGCGGCCTGGAAGCGGGTCAGGGGCGCGCAGGAGCTCCAGGAGCGCTGGCTCTCGCAGGGGACCGACCTGCGGGACCCGCTGCGCGCGTCCGTACCGCTGGACTGACGCCCGGAACGCGGAAAGCCCCGCCGCGCGGCCGGGAGGGGAGCCGCGGGCGGGGCCGGAACGTGGACCGCCGGGTCGGACGGCGAAGACGGCGACGCTCAGTCGGCGAGGACGGCGACGCCGTCCTCGGTGGCGTGGCGCGGTTCCAGCTCCTGCGCCTCGTGCGTGAGCGCCGTGCGCCGGATCCCCACGACCACCGCGCCGACGAGGGCCGCGACGGCGGCGACCACGAACGGGATGTGGATGTCGCTCCACTCCTCGATCTTCGGGGCGAGGTAGGGTGCGGCCGCCGCGGCGAACCAGCGGACGAAGTTGTATCCGGCGCTCGCCACCGGGCGCGGCGCGTCCGACACACCGAGGGCCAGCTCGGTGTAGACGGTGTTGTTCATGCCGATGAAGGCGCCCGAGACGATGGTGCAGACGATGGCCGTCGTGTGGTTGCCGTATCCGAGGACCACCAGGTCCGCGGCGAGCAGCACCAGGGAGCCGCCGACCACCTTCAGCGAGCCGAAGCGACGCTGCAGGCGCGGGGCGACGAGCACCGAGAAGACGGCGAGCAGCAGACCCCAGGCGAAGAACACCGCACCCGACCTGTACGGCGACATGTCGAGCACGAACGGCGTGAAGGCCAGGATCGTGAAGAACGCGTAGTTGTAGAAGAACGCCGAGGTGGCGACGGATGCCAGTCCGCCGTGGCCCAGGGCACTGATCGGGTCCAGCAGGGAGGTCTTCCGGGCAGGCCTGGGCTGTTCCCTCAGGAACGCGGTGATGCAGAGGAAGCCGATCGCCATCAGGGCCGCGGTGCCGAAGAACGGGTAGCGCCAGCTGGCGTCACCGAGCAGGGCGCCGACCAGGGGGCCGCAGGCCATGCCGAGGCCGAGCGCCGACTCGTACAGCAGGATCGCCGCCGCGCTGCCGCCGGCGGCGGCGCCGACGATCACCGCGAGGGCGGTCGAGACGAACAACGCGTTGCCCAGGCCCCAGCCCGCCCGGAAGCCGACCAGTTCGGCGACGGACGAGGACGTGCCGGAGAGCGCGGCGAAGACGACGACCAGCGCGAGGCCGGCGAGCAGGGTCTTGCGTCCGCCGATGCGGCTGGAGACGAAGCCGGTCACGAGCATCGCGACCGCGGTGATCAGGAAGTACGAGGTGAACAGCAGGGAGACCTGGCTGGGTGTGGCCTCGAGCCCCTTGGCGATGGACGGCAGGATCGGGTCCACCAGGCCGATCCCCATGAAGGCCACCACCGAGGCGCCCGCCGTGGCCCAGACGGCCTTCGGCTGACGCAGGATGCTGGTCGCCCCTTCGTCGAACGGATCCTCTCCCCGCATGGCTTCTCTCGCTCTCCGCTAGGTAGTTGCGTTATGCACAGAATAAATTAGCCACCCTAATAAGTGCAACTTACATCTATCTCTCCTGGTCGGAGCCGCGCTGCGGACGGGTGATCGTCCTTGACGCGGCGACGACCGGAGAGGACCGTTGGGCGTTATGAGGGGCGAACCCAGTTGCCCGAAGTGCGGTGGCCGGGTCAGGGCGCCCGGTCTTTTCGCCGATGCCTGGCAGTGCTCCGCGCACGGCCAGGTGTACCCGATGCAGCCGGTGGTCCCGCCCGGCGTCGAGGCGCTGGGTGTGGTGGTGCACCGGGCCCAGGTGCCGGTGTGGATGCCCTGGCCGCTCCCGGTGGGCTGGCTGTTCACGGGTGCGGCCTACGCGGGTGACGACCGGAGCGGCGGCCGGGCTACCGCCGTCGCGTGTTCGGGTCCCGGGCCGCTCGGAGGCATGGGTGAACTGCTTCTCGTCGCCGAGGAGCTCGGCGTCGGACTCGGCGCGCGGTACGCGGGCATCGACGGCCTCGACCCCGGCTCCGGCCTGAGTGTCGACACCGCACCCGACGCCAAGGTCCTCGCGGCGGGGCGGCCCACGGCCCTCTGGCACGTCAAGGACGCGCCCGCCGACCGGGCGGTCTTCGCGGGTGAGGCGCGCGGCCTGTGGCTCTGGGCGATCGTCTGGCCCGAACAGTCCGGACTCCTCATGTACGACGAACTGGTGCTGACCGACCTGCGTGACGCCGGCGGGGAAGTGGACCTCCTGCCGTGCGGGGCCCTCACGCCCCGGCTGCTCACGCCGCCCTGACCGGGGCGGTGTGCGGAGGGGCCGGGCAGGTGACGCCCGGCGGTTATCCTTGACCGTCCCCTGTCCGTCCGCCAGCACCGGAGTACGCGTCGTGCGCATCGATCTGCACACCCACTCCACCGCTTCCGACGGCACGGACACCCCCGCCGAGCTGGTGGTCAACGCCGCCGCGGCCGGTCTCGACGTCGTCGCCCTGACCGACCACGACACGGTGGGCGGCCACGGAGAGGCGGCGGCCGCCCTGCCCGAGGGCCTCACCCTCGTCACCGGCGCCGAGCTCTCCTGCCGCGTCGACGGCATCGGTCTGCACATGCTGGCCTACCTCTTCGACCCGTCCGAGCCCGAACTGGCCCGTGAGCGCGAGCTCGTACGGGACGACCGGGTGCCGCGGGCGCAGGCCATGGTGCGCAAGCTCCAGGAGCTGGACGTCCCGATCACCTGGGAGCAGGTCGCGCGGATCGCGGGGAACGGCTCGGTCGGGCGCCCGCACGTCGCGACCGCACTCGTGGAGCTGGGGGTCGTCGACTCGGTCTCCGACGCCTTCACCCCGGCCTGGCTGGGCAACGGCGGCCGCGCGTACGCCGACAAGCACGAGCTCGACCCGCTGGACGCGATCCGGCTGGTCAAGGCCGCGGGCGGCGTCACCGTCTTCGCCCACCCGCTCGCCGTCAAGCGCGGTGAGGTGGTGTCGGAGTCCGTGATCGCCCGGCTGGCCGCCGCGGGGCTCGACGGCATCGAGGTCGACCACATGGACCACGACGAGCCCGCCAGGGCCCGGCTGCGGGGTCTCGCCTCCGAGCTGGGACTGCTGCCGACCGGGTCCAGCGACTACCACGGCAGCCGCAAGACGGTCCGGCTCGGGGAGTACACCACCGACCCCGAGATCTACGGCGAGATCACCCGGCGCGCCACGGGGGCGTTCCCCGTGCCGGGCGCCGGTGGACCCGTCCCCGCGTAACGGGGCTCTCCTTCCCCTCTTCTCCGTCGCACCCCCACGCGGCCGGGCGTCCCCTTGACGCGCCGGCGCGCGCGTTCCCCTGTTCGGCCCGCTCTTCTCTCGCAAGGCTCACCGTGTTCGACATCGCTGTCTTCGGATCCCTCTTCCTCACCCTTTTCGTGATCATGGATCCGCCCGGAATCACCCCGATCTTCCTGGCCCTCACCGCGGGCCGCCCCGCCAAGGTGCAGCGCAGGATGGCCCTCCAGGCCGTCGCCGTCGCGTTCGGCGTGATCGCCGTCTTCGGCCTCCTGGGCCAGCAGATCCTCGACTACCTGCATGTCTCCGTCCCCGCGCTGATGATCGCGGGCGGGCTGCTCCTGCTGCTCATCGCGCTCGACCTGCTGACCGGCAAGACGGACGAGCCGACGCAGACCAAGGACGTCAACGTCGCCCTCGTGCCGCTCGGCATGCCGCTGCTCGCCGGGCCCGGCGCGATCGTCTCCGTGATCCTCGCGGTGCAGCACGCCGACGGCGTGGGTGGCCAGATCTCGGTCTGGACGGCGATCCTCGCCATGCACGTCGTGCTCTGGCTGACCATGCGTTACTCGCTGGTGATCATCCGGATCATCAGGGACGGCGGCGTCGTGCTGGTGACCCGGCTCGCCGGAATGATGCTCTCGGCCATCGCCGTGCAGCAGATCATCAACGGCGTCACCCAGGTCATCCAGAACGCCTGATCCGGCCCCGGACGCCACAGCGCCCCCGCACGGGCCTTCCGTGCGGGGGCGCTTCGTCTTTCTTCAGCTCGTCATGCGCTCGGGGTCAGCGACGAAAAGCACTGCGAGGTGTTATGAAGCCGACGTGTCGGCCGGCCGGATGTAGATGCGCTGACCCATTGCCGCGGCCTGCTGCACGATCCGGTTGACGGAGGCGGCGTCCACGACGGTGCTGTCCACGGCGGTACCGTCGACATCGTCGAGTCGCATGATCTCGAAGCGCATACGGCTTCCCTTCGTCTGATCCTCCTGCTGGAGAACTACTGGGAGGACGGGCTGGCCGTCCGCAAGGATGGGGAGCGCAAGGCGTCTGCGTCTCGCGCTCCACAGGGGGTACAACGACTTGCCTACCGCAAACATTCCCTACGCTAAGGAAATTTTTTGGATGTCTAAGTACCCGTCGGTCACCGGCCATACGCAGACGATGAGGCCCGCATGAGTCACGCGGACCCGCGGACGGACGACGAGTCCGGCATCCGCGAACAGCTGGACCGCACCAACGAGCTGCTCCAGCGCGTCCTCGCCGAGGTGTCGAAGACCCCCTCCACCCATGCGATCTTCGTGGACGCGGGCTACGTCTACGCGGCGGCCGGGCTCCTCGTCACGGGCACCGAGGACCGCCGGTCCTTCGACCTGGACGCCGAGGGGCTGATCGAGGCCTTCATCGACAAGGCCCGTACGATCTTCGCCGACAGCAGGCTGCTGCGCGTGTACTGGTACGACGGGGCCAGGCGCCGGATCCACACCGTGGAGCAGCAGTCCATCGCCGAACTCCCCGACGTCAAGGTCAGGCTGGGCAATCTCAACGCCAACAACCAGCAGAAGGGCGTCGACTCACTCATCCGCACCGACCTCGAGTCGCTCGCACGGCACCGCGCCATCAGTGACGCGGCGCTCGTCGGCGGCGACGAGGACCTGGTCTCGGCCGTGGAGGCCGCCCAGGGCTACGGCGCCCGGGTGCACCTCTGGGGCATCGAGGCCGGCGAGGGCCGCAACCAGGCCGAGCCGCTGCTCTGGGAGGTCGACAGCCAGCGCACCTTCGACCTCGACTTCTGCCGCCCCTACGTGACCCGGCGCTCCGTGACGATGTACGAGGACGACAGCCCCGCGCCCGCACGCGAGGACGTGCGGTTCGTCGGTGCCCAGATCGCCGCGGGCTGGCTCTCGACGCGCGGCCGTGAGGCTCTCGCCGACCTGCTGCCCGGACACCCCTACCTCCCGGGCTCCGTCGACCAGGACCTGCTCGTCGAGGCCGAACGGCTCCTCCAGCACTCACTGCGCGGCCACGCCCACCTGCGCCGGGCGCTGCGCGACGGTTTCTGGCAGCACCTGCAGGCGCAGTACTGACACCGGCGGTCCCGGTGGACGGGCCGGCCCGCGGGTGGGCCGGCCCGTGCGGACGGACGTCAGACGCCCTTCCAGAACGAGACGAGTGCGGCCGCGGTCTCCACGGGACGGGCCGTGTTGGGGGAGTGCTCGGCGCCCCCGATCACGGTCCGGCAGGCACCCAGCCGTTCGGCCATCGCGTCGAGCAGCGGCACCGGCCAGACGTCGTCGCGCTCGCCCGAGATCACGTGCACGGGAAGGCGCAGCGCGGCCAGTTCGGCCACCCGGTCCGGCTCGCACGACAACTGGGCGCCCGTGGCGGTCAGCTGCGCCGGGTCGTGGCGCAGCCAGCGCCGGCGCAGGTCCTCGCCGTCGCCGGTGTCCGCGTCCTCGGGCGGGTCCATCGCCCGCATCATCCGCCACACCTCGTCCATGCTCCAGCGGCCCACCGCGTCCCCGAGGAGCCGCGCCTTGTTCTGCTGTGCCGGGTCGATCTCGGCGGGCCCGGACGACATCAGGGTCAGTGAACGGAAGGGCGCGGCGTCCATGAGCACCGCGGCGCGGGCGATCTGACCGCCCAGGGAGTGGCCGAGCAGATGGAGGCCGCCGGGGAGCCCGGCATCGTCGGCGGAGGCCGCCTGGGCCAGCACGTCGCGGGCCAACTCCGCCTGTGCGTAGGACTCCTGACGACCCGTCCCCTCCGTCTCGTACTGTCCTCGGCCGTCGACGGACAGCACCCGGAAACCGGCCTCGGCCAGCGGTTCGAGCAGCGCGATGAAGTCCTCCTTGCTGCCGGTGTACCCGGGCAGCAGGAGAGCGGTGGAGTGGGCACCGGAGGGCGGCGCCGCGTCCAGCACGGCGAAGTCCCCGCGCTCGGTACGCAGTACACGGGCACGGGCACAGGAGGGCGGGGTGAAGGTGGGCGGCCTGCTCATGGGGCCGAGCGTATCGCCGGGTGCCCCGACGCGCCCGGGCAGACGTACGGCCCCGGCCCCCGCGAGGCGGGAACCGGGGCCGTACGGAGGTGGCTGCGGCCGGTGATCAGCCCTCGGCCGACTCGGCGGCGGCGGCCGCGCGGGAGCGACGCCTGCGCGGCTTCGCGGGCGCCTCGCCGTCCGTCACGGCCTCGGCGACCGTGACGGCCTCCGCCGTGTCGGCGGCCGCGGCGCGCGGCCGGCGACGGCGCGGCTTTGCCTCCACGGCGTCCTCGGAGGCGACCGCGGTGGTGGCCACGGCCTCCGCCTTCGGCTTCGCGGCGGCGCGGGGACGCCGGCGCTTGGTCTCGGTCACGGGCTCCGAGACCGGCGCGATCTGGAAGTCGACCTCGTCGGCCGGCTTCACGACCCGGGTGCGGCGGCGCGGCTTGGTGGCCACGGGCTCCGCGGCCACCGGGGCGATCGCCACGGTCTGGAAGTCGACCACGGGCTCGGCCGCCGGCACGGACGCCAGGGGCTTCGTGGCCGTGGCGCGGGCACGACGGCGGCGCGGCTTGGCCTCCGCGGCCGGCTCGGCCTCGGGAGCGGGAGCGGGCTCGGCGACGACCACCGGTGCCTCGGCGACGACGACCGGGGCGGCGGCCTCGGCGACGGCCACCGCCGCCTCGGTGACGGCGGCGCGGGTACGGCGCCGACGGCGCGGGGTGCGCGGCTCCGTCGACTCCTCGACGGCCGACTCGGCGGCCGGCGCGGGCACGGTGACGGCTGCGGCGGCCTCGTCGGCGGCGCTGCCGGCCCGCGTGCGACGACGCTGACGCGGCGTGCGCGGCGGGCGCTCCTCGCGGGGGGCCGGGGCGGAGGCGGCGGACTTGCGGCCGCGGCCGCCGGTCTCGCCGAGGTCCTCGATCTCCTCCGCGCGCAGACCCGCACGGGTCCGCTCGGTGCGCGGCAGGACACCCTTGGTGCCGGCCGGGATGTTGAGCTCCTCGTACAGGTGCGGGGACGTGGAGTACGTCTCCGGCGGGTCCGGGAACTTCAGGTCCAGAGCCTTGTTGATCAGCTGCCAGCGCGGGATGTCGTCCCAGTCGACCAGCGTGATCGCGATGCCCTTGGCACCCGCGCGGCCGGTACGGCCGATGCGGTGGAGGTAGGTCTTCTCGTCTTCCGGCGACTGGTAGTTGATGACATGGGTCACACCCTCGACGTCGATGCCGCGCGCGGCGACGTCGGTGCAGACGAGGACGTCCACCTTGCCGTTGCGGAAGGCGCGCAGCGCCTGCTCACGGGCGCCCTGGCCGAGGTCGCCGTGGACCGCGCCGGAGGCGAATCCGCGCTTCTCCAGCTGCTCCGCGATGTCGGCGGCCGTCCGCTTCGTGCGGCAGAAGATCATCGCCAGCCCGCGGCCCTCGGCCTGCAGGATGCGGGAGACCATCTCCGGCTTGTCCATGTTGTGCGCGCGGTAGACGTGCTGGACCGTGTTCTTCACGGTCGTGCCCTCGTCGTCGGGCGAGGTGGCGTTGATGTGCGTGGGCTGCGACATGTAGCGGCGGGCGAGGCTGATCACGGCACCGGGCATGGTGGCCGAGAAGAGCATCGTCTGGCGCTTCGGCGGCAGCATGGTGATGATGCGCTCGACATCGGGCAGGAAGCCCAGGTCGAGCATCTCGTCGGCCTCGTCCAGGACGAGGACACGGATGTGCGAGAGGTCGAGCTTGCGCTGGCCCGCCAGGTCGAGCAGTCGGCCCGGGGTGCCGACGACCACGTCGACGCCCTTCTTGAGGGCCTCGACCTGGGGCTCGTACGCGCGGCCGCCGTAGATCGCGAGAACGCGGACGTTACGGGCCTTGCCCGCGGTCAGGAGGTCGTTGGTGACCTGCTGGCAGAGCTCACGGGTGGGGACGACGATCAGGGCCTGCGGCGCGTCGGTCAGCTTCTCGGGCGCGGCCCGGCCGGCCTCGACGTCGGCGGGGACGGTCACGCGCTCGAGGAGCGGGAGTCCGAAGCCGAGCGTCTTGCCGGTGCCGGTCTTGGCCTGGCCGATGACGTCGGAGCCGGAGAGCGCTACCGGGAGGGTCATCTCCTGGATGGGGAAGGGGGACGTGATGCCGACCGCCTCGAGGGCTTCGGCCGTCTCGGTAAGGATTCCGAGGTCGCGGAAGGTAGTCAGGGTGCTGCCTCTTCTGTGAGACGCGGCCCGAGGCGAACGCTGGGGGTCGTACCGTGCCGGGGTTGGTCATCCGGCCGTTATGGGCCGGGTGGCGCGGGACCACTGCCGTCGCTCGAGCGCTCGTGCCGCTGAGGGGGCCCCTCATCTGCGGTCGTACGTGGTGTACGCCCCGCGTGGAGGGCTGTCGGGTCGGAGCCGATCGGGCCACCGACCGGGCATCCTCATTCAAGGTCGCGCTCCTGGCACACCAAAATGCTCAGCAAGCGCAATACCACTGTACCCCGGATTCGCGCATGCGTGTTGGGCGAATTCATCGGAACGGTGTGATGTCTCCTGGTGACCAGGCCCTTCGGTCCCCCTCGGAGCGGGCTATTCTGCGCTCCATGGAGACGCCTGACAACGCCACTGAAGCATCCGCCGAAGCGCCCGCACCGACCGGAATCGCCGCCCAGGACTGGGCCACCGCGTCCGCCGACCCGCAGTACCACGCCGCGGTCGTGGACCTCCTCGGCGCGCTCGCCTACGGGGAGCTCGCGGCCTTCGAGCGTCTCGCGGAGGATGCCAAACTCGCGCCGACACTCGGTGACAAGGCCGCCCTGGCGAAGATGGCGTCCGCCGAATTCCACCACTTCGAGCAGCTGACCGACCGCCTCACGGCCGTCGAGGAGTCGCCCACCGCGGCCATGGAGCCGTTCGCCAAGCCGCTGGACGAGTTCCACCGCCAGACGGCCCCGTCCGACTGGCTGGAAGGGCTGGTCAAGGCGTACGTCGGTGACTCGATCGCCAGTGACTTCTACCGGGAGATCGCCGCCCGCCTGGACACGGACACGCGCTCCCTGGTCCTCTCCGTGCTCGACGACACGGGGCACGGGAACTTCGCGGTGGAGAAGGTACGGGCCGCCATCGAGGCGGAACCCAGGGTCGGCGGCAGGCTCGCGCTCTGGGCGCGCAGGCTGATGGGCGAGGCGCTCTCGCAGGCCCAGCGGGTGGTCGCCGACCGCGACGCCCTCTCGACGATGCTCGTGGGCGGCGTCGCGGACGGCTTCGACCTCGCCGAGGTCGGCAGGATGTTCTCCCGGATCACCGAGGCGCACACCAAGCGGATGGCCGCGCTCGGTCTCGCGGCCTGAGCGGACCGGCGGCGGGTCCTACTGGACCGCGGCCGACCGCACCCGGCGGCCGCCCCGCGGGCGGATCAGCAGGGACAGGGTCACCGCCCCGACCAGGACGGCGCCCAGGGGCGTCGCCAGGACATGGCCGGAGCCCAGCGTCGAATGCGTCAGATAGGCACCGAACAGGGCGCCCAGCCCGCCCGTGACGAACACCACGCGGGAGGACGGGAGCCGGCCGTGCAGCGTGTGGAGCGCGACCCAGGACAGGGCGAGTCCGAGCACGACGGAGCTGATGGATTCCCAGAGCACAGAGGGGTCACCTCGCTTGATGGCGCTGCGGTCGGTCGGTCGTAGGCCGTCTTACCCGGGGCCTGCGGAACACAACCCTCCTCCGCTCTCGGTGAACCCCACCGAGGGACGGACCGGAAGCAGGTCCGGAGGGGAAGAGGCGGAGGCCCGGCGGATGATTCCGCCGGGCCTCCACCTCTGCTGCCGCGTCGCGCGGGCTACAGCGCGCCGAATCCCACCCGCCGGGTGCTGGGCTCACCGATCTCCACGTAGGCGATCCGGTCGGCCGGCACCAGGACCTTGCGGCCCTTGTCGTCCGTGAGGCTGAGCAGCTGCGCCTTGCCGCTGAGCGCCTCGCCGACCGCGCTCTCGACCTCTTCGGCGGAAAGTCCGCTCTCCAGAACGATCTCGCGGGGCGTGTGCTGCACCCCGATCTTGACCTCCACGGCTATGTCCCTCCGACGGTCCGTCTCTGCGCGGTGAACCGCGCCGTACGCAGCACACATTAGCCCGGTGAAGGGACGGACCACGGGTCGACCGGCAACGCCCGCAGCGAACACCGGGCCTCGCGCCCGCCGGGGCTCAGTGCTGATCGACGCCGTGCAGGGGGAATCCCGCGATGCCCCGCCAGGCCAGCGACGTGAGCAGCTGCACGGCCGTGTCACGCGGAATGCTCGAGCGGCTGGAGAGCCAGTAACGCGCCACGACCTGGGAGACACCGCCGAGGCCGACCGCGAGCAGCATCGATTCGTCCTTGGACAGGCCCGTGTCTCCGGCGATGACGTCGGAGATGGCCTCCGCGCACTGCAGGGAGACCCGGTCGACCCTCTCGCGGACCGCCGGCTCGTTCGTCAGGTCCGACTCGAACACGAGGCGGAAGGCGCCGCCCTCGTCCTCCACGTACGCGAAGTAGGCGTCCATCGTCGCCTCGACGCGCATCTTGTTGTCCGTCGTCGACGCGAGCGCCGTGCGGACCGCCTGGAGCAGTGACTCGCAGTGCTGGTCGAGCAGGGCGAGGTAGAGCTCCAGCTTGCCCGGGAAGTGCTGGTAGAGCACCGGCTTGCTGACGCCCGCCCGCTCGGCGATGTCGTCCATCGCCGCGGAGTGGTAGCCCTGCGCGACGAAGACCTCCTGGGCGGCGCCCAGCAGCTGATTGCGTCGGGCACGGCGAGGCAGCCGGGTGCCCCGCGGGCGCGCCGCCTCTGTCTGCTCGATGGCTGTCACGCCGCCTCCCAATTTCGTGGTCGAACACAGTCGTACCGTGCACGCTGCGCCGTGGGGCCATCGTACTTTTGAGTAACCCGGGTGTGCGCGGCGCGGACGCAGAATTTCACGGACCGGACGGCTGCGGTAGCCGCAGATTCGTCGGCCCATGCCGCATAGCGGTGCGTTTTACCGGTAATCGTCCTCATCCTGTGTGATGACACGGGCCTGTTCGGCCGCATCCGCCTCGTTCGCGGTGCCGCGGTCGACGCCGCTGAGGGGTTCGTCGTGCTCCGGCAGGACGGGGGCCTGCTGTTCGGCGCTGTCGGCTTCCGGGGCTTCCGGGTCCGGTTCGTCCGGCTGGGGGTCCTCGAAGGTCTCCGGGTCGCTCGGGTCGACCGTCATGATGGCTCCCTTCCTTCCCTTGCAGCCTAGGAGCAACCCCGCAGGGGCGCTATGCGGCCTGTGACCGCGAACACATGAACCACCGCGTGATCGTCTCGTAACATTGCCGCATGTCTTCGACCGAGCTGCCCGGTATCCAGGCCGCCGCCGCCGCCGCGGTGGCTCCCACGGTCAGTGCCGTCAGGGTCGCCGAGGGGGAGAAGCTGCGTTCCGTCGCGCTGCCCGGCCTCACCCTGAGCGTCCGCTCCCGTCCGGCGGAGACGGCGGCACCGGCCCCCGCCCTCTTCGTGCACGGACTGGGCGGCTCCTCCCAGAACTGGTCGGCCCTGATGCCGCTGCTGGCGGACACCCTCGACAGCGAGGCGGTCGACCTGCCCGGCTTCGGGGACTCCCCGCCGCCGGACGACGGCAACTACTCGGTCACCGGACACGCCCGGGCGGTGATCCGGCTGCTCGACGCCGGCCGGCGCGGGCCCGTCCACCTTTTCGGTAACTCCCTGGGTGGCGCCGTCGCCACCCGGGTCGCGGCCGTCCGGCCCGATCTGGTGCGCACCCTCACGCTGATCTCCCCGGCCCTGCCCGAGATCCGGGTCCAGCGGCCGGCCGTGCCGACCGCCCTGCTCGCACTCCCGGGCGTCGCATCCCTGTTCGCCCGGCTCACCCATGACTGGACCGCCGAACAGCGCACCCGCGGTGCCATGGCACTCTGTTACGGCGATCCGGCACGAATCTCCGACGAAGCCTTCCGTCACGCGGTGGCCGAGATGGAGCGACGGCTGGAGCTGCCGTACTTCTGGGACGCCATGACGCGCTCGGCACGGGGCATCGTCGATGCCTACACGCTGGGAGGACAGCACGGGCTGTGGCGCCAGGCCGAGCGGGTGCTCGCACCGACCCTGCTGGTGTACGGCGGACGGGACCAGCTCGTCTCGTACCGGATGGCACGCAGGGCGTCCGCGGCCTTCCGCGACTCGCGCCTGCTGACACTGCCCGACGCCGGGCACGTGGCGATGATGGAGTACCCGGAGACGATCGCCCAGGCTTTCCGGGAACTGCTCGACGAACGTGGTGGGAGCTGATCCGGGGCGTGGGACGACACAGCCGAAAAGGCCCCGAGGCCAGAGAGCGCGAGACCGGGGCCGCGGCCGGAGCCGGTGCGGAGCGCGGTACCGGCAGGCGCGGGCGGGATTCCGCCACGCCGCCCCCGCGGGAGGCGCACGGCCCCTTCCGCGACGCTCCGCAGGTGCGGGGCGGACACCCCGAGCAGCGTGAGCCCGGCGGTGGCTGGGGGACCGCGCCGCAGCCGCCGCACGACAGCCGGCGGGATCCGGCGGGTCCGGGGGGCCAGGACGTCTTCCGCGCCCGGCAGGCCGCCATGGCCAGGCAGCAGGCGGCCCAGCAGGAGGCGGAGCGCCGTACCCCAGGGCCGCGGTCCGGCGGCGCCGCTCTGATACCGGGCCCGCGCAGGGAGTTCCTGGAAGCGTTCGACACGACGGCTTCGCACCCCGCGCCGCCGGTCCCGCCCGAGGACACGACCCCGGCCTCTCCCGAGCCGGACGGGGCCGACGGAGGCCAGGGCGACGGGCGCACGCGTGCGCCGAAGGGCGGCAAGGGCCGCACCTTCACCGGGATCGCGGCCGCCGCCGTGACCACGGTCCTCGCTGTCGTGGTGGCCGGGCAGGTGGCACAGGACCCCGGGAGCACGGGCGACGGTCCGCAGCCCTCCGGCGTCGACCGGCAGGACTCGGAGGACGCCTCCCGCTCGGTGGACCGCCCCACCCCCCGGATGCAGCGGCAGGAGGTCAAGACCCTCTCGTACGCGCAGAAGATGGCCACCGCCTTCCCGCTGGCAGCGGACCTGAAGGGCTCCGGGTCGTTCGAGGCGGTCGCTGGGCTGGCGAAGGCGCCCGGCAAGGGGCGCATGTACCGGTACCGGATCGACGTCGAGAAGGGACTCGGCCTCGACACCGGGCTGTTCGCCGAAGCCGTGCAGAAGACGCTGAACGACGACCGCAGCTGGGCGCACAACGGTGCCATGACCTTCGAGCGGATCTCCTCCGGCGAACCCGATTTCGTGATCACCCTCGCGAGTCCGGGGACCACCGGGGTCTGGTGCGAGAAGTCCGGCCTGGACACCACGGAGGACAACGTCTCCTGCGACTCGGCCGCCACGGACCGCGTGATGATCAACGCGTACCGGTGGGCGCAGGGGGCCTCGACCTTCGGCAAGGACAAGCTCCTGGCCTACCGTCAGATGCTGATCAACCACGAGGTCGGCCACCGGCTGGGACACAACCATGTGAGCTGCCGCACTCCGGGAGCCCTGGCGCCCGTGATGCAGCAGCAGACCAAGACCCTGGACATCGACGGCATCAAGTGTCGGCCCAACCCCTGGGTCCATCCCGGAAGTTGACCGGTGAGGGAGGCGCCCTGTCCGCAATGTGGGACGGGCGTCTCACTGCGCGTTGACATCGGGGGAGGGGTCGTTCATATTTCTCCGCATGTCACGCAGCCCCGCATCCTCCGAGCGCGCCGCCCTTGAGCTGGCGCTCCTCGGCGTGGCCGGGCACTGCGTAGCCGACATTCTCTGTCGCTGACGCCTGCTCGAGCGCGCGTCGGCCTCCCCGACGAGCCCCTTCCGGGCTCCTCGGGCCGTTTCTCCGCCGCGCCCGGGCGTACTCCGTCCGCAGGCGCGGCATTTCGGTATCCGGTTCCCCTCCCCGCACCGGGGCGGGACCGGCTGCGTCCGTGCGGACCTGCTCCCTCCTCCCCGCCGCAGCACACCGAGAGGTCATCTTCCGATGAGTCAGCCGTCCGTCATATCGCGCCGCGTGGCAACCACCGCCGCCGTCAGTCTCGCCCTGGTCGCCGGCCTCGCGGCCTGCGCCGGGCCCAAGGACGACGGGGAGAGCGGCGGCGGGTCCGGCGCCTCGGGCAAGCCGCAGAAGGGGGGCACCCTCACGGTCCTCAACAGCAACCCGCAGGAGGACTTCGACCCGGCGCGGCTCTACACCTCCGGCGGCGGCAACGTCCCCTCCCTCGTCTTCCGCACGCTCACCACCCGCAACCGTGAGAACGGCGCGGCCGGCGCCGAGGTCGTCCCCGACCTCGCCACCGACCTGGGCACGCCCAGCAAGAACGCCACCGTCTGGACGTACACCCTGAAGGACGGGCTGAAGTACGAGGACGGCACCGCGATCACCAGCGCGGACATCAAGTACGGCATCGAGCGGTCCTTCGCCGCCGAACTCTCCGGCGGCGCGCCCTACCTGCGCGACTGGCTGATCGGCGGGGCCGACTACCAGGGCCCGTACAAGGACAAGAAGGGCCTCGACTCGATCGAGGTGCCGGACGACAAGACCATCGTCTTCCACCTGAACAAGCCCGAGGGCGAGTTCCCCTACCTCGCCACCCAGACCCAGACGACCCCGGTGCCCCAGGCCAAGGACACGGGCACCAAGTACGAGGAGCACCCGGTCTCCTCGGGCCCGTACAAGGTCGTGTCGAACGAGAACGACGGTGAGCGGCTCGTCCTGGAGCGCAATCCGCACTGGTCCGCCGCCACGGACGAGGAGCGCAAGGCCTACCCGGACAGGATCGACGTCCGCTCCGGCCTGGACTCCGCCGTCATCAACCAGCGTCTCTCCGCCTCCCAGGGCGCCGACGCGGCCGCCGTCACCACCGACACCAACCTCGGCCCGGCCGAGCTCGCCAAGGTGTCGGGTGACAAGAAGCTCGCCGCCCGCGTCGGCACCGGCCGCTTCGGCTACACGAACTACATCGCCTTCAACCCGAAGGTGAAGCCGTTCGACGACCCGAAGGTGCGGCAGGCGATCTCCTACGCCGTCGACCGCTCCTCGGTGATCAACGCGGCGGGCGGCTCGTCCCTGGCCGAGCCGGCCACCACCTACCTGCCGAACCAGAAGTCCTTCGGCTACACGGCCTACGACCACTTCCCGGCGGGCGAGACCGGCAACGCGGCGAAGGCCAAGGAGCTGCTGAAGGAGGCCGGTCACCCGAACGGCCTGAAGGTCACCCTCACGCACTCCAACGACAAGGACTTCGAGACCAGCCCGGAGATCGCCACGGCTCTCCAGGCCGCCCTCAAGAAGGCGGGCATCACCGTCGAGCTGAAGGGGCTGGAGGGCAACGACTACTCCGACACCATCCACAGCGCGTCCAAGGAGCCGGGCTTCTTCCTCGCCCACTGGGGTGCCGACTGGCCCTCGGGCGGCCCGTTCCTCGCGCCGATCTTCGACGGACGGCAGATCGTGAAGGACGGTGCCAACTTCAACACCGGCTTCCTGAACGACGCCTCGGTCAACAAGGAGATCGACGAGATCAACAAGCTCACCGACCTGGACGCCGCCGCCCGGCGCTGGGGCGCCCTCGACAAGAAGATCGGTGAGCAGGCGCTGACCGTGCCGCTCTTCCACCCGGTCTACAAGCGGCTCTTCGGCCAGGACGTCAAGAACGTCGTCATCAGCGACTGGACCGGCGTTCTCGACATCTCCCAGGCCGCGGTCAAGTAGTCATGTCGGAAGCACTTCTGGTCCAGGAGGCGGGAGCGGCGCCGGTCGCCGCCCCCGCCTCGGGGGCCCGGCAGTTCTGGCGGCGGCTGCGCGCACAGCGCGCGGCCGCCGTCGCGGCGGTCGTGGTCCTCCTGCTCCTCCTGACCGCGATCGGAGCGCCGCTGTTCGCCGCGCTCGCGGGACAGGACCCCCAGACCTACCACCCCGACCTCGTCGACTCGGCGGCCGGCGGGGTCCCCATCGGCTCCTTCGGGGGCATCAGCGCGGACCACTGGCTGGGCGTCGAACCCCAGACGGGCCGCGACCTCTTCGCCCGCGTCGTGTACGGGGCCCGGGTCTCGCTCGGCGTCGCCGTCGCGGCCACCGTCCTCCAGGTCACCATCGGCGTGATCGTGGGGCTGGCGGCAGCCCTCGGCAGCCGCTGGGTCGACCAGGTCCTCAGCCGGATCACCGACATCAACGTCGCCCTGCCGCTCATGGTCATCGCCCTGGGGCTGCTCGCGATCGTGCCGCCCTCCTTCCCCCGGCCCGTGCTGATCGCCCTGGTCATCGGCGGCATCAACTGGGCCGGCACGTCCAAGATCGTCCGGGCCCAGGCGCTCGCCCTGAAGTCCCTCGACTTCGTCTCCGCCGCGCAGCTGGCCGGACGCGGACGCTGGAGCATCGCCCGGCGGGAACTGCTGCCCTCGCTCGCCGCGCCCGTCATCACCTACGCCGCGCTGCTCTTCCCCGTCAACATCACGGTGGAGGCCGCCCTGTCCTTCCTCGGGGTCGGCATCAAACCGCCCACCCCGTCCTGGGGGCAGATGCTCACGGAGGCCGACACCTGGTACCAGTCGGCCCCCACCTACCTCCTGATCCCCGCCGGGCTGCTCTTCGTGACCGTGCTCGCCCTGACCGTCCTCGGTGAAGGCGTCCGCACGGCACTCGACCCGCGGGCCGCCTCCCGGTTGCGGATCGGCACCGGGCGCGAGAAGCGCGCGGAACGCACGAAGGAGCAGACGTCGTGACCGGGTTCCTCCTGCGGCGGCTCGGCGGCGCCGTCTTCGTCCTCCTCTCCCTGACCGTCATCCTGTACGCGGTCTTCTACGTGGCCCCCGGCGACGTCGCCCAGATCGCCTGCGGTCCGCGCTGCTCACCCGCCCAGGTCGCCCAGGTCACCGAGCAGCTCCGGCTCGACGACCCGGTGTACACGCAGTACTGGCATTTCCTCCAGGGCATCGTCGCCGGGCGGGACTTCTCCACCGGCACGGGCACGGACCACTGCCCCGCGCCCTGCCTCGGGGTGTCCTACCAGAGCGACCAGCAGGTCACGCGGCTGATCCTGACCAAGCTGCCGGTCACCGGCTCGCTCGTCATCGGGGCGTTCGTCCTGTGGATCCTGCTCGGCGTCGGTACGGGCGTGCTGTCCGCCTGGCGGCGGGGCCGGATCACCGAGCGGGTCCTCACCTGGCTCACCCTGGCCGGGACGGCCACGCCCGTCTTCGTCATCGGGCTGCTGCTCATCATCGTCTTCTGCTCCACACTCCAGTGGCTGCCGTCGCCGACGTACGTGCCGTTCACCGAGGACCCCGAGCAGTGGGCCTGGGGTCTCCTGCTGCCCTGGGTCTCCCTGGCGCTCATCGAGTCCGCCAAGTACGCGCGGCTGACCAGGAGCTCCATGCTGGAGACGCTTGCCGAGGACCACGTGCGCACCTTCCGCGCGTACGGCGTCGGCGAACGCGCCGTCATCGGGCGGCACGCCCTGCGCGGCGCCCTCGCCCCGGTGATCGCGCTCAGCGCGCTCGACGTCGGCTCCATGTTCGGCGGCGCGGTCCTCACCGAGTCCCTCTTCGGGATCCCGGGCATCGGGCGCGAACTGGTCCACGCCGTCAAGGTCGTCGACCTGCCCGTGGTCGTCGGCATGGTGCTGGTGACCGGTTTCTTCGTGGTGCTCGCCAATGCCGTCGCGGACATGCTGTACGCGCTGGCCGACCGACGGGTGGTCCTGTCATGACAACACCGCTGGTCCAGGTCGAGGACCTCACCGTCGACTTCGGCGACGTCCGGGCCGTGGACGGGCTCTCCTTCACGCTGGAGGCGGGCGCGGCCCTCGGCGTCGTCGGCGAGTCCGGCTCCGGCAAGAGCGCGTCGGCGTCCGCCCTGCTCGGACTCCACCGGGGCACGGGAGCCCGGGTCACCGGCACCGTCCGGGTCGCCGGCACCGACGTGGGCGCCGCGGACGAGGCAGGGCTGCGGGCCCTGCGGGGGGCGAAGGCGGCGATGGTCTTCCAGGACCCGCTGTCCTCGCTCGACCCGTACTACGCGGTCGGCGACCAGATCGCCGAGGTGTACCGGGTGCACAACTCCGTCTCCCGCCGGGCGGCGCGGGCCAGGGCCGTCGAGGTCCTGGACCGGGTCGGCATCCCGGACGCGGCGCGCCGCGCCCGGTCCCGGCCGCACGAGTTCTCCGGGGGGATGCGGCAGCGGGCCCTCATCGCGATGGCCCTGGCCTGCGAGCCCCGGCTCATCGTGGCGGACGAGCCGACCACCGCCCTCGACGTCACCGTGCAGGCCCAGATCCTGGACCTGCTGCACGACCTGCGCCGCGAGACGGGCATGGGCCTGCTGCTGGTCACCCACGACGTGGGCGTCGCCGCGGAGAGCGTGGACGACATCCTGGTGATGCGGCACGGCCGCGCGGTGGAGCGGGGCCCGGTCGCCGAGGTGCTGGGCGCGCCCCGGGAGCCGTACACCCGCGAGCTCCTGGCGTCGGTACCCCGGATCGACGAGAAGCGGGCCCACGTCCCGGGCCCGAGGACGGCGTCCCCGGACGCCGTGCCGCTCCTCGAAGCCGTCGGCCTCCGGCGTGAGTTCGGCCGGGGCGCCGGCCGGGTCACCGCGGTGGACGGGGTCTCGCTCACCGTCCACGCCGGGGAGACGCTCGGCATCGTGGGGGAGAGCGGCAGCGGCAAGACGACCCTCGGGCGCATGCTCGTACGGCTGCTCGACCCGACGGACGGCGGGCTCCGGTACGGGGGACGGGAGATCGGCTCGCTGCCGGAGCGGGAGATCCGTCCGTTCCGCCGGGAGCTCCAGATGGTCTTCCAGGATCCCGTCGCCTCGCTCAACCCGCGCCGCTCGATCGGTGAGTCCGTGGCGGATCCGCTCCGCGCGGCGGGGGAGACCGACGAGTCCCGGATCCGGGACCGGGTGCGCGAACTGCTGGAGCGGGTCGGGCTCGACGCCGGGCGGTACGAGCGCCATCCGCACGAGTTCAGCGGCGGGCAGCGCCAGCGGATCGGCATCGCGCGTGCGCTCGCCGCCGAGCCCCGGCTGATCGTCTGCGACGAGCCGGTCTCCGCGCTCGACGTCACGACCCAGGCCCAGGTGATCTCCCTGCTCGCGGAGCTCCAGCGGGAGCTGGGCATCGGGCTCGTCTTCATCGCCCACGACCTGGCCGTCGTACGGCAGGTCAGTGACCGCGTGGCGGTGATGCGGCAGGGCCGCATCGTCGAGCAGGGCGCCGTCGACGAGGTCTACGGATCGCCCCGCGACCCGTACACGAAGCAGCTCCTGGCAGCGGTACCCGCCCTCGATCCGGCGCGTGCCGCGGAACGCCGGGCGACCCGCGCGGAGCTGGCCGCAGCCTGACGCAGCGTCACTGAAGCCCCGCAGTTCGCAACAGAACGCGACTGGAGCGGGAAAGTTACGCCGGTTCACCCCTTTCGGTGGTGCGACGGACAACCGTCCGTCGCACCACCTCTGTATCCGCATACGGTCGTCCCGCTGTGAGTCGCCGATCAACGGCGGCTGCCCACAAGGGAGATCGGGGGTGTGCTCGTGCGGATCGGACTCCTCACGGACGGTGGTTATCCGTATGCGACCGGTGAGTCCAGACTCTGGTGCGACCGCCTGGTGCGCGGTCTGCCCCAGCACGAGTTCGACCTCTTCGCGCTCAGCCGCTCCGCCGACCAGGAACAACAGGGCTGGGTCCGGCTCCCCGACCGGATCGGGCGGGTGCGTACGGCGCCGATGTGGACACACGGGGAGGACGCCCGGCACCCCGGCCGCCCCAGAGGCGTCACCGGCAGACTCGCCACCGGCCTCGGGCGCGCGTACGGGCGCCGGGACAGGCGGCGCTTCACGGCGCATGTGACGGCGCTCGTCGGGGCGGTCCGCGCGGGTACGGAGACCGGGGCGGAATCCGACGGCGCGGACGTCGCGGCGGCGTCCGGCCTCTTCACGGACGGCCTCTACGGCCTCGCCGAACTGGCCCGGGAGGGGGGCGGGCTGCGGACGGCCCTGCGCTCCGAGACGACCGTACGCATCGTGGAGTCGGCCTGCCGCGCTCCGGGGACGGGGAGGACGGTCCACAGCGCGACCGTGCCCGACTACCTCGCCTTCGCGACGGAGCTGGAGCGCGCCCTGCGCCCCCTCTCCCTCGACTGGTACGACGAGGACGCGCTCGGCGAGGTCGACCTCTGCCATGCCGCCTCCGGCGGCGCGGCGGCCCTCCCGGGACTGCTGGCCAAACGCTTCTTCGGCGTACCGCTGCTGGTCACGGAGCACGGGGTGCCGCTGCGGGCCCACTACCTCACGGCGCCCGAAGCGGCGCCCGGCGCGCCCGTGCGCGCCCTGCTGGCCAACTTCCACGGGCTGCTCGCCTCCGAGGTGTACCGGCAGGCCGCGCTCATCACCCCCGGCAACACCCATGTGCGCCGCTGGCAGGAGCGGTTCGGTGCCGACCGCGGCAAGCTCCGCACGGTCTACCCGGGCATGGAGGCGGAGCGCTTCCGGGCCGTGGGCGATGCCGACGACGGGGGCGGACCCGGCACGCTCGTGTGGATCGGACGGATCGAACCCTCCAAGGACCTGATCGCCCTGCTCCACGCGTTCGCCGAGGTGCGCAGGGCCGAACCGGGCGCCAGGCTGCGGATCTTCGGCGCTCCGGTCCAGGAGGGCGAGGGCGGGACCTACCTGGCCCACTGCAGGGCCCTCGCCGCCCAGCTCTTCCCCGACGAGGCCGCCGACGCCCATGCCGAGGGCGGCACCCCGGTCACCTTCGAGGAGATCGGCGGCCCCGAGGTGCCCGACCTCGCCGAGGCCTACGCCGCCGGCGGAGTCGTCGTGCTCTCCAGCGTCGTCGAGGGCTTTCCCATCAGCCTGGTGGAAGCGATGTTCTGCGGCCGGGCCACCGTCTCGACGGACGTGGGAGCCGTGGTCGAGGTCGTCGGCGGTACCGGACTGGTGGTGCCCCCGCGCAATCCACGGGCGCTCGCCGACGCCTGCGTCGCGCTCCTGCGCGACCCCGAGCGCCGTGCGCGCCTGGGCGCGGCAGCGCGTGCCAGGGCACTCGAACTCTTCACCGTCGAGCAGAACCTCACGGCGTTCCGAGGGATCTACCTGGACCTGGTGGGGCACGCCCCCGCCCGGTGGGCCTCCCCGGCCGGCTCCCGGGACCACACCGGCCCGCCGCGCCCCTTCGCCACACCCCCGGAGGCCCATGTGCGGGGAGCCCTGCTCCCGGAGCCGGTCTCCGCGGGTGTCCGTGCGCCCCGGGTGCCGAGCTGGGCCGTCGGCGCGGAGGGCGTGTGCGCGGGCGCACGCGGTGCGGGGGACGGCGATGCGTGACGAGACGAGCGGCCACGACCACGGAGGAGCCCCGATGGGCAGACCGACGGACCCCCCGGCCCCGGACGCCGGGGGAGGGGTGACGGGCGAGGGACAGGGGGCGGTCCGTTCCGCCGTCCGGGCGCCCGAGATCGCCTACCACCCGGCCCGCGGACCCGCGGTCCGGCGCGGAACCGCGGACCCCGTCAAGGTGCTCATGCACCGGCACCGGGACCTCTGCGAGCACGCCGTCGACCCGCTGGAGATCGCCGCGGGTCTGGAGGCCCACGGGCTCACCGACCGGACCGCCGCGCGCTACCGGCACCGCGACGTCTTCTCGCTCGCCGAGGAGCTCTACGCCCGCGTGCCCGGCGCGGGCAGGCACGCCCCCCGCGCCCCGCGGCCGGGGCCGTACCCGGGCAGCGGCACACGGGCCGGATGGACGCTCTCCGCGCTGCTGCCCGGGGCCGCCTGTCTGGCGACCGCCGGGACGCTCAGGGCCACCGAGGGGGTGCTCGGCGGTGAGGCCCGGTTCGCGGTGACCGCCGTCGGCGCGCTGCTCGTCCTCCTCGGACTCCGTCTCTGTCTGCGCGGGGGCCCGCTGCGCGTGCCGGACGGCACCGGGGGAGTCGCGCTGTACGTCTGCTGGCTCCTCGGCTACGCCGTGTACGGCGAGGACCTGCTGGCCCAGGTCGTCAGCGGCGGCCCCGACGGTCACTGGACCGCCGCCCCCGCCCCGCTGCTCGGGCTGGCGCTCGCCCTGGCACCCGCGGCCTGGTGCGCCCATCTGTTCACCGGGCACGCGCGCCACCGGCTGGCCGGCTCCCACGCCCTGTCGGAGTTCGGCGCCGGTGTGCGCCCCCTGCTCTTCGGCGTCCTCGCGCTCTTCCTCTGCGCACTGACCGCCCTGCTGTACCTCGCCGACCTCGGCCACCCCGGCCCGGGGAGCAGCCCGGTGGGCCCGGCCGCTCTCGGCGCCCTGCTCCTCCTGGCCCGGCTGCTGGCCGTCCACGGCTTCCCGGAACCCGCGGCCACCGGACTCGCCGCGGCCTGCGCCGTCGAAGTGGCGGCCCCCTTCCTGGTCCTGGCCGGGCGGCTGCCCGGCCTCGACCTCCTCGCCCGGCCGGTCGACGCCGTCGTCGCCTCGGCCGGCCCCGGCGGCGTACAGGTCCTCGCCTGCGGCCTCGCCGCGTTCGGGCTCCTGATCCACGCATCGGTCACGCTCACCCGGGCGTCCGCCCATGCCTCGGCCTGAGGCCCGCTCCACCCCGCGGAGCCGACGCCGCGGGTTTCCCGTACCGCACACACCTTCCTCAAGGAGACACCGGACATGACCCCCCAATCCCCCGCACCGGCAGCGTGCCGTCGGCACCGAGGGGGTGCGCGATGAGGGTTCTGCTGCTCGGAGCCAACGGATTCCTCGGCCGCTTCGTCGCCGACCGCCTGCTCGCCGACCCCGCGGTGCACCTCACGGCCCTCGGCCGAGGCGACGACGCCGACGTGCGCTTCGACCTCGCGGGCGGCAGCCCCGGAGCGCTCACCCGCTTCCTGGACGCCGTCCACCCCGGGGTCGTCGTCAACTGCGCGGGCGCCACCCGCGGCGGTGCCCGGGACCTGACGCGCCACAACACCGTCGCCGTGGCCACCGTCTGCGAGGCCATGCGCCGCAGCGGGTGCAGCGCACGGCTCGTCCAGGTCGGCTGCGCCTCCGAGTACGGGCCCTCGCAGCCCGGCTCGTCCACCGCCGAGGACGCGGTGCCCCGCCCCGGCGGTCCGTACGGCGTCAGCAAGCTCGCCGCCACGGAACTGGTGCTCGGCTCCGGGCTGGACGCGGTCGTGCTCCGGGTCTTCTCGCCGGTGGGCCCCGGAACCCCGGCCGGCTCCCCGCTCGGCCGGCTCGCCGAGACGATGCGCCGCGCCATGCAGACCGGCGACCCCGAGCTCAAGCTCAGCGGCCTCGGGGTGCAGCGCGACTTCGTCGACGTACGCGACGTGGCGCGCGCCGTGCACGCGGCCTCGCTCTCCGCCGCCCAGGGAGTCGTCAACATCGGCACCGGCCGGGCCGTCCGGCTGCGCGACGCGGCGGCGGTCCTCGCCAGGGTCGCCGGATACGCGGGCGCGCTCCACGAGCTCGACACACCCCCCGCCCGGCTCCCCATCGGTGCCCCCCGCGCCTCCACCGAGTCCGTCGTGGAGCACCTCGCGGCGACCCCCTCCCCCTATCCCGACGGCTGCGGTGCCTGGCAGCAGGCCGATGTGCGCACCGCACGGGACCGGCTCGGCTGGCGGCCCAGGATCAATCTGGAGGAGTCCCTCGCCGACATCTGGATGGAGGCGGCGTGCCGTATCTGACCAGTACCGGATCCACCCTGCGGACCGGCTCGGCGGAACAGCTCGGCGTCGGTGTGCCCGGGTACGCCCATCCGCTGCTGGCGCCCGCCGAATGGGCCGGGCTCAACCGGCCCGGCACCCCGCTCCACTGGGCGGTCCTCAACATCGACAACGGGCCGGGTGCCCGGCCCGACCCGCACTGCCTGGAGGCGGCCGGGCGTCTGCGCAACGCCCGCGAGCGGGCTCTGCACGGGGAGGTGCCGGGCGACACCGTCCGGGCCGCGGGGGGAAGGCTGCTCGGCCACATCGACCTGGCCTTCGGCAGCCGCCCCTTCGGCGAGCTGGTCGCCGACGCCCGGTCCTACCTCGACTGGTACCGCGTCGGCGGCTTCTACCTGGACCGCTGCCCGGCCGAGCGCGACGGCCTCCCGGCCGTCCGCCGGCTGACCAGCACCCTCGCCGCCCTGCTGTCCGACAGCGACAGCGCGGACGAGGAGGGCGGGCGGCTGGTCCTGGGCCACGGCACCCACCCGCATCCGGGCTACGCCGAGGCCGCCGACCAACTGGTCACCTTCCGGGGCGCCTGGACCGACTACCGCTGGTCGCAGGTGGCCGAGTGGACCGCCTCGTACCCACCGGGCCGCTTCGCCCACTTCGTCCACGGGGTCCCGCGCACCCACCTGGAGGAGGCCATGCGCATCGCCCGCTGGCAGGGCGCGGGCACGATCTTCTTCACGGACCGGGACGGTACGAAGGGGCAAACCGACCCATTCGCGGCACCGCCCAGCTACTGGGACGAATTCGTCTCGCGGATCGGACCCGGTATCTCGGAATGAGGAGCGGCGTGGCAGTGTTACGGGAGAACAACCGTACGTAGATGAAGTACGTAGAAACCGACCACCTGCATTGTTGAGGTTCCTGTGTCGCTGCCACCCCTGGTCGAGCCAGCTGCTGAGCTCACCGTCGATGAGGTCCGCAGGTACTCCCGCCATCTGATCATCCCGGATGTCGGGATGGACGGACAGAAGCGGCTGAAGAACGCGAAGGTGCTCTGTGTGGGCGCCGGCGGCCTCGGCTCGCCGGCCCTGATGTACCTGGCCGCGGCCGGTGTCGGCACGCTCGGCATCGTCGAGTTCGACGAGGTCGACGAGTCGAACCTGCAGCGCCAGATCATCCACAGCCAGGCCGACATCGGCAAGTCCAAGGCCCAGTCGGCCAAGGAGACCGTGCAGGGGATCAACCCCCTGGTGAACGTGGTCCTTCACGAGGAGCGGCTCGAAGCCGAGAACGTGATGGGCATCTTCGCCGACTACGACCTGATCGTGGACGGCACGGACAACTTCGCCACCCGCTACCTGGTCAACGACGCCGCGGTCCTGCTGAACAAGCCGTACGTCTGGGGCTCGATCTACCGTTTCGACGGCCAGGCGTCCGTCTTCTGGTCCGAGCACGGTCCCTGCTACCGCTGCCTCTACCCGGAGCCGCCGCCCCCCGGCATGGTCCCGTCCTGCGCCGAGGGCGGTGTCCTCGGCGTGCTCTGCGCGTCCGTCGGCTCCATCCAGGTCAACGAGGCCATCAAGCTGCTCGCCGGTATCGGTGACCCGCTGGTCGGCCGTCTGATGATCTACGACGCGCTGGAGATGCAGTACCGCCAGGTCAAGGTCCGCAAGGACCCCGACTGCGCGGTCTGCGGCGAGAACCCCACCGTCACCGAGCTCATCGACTACGAGGCCTTCTGCGGCGTCGTGTCCGAGGAGGCCCAGGAGGCGGCGGCCGGTTCCACGATCACTCCCAAGCAGCTCAAGGAGTGGATCGACGGCGACGAGAAGATCGAGATCATCGACGTCCGCGAGCCGAACGAGTACGAGATCGTCGCGATCCCGGGCTCCCGGCTGGTCCCGAAGAACGAGTTCCTGATGGGCAACGCCCTCCAGGACCTTCCGCAGGACAGGCGCATCGTCCTGAACTGCAAGACCGGCGTCCGCAGTGCCGAGGTCCTCGCGGTCCTCAAGTCGGCGGGCTTCGCCGACGCGGTGCACGTCGGCGGCGGCGTCATCGGCTGGGTCAACCAGATCGAGCCGGAGAAGCCGGTCTACTAGACCCGCGGAACGACGTACGAAGGGGCCGGCTCCGGCGACGGGGCCGGCCCCTTCGCACGCCCCGACGCGGTCAGGAGCAGACGCGTCCGTCCGCCGGGACCTTCCCTTCCAGGAAGTAGGCGTCGACGAGTGAGGTCACGCACGCGCTCTCGCCGTACGAGCCGTGCCCCTCGCCCTCGTTGGTCAGCATGACGCCGACGCCCTCGCCCAGTTCGCCGGCCATGCGCCGCGCGCCCTCGTAGGGGGTGGCCGGGTCGCCGGTCGTGCCGATGACGAGGACCGGAGCGGCGCCCGGGGCACTCGCCTCGGGCGTGTCGTGCTCCCCTTCGACCGGCCACCCCGCACACCATCCGGCCGTGTCCCAGGCCAGGAACGGGCCGAAGACCGGGGACAGCCTCCGGAACTCGGGGAGCAGCGCCCGGGCCTCGGCCGCCGTCGGCCTCGCCTTGGCGTCGGCGCAGGAGATCGCCCGCTGCGAGTGGCTCTGGGTGCCGTAGTGCCCGTCCCCGTCGCGGTTGTTGTACGAGTCGGCGAGCCGGAGCAGCCGGTCGCCCCTGCCGCTGTTCCCGGCCTCGTCGAGCGCGGCCGTCAGGGTCGGCCAACTGCTCCTGGAGTAGAGGGGGGCCACGATGCCGAGGACGGCGAGCGACTCGTTGAGCTCGCGCCCGGAGGCGGTCGGCAGCGGGTCCTCGTCGATGCGCTCCAGCAGCGCCGCCATACGCCGCGTGCCCGCCGCGGGGTCCTGGCCGCGTGCCTTCAGGTAGTTCTCCAGGGCCCGTTGGAAGCCCGTCGCCTGGTTGCGGGCGTGGCCCACCGTGTCCGCCGTCGGGTCGACGACGGCGTCCAGCACGACCCGTCCCACGGTCTCCGGGAAGAGGTGCGCGTAGGTCCCGCCGAGCTCCGTGCCGTAGGAGACGCCGAAGTACGACAGCTTCTCGTCCCCGAGCGCCCGGCGGATCGCGTCCATGTCACGGGCGGCACTCGTGGTGCCGACGTGCGGGAGGAGCGGGCCGGAGAGACGTGCGCAGCCGGCGGCGAAGTCCCTGCCGTCCGCGAGGAACGCGGCTTCCTCCGCGGCCGTCTCCGGGGTCATGTCGACCTCGCGGTAGGCCTTCTCCTGCTCCTCGTCGCCCCGGCAGCGCACCCCGGCGCTGGCCGCGACGCCGCGCGGGTCGAACCCCACCAGGTCGTAACGGGTGTTGAGCGCCCTGTACGAGGAGGCGGCGCGCGGCAGGATGTCCACGCCGGAGCCGCCGGGTCCGCCGAAGTTGAAGAGCATCGACCCGAGCCGCTCGCTCTTTCTCGTGGCAGCTCTGCGGATCAGGGCGATACCGATCGTCTCCCCGCCGGGCTCCGCGTGGTCCAGGGGCACGTCGAGGGTCGCGCACCGCCACGCGGAACCGGGCGCGCTGCCGCCCTCCGGTGCGTCGCAGCGCCTCCATTCCAGCGGCCGGACCGCAGCGGGTGTGCTCCCGGGCGGCTCCTCGGACGCCCGGGGCGGCGAGCCCTTCGACGACCGCTGGGTCTCCGGGCCGGCGTCGCACCCCGTGAGGACCGCCGTCACCAGCAGGGCCGCCCCGGCCAGCGCCGCGCCCGCGCGGGTCCGTCCACGTACGCGCATGGGCGCTTCCTCCCCCGTGCCCGGCGGGCGACGCCCGGAGTGGTCCGGTGTCCCCGATGTCCTGCTGTCCAACGAGCGGTCACGCGCAGACCGTTCCCGACTTCGGGACCTTCCCTTCGAGCAGATAACCGTCCACGGCCCTCTGCACACACGTGCTGCCGCCGTTGTACGCCCCGTGGCCCTCGCCCTTGTAGGTGAGCTCGATGCCGACCCCCTTGCCGAGCTCGGCGGCCATCGCCTTCGCCCCGGCGTACGGCGTCGCCGGGTCGCCGGTGTTGCCGACGACCAGGATCGGGGCCGAGCCGGGCGCGCTGACGTCCGGGGTGTCCCAGGCGCCGGCGACGGGCCAGCCGGTGCAGGACATGAGCCCCCAGCCCAGGTAGTCGCCGAACACGGGGGAGGCCTCGCGGAACCGGGGGAGCGCCTTCCGGGTCTGCTCCAGGGTGTACCGCTGCTTGGAGTCCGCGCAGTTGATGGCCGCGTTCGCCGCGTTGGAGTTGTCGTAGTGCCCGTCCTCGGAGCGGCCGTTCAGCGAGTCGGCGAGGGCGAGCAGCAGCCCGCCGTTGCCGCCGTCCGCCTCGTCGAGGCCCTGTTCGAGGAGCGGCCAGGTCTCCTTGGAGTAGAGGGCCGAGGCGATGCCGGTGGTGGCCTGGGTCTCGGTCAGTTCCCGTTCACCGAGCCCCGGGACGGGCTTCTTCTCCAGCTTCGCGAGGAGATCGGCGATCCAGTCCTGGACCTCCTGGGAGGTGGCTCCCGGCAGTTTGCAGTCGTCCCGCTCGGCGCAGTCGGCGGTGAAGTTGTCCAGGGCGAGCTGGAAGCCCTCTGCCTGGCCGATCGAGGATTCCAGGGAGTCCTCCGTGGGGTCGACCACCGCGTCCAGGACGGCCCGGCCGACGTTCTTCGGGTACAGGTGTGCGTAGACGCCGCCCAGTTCGGTGCCGTACGAGATCCCGAAGTAGTACAGCTTGTCGTCGCCGAGTACCTGGCGCAGCAGGTCCATGTCCCGGGCCGCGTTCGTCGTGCCGACGTAGGGCAGTTCGTCGCCGGAGGTGTCCTCGCAGTCCGCGATGTACGCCTTCTGGTCGTCGACGAACGCCTTCTCCTCCTCGGAGTCGTCCGGGGTGCCGTCCTGCTCGTACCGGGCGTCGAGCGTCTCGTCGTCCGAGCACTCGACGCCCTCGCTGCGCCCGACCCCGCGCGGGTCGAAGCTGACCAGGTCGTAGCGGGTGCGGAGCGTGTCGTAGTCGGTGCCGAAGGACGGCAGCGTGGCGACACCGGAGGCGCCCGGCCCGCCGAAGTTGAAGATCAGTGAGCCGATCCGGCGGTCCTGGTTCCTGGCGACGGCGCGGATGAGCGCCAGCTCGATGGTCCGGCCTCCCGGATCCCCGTAGTCGAGGGGTGCGTCCATGAAGGAGCACTGCCAGGACGCCCCGCCCGGGAGCGGTGAGGGGGACGTGCCGCTGCCCTGGGCCGCGTTCGGGGCCGGACAGGGCTCCCAGTCGAGCTTCTGGGAGGACAGCTTCTCCGGTGTCGCCGTGGGCGATGCCGTCGAGGCCGCCGACGGCGTCGCCGTCTCCGTTCCCCCGTCGTCGTCCGAGCAGGCGGCCAGCGGGAGCAGCGTGGTGACGGTGGCGACGAGGGCAGCGGCACGCAGCGCGGGAGAGGTCCTCATGACCCCATCGTGGGGCGGAGCGCGGGGGAACGCGCGGGGCGCGGTCCATGCGAGTGGCGCGCCCCGCTCGTACGTTCTAGAGCTCGCCCTTACGGGTCAGCTGGTTGAAGCAGATCCAGCCGGGGAGCACCGGCAGCCACAGCGTCATCACGCGGTACAGCAGCACGGCCGGCGCAGCGACCTCCTTCGGCAGGCCCACCGCGATCAGACCCAGGGTCAGCGCACCCTCGACCGCGCCCATGCCGCCCGGGGTGGGCGCCGCCGATCCGAGGGCGTTGCCCGCGAGGAAGACCACCGCGATGCTGGCGTAGCTCAGCTGGGGGACGTCGGGTCCGCTGAACGCGCGGATCGACGCGTCCAGGCACAGCACGAACAGCCCGGTCAGCAGCAGCATGCCGCCGATGCCCGTGACCAGCTTCTGCGGGCGCTGCACCACGTCGAGCATGCGCGGTACGACGCCGGCGAACAGGGACCGCACCCGGGTGACGACGAACTTCCGCAGGAACGGGATCGCGGTCACCACCAGCACGAGCACCGCGACCGTGAGCAGGCCCGCGATGACGGTCCTCGACGGGGTGAGCGAATCCGGGGTCTTCTCCGTACCCGTCAGATATCCGAAGAGGGCCAGCAGCAGGATGTGGCAGCCGAGGCCGAACAGCTGGGAGGCGCCCACGCTCGCGACGGCGAGCCCCGGGCGCACCCCGGCGCGTTGCAGGAAGCGCGTGTTCAGCGCCACGCCGCCGACCGCCGCCGGTGCCACGATCTTCACGAACGATCCGGCCACCTGTGCCAGCACGGTCTTCCCGAAGGGCACCCGCTCGGGCACGAACCCGAGCAGGCTCATGGCCGCGGCGATGTAGCTCAGAGCCGAGAAGCCCAGCGCGGCGGCCACCCAGCCCCACTCCGCCTGCTCGACGACCGTGCCGAAGTCGGCCTCGGTGACCTGCGAGATCAGGAAGTACGCGGCGATGGAACCCGCGATGAAGCTGAAGAGGGTGCGCGGCTTGATGCGCTCCAGCCGGACCGGCTCCACCGGGGCCTGCGGCCTGATCAGCAGCACCTCGCGGCGGATCTGGGCCAGCATGTCCTCCTCGCGGGCCTCTTCCAGGGCATCGTCCATCGCCCGCTTCTCGGCCTGCTTCTCCGTGCGCAGCGACTTGCGGACGGCCTTGCGGTCGTTTGCAGCCGAGACGTCCTGCTCCTCGGCCTTGCTCAGCTTCGCCGCATGCGAGGCCTCCAGCACCGCTTCCCGCTCGCGCTGCGAACGCTCCCGGGCGAGCCTGCGCAGGGTCGCCCGGGTGGAACGGCTCAGGGCGATCGGCTGGAGCAGCGGCAGGCAGTCGGCGACGGCGTCCGGACCGAGCACGGCGAGTGCCCCGGCGACGGCCCGTTCCGCGCCGACGCGCAGGCCGGTGGTGGTGAGCAGCTGGGCGACGTCCATGCGGAGGATCAGGTCACCGGCCGCGATCTCCCCGCCCCGCAGGTCGGTCACGAACACCGTGCCGGAACGATCCACCAGGATGGCGTCGCCGGTGAGCCTGCGGTGCGCGATCCGCCGCGACTGGAGGGCCCGCACCTGTCGCCACGCACCCCGCACCAGGTCGTCGGTGATCTCCTCGTCCTCCAGCGCGTCCAGCGAGCGCCCGCCGATGTGCTCGTAGACGAGCATCACGGCGTCGGGTCCGAGTTCGGACGTGGCGATCAGTTTGGGCGCGTTGGCCCCGGCGGCGATCGCCGCGTACGCGAGGAGCGCCTCCTGCTCCAGGGCCTGGCGCAGCGACTGGATGGAACGGCGCTGGGTGATGCTGCGCAGGGTGAGCCTGCGCCACACCCGGTAGAAGAAGCCCTGGGCCTGCTGTTCACGGTCGACGACCGTCACGTCCAGTGGTGGCCCGTCCTCCAGGGTCACCAGATAGCGTCGGCCGCGGTCGCTCTGGTCGATGTTGTCGGGGGTGTCCTCGGTGCGCATCGCGGCCACCGGGCGGAAGCCGACGTGGCGGAGACCGGCCATCAGGTGCTGGCCGGTCGGACGGACGTTCGGCGAGCCGACCGCGTACAGCGTGCCGTACGCCACGGTCCAGCCGATGAGCACGGTGAGGACGATCGAGAACGGTGTGGTGTATCCGCCGACGAGCATCGCGAAGGCGTCCAGGAGCAGCACCACCCACAGTACGACCCGCCAGCGCGGTCTCCTGGCCATCCCGACCGCCGTCATATAGGCGATGACGGGTGCGAGATACCCGTGCACGGGGTCGGTGAGCGCGTCCCCCGGCTGGGGCTGGGTCAGCGCCTCCCGGATGGTCCCGGGGGCCGACCGGGCCACCCAGAGGTCGGTGGCCAGGGTCACCCCGTGGGCGAGCACGGCGGCGAGCACGCCGTCCGCGATCCGCAGCCCGTCGCGTTTGACCAGGCGCTCGATCGCGAAGGCGACCGGCACGAGGAGCACGGCGATGCTGGACACCAGGCCGGCGAGCTTGATCAGTAGATCGGGGGCCTGGTCGGTGCCCTTGGAGATGTCGTCCTCGAGGCCGGTGGTGGTCCCCTGGGCGAAGGCGGCGATGAAGAAGAGCAGGGCGATCGCGAGGACCCCGACGAGGAGCCGCAGGAGATCGGAGGGGCGGTGCACCCGGGCGGGCAGCAGCGGCTCGTCACCCGAGACACGGTCGTTCAGAGCGGCTTCGGACGAGGCGAGCGTCGAGCCCGCCAGATGCCCCTGGGCCGAGCGGGAGGCTTCCTCCTCGGTGTCCGACGTGCCCGAGGTGTCCGACGTGCTCGTCGTGCCCGAGGCGTCCGCCGTGCCGGTCGTGCCCGAGGCGTCCGTCGTGCCCGAGGCGTCCGGTTCGTCGGGCGTTTCCGGGCGCGGCTCCGCGTCGGAGGCGTCCGCCGCCTTCGGTGGCTGCACGCCCTGCTCCTTAACCTCTGATGGATCTTCGTGTTCTCGTATCACCGGTCACCGCCCGCATGATGGTGGCACGGCCTGCAGACAGAGGGGGGCATCAGGGTGCATTGCGCGGGCGCGATGCGCAACATACGCTGCTCCGCCCCCGCCCGCACGGAGTGTGACCAGGTCGACACCGGCGGAGGCCCGTTGTCGGTGGCGTACGGCAGGATGGGACGGATGAGCCAAGACCGGACGAGCGGCGGCGGGGCCGGTGCCGCGCCCGCGGACCCCGCGACCGCCGAGCTGCCCGCGTACGCCGAACGCGTCCTGGATGTGGCGGACCTCATTCCACCCGGGCGCGTCATGACCTACGGGGACGTCGCGGAGTGGCTGGAGGACGGCGGGCCGAGACAGGTCGGCCGGGTGATGGCCCTGTACGGCTCCGCGGCGCCCTGGTGGCGTGTGGTGCGGTCCGACGGGGTGCTGCTGCCGGGCCACGAACTGCGGGCGCTCGGCCACTACCGCGAGGAGGGCACACCGCTGCGCGGGGCCCCGCGCGAAGCGGACGGACATGTTCCGCGGCTCGACATGAAGCGCGCCCGATGGGACGGAGTGACCGGAGGTCCGGGCGAGGAAGCTCACACCTGACAGCTTCCGCCATCGCGCCCCGCCGGGACGGACGACGGGCCGGTGGCCGGGACGCACCGGCCTGCCGGGGCCGGGCGAGGGGCCACATGTGACGCGGGACGCGGTCCGCGCGCGGTCCATCGCCCTCTGTCCGCCCCGCCGCTGGCGTAGCGTCGTCCCCACGCGGCCCACCCCTGTCGGTCGCGACCGGGCCACCCCGGCACCCCGAACCCGGGCGGCCGTCACCACCGGGCCAGGCCCCCGCGCAGACCCCGTACACCCACCAGGACCGGCGACCCACGTGAGCTCCTCCTTCACCACCCGGAACGGCCCGCACCGTCAGGCACGGCGGCGGGCCCCGGGCGCGTACCGGCTGGTGCGCACGTCACCGGGCTCCGTGGCCCCCCCTCTCCTGGACGCACCGCAGCGCGCGGTGGCCGAGCACCGGGACGGCCCGCTGCTGGTCCTCGCCGGACCCGGCACCGGCAAGACCACGACCCTGGTCGAGGCGGTCGCACGACACGTGGCCCGGGGGACCGACCCCGCCCGCATCCTCGTGCTCACCTTCAGCCGCAAGGCGGCGGTCGAACTGCGCGACAGGATGGCGGCCCGGCTCAGCGGTACGAGGGGCCCGCAGGCCACCACCTTCCACTCCTACTGCTACGCCCTGGTCCGCGCCCACCAGGACGCCGATCTCTTCGCCGATCCGCTGCGCCTGCTCTCCGGCCCCGAACAGGACGTCACCGTCCGCGAGCTCCTCGCCGGCCAGCTCGGCCTGGAGCGGTCCGGACTCGCCCACGTCCGCTGGCCCGACGAACTGCGGGCCTGCCTGACCACCCGGGGCTTCGCCGACGAGGTGCGCGCGGTGCTGGCCCGCAGCCGGGAGCTGGGCCTCGGCCCGGACGCGCTGGCCGCCTTCGCCCGCCGCACCGGCCGCCCGGACTGGAGCGCCGCAGCGCAGTTCCTCGCCGAGTACCTGGACGTCCTGGACGCCCAGGGCGTCCTCGACTACGCGGAGCTGGTCCACCGCGCGGTCCTGCTCGCCGAACGGCCGGAGGTGGGCGCGGAGCTGGCCCGGAGCTACGACCTGGTCCTCGTCGACGAGTACCAGGACACGGACCCCGCCCAGGTGCGGCTGCTGCACGCACTGGCAGGGAACCGGGGGAGCGCCGCGCCCGGCACCGGCGGTGGCCGGACGCTGATCGCCTTCGGCGATCCCGACCAGTCGATCTACGCCTTCCGGGGCGCCGACGTGAACGGCATCCTCGACTTCCCCGACACCTTCCGCCGGGCCGACGGCGGGCCCGCTCCCGTCGGTGTCCTCACGACCTCACGCCGCTCCGGGGCGAGCCTGCTCGACGCCACCCGGCTGCTCACCCGCCGTATGCCGCTCACCCGCCTGCCGTCGGACAAGGTCCGCGCCCACCGCGAGCTGTCCGCCGTACGCGACGGCGGCCGGGTCGAGACGTACACCTATCCGACGCCCTCCACCGAGCTGGACAACATCGCCGATCTGCTCCGGCGCGCGCACCTGGAGGAGGGCGTGCCCTGGCGGGACATGGCCGTCCTCGTACGCGCCGGCGGCCGTTCCATCCCCGCCGTGCGCCGGGCGCTCACCTCCGCCGGAGTCCCCCTGGAGGTCGACGGTGACGACCTCGCGCTGCGCCACGAGCCCGCGGTCGCCCCGCTCCTGACCGCACTGCGCACCGTCGCCACCGCGGCGCTGCACCGTGCCGGACCCGACGACCAGGAGGACGGGGCCGACGGCGGGAACGAGGTGGCGCCGCCCGGCGCGCTGGACACCGAGACCGCCCTGGCCCTCCTCACCTCCCCCCTCGGCTCCATGGACGCCGCCGACCTGCGCCGTCTCGGGCGCGCCCTGCGCGACGAGGAACGGGCCGCCGGAAACCGCGTACCGCCGCCGTCCGGGGAGTTGCTGGCCCGGGCACTCGCCGAGCCCGAGCGGCTCGCCACGCACGATCCGGCGTACGCCCGCGGGGCCCAGCGGCTCGGCGCGCTCCTGCGCAAGGCCCGTGAGCTCCTCGAGGGCGGCGGCACCGCGGAGGAGGCCCTCTGGACCCTGTGGAACGGCACCCCCTGGCCCGGCCGGCTGGAGCGGGCGGCCCTGCGCGGCGGTGCGGGCGGCCGGAACGCCGACCGGGACCTCGACGCCGTCTGCGCCCTCTTCGACACCGCCGCGCGGGCCGAGGAGCGCACCGGGGGACGCGGCGCGCTCAACTTCCTGGAAGAGGTCGACGCCCAGGACATCGCCGCCGACCACCTGTCCCGGCGTGCCCTGCGCCCCGACGCCGTACGCCTCATGACGGCGCACCGCTCCAAGGGGCTGGAATGGCGCCTGGTGGTCGTCGCCGGGGTCCAGGAGCGGCTCTGGCCCGACCTGCGCCGCCGGGGATCCCTCCTGGAGGCGGACCGGATCGGGCGCGACGGACTGGCCGAACCCCTCACCCCGGGGGCGCTCCTGGCCGAGGAGCGCCGCCTCTTCTACGTCGCCGCGACCCGGGCCCGTGAACGTCTCGTCGTCACCGCCGTCAAGGCTCCCGCCGACGACGGCGACCAGCCCTCGCGCTTCCTCGCCGAGCTCGGCGTCGAGCCCCGGGACGTGACCGGGCGCCCCCGCCGCCCGCTCGCGGTGGCCTCGCTCGTCGCCGAGCTCCGGGCGACGACCGTCGACCCCGCCGCCTCGGAGGCCCTGCGCGACGCCGCCGCCCACAGGCTCGCCCGGCTCGCCGCGCTCACCGACGACGAGGGCCAGCCGCTGGTGCCCGCGGCCCATCCGTACCGCTGGTGGGGGCTGGACGAACCCACCCGCTCCGAGATCCCGCTGCGCGACCGGGACCGCCCCGTCGCGCTCTCCGGGAGCGCGCTCGACCAGCTCGCCAACACCTGCGCCCTCCAGTGGTTCCTCGGCCGCGAGGTGAAGGCCGACGCCCCGGCGACGGCGGCACAGGGCTTCGGGAACGTGGTCCACGTCCTGGCCGACGAGGTGGCCTCCGGGCGCACCGCCGCCGACCTGGACGTCCTGATGGAGCGCCTGGACTCCGTCTGGGACGGCCTGGTCTTCGACGCGCCCTGGAAGTCCCGGCAGGAGAAGGACCAGGCGCGCGCCGCACTGGAGCGCTTCCTGCGCTGGCACGTCATGGACCGCGCGGGACGCACCCCCGCCGCCAGCGAGCACGACTTCGACGTCACCCTCGAAGCGGGCGAGTACGCCGTGCGCATCCGGGGCTCCATGGACCGCGTCGAACAGGACGGGGACGGCCGGGCCTACGTTGTCGACTTCAAGACCGGCAAGGGGGCGCCGACCAGGGACGAGGTGGCCGCCCACCCCCAGCTCGCCGTCTACCAGCTGGCGGTCAGGGAAGGCGCCGTCGACGAGGTCTTCGACGGCCGCCGCCCGGAAACCGGCGGCGCCGAACTCGTACAACTGCGCCAGCCCGCCCCGAAGAAGGAGGGCGGGGACGCCGTCCCCAAGGTGCAGGCACAGGAGCCGCTGTCCGGGGAATGGGTCTCCGACCTGCTGGCCACGGCGGCCGGCCGGGTCCTGGACGAACGGTTCACGCCGACGACCGGGCAGCACTGCACCCACTGCTCCTTCAAGGCGTCGTGCAGCGCCCAGCCGGAAGGCCGTCAGATCATCGAATGATCTTCCCGGCCGCCTCGGTGCGGGACCACGTTGTCGGCGCGTCCGGTTAGCCTCTGTGGAGTGTCCTCCCGCATCACCGATCCCGAGCAGCTCAAGGAGCTCCTCGGGATCCCCTTCACCCCGGAGCAGACGGCGTGCATCACCGCGCCGCCCGCCCCGCAGGTGATCGTGGCCGGAGCCGGCTCGGGGAAGACCACGGTGATGGCGGCCCGCGTCGTCTGGCTGGTCGGCACCGGACAGGTCGCCCCGGAGCAGGTCCTCGGCCTGACGTTCACGAACAAGGCGGCCGGTGAGCTCGCCGAGCGCGTCCGCAGGGCCCTCGTCGCCGCGGGGGTCACCGACCCGGACGTCATCGACCCCGACAACCCGCCGGGCGAGCCCAGCATCTCCACCTACCACGCCTTCGCCGGCAGGCTCCTCACCGACCACGGCCTGCGGATCGGCCTCGAACCCACCACCCGGCTCCTCGCCGACGCCACCCGCTACCAGCTGGCGGCCCGGGTGCTGCGCGAGGCACCCGGGCCCTACCCGGCGCTGACCCGGTCCTTCCCCACCCTCGTCAGCGACCTGCTGGCGCTCGACGCGGAGCTCGCCGAACACCTCGTACGCCCCGACCAGCTCGCGGAGCACGACACCGGCCTGCTCCAGGCCCTGGAGACGGCCCGGCTCACCAACGCCGAGCTGCGCAAGATCCCGGAGACGGCCGGGGCCCGCAGCGAGCTCCTGGAGCTGACCCGGCGCTACCGCGCGGCCAAGCGCAGCCGCGACCTGCTGGACTTCGGCGACCAGATCGCCCTCTCCGCCGAGCTGGCCCTCACACGGCCCGAGGTCGGCGCCGTCCTCCGCGACGAGTTCCGGGTCGTCCTGCTCGACGAGTACCAGGACACCTCCGTGGCCCAGCGGCTGCTCCTGGCCGCCCTCTTCGGCGGGGGAGGCGGGGACGGCACGACGGGGCACGCGGTCACGGCCGTCGGCGACCCCTGCCAGGCGATCTACGGGTGGCGCGGCGCCTCCGTGGCCAACCTCGACGACTTCCCCCACCACTTCCCGCACGCCGACGGGACCCCGGCCACCCGCTACTCGCTGAGTGAGAACCGCCGCAGCGGAGGCCGGCTGCTCCATCTCGCCAACGGCCTCGCCGAACCCCTGCGCGCCATGCACGAGGGGGTCGAGGCGCTGCGCCCCGCACCCGGGGCCGAGCGGGACGGCGCGGTCCGCTGCGCCCTCCTGCGCACCCACGCGGAGGAGATCGACTGGCTCGGCGACTCCCTCGCCCACCTCGTGCGGACCGGCACGCCGCCCGGGGAGATCGCCGTCCTGTGCCGGACGGCGGGAGACTTCCCCCGGATCCAGGCCGCGCTCGTCGCCCGGGACATCCCGGTCGAGGTCGTCGGCCTGTCCGGGCTGCTGCACCTCCCCGAGGTCGCCGACCTCGTCGCCGTCTGCGAGGTGCTCCAGGATCCCGGGGCCAACGCCTCCCTGGTCCGGCTGCTCACCGGACCGCGCTGGCGGATCGGGCCCCGTGACCTCGCCCTGCTGGGGCGTCGCGCCCGCCTCCTCGTCCACCGCTCCGCCCCCGGCGACGACACCGACCCGGACCGGCGCCTGGCCGAAGCCGTCGAGGGCATCGACCCCGCCGAGGTCATCTCGCTCGCCGACGCCCTCGACACCTTCCTGGAGTCGGGCGGGGCCGAGGACGACCAACTGCCGTTCTCCGCCGAGGCGCGGGTCCGCTTCGCCCGCCTCGCCACCGAGCTCCGCGACCTGCGCCGCGCGCTGGCCGACCCGCTCATGGACGTACTGCACCGCGTCCTGGCGACGACCGGCCTCGAAGTGGAACTCTCCGCCTCGCCGCACGCCCTGGCCGCCCGACGCCGCGAGACCCTCGCCAACTTCCTGGACGTCGCGGCCGGGTTCGCCGCGGTCGACGGGGAGGCGACCCTGCTGGCCTTCCTCGGCTTCCTGCGCACCGCCGCGCAGTACGAGAAGGGACTGGACAACGCGCTGCCCGGCGGCGAGAACACGGTGAAGGTCCTCACCGCCCACAAGTCCAAGGGCCTGGAATGGGACGTCGTCGCCGTACCGGGCCTCGTCACCGGCCAGTTCCCCAGCACGCAGTCCCGGGACGCGTGGACCTCGCAGTCCCACGTCCTGCCGCACGCCCTGCGCGGCGACGCGCCCACGCTCCCCGTCCTCGACTCCTTCGACGCCAAGGGCCTCAAGGCGTTCAAGGAGGAGATGAAGGCGCACCAGCACACCGAGGAGCTCCGCCTCGGCTACGTCACCTTCACCCGGCCCCGCAGCCTGCTCCTCGGCTCGGGCCACTGGTGGGGACCGTCCCAGAAGAAGCCGCGCGGGCCGTCGGCCTTCCTGGACGCGCTGTACGAGCACTGCGCGGCCGGACACGGCGAGATCGAGGTCTGGGAGGAGGAGCCGGGGGAGGACGAGGAGAATCCGGCGCTCCAGGAGCGGGACGCCGACCAGGCGTGGCCGCTCCCCCTGGACGCCACGGCCCTGGCCCGCCGCCGCGCCGCCCGGGACACGGTGCTGGCCCACCTGGAAGCTCTCGCGGCCACGCCCGTGCCCGACGTGTACGAGGCGCCGGCCCACGCGGGGGAGTTCCAGGACGAGCCCCCCTACGATGACGAGCCCCCCTACGAGGAGGAGGCGCCGCCCTACGACGAGGCGGACGCCCCGTACGACGACCCGTTCCCGGACGGCGGCCCGGTCCCGTACCGCGACGCGTCCCCGTACGACAAGCCAGCTCCGGACGGCGCCCGGTCTCCGTCGGCGTCTCCGTCGTCTCCGTCCTCGGCCCCGGTCCCGGACGGTGTGGGCCCGGCCCCGGGCACGGCCTCCCCCGCCCCGCACGTTCCCGCCGCTCGCGCCCCGGCGGACGCGGGCCTCACCCCGGAGGAGTCCCGCACGCTCGCCTCCTGGGACCGCGACCTCGACGCCCTCGCGGGTGAGCTGCGCCGTGCCCGGGCGACGGTGCACGACGTCGTCGTGCCCGCCACGCTCTCCGCCACCCAGCTCCTGCACCTCGCGGACGACCCCGAAGGCTTCGCGCGGGAGCTCGCCCGCCCCATGCCCCGGCCCCCGCAGCCCGCCGCCCGCCGGGGCACCCGCTTCCACGCCTGGGTCGAATCGCGGTTCGAGGAACTCCCGCTGCCCATGCTGGGCCCCGAGGAACTCCCCGGTGGTGACGAGAACGACGCGGACATCGCCGACGAGCGTGACCTCGCCGAGCTCAAGGAGGCCTTCGAGCGCACCGCGTACGCCCGGCGCACCCCGTACCGCGTCGAGGCCCCGTTCCAGATCACGCTCGGTGGCCGGGTGATCCGCGGCCGGATCGACGCCGTCTACCGCACGGGTGAGACGTACGAGATCGTCGACTGGAAGACCACCCGGCACCGCACGGCCGACCCGCTCCAGCTCGCCGTCTACCGTCTCGCCTGGGCCGAGCTCCACGGCCTGCCCCTGGAGGCGGTCACCGCGACCTTCCTCTACGTCCGGACGGGCGAGACCTCCCGTCCGGCCGCGCTGCCGGGCCGGGAGGAGCTGGAGAGGCTCCTGCTGGACGAGCCGGCTCCGCGGGGCCGATAGGCTCATGAGCATGAGCGACACCCCGGACAGCGCCGTCCGTACGTACACCGAGCAGCACCGCACGGCCTTCTTCGACGACCTGGCCGAGTGGCTGCGCATCCCGTCGGTGTCGGCTCAGCCGGAGCACGCCGGGGACGTACGGCGCAGTGCGCGGTGGCTCTCCGGAAAGCTCGCGGAGACCGGGTTCCCGGTCACGGAGATCTGGGAGACGCCCGGGGCGCCGGCGGTCTTCGCCGAGTGGCCCTCGGAGGACCCGGACGCACCCGTCGTCCTCGTCTACGGCCATCACGACGTGCAGCCCGCGGCGCGTGAGGACGGCTGGAGCACCGACCCGTTCGACCCGGTGATCCGCGACGGCAGGATGTACGGACGGGGCGCGGCCGACGACAAGGGCCAGGTGTTCTTCCACACACTCGGCGTCCGCGCCCACCTCGCCGCGACCGGCCGCACGACCCCCGCCGTGCACCTCAAACTCCTGGTCGAGGGCGAGGAGGAGTCCGGCTCGCCGCACTTCCGCGCGCTGGCGGAGGAGCGGGCCGCCCGTCTCGCGTCCGACGTCGTGATCGTCTCCGACACCGGCATGTGGGACGAGGACACCCCCACCGTCTGCACCGGCACGCGCGGCCTCGCGGAATGCGAGATCGAGCTGTACGGCCCGGACCAGGACCTCCACTCGGGGTCCTTCGGTGGTGCCGTCCCCAACCCCGCGACCGCACTCGCGCGGCTCGTCGCCGCCCTCCACGACACCGACGGCAGGGTCGCGGTCCCGGGCTTCTACGACGGGGTCGCCGAGCTCACCGCGACCGAACGGGACCTCTTCGCCCAGCTGCCCTTCGACGAGGCCGCCTGGCTGCGTACGGCCGCCTCCCACGCCACGGCGGGTGAGGCGGGCTACTCCACCCTGGAGCGGATCTGGGCCAGGCCCACCGCCGAGGTCAACGGCATCGGCGGTGGTTACCAGGGAGTGGGCAGCAAGACCGTCATCCCCTCGTCCGCCCTGGTGAAGCTGAGCTTCCGGCTGGTGTCCGGCCAGGACCCGCAGCGGATCGAGGAGGCCGTCCGCAGCTGGGCCGAGGCCCGGATCCCCGCCGGCGTCCGCCACCGCGTCACCTTCGCCCCCGCGATCCGGCCCTGTCTGACGCCCCTGGACCATCCCGCCCTCCAGGCCGTGGCCCGCTCCATGGGACGGGCCTTCGGGACGAAGATCCTCTTCACCCGCGAGGGAGGCTCGGGCCCCGCAGCCGACCTGCAGGACGTGCTCGGCGCCCCCGTCCTCTTCCTCGGCACCTCCGTACCGTCCGACGGCTGGCACGGCCCCGACGAGAAGGCCGAGCTCGACCTCCTCCTCAAGGGCGCGGAGACCGCCGCCCATCTGTGGGGCGAGCTGGCCGACGCGCTCCGCTGAATCCTCTGAAACGCCCGATCCACCCCCGGGGGAGTAGGAAGCACCTGTGAGTACCTTCGACAACGCCACCACGGACCGTCCCATCGGTTTCACCGCGCCCAGCGGCATCGACCGAGCCGCACACCACCGGCTCGACGAGGCCTGGCTCGCCGCGGCCTGGAGCCACCCGACGACCAGAGTGTTCGTGGTGTCCGGGGGCCAGGCGCTCGTCGACGACACCCCCGACGGCGGCACCGAGCTCGTCATGACCCCCGCCTTCGAGGCACCTCTCACCGAGACCCACCGCTACTTCCTGGGCACCGACGAGGAGGGCGTGCGCTACTTCGCGCTCCAGAAGGACTCGCTGCCGGGCCGCATGGACCAGTCCGCACGTCCCGCCGGACTGCGTGAGGCGGGTCTGCTCCTCGGCCCTCGTGACGCCGGACTGATGGTGCACGCGGTCGCCCTGGAGAACTGGCAGCGGCTGCACCGCTTCTGCTCACGCTGCGGCGAGCGCACCGTCATCGCCGCGGCCGGCCACATCCGCCGCTGCCAGGCCTGCGGGGCTGAGCACTACCCCCGGACCGACCCCGCGGTGATCATGCTGGTCACCGACGACCAGGACCGTGCGCTGCTGGGCCGCCAGGTGCACTGGCCCGAGGGCCGCTTCTCGACCCTCGCCGGCTTCGTCGAGCCGGGGGAGTCGATCGAGCAGTCCGTGGCCCGCGAGGTCTTCGAGGAGGCGGGGGTCACCGTCGGCGAGGTCGAGTACGTCGCCAGCCAGCCCTGGCCGTTCCCGTCCAGCCTGATGCTCGGATTCATGGCGCGTGCCGTGTCCTCGGAGATCACCGTCGACGGCGAGGAGATCGAGGAGGCCCGCTGGTTCTCCCGTGAGGACCTCACCGCGGCGTTCGACTCGGGCGAGGTGCTGCCCCCGTTCGGCGTCTCGATCGCCGCGCGTCTGATCGAGCTCTGGTACGGCAAGCCGCTCCCCAAGCCGGGCACGGTGTTCTGACCGCCCGTCCCGTGGCCTGACCCGCCGGTCCCGGGCGGGCTGCGCCGGTCCCGGGCGGCTGAGCGCCCGTCCCGCGCATCACGAAGGCCCCCGCCGAGGCGGGGGCCTTCGTCACGGACGGCGCCGGTCAGGCACCGATCTTCTGCTTGACCTGCGCGAGCGAGGGGTTCGTCAGCGTCGAACCGTCGGGGAAGAGCACGGTGGGTACCGTCTGGTTCCCGCCGTTCGCCTTCTCGACGAAAGCGGCCGAATCCGGGTCGTGCTCGATGTTGACCTCGGTGTACGCGATGCCCTCGCGATCCATCTGGCCCTTGAGCCGGCGGCAGTAGCCGCACCACGTGGTGCTGTACATCGTCACAGTGCCCGGCATGTCGTCGGTGCTCCCTTGTCTCGTGTGTCCCGCTGGTGTGTCCGGCCGGGCTGGTGTCCGGCAGGAGAGATCTCGCCGGAGAGAGGCGGGGCGAGCCCGCCCGCGCACCGTCCCGCATCGAGGGAACGTCCGTGACCCGACCACCATTCCCGGCCCCGCTCCCTTCGCGGCCGATGCCCGTCCTGCCGGGTGGCCGCAGCCCGTCCCTTCGGGGGCCGATGCCCGTCCTGCCGGGGCCGCAGCCCCTCCCACCGGTACGACGAACGGCAGCCCCTGGGGACAACCGCCTCGGCGGCCCCTCGCGACCTGGCAGCATGGCAGGGTGACAGCAGCAACGCGTTCCACCCTCTTCCCACAGGTCCCCGACTCCGCGGACGCCGTCCTCGACGGCCTCGACCCGGAGCAGCGCGAGGTCGCGCTGGCCCTCGGCGGACCCGTGTGCGTGCTGGCCGGAGCCGGTACGGGCAAGACGCGGGCGATCACGCACCGCATCGCCTACGGGGTGCGTGCCGGGATCCTCCAGCCGACGACCGTGCTCGCCGTCACCTTCACCAACCGGGCGGCAGGGGAGATGCGGGGAAGGCTCCGCCAGCTCGGCGCCACCGGCGTCCAGGCCAGGACCTTCCACTCCGCCGCCCTGCGCCAGCTCCAGTACTTCTGGCCGAAAGCGGTCGGTGGTGAGCTCCCGCGTCTGGTGGAGCGCAAGGTCCAGCTCGTCGCCGAGGCCGCGGCGCGCTGCGGGATCCGCCTCGACCGCAACGAGCTCCGGGACGCCACCAGCGAGATCGAGTGGGCCAAGGTCACCCAGACGGTGCCCGCCGACTACCCGGCCGCCGTCGCCAAGACCCAGCGGGACGCCCCGCGTGACCCGGCCGAGCTCTCCCAGATCTACGCGATGTACGAGCAGCTGAAGCGCGACCGCTCGGTGATCGACTTCGAGGACGTGCTGCTGCTGACGGTCGGCATCCTCCAGGACCGCCACGACATCGCCGACCACGTCCGTCGCCAGTACCAGCACTTCGTCGTCGACGAGTACCAGGACGTCAGCCCGCTCCAGCAGCGTCTCCTCGACCTCTGGCTGGGCGACCGGGACGACCTCTGCGTCGTCGGCGACGCCGGTCAGACGATCTACTCCTTCACCGGTGCCACCCCCGACCACCTGCTGAACTTCCGCACGCGTCATCCGGACGCGACGGTCGTCAAGCTGGTGCGGGACTACCGCTCCACCCCCCAGGTCGTCCACCTGGCCAACGGCCTGCTGAGCCAGGCGCGGGGCAGGGCGGCCGAGCACCGGCTGGAGCTGGTCTCGCAGCGGGACAAGGGCCCCGAACCCGTCTACACCGAATACACGGACGAGCCCGCGGAGGCCGAGGGCACCGCGCGGCGGATCCGCGACCTGATCGCCGCCGGAGTCCCCGCCGGTGAGATCGCCGTGCTGTACCGGGTCAATTCGCAGTCCGAGGTCTACGAGCAGGCCCTCGCGGACGCGGGCGTGCCCTACCAGCTGCGCGGCGCCGAGCGCTTCTTCGACCGCCCCGAGGTGCGGGAGGCCGGAGTCGCCCTGCGCGGTGCCGCCCGGGCGGGGGGCAACGACTCGCTGCTCGACGGCGCCGACGACCTGCCCTCCGAGGTGCGGGCGGTGCTCTCCACCAAGGGGTGGACCTCCAAGCCGCCCGCCGGCTCTGGGGCGGTGCGAGACCGGTGGGAGTCCCTCGCCGCGCTGGTGCGACTGGCGGAGGACTTCGAACAGGCCAGGCCGGGAGCGACGCTGTCCGCGCTCGTGGCCGAGCTCGACGAGCGGGCCGCCGCCCAGCACGCGCCCACGGTCCAGGGCGTCACCCTGGCGTCGCTGCACTCGGCGAAGGGCCTGGAGTGGGACGCCGCGTTCCTCGTCGGGCTCACCGAGGGCATGATGCCGATCGCCTACGCCAAGACGGACGAACAGGTCGAGGAGGAGCGCCGGCTGCTGTACGTCGGTGTCACCCGGGCCCGCTTCCACCTCTCGCTGTCCTGGGCCCTCTCCCGCTCGCCCGGCGGCCGGGGGAACCGCAGGGCGACCCGCTTCCTCAACGGACTGCGTCCCGGCTCGGCCGGGCTCGGCGCACGAGGCGGAACCGGAGGCGGCGGCGGCATCGACCGGGGATCGCGCGCGGGGACGGCCGTCGCCGGCGCGGAGAAGCCTGCCAGGCCCGGGCGGCGGGGCCCGGTGCGGTGCCGGGTCTGCGGCAGGACGCTCACCGAAGCCGGTGAGATGAAGCTGATGCGCTGTGAGGACTGCCCCTCCGACATGGACGAAGGGCTGTACGAGCGGCTGCGTGAGTGGCGCGCGGACCGGGCGAAGGAGATCAGCCAGCCCGCCTTCTGCGTCTTCACCGACAAGACACTGATGGCGATCGCGGAGGCGGCGCCGGGCAGCGAGGGCGAGCTCGTCGTCATCGCCGGTGTCGGCAACCGGAAGCTGGCCAGGTTCGGGGCCGACGTGCTGGACATCTGCGCAGGCCGGACGGTGGGTCAGGAGCCGGGGGAGGGCGACGGCGACGTGTGAGAAAAACTCGTCGAAAAAATAGTTTGCGCCCGCAGCAGTCATCACCATAGGTTCTTAACCACGGGAACAGCGACTTCTCTGAAGCCCTGATTCCGTGCTGTACTTATCCGAATACCGAAGGATCGGCCCCGGCCGGTCCCCTGAGACGCCGAGAGGAGGCGATTGTCCGTGATCAGCATCATCAACACCATCAAAATGACCGATCCGTCGATCGTCTCCACCTGCTCGCTCGGCCTCACCCGCTCTTCGGAGCTCTCGCTCCGTGGCACCGGTGCGTCCGGCGTCTCCCTGGTCAGCCCGCTGTCCCTGGCGAGCCTGCCCGTCCGGGAGCGCAATGAGCGACCGACCGGGGCACCGGAAGCAGCCGTAGTGAAGGGACAGGCCTCGGCCTATGCCTTTACGGCAGCCGCAGCCGGTGCCGGAGCCAAGAAGCAGACGACGCAGCACCACCACACGATGTGGGCCTTCCGTGGGCCTGAACCCTGGAGTGATCCAGCCTGATCAGCATCAGGCCGGCGCCTTCAGGGCCGCGGAACCCCACTCGGGATCCGCGGCCCTTTTGTTTTGTCCGAACGGACGAGACGAGACGGAGGAGCCTCGGGACAGCAGGACCTGGTACCAGCCGCCAACCGGCCAACAGGCCGGCACGACCAGACGAGGACAACGCCACCGTGCAACTCGAGACGCACGCCCCGTCCGTACCGCCTTCCGACACGATCTCCCCGCCCGGCCTCACGGAGGACTCCACCTTGCTCCCCCTCACCACGCTCACCGCGCTCGACGACGCCATCGAGAACCTCGGTGTGCCCGTCCCCTGCCGCTCCTACGACCCGGAGGTCTTCTTCGCGGAGTCGCCGGCCGACGTCGAGTACGCCAAGTCCCTCTGCCGGACCTGTCCGCTGGTCGAGGCCTGCCTCGCCGGTGCCAAGGAGCGGCGCGAGCCGTGGGGCGTCTGGGGTGGCGAGCTCTTCGTCCAGGGCGTCGTCGTCGCCCGGAAGCGTCCGCGTGGCCGTCCGCGCAAGAACCCGGTCGCGGCGTGACCGCCGGCCTGGGGGTCATGGCCCCCGCACGAACGCACCGCATCGGAACCATCGACCGTCCCCAGACTCATGACCCCCGGAATCAGGCACCAATGACCACCACCACGAGGGAGCCCGTCGGCTCCGCGACCCCGGACGTCACCATCATCGGCGCGAACGACTCGCGTCAGAACAGGACCCGCGAGATGCAACTCATCCCAGAAGCCATGGCCCGTGCGCATATGCACGACCGCATGAGGGAGGCCGAGGAGGGGCGCCAGGCCGCACGCCTGGTGTCCGCCCGGCGGATGCAGCGCCGTGCGGAGCGTGCCTCGATGCGCGCCCGCCGTGCGCTCGCCATGGCCGTCATGCACTGACAGCTCCACCAGCAGTATGGCTGCAGGGCGATCGCTCCGCCCTCGAAGCAGCCACCTCCCCTTCCGCGGGGCCGGCCCGGACAGGCCGGCCCCGCGGTGCGTTACGGCGGGCGCCGCCCGGCCCGCGGCGTTATCGTCGCGAGGTGGACGAGGAGACTCATCACCCCGGGAAACCGCTCGCCGGCCCTGTGGTGTGCGCCCGCTGCGGCGCCACCGCGGAATCGGACGTCCCGCCTCCGACCTGGGTCCGCGCCGTGGAGGACGGCAGGCGCCAGTACTTCTGCGACGACTGCGCCCGCCTTCACATCAGGGCGATCGAGAGCCGGCTGGACTCCGTCTGGTGGTGACCCGGGGGCGAGGTGGTGACCCGGGTACGAGGAGGCGGCGCCCGCTACGCCTCGACCGGCGCGCCCTCCTCGGTGCTGTCCTCGTCCGCCTCGGCACCGGCCGCCCGGCCCTCTGCCCGGTGCCGCGCTTCGGTCCCGGCCTCGGGCTCCGCTCCGGCCTCGGCCCCGGTCCCGGCCTCCGCTCCGGTCTCGGCCCCGGCTCCGGTCTCAGCCTCGGTCCCGGTCTCGGCCGTGGTCCCGGTCTCGTCCGTGAGGACGAACCCCGGCAGCCAGGACTCCAGTTCGTCCCGCAGTCTGACGGTCGCGCCGAGCTGGCACAGCACTCCGATCGTGCTCAGCGTGACCCGGTGGATCAGCAGGTAGGCCGGAGGCAGATTCAGCTGTTTGCCCAACTGATGTGCCGGGGAGCGCGGATCGGCGATGCGGGCGGCCTGACTGCGCAGCCAGGAGCGGGTGAAGGTGAATTCGTCCGCCTGCGCCGGCTCGATGATGGGGAGCAGGTAGCCGAGTACGGCGTCCGGCTCGAGCTCGACCGACTCCTTGACGAAGCCTGCCTCGCGCAGCATCGCGTAGACCCCATCGGCGTCGCCGTCCAGCGTCATCCGCAGGGCGTCGCCGATGGTCCCCGGCAAGCCGCCCGGAAGCCGGTCCACCGTCCCGAAGTCCAGAACTCCCAGCCGCCACATGCCCTGTTCCCCGTCGGACGCGTCGGAGTCGTGGGAGTCGTCGGGATCCCCGGCGTCCGCGTCCGCCGGGGGGAGCAGCCGGAAGTTGCCAGGATGGGGGTCCGCGTGCAGCAGGCCGGTTCGCGCGGGCCCGGAGAACAGGAAGCGCGCCAGGAGCTGGCCGGCCCGGTCCCGCTGTTCCGCCGTGCCGTCGGCGATCACCCGTGAGAGTGGTATGCCGTCGATCCACTCCGTCACCAGCACCTGCTCGGACCGGTGCACCACTCCCGGGATCACGACGTCCGGATCGTCCTCGAACTCCGCCGCGTGCTCCTGCTGGGCCGCGGCCTCGAGCTCGTAGTCCAGCTCCTCCGCCACCCGTTCGCGCAGCTCCGTGATGAGCGGCTTGATGTCCATCCCGGGAACCAGTGGACCGAGCAGCCGGGCGAAACGGCTGAGTTGGGTGAGGTCCGACAGCAACGCCTCACCGGCACCCGGATACTGCACCTTCACGGCGACAACACGTCCGTCGTGCCACACGGCCCGGTGGACCTGCCCGATCGAGGCCGCGGCGGACGGCTGGTCCTCGAACTCGGTGAACAGCTCCCGCCAGTCCTCTCCGAGCCGCTCCGCCAGCACCCCGTGGACGGTGCGGGTCGGCATCGGGGGTGCCGCCTCCTGCAACTTGGTCAGCGCCGCCCGGTAGGGGCCCGCCACGTCCTCGGGCAGTGCGGACTCGAAGACGGACAGCGCCTGTCCGAGCTTCATCGCACCGCCCTTCAACTCGCCGAGCACTTTGAAGAGCTGATCCGCCGTGCGCTGCTGGACCTCGCGGGCGACCAGCTCGGCGGATCTGCCGCCGATCCGCTTGCCCAGACCCCACGTGGCACGGCCGGCGAAGCCCAGCGGCAGGGCCGCCAGCTTCGCGGTACGGGTGACCGCCTTCCGGGGAAGATCAGACATGTGCCCCTCCAGTTCCCAGACTGCCGTGCCGCGGGAGTATCCGGCTCCGCTCCGTCGGCGGCGGTCACCCCGCCATTGTGTCCTGCCCGGCGCCGGCCGCGGAGGTGAGCTCCGCCTCAGTGTGCCCGGCGGCACCGCAGGCGCAGTCGGGATGTGGCACCAGCCGCTCCGACCGCCAGTCCAGCAACGGCATGGCGGCCTCCCAGCGTGTCCCCGTACTGGCGGGGAGCTCTCCGTCGAGGAAGGACAGCGCATGGGCCGCGGCGAGGCCGGCCACCGCCGTCGCCAGAGCCAGGTCGCAGGCCTGTACGCACGAGCGCCGCCCCGACCTCCACTGCGCGAGCATCCGAGGCCACTGGGGATCGGCGTCCGCGCGGCGCAGTGCCAGGCAGCCGGCGCACCCGGTGCCTCCTGGCAGCACCAGCGGTCCGACCACTCCCGTGGCTTCGATCACTCCCGCGTAGAGATGAGGCGTACCCGAAGCGATCCAGGGCGCGGTCGTGTCCGGATCGGGCGCGTAGACCGAGAGGCCGTCCCTGGGCGCCGCCACGATCAAGGAGAGCGCGGGCTCGCCCGACGGCGGAGCCCCGCCGGCCCGGTCCTGCCGCGGAGGGCTGCCCGCCGCCGACCTGCGCACCAGCTGCCGGGCAGCCGTGTCCCGGCGCTCTCCGACCGACGAGGCGGGGAGTCCGCCCGGAGCCACGTCCCAGGGTTCGGTGCGGCCCCCGTCGAGCACCTCGACGTGACCCACCCCCGATCCGGACAGCACCGCGGCGATCGCTGCGCCGACCCTGCCCGCGCCGCGCACCTGCACCCGCATCGCCCGCCGGGCCGCGAGTCTGCGCAGCCCGCTGCCGGGCGCCGGGTGGACCACGGAGAGGGACGCCGCGTCGGGCCGCTGCCGCTCGAGGGTCTCCGCCCGTCGGCGTAAGGCGTCCGCCTCCGGGCCGCCGGCGTCCGGATCGTCCAGCAGACCGGCTTCCGCAAGGCGCGATACGAGAATGTCCACATGACGGTCCGACAGATCCAGGGCCCGGGCCTCTTCGCGGAGCAGGGGAAGTCCGCGTGTTCCGTCGAGGAGTTCCAGAAAGCTGCCGGTCGCGATATCCATCGGTCCCAGCGTTACCGCGTGCGCGGGTGTCACACCGAATTGCACGGTGTTCCGTCCACGCCAAGCCCGGCGGAGTGCGGGCTTCAGCATCGGGTGCATGACTTCTCCCAGGTCGGTGTCGGGATCCGTTGCCAGAATGCAACGTGGCGGCGAAACGGGCCGAAAGTTATCCACAGGCTGGGGTATTAGTCGTTCAAATGGTGCAAGCCGAGAAGTGGATCAACGTTGAACCGTCGCGGAGGCGGGACTTCCCCCGTCGCCAGCGGGTAACGTCGTGTCGTGCCAGCCGACTCCTCTCCCGGTCTCGCCGGGGAAGCCCCTGCGCGCAGCGCCGGACGCTCACAGCGCAGCGCAGCCACCCGCCAGTCCCGCGCATCGGTGATGAGCGCGGTCGAGGTCCGCAGGAGTGCCCGGCGCAGCAGAACGGTGTCCGCGTACCGGGAGGGCGACCGCACCATCGTCCTCATTCCGGCCCGGATGTCGGAGGCCGAGGAGCAGCGCTGGGTCGGCGTGATGCTCGACAAGCTCGCCGCGCAGGAGAGCAAGCGCGTCATCGGCGACCGTGAGCTCGCGGACCGCGCGGAGCGGCTCTCCGGCCAGTACCTGGGGGACCGGGCACGGCCCGCCTCCGTGCGTTGGGTGACCAATCAGAACACCCGCTGGGGTTCCTGCACCCCGGCCGAGGGCAGCATCCGCCTGTCGCACCGGCTGCAGGGGATGCCGGAGTACGTCCTCGACTACGTCCTGCTCCACGAGCTGGCGCATCTGCTGGTCCCCGGCCACGGACCGCGCTTCTGGCGGCTGCTGGAGGCGTACCCCCGTACCGAGCGCGCGCGGGGTTACCTCGAAGGAGTGGTGGCCGCCGACCGGCTTCCGCATCTGCCGGGCGCCCGCGAGGAGTGACCTTGCCGATTCTGTACCGGGTCTGTACCGGCTTGGCTCGATGTCGTGGTTTGCGGTTAGCCTGACGCGAGCATTCACCTTCGGGATGGGGGACGGTCGTTACGCATGGCCAGGGAATTTCAACGCGGCCACAAGGCCAAGATCAGTGATCTCACGTCAGGGACGGATCTGTACGTAGGTGTGCAGATCGCAGGCTCGGGCCTGACGTTCGACATCAGCTGCTTCGGTCTCGACGCCAACGAGCAGCTCTCCGACGACCGGTATTTCATCTTCTTCAACCAGCCGAAATCGCCTGAGGAGTCCATTCAGCTTCTCGGTGCCCAGGCAGGTGACACCGAGTCGTTCCGCGTCACACTCGACCGCATTCCGGCGAACATCCACAAGCTGTCCTTCACCGCGACTCTCGACGGTGCCGGGCAGATGTCGCAGGTCGGCCCCGGGTATATCCGGATCGTCGCGGGAGGCGAGGAAGTGGTGAAGTACGCCTTCACCGGTTCCGAGTTCACCACCGAGCGCGCGGTCATGCTGGGCGACTTCTACCTCAAGGACGTCTGGCGGTTCGCCGCGGTCGGTCAGGGCTTCGACGGCGGACTCGACGCGCTGCTGAAGAACTTCGGCGGTGAAGTCGCGGAGGAGGCCCCGGCCGTGCCCGCGCAGGGCGCCGCCCCCTCGTTCGCGCCCCCCGGCCAGGCCTCCGCGCCTCCCGCCTTCGGTGCTCCCGCGGCTCCCCAGCCGCCGCAGCCGGCACCTTCTTTCGGCGCCCCGCCCGCACCGGCTCCCGCGCCGCAGCAGCCGATGCACGCCGCGCCGACCATCGCCGCGCCCACCTCACCGGCGCCGCAGGCGCCGTCCCCGTACGGGCAGCCACCCCAGCAGCCGCAGTTCGGGCAGGTCCCGGGGCAGGGCTCCGTGCCGACGGCCCCGCCGTTCGGCCAGCAGCCCCCGGCGGCTCCTCCGTTCGGCCAGCAGCCTCCCGCCGCGTTCGGTCAGCAGCCCCCCGGCGCGCAGCCCGGTATGCCCCAGGGTGTCCCCCAGGGGCTCCCGGCGGCCGGTGCGGGTCTGCAGGCCGCCCTCCAGCCGTACAAGGAGGCGGCCACCGGCCAGCGCTGGACCTCGCAGAACCAGCAGCTCATGCGTGTCGACCTCACGATGGGCGGTATGCCGGTGCTGGCCCGTCAGGGCAGCATGGTCATGTACCAGGGCAAGGTCGACTTCGGTTACAAGGGGGCCGGGTTCGCCGGCCGCATGGTCGGCAACGCCACGGGCCAGGAGATGCAGCTGATGCGCTGCACCGGCCGCGGTCAGGTCTTCCTCGCCGAGGAAGGGGCACATCTGCACCCCATCGAGCTGCAGGGCGACGGCATCTGCGTCTCCGCGGAGAGCGTCCTCGCGTTCGACGAGTCCCTGCAGTACGAGGTCCGGAGGATCGAGGGGCACGGCATCCCCGGTGGCGCCCTGTTCACCATGCAGTTCCAGGGCACCGGCACCGTCGTCGTCAAGACCCACGGGGTGCCGGTCGTCCTTCCGGTCACGCCGACCACCTTCGCCGACTGCAACGCCGTCGTGGCCTGGTCGTCCGCGTCCCAGGTGATCCTCTCCAGCCAGGTCCGGCTGCGCCGCAACGCGTACCCGGGGCACAGCGGAGAGACCGTGAACCTCCAGTTCCGGGGAGCGCCCGGGAACTTCATCGTCGTCCAGCCCTACGAGGTCTGAGGGAGCCCGTCATGAATCACCAGCTCGCGGGCTTCGCCCCGACCCCCGTCACGGCCCGCATGGAGAACCACGGCCGTACGATGCTCAAGGTCGCCATGGCCACCGGCCAGGACCTCTACGCGCGCACCGGCTCGATGGTGGCCTACGAGGGCTTCATCCAGTACGAACCCAACCCGCCCGCCGTACGCCAGATCGCCTCCCAGTGGATCACCGGCGAGGGCGCGCCCCTCATGAAGTGCGCCGGTGACGGACTCCTCTACCTGGCCGACTACGGCGCCGACGTGGTCGTCATCAATCTCAACAACGAGTCGCTCTCGGTCAACGGCACCAACCTCCTGGCCTTCGACGGCCACCTCACCTGGGGTGTGGAGCGGGTCAAGGGACTGGCCAAGTTCGCCGGCCAGGGCCTGTGGAACGTCGAGATCCAGGGCACGGGATGGGTCGCCATCACCTCACGCGGCACGCCGATCGTCGTCGACTGCGGCCGGGGAGAGGACGAGACGTACGTCGACCCCGACGCCCTCGTCGCGTGGTCCCCGAACCTCAAGGTGAAGGGCAAGCGCAGCTTCAAGGCGAGCTCGCTCATCGGCCGGGGCAGCGGAGAGGCGTTCCAGATGGCCTTCTCCGGGCAGGGCATCGTCGTCGTCCAGCCGAGCGAGGACAGTACCGACCGCCTCCGGGTCCGGAACTGAGCGGGGGAGGAACCACATCATGCAGAGTCCGCTTTTCAGCCACACCGAACAACAGACCCAGGACCGCTACGCCGTCCAGAATCCGCAGCTCCTGAGGGTCTCGCTGACCGGTCACGACGACGTCCTCGCCCGCAAGGGCGCCATGGTCGCCTACCAGGGGCTCATGGAGTTCGACGGCGAGTACCAGTCGCACGGCCAGCGCCGCGCCCGCAGGAACACGGGCGAGGGCCTCGACCTGATGCGCTGTTCCGGGCAGGGCACGGTCTACCTGGCCAACCTCGCCCAGTACATCCACGTGGTCGACGTCGGCCACGAGGGCATGACGGTCGACAGCGCCTACGTCCTCGCGCTGGACTCCTCGCTGCACACCGAGGTCATCGCGGTGGACAGCCAGTACGGGATCTCCGGGACCGGCAAGTACCAGCTCAACATCTCCGGGACCGGCAAGGTCGCCCTGATGACCTCCGGCCAGCCGCTGATGATGCAGGTCACCCCGGACAAGTACATCAACGTCGACGCCGACGCGATCGTCGCCTGGTCGAGCGGGCTGAGGGTCCAGATGCAGGCCCAGACCCACTCCTCGGGCGTCTTCCGGCGCCGCGGGAACACGGGTGAGGGCTGGGAGCTGAGCTTCCTGGGCCAGGGCTTCGCCCTCGTCCAGCCGAGCGAGGTGCTGCCCCCGCAGAACACCCAGATCGGCCAGGGGGCCGCGGCCCAGTTCGGTGTGGGTCAGCACGGCGCGCGCAGCCAGAACCAGAACAACGCCTGGAACTGAACCGCTCCGGCGGAGAGCAGCGGTGAGGGGCGGCTTCCCACGGGAAACCGCCCCTCACCGCTGTCTAGCGGCCGTGACCCAGCCGTGCGCGGGTGCTCTCCAGCAGACGGACGACCGAGGCGTCCGCGACCGAGGCCACCTCGTCGTACGGGAACCAGCGCAGGTCGAGGGACTCGTCGCTGATCCGCTCGACCGCCCCGGCCGACGCGGTCGCCGCGTACTGCACGTCCAGATGCCAGTGGCAGGGCGCGGGGATGGGGTGCCGGTCGAGCCGCACGGGCCCGCCGGGCAGCAGGGCCAGCCCGGCGATGCCCGACTCCTCCGTCGCCTCACGCAGGGCCGCGGCCGCCAGCGTGGTGTCCTGGGGCTCGCAGTGTCCGCCCATCTGCAGCCACATCCGCAGCTTCCTGTGCAGCGTCAGCAGGACCCTGCCGCGCTCCGGGTCGACCACCAGTGCGCTGGCCGTCAGATGCCCGGCCCCGCACGCCTTCCACATGCCGTCGGGGTGCCCGGCCAGATGGTCCAGGTACGTCCCGCGCAGCTCCTTCTGCTGTGCGTCGGCCTCGTCGTAGTTCTCGAGCACCGCGACAGCGTCGTCGTGCAGGCTCACCGGCCGGTGTCGTCCTTGCCGTCGCTCTCCGGGCCGTCCTCGGGCTCTTCGCCCTTGCCCTGCTCCTCGGCCGGGAGCTTCGGGGAGCCCTTCGCGGCTTCGCCGAGCATCTTGTCCAGCTCGGAGAAGTCCAGCTGCTCGTGATGCACGAAACCGTCGGGGTCGTCCAGGTCCTGGGCGGTCGGCAGCATGTCCGGGTGCTCCCACAGGCCGTCACGGCCGTCGACGCCCCGGGCGTCCGTGAGCGAGGCCCACAGCCGGGAGGCGTCCCGCAGCCTGCGCGGCCGCAGCTGGAGCCCGATGAGCGTGGCGAAGGTCTGCTCGGCGGGACCGCCGGAGGCCCGGCGCCTGCGCATCGTCTCCCGCAGCGCGTCCGCCGAGGTCAGCCGCGACTTCGCGGCCTCGTGCACCACGGCGTCCACCCAGCCCTCGACGAGGGCGAGGGCCGTCTCCAGACGGGCCAGCGACGCCTTCTGCTCCGGGGTGTCCTCCGGCTGGAACATGCCCTGCTGGAGTGCGTCCTGCAACTGCTCCGGCTGCGAGGGGTCGAACTGACCGACGACGTCCTCGAGCTTGCTGGTGTCGACCTTGATGCCGCGCGCATAGGCCTCGACCGCGCCGAACAGGTGCGAGCGCAGCCACGGGACATGGGCGAAGAGCCGCTGGTGGGCCGCCTCGCGCAGCGCCAGGTAGAGCCGCACCTCGTCCTGCGGCACGCTCAGATCCTTGCCGAACCGCTCGACGTTCAGCGGAAGCAGTGCGGCCTTGCCCGCGGGCGCCAGAGGGAGGCCGATGTCGGTCGAGCCGACGACCTCGCCGGCGAGCACGCCCACGGCCTGCCCGATCTGCTGGCCGAACATGGCGCCGCCCATCGACCGCATCATGCCGATCAGCGGGCCCGCCATGGCCTGCATCTCCTCGGGCAGGACATCGCCCATGGCGAGGCCGACGCGCTCGGCCACCGGGTCCACCAGCTGCTGCCAGGCGGGGAGGGACGCCTCCACCCACTCGGCGCGGCTCCAGGCCACCGTCGAGACGGAACCCGAGGGCAGCGACGTCACGCCGTCCAGCCAGTGGTCGGCGAGACGCAGCGCCTCGTCGACGGAGGACCGCTCCGCCGGACCGACACTCGCGTCCTTGCTGCCGTCCGTGGTGCCCTGCGACACCGTCTGGCGGGCGATCTGCTTGGCCATGTCCCAGTTGACCGGACCGCCCTCGTAGCTCAGCATCTGGCCGAGCTGCTGGAAGGCCGCACCCAGGTCGTTCGGGTTCATCGAGCCGAACATCGCGGCGAACGGGTTGTCCCCGCCCGCGCCGGGCCCGAAGGCGAACGGGTTCGCCGGCCCGCCCGAGCCCTGCCCACCACCGGTGGGGTCCTTCTTCTTGCCTTCGTCGCCGTCTTCCGGCTCCTCCGGCGGAAGGCCGAATCCGAATGGGGTGTCACTCACGGGTTTCCTCGGCTCGTAGGGCCGCCGGCTCGAACCGACGGCGACTGCCCGACATCACCATCCAGCGTAGACACCAAAGCCCGCTCGGGCCCTCAGTGCTCCGCCGGCTCCCGGCCTGCGGCAGGATGGACGCCACCTGGTACGCACGCGTCATTCGGGTACGTACTGAAGACAACCGCTGGAGACGCCCGGTGAGTTCCCCAGATCCGCAGGTTCGCGCAGCGCGAAACCTGGCCGACCCCTCGCCCGAAAGCAAGCCCACGAAAAATCTCTCCCGAAGCCGCGGCCCCGTCGTCGCGGTCACCGGTGCCGCGACCGGTGTCGGTGAACTGCTCACCGCCCACCTCGCCGCATCCGACGCGATCAAGCAGGTCATCGCCATCGACGAGCGCCGGGGAGAAGTCTCCGAGGCGACCTGGCACATCCTGGACGTCCGGGACCCCGCCATCGCCGAGAAGCTGCGCGGCGCGGACGTCGTCGTGCACATGGCACTTGACCTCGACCTGGAGACCGACCCCGCGGCCCGTACCGCGTACAACGTGCGCGGTACCCAGACCGTGCTGACGGCGGCGGCTGCCGTGGGCGTCCACCGGGTCGTGCTGTGCACCTCGGCGATGGTCTACGGCGCTCTGCCCGACAACGACATCCCACTCTCCGAGGACGCCGAGCTGCGGGCCACCGCAGAGGCCACCGGGGTCGGCGACCTGCTGGAGATCGAGCGGCTCGGCCGCCGGGCCCCGCGCGCCCACCCCGGCCTCAACGTCACGGTGGTGCGCCCCACGGTCCTGGTCGGCGGGACGGACACGGCGCTCACCCGGTACTTCGAGTCCCCCAGGCTGCTGGTCGTCGCCGGGTCCCGGCCGGCCTGGCAGTTCTGTCACGTGGACGACCTGGTGACCGCCCTGGAGTACGCCGCTCTCGAGAAGATCGAGGGCGAGTTCGCGGTCGGCTGCGACGGCTGGCTCGAACAGGAGGAGGTGGAGGAGCTCTCCGGGGTACGGCGCATGGAACTGCCGTCCGCCGTCGCCCTCGGCGCCGCCGCCCGGCTGCACCGGATCGGCCTCACTCCCTCACCGGCGGGCGACCTCGCCTACACCATGCACCCCTGGGTGGTCAGTGTGAGCCGGCTGCACGACGCGGGATGGCGCCCCAGGTGGACCAACGAGGAGGTCCTGGCGGCGCTCCTGGAAGAGGTGGAGGGGCGCCACACGGTCGCCGGCCGGCGGCTCGGCCGCAAGGACGCCACCGCGGCGGGGGCGGCGGGGGCGACCGTTGCGCTGCTCGGTACGGCGGCGCTGGTCCGGCGGGCCCGCAAGGCACGCCGTCGTTTCTGACCGGGCGGAGGCCCGGGCGCCGGTCCGTGGAGCGGGCCGGGCGGCCCCGCCTGGTAGGAGGCTCCAAGCAGGCCGGCACCCCACCGGTCGAAAGCGCTATTCCGCGATACCGCTGACGTGCGGCACGATGGCCCCATGGCACGCACCCACGACCACCCCGGCGAGCAGGCGGCCCTGGACCCGATCCGGCTCCTGGACATCCGCGACACACCGCTCTCCGTAGACGAGATCTTCCGCGCGGTCGGGGACGACGCGGCGGGCGGCATGGCGCTCTTCGTCGGCACGGTGCGCAACCACGACGACGGTCAGGACGTCGGCTCCCTCGGGTACTCCTGCCATCCGACGGCCGCCGACGAGCTCCGCAGGGTGGCCGAGAAAGTGGTGGCGGAGTTCCCTGTGCGGGCCCTTGCCGCCGTCCACCGGGTGGGTGAACTGGGTATCGGCGATCTGGCCGTGGTCGTCGCCGTGTCCTGCGCCCATCGGGGTGAGGCCTTCGACGCCTGCCGCAAGCTGATCGACGACCTCAAGCACGAGGTCCCGATCTGGAAGCACCAGCACTTCTCCGACGGCACGGAGGAGTGGGTCGGCGCCTGCTGAGCGCAAACCGCCCCGGGCCGCATCAGCCCCGATTTGCGTAACCGCACCCCTGCCGTGAGCGTTGGTCCTGCAACTGGTTAATCTTCTGATCGTCAGTTGCGGTCGCTCATGGGGCAGGGAGGTCGTGATGGCAGCACTCGCTTGGCTGTTGATTCCACTTATAGCCGCTCTCGGCGCGGCGATATGGGGAGGGTGGGCAGCCCGCAATCGAACGACCGGCGACGTCACCGAACTCGCCGGCTACGCCAGGTTCCGTGAAGCGATGGAGAAGTCGCACTCCGGTTCCGAGGCCGTCTGAGACTCCGCAGCCGTACGCGGTTGCCAATTCCGCATTCGCTCCGCCGGGCGCAGCCCGCGCGACGAGCGCGCACGCGACGCCTCCCGGACCTGCCGGACACCTCGGCCGTCCGCCCCGTACGGACCGGCCCCGACGGTGCACTGACAGGCCGTTCCCGTACTGTCGTTCCATGCCACGCCGCACCGCGACGATGCTCGCCTCCACCCTCATCCTGATCGCGCTGCTCTGCGCAGGCGTGCTGATCCGCGTGCCGTACTCGGAGATGTCTCCCGGTCCGACCGTGAACACGCTCGGCGACGCACGGGGCGAGCCGGTGCTGCACATCAGCGGGCACAAGACGTACCCGACGTCCGGGAACCTCAACATGACCACGGTCCGGGTCACCGGCGCGGACTACGACATGAACATCGTCGAGGCCGTGTACGGCTGGCTGGCCCACGACAGCGTGGTCGTGCCGCACGACACCCTCTACCCGGACGGCAAGACCGAGGAGGAGTCGACCCAGGAGAACGCCGAGGAGTTCAGCCTGTCCCAGGAGAGCGCCAAGGTGGCGGCCCTGGAGGAGCTGAAGATCCCCGTCACCTCCCGTGTGGTCGTCTCCACCGTCGTGAAGGACAGCGCCGCCGAGGGCGTGCTGCACGCGGGCGATGTGATCAAGGCCGTCGACGGCGCGGCCGTCGAGCGGCCCGAGGACGTCGCGAAGCTCGTCACGAAGCACGAGCCCGGAGAGGACGTCGTCTTCACGGTCATCCCCGCGAAGACCGCTGCCGCCGCCGAGAAGGCGGGCAAGGAGCCCGAGGGCTCCAAGGACGTCACCCTCACCACGCGGAAGGCGCCCGAGGACCCCTCTAACCCCTCCGAGGACCGGGCGATCGTCGGGATCCAGGCAGGGACCGACCACACCTTCCCGTTCGAGATCGACATCAAGCTCGCCGACGTCGGCGGACCGAGCGCCGGCCTGATGTTCTCGCTGGGCATCATCGACAAGCTGACACCCGGAAAGCTGACGGGCGGCAAGTTCATCGCGGGCACCGGCACCATCGACGACGACGGCAAGGTCGGCCCCATCGGTGGCATCAACATGAAGCTGGTCGGCGCGCGCGACGCGGGCGCCAGGTACTTCCTCACCCCGGACGACAACTGTGCCGCCGCGGCGTCCGACACCCCGGGCGGCCTCACCCTGGTGAGGGTGAAGACCCTGGACGACGCGAAGAAGTCCCTGGAGAAGATCCGGGCGGGGGACACGGCCGGCCTGCCGGGCTGTTCGGCGGGCTGAGGCCGGCCCCCGCCGCGGGGGTCAGGACTCGAAGGTGGCCGCGAGCGCCTCGGCCAGCCCCGGGACCAGCCCCGCACCGGTCAGGACCTCGGTCGGGGAGTCCTTCTCCCGCAGGCGCACCGCAGAGTCCCTGGCGCCGTCCCGCAGGACCGCCACGGTCATCCGGACCTCCTGCCGGTCCGGGTGCCCGGAGACCCACTTGGTCAGCTGGGCGTCGGACAGGCCGTCCGGTACGGAGGCCTCCGCGGACGGCGGCAGCATCATCCGCTCCACGGTCATCGCACAGCCGACCACGGCGTCGGGCCAGGCGATCGTGGCGAGGAACTCGTCCAGCGCGGTGCCGGCGGGAAGCTCCTCCTGCTCGACGGGGGTGAGGGCGGCGGTCGTGGAAGCGGTGTCGTCGAGGCCGAGCTGGGCGGCGAGGCCCGGCTCGTGGGCACGCAGCCGGGCGGTGTCGACCAAGGCGAACAGCCGGGCGGGCTGGTCCCAGCCGAGACTGGCCGCATAGGTGTCGATTTCGAGGACGGCGACGGTGAGTGGGCTCGCGGCCATCGGAGGGCCTGAGGGGGAAACGTTGGGCATGCCCAACATCCTGCCTCCTTCTGCCCCGGGAACGGGAACTAGGTAAAGCCTCAGTAAGTTGCATAGGTGGGCTCTACGATCGCTGGGCCTGCTCCACACGACCGCGAACTTCGAGGTGCGCACGTTGGCTTTCCAGATGCCGGACCGCGGCGGAGGCCCGACCGGGCCACGGATCAGAGTCGGCCGCCCGTCCCGGCGCGTCCGTACCCTGCTCATGACATTGGGCGTCCTGGCGGTTCTCGCCATGGCCTTCGTCATGTTCGCCGGGTTCTGGACGGACTGGCTCTGGTACAGGTCGGTCGCGTTTTCATCCGTCTTCACCACCACTCTGTGGACCAAGATCGGGCTGTTCCTCGTCTTCGGACTGCTGATGGCCGTCGCCATCGGTGTGAACGTCTGGCTCGCGCACCGGCTCCGGCCGCCGCTGAGCGCGATGTCGCTGGAGCAGCAGAGCCTGGACCGTTACCGGATGAGTGTCGCCCCCTACAAGAAGTGGGTGCTGCTCGCGGTCACCGCCCTCGTCGGGCTGATCGCCGGTGCCTCCGCGTCGGGCCAGTGGCGCACATGGCTGATGTACGTCAACGGCGTGTCGTTCGGGCAGAAGGACCCCCAGTTCAAGCTGGACGTCTCCTTCTACGCCTTCGACCTGCCGTGGTACCGCTTCCTGCTCGGGTTCGGCTTCGCCGCCGTGGTGCTGTCGCTGATCGCGGCTGCGCTGACCCACTACCTCTACGGCGGGCTGCGGGTCACCAGCCCTGGCGCGCGGGCCACGGGTGCGGCCACCGGCCACCTCTCCGTGCTGCTCGGCGTCTTCGTCGCGCTGAAGGCCGTGGCGTACTGGCTCGACCGGTACGGCCTGGCCGTGAAGTCCAGTGACTTCAAGGCCACGGACAACTGGACCGGCCTGCGGTACGTCGACGCCAACGCCTATCTGCCGGCGAAGACGATCCTGTTCTGCATCGCCGTGATCTGCGCCGTGCTCTTCTTCGCGACCCTCTGGCGGCGCACCTGGCAGCTGCCGGTGATCGGCTTCGGGCTGATGGTCCTGTCGGCGATCCTGATCGGCGGCCTCTATCCGGCGATCGTGCAGAAGTTCCAGGTCCAGCCCAACGAACAGGCCAAGGAAGCGCCGTTCATCCGGAAGAACATCGACGCGACGCGTGATGCCTACGACATCGACGACGCGCAGGTGGACGACTACTCCGGCAAGAGCACCACGACGGACGAAGCCGCGCTCCGTACCGCCGCGGGCGAGGCCGCGAGCTACCGGGTGATGGATCCGAACGTCGTCTCCCCGGCCTTCCAGCAGCTCCAGCAGAGGAGGAACTACTACCAGTTCCCCAGGACGCTGGACGTCGACCGCTACAAGGGCGAGGACGGCAAGGAGCAGGACACCGTCATCGGCCTGCGCGAGCTCAACCTCGACGGTCTCCCGAAGCGGAACTGGATCAACGACCACTTCACGTACACCCACGGCTACGGTGCCATCGCGGCCCGGGGCACCACGACGGGCACCAACCCGGCCGGGTCCCCGGACTTCACGGAGTCGGGTCTCCCGACCACCGGCGAGCTGGGGGAGTACGAGCAGCGGATCTACTACGGCGAGAAGACCGAGCAGTACTCCATCGTCGGCGGGCCCCAGAAGGAGCTCGACTACGAGGAGGACGGCGAGAAGACCACCAGCTACAAGGGTGACAGCGGGGTCAGTCTCTCCAACGCCTTCAACCGCGCCGCCTACGCGGTGTCCATGAGCGAGCCGCAGATCCTGTATTCCGGGGCCATCGGCGAGGGATCGCGCATCCTGTACAACCGGACACCCAAGGAGCGCGTCGAGGCTGTCGCCCCCTGGCTGACCATCGACGGCGACGCCTATCCGGCGGTCGTCGGCAAGCGCATCCAGTGGGTCGTCGACGCGTACACCACGACCAACGGTTACCCGTACGCCTCGCGTACGACGCTCGGTGACACCACGGCCGACTCGCTGACCACCAACCAGCGCGCGGTCGTCGCCCAGCAGAACCAGGTCAACTACATCCGCAACTCGGTGAAGGCCACCGTCGACGCCTACACCGGCAAGGTCACGCTCTACGAGTGGGACACCAAGGACCCGGTGCTCAAGACGTGGCGCAAGGCCTTCCCCGGGACCGTGAAGTCCCGGGGCGACATCCCGCAGGACCTGATGGACCACCTGCGGTACCCGCAGGACCTGTTCAAGGTCCAGCGGGAGCTCCTCACGCGCTACCACGTCGAGGATCCCGCGCAGTTCTACAGCGGCAGTGACGCCTGGCAGGTGCCGGACGACCCCACCAACAAGGAGCCCGGGGCCGTCCCGCCGTACTACCTGAGCATGAAGATGCCGGGCCAGGACACGCAGAAGTTCTCCCTGACCACGACGTTCACACCGAGAGGGCGGCCCAACCTCGGGGCGTTCATGGCGGTGGACGCGGACGCGGCGGGCAAGGACTACGGCACGATAAGACTGCTGAGAGTCACCACCACCGTGAAGGGCCCCGGCCAGGTACAGAGTGAGCTCAACGGCAACGACGACGTCGCCGAGTTCGTGAGAAACCTCAAGGGGACCGACTCGGACATCGAGTACGGCAACCTGCTGACGGTGCCGCTCGACGGGGGCTTCCTCTACATCGAACCGGTGTACACGCGCGGTGGCACGCAGAACTATCCGCTGCTGCGCAAGGTGGCCGCCTCGTACGGGTCGAAGATCGTCTTCGAGAACAGTCTCGGGGAGGCGCTCAACGCGGTCTTCGGGGTCGAGGGGTCCGATCCGACCACGCCACCGACGGAGCCGACCGAGCCACCGGGTGACACCACGGAGCCGCCGGCCACCGGGGACGCCGCCCTGAAGAAGGCCATCGCGGACGCCCAGCAGGCGTACACGGACGGTGAGGCGGCCCTCAAGGAGCAGGACTGGGAGGCCTACGGCAAGGCCCAGGAGGCCCTGCAGGAAGCCCTGGAGAAGGCGGCCGCGGCCCAGCCCGAGTCCGGCTCCGGCCCAGGGGCCGAGGGTGCGGAGAAGCCCGCGGGCGACGACCAGGGCAGCTGAGAAAGGTCCACCCCGCGTCGTGGTATGGTTTGAACACAACGACGCGGGGTGGAGCAGCTCGGTAGCTCGCTGGGCTCATAACCCAGAGGTCGCAGGTTCAAATCCTGTCCCCGCTACTGAAAGGTGAAGGCCCGGATCCTTTGGGATCCGGGCCTTTGTCATGTCGTGAGTCGTTTTCTCAACTTGTCGGAGTGAAGTGCGGTTCGCGGGGCACGAGTTGGGATCAACCGTGTTTCACTTGTCTCTCTGTGGGCATGTCGACAAAGCGCCGAAGTGACCTCACTGGCCGCGGTATTCCAGGTGTACGCGGGTTGCGGGTGGTGGGACGATGGTATTTATGGGGGACAGGGCAACTCTGTTGGAGACAGGGCGGTTTGTGCAGCGACGCGGCCGGACGACGGAAAAAGAGGCAGATGCGGCATTCGCCGCTGCCCCGGCCGGGACCGTTGACACCGCCGACGGTGCTCTCGAGGCCGCCGTCGTCACCGCGGACATCATCGATGCGACCGACGCCGTCGAGAGCGCCGGCGCCGCCGGAGGCACGGACGCCACCGGGAGCGCGGACACCACGGACACCGACACCGCGGATCACGCCGACGAGACCGAGGCCCGCCACCGGCGGGGAGCGGAGGCCGGCGACACGGCGTCGATGAGCGTCCTGGGCGCTCTCCTGCTGCGCCGCGGGGACCTGGACGGCGCCGAGGCCCACCTGCGCGCCGCGACGGCCGAGGGCGACCGCGCCGCCGCGAACAACCTCGGCGTCCTTCTCCATCAGAGGGGATACGCGGACGAGGCGGCCGGGTGGTGGCGCATCGCCGCCGTCGCCGGTTCCGCCGCGGCCGCGCACGCCCTCGGGCGCCACTTCCGGGAGCGCGGGGACGAGCCCGGCGCCGAGTACTGGCTGCGTCAGTCCGCCGAGCAGGGTCACGCGCTGGGTGCGTACGCCCTGGCCGATCTGCTGGAGCACCGCGGCGACGTGGGCGCCGAGCGCTGGCTGCGCGCGGCGGCGGAACAGGGACACCGGGAGGCCGCGTACCGACTCGCGCGGACGATCGAGCGCAACGCGGTCGGCGACGCCCATGACGCCTTCGGCCTGGGCCGTGGGATGGGCCGCGGCATGGGCGAAGGCCGGCGGGTGCTCGACAGCGGTGCGCCGTCGAAGCGGGACAGCCCCGTCGCGGGCCCCGACTCCGGCCGGGTCGGCGAGGCCGAGCAGTGGTACCGCCAGGCTGCCGCGCGCGGTCACCGCCGTGCCGCGCTGCACCTCGGATCGATCCTCGAACAGCGCGGGGAGCTGAAGGAGGCCGGCCGCTGGTACCTCACCGCGGCCAAGGACGGTGAGGCCCGCGCGGCCTGTGCCCTCGGCTTCCTGCTGCGCGACGCCGGTGACGAGGAGAGCGCGGCCGTCTGGTGGCTCCGTGCCGCCCAGGACGGCGACGGCAACGCCGCCAACGCCCTCGGTGCGCTGCACGCCGCCAGGGGTGAGCAGCAGACGGCCGAGCGCTGGTACCGGGCCGCGATGGACGCCGGTGACGTCAACGGGGCGTACAACCTCGGCCTGCTCTGCGCCGCTCAGGACCGGATCCCCCAGGCCGAGCAGTGGTACCGCCGGGCCGCCTACGCCGGGCACCGTGAGGCGGCCAACGCGCTGGCCGTGCTGCTGCTCCAGGCGGGCGACGCGACGGGGGCCGAGCCCTGGTTCTCCAAGGCGGCCGAGGCCGGAAGCGTGGACGCCGCCTTCAACCTCGGCATCCTGCACGCCGGGCGGGACGAGGACCGCACGGCGCTCGGCTGGTACCAGCGGGCGGCGGCCGCCGGGCACACCGATGCCGCGCTCCAGGTCGGCATGGCCCTGCTGAGGGACGGCGAGGAGCAGGCGGCCGAACGCCACCTCCGGTGCGCCGCGGGCGGCGGCAGCGCCGAGGCGGCCTTCCGGCTGGCCGGTGTCCTCGACCTGCGCCAGCCGGCCCCCGGGCCGCCCGCGCTGGGAGAGCCGATGCCGGAGAAGACCGAGTGCGAGGAGTGGTACGAGAGGGCTGCCGAGCAGGGCCACCGCCGTGCCCAGGTCAGGGCCGGGATGCTCGCGGCCGCGCGCGGCGACATGGTGAGCGCCGCCCGCTGGTACCGCGAGGCTGCGGAGTCCGGAAGCCGCAACGGGGCCTTCAACCTCGGCCTGCTGCTCGCCCGGGAGGGCAGCGAACGCGAGGCGGCCCTGTGGTGGAGCCGCGCCGCCAACGACGGCCACGGCCGGGCGGCCCTGCGCCTCGCGCTGCTCGCCGCGCGGCGCGGCGAGCTCACCGAGGGGCAGCGCTGGTGTGCCCGTGCGGTCGAGCTGGGTCCGGCGGAGGTGGCGGAGCGGGCCGCGCGGCTGCTCGAGGCGCTGCACCAGGAGCTCACCGCCTGACGGTGGCCCCGGCCCCGTACACACGGGGGTCCGCCCGGCCCGGGCCACGCGCGCAGGTATCCGCCCGGCCGTCAGCCGTGCGCACAGGTGTCCGGGTAAGTGATTTGCTCCGGCCGGTGAAGGTGCCGTAGTGTTGCACTCACAACGGCGCGGGGTGGAGCAGCTCGGTAGCTCGCTGGGCTCATAACCCAGAGGTCGCAGGTTCAAATCCTGTCCCCGCTACTGAAAGACAGAGGCCCGGATCCTTCCAAGGATCCGGGCCTCTGTCATATGCCCTCGCAAACGCACCCGCCGGGACGGACGCGGGGCGGGTGCCCTCTCAGGCCGTGGCGGCGCAGTTCGGGCAGATGCCCCGGTAGGTCACCTCGACGTCCGAGACGGTGAAGCCGAAACGCTCGTCGGCCGGCAGGTCCGCCAGGGGGTCGCCGGCCGGGTGTACGTCCCGGATGGCACCGCAGCGCCCGCACACCAGGTGGTGGTGGGGGCGGTGGGCGTTGGGGTCGTAACGCTTCGCCCGGCGGTCGGTGGAGACCTCGATGACCTCTCCGAGGGACACCATCTCGCCCAGCGTGTTGTACACGGTGGCGCGTGAGATCTCGGGGAGCCGCTCGACGGCCCTCGCGTGGACCTCGTCCGCCGTCAGGTGCACATGGTCCCCCTCGAGAACCTCGGCCACCACGCGCCGCTGTGCCGTCATGCGCCAGCCGCGTCCACGAAGTCGTTCCAGGAGGTCACTCATGGGGCCCAGCCTAACAGTGGATCGGCCGAGTCCCGAGTAGGTGTGACTTTAGATCCTCATTTGATTTGGACAAAGTCCAATGTGGGATCGATGGTGAATCGGCCAAGGGCCGGCTGCGGCCGAGAACGGACCGTGCAGGGAGCGACGCTGTGCGGGGAACGACGCAGGAGGCGCACGTGACCCAGGGACCGCTCACCACGGAGGCCGGTGCACCGGTGGCCGACAACCAGAACAGTGAGACCGCCGGCCCGGGTGGACCGGTGCTCGTCCAGGACCAGGCGCTGCTCGAGAAGCTGGCCCACTTCAACCGGGAGCGCATCCCGGAGCGTGTCGTGCACGCCCGTGGAGCCGGTGCGTACGGCACCTTCACGCTGACCCGGGACGTCTCGCGGTGGACGCGGGCGGGCTTCCTCTCGGAGGTCGGGAAGCGGACCGAGATCTTCCTGCGCTTCTCCACCGTCGCGGGCAACCTCGGCTCCGCCGACGCGGCCCGGGATCCCCGTGGCTGGGCGCTGAAGTTCTACACCGAAGAGGGCAACTACGACCTTGTCGGCAACAACACCCCGGTCTTCTTCATCAAGGACGCCATCAAGTTCCCCGACTTCATCCACACCCAGAAGCGCGACCCGTACACCGGTTCCCAGGAGGCGGACAACGTCTGGGACTTCTGGGGGCTGTCGCCCGAGTCCACGCACCAGGTGACCTGGCTGTTCGGCGACCGGGGCATCCCGGCCTCGTACCGCCACATGAACGGCTACGGCTCGCACACCTACCAGTGGAACAACGAGGCCGGCGAGGTCTTCTGGGTCAAGTGCCACTTCAAGACCGACCAGGGGATCAAGAACCTCACCACCGAGGAGGCCGTCCGCCTCTCCGGCGTGGACCCGGACAGCCATCAGCGCGACCTGCGCGAGTCCATCGAGCGGGGCGACTTCCCGACGTGGACCGTGCAGGTCCAGATCATGCCGGCGGCCGAGGCGGCGACGTACCGCTTCAACCCGTTCGACCTCACCAAGGTGTGGCCCCATGAGGACTACCCGCCGATCGAGATCGGGAAGCTCGAGCTCGACCGCAACCCCGAGAACGTCTTCGCCGAGGTCGAGCAGTCGGTCTTCAGCCCGGCGCACTTCGTCCCCGGTATCGGCCCCTCCCCGGACAAGATGCTCCAGGGCCGCCTCTTCGCGTACGGCGAAGCCCACCGCTACCGCGTCGGGGTCAACGCCGACCACCTGCCGGTGAACCGCCCGCACGCCACGGAGGCGCGCACCCACAGCCGTGACGGCCACCTGTACGACGGCCGCCACAAGGGTGCGAAGAACTACGAGCCGAACAGCTTCGGCGGCCCGTCGCAGACGGGCCGGCCGCTCTGGCAGCCCGTCCCCGTCACCGGCGGCACGGGCAACCACGAGGCGCCGTCGCACGCGGAGGACGACGACTTCGTGCAGGCCGGCAACCTCTACCGGCTGCTGTCGGAGGACGAGAAGGTCCGGTTGGTCGACAACCTCGCCGGGTTCATCGCCAAGGTCTCGCGCGACGACATCGCCGAGCGTGCGATCGGCAACTTCCGTCAGGCCGACGGAGACTTCGGCAAGCGGCTGGACGCCGCGGTCCAGGCCCTGCGCGGTGAGGGCGGACGCTCGCCGTCGGCGGCGGGCCGGATTCCCCTGGATGCCCAGGGGTCCGGCCCGCAGGCGTGTGCGGGCCCGGCAAGGGCTGCCCCTCAGAGCGCCATGCTCGCGGCCTGCCTCCGGGACGGGATCCAGCACCTGATGATGTCGCGCACCGAGACGATGCCGACCGGCCCGTCCCCGTCCAGCACGACCAGGTGCCGGAAGCCGCCGTGCGTCATGGCCTCCGCGGCCTCCTCGAGGGTCCAGGCGGGAGAGGCGAAGACCACGTCGGTCGTGGTGTGGGTGGAAGCGGTCTCGACATCGGGATCCAGGCCGGCGCCGAGGGCGTCGAGGATGTCGCGCTCGGTGAGGATGCCGAGACCGCAGGTGTCCGGGTCGTGGACGACGGCTGCTCCGACACGTCGGGCCGACATCAGCCGGGCCGCCTGGCGGAGCGTGTGGGCCGGGCCGATGGTGAGGACCAGGGTGCTCATGGCGTCACGGACAAGCATGAGGGGAGCCACCTCCTTGGGGAGTGAGCTGCGAAGCGGCCCTCGTGAGCCAATTCACAAGTTCACAAGTGGGGGGGACTCCCAGAGTGGCACCCGGGACCGGGCTCGACAAGGGGGCGGGCGCGCTCCGGCGGGCCGGGGGCGAGCGCGCGCCCGGCCCCCGCCGAAAGCCCTAGTAGCGCTGGTTGAGGTAGCCGAGCAGCTCGTGGTGGAGCAGCCCGTTGGACGCCGCCGCGTTGCCGCCGCCCGGCCCGGAGACGCCGTCCAGGCTGGTGAACCGCCCGCCCGCCTCCTGGACGATGATCGCGTTCGCCGCCATGTCCCACAGGGAGAGCTCCGGCTCGGCGCAGATGTCCACCGACCCCTCGGCGACCATCATGTACGGCCAGAAGTCCCCGTAGCCGCGGGTGCGCCAGCAGGCCCGTGTCAGATCCATGAATCCGTCGAGTCGGCCCTGCTCCTCCCAGCCGGTCATCGAGGCGTACGCGAACGAGGAGTCGGCGATGCGCTCGACCTTGGACACGTGCAGCCGGGTCGCGGACGTCAGGCTGCGGCCCGAGAAGGCGCCGGCACCCTTCGCCGCCCACCAGCGGCGGTTCAGCGCGGGGGCCGACACCACGCCGACCACGGGCTGGAAGCCGTCCTCGCCCGCCTCCATCAGCGAGATCAGCGTCGCCCAGACGGGGACACCCCGTACGTAGTTCTTGGTGCCGTCGATCGGGTCGACGACCCAGCGCCGCGGGCCCGTGCCCTCGATGCCGTACTCCTCGCCCAGGATCGCGTCGCGTGGGCGTGCCCGGTGCAGGTGACCGCGGATCAGCTCCTCCGCGTGTTTGTCGGCCTCGCTGACCGGAGTCATGTCCGGCTTGGTCTCGACCTTCAGGTCCAGAGCCTTGAACCGGTCCATCGTCGCCGCGTCGGCGGCGTCCGCCAGGACATGGGCCAGGCGCAGATCATCGTGGTAGTCGGGCATGCCGTCACAGTATCCACCGCCACCCGCCCGGGCTACACGGACCCGTGCGGGCCGGGTGTCCCGCGGTACGCGGACCCTTGACAGTGCCCTTGGGCGCGTCGACTCTGCATCGCAGGTCCCCGGCGTGGGAGGCGACGATGCCATCGGCGCGAGAAGCACTGCTGGACTCCGCACACTCGGCGCTCTCCGCGCTGCCCTGGACGGCCGTGCGCATGGTCGACGTGGCGGCGGCGGCCGGAGTCTCCCGGCAGACCCTCTACAACGAGTTCGGCAGCAAGGGCGGCCTGGCCCGCGCGCTGATCCGGCGCGCGGCGGACAGGTATCTGGCCGGCGCGGAGGAGGCGCTCGGCGCTCACCGGGCCGGGGTGACGGGGCCGGCGGAGCTGGCCCGCTGGACGGTCGCGGCGGCCCGCGCCGACGTGCTCGTCAAGGCGCTGCTGACCGGTGTCTGGGCCGACCGCCTACCCGCCCCGGGAGCCCTTCCCGCCGCCGGGCCCGGCGTGCCGCTTCCCACGCCCACCGAACTGCTCGCGCTCGTCCGGGACCGGGCCGTCGCCGAACTGGAGCGCGGTCCCGCGCCGCGCGAGCCGGGGGAGCTGCGGCTGGCCTGCGAGATCGCGCTGCGGCTCGCCCTCTCCTACGCGCTCGTACCGGCGGACGCAGCGGATCAGTGCGCCGAACCGGACAGCTGCAGACCGATCACGCCGATGATGACCAGGGAGATCGACACCAGCTTGAGGGCGGAGACCACGTCGTCGAGGAAGATCATCCCGTAGATCGCCGTCCCCGCCGCCCCGATACCCGTCCATACGGCGTACGCGGGTCCGACGTCGAGCTTCTTGAGGGCCAGCGTGAGCAGACCGAAGCTGCCGAGGGCGAACGCGCAGAACGCGATCGTCGGCCAGAGACGGGTGAAGCCGTGCGAGAGCTTCAGACACACGGCGAAGCCGGTCTCGAGCAGTCCGGCGACCACGACCAGCAACCACGCCATCGTCAGGTGCCTCCCACATAGGTGACGCTTCGTCCCACTCGACGCGATTATGCCCTTACCAAGAGGCACGGCCCGCAAACGCGCGCGTCGCGGGGCCCGGCGTCGGCCTCAGTCGCCCTCGCGCCGCTCCCGGGTCGAGAGCAGCCTGCGCAGCGAGTCGAGCCGCGCCGGATCCGCATGGCCCTCCGCGACCCACGCGTCCAGGGCGCACTCCGGCTCCTGGCCGTCATGGGTGCACCCGCGCGGGCAGTTCTCCGTGCCCGGCTGCAGATCGGGGAAGGCGTTGATGACGCGCGAGGGGTCGACGTGGTGCAGTCCGAACGACCGCACGCCCGGGGTGTCGACCACCCAGCCGCGGCCGTCGGGCAGCGGCAGCGCGAGCGCCGACGTGGTGGTGTGCCGGCCGCGGCCCGTGACGGCGTTGACCACCCCGGTCGTACGACGCCGGTCCTTCGGCACCAGGGCGTTGACCAGGGTCGTCTTGCCGACCCCGGAGTGTCCGACGAAAGCGGTCACCCGGTCGTTCAGCAGCTCGCGCACACGGTCGGCGGCGTCACCGTTCTCCAGCTCCTCGCGGCTGGTCACGATGTAGGGGACACCCAGCGGGGTGTACGCCTCCAGGAGCTTGTCCGCCGAGGCCAGGTCCGACTTGGTCAGCACCAGGAGCGGGGTCAGCCCGCCGTCGTACGCCGCCACGAGGCAGCGGTCGATCATGCGCGGGCGTGGTTCCGGGTCGGCGAGCGCCGTGACGATGGCCAGCTGGTCGGCGTTGGCGACGACCACCCGCTCGAACGGGTCGTCGTCGTCCGCCGTGCGGCGGAGCACCGACGTGCGGGCACCGATCCGCACGATGCGCGCCAGGGTGTCCTTGTCGCCGGAGAGGTCACCCACCAGCGAGACCCGGTCGCCCACCACGGCGGCCTTGCGGCCCAGCTCGCGGGCCTTCATGGCCACCACCGTACGGTCCTCGACCAGGCAGGTCAGCCTGCCCCGGTCGACGGTGAGGACCATGCCGTCCTCGGCGTCCTCGTGCTTGGGGCGGGTGTGCGTACGGGGCCGGTTGCCCTTGGGGTTGGGGCGGACGCGGATGTCGTCCTCGTCGGGGTTCTTCCCGTAGCGGCGCATGCCCTCAGACCCCGCGCCTCGCCGGCGCGGCGCCGCGCGCCCCGGGTGAGACGCCGACGGTGCCCGAGGGTTCCCCGAGCATGCCGGTCCACATCTCCGGGAAGTCCGGGAGGGTCTTGGCCGTCGTGGCGACGTTCTCGATCTCCACCCCGGCGACGGCGAGACCGATGATCGCGCCCGCGGTCGCCATCCGGTGGTCGTCGTACGTGTGGAAGGTCCCCGCGTGCAGCGGGCGCGGGTCGATGCGCAGGCCGTCGGCGGTCTCCGTGACGTCGCCGCCGAGACCGTTGATCTCCTTGGTGAGCGCCGCCAGGCGGTCCGTCTCGTGCAGCCGCAGGTGGGCCACGCCGCTCAGGGTGGACGGGGAGTCGGCGAGGGCGGCGAGGGCCGCGATGCCCGGTGTCAGCTCACCGACCTCGCTCAGGTCGACGTCGATGCCGTGGACCGTGCCTGAGCCGGTGAAGGTGAGACCGCGTTCGGTCAGCTCGCACGCGCCCCCCATTGCGGTGAAGATCTCGCGCAGCGCGTCACCCGGCTGGGTGGTCCTCAGCGGCCAGTCGGGGACGGTGACACGGCCTCCGGTCACCAGGGCCGCGGCCAGGAACGGCTGGGCGTTGGAGAGGTCGGGCTCGACGGTCAGGTCGCGGCCCAGCAGGGCGGAGGGGGAGACCCGCCAGACATCGGGTTCGCCGCCCGACTCCGGCTCGTCGACCTGGGCGCCGACGGAGCGCAGCATGTCGACGGTCATCCGGATGTGGGGCATGGACGGCAGGGCCGAGCCGGTGTGGCGTACCTCCACGCCCTGGTTGAACCGGGGGGCGGACAGCAGCAGCGCCGAGACGAACTGGGACGAGGAGGAGGCGTCGATGGACACCGGGCCGCCGTCCAGCGCGCCCGCGCCGTGCACGGTCAGCGGCAGCGTGCCCCGGCCGTCGTCGTCGATCCGGGCTCCCAGCGACTTCAGGGCGCCGATCACGCCGTGCAGCGGCCGCTCGTAGGACCGGGGGTCACCGTCGAAGTGGACGGGGCCGTCCGCGAGGCAGGCCACGGGAGGCAGGAAACGCATCACGGTGCCCGCGTTGCCCACGTCCACCCGGGCAGGGCCGTGCAGGCCGGCGGGGATGACGCGCCAGGCCTCACCCGAGCCGTCCGGGCCGACGCCCTCCTCGATGCCGACGCCCATCGCGCGGAGCGCCTGGGCCATCAGCAGGGTGTCGCGGCTGCGGAGCGGGCGGCGCAGCCACCCGGGCTCGGAGGAGAGCGAGGCGAGGACGAGAGCGCGGTTGGTGACCGACTTCGATCCGGGCACGGTGACGGTCGCGTCGACGGCCCCTGTCGCAAGGGGGGCGGGCCAGAGGGCGGGGTGCACGGAACTTTCGGTCATGCCCCTCACTTTAGTGGCTCAGCGCAAACCCAGATCCTGAACAAAAGGGAGGAAATAAGGGCGTAACGCAAGGGTGGTAGGGGCGAGCTCCCACCCCGCACCCTCACAGCCCGAGAAGCCAGCGTCCCCCGCCGATCAGCGAGCAGAGCGACACCGCGTGGAAGAGGAAGAGCCACATCGCGGCCGGCGCGTGCGTGAGCCGGGCGAGCTGGTCGGCGTCGGAGTCGGGGGCCCCGCCGTACCTGCGCTTGGACTGGAGCTCGAACGCCGGGCGCACGCCGCCGAGCAGCAGGAACCAGACCACCGTGTACGCGAACGCCGACTGGACGTCGGCCGAGGTCAGCCAGGACACCAGCAGGAAGGTCGCACCCGTGAGGATGACCGTGAGCGCCCCGTACAGGTTGCGGATCATCACCAGCATCACGGCCAGGAGCGCGGTCGCCAGCCACAGGAGCAGGGTGATCCGGCCGTTGGTCAGCAGCCAGGCGCCGCCCAGTCCGAGCAGCGGCGGTGCCGTGTAGCCGGCCGCCGCCGTGAGGATCATGCCGACGCCGGTGGGCTTGCCGCGGCTGACGGTGAGGCCGCTGGTGTCCGAGTGCAGCCGGATCCCGGAGAGCTGCCGCCCGGTGAGCAGGGCGACCAGCCCGTGGCCGCCCTCGTGCGCGATGGTGACCGCGTTGCGTGAGAGCCGCCATATGAGGTTCGGGACGACGGCGACGAGCGCCGCCGTGGCCGTGACCACCACCAGCCACTGCTCGGGGGCGGGCTGGATCCCGGAGACGCGATCCCACAGATCTCCCAGTTCGGTGCTGTCCATGGTGGGGGCGGCTCCTTGGAGTGCTTGAGGGATCGGCGTCCACTCGGGTGGCGGGTCGTGGCAGTCTGGCACTTATGTGCGGACGGTATGCAGCGAGTCGGCGGCCGGAGGATCTGACCGGGCTCTTCGGCGTGGAGAAGTGGGAACCCACGGAGACCTTGGAGCCCGACTGGAACGTCGCGCCCACCAAGGAGGTCTACGCGGTCCTGGACCGTCCTGTGAAGGACGCGGACGACCAGCGGCCGGTTCGCCAGCTTCGCGCCCTGAAGTGGGGGCTCGTACCGTCCTGGGCGAAGTCGCCGGAGGGCGGCGCCCGGATGATCAACGCCCGCGCCGAGACGGTCCACGAGAAGCCGTCCTTCCGCCGCCCCTTCGTGTCGCGGCGCTGCATCCTGCCCGCCGACGGCTACTACGAGTGGGTCACCGGGGCCGACGAGCGCCAGCTGGAGGAGAAGGGCAGGAAGAAGCGGCCGCGCAAGCAGCCGTACTTCGTGACCCCCGCCGACGGCTCCGTGTTCGCCATGGCGGGCCTGTACGAGTTCTGGCGCGACCGGACGCTCCCCGACGACCATCCGCAGGCCTGGTGGGTCACCTGCTCGGTGATCACCACCGAGGCGGAGACGGCCCCCCTCGCCGTGGCCCCCGCCGAGGGACCCGGATCGCTGTCCGACATCCACCCCCGGATGCCGCTGATGCTGACCCCGGACCGCTGGGACGACTGGCTCGACCCGTCGCACACCGACGTCGAGGGACTGAAGGCGCTGCTGGAGCCGCCGCCCGGCGGGCTGATGCGGGCCTATCCGGTGGCCACCGCCGTCAGCAACGTGCGCAACAACGGCCCGGAACTCCTGGAGGAGCTCGCCGCGCCGGAGGTGGGCACGCTCTTCTGACCCGGCAGGATGGTGCTGTGAGCCGTACGACAGGGACAACGCAGAAGACGGAGAACGTCGGCACCGACGCCGGAGAGGCCAGGATCACCTGGTTCCCCGCGAAGGCGCCCCGCCTGGTGCTCGCCGCCGGCCACGGCGCCGGGGGCGGGATCGAGGCGCGGGACCTCCAGGCCCTGGCCGCGGCACTGCCGGGCCACGGGGTGACCGTGGCGCTGGTGGAGCAGCCGTGGCGGGTGGCCGGCAAGAAGCTCGCACCGGCGCCCCGGACCCTGGACACCGGCTGGCGCGGGCTGTGGCCCGCGCTGACGGTCCCGGGACTCCCCGTCGTCGCCGGGGGGCGCAGCGCGGGGGCCCGGGTCGCCTGCCGGACGGCGGCGGAGCTGGGCGCCCACGCCGTGCTCGCCCTGAGCTTCCCCCTGCACCCGCCGGGCAGGCCGGAGAAGTCGCGCGCGGACGAGCTGCTCGGCGCGGGCGCCCCCACCCTCGTCGTGCAGGGCGGCCGCGACCCGTTCGGCCGTCCGGAGGAGTTCCCTCCGGGGGACCACGGGCTCGTCGAGGTGCCGTACGCGGATCATGGGTTCGCCGTACCGAAGAAGGCGCCGCTGACCCAGGATCAGGCCCTGGAGACCCTCACCGGGGCGGTGGGCCGGTGGCTGGAGGGGCTCTCCTAGCCCCTCGCCCCCTCGGGCCCCGTCGCCCGGCCGGCCCCGGGAATGCGCCGTGCGGGACGTCTGTTGTGGCTGGTGTCGGTACAACAACGACCTACGTGGAGAGGGAGTCCGTCGCATGGGTTCGACCATCTGCCCGAGCCGCTCGAACGCCGCAGAGCTGGAGTGGACGGTGCTTCACGCGGCCAAGAGCACTCCGGCGCGCGCCCCGGGCGGAGCCGATCGACAGCCCGCGCAGAAGCAAGGTCGACTATTCTCCGATGCGAGCGGGTCCGGTTTCGGCCCCGTGACATCGTTGGAGGAGGTGGGTCCGGTCACTGGGACCGACACAGGGACCGACGACGGCCGTGCGCAGGAGACGACCGCGGAGCGCAACGCGCGCTTCGAGCGGGACGCCCTCGGATATCTCGACCAGATGTACTCGGCCGCGCTGCGCATGACGCGCAACCCCGCTGACGCCGAGGACCTGGTCCAGGAGACGTACGCGAAGGCGTACGGCTCCTTCCACCAGTTCCGCGAGGGTACGAACCTCAAGGCGTGGATGTACCGCATCCTCACCAACACCTTCATCAACTCGTACCGCAAGAAGCAGCGTGAACCCCAGCGGAGCGCCGCCGAGGAGATCGAGGACTGGCAGCTGGCACGTGCGGAGTCGCACATGTCGACGGGCCTGCGCTCGGCGGAGTCCCAGGCGCTCGACCACCTGCCGGACTCCGATGTGAAGTCCGCGCTGCAGTCGATCCCCGAAGAGTTCCGCATCGCCGTGTATCTCGCCGATGTAGAGGGCTTTGCCTACAAGGAGATCGCGGACATCATGGGGACACCCATCGGTACGGTGATGTCCCGGCTGCACCGGGGACGCCGTCAGCTGCGCGGCATGCTGGAGGACTACGCGCGTGAGCGCGGACTCGTCCCGGCCGGAGCCGGTGAGTCGGACGACACGAAAGGCTCGGCCTCATGAGCTGCGGAGAGCCGCACGAGACGGACTGCTCAGAGGTTCTCGACCATCTCTACGAGTTCCTCGACCACGAGATGCCCGAGGGCGACTTCACCAAGTTCGAGGTGCACTTCGAGGAGTGCTCCCCGTGCCTCGAGAAGTACGGCCTCGAGCAGGCCGTGAAGAAGCTGGTCAAGCGCTGCTGCGGCCAGGACGACGTCCCCGCCGACCTGCGCTCGAAGGTGATGGGACGGATCGACCTGATCCGTTCGGGGCAGGCCGTGCCCGAGCAGGACGTGGCCGTGGGCGGCGCCGACCGTCCGGCCGCCGCCGCCGAGTGACGGTGCTCACCCCGCCGTACCCCGAGCGCTGAACCCCCGGTCGTGTCACCCGAATGTGCTAATCCGGCCCGTTCGGGCCCCGGCCGACCCCCCACTGACTAGCCTGGCGCCTCCATCGACCAGGCTGGGGGCGGGCGGTACGGGTGAGGGGCACACCGGGGGCGGCGCGCGTCCTCATCCTCTGCGCGGCGGTCTGCGCCGTACTGGGCGCGCTTCCCGCGCTGTCCCCGGGGGCCGCCACCCCGTGGGGCACGCTCGGTCTCCTGGCCGCGCTGCATCTCGCCTGTGAACTGCCGGGACGCTGCCGTGTCCTCGGCAGCTCCGTGCCGGTCAGCGCGGGATCCTTCTTCCCCCTGCTGCTGGCCGCCGCGTTCCTGCTGCCGCCGTCCGCCGCCGTTCTCGTCGCCGTACCCGGCGCACTCGCGGGCCGGGTGGAGAGGCCCCCCGCGACGGCCCGCCGTCTCTGGCGGGCCGCCCAGCTGGCACTGGCCGTCGGGGCCTCCTCATGGGTGTACGCCTTCCTGGGCGGCCCCGCCACCCTCGGAGGCCCCTCGGACGGAGGCGTTCCCCGTCTTCCGTACGCCCTCCTCCCGGCCTGCGCGACGGCGCTCGTCCTCAGCCTCGTGCTGGCCGCGCTGGACGGTGGCATCCTCGTCACGGCCGAGCGCGTGGCCGTCAGGCACGCCTGGCGCGGGCTGCCGGCCCGGTCGGTGGGGCCGCACCTGGTGCACGCGCTCGCGGGGCTGATGATGGCGGTCCTGTGGCGCAGTTCCTACGGCCCGCTGTCGGCACTGGTCGTCCTGCTGCCCATGTACATCTCCTGCTGGGTGTTCGCGCAGTACCACCGCCGGCACGCCGCCCACCGCGCCACGATCCGGGCACTCGTCCAGGCGGTCGACATCAAGGACGGCTACACCCGGGGCCACAGCGAACGCGTGGGGCGCGCCTCCGAGCTGATCGCCCGTGAACTCGGCATGGAGGAGGACCGGATGGAGGCGCTCCGCTTCGCCGGCATCCTGCACGACGTCGGAAAGCTCGGAGTCCCGACGCGGGTCCTGCGCAAGGACGGGCCGCTCACACCCGATGAGCGCCGCGTGATCGAGCTGCACCCCGAGTACGGCCACGAGATCGTCCGGGGCATCGGCTTCCTGGACGAGGCCCGCGCGGCGATCCTGCACCACCACGAGCGGCTCGACGGCAGCGGCTATCCGTACGGCCTCTCCGGTGACACGATCCCCGAGTTCGCCCGGGTCGTCGCCGTCGCGGACGCCTTCGACGCGATGACCTCCACGCGCTCCTACCGGCGCGGACGGCCCGTCCCCGCGGCCGTGGAGGAGCTGGAGCGCTGCGCGGGGAGCCAGTTCGACCCGCGTATGGTGCGGGCGCTGGCCCGCGCCCTGGACCGCCACGGCTGGTCCGCGGCCGCCAACACGGTCACCTCGGACGAGGAGCCGGCCGGACTGCCGAGACCGCGGGCGGGCGCACGGCCGCCCGCCACCGGGTCCCCGGACCGCCGACGGGGACGGCACCGGTGACCCCGGGCCACCCGTCGCCGCCGGTCCTCGCGGTCCGTGGCGCCGCGCTGCTCCTCGCGCTCGTCGCGCTCGGACACACCCTGTGGAACGGCGTCGTCGAGCCGGGGCACGCCCTCGCCTTCGGGGTCCTGGTCGCCGTCGGCGAGCTGGCACGCTGGGGCGCCCTGCCCGAGGAGCGCGAGCCCGCGCCGCTGGGGGCAGCCGGAGCGCTCGCGTACGCGCTGCTCGGACGCAGCGCCGGTCAGGAGACGGCGCACGGTGTCCTCCAGGTGGTCACCGTCGTCGTCGCGGCGCAGCTGCTGGCCTCCGTGCCGCACGTGGCGCGCGGCAGCGGCCCCGGGCCCGACCAGGCGGCCCGCCGCGTCCTGGCCGCGGCCTTCGCGGCTCTGTGCTTCCAGCCGCTCCACCACACGGGCCGGTCGGAGCGCTGGTTCGGCGAGGGGCCGTACTTCGCTCTCTTCCTGCTCCTGCTGCTGGCCCTGACCGCCCTGTGCGACGCCGTCCTCGCGGCGCTCACGGCGGGCACGTCCCGGCCGTACGGGCCTCAGCTCCGCGACGAGCTGCGCGCCCTCAGCGGCATCGGCTCGGCGGTCTGCGCGACCGGTGCCGTCATGGCGCTCGGGGTGGCCGTCGCGGGGCTCTGGGCACTGCCCGTGCTCTGCGTGCCGCTGCTGCTCACCCAGGTGTCGTTCCGCCGGTACGCCGCCGTGCGTACGACCTACCGGCAGACCATCGCGTCGCTGGCCAGGTCCACGGAGATCGCCGGGTACACCCCGCACGGCCATGCCCGCAGGGTGGCCGACCTCTCGACGGCCGTCGGGCGGGAGCTGGGGCTCGCCGGCCCCGAGCTGACCGTGCTGGAGTACGCGGCGCTGATGCACGACATCGGCCAGCTCTCGCTCGTCGACCCGGTCGCCGACGGGGCGACCGCCGTCCTCCCGGCCGCCGAGCAGCGCCGGATCGCGCTGCTCGGCGGCGCGGTGGTCCGGCAGACGGGTGTGGATCCCGCGGTCGCGCTGGTGGTGGAGCAGCAGGCCGATCCGTACCGGGAACAGCAGACCGCCGCCAGGATCGTCCGTGCGGTGAACGCGTACGACGACCTGTGCGGGGAAGGCGTCAAAGGGCCCCTGGGGGCGCTGGAGCAGCTCAGGCTCGGCACCGGCCGCGACTACCAGCCGCAGGTGGTGGAGGCGCTGGCCAGAGTCCTGGCGCGGGGCGGTCTGACCCCGGTCGGGGCGGGGTAACCCATGGGTAATGAGCGAGCGTCCGGCCGGGCATGGTTGGATGCGAAGGAGAGCGGAAAACGAGGGTGTCCAGTCGGGACAGGCGGGAATCGTGAGGATCTTCGGGAAGGTACGGCATCGGCCGTCCGCCTCTTGGCGGCAGGCCACGGACCGCGCGTTCACGCTGATCGGCGACGGCCGGTACGAGGACGCGGGGGCGCTTCTGACGCGCGCGGCGGATCTGGAGCCCTGGCTCTCCGAGTCCTGGTTCAATCTGGCGCTGCTGCACAAGTTCCGGCACGACTGGGAACAGGCGAGGGCCGCGGGTCTGCGCGCCGTCGCCCTGCTCGACCGGGAGTCCGGAGCCCCGGACTGGTGGAACGTCGGGATCGCGGCCACCGCGCTCCAGGACTGGCCGCTGGCGCGCCGGGCCTGGCAGGCGTACGGGCTGAAGGTGCCGGGCAGCGGCCAGCACAACGCGGCGGCGAACAGCGAGCCCACGGGCATGGAGCTGGGCAGCGCCGCCGTGCGGCTCTCGCCCGAGGGCGAGGCCGAGGTGGTCTGGGGCCGCAGGCTGGATCCGGCACGGTTGGAGGTGCTGTCGATCCCGCTGCCGTCGTCCGGCCGGCGCTGGGGCGAGGTCGTCCTGCACGACGGGGTGCCGAACGGTGAGCGGGTCACCGCCGCCGGGCCGTCCTACCCGGTCTTCGACGAGATCGAGCTGTGGGCCCCCTCTCCCGTCCCGACCTGGGTGGTGCTCCTGGAGGCCGCGACCGAGGCCGACCGGGACGCGCTGGAGCGGCTCGCCTCCGACGCCGGGTTCGCCGCCGAGGACTGGTCGTCCTCCGTGCGGCTGCTCTGCCGCGCCTGTTCGGAGAGCCGGATGGAGAGCGACGAGGGCGACGGCGAGCACCTGGACCCGCACGACCACAGCGAGCCGGGCCACCCGGGCCCCCTCGGCCACCGCACCGCGGGCGACCTCTGGGTGCCGGAGCGTGAGTGCGGCATAGCGGCCCCCGCCGGGCTGGTGCGCGGACTGCTGGACGGCTGGGTCGCGGACAGCCCGGACAGCCGCGAGTGGCGGGATCTGGAAGAAGTCTGCTGACCGGTGCCCGTAGGCTGTACGGGCACCGATGCGGGTGCGGGTACTCACGGGTTCAGGTTGCAGGAAGGCGTACGGCGGACATGTCGCAGCAGGAGACGGACCAGCAGGCCGGTGTGGACGACGAGGGATTCCTCGTGGACACCGAGGACTGCGAGGCGCGCGAGGCGGCGCACCGCGAGCGCGGCACCTCCCGCCCGATCACGGTGGTCGGCAACCCGGTCCTGCACAAGGAGTGCAGCGACGTCACGGAGTTCGACGACGAGCTCGCGCAGCTGATCGACGACATGTTCGCCAGTCAGCGGACGGCGGAGGGCGTGGGCCTGGCCGCCAACCAGATCGGTGTGAACCGCAAGGTCTTCGTCTACGACTGCCCGGACGACGACGGGGTGCGGCACGTCGGCGCCATCTGCAACCCGGTGCTGGAGGACCTCGCGCCGGAGCAGCGCAACCTCGACGACTCCAACGAGGGCTGCCTCTCCGTGCCCACGGCGTACGCCGCGCTCGCGCGTCCCGACTACGCGGTCGTGCGCGGTCAGGACGCCCAGGGCAACGCGGTGAAGGTGCGGGGCAGCGGCTACTTCGCGCGCTGCCTCCAGCACGAGACGGACCACCTGTACGGCTACCTGTACATCGACCGGCTCTCGAAGCGTGACCGCAAGGACGCGCTGAAGCAGATGGCGGAGGGCACCCCGCGCTACGAGGTCGTTCCGAACGACTGATCGCCTCCGGAGAGGGGGCCCCGCCGACGGCGGGGCCCCCTCTCCGTGTCCGCAGGGGCACGGGGCGCCGACCGGTGTTCTCCCGGGCGTGGTTGACGCGCGTCGACCCGTCCGACAGGCTCACCCTCACACCGCTCCACCACGCCTCACCGTGCAGGGAGAACCCCATGATCAGACGCACCGCACATCTGCTGCTCGGCCTTGTCATGACCATGGCTTTTGCGATCGGCGGGGCCGTCGTCACGGCCGGCACCGCGCAGGCCGACGGTTGTTACACCTGGACGCGCACCCTGTCCCCGGGCGCCACGGGCAACGATGTCACCCAGCTCCAGATCCGGGTGGCGGGCTACCCGGGATACAACTCGGTGCTGGCCGTCGACGGCTCGTACGGCCCCGCCACGACGGCGGCGGTCAAGCGCTTCCAGTCCGCGTACGGCCTCGCCGCGGACGGTGTCGCCGGACCTGCCACACAGTCCAAGCTGTACGCGCTCCAGGACGACGACTGCACCCCCATCCACTTCACGTACCCCGAGCTCAACACGTGCAACAGCACCTGGGCGGGCGGGGCGGTCGCTGCGGGAACGGCCAAGGCCAACGCGCTGAGCAGCATGTGGAAGCTGGAGGCCCTGCGGCACGCGCTCGGTGACCAGTCGATCCGTGTCACCAGCGGCTTCCGCTCCACCTCCTGCAACTCGGCGGTCGGCGGAGCGACGAACAGCCGCCATCTGTACGGCGACGCCGTCGACCTCGGCTCCGGTCCGCACTCGCTCTGCACCATCGCCAAGCAGGCCCGCAACCACGGCTTCAACGGCATCCTCGGCCCGGGGTACGCGGGCCACAGCGACCACATCCACGTGAACCAGGGGCCGAGCCACTTCTGGTCGGCCTCCGGCTGCGGCATCTGACACCCGCCCCGGGGGTTCTCCGCTCAGGCCACCTCGGTCAGGTCGGAGGGCCCCCGGAAGGTGCGGCGGTACGCGTTCGGCGTCGTGCCCAGGGAGCGTACGAACTGGTGGCGCAGGGCCGCCGCGTTCCCGAAGCCGGTCCGTCCCGCGATCATGTCCATGGTCTCGTCCGAGGTCTCCAGCAGGTGCTGCGCCAGCAGGACGCGTTGCCGGAGCAGCCAGCGGTACGGCGTGGTCCCCGTCTCCTGCTGGAAACGGCGGGCGAAGGTCCGGGGCGACATGTGGGTGCGGTCGGCCAGCTGCTCGACGGTCAGCTCCTGGTCGAGGTGGTGCTCCATCCAGGCGAGGGTCTCGCCGACCGTGTCGCACCGGGTGCGCGGCAGCGGGCGCTTCACGTACTGCGCCTGGCCGCCGTCCCGGTGCGGGGGTACGACCATGCGGCGGGCGATGGCGTTGGCGACGGCGGGGCCGTGCGCCTGGCGGACCAGGTGCAGGGCGGCGTCGATGCCCGCGGCCGTCCCCGCCGAGGTGATGACCGGGCCCTCGTCCACGTACAGCACGTCCGGCTCCACCCGGGCCTCGGGATAGCGGCGGGCCAGCTCGTCGGCGTGCCGCCAGTGCGTGGTGCAGCGGCGGCCGTCCAGGAGCCCGGCGGCACCGAGGACGAAGGCGCCGGAGCAGACGCTCAGCACCCGCGCGCCGCGCGCCACGGTCCGCCGCAGGGCCGCGAGGACCTCCTCGGGGTACTCCCTGGCCACGAAACTGCCGCCGGCCGGGACGGCGACGAGGTCCGCCTCCTCCAGGCGGTCCAGCCCGTGCGGTGTGCTGATCGTGAATCCGGCATGGGTCCGCAGGGCCTGTCCCTCGGCGGAGACCACCGCGAAGTCCTGCACGGGCAGGCCTTCCTCGGACCGGTCGAGGCCGAACACCTCGCACAGCACGCCGAGTTCGAACGGATGGACCTCGTCGAGGAGCAGAACGGCGACATTCTTCAGCATGACGCCAGTGTGGCAGCAATTCGATGGTGTGTGACAGTCCTGCCACTGCCGGAATCCGGGCGCACGGACGACAGTGGAGCCATGAACACATTCCTGAGCTACCTGGCCATAGCCGCACTTTTCGCCCTCGTCCTGCTGCCCGCCGTCCTCGGGTTCGCGCGGGAGCGCCGGATCGACCGCGAACTGCGGGAGGCACGACGGAACGGGGAAGCCGCCGCGCCCCCGGGAACGACCGGCGCCGCGCGGCCGGTCCCGGCCACGCGGCGCCCCCACCTCAGGTCGTGGGCGAGGGTCTAGAAGTCGTCGTCGAAGCCGACGGACCCCTCCACCGCCACCTGGTACGCGGAGGGGCGGCGCTCGAAGAAGTTCGTCAGCTCCTGCACCCCCTGGAGCTCCATGAAGGAGAACGGGTTCTCCGAACCGTAGAGCGGCGGGAATCCGAGGCGGGTGAGCCGCTGGTCGGCGACGCACTCCAGGTACTGGCGCATCGACTCGGTGTTCATGCCGGGCAGGCCCTCGCCGCACAGGTCGCGGCCGAACTGCAGCTCCGCCTCGACGGCCTCCTTCAGCATGTCGGTGACCTGCTGCTGGAGCTCGTCGTCGAAGAGGTCCGGCTCCTCCTTGCGGACGGTGTCCACGACCTCGAAGGCGAAGTTCATGTGCATGGTCTCGTCACGGAACACCCAGTTGGTGCCCGTGGCGAGGCCGTGCAGCAGCCCGCGCGAGCGGAACCAGTAGACGTACGCGAACGCGCCGTAGAAGAACAGCCCCTCGATGCACGCGGCGAAGCAGATGAGGTTCAGCAGGAAGCGGCGGCGGTCGGCCTTCGTCTCCAGCCGCTCGATCTTCTCGACCGAGTCCATCCACCGGAAGCAGAACTGGGCCTTCTCGCGGATCGAGGGGATCTCCTCGACCGCGTCGAAGGCCGCCGCGCGGTCCTCCGGGTCGGGCAGGTAGGTGTCGAGCAGCGTCAGGTAGAACTGGACGTGCACGGCCTCCTCGAACAGCTGGCGCGACAGGTAGAGCCGCGCCTCGGGGGAGTTGATGTGCTTGTAGAGCGTCAGCACCAGGTTGTTGGAGACGATCGAGTCGCCCGTCGCGAAGAAGGCGACGAGCCGGCCGATCATGTGCTGCTCACCGGGCGAGAGCTTGGCGAGGTCGGAGACGTCGGAGTGGAGATCGACCTCCTCCACCGTCCAGGTGTTCTTGATCGCGTCCCGGTACCGCTCGTAGAAGTCCGGGTAGCGCATGGGACGCAGGGTCAGTTCGAAGCCCGGGTCGAGCAGGTTCTTGTTCTCGTTGGTGCTCATTACTGGCAGGCCTCGCAGGACTCGGGGTTTTCGAGGGAGCAGGCGATCGCGTCCGCGTCGGGGGCGGAAGCCTGCTGGACGGGGATCGGGGCGGCGGCGGCAGCCGTCCCGGACGCCGCGCGGGCGATCCGGGTCGCCGGCCGCGACCGCAGGTAGTACGTCGTCTTCAGCCCCTGCTTCCAGGCGTACGCGTACATCGAGGAGAGCTTGCCGATCGTCGGCGTCTCCAGGAACAGGTTGAGCGACTGGCTCTGGTCGAGGAACGGCGTACGGGCCGCCGCCATGTCGATGAGGCCGCGCTGCGGGATCTCCCACGCCGTGCGGTACAGCGCCCGCACGTCCTCGGGGATCCAGGCGAAGCCCTGCACGGACCCGCTGGCCTCGCGCAGCGCCTCGCGGGTGCGGGCGTCCCAGACGCCGAGCTTCTTCAGCTCGTCGACCAGGTAGGCGTTGACCTGGAGGAACTCGCCGCTGAGCGTCTCGCGCTTGAAGAGGTTGGAGACCTGCGGCTCGATGCACTCGTACACCCCGGCGATCGAGGCGATCGTCGCCGTCGGGGCGATGGCGAGCAGCAGGGAGTTGCGCATGCCGCTCTTCGCGACCCGGGCGCGCAGCGCCTCCCAGCGCTCCGGCCAGTTCAGCTCGGTGTCGTAGTGGTCCGGGTGCAGCACGCCGCGCGCGGCGCGGGTCTCGGACCAGGCGGGCAGCGGGCCCGACCTCTCCGCGAGGTCGCAGGACGCCTCGTAGGCGGCGAGCATGATCCGCTCGGAGATCCGCGTGGAGAGCGCGCGGGCCTCGGGCGAGTCGAAGGGCAGGCGCAGCTGGAAGAAGACGTCCTGGAGTCCCATCGCGCCCAGACCCACCGGCCGCCAGCGGGCGTTGGAGCGCCCGGCCTGCTCGGTCGGGTAGAAGTTGATGTCCACGACGCGGTCGAGGAAGGTCACCGCCGTACGGACGGTCGCGTCCAGCCGCTCCCAGTCGATCGAACCGTCGGCGACGAACGCGCCGAGGTTGACCGAACCCAGGTTGCAGACGGCGGTCTCACCGTCGTCGGTGACCTCCAGGATCTCGGTGCAGAGATTCGAGGAGTGCACGACCCGGCCCGGCTCCGCCGTCTGGTTCGCCGTGCGGTTGGAGGCGTCCTTGAACGTCATCCAGCCCTGGCCGGTCTGCGCGAGCGTGCGCATCATGCGGCCGTACAGCTCACGGGCGGGCATCGTCCTGCGGGCCAGGCCCTTCGCCTCGGCCGCGCGGTAGGCCGCGTCGAACTCGTCGCCCCACAGGTCCACGAGCTCCGGGGTGTCCGCCGGGGAGAACAGCGACCACTCCGTGTCCGCGTCCACGCGGCGCATGAACTCGTCCGGGATCCAGTGCGCCAGGTTGAGGTTGTGCGTGCGCCGCTGGTCCTCACCGGTGTTGTCGCGCAGCTCCAGGAACTCCTCGATGTCCGCGTGCCAGGTCTCCAGGTAGACGGCGGCGGCCCCCTTGCGGCGGCCCCCCTGGTTGACCGCGGCGACCGAGGCGTCCAGCGTCTTCAGGAACGGGACGATGCCGTTGGAGTGCCCGTTGGTCCCCCGGATGAGTGAACCCCGGGCACGGATGCGGGAGTACGAGAGGCCGATGCCGCCCGCGTGCTTGGAGAGGCGCGCCACCTGGTGGTAACGGTCGTAGATCGAGTCGAGCTCGTCCAGCGGCGAGTCCAGCAGGTAGCAGGAGGACATCTGCGGGTGCCGGGTGCCGGAGTTGAAGAGGGTGGGGGAGGACGGCAGGTAGTCGAGCCGGCTCATCAGGTTGTACAGCGCGGCGACTTCGCCCAGGGCGCGCTCGGAGGTGTCCTCGGCGAGCCCGGCGGCGACGCGCAGCATGAAGTGCTGCGGCGTCTCGACGACCTCCCGGGTGATCGGGTGACGCAACAGGTACCGGCTGTGCAGAGTCCGCAGCCCGAAGTAGCCGAAGCGGTCGTCGGCGCCGTCGGCGAGGGCCTGGTCGACCAGGGCGTCGAGGGCGGCGGCGTGCAGCGTGACGAACTCGGCCGTCCGGTCCGCGATCAGGCCCTCGCGGTGTCCGACGGCGACCGACGCCGAGAAGGAGACGGCACCCTGACCGGCGGCCTCGTCGGCGACGGCCAGGGTGAGGAGCCGGGCCGCGAGCCGGGAGTACGCCGGGTCCTCGGAGATCAGGCCGGCGGCGGCCTCGGTGGCCAGCGAGCGCAGCTCGGCCTCGTCCGACCGGGCGTTGCGGCCACGCAGCGCGGCGGCGGCGACCCGTCCGGGGTCGGTGTCGGGCAGATCGGCGGTGAGACCGGTCAGGGTCCGCAGGAGTGCGGTCCCGGGCGCGTCGGTCGTGCGGCCTTCGTATTCCGCGGCTGAAACCGGGTCTGCTGGCGCGATGGTCACTTGGGGCTATCCCTCGCTCGGCTCAGGGCCTGCGGGAGCGGGGGGCCGGACACGTGGACACCCGGGGGAGGGCAGCACGGCGCGCACGGCGTCCACCGGCCCTCCGCGGGGCCCGGACGTCTCTGCGCCCGGTTCGGTCGAGCCGGACGCGCTGCCGACAGGTCTTCGGACTCCGCGGTGCGCGAAAGCACACCGATCACACCGTTGCGGGACAGTTCCGGATTCGCACCGGATTCCCCTGCGGCGACAGCGAGGTCGAGCATACATGTGGGGGCCGCCAGTTATGGCAGCCCCCACATGTAGTGTCGTGATGGCTCAGAAGGCCAGGCGGAATGTGAGGAGGGGCAAGCCCGGGAGAGGGCTCCAGTCCCGCTCCGGCGTCCGTACGAAGCCGAGGCGGCGGTAGATCCGGTGGGCGGCCTCCATGGACGACCGGGTCGACAGGACGATCCCGGAGAGCCCTTCGGTGGCACGTGCCCGCTCGACGCAGGCCCGTACGAGCGCCTCACCCGCACCGCGCCCACGCGCCTTCGCGGAGACGGCCAGCATCCGGAACTCGGCCTCGTCCTCCCCGGCGATGTCCGCCCAGGGGCTCCCGGGCGGGACATAGGTGACCCCGCCCAGCAGATCGCCGTCGGCGTCCGCCGCGACCAGTACCAGGGCCTCGGCGGCCCGTCGCCCGATGGCGCGAAGCTGTTCCAGATAGGGGTCGTCGGCGCCGAAGTCCAGCAGCCCGTCGTCGAGATACGCCTGGGCGGTCATCTCACCGAGGGCCTCGTGCTCCTCGGCGTGGACCGGTCTGATCGAGACATCCATGGGCGTCAGTCTCCCCCCGCCCGCGCGCCGGGCGCACGCCTTTTCCGGGGCCGCGCTCTGCGCACACAGAGGAACGTCCCGGCGGGGCGGACCCCGCCGGGACGTACGCCATCGGGTCCTACACCCGTTGCAGCGGTTCGTCGTCGCCCGGTGCGCCCACCGTGGCCGGCGGGAGCTCGGCCTTGACGCCCGGGTCGCCGACGTCCGCCGTGTAGTCGGACGGAGAGGTCTCGTCCACGCCGGCCGGGGCCTTCAGCGCGTTCAGGACGAAGGTCAGCACGACCACGACGACGATGTTCAGCACGATCGCGGTGAGACCGATGTAGCCGATCTCGCCGATGCCCGGAATCTCCTTCGAGGACCCGCCGAAGTGCTTCTGGGTCGGGCTGGCCACGCCGTACGCGGCCACCGTGCCGTAGAGCATGCCGACCGCCCAGCCGGCGATCAGGGCCCAGCGGTGGAACCACCGGGTGAACAGACCGCCCACCAGGGCCGGCATCGTCTGGAGGATCCAGATGCCGCCCAGCAGCTGGAAGTTGATCGCGACCGTCTTGTCCATGGTGAGGACGAAGGCGAGCGCGCCGACCTTCACCAGCAGCGAGACCAGCTTGGAGACCTTGGTCTCCTGCGCCGGGGTCGCGTCGGGCTTGATGAAGTCCTTGTAGATGTTCCGGGTGAAGAGGTTCGCCGCGGCGATCGACATGATCGCGGCGGGCACCAGGGCGCCGATGCCGATCGCGGCGAAGGCCACGCCCGCGAACCAGTCGGGGAACATGTTCTCGAACAGCTGGGGGATCGCCAGCTGGCCGTTGTCCACCTTGATCCCGGCGGCGATCGCCATGAAGCCGAGCAGGGCGAGCAGGCCGAGCATCAGTGAGTACAGCGGCAGGATCGTGGTGTTGCGCCGGATCACCTCACGGCTGCGGCTGGAGAGCGTCGCCGTGATCGAGTGGGGGTACATGAAGAGCGCCAGCGCAGAGCCGAGTGCCAGCGTGGCGTAGCCCCACTGGCCCATCTCCCCGGGGACGAGTGCGCCGCGAGGCTTGCCCGTCGCCTCGTTGGTCTGGGCGAACGCCTCACCGGCCTTGGCGAAGATGTCGTCGAAGCCCCCGAGCTTGATCGGGATGTAGATGATGGCCACCGCGATGACCAGGTAGATCAGGCCGTCCTTGACGAACGCGATGAGCGCGGGTGCGCGCAGTCCCGAGGAGTACGTGTACGCGGCGAGCACGGCGAACGCGATCAGCAGCGGCAGGTCCTTGATGAACCAGTGCGTGGTCTCGCCGCCGCCGACGCCCATGACGTCCAGCACGGCCTGGATGCCGACCAGCTGGAGCGCGATGTACGGCATCGTGGCGAGGATGCCGGTGAGGGCGACCGCCAGCGAGAGCCCCTTCGAGCCGAACCGGCCCCGCACGAAGTCCGAGGTGGTGACGTAGCCGTGCTTGTGCGAGACGGACCACAGGCGCGGCAGGAAGGTGAAGATCAGCGGGTAGACGAGGATCGTGTAGGGGACCGCGAAGAAGCCGGCCGCGCCCGCCGCGTAGATCGCCGCGGGCACCGCGACGAAGGTGTACGCCGTGTAGAGGTCGCCGCCGAGCAGGAACCAGGTGACCCAGGTGCCGAACGACCGTCCGCCCAGGCCCCATTCGTCGAGGCTGGCCTCGTTCTCGGCCTTGCGCCAGCGCGCGGCCATGAATCCGACGACCGTGACGGCCAGGAAGAAGAAGATGAACACGGCGAGTGCCACACCGTTGACGCCGTCCTTCACGCGGACGCACCTCCCTTGCGGGCGCGCTGGTCACGCTGCCACAGCTTGTACGCGATCATGGTCAGCGCGGTCGAGACGAGCACCCAGAGCATCTGGTACCAGTAGAAGAACGGGATGCCGATGAAGGTCGGTTCGACCTTCGCGTACGAGCTCACCCAGAGCATCGCCACGAACGGGGCGACGAGGCAGAGCGCGATGACCACCCTCGCGGGTGTCACCGTCGGTGCTGTCGGTGTTGCCGGTGTTGCCGGTGGGTTCGCATCGGTTTCTTCTGGCATGTGGCGACTCCGTCCCCTCGCTGATCACCTGGTGTAATGCGCAGGAAATCTAGGCGAGAGGTCCGCCCATCGTCACCCCCCGTCCGCATTGCGGTCCTGCAACGGTCCGGTGTCGCCCGAAATGACTGATCCCCCTGTGTGGACAGGGGGATCGGTCGCGCCGGAGGTCCGGAAGGTCTCAGTCGGTGGGACGCTTCAGGCGGGCCACGAACTTGTACCGGTCGCCCCGGTACACCGAGCGCACCCACTCCACCGGTTCGCCGTGCCCGTCGATCGAGTGCCGGGACAGCATGAGCATGGGGAGGCCGACGTCCGTGCCGAGCAGCCCGGCCTCGCGCGGCGTGGCGAGCGAGGTCTCGATGGTCTCCTCCGCCTCGGCGAGCCGGACGTCGTACACCTCCGACAGAGCGGTGTAGAGCGAGGTGTACTTCACCAGTGAACGGCGCAGCGCGGGGAAGCGCTTGGCCGAGAGGTGTGTCGTCTCGATGGCCATCGGTTCGCCGCTGGCCAGCCGGAGCCGCTCGATCCGCAGCACCCGCCCGCCCGCCGTGATGTCCAGCAGCCCGGCGAGCGTGTCGTCCGCCGTGACGTAGCCGATGTCCAGCAGCTGGGAGGTGGGTTCCAGGCCCTGGGCGCGCATGTCCTCGGTGTACGAGGTGAGTTGCAGGGCCTGGGAGACCTTCGGCTTGGCGACGAAGGTGCCCTTGCCCTGGATGCGTTCCAGCCGGCCCTCGACCACCAGCTCCTGGAGGGCCTGGCGCACCGTGGTGCGCGAGGTGTCGAACTCCGCGGCCAGGGTCCGCTCGGGCGGCACGGGGGTGCCGGGCGGCATGGTGTCCGTCATGTCGAGGAGATGGCGCTTGAGCCGGTAGTACTTCGGGACGCGTGCCGTACGCGCACCCGCACCCGTGCCGGTCTCGCTCGTACTGCTGCCCCCGTCGGCACCCATGGCCCGCCTTCCCGACTGCTGCGTTGCTGCCGTCACCGGCTCCTCCGTCTGTCGCGGCTCACATGGTGGCACGGTCCGGTCACGGCTCGTCGCCCTCCCTCAGGTGTCGGTCCGATAACGGACGCGAGTGCACTTCTTATACACCCTTGACACCCCTAAAGGTCTAGGCCAAGCTCCCGGTACTGGTCTAAACCATTAAAGACCAGGTCCCAGCCCCACAGGTAGCGCCGGCGTACGTCTTCGCGGTGGGCGGGGGGTTGCTGGTATCCCTGAGGAGGGTGTGGCATGAAGCGCAAGCTCATTGCGGCAGTAGGCGTCGCAGCGATGATGACCGGAATCGCGGCGTGTGGTGGGGACAGTAATGACAACGCCTCGAAGGACCCGAAGGACCGTACCGAGAGCCTGACGGTCTGGCTCATGGTCGACGCGCAGAGCACCTGGCCGGAACTGGTCAAGGACGTCAACGCGCAGTTCAAGAAGAAGTACCCCAAGGTGAAGGTCAACGTCCAGTACCAGCAGTGGGCGGACAAGGCCAAGAAGCTCGACACGGCCCTCGGTGGCGACAAGTTCCCGGACGTCGTCGAGCTCGGCAACACCGAGACGATGCAGTACATCCTCAACGGCGCGCTGGCCGAGATCGACCCCAAGAAGTACGACAACTCGGACACCTGGATCAAGGGTCTGAAGGACACCTGCACCTTCGAGGGCAAGCAGTTCTGCGTGCCCTACTACGCGGGCGCCCGTGTCGCGATCTACAACAAGGACATGCTCAAGAAGGGCACGGGCAGCGATGTCCTCCCGCAGACCGAGGACGAGCTGCTCACCGCGCTCGACAAGGTCTCGGCGGAGTACAACAAGAAGGACAAGCGCTTCTCGTCCCTCTACCTGCCGGGCCGTTACTGGTACGCGGCCATGTCCTACGTCGCGGGCTACGGCGGCTCCATCGCCGAGTACGACGAGGGTGCGAAGGAGTGGAAGGGCAACCTCTCCTCCCCCGAGTCCCAGAAGGGCATCGAGCACTTCGTCAACCTGGTCAAGAAGTACAACAAGGCCGACCAGACCAAGGACGAGCAGGACCACGCCAACGTCATGGCCAACGAGAAGACGGCCCTGATCTACGGCAACGGCTGGGAGGCCGGCTCGGTCGTCGACGGTGCCAACAACGGCAACCCGAAGCTCGAGGGCAAGATCGGAACGGCCGGCATGCCCGGCCCGGACGGCAAGGCGCTCCCGTCCTTCATCGGCGGCTCCGACCTCGCGGTGACCGCGAAGTCGAAGGTCACCGACCTGGGTGAGGAGTGGGTCTCCCTCTTCACCAGCGAGAAGTCGCAGGAGGTGCTCACCTCCAAGAACATCCTCCCGAACAACGAGAAGCAGCTCGAGCCGCTGAAGTCCAAGCCGGAGACGGCCGCCGTCGCCAACGCCGTGCCGGACGCCTGGTTCACGCCGATCGCGCCGGGCTGGACCTCCATCGAGAAGGAGGAGGTCCTGGAGAACATGCTCCTGGAGATCCTCAAGGGCACCTCGGTGGCCGACGCCGCCAAGAAGGCCGACGACAAGATCAACGAGCTGATCAACAAGTAGTCACGAGCCTTCGGCTCTCCAGGCGGGGGCCCGGCGAACACCGGGCCCCCGTCCCTTTCTTAGGTTGAGAACGCCGTGATTCCCGGGTAGAGACCCCGGGTGTCCCGATGGAAGGTCAGTCACGTGACTGCTGCCGACACCAAGGCCGCCGGTCCACCGGTCCCCGTACCGCGTGTCCCGGAGAAGACCGGGACCTCGCCCGCCCCGCAGGAAGCCGCCGGGCCGCGCCCGAAGAGACAGCGCAGGAAGGGAGAGCTGCTTCCCTATCTCCTGATCCTGCCGGCGATCCTGGCGATCGCCGCCGTCTACGTCTACCCGCTGGTCAAGACCGTGATCATGTCCTTCCAGGACCTGGGACGGGCGGCGCTCTGGGGCAACGGCGAGACCCCGTGGGTCGGCTTCGAGCAGTTCACCAACATCCTCGGCGACCCGGACTTCTGGGCGGTCGTCGGCCGGACCGTCGTCTTCATGACCATCTGCGTCGTGCTGACGATGGGCATCGGCCTGCTGATCGCCCTGATGATGCTCCGGGTCTCCACCTGGGTGCGGATCGTCCTCACGGTGGCGCTGATCGCCGCCTGGTCGATGCCGCTGATGGTCGCCGCGTCGGTCTTCCGCTGGCTCTCCGACTCCGACTACGGCCTGATCAACACGCTGCTCGCGAACATCACGGGCGACGAGGACCGGTGGCTCGGCCACAACTGGTTCCTCGACCCCTGGCAGGGCTTCGGCATCATCACGCTGCTGGTCGTCTGGGGCGCCATCCCGTTCGTCGTGATCACGATGTACGCGGCCCTCACCCAGGTCCCCAAGGAGCTGGAGGAGGCCGCCTCCCTGGACGGGGCCACGGCGTACGGCGTCTACCGCTACGTGACCTGGCCCGTCATCAAGCCGGTCTTCACGATGGTCGCCACGCTCTCGGTCATCTGGGACTTCAACGTGTTCGGCCAGATCTGGCTGCTGCGCGGCAACAAGCCCGAGCCCGACTACGAGACCCTCGGCCTCTACTCGTTCTCCAAGGCGTTCGAGTCCACCTCGTTCAGTCAGGGCAGCGCGATCGCGCTGATCACCGTCCTGATGCTCTCCGGTGTCGCCGTGTACTACCTGCGCCAGCTGATCAAGACGGGAGAGGTCGAATGAGTGCCTCCACGACCACGGACAGGCCGGCCCAGGTCCTGAGGCCCGACCGCAAGCGGAACCGCCTCGGCTACAACGTCCTGGCACTGGTCACGGCCGCGCTGATGGCCTTCCCGGTCTACTGGCTGATCGTCAGCTCACTGCGGCCCAACCACGAGATCCGGTCCTACGACCAGACGCTGTGGCCGTCCTCCCTCACCTTCGACAACTTCGCGCGAGCGGTGAAGCAGGACAACTTCGGCACGGCGATCCAGTCGAGTCTCATCGTCTCGGTCACCGCCGTCGTCGGCGGGATGATTATCGCGACCCTCGCGGCGCTCGCCATCGGACGCTTCCGCTTCTTCGGACGGAAGGCGCTGATGATGATCATGATCCTCGTCCAGATGCTGCCGCCGACCGCGATGCTGATCCCGATCTACCTCCAGCTCAACGCGCTGGGAGGCATCGACGAGTACTGGGGACTCATCGTCGTCTACCTGGTGTCCACGCTCCCGTTCGCGACCATCATGATCCGCGGATTCGTGATCAACATCCCGGTGGAGCTCGAGGAGTCCGCGATGGTGGACGGCTGCACCCGCATGGGGGCCTTCCGCCGGGTCATCTTCCCGCTGCTGGCACCGGGACTGGCCGCCGCGTCCATCTTCGCGCTGGTCAACGCGTGGAACGAGTACCTCTTCGCGTACATCCTGATCAACGACAACTCCAAGTACACGCTCAACGTGTGGCTCATGACCTTCACCACGGAGCGCGGAACGGACTACGGCGCCCTGATGGCGGCCTCCACACTGATCTCCATCCCGGTCGTCATCTTCTTCATGATCATCCAGGGGAAGATGGCTACGGGGCTCACCTCCGGCGCCGTGAAGGGATAACGCAGCCCCATGACCACCCTCGTATCCACCACGGACACCGTCACCCGCGACGCTCTCGCCGTCCTCCAGCCGGGCTTCACCGGTACGAGCGCCCCCGACTGGCTCCTGCGCAGGGTCGGCGAAGGTCTCGCCTCCGTCGGACTGTTCGGCCGGAACATCCACTCTCCCGAGCAGCTCGCCGCCCTCACGGCCCGGCTGCGCGCCGAGCGGGACGACGTGCTCGTCGCGATCGACGAGGAGGGCGGCGACGTCACCCGGCTGGAGGTCCGCAACGGCTCCTCCTTCCCCGGCAACCTCGCCCTCGGTTCCGTCGACGACGTGGACCTGACCAGGGCCGTCGCCCAGGAGCTCGGCCGCCGGCTGGCCGAGTGCGGGGTCAACCTCAACTGGGCCCCGTCCGCGGACGTCAACTCCAATCCGGGCAACCCGGTCATCGGTGTGCGGTCCTTCGGTGCCGACACCGCGCTCGCCGCCCGGCACACCGCCGCGTACGTGGAGGGGCTCCAGGCCGCCGGCGTCGCCGCCTGCACCAAGCACTTCCCCGGGCACGGCGACACCGCGGTCGACTCGCACCACTCGCTGCCCCGCATCGATGTGGACCTGGACACCCTGCACGCCCGTGAGCTGGTGCCCTTCCGCGCGGCCATCGCGGCGGGTTCCAAATCGGTGATGAGTGCACATATCCTGCTTCCCGCACTCGACCCGACCCGTCCGGCGACCCTGAGCCCGCAGATCCTCACCGGTCTGCTGCGCCAGGAGCTGGGCTACGACGGGCTGATCGTCACCGACGGCATGGAGATGGACGCCATCGCCGGGACGTACGGCATCGAGCGCGGATCCGTCCTCGCCATCGCCGCGGGCGCCGACGCCATCTGTGTCGGAGGCGGGCTGGCCGACGAGGACACCGTGCTGCGGCTGCGCGACGCGCTGGTGGCGGCGGTACGGACCGGTGAACTGCCCGAGGAGCGGCTGGCCGACGCGGCCGCACGTGTACGGGCCCTCGCGTCCTGGACGCAGAGGGTCAGGGGGGCTGCCCCGGAGCCGGGCGCGGACATGCAGGAGGGGACCGCGCCCGGCGCCGGAGCCGGGATCGGACTGGTCGCGGCCCGACGGGCCGTGAGGATCACGGGTACCGCCGAACCGCTGACCGAGCCGGCGTACGTCGCCGCCCTCACCCCGGTCGCCAACATCGCGGTGGGCCACGAGACGCCCTGGGGCGTGGCGGCCGAGCTGTCGCGGATCCTGCCCGGCACGGAGACGGACACCTACGACGGCGGGAGCCCGGAGCCGGGCGCCGAGGTGCTCAGGGCGGCGGGGGAGCGGCGCATCGTCGCCGTCGTCCGCGACGCCCACCGGCACGCGTGGATGAGCGAGGCGCTGGACGCCGTGCTGGCGGCCCGTCCCGACACGGTCGTGGTCGAGATGGGCCTGCCCGAGGCGCCGCCCCGGGGCGCGCTGCACATCGTCACCCACGGCGCCGCACGGGTGTGCGGGGTCGCGGCGGCGGAGGCGATCACGGGGACGGGGGCCTGAGCCCCGGAGGGACGACGCACGAGGGCCGGGCCACCGTCACGGTGGCCCGGCCCTCATGCGTGTACGGCGAACGGCTACAGGCCCTGCCACGGCGGCTTCGCGGCGTACGTGGCGCGGAAGTAGTCGGCCAGCTTCAGCTTCGACGCCGCCGCCTCGTCGACCACGACCGTGGCGTGCGGGTGCAGCTGCAGTGCCGAGGCCGGCACGATCGAGGCGATCGGGCCCTCGACGGTCTGCGCCACGGCGTCGGCCTTGCCTTCGCCGGTGGCCAGCAGGACCGGGTGGCGGGACTCCAGGATGGTCCCGATCCCCTGGGTGATGACGTGGTGCGGCACCTGCTCGATGTCGTCGTCGAAGAAGCGCGCGTTGTCGATCCGGGTCTGCTCGGTGAGGGTCTTGATCCGGGTGCGGGAGGCGAGCGAGGAGCACGGCTCGTTGAAGCCGATGTGCCCGTCGGTGCCGATGCCGAGCAGCTGGAGGTCCACCCCGCCGGCCTCGGCGAGCGCCTTGTCGTACGCCTCGCAGGCGGCCTGGACGTCCTCGGCGGAGCCGTCCGGGCCCATGAAGGACGCTTCGGACAGTCCGAGCGGCTCGATGACCTCGCGGAGCACGACCGAGCGGTAGGACTCGGGGTGGCCGGCGGGGAGTCCGACGTACTCGTCGAGCTGGCAGATCCGGGCGCGCGAGACGTCGACGGCGCCGGAGCGGACCTTCGCCGTCAGGGCCTGGTAGATGGGCAGCGGGGTCGAGCCGGTGGCGACACCGAGCAGGGCGTCGGGCTTGCGGCTCAGCAGGGCGGCGATGGCCTCCGCGATGAGCTCGCCGCCTGCCGTGGCGTCCGGGACGATGACAACTTCCACGCTGTGCCTGCCGATCTGGAGAGTGGCGTCATGTGGTATAGACCAATTGTGGGTCCCAATCTAGCAGAACGGGGCGGTGCGGAGGTGAACCGTCCGTGAGTGGGGCACCGGTTGTCGCCCTGTCGGCGGACGGTCCGTCCGTGAGGGGGAGCGGCCCTCGTCCGTGAGAGGAGAACACCCCCGGAAACACCCGCGGGCCGCGGCGCCGGGACGGGACCCTCAGCCCGTCCGGCACCGCAGCCCGGAGCTACCTGGCCGGCGGTGTGCGGTGCCTCCGGCCACTGGAGGCACCGGCGCAGTCAGGGCAGAGAGCGCCGGGTGCCTCGGTCCGCTCTCCTGTGCGGGGAGAGCGGAGGTCTGTCGCGCGGGGACGGGCCCTGCCCGTCATGTCCCCACGTGGTGCATTGTGGACTAGACCAATAGGCCGTGTCCATCCATGGGCGCGGACAATCTCCCGTCCGGGCCGCCCCTCACAGTGTCACGTATCCGGGCGCCGATCGGTTCGGAACCTCTTCCTTTCCACGGGTACGCTCGCACGTGTGCCCTCCATGAACGATCTGGTCCGCCAGCACACCGCCCTCAGTGACACCGACCTCGAGTGGCTCCACCTGCTGGTCTCGGAGTGGCAGCTGCTCTCCGATCTCTCCTTCGCCGACCTGGTCCTGTGGGTTCCCACCCGCGACGGGACCCGCTACGTCTCCGTGGCGCAGATGCGGCCCAACACCGGCCCGACGTCCTACCAGGACGACATGGTCGGCCACCTCGTGCCGCGCGGCCGCCGGCCGCTGCTGGACGCCGCCCTGGACGAGGGCCGCATCGTGCGCGAGGGGGACCCGGAGTGGCGGGAGGAGGTGCCCGTCCGGGTCGAGTCGATCCCCGTGCGGAGGGAGGGCCGGATCCTCGGGGTCATCGCCCGCAACACCAACCTCCTCACCGTGCGCACGCCCTCCCGGCTGGAGCTCACCTATCTCCAGTCCGCCTCCGACCTTGCCCAGATGATCGCCGCCGGGTCCTTCCCCTTCCCCGGCCAGCAGGTCGACATGGACGCGTCGCCGCGCGTGGGTGACGGGCTGATCAGGCTCGACGCCGACGGCGTCGTGCAGTACGCCAGCCCCAACGGCCTCTCCGCCTACCACCGGCTGGGCCTCGCCTCGGACCTCGTCGGCCACAACCTCGGCGCCACGACCGCCGAACTCGCCCCGTCGCGCGGCCCGGTGGACGAGGCCCTCGTCAAGGTGGCGAGCGGGTACGCGCCCAGGGAGTTCGAGGTCGAGGGCGCGGGCGGGGTCATCCAGCTGCGCGCGATTCCGCTCAAGCCCAAGGGGGTGCGCATCGGGTCGCTGGTGCTGCTGCGCGACGTCACCGAACTACGGCGCCGTGAGCGGGAACTGATCACGAAGGACGCCACCATCCGGGAGATCCACCACCGGGTGAAGAACAACCTGCAGACGGTGGCCGCCCTGTTGCGTCTCCAGGCGCGTCGGATGGACTCGGAGCGGGGCCGTGAGGCTCTCAACGAGGCGGTACGGCGCGTCGGTTCGATCGCGATCGTCCATGAGACGCTGTCCCAGAATCTGGACGAGCGGGTCGAGTTCGACGAGATCGCCGACCGGGTGATCGCGATGGTCGCCGAGATCTCACCAGGGAAGGTCACCTGCCGTCGCACGGGGCGCTTCGGGATCCTCGACGCGGAGGTGGCCACTCCGCTTGCGATGGTGCTCACCGAGGTGCTGCAGAACGCGCTGGAGCACGCGTTCACCGTGGCCGAACACGGCACCGTGGAGGTCTCCGCGGTGCGCGGCGGCTCACCGGCCGAGGGGCGGCTCCTGATCACGGTGACGGACGACGGGCGCGGGCTGCCCGAAGGGTTCGATCCCCAGCGGGCCGGCAACCTGGGCCTCCAGATCGTACGGACGCTGGTGGTGGGTGAGCTCGGCGGCACCTTCGGCATGGTCCCGGCCCCCGAACGCGGCACCCAGGTGGTGCTCGACATCCCCGTGCAGAACGACAAGTAGGCCGGCTGTACGGCGGTCGCCACCGCCGTCACCCGTAGAAGCGCAGTGGGCCCGGACCGTTGTAACGGTCCGGGCCCACTGCGTGGTGCTCACGGTGCGATGCGCTTCGGGGGTACTGCGCGCTGCGACTCGAAGGCGGGGCTGTGCGTACGCTCTGTACGCGCCGCCGGGCTGAGGCTCGTCGTGCGGGGGGCGTCGGTCAGGCGCTGGCGTTACGCGCCCGGTTGCGAGCGGCACGGCGCTTCATTGCGCGGCGCTCGTCCTCGCTGAGGCCACCCCAGACGCCGGAGTCCTGGCCGGACTCGAGCGCCCACTGCAGGCACTGCTCCATGACGGGGCAGCGACGGCAGACGGCCTTGGCTTCCTCGATCTGCAGCAGCGCAGGACCGGTGTTGCCGATGGGGAAGAACAGCTCGGGGTCTTCCTCACGACAAACGGCGTTGTGACGCCAGTCCATGGCTGCTACCTCTCCTTGGTATTACATGCTGGTGCTTGTGAATGTGAACGCTTTCACGAATCCCCCCGCAGACGAAGGTCCGACGCCCAGATGAACTGGATGTGGTCCTGTTGTGGTGAGGAGGGGTTCTGGCTCTCAGTGGAGGCCGATGTTGCGGGCCGTCCCGATCGCCATGTAGAGATTCGCAAACCTCGGCGGCGGATACAACCCCTTCTGGAAACTTTTTTTTGATTCCTCGGTGTCGACTAGGTCACAGCCGTACTTCTAAGGGGTGGGGGCCAGCCCAAACGTTCGAGTCAAAGGACTTTCGCCCCTTCTACTCACACAATCACACGCAGTGCACGGCGTACGCCTGTGAACGTCACGCTTGTACGCAGTCCCAGGTGGTCGCCGTCCATCTGGAAGGGCAGTGGAGCCTTTGAATGCAAGGTGAAGTCCGTGAGGTCGTGCAAGGAGACGGCGTGCTTGCCGTGTGGGCCCTTCTCGGGGCTCGAAGTGAGCAGCTGAGTGGCGTACCGGGTCACGGCCGGGGTGGAGAGGCGCTTGAGGGCGAGGATGTCCAGGGCGCTGTCGAAGGAGGCCTTCGGGGAGGCGTATATCGGGCGGTTCCCCAGGTAGGTCCAGGGCGCGGTGTTGCAGATTATCGACAGCGCGAGGTCCGTGACCGGGTCCTGGCCGGGCACCTCCAGGGTGATCAGCCCGTTGCGCCGGTGCGGGTCCTCCATGAACTGCCGGAGCACCTGGCGCACGTACAGGGCGTGGGTCGACCGCTTGCCCCGCTCGCGCTTCTGTTCGACCCTGCCGATGACGCCCGCGTCGAAACCGAGCCCCGCGCAGAAGGTGAACCAGCGTCCCGGAACGGCCTCGTCCGCCGTGCCCGGGGTGCCGGCCGCCAGGCCCAGGCCCACCGTGCGCTCGCTGCGGTCGGCGAGGGCGTCCAGGATGGCGCCCGTCGCCTCGACGGCGTCGTTGGGGATGCCCAGCGCCCGGGCGAAGACGTTGGTGGACCCGCCGGGGACCACGGCGAGGCTCGGCAGGCCCTCCGGATCGGGGCCGTCGTGCAGCAGCCCGTTGACCACCTCGTTGACCGTGCCGTCACCCCCGAGCGCGACCACCAGGTCGATGTCGTCGGAGTCGGCGGCCCGTCGCCCCAGGTCCCGGGCGTGCCCGCGGTACTCGGTGGTCACGGCCTCGAGTTTCATCTCGCTGGCCAGGGCGTGGATCAGTACGTCACGGGTCCGCGCACTGGTAGTGGTGGCAGCTGGGTTGACCACGAGGAGTGCGCGCATGTCCGCCAGAGTACCTACGCCGCGCCACCGCCCTGAAGTCACGATCCAGGGGGTCCGCGAGCGGTCACGCTGGGTGACCGGATCGCCGTGTCGTGTCCGGCGCGGCCCCGGCTTCACGATCGGGCGGCCGGGATGCGAATCTGAAAGACGTGAGCACTCAGCAGAACACGCCCTCTCCGTCGCCCTCGGCCGACGCGGAGAAGCCGGGCCGGATCGCCGCCCTGGCCGCACTCAACGCGCTCGAAGGCGCGGCGCTCGTCGTCGGCGGGATCTACATGCTGGCCGTCGGGCTGTTCGGGACCCCCGACGACATGCAGCAGGCCGAGATGGGCGGACTGACGCTGGTCGCCCTCGGCCTGATCCCGCTCTTCGCGGCCCGCGGGCTGCTGCTGCGGCGCAGCTGGAGCCGTGGCCCCGCGCTCATCACCCAGCTCATGGCGCTGCCGGTGGCCTGGACCCTGCTGCGGGCCCAGGGCGCGCTGATCCCCGCCGGCATCGTCCTGGCCGCCGTCGCCGTGACGGCGCTCGTCCTGGTGCTCGACCCCGCGACCACGAAGGCGCTGGGCATCCGGAGGTCGCGGACGACCCCCGACGCCTGACCCGCGTCCGGGCCGGGGCACCCGGCCCGTCCCCGGGACCCTTCCGGCCGCTACTCCTCGACGAGCAGCCGCTCGCGCAGCTGTGCCAGCGTGCGGGCGAGGAGCCGGGAGACGTGCATCTGGGAGATGCCGACCTCCTGGGCGATCTGCGACTGGGTCATGTTGCCGAAGAAGCGCAGCAGCAGGATCCGCTTCTCGCGCGGCGGGAGGTCCTCCAGCAGCGGCTTGAGCGACTCGCGGTACTCGACGCCCTCCAGCGCCTCGTCCTCGGAGCCCAGCGTGTCCGCGACCGCCGGGGACTCGTCGTCCGTGTCCGGGACGTCCAGCGAGAGCGTGCTGTAGGCATTGGCCGATTCCAGCCCCTCCAGGACCTCCTCCTCGGAGATGCCCAGGCGCTCCGCCAGCTCGTGCACGGTGGGGGAGCGGCCGTGCTGCTGGGAGAGCTCGGCGGTGGCCGTGGTCAGCGACAGCCGCAGCTCCTGGAGGCGCCGGGGCACCCGGACCGCCCAGCCCTTGTCCCGGAAGTGGCGCTTGATCTCGCCGACGACCGTCGGGGTCGCGTACGTCGAGAACTCGACGCCGCGGTCCGGGTCGAACCGGTCCACCGACTTGATCAGGCCGATCGTGGCGACCTGGGTCAGGTCGTCCAGCGGCTCGCCGCGGTTACGGAACCTGCGGGCCAGGTGCTCGACCAGCGGCAGGTGCATCCGCACCAGCCGGTTGCGCAGCTCGGCCTTCTCCGCCGAGCCGTCGGGAAGCTCCCGGAGCTCGATGAAGAGCGCCCGCGCCCCGCTGCGGTCGTGTGGATCGTGGTGCCTGTGCTCGCTCATCTGGCCCGCCCGCTCCGCCTGCGACTGCTCCACCGCGACCGGACGGCCCTGCGCGCCGTCCGCACCGTCCGGCCCGCCCTCCGGGTGCGGCCGGGCCTGCTGTTCCGGGAGGGCCGCTGGGCGCACCGCCTCCGACCGGATCGTCTCGTCCCGCACAGGACCGTCCCCGTTCCCGTCGCTCACGCCGGCCCGGGTCCCGCGCCGCGCTGTTTGTAGAGGCTGATGCTGACCGTACGGTCGTCGGCGACCGTGGAGTCGACCTTGCCGGCCAGTGCGGAGAGCACCGTCCACGCGAAGGTGTCGCGTTCCGGGGCGCGGCCGTCCGTCGTGGGGGCCGAGACGGTCACCTCGAGGGAATCGCCGACGAGGCGGAACACGCAACTGAGCACGGAGCCCGGCACGGCCTGCTGGAGCAGGATCGCGCAGGCCTCGTCGACCGCGATACGGAGATCCTCGATCTCATCGAGAGTGAAGTCCAAGCGCGCTGCGAGACCGGCCGTGGCCGTACGCAGCACCGACAGGTAGGCACCCGCAGCGGGCAGCCGGACCTCTACGAAGTCCTGGTTCCCGGGCTCGCCTGCGATCTGGGACACCCTCACCTCCAAGGTGGCACAAACTCGTTCGAGGCTCCGGGACGAACGCCCGGGGCCATGCGGACCGTCGCCGGTTCTGTGGTTCGGCGACGCTGTCGCGACCCATGATGCCGTGTCGCCGAGACCGCAACCCCACCGTCACTCATGGTAGGCACACGAGTACGCACAGTGGCTAGAGGTCTGCGGCGGTCAATTGCGAAGAACCGGCGCCGGTTTGACGTACCCAGGCGTCAGACGATCGAACCGTCCACGAAGCACCAGCGCCAGCTCTCGGCGCATTCGAAGCTGCGCATCACCGGATGCCCGGTCTCCCGGTAGTGCGCGGTGGCGTGCTTCAGGCGCGAGGAATCGCAGCACCCGACGTGCCCGCAGACGAGGCAGAGACGCAGCTGCACGGGATGGGTGCCCGCCTCCACGCACTCCCGACAGGTGTCGTGGAGCGGGGCGGGCTCGGGGCGCGGCAATTCGGATACGTGGGCGCACTCACTCATGATGGCCACGTTACGTCGGATGTGAGGACAGTGAGATGGACGCATTGCCGCTGGTGGCGCTCATCGCGGCCAGCGCGGCGGTCGCGGGGGCCGCGCGCCGGACCCCGGTCCCCGCACCGCTGCTGCTGGTGGCCGCAGGCCTGCTGGCCTCGTACCTGCCGGGGGTGCCGACCTACACGCTCGACGCGCACATCGTGCTGCCCCTGCTGCTCCCGCCGCTGCTGTACACGGCGGCGGTCGACAGCTCGTACCTCGACCTGCGGGCCAATCTGAGGCCGGTCGCGCTGCTCTCCGTGGGGTACGTGCTCTTCGCGACGGTCGCCGTGGGGTGGCTGGCCTATCTCCTCGTGCCGGACCTGCCCCTCGCCGCCGCCCTGGTGCTCGGTGCGGTGGTCGCCCCGCCGGACGCGGTCACGGCCGCCGCGATCGCCCGCAGGGTCGGTCTGCCCGCACGGGTGACGACGATCCTCCAGGGTGAGTCCCTGGTGAACGACGCCACCGCGATCACCGCCTTCAAGGTCGCCCTCGCCGCCGCCGTCGGCGAGGGCATGAGCTGGGGCGCCGGGGCAGGTGAGTTCCTGCTCGCGTCGGTCGGCGGCGTCGCCGTCGGCCTGTTGCTGATGGTGCCGCTGCACTGGCTGCGCACCCACCTCAAGGAGGCGCTGCTCCAGAACACCCTGTCGCTGCTGATCCCCTTCGTCGCCTACGCGGCGGCGGAGCGGGTGCACGCCTCCGGGGTGCTCGCCGTGGTCGTCGTCGCCCTCTACCTGGGGCACCGCTCCTGGCAGGTCGACTTCGCGACACGCCTCCAGGAGGCGGCCGTCTGGAAGATGGTCGCGTTCGTCCTGGAGTCCGCGGTCTTCGCGCTCATCGGGCTGCAGCTGCCCTTCGTGCTCAAGGGGCTGGGTGCGTACGGCGTGGCCGAGGCCCTCGGCTACGCCGTCCTCGTGTTCCTGGCCGTGGTCGTGGTGCGCTTCGTCTGGGTCTACCCGGCGACCTATCTGCCGCCCCGGCTCTCCAGGCGGATCAGGGAACGCGAGGGGGTGCCCCCGTGGAACTCGACCCTGATCGTGGGCTGGGCCGGGATGAGGGGCGTCGTCTCCCTCGCCATCGCCTTCTCCATCCCCATGGTCACGCACGACGGCGAGGACTTCCCCGCGCGCAACCTGGTGCTCTTCCTGACCTTCACGACCGTCATCGGGACGCTGGTCGTCCAAGGGCTCAGCCTGCCCCTCCTGGTGCGCGTGCTGAAGCTCCCGGGGCGCAGCGAACGCGCCGAGACCCTGGCGGAGGCGCAGGCGCAGAGCGAGGCCTCCACGGCGGCCGACGAGCGGCTGGAGGCGCTGCTGGCCGACCCGCGCAACGAACTCCCCGACTCCCTCACCCAACGGCTGCGGGCCGTCATGGAACGGCGCCGCAACGCCGTGTGGGAGCGGCTCGGCGCGCCCAATCCGGTCACCGGGGAGTCGGTGGACGACACCTACCGGCGGCTGGCGCGGGACATGATCGCCGCCGAGCGCGCGGTCTTCGTACGCCTCAGGGACGAGCGGCGGATCGACGACGAGATGCTGCGCGCCCTCCTGCGGCGGCTGGACCTGGAGGAGGCCGCCGCCTACCGGGAGTCGGACGGCCCCTGAGCGTGGTCCTCGGCCGGCCCGGGACGTCCCGTGACGACCGCGGTGACCGTGGACCCGGGGGCGAACGCGCCCTCCCCGGCCAGGACGGTCAGCCCGTACAGGAGCTTGGCCACGTAGAGCCGTTCCACGGGCAGGCCGTGCCGGTCCTCGAAGTCGTCGGCGAAGGCGTGCAGCTCCGGGGTCGTGCGGGCGTACCCGCCGAAGTGGAAGCGTTCGTCCAGCGACCACTCCCCGGCCGGTCCGCCGAACGCCTCCCGCTGCAGGTCGCGCACCGCCTCTCCCAGGAAGCCGCCACGCAGGACGGGGACGCCCAGGGCGCGTTGCCCCCGGCCGAGCCCGGCGGCCAGACCCGCGAGGGTGCCGCCGGTGCCGCAGGCGACCGCCACGGTCCCGGCCGGGCCGCACAGTTCGCGGCCGAGCTCTGTGCAGCCCTGTGCGGCGAGTGCGTTGCTGCCGCCCTCCGGGACGACCAGGCAGTCCCCGAAGAGCCTCAGCAGGCCTTCCAGGACGCCGGGGGAGGTCTTCGCGCGGTAGGTCGCGCGGTCCACGAAGTGCAGGCGCATGCCGTCGGCGGCGCACCGCGCCAGCGAGGGGTTCAGCGGGCGGTGGGCCAGCTCGTCGCCCCGTACGACGCCGACGGTGGGGAAGCCCAGCAGCCGCCCGGCGGCGGCCGTGGCCCTGAGGTGGTTCGAATAGGCCCCGCCGAAGGTCAGCACCGTACGGCCGGCGGCGGCACGGAGGCTGGGGGCGAGCTTGCGCCACTTGTTGCCCGGGAGGTCCGGGTGGATCAGGTCGTCGCGCTTGAGCAGCAGCGTCACGCCGTGCCGCGCGAAGCGCTCGTCCTCGGCCGGCTGCAGGGGTGAGGGGAGCACCGGCTGCAGCCGGGAGAGGTCGAGAGCGTCGTCGTCCATGCCTTCATTGTGTGCTGCCCGTACCGCCCTACTTCAGCCGGTCGTGGATCCGGTTGCGCATGCCCGTCATCGAGAAGCCGCGCGGGTCGACCTTGCCGGGCTGCCATTCCCGGTGCCCGATGACCGAGGGGGCGTCCCAGCCGTGGAAGCGGCAGACGGCGGCCGCGGCCTTCTCGATGGCCTCCAGCTGGACGGCGGGCCAGGGGTCCTTGCCGTCGCCGAGGTTCTCGCACTCGAAGCCGTAGAAGTGCCGGTTGCCGTCGGTGTTGGACTCGTTGTCCGCCGGCAGGCGCGTCTCGGCGATGACGGCGCGCAGGACGTCGTCGTCGCCGAGACCGGCGTGGTTGGCCCGGCCGTAGCCGACCAGATGGACCCGGCCGTCCTTGGCGATCACACCGTGGCAGAGCGGGCCCGGCAGGCCCGAGTAGCCGTCCCGGCAGATCTCGACGGTGCGGGCGGTTCCCTTCGTGACGGTGTGGTGGAGCATCACCCCGTGCACGGGTCCCCAGGGACCTTTGTGGTTGCGGTTGTGCGTACGCCAGTCGCCCACCTGGACGACGGTGAGTCCTTCGTCCTTCAGGGCCTTGAGGAAGCTGCTCGCGGACATCGGTGAGGACATGGCCTACTCCTTCGATACGGGTGGAGCGTGTGTCCGTACAGCGCTTGTACCGGAACAGGAGGCTCCGGCAAACCTGTTCGGGCACTGTTCGTGTCGTGTGCGACTCGATCCGGACACTCCGTACGTGGCCACGAGGCGTTGTGTTCAGTCCTGGGCGAGCCAGAGATCGGGGCCGAACACCTCGTAGTGGACGTCGGCCGGAGCGACGCCCCTGTCCAGGAGCTGGGAGCGGACCGCGCGCATGAAGGGCAACGGGCCGCAGAGGTAGGCGTGGGTGCCCGGAGCGACCTCCAGTCCGCCCAGATCGACCCTCCCGGTGCGCTCGGCGGGGTGTCCGGGCTCCGGGGTCTCGTACCAGAAGTGGGACGAGCCGCCGGGGAGGCCGGCGGCGAGTGCCCCGTGACGGGCGCGCAGCGCGTGGTCGGCGGGCGACCGGTCACCGTGCACCACGGTGACGGGCGCACGGTGACCCGCCTCGGCCAGGTGCTCCAGCATCGACAGGATCGGGGTGCAGCCGATACCGGCCGATGCCAGGAACAGGGGGGCGTCGGAGTCGTCGAGCACCAGGTCGCCGTAGGGTGCCGAGACGCGCAGCCGGCCGCCCGCGTGCAGCCTCGCGTGCAGGTGGGCGGAGACCTCGCCCTCCGGGCCCTCCGCGCCCCGCACCCGCTTGACCGAGAAGGAGCGCGGGCCCGGGCCGGGGGCCCCGGTGAGGCTGTACTGGCGTATCTGACGAGCGCCGTCGGGGAGTTCCACCTGGACGGAGACGTACTGGCCCGACCGGAAGGCGGGTGCCGGTGTGCCGTCGGCGGGGGTGATCGTGAAGGTGGCGACGTCGGGGGTGTCCTCGGTGCGGGAGGTCACCGTCCACTCGTGCCATACGTCGCCCGCCGTCACGTCCCGCTGCGCGTAGAGCCGCTCCTCGAAGGCGATCAGGGCGTTGGCCATCAGCCAGTAGACCTCGTCCCAGGCCGCGGCGACCTCGGGCGTGACCGCGTCGCCGAGCACCTCGGTGATCGCGGCGAAGAGGTGGGTGTGGACGATCGCGTACTGCGGGGCGGTGATGCCCAGTGAGGCGTGCTTGTTGGCGATGCGGCCCAGCATCACGTCGGGCCGGGTGCCGGGGTGTTCGACCAGGTGCGTGGCGAAGGCGGCGATGGAGCCGGCGAGCGCCCGGCGCTGTGTGCCGGAAGCCTGGTTGCCCCGGTTGAACAGGTCGCGGAGGAGCTCCGGGTGGGCGTCGAACAGCTTCCGGTAGAAGAGGTCCGCGATGTCCCCGACGGCCGCTCCCACGGCGGGAAGCGTGGCTCGGACAGTGGCGGTCGATGTGTCGGAGAGCATCGGTCGACTCCTCGGTGGGGAGGCGGGCCGCGCGTGCGGTCCGCATGTTGGTATCTGGGATGCATATTTTTGGCCGGGCGTGCCCGCCCATGGGTGCGGTGGGACGGGTCCGCCGGGCTGTGGCCGGATCAGTCGGCTGCGGGCCCGCCGCGGCTGATGCCGAGCAGGAGCGGACCGGTGGGGGACGAGACGAGATCGCCGACCGTGAGGGGGTCGAGCGAGGCGTAGAACGCCTCCTCGGCCCGGCGCAACGCGGAGCGGAGCAGGCAGGCGGACCGCAGGGGGCACGGGGTGCTGCCCTCGCATTCGACGACCTCGCCCGGTCCTTCCAGCCGCCTCACCAGCGCGCCGATCGACGCCGACCGTCCGGCGGTGGTGAGGGTGAGGCCCCCGCCCCGGCCGCGTCGCGCGTCGACCAGGCCGAGGTGCTGGAGGCGGGCGACGACCTTCGCCGCATGGGTGTAGGGCACCTGCATGGTGGCCGCCACCTCGCGGGTGGTCGGCGGGTCCTCGCCCTCCGCGACGGTGGTCAGGCGCATGAGAACCCGGAGCGCCACGTCGGTGAATCGCGTCAGCCGCATGGCCGCAGCGTAGGTAAGTTGCATAGGGGATGCAACTTAGGGCGGGCGTCCCCGGCCCGAGGGGGAGGGTCATGATGGAGGGAGCGGCTCCGTGACGGATGCGGGGTCGCGTGGTGCGAGAGAGGTGGTCAGCGGCCGTGCCGAAGCCGAACGCAGCCGACGGGATTCCGGCGAGCAAGGTCATCACCGACCCGGACAGCCTGGGCCGTTACGCGCACGACGAGGCGGAGTGGGCCCCGGCGGGGACGCCCCTCGCCGTCGTCCGGCCCCAGGACACCGACGAGGTACGGGCCGTCGTCGCGTACTGCGCCGGACGCCGGATCCCGGTGGTCCCGCGCGGCGCCGGTACGGGCCTCTCGGGCGGTGCCAACGCGGTGGACGGCGCCGTCGTGCTCTCGTTCGAGGACATGAACCGGATCCTGCGCATCGACCCGGTGGAGCGCATCGCCGTCGTCCAGCCGGGCGTCGTCAACGACGACCTGCGCGCCGCCTGCGCCGCCGAGGGGCTCTGGTACCCGCCGGACCCGGCGAGCTCGCCCTGGTCCACCATCGGCGGCAACACCGCCACCAACGCCGGGGGCATGTGCTGCGTCAAGTACGGCGTCACCCGCGACTACGTGCTCGGGCTGGAGGCCGTCAACGGCCTCGGTGAGGTCGTGCGGATGGGCCGGCGGACCGCGAAGGGTGTCGCCGGGTACGACCTGTGCGGGCTGTTCGTCGGTTCCGAGGGCACCCTCGGCGTGATCACCGAGATCACCGTGAAGCTGCGCGGCGCGCGTCCCGCCGAGCGCACGGTGGCGGGCTTCTTCGACTCGGTCGTCGCCGCGGGTGACGCCGTGAGCCGGGTGACGGCCGCGGGCATCGTGCCCTCCGCGCTCGAACTCCTCGACCGGCACTGCCTGAAGGCCGTCGACGAGTGGAAGAACATGGGGCTGTCGGCGGACGCGAACGCCATCCTGCTCGGCCGGGTCGACACCCCGGGGGCCGCGGGTGACGCCGAGGCCGAGGCCGTACGGGCCTGTTTCGCGGAGGCCGGCGCCGCCTGGGCCGAGGTCTCCACCGACCAGGCGGAGGCGGACGCCCTGTTCCAGGCCCGCCGCCTCGCCTACCCCGCCCTGGAGCGCCTGGGGCCGGTGCTCACCGAGGACGTGGTCGTGCCGCGGTCCCGCGTCCCGCAGATGCTGGCACGGGTCGAGGAGATCGCCGGTGAGTACGACGTCCTGATCGCCAACATCGCCCACGCCGGCGACGGCAACCTCCACCCCCTCATCATCACCGAGCCGGGGGACGACGCCGCCCGCGCCCGCGCCCAGCTCGCCTTCGAGGACATCCTCGACGCGGCGATCTCCTTCGGCGGCACCGTCACCGGTGAGCACGGGGTGGGCCTGCTGAAGATGGGCGGCATGGGCCGGGAGGTGGGCCCCGTGAACCTCGCCATGCAACGGGCGGTCAAGGCCGCCCTGGATCCGCACGGCATCCTCAACCCGGGCAAGGTCGTCACCTCGGGCGCACCGCTGTCCGGCTGACCCGCCCTACCGCAGGGGCTCACTGAGCTCCACGGCCCGCAGCGCCGCCGCGAGCGCCCGCTCGTCGCCGACGTCGAGGGCCGTGTCGGTCAGCTTGATGACGTGCTCGTCGCCGTGCGCCAGGGCCAGCTCGAAGACCTCCTCGGGCGTCACCGCGCCCGGCGGGACCCACGCGACCGGGGCGTCCGGCGCGTACATGGCGGTGACCGCGGCCGAGGCGGTCCACGCGGCCCGGAGGCTCGGCACCCACAGGGCGCGCGGGAGCGCGGGGAGCGTCCGGAGGACGGCGTTCGGCGCGGTGGCCGCGTGCACCAGCATCGTCTCCTCGCCGTGGCCGTGCGTGGCGTACCGGTGGGTGGCCGCCCGTACCAGCTCGGTGAGCCGGCGGTGCGCCTCGTCCGGGTCCGTGACCGACGCGGCCCACACCGGCAGGCTCGTGACGCGGCCGAGCCGGTCGGGGAAGCCGCCCTCCCGCCCGGCGACGGGCCGTACCGCGTCGAGGGCCGCGCTCGCGCTGTCGGCACCGGTCACCGGGACGAGGCCGGTGACGGCGTGGTGGCGGGCCGCCCAGTAACCGAGGCCGTGCGCGAGCTCGTTCAGCCGCGGCTCGGTGCTCTCGCCGGCCAGGAGCGTGCGCACGGCGTGGCCCACGCGGATCACCGGGTGCGTCGACCCGCCGTACATGCCGGGCAGGAGACGGGGCCACCACTGGGCGAGCACGTCGCGCCAGGGCCGCTCGGCGATCTCGCGGCCGAAGTGGCCGATCCAGTCGGCGGCGCGGCGCGGGTCGCCCAGCGCGGAGCGCCAGTCGGCGTCCGTGACGGGCTCCACGCCGGACGGGAACTCCTCGAGCCGGGACGCGTACACGTCGAGCCAGCGGTGCACGGCCTCCGGCCGGCCGTGGGCGGCGAGGGCCTCGACGGCCATCGGCGCGTGGTTGGTGAGCCGGCCGAGGCGCTCGGGACCGGAGCGGTGCAAGCGCTGGAGCGCCTCGTCGAGGGTGCCTGTCGTATCCATGACGAGAACGCTAGGCCGCCGTCCCCGGCGCCGTAACGGGCGGAGGTCCGGGGCGCGTGACGGGCTGAGGACCTAGGTCCCCGGGCCGGCGGCCCTGGGTCCGCGACCGCCTCGCACGGTTCGCGCCCGGTCCGTACGCGGGCGCCCGGATGCGGGCAACGTTCCCGTTCCACACCCGATTAGTCACACTCTTTTGTGTAATAGCGCGCGGTGTCCTCGGGCTGGAAGTGTGCTTCTCGCAGGTCAGCCCATGATCGAGAGGATGTCGGATGTCCGTTGGTGAAGAGGTTCGCGACACGCAGCCGCCGCAGCAGCAGAGTCTCGGCACAGCGGCTGCGCGGAACCTCGCGACGACCACCAAGTCCGCCCCGCAGATGCAGGAGATCACCTCACGGTGGCTGCTGCGCATGCTGCCGTGGGTACAGGTGCAGGGCGGTGCCTACCGGGTGAACCGCCGGCTGAGCTACTCGGTCGGGGACGGCAGGGTCACCTTCGTCCAGACCGGTGACCGGGTCACGGTCATCCCCGCCGAGCTCGGCGAGCTCCCCGCCCTGCGCGACTTCGGTGACGAGGAGGTACTGGCCGAGCTGGCGCGCAGGTGCGAACAGCGCGACGTCGCGGCGGGCGAGGTGCTCGTCGCGGCCGGTGACGCGGCGGACCGCGTCCATCTGCTGGCCCACGGCAAGGTCGAGAAGATCGGCACCGGGCCGTACGGTGACGAGACCGTGCTCGGAGTCCTCGCGGACGGCGCCTACTTCGGCGACCACGTCCTGATCGACGGGGACGCGAACTGGGAGTACACGGCCCGCGCGGTGACCGCCTGCACGCTGCTGACCCTGCGCCGGTCGGACGTGCTCAACCTCGCGGCCCGCGCGGACTCGCTCCGCGACCACCTCGCCGGGCTGCTCGCCATCCCCCACCAGCGGACCAACCGCTACGGCGAGGCGGAGATCGACCTCTCGGCGGGCCACGTGGGGGAGAGCGTCGTCCCGCACACCTTCGTCGACTACGAGTCGGCGCCCCGCGAGTACGAACTGAGCGTCGCCCAGACCGTGCTGAAGGTCCACAGCAGGGTGTCCGACCTCTACAACCAGCCGATGAACCAGACCGAGCAGCAGTTGCGGCTCACGGTCGAGGCGCTGCGCGAGCGCCAGGAGCACGAGCTCATCAACAACCGGGAGTTCGGCCTGCTCAACAACTGCGACTACGGGCAGCGGCTCCAGCCCCACGACGGGGCGCCCGGACCGGACGACATGGACGAGCTCCTGTCGCGGCGGCGCGGATCGAAGCTGTTCCTCGCCCATCCGCGGGCCATCGCCGCGTTCGGCCGTGAGTGCAACAGGCGGGGCCTGGTGCCGGAGACCATCGAGGTCGGGGGACACCACGTGTCCTCGTGGCGCGGTGTGCCGATCTTCCCGTGCGACAAGATCCCCGTCACCGACGCCCGTACCACCTCCATCATCTGCATGAGGACCGGTGAGGAGGACCAGGGAGTCATCGGGCTCCAGCAGAGCGGCATCCCGGACGAGATCGAACCGAGCCTCTCGGTCCGCTTCATGGGCATCGACGAGCAGGCGATCATCTCGTACCTCGTGACGGCGTACTACTCCGCCGCCGTCCTGGTGCCCGACGCGCTCGGTGTCCTGGAGAACGTGGAGGTGAGCCGCTGGCGGTGACGCTCCCCGGGCCCGGGCGGCGACCGCCCGGGCCCCGGCAGGGCCGAGGCCGCGACCAAGGTGCCCCGAGGCACCCGGAAGGAGTGACCGTGACCATGACCAGTTCGGATGCCGCGATGGAGGGGCACAAGGCCGCCACGCTGCTGGAACACACGCGCAGCGCCGTCGACCCGCACCTTCGCGCCGCCGTCGAAACGCTGCCCGGGGCGATACGCCGGGTCGCCATGTACCACTTCGGCTGGCAGAACGCCGACGGCACACCGGCGTCCGGGCAGGCCGGCAAGGCCATCAGACCGGCACTCGTCCTGGCCGCCGCCCGTGCCCTGGGGGGCGACCCGGAGGCGGCGATGCGGGCGGCCGTCGCCGTCGAGCTCGCGCACAACTTCACCCTGCTCCACGACGACGTCATCGACGAGGACACCACGCGGCGGCACCGGCCCACGGCCTGGGCGGTGTTCGGGGTGCCGGACGCCGTGATCACCGGGGACGCCATGTCCTCCCTCGCCCTGAGGCTGCTGGCCGACGACCCGCACCCCGCGTCCGCACAGGCCGCGGTCCGGCTCTCCACCTGCGTCATCGAGCTCTGCGCCGGCCAGCAGGCCGACTGCGCCCTGGAGGAGCGCGGCCCCGAGGACGTCACCCTGGACGAGTGCCTCGCCATGGCCATGGCCAAGACGGGCGCCCTGCTCGGCTGCGCCTGCGCCCTGGGCGCGCTCTACGCGGGGGCGGGGGAGCAGGAGGTCCGGGCGATGGACGGCTTCGGCCGGGAGGCGGGCCTCGCCTTCCAGCTCATCGACGACCTGATCGGCATCTGGGGGGACACGGCCCGCACGGGCAAGCCGGTCGGGGCGGACCTGACCGCTCACAAGAAGTCCCTTCCGGTGGTCGCGGCGCTGACCTCGGACACACCGGCCGCCACCGAGCTCGCCGCCCTCTACCGGGGTGCCCTGAACACCTCGGGGGAGGTGGGGAGTGCGGCCGACGCGGTCGACCGGGCCGGTGGCCGGGACTGGGCGCAGACCGCCGCTGCGGACCGGATGGCCCGGGCCGTCCACCACCTGTCCCGTGCCGTGCCCGCGCCGGACGCCGCCGGAGACCTGCTGGCACTGGCCGAGTTCGTCACCCGAAGAACCCACTGAGGCGGGCCGCCCGTGGCCGCCGCCGTCCCCAACTCTAGTATTCCGTGCGTTGGTCGGGAGGGGCATCCTTCCCTCATCACCACGGGACGAAGGGGGCGGGGCCGGCCATGGGCGTACGCGTTCGGCAGGCGGACGGGCGGGACAGGGACCTGGTCGTACGGATCCTGGAGGAGGCGTTCCACGACGATCCGGTGAGCAGCTGGGTCTTCCCGGACGAGGAGCACCGGCGCGCGGTGCACGGGAAGTTCCTCGGTGTCTTCGCCGACGTCACGCTGGAAGAGGGCCGGATCGATCTGCTGGAGGACGGTACGGCGACCGCCCTCTGGCTCTCCGTGCCGGCGGGTGCGCCCGAGGAGGAGGACGACACGCCGGCCCTCATGCGGGAGACGGCGGACCCCGGCAACGAGCGGTGCGAGCTGGTGGGGAGGCTGACGGGCGCCGTCCACCCCCACGACCGTGCGCACGCGTACCTGTTGATGATCGGCGTCTCCCCGGAGCGGCAGGGCGAGGGCCTGGGCGATGCGCTGATCAGAGGCGTCCTGGAACGGTGCGACCGTGAAGGGACCCCCGCCTATCTGGAGGCGAGCAGCGCGCGCAGCCGTGCGCTCTACGAACGCCTCGGATTCACCTTCACGGGACGGACGGTCGACCTTCCCGACGGCCCGCCGATGTGGCCCATGTGGCGTGAGCCCCAGGGCGGATGAGCGGGACCCGGCGGACGGGGCCGCGGAAGAGGAGGATGCCGCAGGGCAGGGCCGCGGAAGGGGAGGGTGCCGCCGGGCGGGTCCCGGGGCACGGCTACAGTCCCTGCTCATGACAGATGAGTCGTGGGCAGGCTGGTACCGGGACCGTCGTGGTTCCGAGGCAGTCATCCTCACCACGGACGGACAGCAGCTCCGCATCCGCGTCCGGGGCACGGACTTCGAGGGCGAGAGCTTCGACGGCCTGGGCCCGGTGGCGGGCGCACCGGTCCAGGAGGGTCTGTTCGACCTGGTCGACGGTGTGCTCGACGACTGCGTACTGGAGTGGGACCTCCCGCTGCCGGTGCTCGTGTCCGGCACGGTCCGGCAGGCCACCCTCGGCTGTCTGCTCTCCCTGCGCAGGGAGGACCCGGATCTGTATCTCGCCCTCCATCTGGACGGGGCGGTGTACGAGTCGAACCGTGCCGAGGGCGACTTCGCCGCCGCGCTGGCCACGATCCAGCGGATCCTGCCGCCGGACATGCATCTGCAGACCTGCATAGCCTGCGCCTTCTCCGACTACTTCCCCGCCCCCGTCCGGGGCCTGTCCGGTGGGCTCGCCTGCTTCCGCGGGGCCAAGGACGCCTACCGTGACGTGGAGGGCGGCGACGACGTCGCCGGCCTGTGGGACCGGCGCACCGGATTCGTCCAGGAGATCTGGAGCTGCCGGGAGTTCGAGCCGCGCCCGGCGCACGGCGCCGGCACCGGGCATCGCGGCGCCTTCCCCCTGGAGCTCGCCTGACGGTTCCCGTCACCCCGAAGGGGCCGCTCCGCACAGACGGAACGGCCCCCTCGGTGCGTGATGCGTGATGCGTGGTGCCGGGTGTCAGGAGGTGGCGCGGGCGAGGGCGGCCGCGAGGCCGTTCTGCCACAGGGAGTTCACCCGTGAGCGCTCGGTGGCGTTCGGATAGGCGTTCGTGCAGGAGGTGCCGGGGCCGCCGCCCGACATGAGCTCGCTGCACGGTCCCGTGTAGTGGTCGGGCAGTCCGAGCACGTGCCCCGTCTCGTGGGCGGTGACGCGGGTCGAGTTGTACTGCCGGTTCTGCGCGTAGTCGAGGAAGATGTAGCCGCTGCCGTGGCCGTCGGTGCTGGCGTACGAGCCCCGGGAGTCGTTGCCCTCGTAGTAGGAGAAGTCCGCGTTGGAGCCCTCCTGCAGCTTGACGTTGGAGACCGAGCTGTTCCAGATGCTGGTGCTGCTCGCTATCTGGCTGCGGAAGCTGGGGGCGTTGGTGGTGCTGTAGACCACGGTGACCGCCTGCGCGCCCGGCTTGGCGGCCCGCTTCTCGGCCACGGACTTCATGACGGCGTCGAAGAAGGCCTTGTTGGCGGCGGCGTTCTCGCTCGAACCGGCGTACGCGGCGAAGCCGGCCTGTGCGGTGGAGCCGGCCCGCGCGGTGCCGGCGGAGGACGCGGGACCCGCGTCGGCGGCGACCGCGGGTGCGGTGCCCAGTGCGGCGGCGAGTCCGAGACCGGCCACGGCCGACATGACAGCTGTCCTGAGGTGTCTCATGGGGGGTGTCTCCTGCCTGTCCGAAGAACCCCGCCCGGGGACCGGGCGGGGAACGGGTGGGGGGTACGGACAGAGTCTCCGGCCGGGCGGGCCCCCGCGGATGATGTCAACCGGCGATAGCGCCGCCTTATCACCCCGGCATGACGCACACGGAATCAGCACGTGCCGGTCGCCCCGACACCCCCTGAACCGTCCCCCTTTGGTGGGGTTGGGACATCTGGTGCTCGACGTGCGAACAGCCATACCCTCGCCGTCATGGAGCTCGAGGTGAGACACCTCAGGGCGCTCTGCGCCATCGCGGACACGGGCAGCCTGCACCGGGCGGCGCGGATGCTGGGCGTCAGCCAGCCCTCCCTGACCACCCAGCTCCAGCGGATCGAGAGGACGATGGGGGCGGAACTGTTCCGCCGGGAGAGGACGGGCTGCCGGCCCACCCTCCTGGGCCGTGCCGTCCTCAGCCGGGCACGCCCGCTGGTGGACGGCATGTCGGCCCTGGTGGGTGCCGCGCTGGCGGAGGCCGAGGCCGCCCGGGCGGGCGGCCCCCGCCTCCGGATCGGGTCGACCGCGAGCCGGGTCATCGGCGGCTGGCTGCGCGGACTTCGGGTGAGGCTGCCCGGTACCGACATCTCGCTCCGGGTGGACGTCTCGGCCCGGTCGCTCCTCGGGGCGGTGGCGGCCGGCCGGCTCGACGTGGCCTTCGTGCACGAGGTGGAGGGCTGTCCGCTCGCCGTCCCGGACGGGCTGATCCAGCGCGTACTCGTGGAGCGCGAACCGCAGTTCATCTCCCTGGCCCGGGACCACCCGGCGGCCGGACGTGCCGTGGTGGACCTCGACGACCTGGCGGGCGACCGGTGGATGGTCGACCCCTCGGTGGACGGTGAATGGGACGGGGTCCGCCGCGTCCTCGGTGCCGCCGGTCTCGATCCGCCCGTCCTGCACGGCGACTACCTCACGGCCGCCTCCCTCGTCGTCCTCGGGGAGGCGGTCGCCCCCTGCCAGCCGACCTCGGGCCCGCGCGACGACATGGCGATCCGCCCGCTGCGCGGGGACCCGCTGGCGGTGCGGCTGCTCCTGGTCTCGAGGCCGGGAGCGGACATGGATGCCGTGTACGAGGAACTGGAGGCGGCCTACCGCGACGCGGCGCGGCGGGCGGAGGAGTACCACCGGTGGCTGCTGCGCCACAGCAGCCCTCTCGCGCACACGTCCTGAGCGGGATGGTTCCCCGTTCTGCCGAGAGCGACATCCCGTTTCCTCCGGCCGCGACGACGGGCAGGACCCCCGCATGAGGCTCTTGATGCTGGGCGGTACGGAATTCGTGGGACGCGCGGTCACCGAAGCGGCTCTCGGGCGCGGATGGGAGGTGACGGTCTTCCACCGAGGCCGCCACGCGGCACCACCCGGGGTGCGGACGCTGACCGGTGACCGCACGGCTGGTGAGGCGGGCCTCGCGGAGCTGTCCGACGGCACCTGGGACCTGGTGGTCGACACCTGGAGCGGCGCGCCCTCGGCCGTGCGGGACGCCGCCCGGCTGCTGTCGGGCCGTGCCGGGCACTTCAGCTATGTCTCCAGCCGTTCCGTGTACGAGTACCCCGCCCCGGCGGGGCTGGACGAGGACGGTCCGCTCGTGGCCGGAGCCTCTCCCGACGCCGGCTCCGACGTCTCGTACGCCCTGGCCAAACGAGGCGGGGAGCTGGCGGCGCAGGACGCGTTCGGTGACCGGGCGCTGCTGGCCCGTGCCGGCCTCATCCTCGGCCCCGGGGAGAACATCGGCCGTCTGCCGTGGTGGCTGGGCCGGACGGCCCGGGGCGGGGACGTGATCGCGCCGGGGCCGCCGGACGCCGGGCTCCAGTACATCGACGCCCGCGATCTGGCGGACTGGCTGCTGGACGCCTCGGCGGACGGCCTGTCAGGGGCGTACAACACGGTGAGCCGTCCGGGGCACACCACCATGGGGGAGTTCCTGGACACCTGCGTCCGTGTCACCGGATCGCGGGCCCGGCTGCGCTGGACCGACCCCGAAGTGCTTCTCGCGGCGGGTGTCGAACCATGGACGGACCTGCCGGTCTGGCTGCCCGCCGGGGAGCTCCACGACACCCTGCACAGGGGCGATGGCACCAAGGCGCACGCCGCCGGGCTGCGGTGCAGACCCGTCGGGGAGACCGTCGCCGACACCTGGGCCTGGCTGCGCGGTCTGGGAGGCACCGCCCCGCAGCGGCCCGACCGGCCGGTCCTCGGTCTCGACGCGCGGACGGAGGCGAAGCTCCTCGCCTCACCCGACAGCGCTTAGCGTGGCCCGATGACCGAAGAGCTGCTGCACCTCACCGAAGAGCCCCTGTGGGAGGCCGCCCGCAGAGCGGGGACGTACGAGATGTCCACACGGGGCCGCACCCTCCGGGAGGAGGGGTTCATCCACTGCTCGCTGCCCCATCAGCTCCCGGCCGTCGCACGGGCGTTGTACGGGTCCGACGACGAGGGCCTGGTGGTGCTCGTCATCGATGCCGCACGGCTCGGGTCGCCCGTGAGGTACGAGGCCATGGAGCCCGGCGGTGAGGAGTTCCCGCACCTCTACGGACCGCTGCCGGCGGACGCGGTCGTGGAGATGCGCACCTGGGCCGCCCGATCCGCACGCACCGTGCGCGGGGAGGGCGGGGCCCGGTGATCAGTCCCCTCGTCGCGGTCACCGGTGCGAGCGGGGCGGTCGGCGGCCGGGTGGCCGAGCGGCTGGCCCGGACCGGCGTCCCCGTGCGCCTCCTCGGCCGGGACCCCTCCCGGCTCCCCAGGCTCCCCGGCACGGACACCGCGCCCCCGGCGCCGTACGGGGACGGGGAGGCGATGCGGCGCGCGCTCGACGGCGCGCACACCCTGTTCCTCGTCTCGGCGCACGAGAGCCCGGGCCGGGTGCTGGAGCACACCACGGCGGTGGACGCCGCTCTCGCCGCGGGCGTCGAGCGCATCGTCTACGTGTCGTTCCTCGGTGCGGCACCGGACGCGACGTTCACGTTCGCCCGTGACCACTGGCACACCGAGGCACACATCCGGATGACCGGAGTGCGCCACACCTTCCTCCGCGACAGCTGGTACCTGGCGGCGTTCCCCGCGATGACGGACGCCGACGGCATCCTGCGCGGGCCGGGCGGCGAAGGGCGGGTGTCGGCCGTCTCCCACGAGGACATCGCGGACTCGGCGTCAGCAGTCCTGCTGGACGAGGGAACCGCCCACGACGGCAGGACGTACGACCTGACGGGCCCCGAGGCGATCACCCTGGCGGAGGCGGCCGCCGAGCTGAGCCGCCGTACGGGACGAGTGATCCGGTACGTCCCCGAGACAAGGGAGGAGGCGTACGCCTCACGCGCCCACCACGGCGCCGAGGACTGGGAAGTGGCCGGCTGGGTGACGTCGTACGAGGCGATCGCCGCGGGTGAACTGGAGAGGGTCTCGGACGCCGTACCCACACTCACGGGCCGCCCGGCGCAGAGCCTGTCCGCCTACCTCCGAGAGAACCCGGCGAGCTGGCGCCACCTGCTGGCGGGCTCGGACTCCTGATTCCTCAGGGCGGATGGGAGTAGCGTGCCGTGCCCTGCCGCCCTGCCCTACCGGGGCGTCCGGGCGGCCGGGCGGCCGGGCGTCCGGCGGGAACACGACCGCACCCGGCCCATCGGGGTCGCCGTGAACGGCGGACGATGGGCCGGGTGCGGACAGGTAGGCGACGTGACCGGTGAAACTCCCAGGTCAGACGGCCTAACCGTAGATCAGGCCTTCTTGGTCTCCAAGTAATGGGGTGGGTCGGTGACCTGCGGCGATGATAGCTGTAGGTCGCTGACCTGGCTTTTTACTGTTGGCTGGCGATGGGGTACGACGGTCCTGATCGGGTGTCCTGCGGACTGTGTGCGGACTGCCGAGGCGCTCAGTGCTCCCCCGTCGGGCTGTGGGCGGATCTCCGTAGTCGCTATCTGGTGGCAGCGACTGTCCTCAGCTCAGCAGCCCCTTGAGGTTGAGCGCGTTCATGAGTTCGGCACGTGCCTTCAAGAAGTCGTCACGTGCTTCAGACAGGTCAGCCAGAGCCTGCTCGTATCGCTGACGGTCGGATCGCTTCCACTCGGGAGGCACTTCGACGTACAACGGCAGGCTCGGCCCATCTTCGGGGGGAAACATGCCCTCTAGCTCGGCGTGCAGGCGCTCGAGGCTGCTCAGGAACGCGTCGTGCATGTGTGCCAGTTCGGAGTCGATGAACGCAACGTCGTCGTAACGAAGCTCGTCAAGCGCCTTCCCGACGGCCTGCGTGTACTCGTACTTCACCCGTCGCATTGGGGGCTGGCTCTGCACGAACCGCAACCACTGAGCTTCGAAGGGCACGGCAGTGAGGATCCGCTGGGCCTTGGTGCGGTCCAAGGCCGCCGGCGGTTCCTTGACAGCCTCTGGTGCGCCTGCCTCGTCTTCGGGCGGAGCGCCAATGACCATCCACCCTGCCGAGAGGTGTCGGTGGGCTTCCGGAGGACTCCAGAAGACCGTTCGGTCTCCACGCCGCACAGGGATGGCGACGCCGACCGAGCCGCCATTCTTCCCGGTGGGGGCGGGGATGACGAAGGGGCGCGCAGCGTGTGGCTGGGCCGGGATATCAATGCTCAGCACCCCCTTGTTGTCGCCTCGGTCGATCCATTCCAGCCTCAACCCTTGAATCTGCGGGAAGACCCGTTCGTCGATCAGCTTGCTGTACGTGTCGACGTTCACTCGCTCCCGCGGCACGGGATTGACCTCAGACACGGTCTCGACTGCGTTGGCTGTGCTTGTCTTGAAGCCAATGATGAGTAGCCCGCCGGTGAGGGCGTTGGCGAAACTTGCCACGTCCTTGACGAGTTCCTCCTTGTGATGGGCGTCCTGGTCGACCGCGTACGGCATGGACTTGACGTCCATCCAGTCGGACTCTTCGAGCCCTATCAGCGCTTCAAGGTCACCGGTGCTGAGCGCCTGGCGCACGTCATCAATGTTCACGGGCTCAGCATGGACGGCGGGACTGCCCGCGTAAACGCCTTATGCCCATGGCTGTTCCGATCGGGAGATCTTGATGGCGAGGGCACCAAGGGCTTCCTTCTCGGGCCCGTAGATGGTGCGGATGTTGGCCAGCTGCTGGTCGCTGGTGGCGGTCGGGTTGACGTTTGTCGGGCCCTCGCCGTCGAGGAGGGCTTCGAAGTCGGGGTACTCGGTGACGCGGAGGACCTTTACGTCGCAGGTCTCGTCGGTGCCCTTGATGCGGAAGCGGATGGTGTCACCGGCGGTGAGGTCGGCGAGGTGCGGGTACTTGACCCGCACCTCGATGGTCTTGGCGCCCGCAGCGACGAGCTCGAAGTACTGGCGGTAGAGGTTGAGCTCTCGGACGCGGGCGGTGCGGTCGGTCATCGGGAAGGAACGCTCCTGGGGGATGGTGCGGTGATCAGGCGGCCGATCTCGGCGGCCGAGTACGAGCGGAAGAAGTGGCGGGGGTCGGAGAGCAGGGTCTCGGTCATGGCGAGCAACTGGTCGGCGTACTCGGTGACGGTGCCGGGCCACGGCCGGGTGTCGAGCGTCCAAGGGGCAGCGCCCTCAGGCAAGGGGGCACCGCCTTCTCATGTGACGGATATTCGACAGCTTGACGCCGGCGATGGTCACGACCAGGGGCTTCAGCGGCGTGGAGCCGCCGGGCAACTGGCTCGCTCCTGCCGATTTGATCAGGATCGGAAAATGTGTGCAGTCTCAGCCGTCCCGAGTTAAGGTACGGCAGAACTCACTCCAGAGGGACCATCATGCTCGGAAAGTTCAAACGTTCGCGTCACGTCGACGGCGATTTTCTCACGTGCGCAATCGAAGATGCTGTGCTGGACCAGATCCAAAAAGGTTTGGATCCTGAGCGCGTCAGCGACCTTATCTCCACCGCGGTCCCCGATGTGATCAACGAATTGGCGCCTCAGTTGGCTGCCGCGATGATGAAAGACAAGCGAACGCTCCGAGCGAATAAGCGTATAGATCGTAGGTTCGATCGGAGGCTCCAGAAGAAGTGGGGTAAAGCCCTCGATCTTTACTGGGTCCTTCATTCAGTGTGTGCCGAATTGGGTGAGAAGGAAGCGCGTAAGAAGAGGGAGAGCCTGGCGCCCGCTCAGGAGTACACGCTGGAATCCCTTACGGGTCTTCATGTCACCGCCTGCCGCGTAGCAGGCGAGGTTTTTACCCTTCTCTCGCATGGGCATCCAAGGGGTGCCATGGCGCGATGCCGCATGCTTCACGAGACGGCTGTCATCGCTTGCGTGATTGCAGACGCAGCCGCCGACCCTGACCACCATGACCTGGCCGAACGATTTCTTGATCACGAGATCGTCGGCTTGAGGCGTGACGCTCTCCAGTTCCAAAGGGATCACGCGACTCTTGGCGAGGAACCGCTTGAGCAGGCGTACGTTGACGAACTTGAAAAGCGATACGCTGAAGTGCTCTTGAAATATGGACAGGGCTTCAAGCGTGATTACGGATGGGCTAAGAGGTTTTCACCCGACGATAATCTTCGCAAGCTGGAGGAGAAAACCTCCCTGAGTCATGTGCGCCCCTATTATCAATGGGCAAGCAGTGAGGTGCATTGTGGTGCGAGGGGGCTCGGTCAGAACTTCATAGAATACCGAGGGCTTGTCCTGCGGGATGTCGGAAAGGTCAATGTAGGGCTTATCGATCCGGCGATCATGGCGCTCAACTCGTTGATTCAAGTTACGTTCTCTCTTGCGGTTAGCGGAGCTCCGGAAGGTCCAGATGTTGAGGTGCTTCTTTGCATGCGGGCGATTGAGGAAATGAGGTCGGCTTGTTCGCGGGCCTTCGCGGATGCGCAAGTCGAAATTGATCGCACTGAGGAGCGAATTGTGAAGCGCATGCAGAGGAAGAATCCCAGCCGTTGACTGGCAGCGTTTGCTTGCCACTGGCTTCGCATTGGGTGGGCGCGCGGGGGAGTTTTGCAAGATCGCACCGGTGTCCTCGACGAGGGGTTCTGCTGTCCTCCACTCATGCATACTTCGCTGAGAACGGGATCGCCGCCCTTCCAGGAGGCGGGTTCAATTGGCGAAGTGCCGCCCTGGCAACTGGTCGAGCCGCAGTTGACGCTTCTAATGCCAGCCGTCGAGGGAGACCTCAGGGCCTCCCGTGAGGTATCGGTGAAGGGCACTTGAAGTGGTGTCGACGAAATTCTCGGGTACTGCGTCGGCGTCGACCCACTGGACCTGAGAGTGCTTGCGGGGTTCGCGGTTCTCGGGTTCGCCAGCCCATTCGTGGACAGCGAAGACGACGGTGAGGAAGCCGTTGGGGGCTTCGACGCCCCAGGCGCCGTGAATGATGTGGGCGACCTTGAGGGACTCCGGCTTCACCGTGAGGCCGGTCTCCTCGTAGAGCTCGCGGACTGCCGTCTCGGTGATGGGCTCGCCCGGTTCGCTCTTGCCGACGGGCAGGTCCCACATCCCCTGGGCGAACTTCGCGTTCTCGCTGCGCTGGAGGAGCACGACGCGGTTGGTGGCCGTGTCGTGGACGATGACGGCCGCGACCAGCAGGGTCATCGAGTCGAGTGCCGGCTTGAGGGCCGGGGGGCGGTTGTCGGTCTGCTGGGCCACGGGGTTCCCTTCGTCGGGCGGGTTGTTGGGCATGTTAGGCGAGGGCCTCGCGGGCGCGGCGGGCGAGATCTGCGGCCCCGGGGACGCGGCGGCGCTGGTAGATCGCGAGCGTGGAGCGGAGCGAGGTGATCGCCTTGCGGGTGCGGTTTGAGGTCATGCCTTCCATGAGGACCAGGGCCTGTGTCCAGGCGGCGACGGCTTCATCGGCTCGGGCTTGGGCTGCGAGGCTGTCGCCGAGGTCGGCGTGGGTGAGTGCGTGGACGCGCTTGTACTTCTCCGGGTCCCAGCGGGTGAGCGCGTCGCGGTGCTGTTGTTCCGTGCCGATGTGGTCGGCGAGGTCGGTCAGCGTGCGGGCGGTGTGGCTGGCCACGGTGCCGGCGGCGGGGCCGCTGACGCGGGAGAAGCTGGGCTGGGGACCGTCCTCGCGGAGGAGGGCGTCTTCGGCGGCGAGCAGAGCACGAGCGGCCAATGGGTTCTCGCCGACGGCTGCGTAGGCGCGGGCGTGCGTGATGTGGAGGAGCGCTTCCGTCTGGCCGTCGACGTGGCCGAGGCCGCGGGCGAGCGCGCCTTTGACGAGGTCCACGCAGTGGTGGGGTTGCTTGAGGCTGAGGGACTGGTGGGCGAGGGCGCGCATCATCCATGCGGCGTGGCCGTGGGGGTCGGCTTCGCAGGCGAGCTGGTAGCCGACCTGGTAGTAGCGCTGGGCAGCGCCTTCTTGTCCAAGGTCGTGGTGCTTCCAGCCTGCGAGGTAGGCGAGTTCGGCGACGGCGCCGAAGGCTGCCTGGCGTAAGGCTTCTGTGGGGAAGCGGCCGCGCAGCATGGGGGCTGCCGTGTCGGCGAGGTAGGCGGTGACTGTGGTGAGGCCGTGGCCGCCGCCGAGGCGTTCGTCGGCGGCGCTGAAGGCCGCCGTGATCTGCCGTACGACGTCGATGTCGTCGCTGCCGACGAGGGAACGGGCGGTGCGGGCGCGGAGCATCCGCGAGGTGGCCTCGTGGTCGTGCAGGAGCGGCATGGCCACGCCGGCCGTGGTGAAAGCGGCGATGGCGAGGAAGCGGCGGCGCTCGACATCCGCGCGGCCGAGGTCGGTGACCGCGGTGACGGGGTCGGTGTCCGGTGGCGACTCCGTATCGGGTGAGTGGAGGCCGAGCTCGGTTCGAGTGACGACCCGGCCCAGCCGCCGGGAGAGGGCTTCGGCAAGGTACTGGCCGGCCCTGCCGGACGGCGTGCGGGCACCGCCCACCCAGTGGGAGATGGCCGACTTGTTGGTCTGGAGCAGTTCGCCGTTCTCGGCAGCGATCCGGCGTACGTCCCTGGCGAGTGCCTCGTACGTGCACCCGACGGCGTTGATCGTGTCGCGCAGGCGGGAGTTGGCGCTGGTCGGTGCCGGCACGATCGCCTCCGCTCCGTATCCGTAAACCGTGTATACCGCTTGACCTCGCTCACACCGTACCCACTCTGCGTAGCGGGCGGTTCACTTATCGACAGCCGCCCCACTCACGGCATCGCGGGCCGGGCGGCTCCCAAGTTCCGTGCGCCCCAACGGGTTCGGGCATTCCTATGCCTCGCCCCGGACGATCAGAGACGGAGACACGGTGACCACCATCGACACCGCAACCATCACGGTCGAGCTGCCCGACGCCTTCGACCCGCGCTGGAACCGCCTGCCCGGCATTCAGGTCGACGGCCGGCGCATCACCATCGACCCGGCCGAGTACTTCTTCCGCTTCGAGTCGAACACCTGGCTCGTCGCCGACTGGGAGCTGATCAAGACTCAGCTCCTCGACGTGGACGAGACGACCGAGAGCGCGGTCGAGCAGCTCGCGCTTGACTTCATCAAGAACCACGGCGAGTCCACCTCCGACGCGGCCCGCGTGCTGGCGACGGCGTACGAGGTGTACTCGTACCTCTTCCGCGAGGAGCACCTGGCCGGCCTCGGCCTCCCGCAGATCACCGTCGAGCACCTGAGGATGCTCCGTGAGGCGGCCACGCTGATGGCGCTCAACAAAGTCGAGCTGGACGGGCACATCTCCAACATCGGCCCGTGCTGGTTCTTCCCGGCCGCCACCTCCGTCGTCTTCGACCTGGACGACGAGATGGGCGGGATGCTCGACGAGGTCTACCACGGTGGCTGGTTCAACGAGCACCGCCGGATCGAGTCGATCAAGGCCCACGCCGCCCTCGGCGGCCGGCTCGTGCACGGCTGCCAGTCCGTGCCGGACCAGTCCGGCGGCGTGGTCGCGCCCTACGGGGCGTCGATGGCCAGGTTCCGCGACGACCTCGCCGCGTTCAAGGCGGGCTGGATCGAGCAGGTCTACGCCCACCGCGTGAATCCCGCCGCGTAACCCACCCGATCAAGCTACGGGGCGGGCCGGCCTCCCTCGCCCGCCCCGGACGCCACCATCCCCCGGAGCCCTCACATGCCCACGAACCCCAGCGCCGAACTCCTCGACAACCTGCTCACCGCGACCGGCCAGCCCACTGTCCGACGGGAGGAGGTGCGGGTGTGGTCTATGTCCGGCGTCGAGCGCGTCACCTTCCCCGAAGGCTCCACGGCCATCTTCAAGTACGCCAAGAAGCCCTTCGACAGCGAGGACCAAGCCCTTCGCCTGGCCCGCACGCTTGGCGTCCCCGTGCCCCAGCTCCACACCTCCGCCGTTCTCGACGGCTGGCTCGGGATGCTCATGGAAGATCTCGGGCCGTCCGCCCGCGATGCCGATGACCTCGACGGCGTCGCCGCGGCTGTGGTCCTGCACAGCACCCGTACGGCTTCCGCCCTGCCGGTCCTCGACCAGGAGCGGCTACGTATGCTGCCTGTCCGAGCGCTGGAGCATCTCGAACGGCTACGCAAGGCCGACCGGTGGCAGGACGCCGACGATGTCGAGAAGGCGCTCGACCGAATCGCTCAGGCCGCGGAAGCTCGCTCGGCCGGAGCGACGCTGGCGCCCTTCGGATGGGTGCATTCGGAGTTCCACCCCACCAGCCTGCATGTCGGCGAGCGCGGGTGGTGGCTGCTCGACTTCGCCCGCGCCTTCACCGGTCCCGGCCTGCTCGACCTCGCCAGCTGGCACGGGACCATCGAGCCTCCGCATCCCCTGCGGCTGCGCGTCTTTCTGGAGCAGTACGTCGTTGCCGGCGGCACTCCGGACGCTCTCGTCTCGCGGGGCGGGCTGACCGCCGAGAACTGGGCGCTGGGCTGGCACCGCATGTGGGCCGTCGAGTGGTTCATGGAGCAGTCGGTTCGCTGGATCAACGACCCTGCCACCGACCCCGGCTACATCAAGGTCGTCCGCCGCCACCTCACCGACGTGCTCCACCTCCTGGAGATCTGACGTGCTCGCCCAGACCTCGCCGTGGCACGCCCACGCCATCCAGCGCACCGCCGCCGGGCTCGCCGAACCCTTGGCCGTGCCCGCCCGGATGGAATGGACCACGAGACCCGGCCAAGGCCCCGCCGCCGAGATCCTCGGCCCGGCCCCACGCGGCAAGCGCCTACTGGAACTCGGCTGCGGCCCCGGCCACAACGCCGCCCACCTCGCCACCCGCCACGGTGCTCACGTCACCGGCGTCGACTTCGTCGGACTTCAGGTTCGCCGCGCCCGCTCCCATTACGGCCGACTGAACAACCTCGGTTTCGTTGCCGGGCACGCTCTGCACTATCTGCACGCCTCCGACGAGCAGTTCGACGCGATCTACTCCGTCTTCGGCGCGGTGGGGCTCGTCGCTCCCGAGCTCCTGCTGGCAGCCATCGCTCAACGCCTCAAGCCCGGTCGGGTGCTCGCCTTCTCCGTCCCGCACCCGCAGCGCCGTGGGCGCGGCGCTTCCGGCGACGACCGGCCTCGCCGAGACTTCGTCACTCTGCCCGACCGCACCCGTCTCCCCATCGCCCGCTGGGAGTTCGACGCCGAACGCTGGGAGCGGCACCTCAGCCGGAGCGGCTTCCGCCTCAGCTCCGCAGAGGAGTTCCACGACCTCCGTATGGGCCGCTCGCCCGCCACTCTGCTGATCCGCGCCCACAAGCTCTGACCGCTGGAGGAACCGATGCGCTCGTCCTACCTGCTCCTCGATGTCGACGGCGTCCTCATACCCTTCCCCGCCGCAGACGGTTCGACCCCGGCCACCCACACTCGCCACGACGTAGTCCCCGAAGGCCGGAGCGCCGACAACCCGGTCACCGTCTGGCTCAACCCCGAGCACGGCCGCCTGCTCCTGGACGTCATCCGCACCGGCCTGTTCACCCCGGTCTGGTGCACCAGCTGGCGGCAGGATGCCGCCACCCTCATCGGACCCCTCCTGGGCCTGCCAGACCTGCCGTACGTCGACCTCCCGCGCCTGCCGATCACCACCAGCCATCCCAACGGCTACCTGTGGAAGCGCGATCACGTCGACGCGTGGCTGGGCCAAGCTCTGACCGTATGGATCGATGACGACTTCAGCAGCCTTGACTACGACTGGGCTGCGGAGCGCACCGCCCGGGGAGTGGCGACTCTCCTCATCGAGCCTGATCCGTACGTGGGACTGCAGCCGGGACATCTGAAAGAGGCTGCGTCGTGGGTGTCTCGGGTGTCGGCGGGCGACGCCGCCTGAATACTCCTGGCCTCGATGTCACCTTGTTGCGACCGACGCATAGGCGGAACCGACGAGCCGTACCTCGCCTGTTGGGCCTCGGGGGGTGAGTCTGTTCACGAGCTCGGGCCGGCGGAGGCGGGCTCTGCAGCCTGGGGCCCGGGCTTAATGGGCAGGCAGCGCCTCCCTCATAGCCTTTGTGGTGGCGGTCGGGTCGTAGTCCTCGGAAACGCCTTCGACCAGGATGATGTCGCCTTCGATGTGCCGTGAGCGCAGCGGTGCGATCGCCTGGTAGGCGGGTGAGTCCCACCAGGCCCGCGCCTCGGCGATCCCGGGGAAGCCGATCACCACGACGTGTCCGGGCCAGCTGCCCTCCTTCACCTCGTGCTGGGTGGCGTGCACGAGGAAGCGGCCGCCGTACGGTTCGAAGGTGGCGGGTATGCGCTCGATGTATTCGACGATCTCCGGGTGTGGTGCGGCCTCTTGCAGGTGAGCTATGGCGTAGGCGGGCATGGCGTCCTTACGGTCGGTCGGGCTGCACGAGACGAGCCGCACCGCTGAGCGGCAACGTGCTGAGGCGCGCCAGCGGGTGGGCGAAGTACACGCAGTTTCAGGCAGGGCAGATCGCTGAGGCGGTGTTCCGCAACGAGGCCGCGTAGACGAACCGCCCAGTCGCTCTGATCAATATCGCGCTGGGGAAGATGGTGGCTGCCGGACTGAAGCTGCCGGCGCTCTCCGCCTTCCACACGATGACCTTCACGAGCCGCATCGAGGTGAACACCTCGATCTGGTGCGGCATCCACGACCGGATGAACCTTGCCGAGCGGGCAAGGATGCCGCGGCTGCCGGGTTGCGGGTTGTCCCACATGATGAGGGGCGTGTGGTGCCGAGTGTGGATGCGATGTGGCCACGCGGGGTGGAGGGTTGTCAGGCGTTCTCAGAGCTGGACGGCGTGACCCACTCGACGAACTGGACGATCACGCCGTTGGGATCGGTGACCTGGAAGAGCCGCTCGCCCCAGGGTTCCTCGCGCAGCGGCATGGTGATGTCCACGCCCTCGGCGCGCAGCCGCTTCTCCTCCTCCTCGATTCCGGCGGTGAGGGTGAAGGCGAGGATGAGGCCGGAGGCGCGCTGGTCCCGCTGCTCGGGCGGCAATATCTCGATGCCGCCGGCGAGCAGGACGATGTCGGCGGCCGCGTCCGGCCGGGTGAGCGAGGCGAAGCCGTCGGCGGCGGCCTGCTCGGTGTAGCCGAGGCGGGTGGTGAAGAACGCCTGGGAGGCGGCGACGTCGTCGACGGTGAGCGAGATGGTGGAGGCGGTGATCTGCAAGGTGATTCTCCTCTGTGGTTTCCGGGAGGCGAAAGGACGGGTGCCGGGTGGGTGCAGGTCAGTAGCCGGAGCGGCGCGGCAGATTGCGGGCCTTCGGGGGAACTTGGCGGGTGGGAGCGGGGATGGCGCGGGTGGGGCGCTTTCCGCGAGGCAGTGACGGGGTACGGCTGGTGCGCTCGGTCAGGACCGGGCCGATCTTGACGGGTGCGATGAGAACGGCGACAGGGCGGAGTTCGAGCATGGGCACATCCATTCTTAGTTTCGTGGAAAACTTGCGACGGACGTAAACTTAACCCGAACCTCGGCGGGGAGTCAACATATAAATGCCACGAGGGTAAGATTGCCTCATGACTACAAACGCCACCTCGTCCGCACCCCCTGCCGGCCTGCGGGAATCGAAGAAGCAAGAGACCCGGCAGCTCATCTCCGACGTCGCCACCGGCTTGTTCCTCACCCAGGGCTTCGAGCGGACCACCATCGCCGAGATCGCCGCCGCCGCACGGGTGGCGAAGAAGACGGTGACCAACTACTTCCCACGCAAGGAGGACCTGGCACTGGACCATCAGGACGCCTTCACCGCCTCCCTGGCCCACACCGTGACGGGCCGTCGGGTCGGCGAGTCGGGCCTGTCGGCCCTGCGCCGCGCCTTCCTGGACGCGGCCACGGATGCCAACCCGGTCGCCGGGTTCTCCGGCCCCGACTTCGCCCGAATGGTCGCCGACAGCCCCACCCTCTCCGCTCGCCTGCGCGATCTACACGACCTGCGCGAGGCAGCCCTGGCCGATGCCCTGGCCGACGCCGTCGGCGCATCCCGCGGCGACATCGCCCCCCGCACCGCCGCCGCCCTGCTCGGATCCGTGCACCGCACCCTTTTCCAGCGCATCCAGGAGCTCACCCTCGCCGGCGAGGGCAACGCCCGGATCTCCGCCACTGTCATCGTGGAGGCGGACACCGCCTTCGGCCTGTTGGAACCCTCGCTCGCCGACTACGCCGTGGCGTGAGCCACGCGTCGCTCGTCGGCGTTCCGGCACAGCCCGGACCCTGGCGGCAAACGTGATTCAGCAGAGACGCTCATGCTGTTTGAGTAGACACTGCGGCTCCTCCGGCCTGACCGCTTGTGGCGGAGGGCTCCGCGGGGGCTCTCCGGAGGGGCAAGGCCCGTGAGCACTCGGCGACAGGCCCGGCTCGGATTGCTGCCCCTCGCACGCACTCAGACGTTCAACGGCCCACCATGGCAGTGGTGGGGCGGCTGGCGGGCTTAGCGGCTTCGACTGCGTTCTTCGGACCTGCTGCCTATCGGTGGTGAGGTCGAAGGACGGATGACGGCGGACTCGGGCGAGACGCTCCTCAGGGTGCTTCGGCTGCGAGCTGCTTGCGTCCGCCGGTTCGGTTGGGCGGCGATACGCCAGTTGAGGACCTCAGCGGGGCGCTCGGCGCTGTCGAGCTCTCGTTGGGCGCTCGCTTCGATCAGGAGACGTCGAGGGTTGTGGCCGGCGGTTTCGGCTTGAGCCAGGGTTGTGGTCAGGGCGGTCCAAGTGGGGTCGGCGAGGATTCGGTCGGCGTGGTCGGGGAGGGCGGCGCGCACGTCCCGCTCGAAGCGGCTGGCGCTCGCGGCTTGTGGTGCACGGTGGGCAAGCTCCGCCAAGGCGGGCGCGGCGGCCTGCTCGTAGCCGGCCTGGAGGTGGTGGAAGGCTTCGTCGGCGGCTGCGGCCTGCTGTTCGTGGCCGCGCTGCTCGTGCCACTTGGCGGCGGCGCGGGCCAGGTGCACGGTGGCGAAGAGCAGGGCTATGGCGAGTCCGCCGGGTTCGTTGGAGGCATAGGCGAGTTCCTTGGCGGCTTGGCGCAGGGCGTGGGCTGCTTGGTGGTCGGCGCGGGTGGCGGAGCGACGGGCGCGGTTGAACGCCGAGGCCGCTGCGCGTAGCTCTGCGCGGTGCGGGCCGGGTGTGGCGCTGGCGATGTTGTAGAGGACGTCGCCGAAGGCGGCGAGCTGGCCTTGGGCGGCGGCATGGTCGTCGGAGTCGAGGGCGAAGTGCGCCGTCTGAATCGCGGTGATGGTGTGCTGCCACGGCTCGGCGGGATCTGCCGCGAACCTGGGGCGGTCGGTTACCTCCTGGTCGGGGAGGCGTTCGCGGAGGCGGTTGATGGAGAGGTCGGGGGCGAGTTTCGAGCCGCCGTACCAGATGGGTTCGCCAGCGCTGTTGGTGTCGCCGGGTGCGGCGAGGCTGTAGCCGATCACGTCGCCGCTCTCGGGGCCGAGGCGTGTCTTGACCTTGATGCCGAGGGACTGCAGCACGGTGAAGTAGTCGGCTTCGGTGTGTACTGCGGCGGCGACCGCGTATGCCCGCTCGCGCAGCCAGTGCCGTGCCGTCACGGTCTGGCCCTGGCGCTCGGCCTTGGCGCGTTCGGCACCGGTGGGGGTGCGGGGCGCGGTGAGGTCGCCGGACTTCAGGCGGCGCAGACCGAACTCAGCTTCGATCCGACGGCACTCGGCCTGAGCTCGTCGGCCGTCCTGGTGGGTGCGTGGGCGGCGTCCGTCGGCGCGGACGGTGGTGGCCATGATGTGGATGTGGTCTTCGGCGTGGCGTACCGCGATCCATCGGCAGGCCCGCTCGTCGCCGTCGGGGGCGATGCCCGTGGCGTGCACGACGCGGCGGGCGACTTCGGCCCACTCGGCGTCGGTGAGGTAGCGGTCGCCGGGCGCGGTGCGGACCGGGCAGTGCCAGACGTGCTGCGGTGGCTTCTTGCCGCCTAGCTCGCGGGTGCGGAGATCGACGTGGTGGTCGAGTCGCCTGGCGAGCTGGGAGTAGGTGGCTGCCGGGTCGCGGCCGGGGTCGGGAGCGCCGGCCATGTCCCATGCGGCGACGATGTGGGGGTTGGTGTGCTCGTCGCGGCGCCCAGGGCCGAAGAGGTAGGCGATCAGTCCGCGGCTGTCGGAGCCGGTGGAGACGTCAGGAACCATGGGGCGTGCCGTTCGCGAGGAGCTGGTCGATGAGGTGGAAGCTGTTCTGTGCTGCTTGCTCGACGCGGTCGAGAACCGTCTCGGCGTGCTCGGGCACGGTTCCTCGGTTGATGGCTGCGGTGATCTGGTTGAGGTTGCCGCCGATGCGGTTCAGCGCGACGGTGTGCGCCTCGACGGCCTCGATCAGCGGGCGGAGAGGATCGTCCTCCGGGCTGCCGACCATCGCCGCCTTGCCCTGCGCAACAGCCAGGGCTGCGTCCCCGACGAATCCGGCGAACCTCTGACCGCGCTGGTGAGCGGCGGCGCTGATCACCTGGACTGCGGTGCGTGTAAAGCGGATGGTCTTCTCCTGGTCGCGCTTCTCCACGGTGCGCTTGCGGTTCATCTGCGCGGGCAGGGCGGGGGAGTCGAGATCCCGCCAGGAGGGCTGCTCGACAAGCGGTGGGGCATCGGCCGGCGTACTGCGAGGAGCGGAGTCGGCTGCGGGCTGGCCGGAGCCCTCGGCCACCCCCTCCTCCGGCTCGGGCGCCCCCTGGCGCTCGGCCTTGTCCTCTGCCACCCCTGGGGCGGGGGCAAGCGCGGACGAAGCCTCGTTAGAGGCTCGTTCGCTCCAGCTTGCTGCTGGTCGTCGGGTGAGCCTGAACAGGCTCCTACGGCGGCGGGAGGTGGTGTCGTCGGAGTTCGATTCGGGCATGGTGGTGCTCCGTCAGTCGTGAGGGGTGGTGCCGTCGCATCCGTCGCATCCGTCGCGTGGCTGGTCAGCACAGGTACGGAGAGGGCCGCAGGTACGGATCGATCCGTAACGGCGAGGAGGTCCGTCCCCGCGCTGACCTGCGCGGGGACGGATGCGACGGATTGATGCGGACCTGGTGTCAGCGAGTGGGCCTGGGCCCTGCGGGCCTTCCCGGCGGGCCGGTGGGCAGCGCCCCGGACGGAGGGGCGGGCGGCCTGCCCTGGGCCGGACGTGCCGGGACCTCGGCGGTGGGTGCCGACGGGGCGGGGTCGGGGCAGTAGCGGGCCCATGCGTCCACGAACTGGTTGCGGGCGTACGCCTTGGCCTGCCTGCCGTTCTCGAACCGGTGGTTGGCCGGGCTGATGCCGAAGTCGCGCAGCAGATTCGCCAGGTGGTAGGCGTTGAGCCCCTTGGTGCCGTACTCGGCCCACGGGGCCTCGGCGTCCTGGATGAGGGCGGCGAGCAGGTCCTGGCTGCGCAGTGCCTCCTTGCTGCCCTCCTGGTCGAAGACGCGGCGGATGTCACGCAGCAGCCGTGTCTTCAGCGTCGTCTGCTCGTCCTGGACCACCTCGTTGCGCGTCATCGCCAGACAGGCGGCACGTGCCCGCGCGGGCCAGTGCCCGCCGGCGAGGTCGGCGACGATGACGAGCGGCTCCCATGTGTCGGCGGCGCGGTCCTCGACGGGCATCTTCGGCACCGCGCCCGCGACGGTGCCGCGCTGCGGGACCAGCCAGTCGGCCAGCCGGTCGCGAATCGCGTGCAGTTCCGGTACGGAGTATCGCGATCGGAACGGGGTGATCCGCTCACCCGGCTTGCGCTTCTGCATGCGGATGACGATCGCCCGGTCCATGATCGTGTCCGGCAGGTCGCCGATGCCGGCCAGCGCCGCCATGGCGAAGGTGGGGAACGCGGTCGGCTTGTGCTCCGGCCCGGAGATCCGCCAGGCGGGCCGGTTGCGCTGGTGCCCGGCGTTCAGAAGGCCGCGCAGGTCCTCCTTGTCGCCCGCCTTGGGGCCGAAGATGGTGTCGGCCTCGTCCACCAGCAGCGTCGGCGGGTTCTTGCCGATGACGCGGAAGACGACCGCGGGGGAGGTGTTCACCGTCATCATCGGCTGGTGGACGGTCTCGTAGAGAACGTCCAGGAGGCGGGACTTGCCACACCCCTTGGTCGGCCCGACCACCGCCAGCCGCGGCGCGTGCTGGAGGCCAGGCTGGCAGTGGGAGGCCGCGACCCAGAGGGTGACGGCGGTCAGGGCCTCGTCGCTCGGCAGCACCACGTACCGCCCGATCGCCGTGCGGAGATCGTCCAGCAGCGCGCTGCCTTCGCCTGCCGGCCCGCCGCTATCTTGGGACTCTGGTCCGCCTGGAGCAGGAACGCCTGCGCTGTCCGACGCTGTTGTCGGGGCACTAGCTTCGGCAGGTCGGGAATCGCGTGAGCTCCGGCTCGGAGCATCGGCGGGCGGGCCTCCGATGGCGGGGCGTGCTTCTCGGTCGCGAGGCAGACCCTGGCCCGGGACCGCGATCGGTGGCCAGGCAACACCGGATGCCTTCGAGGTGGCGGGGGACGTAGGGTCCTTCATAGATGTTCCTCTCAGGTGGGGGCGAGACGGGCAAGGTCTCGCCCCCGACCAGTTCGTTCAGGGATGGGCGAGGTGCAAGGGGATCTCCGGCCCTCGGCGTAGGCGCGCCGAGGGCCGTTCCCGTGTCCGGGCGGTCCGGCGGCTCATGAGGCCAGGCCCCAGTCCTCTCCGCCGTCGATCAGCGCGCGCTCGTAGCGCAGCAGTTCGGCCTCGGGGTAGAGCACCCGCTTGCCGACCTTGATGCCGCGCGGCCCCTTCTTGAGCTGGCGCCAGTAGCGGACGGTGCTCTCAGCGGTGCGGTAGCGCTCGGCGACCTCGGCGGTGGTCAGGTATCGCATGCGTTCCCTTTCGGCTAGGTGGCGATTCGATCTGCATAATCTGTACCTCATGATCGGCGGTTAGCCAAACCGGGAAGCTCATGTTTCAATTTGGATAGCGACGGTCGCGATGGAGGTTCGATGGCAAGCGAGAAGACCGAGGGTGGCGAGGTGCCGCTGCTCTACAGCGAAGGCAACGTGGCGGGCCGCGTGGCCCTGGAGCGCGAGGTCAGAGGGTGGAGCACGACCGAGCTGGCTGAGCGCGTGACCAGAGCCGGCGTGAAGATGAACCAGACGGCCGTGTGGCGCATCGAGAACGGCTCACCCCGTCGCCGGATCAACCTCGACGAGGCGCTCGCCTTCTCCCGCGTCTTCGAGCTCCCCCTCGAAGAGCTGATGTCGCCGCCCCTCGAAGGGCTCGACGTCGACAGCCGACGGCTCGTCCAGGAAGCCGTCGAAGCGTTCTACGAGACCCGTGACGCCCGCGACCGCCTGCACCGTGCTGTGGTCGCCGTCGCCGGCCATATCAAGGCCCACCCCGACAGCTCGCGGGCGATCCACGAGCAGTGCCTCCGCCTCATGGGCGACGAGCGGGACGCCCGCGTCCTCAGCGGCGACATCGAGGACGGGGGTCACTACTGACAACCAGCACGAAGGAGAAGCCACTTGGCGAACATCCAGAAGCGCCCCAACGGCAAATGGCGTGCCCGATACCGCGACCTCGACGGCAAGGAGCACGCCCGCCACTTCGACCGGAAGCTCGACGCCCAGCGCTGGCTCGACGAGGTCACGACCAGCGTGGTCACCGGTCAGTACGTCGACCCGCGTGCCGGTCGCGTCACCTTCGAGAAGTACGCCGAGAGGTGGCAGGGCTCGCTCATCGCGAGCGAGGCGGGTGAGCGCATCACCGACAACGCGCTCCGGCTCCACCTCGTACCGGCGCTGGGTGCCCGCTCCCTGGCGGCGATACGCCGCAACGACATACAAGTGCTGTTCAAGCACCTGTCCGACCAGCTCGGTCCGGGCAGTGTCCGGAACGTCCACGACGTCCTCGTGCGCGTCATGACGGCGGCCGTGGACGACAAGGTCATCGCCTCCAGCCCGTGCCGCCGGATCACCCTTCCGGTCATTCCGGACGAGGAGGTCACCCCGCCCACCGTCGCTCAGGTCGAGGCCATGGCACGCGTGATGCCGCCGTACATCCGGGCAGCCGTCGTCGTGCTCGCAGGGTCAGGCTTGCGCATAGGTGAGTTGCTGGGCCTGAAGGTGTCGGACGTCGACTTCAAGGCCGGCAGCATTCGCGTGGAGCGGCAGCGGCTCCAGTCGGGGAAGATCGGCCCGCCGAAGACCGCGAAGTCCCGGCGTACGGTTCCGGTCGGGGAGGTCGTCACCGACGCGCTCCTCGGGCACCTCGCCGCGCGCCCCTCCATGGAGTGGCTGTTCACGATGGAGGAGGGGGAACCGCTCAACTACCGCCGCTGGAAAACCGAGTGGAATTGCGCACGTAGGGCGCTCCAGGCGGCGGAGAGCGAAGCAGCCAAGCGTGAGGGCCGCAAGCCCGTCGGGCTGCCGCACATGGTGACCCACGACCTGCGGCACTTCTACGCCTCCGCGCTCATCGCGGGCGGTGCGAGCGTCAAGCAGGTCCAGATGGTCCTCGGCCACGCGTCCGCAGTCATCACCCTGCGGATCTACGCGCATCTGTGGCCGGGCGAAGAAGACCGCACCCGGTCCGTGATGGACGCCGTGCTCGGCGGCCTGCGGACCGGGTGCGGACGGGTAGGGAGTCCGACCAGCGAAACCGCAGGTCAGACGGCCTAACCAGAGATCAAGCCTTCTTGGTCTCCCAGAAAATCTTGTCGATCTGGGCGATCAGGTCCAGAGCCTTCTGGCCCGTGGCCGGGTCATTCGAGCCCTTGGCCGCGGAGAGCGCCTTCAGGGTGTCGTTGACCAGCTGGTGCAGCTCCGGGTACTTCTCGAAGTGCGGGGGCTTGAAGTAGTCGCTCCAGAGCACCGAGACGTGGTGCTTCGCGAGCTCGGCACGCTGTTCCTTGATCAGAACGGCGCGCGTGCGGAAGTCCGCGTCCTCGTTGGCCTGGTACTTCTCCTGGACGGCCTTGACGGACTCCGCCTCGATGCGGGCCTGGGCCGGGTCGTACACACCGCAGGGCAGGTCGCAGTGAGCGCTGACCTTCACCTTGGGGGCAAACAGGCGGGAAAGCATGGAGCTGTCCTTCCTCGTGATCGTCTTCTCAGGTGGGACATTACTCCGTGGGGAGCCGCTTTTTGCGGCTGCCCCCTAGGGCTTAGGCCAAAAGTCCGGGGCGAGGACGGGACCTGTGGCCGAAAATACGAAGCGGTGCGCGCAGCCGTGCACGGGAGGATGGACCGGGAGGTGCCACAGATGCCGGAACCGGCGCAGGAGCCGTGGAGCGGGCGGGCGGAGCGCAGGGCGTTCCAGGTGGTCGAGGTGACGGGGCCGTCGATGGTGCCCACGCTCTACCACGGGGACTGGCTGCTCGTGCAGCGCGGGGCGCCGGTGCGCCCGGGGGACGTGGTGATCCTGCGTCATCCCTTCCAGCAGGATCTGCTGGTGGTCAAACGCGCGGCGGAGCGGCGCGACGGCGGCTGGTGGGTGCTGGGCGACAACGCGTACGCGGGCGGGGACAGCACGGACTACGGGACGGTGCCCGGGGAGCTCGTGCTGGCCCGTGTGCGGGCCCGCTACCGGCCCCTGAGGAAGGATCAGCGGTCGCTGCCCGGGGTGCTGCGCTGGGCGGTGTCCGCGGTACGGCGCGTGTCGGCGGAGCGCTCCGTCTCCAGGCGCTTGCGGGCCCGGTAGGCGGCGACGTTGGCGCGGGTCGCGCAGCGGTCGGAGCAGTAGCGCCGCGAGCGGTTGGTGGAGGTGTCGAGGTAGGCGTTGCGGCACGGCGCCGCCTCGCACAGGCCGAGCCGGTCCACGCCGTGCGACGTGAGGTGGAAGGCGAGGCCCATCGCCGCGATCGCGGCGAAGCCCGCCGTCGCGTTCGACGGATGGTCGGCGAGGTGCATGTGCCAGTCCGGCTTGTCGTCCTCGTCCCGGATGTCATGGCCGGAGATCTGCGGGCTCACCGGGAACTCCAGCAGGAGTGAGTTGAGCAGGTCGACCGCGAGGGTCTCCTCGCCGTTGTCGGCCGCCTCGAACACCGCGCGCAGCCGGCCGCGCACGGACCGGAAGCGGGTCACGTCCGCGTCGGTCGCGCGGCGGGCCGCCTGGGCGTTCGCACCGAACAGCTCACGGACGGACTCGACCGTGGTGAGCGAGTCCTTGTTGCGGGCCGGCTCCTCGGTGTTGACCAGACGCACGGCGTAGTCCGAGTAATAGGCCAGTTCCACTTGTAGTCCTTACGGCGTCGGTCTATGGTCGGTGTGCCGACCAGTGTAATGGGTGGTCGCGTGTATCGGGTCTTACGGACGTACGTACAGGTGGAGGTTCGAGTGACGGCGACAGGCACCGACTGGCAGTCCTGGCAGGAGAGCTGGGACCGGCAGCAGGAGTGGTACATGCCGGACCGCGAGGAGCGGTTCCGGGTGATGCTCGACATGGTGGAGGCCTTCGTGGGGCCCGAACCGAGAGTGCTCGACCTCGCGTGCGGTACGGGCAGTATCACGGACCGGCTCCTCAAGCGGTTCCCCCACGCCACCAGTACGGGCGTCGACCTGGACCCGGCGCTGCTCGCCATCGCGCGCGGCACCTTCGAGGGGGACGACCGGGTCACCTTCGTCACCGCCGACCTGAAGGACGCCACCTGGACCGAGCGGCTGCCCCACGCCTCGTACGACGCGGTGCTCACCGCCACCGCGCTGCACTGGCTGCACAGCGGACCGCTCGCGGCCCTGTACGGGAGGATCGGCGGACTGGTCAGGGACGGCGGGGTCTTCATGAACGCCGACCACATGATCGACGCGGACACCCCCCGCATCAACGCCGCCGAACGTGCCCACCGGCACGCCGTCATGGACCGGGCCAAGGCCACAGGCGCCGTCGACTGGCGGGAGTGGTGGGCCCTGGCGGCGAAGGACCCGGCCCTCGCGGCACCCACCGCCGAGCGGTTCGCGATCTACGGCGAACACGCCGACGGCGACATGCCGTCCGCCGGCTGGCACGCCCGCACCCTCCGCGAGGCCGGGTTCGGCGAGGCGCGCGCGGTCTGGGCCTCACCGTCGGACAGCCTGGTCCTCGCCGTGAAGTAGGGCGCGCGGAGAAAGCGAGGAGGGCGGTACGGACCGGGTCCGTACCGCCCTCCTCGCTGCGCGCGACGCTGTTACAGCACCTTGGACAGGAAGGACTTCGTCCGGTCGTGCTGCGGGTTCGTCAGGACGTCGCGGGGGTGGCCGGACTCGACCACCACGCCGTCGTCCATGAAGACCAGCGCGTCGCCGACCTCACGGGCGAAGCCCATCTCGTGCGTGACGACGATCATCGTCATGCCGTCCTCGGCCAGTCCGCGCATGACGTCCAGGACGTCGCCGACCAGCTCCGGGTCGAGCGCCGAGGTGGGCTCGTCGAAGAGCATCAGCTTCGGCTCCATGGCCAGGGCGCGGGCGATGGCCACGCGCTGCTGCTGACCGCCGGAGAGCTGGGACGGATAGTTCTTCGCCTTGTCGGACAGGCCCACCCGGTCCAGCAACCGCTCCGCGCGGGCCCGGGCGACGGCCTTGGCCTCGCCCTTCACCTGGATCGGTGCCTCCATGACGTTCTCGATGGCCGTCATGTGCGGGAACAGGTTGAAGCGCTGGAAGACCATGCCGATGTCCCGGCGCTTCAGCGCGACCTCGCTGTCCTTGAGCTCGTAGAGCTTGTCGCCCTTCTGGCGGTAGCCGACCAGATCGCCGTCGACGTACAGCCGGCCGGCGTTGATCTGCTCCAGGTGGTTGATGCACCGCAGGAACGTCGACTTGCCGGAACCGGAGGGGCCGATCAGGCAGAAGACCTCACGCGGGGCGACCTCGAGGTCGATGCCCTTGAGGATGTGTGCGGGGCCGAAGGACTTGTGTACGCCCTCGGCCTTCACCATGGCGGTCATGCGGCACCTCCCTTCGGGCGTCCGAGCGACAGCATGTTCGCCTTGATCTTCTGGAACGGGGTGTCCGGCAGGCTGCGGCTGGAGCCGCGTGCGTAGTACCGCTCCAGGTAGTACTGGCCGATGCTGAGCACGGAGGTGAGCACCATGTACCAGGCGGCCGCCAGGAACAGCATCTCCACGGTCGCACCCGAGGTCTGCGAGACGTTCTGGGTGGAGCGCAGCAGTTCGGTGTACTGCACGGCGACCGCGAGCGAGGAGGTCTTCAGCATGTTGATGACCTCGTTGCCGGTCGGCGGCACGATCACGCGCATGGCCTGCGGGACGACGATCCTGCGGAGCGTCTTGCCGTGGCTCATGCCCAGGGCGTGCGCCGCCTCGGTCTGCCCCTCGTCGACCGACTGGAGGCCGGCCCGGCAGATCTCCGCCATGTACGCCGCCTCGTTGAGGCCGAGGCCGAGCAGCGCGCACAGGAACGGGGTCATGAAGGACGACCACTCGTCCTTGTAGATCGGCCCGAGATTGATGTACTCGAACACGATGCCCAGGTTGAACCAGACCAGGAGCTGCACGTAGACGGGGGTCCCGCGGAAGAACCAGATGTAGCCCCACGCGATGGACGTGGTCACCGGGTTCTTGGAGAGCCGCATCACGGCCAGCACGATGCCCAGCACCACGCCGATGATCATCGAGAGGACCGTGATGATGACGGTGTTCTTGACACCCTCGAGGATCTGGTCGTCGAAGAAGTAGTCCGGTATCGCAGCCCAGTTGATGTCGCCCTGGGCGAAGGCGTAGACGAGCGTGGCCAGGAGGCCGAGCGTGATGATCGCCGAGACGTACCGGCCGTAGTGGCGCACCGGTATGGCCTTGATCGCCTCCGGCCCCGCCGACGGGGTGGGCGGGGTGTCCGTCGGCCCCGCCTTCTTGATGTCAGTCACAGGTGATGCCTTTCAGCGCCGGTTCCGGCTCAGGACCCGCCGTTGATCTTGGCCTCGGTGACCGCGCCGGCGTCGACGCCCCACTTGGCGATGACCTTGTCGTAGTCACCGTTCTTGATGACCGCGTTCAGGGCCGCCTCGATGGCCTTGGTGAGCTCGTCGTTGCCCTTGGCGACGGCGATGCCGTACGGGGCCGCCTCGACCTGGTCGCCGACCAGCTGGAAGTCGTTGCCGCCGCCCGAGGTCTTGACCGCGTACGCGGCGACCGGGAAGTCGGAGGAGCCGGCGTCGGCGCCGCCGCCGCGCAGGCGGGTCTGGGCCTCGAGGTCGTTGTCGAAGGCCTCGATGGAGATCTTGCCCTTGCCGCCGCACTTGGCGCTCTCGGCCTTGGCGAGGTCGTGGGAGACGGTGCCCCGCTGGACGACCAGCCTCTTGCCGCAGAGGTCCGACCAGGTGCTGATGCCCTTGTCGTCGCCCTTCTTGGTGTAGATGGAGACGCCCGCGGTGAAGTAGTCGATGAAGTCGACGCCCTCGCCGACCTTCTTCTTCGTCTCGGAGTCGACGCCGTCCTGGCGGTCCTTGGTGTCGGTCATGGCCGACATCGCCAGGTCGTAGCGCTTCGAGCGCAGGCCCGTGAGCAGGGTGTCGAACGTGCCGTTCTCGAAGACGAACTTCACCCCGAGCTGCTTGCCGAGGGCGTCCGCCAGGTCGGGGTCGATGCCGACCGTCTTGCCGGACTTGTCCTTGAACTCGACCGGCGGGTAGGCGATGTCGGATCCGACCTTGATCTCACCCTTGTCCTTGATGGCCTGGGGGACGAGGTCGGCGAGCGGCGCCTTGTCGGCGGAGGCGGTGCCCGAGTCCTTCTTCGCGGCGCTGTCGGTCTGGTCTCCACAGGCGGTCAGCAGCAGGGTGCCGGCGACCGCGACTGCGCAGACGGCGGCAATCCGGGACTTCGCGGCCGTACGACAGAGGGTGCTTGCGGTCATGATCGGAATCCTCCGGCGGTGAGGGAAAGAGTGCTGGTCAGGTGGGCACGCACGCACCTTCGAGTGTCGCCACCTTGTGTGATTAGGGCATCTTGCCATTCGGACTCACCCGATCAGGGGGCCAGGCATGTCAAAATCGGATAACGGGTGACCCCCGAAGCTCAACGGGCCGGGACCGCAAGGCCGGACCATCTGCTGGAAATTGAGCGCTCCTCCGGAGAATCTCCGGTGCGTCTCGACCTACGGACGACCTTTGTAGCCCTTAGTGGACTTGTCCAGATATTCGGCTATGAGGCATGTCACCGAGTCGATACCGACTCGTAAGAGTCCTGGTCCGTCCGGTAAGAAAGACCTTTACACCCCTCATCCGGGGCTCAGGGCGCGTGTGCGGCGCGCCCGCGCGTATGTGTCTCCCCTGCCGGAGCGGGCCAACCGCTCAGTGCCGGGAACGTACGCGGTGCCCGCCCACCCCTCCTCAACCAGGAGTGGCCACCCTCAACTGATGAAGACTTAAGGGGTCAACACAATGGCAGCGGAGATCGTCAATCCTCGCAGCGACAGCAAGACGCACGGCACGGCCGGGCCCATCGGTGCGGACGAGCCTTTCGATCCGGCCTTCGCCCTCCACCGCGGCGGGAAGATGGCCGTGCAGGCCACCGTCCCGATCCGCGACAAGGACGACCTGTCCCTCGCGTACACCCCCGGCGTGGCGAAGGTGTGCAGCGCCATCGCCGAGAATCCCGAGCTCGTCCACGACTACACCTGGAAGTCGCAGGTCGTGGCCGTCGTCACGGACGGCACCGCCGTCCTGGGCCTGGGGGACATCGGCCCCGAGGCCTCCCTCCCGGTGATGGAGGGCAAGGCGATCCTCTTCAAGCAGTTCGGCGGGGTCGACGCGGTGCCGATCGCACTCGCCACGACCGACGCGGACGAGATCGTCGACACCGTCGTCCGCCTCGCGCCGTCCTTCGGCGGGGTCAACCTGGAGGACATCTCGGCGCCGCGGTGCTTCGAGATCGAGCGCAAGCTCCAGGAACGTCTCGACATCCCGGTCTTCCACGACGACCAGCACGGCACCGCCGTGGTGACCCTCGCGGCCCTGCGCAACGCGGCGAAGCTGTCCGGCCGCACGCTCGGTGATCTGCGCGCCGTCATCTCCGGCGCCGGCGCGGCCGGTGTGGCCATCGCCAAGTTCCTGCTGGAGGCCGGCATCGGTGACGTCGCCGTCGCCGACCGCAAGGGCATCGTCAGCGGCGACCGCGACGACCTCACGGACGTCAAGCGCGAGCTGGCGGAGATCACGAACCGGGCCGGCATCACCGGCCCGCTGGAGACGGCGCTGGCCGGCGCCGACGTCTTCATCGGCGTCTCCGGCGGCACGGTCCCCGAGCCGGCCGTGGCCTCGATGGCACCCGGCGCGTTCGTGTTCGCCATGGCCAACCCGAACCCCGAGGTCCACCCCGACGTCGCGCACAAGTACGCGGCCGTGGTGGCGACCGGGCGGTCGGACTACCCCAACCAGATCAACAACGTGCTGGCGTTCCCCGGGATCTTCGCGGGCGCGCTGCAGGTGCGGGCCTCCCGGATCACCGAGGGCATGAAGATCGCCGCGGCGAACGCGCTCGCGGACGTCGTCGGGGACGAACTGGCCGCGGACTACGTGATCCCGTCGCCGTTCGACGAGCGGGTCGCTCCCGCCGTCACCGCCGCGGTGGCCGCCGCCGCCCGCGCCGAGGGCGTCGCACGGCGCTGACCCCGTGCAGGGGGAGGGGCGCCCATCGCAGGACCGGGCGCCCCTCCACCGCGGGACCGTCACGGGTTCGCGGGGGCCCGCCCCTCATCGGGTGAATGCTTCACCCCGGCCCGTCGGCCGCTCCGGACCCCGTCCGGTGGCCGGCGGGCCGGTCCGCTCACGGAGGCTCCCTCACCCGTCGGCGAGCTGGGCGCGTGTCGCATCCGGGCTGGGGCGTGTGTCACACCTCCGAACGGTTACGTCACGGCGCGTCACGGCCTATCGTCATGGCCATGTTCGCCGCCTACGCAGCCCGCATCGACCGTGACCGGCCCCTCGACGGACTCGAACTGGGCGAACGCCCGGCCCCCGAGGCGCGGTCCGGATGGACCACCGTCCAGGTGAAGGCCGCTTCGCTCAACCATCACGACCTCTGGTCCCTCCGCGGCGTCGGCCTCGCCGAGGACAAGCTGCCCATGATCCTCGGCTGCGACGCCGCGGGCATCGACCAGGACGGCAACGAGGTCGTCCTGCACTCCGTCATCGGCCAGACGGGGCACGGCGTCGGACCGGACGAGCCGCGCTCCATCCTCACCGAGCGCTATCAGGGCACCTTCGCGGAGCTGGTCACCGTCCCCAGCTGGAACGTGCTGCCCAAGCCGAAGGAACTCACCTTCGAGCAGGCCGCCTGTCTGCCGACCGCCTGGCTGACGGCCTACCGGATGCTGTTCACCAACGCCGGGGTGCGGCCCGGCGACTCCGTCCTCGTGCAGGGTGCCGGCGGCGGTGTGGCCACGGCGGCGATCGTGCTCGGCAAGGCCGCAGGGCTGCGGATGTTCGCCACCAGCCGCGACGAGGCCAAGCGCAAGCGGGCCGTCGAGCTGGGTGCGATGGAGGCCTACGAGCCGGGCGCGCGGCTGCCGAAGCGCGTCGACGCCGTCATCGAGACCGTCGGTGCCGCGACCTGGTCCCACTCGGTCAAGTCGCTGCGGCCCGGAGGCACCCTGGTCATCTCGGGTGCCACCAGCGGTGACCGGCCCGCGCACGCCGAGCTGACGCGCATCTTCTTCCTCGAGCTCAAGGTCGTCGGCTCGACGATGGGCTCCAAGGACGAGCTGGAGGACCTGCTCTCGTTCTGCGCGGCCACCGGGGTGCGGCCCGTCATCGACGCGACGCTGCCGCTCGACCGGGCCCGCGAAGGCTTCGAGCGGCTCGCCGCCGGAGACCTGTTCGGGAAGATCGTCCTCACTCCCTGATGAGTGCACCGGGGGAACTGCCCGCGCCCGGCGGCCTCACGCTGAGGACCTGGCGGGCCGACGACGCTCCGGCGCTGCTCCGCGCGTTCCGGCCCCTGGAGATGGCGCGGCAGGCGGGCCGGCCCGTCACGACCGGCGCCGAGGCGCTGGAGTGGGTCGCGGAGCGGGAGAGCGAACGGGCGGCCGGCACGGCGTACACCTGGGCGGTCGTCCGGGACGGAGTGCCGCTCGGCCATGTGTCCGTAGCGGCGGTGAACCGCGTCCATGACACCGGCTGGGTCTCGTACTGGACGGTCGAAGAGGCGCGCGGGACGGGCGTCGCCCTCGGGGGCGTGCGGGCACTCGCCCGCTGGGCCTTCGACGACCTGGGGCTCCACCGGCTGGAGCTCGGGCACCGTACGAACAATCCCGCGTCCTGCGCCGTGGCCGTCCGGGCCGGCTTCGTCCCCGAGGGCATCGACCGGGAGAAGCTCCGCTACGGGGATGTCCGGTACGACGTGGAGCGCCACGCGCGCCTCGCCACCGATCATGTCAATGAAGGTTGACAGAGGTCGCGTGTCAACGTAGGTTGACGTCATGACCGAAGCAACGGACCTCGCCGCCCGCGCCGGTGACCACGACCCGCGGGTCGGCCTGCGGGCCGTCGCCGCGCTGCGGCGGCTGCTCGAACAGCTCGAAGCCGTCCAGGTGAGAAGCGCCCGCGTCCAGGGATGGTCGTGGCAGGAGATTGCTGCCGAGCTCGGTGTCAGCAGGCAGGCCGTGCACAAGAAGTACGGGAGGCATTGATGTTCGAGCGATTCACCAAGGGCGCCCGGGCCGTCGTGACCGGCGCGGTGACCCACGCGGAACGGATCGGGGCGGACTCGGTCACGGAGGAGCACCTGCTGCTCTCCCTGCTGGACCAGGAGGGCAGCCGGGCCTCCCTCGCCGTCGCCTCCCTCGGACTCACCGGCCGACGCGCCTCCGTGGAGACGGCGCTCACGGAGGCGCGCCGCCGGGGTGGGCTCACCAGGGCCGACACCGAGGCGCTCGCCGGCATCGGCATCGATGTCGGCGAGATCGTGGCCCGGGTCGAGGGCGCCCACGGGGAAGGGGCGTTGGCGGGCGACCGCACGAACCGCCGGTGGCGGACCGGGCACCGCCCCTTCACGGGCGGCGCGAAGAGCATCCTGGAGAAGTCCCTGCGCATCGCGCTGGGTCGCCGGGACCGCTTCATCGGTGAGGAGCACCTGCTGCTTGCCCTGACCGCCTGCCCCGGCGTCGCCGCCGACGTACTCGCTGAACACGGTGCGACCTACGCGACGGTGGAGCGCGCGCTGTACGGCGGCGAGGGCGGGGGCCAGGCCCGGGCGAGCTGACCTCGGCTCCACCGGCCGGACCGTGCCTCGCGGTCCGGACCGCGCCCCACCGGCGGCCGGTGTCCGGCCGGTCGGGGCGCGTACGGGGTCAGGTGGTGCCGGACGCGCCCTTCGCCCCGCCGGACCTACCGCGCAGCAGTGAGTCGATGTGGGTGGCGGCTGCGGCCAGATGGCCGCGGGCCTCCGACAGCTGGGCCTCGCTGACCCCGCGGTCCCGGGCGGCGTCACGGATGTCGTCCCGGAAGCGGTCCAGCAGGCGGTCCAGGTCGCGGGCCGGATCGCCGGTACTCGCGGTGTCGGCCGCCCACTCGATGTCCGGCTCCTCGGGCGCGGGCCGGCTGTACGAGGGCCAGGTGCCGGTCCTGGCGAAGCCGCCGAGCTGGCCGGTGATCTCGGCCAGTCCGTCCCGCACCCCAGCGGGCCAGTCGCCCCGCGCGAAGTGCTCCTGGACCTGGCGCGCGGCGTTCTGCACCTGCTCCCGCGCCTTCTCGTGTGCCTCCTGGGCCTGACGGCGGGCCTGTTCCGCGTCCTCACGGGCCTTGCGGGACTCGTCCTTCGCCCTGCGGGCCTGTTCCTTCCACTCCTGCTTGGCCTTCCGCAGCTCCTCCTTCGCCGTGCGCCAGGCCTCCTTCTCCCCGAAACCGGGATCCCAGCCGCTCCTGTCGCCCGAAGAGGTGTGGCGGGACTCGGAGGCCGCGGCACGCATCTCGCTGCGGAGGCGGCCCGCCGCGCCCCGTACGTCCTCACGGATCTCGGCGGCGAGCTCGGAGACGGACTCCCGGATCTCCAGCTCCAGATCGGCCAGTTCGCCACCCCGGCCTGCCAGCTCGGCGCGCCCGGCGTCGGTGATGGAGTAGACCTTGCGGCCGCCCTCGGTGGCGTGGGTGACCAGACCCTCGGCCTCGAGCTTGGCCAGCCGCGGATAGACGGTGCCGGCCGAGGGTGCGTACAGCCCCTGGAAGCGCTCCTCCAGGAGGCGGATCACCTCGTACCCGTGACGGGGTGCCTCGTCCAGCAGCTTGAGGAGGTAGAGGCGGAGGCGTCCGTGGGCGAATACGGGGGCCATGTCAGAGCACCTTTCCGGTCGGCTCGGCATCGTGGGCGTGGTCCTGGGCGGGGGGACGGCGCAACAGGGCGATCGAACCCGAGACGGTGGTCGCCTTCAGTCTTCCCGTGCCCGCTCCCAGCGTTCCGGTGATCTTCTTCGCTCCCCACTGGCCCCCCACGCGCAGGTCCTCGAAGGCGTTGGAAATGGTGCCGCCGGCGGTGTTCGCCTCGACCTTCGCGTCCGCCGGGTGCGGCAGCCGGACGGCGATCTCGCCGGACACCGAGGTCAGCCTGATGTCCGTCGGCTGCGACGAGGTGCCGAGATCGAGCACCATGTGGCCCGTGACGGACTCCGCGCGGACCGAGGTGCCGGTGCCCTCGACGACCGTCAGATCGCCCGACACGGACTGGAAGTGGAGGTCGCCGGTGACGGTCTGGGCCTCCAGGCCGCCGGACACGGTCTCGGCCCTGACGGCTCCCGAAAGGCCTACCAGGGTGCTGTCGCCGGAGATGCCGCTCAGCTCGGTGCGCCCTCGGATCCCCGAGACGACCGCCTCGGCCCCGATCGCCCCGACCTTCACCGCCGCGCCCGCGGGCACGCTGAGGGAGACCACAGCACTGCGGCGCGGACGTCGGTGGTCGAGCCAGGTGAGGAACCCCTGCCACGGCAGGTCCTCGTAGGTGACGGTGAGGATGCCCCCTCGCAGGGTCACGATCAGCGGTGGCCCGTCGATCGCCGACACCTCCAGACGGGCTGTGGGCTCGTCCGTGCCGACGATGTTGATCGCACCGTCGACGACGCGCACGTCGAGTGCGGTCACCGGTTCGTCGAAGGCGAGCCTTCGGGGCTCGGCGACGGTCCACGTCGACTCAGGCATGGATCTGACCTCCCGCTGGGTGGCATGACGCAATATATCGCGTCTCCTGGGAACACGATATATCGTGGATCGCGGAAGTCAAGGGTGGAATCGAGAGGGTGCTCGCGGAGCAAGGGGCAATCGCATAAAAGCGCTCATATATGGCTGAACTGCCCTAGCGTATGGACCATGACCACGACATCCGTGGGCGCCCTGCTGCTGTGCCGGGCCGACCCCGAGACCGTACGGCCCGTGGCCCATCTGCTGCAGGAGCGCATGCTGCTCGTGCCCGCCGGGGACGGCTGGAGTGTGCTCGTCCCCGAGGGGAAGCCCTGGCGCAAGCACGTCCCGGAGGGCAGCGCGGGAACGGCGGCCGACGGGAACGCGGGAGCGCCGGCCGGCGGGAGCCCCGGGAGCGCGGCCGACGGGGGCGCCGAACCCGTCGACCGTGTCGTCGGAGGATGGGCCACCGCCCTCGCAGTGGGCTCGACCTGGCCGGTGCTCGCGCTGTGGTGGGACGGGGACCGGTCCGGGTACACCCTCGCCTCGGGATTCCGCCGCCCCGTCGGCTACATCTGGCTGGCCGACGGAACCCCGGCGGCCGAGGAGGAAGCCATGCGGACGTCCGCCGTCCGGCTCGGTCTCGACCCCGTCCTGGACGTCCAGGAACTGGAGGCACTGACCCGGGCGGACCCGTCGGCCGACGCCGACGCCCGGCTGCGCGGACTGCTCGCCGTGCTCACCCGTGCGGGGGTGGAACTGCCGCCCGGCCTCACACCCGGTGAGCCCGCGGACCGGCTGCGCTCGGTCGCGAAGGTCCTCCCGCGGGCGGAACTGATCGAATGGGCCGGCTGGCGCGATGCCGTGCGTGTGGAGCTCGACGCCGTCGAGAGCGGCAGCCTCGGCCCCTGGATGCTCGGGCCGAAGGCCCGCGCGGCGGCCGTGGTCCAGGTGGCCGCGGGCCTCCCGCTCACCCTGTGGGGAGCCCGCCGCCGCAGCGGCGGCTGGATCGCGGCCGGCCTGGTGCTTCTCGTGCAGGGTGTGCTGGGACTCGCGTACAACCACGTCAGGGGCGCGGCGGGAGGAAACCCCCGCAACAGCGGCTGACTACTCGTCCTCGTCCTCGTCGTCCAGGCGGGCCAGCCAGGTCGCGAGGCGCTCGACGGGGACCTCGAAGTCGGGGTTGAGATCGACGAACGTACGCAGTTGCTCGGCGAGCCACTCGAAGGTGACTTCCTCCTCGCCGCGCCGCTTCTCCAGTTCCTCGATGCCACGGTCCGTGAAGTACATGGCACCAGGATAACGAGGCCGGAAAGCCGGAGGGCCCGGCCCCGCGAGCATCTCGCGGGGCCGGGCCCTCCGGTGCCGTACAGCCGCTGATCAGGCCTCGAAGACCTCGGCGACCAGCTGCGCCTGCTCGGCCTGGTGACGCTTGGCCGAGCCGACCGCCGGGGACGAGCCGTGCGGACGCGAGATGCGGCGCAGGCGCTCACCGTGCGGCACATCGGCGCCGACGGCCAGGTCCAGGTGGTCGATCAGGTTGAGCGCGATGAACGGCCACGCACCCTGGTTCGCCGGCTCCTCCTGGGCCCAGAGGTACTTCTCGGCGTTCGGGTACTTGGCGATCTCGGCCTGGATCTCCGCACCCGGCAGCGGGTACAGACGCTCGAGACGGATGATCGCCGTCTCCGTGTCACCGCGCTTCTCGCGCTCGGCGTCCAGGTCGTAGTAGAGCTTGCCGGAGACGAAGACGACCTTGCGGACCGACTCGGCCTTGACCGTCTCGTCGCCGATCACCGGGCGGAAGCCGCCGGTGGTGAACTCCTCGACCTTCGACGCCGCCGCCTTGAGGCGGAGCATCGACTTCGGCGTGAAGACGATCAGCGGCTTGTGGTGCGGGTTGTGCACCTGCCACCGCAGGAGGTGGAAGTAGTTCGACGGGAGGGTCGGCATCGCGACCGTCATGTTGTCCTGCGCGCACATCTGCAGGAAACGCTCCGGGCGGGCGGACGAGTGGTCCGGACCCTGGCCCTCGTAGCCGTGCGGGAGCAGCAGGGTGACGCCGGACGTCTGGCCCCACTTCTGCTCGGCCGAGGAGATGAACTCGTCCACGACGGTCTGGGCGCCGTTGACGAAGTCACCGAACTGGGCCTCCCAGATCACCAGGGACTCCGGGCGGGCCAGCGAGTAGCCGTACTCGAAGCCCATGGCCGCGTACTCGCTGAGGAGCGAGTCGTAGACGTTGTAACGGGCCTGGTCGTCGGAGAGGTAGAGCAGCGGGGTGTAGTCCTCGCCGGTCTTCTGGTCGACGAGCACCGCGTGACGCTGGCCGAAGGTGCCGCGGCGGGTGTCCTGGCCGGCGAGCCGGACCGGGGTGCCCTCCATGAGCAGCGAGCCGATGGCCAGGGTCTCGCCCATGCCCCAGTCGATCGTGCCGTTCTCCACCGAGGCGGCGCGGCGCTGCATCTGGGGCATCAGGCGCGGGTGCACCGTGATGCCGTCGGGGATGTTGACCTGGGACTCGGCGATCAGCTTCACGACCTCCGAGGAGACCGCGGTGCCCACCGAGACCGGGAACTCCGCCTGCACGTCCGGGACATGCGGCTGGGACGGCGCCGAGGTGGCCTCGCGGACCTCCGCGAAGACCTTCTCCAGCTGGCCCTGGAAGTCCTGGAGGGCCTGCTCGGCCTCTTCCAGCGTGATGTCGCCACGACCGATGAGGGACTCGGTGTAGAGCTTGCGCACCGAGCGCTTCTTGTCGATCAGGGTGTACATCTGCGGGTTGGTGAACTCCGGGTTGTCGCCCTCGTTGTGACCGCGACGGCGGTAGCAGATGAGGTCGATCACGACGTCCTTGTTGAACGTCTGCCGGTACTCGAAGGCGAGCCGCGCGACGCGGACCACGGCCTCCGGGTCGTCGCCGTTGACGTGGATGATCGGCGCCTCGATCATGCGCGCCACGTCCGTGGCGTACATCGAGGAGCGCGAGGACTCCGGGGCGGCGGTGAAGCCGACCTGGTTGTTGATCACCACGTGCACGGTGCCGCCGGTGCGGTAGCCGCGCAGCTGCGACATGTTGAGCGTCTCGGCCACGACGCCCTGGCCGGCGAAGGCCGCGTCGCCGTGGAGCGCCACGGGCAGGACCGTGAAGTCCGTGCCGCCCTTGTTGATGATGTCCTGCTTGGCGCGGGCGATGCCCTCGAGGACCGGGTCGACGGCCTCCAGGTGCGAGGGGTTGGCGGCCAGCGAGACCTTGATCTGCTCGCCGTCCAGACCGGTGAAGGTGCCCTCGGCGCCCAGGTGGTACTTGACGTCGCCGGAGCCGTGCATCGACCGCGGGTCGAGGTTGCCCTCGAACTCCCGGAAGATCTGCGCGTACGACTTGCCCACGATGTTCGCCAGGACGTTCAGCCGGCCGCGGTGGGCCATGCCGATGACGACCTCGTCGAGGCGGGCCTCGGCGGCGGAGTCGATGACCGCGTCGAGCAGCGGGATGACGGACTCGCCGCCCTCCAGCGAGAACCGCTTCTGGCCGACGTACTTGGTCTGCAGGAACGTCTCGAACGCCTCGGCGGCGTTGAGGCGGCGCAGGATCCGCAGCTGCTCCTCGCGCTCCGGAGCGGGGCGCGGACGCTCCACCCGGTCCTGGAGCCACTTGCGCTCCTTCGGCTCCTGGATGTGCATGAACTCGATGCCGGTGGTGCGGCAGTACGACTCACGCAGGACACCGAGGATGTCGCGGAGCTTCATCATCGTCTTGCCGGCGAAGCCGCCGACCGCGAAGTCGCGCTCCAGGTCCCACAGGGTGAGGCCGTGCTCGGTGATGTCCAGGTCGGGGTGCTTGCGCTGGCGGTACTCCAGCGGGTCGGTGTCGGCCATCACGTGACCGCGGACCCGGTAGGAGTGGATCAGCTCGAAGACCCGCGCGGCCTTGGTGACGTCGTCGTCGTGCGAGGCGTCGATGTCCTTGAGCCAGCGGACCGGCTCGTAGGGGATGCGCAGCGCCTTGAAGATCTCGTCGTAGAACTCGTTCTCGCCGAGCAGGAGCTGGGCCAGCACGCGCAGGAACTCGCCGGACGCCGCACCCTGGATCACGCGGTGGTCGTACGTCGAGGTCAGGGTCATGACCTTCGAGATGCCGAGCTTGTTCAGGGTGTCCTGCGAGGTGCCCTGGAACTCCGCCGGGTAGTCCATCGCGCCGACGCCCATGATGAGGCCCTGTCCGGGCATCAGGCGGGGCACCGAGTGGACGGTGCCGATGCCGCCGGGGTTGGTCAGGGAGGCCGTGACACCGGAGAAGTCGTCCATGCCGAGCTTGCCGACGCGCGCACGGCGGACGATGTCCTCGTAGGCCTGCCAGAACTCGAAGAAGTTGAGCGTCTCGGCCTTCTTGATGGCCGCGACGACGAGCTGGCGGTCGCCGTTCGGCTTCACCAGGTCGATGGCCAGACCGAGGTTGACGTGCTCGGGCTTGACCAGGGTCGGCTTGCCGTCCTTGACCGCGAACGAGTGGTTCATCGACGGCATGGCCTTGAGGGCCTGCACCATCGCGTACCCGATGAGGTGCGTGAAGGAGATCTTCCCGCCACGCGCCCGCTTCAGGTGGTTGTTGATGACGATGCGGTTGTCGAAGAGCAGCTTCACCGGCACGGCGCGGACGGACGTCGCCGTCGGCAGCTCCAGCGAGGCGTTCATGTTCTTCGCGACGGCGGCCGACGGGCCGCGCAGCGTCACGTACTCGGGGCCGGCCGGGGCCTCGGTGGAGGCGTCCGCCTTCGCGGCGGCCGGGGCCGCCTTCGCGGGCGCTGCCTTGGCGGGGGCGGCCGGAGCCGCCGGTGCGGCGGCCGCGGGTGCGGCAGGGGCAGCCGGGGGCGCGGCCGGAGCCTGCGCCGCGGCCTGCGCCGGAGCGGTGTTGTTCACTGCGCTCGCAGCGGTGGCGGCCGGAGCCGGGGTCACCGCTCCCGCAGGTGCGGGGACGGGCTTGTCCGCCGTGCCGGACGTACCCGGCTTGTAGTCGGCGAAGAAGTCCCACCAGGCACGGTCGACCGAATTCGGATCCTGGAGGTACTGCTGGTAGATCTCGTCGACGAGCCACTCATTGGGGCCGAAAGCGGCCGCCGGGTTGGACCCGGAGCCTGCTTCTTGATCGGTCGAGATGCTCGAGTTACTGGGGGACTGAGACGACACGGCGGCAACCGCCCTCTTCCGCTTCACAAGGTGATGGACAGCGGAAATCAAGGCTACGCCTCCGCAGCCGTTACGTGCAGGCCGGGCCGGTCTTCGTCGTGCACATCACATCGGAAGCCGGGTTTCGGCGCATGAAATGGCGGGAAACAAGCAGGGTTCCGCTGCCCTTCGGGTACGCGAGGCCGGTGGTACGGCCCCTTCGACCGTATCTCTTTCCCGGCCTGGAAGGAGAAACGGGGCCCTCCGCTTCGAACGCGGGGTCAATCGTGCAGCTGATGCATGCCCGGAAGAGTGACCTGGATTCGGCAGCCACGGGCGGATTCGGCCACGCCGATGCGGCCGCCGTGGAGATCCACGGCCCAGCGGGCGATGGCGAGCCCGAGCCCCGTACCGCCGTCGCTGCCGGGGCCGTGTGGGGAGGGCGCCTGGCCGCGGTTGAAGCGCTCGAAGACCCGGTGGCGCTCCGCCTCCGGGATGCCGGGCCCCTCGTCGACGACCTCCAGCTCCAGCGACTCGGGATACTCCCCGCGCCGCGCCAGCACCGTGACCCGGCCGTGCGGGGGGCTGTGCTTGACGGCGTTGTCGATGAGGTTGGCGACCACCTGGTGCAGGCGTTCCGCGTCCGCGTGCGCCGTCAGCTCGGGCGGTGACACGTCGAGATGCAGATGGACGTCCGTACGGGAGTGGTTGCCGGAACCTGAGGAGAGGCGGCGCTGGGAGGCTGCGAGATTCGCCTCCTTCAGCACGCCCGACAGGTAGGGCCACACCTCGAAGCGGCGCGCCTTGATGGCCACCACCCCGTTGTCCAGCCGGGAGAGGTCCAGCAGGGTCTCCACCAGCCGGCCGAGGCGCTCGGTCTGTTTCAGGGCCGTGCGCATCGTCTCGGGGTCCGCGGCGGACACCCCGTCCACCACGTTCTCCAGCACGGCTCTGAGTGCGGCGATGGGTGTGCGCAGCTCATGGGAGACATTGGCCACCAGCTCCTTGCGGTGCCGGTCCTCCGCCTCCAGATCGTCCGCCATGCGGTTGATCGTCTGCGCCAGGTCGCCGAGCTCGTCGCGGCGTCCGGCGCCGCTCACGCGTCTCGTGTAGTCGCCGTGCGAGATCGACCGCGCCACGGCGCGCATCTCGTCCAGCGGCGCGGTCAGTCCGTGCGCCACGAACTGGGTGATCAGCAGGGTGGCGATCACCGAGAAGACCGTGATGAACCGGAATTCGGTCCTGGTCCGCAGGGCGACGATCAGCAGTCCGGTCGTGATGAACACGGAGACCACCACGAGCGTGCCCAGCTTGGCCTTGATCGAGAACGGCCGCAGTCCTGAGCCGGGCCGCGTCATGGCGCGGGTGTCTCCAGGGCGTAGCCGACGCCGTGCACGGTGCGGATCCGCTCGGCGCCGATCTTCCGGCGCAGCGCCTTGATGTGGCTGTCGACCGTACGGGTCCCGGAGGCGTCGGCCCAGTCCCAGACCTCGGCCAGCAGCTGTTCCCGGGACAGCACCGCACGCGGTGTGTTGGCCAGGCAGACCAGCAGGTCGAACTCGGTCGGCGTGAGGTGGACGTCGTCGGCGCGCACCCGGACGCGGCGCTGCGCGTGGTCGATCTCCAGCTCGCCGAGGCGGAGGATGCCGCTGCGCGGCGTCACCGCGGCCAGCGCGGCCCGCTCGACCCGGCGCAGCAGCACGTGGACCCGGGCCGCCAGCTCCCGCATGGAGAACGGTTTGGTCATGTAGTCGTCGGCGCCGACCCCGAGCCCGACCAGCATGTCGGTCTCGTCGTCGCGTGCGGTGAGCATCAGCACCGGTACGGGGCGCTGCGCCTGCACGCGACGGCAGACCTCCAGGCCGTCGAAGCCCGGAAGCATGATGTCGAGCACCATCAGATCGGGCTGCCAGGCCTCGGCCGCGTCCACGGCCGCCGGCCCGTCCAGTGCGGTCTGCACCAGGAAGCCCTCGGCCCGCAGCCGGGCGGAAATGGCGTCGACGATTGTCGCGTCGTCCTCGACCACCAGCACCCGGCGCTGAGCCCCGGGGGTGGCCGCGACGCCGTTGTGGGTGGTGTGTGTCTGTTCCATCGCCCCGCCCCTGCCCGTTCTCGCGGAGGCCATTCCCCCGGAGGCACGGTTGTCGCTTGTGGATTTCGTCGGTGATCCCTTGTGCCGGTCAGCAGCGTAAAGGCAGAGGACGCCTCTCGGCTACGCAGGGTGTTGTCCGTCGTGAAGGTGTTACCCGCGGAAAGGAGACGGATCGGCGGAGTTGTGGTGCCTGATCCGTGGCAGGACCGGGATGCGCATACCGGGTGGGGGTTCAGTCGCTCCGGAGTGCGAGATGGACCACGTCCGGAACACCTCGGGCAACGGCTACTTCTTCGGTCGTTACTGCGTGGAATCCGGCATTCCGCAAGGCTTTCCCGAAGTCCGGGGACGGCTGCGCGGACCACACGGCGAGGACTCCGCCGGGCGTCAGACGCTCCCGGCAGACCGCGAGACCGGCGGGCGAGTAGAGGCTTTCGTTGTCCTGGGTGACGGTCCAGTCGGGGCCGTTGTCGATGTCCAGGCACAGGGCGTCGTAACGCTCCGTGGTCGCCAGGAGGTGGGTCACGAGGTCCGCGCGGAGGATCTCGGTGCGCGGATCGGCCAGCGCCGGCCCGGAGATCCGGCCGAGCGGTCCGTCGAGGTGCCAGTCGACGACGGCCCGCTCCCGCTCGACGACCGCGATGCGGCCCCAGCGGGGCTCGTCGGCCGCGCGCACCAGGGAGAACCCGACGCCGAGCCCGCCGATCAGCACCGACGGATCCGGCCGCCCGGCAGGCAGGGCGGCGAGTGCCGCGTCGACGAGGAGGCGTTCGGAGCGCCCGTCGGAGGTGTCCATCAGGAAGCACCCGTTGGCGATGATCTCGAAGTCGTCGCCGCGCTGACGCAGGACCACTTCGCCGAACGGCCCGTCGCGCCGGTCGAGGACGACGGGGCTGGGGGCGTCTGTGACGGGCATGGCGCGGTCTCCGGTTCTCCGGCAGGGGGCAGGGCGTTCGTCGGCGGTCCATCCTTCCTCGGCCTCGTGTCCCTGGACCACCGGTTTCCCGGGGTGTCACCCTCCCGGCGGACGGGGCGGTCTGCGGCTCCGGCCCGGACGTGCCGGGAATGGCGGTGGCCGGCCGGGTGCTGCGGTAGAGGCGGGTGCTCGGAGCGGGACCTGGCGTGGCCCCGGAACGGCGCAGGTGGGGGCGGGTGGCGTGGACGATCGCTGAGAGCGAACACGGTCCGGGGAACATGTAAGGGCTCACAAGCATTGAGTCCACATAGCTCAACTTGCCTGCCGAAGGGGAGATCATGACTGCAGAGTCCAACGCGACCAAGGCGTCCACGCCGATCGACCTGCCCGTGCTGCCGCTGGACGACGAGGTCGTACTGCCCGGAATGGTGGTGCCGCTCGACCTGTCGGACGCGGAGGTGCGCGCAGCCGTGGAGGCAGCGCAGGCCGTCGCGCGGCCCGGGGGCGGCAAGCCCGAGGTGCTGCTCGTGCCGCGTATCGACGGGAACTACACCGGGACCGGCGTCCTGGGCACCGTCGAACAGGTCGGACGCCTGTCGGACGGTGACCCGGGCGCCCTGATCCGGGCGCGTGACCGGGTCAGGATCGGTGCCGGGACCAGTGGGCCCGGGAACGCCCTGTGGGTGGAGGGCACCCGGATCGACGTGTCCCTCCCCGACCCCCTGCCGGGCTCGGCCGCCGAGCTCGCCAAGGAGTACAAGGCCCTCGCGACCAGCTGGCTGAAGAAGCGCGGTGCCTGGCAGGTCGTCGACCGGGTCCAGCAGATCGAGGACATCTCCGCCCTCGCCGACAACTCCGGTTACTCGCCCTTCCTCACCACCGCCCAGAAGGTCCAGCTGCTGGAGACCGCGGACGCGGTCGCCCGCCTGAAGCTGGCCGTCCAGTGGCTCGGCGAGCACCTCGCCGAACAGGACGTAGCCGAGTCCATCGCCAAGGACGTCCAGGACGGCGTCGACAAGCAGCAGCGCGAATTCCTGCTGCGGCGCCAGCTCGACGCCGTGCGCAAGGAGCTCTCCGAGCTCAACGGCGATCCGGAGGACGAGTCCGGCGACTACCGGACCCGCGTCGAGGCGGCGGATCTCCCCGAGCACGTCCGTGAGGCCGCCCTCAAGGAGGTCGAGAAGCTGGAGCGCTCCTCCGACCAGAGCCCCGAGGGGTCCTGGATCCGGACCTGGCTGGACACCGTCCTGGAGCTCCCCTGGACCGAGCGGACCGAGGACGCCTACGACATCCGCGGCGCCCAGCAGGTCCTCGACGCCGAACACGCGGGTCTGCAGGACGTGAAGGAGCGCATCACCGAGTACCTCGCGGTGCGCAAGCGCCGCGCGGACCGCGGCCTCGGTGTGGTCGGCGGCCGGCGCGGCGGCGCGGTGCTGGCGCTGGTCGGCCCGCCCGGTGTGGGGAAGACCTCCCTCGGGGAGAGCGTCGCGCACTCCATGGGACGCAAGTTCGTCCGGGTCGCGCTCGGCGGTGTCCGGGACGAGGCGGAGATCCGGGGCCACCGGCGTACGTACGTCGGCGCGCTTCCGGGGCGCATCGTCCGGGCGATCAAGGAGGCCGGTTCGATGAACCCGGTCGTCCTGCTCGACGAGATCGACAAGGTCGGTTCGGACTTCCGGGGCGACCCGGCGGCCGCGTTGCTCGAAGTGCTCGACCCGGCGCAGAACCACACCTTCCGGGATCACTACCTGGAGGTCGAACTCGACCTCAGCGACGTCGTGTTCCTGGCCACGGCCAATGTCCTCGACTCCATCCCGGAGGCCCTGCTCGACCGCATGGAGCTGGTCACCCTGGACGGCTACACCGAGGACGAGAAGGTCGTCATCGCCCGGGACCACCTGCTCCCGCGCCAGCTGGAGCGAGCGGGTCTGGAGAAGGACGAGGTGGACCTCGACGAGTCCGCGCTGCGCAAGCTGGCGGGCGAGTACACCCGGGAGGCCGGGGTGCGGAACCTGGAGCGGGCCGTCGCGCGGCTGCTCCGCAAGGTCGCGGCCCAGCACGAACTGGGCGAGCGGGAGCTCCCGTCCACGGTGTCCGAGCAGGACCTGCGGGGTCTGATCGGACGGCCGCACCACGTACCCGAGTCCGCGCAGGACCCGGCCGAGCGCCGCACCGCGGTGCCCGGCGTGGCCACCGGGCTCGCGGTGACGGGAGCCGGCGGCGACGTGCTGTTCGTCGAGGCGTCGCTCGCCGATCCGGAGACCGGTGCGTCCGGGCTGACCCTGACCGGTCAGCTGGGCGACGTGATGAAGGAGTCGGCGCAGATCGCGCTGAGCTTCCTGCGCTCGCACGGAGCGGAGCTGGAGCTTCCGGTCGCCGACCTCAAGGACCGGGGCGTGCACATCCACTTCCCGGCGGGCGCGGTCCCCAAGGACGGCCCGAGTGCCGGCATCACCCTGACGACCGCGCTGGCCTCGCTGCTCTCCGGACGGCTGGTCCGTACCGACGTGGCGATGACCGGCGAGGTCTCACTGACCGGGCGGGTGCTGCCGATCGGCGGTCTGAAGCAGAAGCTGCTGGCCGCCCACCGCGCGGGCATCACCACCGTGGTGATCCCCCAGCGCAACGAGGCCGACCTGGACGACGTCCCGGCCGAGGTCCTCGACACCCTGGAGGTCCACCCGGTGACCGATGTCCGCCAGGTGCTGGAGATCGCGCTCGCCCCGGCCTCGGCCGGGGTGAGGGACAGGCTCCCGGCCGCCGCGTAGGCGTCACGCAGTGACGGGCGCGGCACCATGCCGACGGCCGGTACGGACGGTCCGTCCTCCTCCTGGAGGGCGGACCGTTCCGCGTGCGGCTCCCGGCGCGGCGAGGGGCCAGGGGCCGGTCAGGGGCGGTAGACCGTGCCGGGCCGGGGCTCGGCGGGGGCCATCAGCTGCGGGACGGTCACGAAGGTGAAGCCCCGCTTCTTCAGGGTGTCGATGATGCCCGGGACCGCGGGCACCGTCCCCTTGTAGATGTCGTGCAGCAGGATGATCCCGTCCTTGCCGGCCTGGTCGAGTATCCGCTTCCTGATCAGCGCGGAGTCGTTCGTGGAGTAGTCCTTGGCGGTCGCGCTCCACAGGACCTGGGAGAGTCCGAGCTCCTCGCAGATCCCGGAGACGGTGTCGTCGGTACGGCCCTGCGGAGGCCGCATCAGCCGGGGCTTCCTCCCGGTGATCCTCTCGATCGCCAGCTGGGTCTTCTCCAGTTCGGCTCGAATCTCGTCCGGCTTCCGCCCCGTCAGGATCTCGTGCGACCAGGTGTGGTTGGCGACCTCGTGGCCCTCGGCCGCGATGCGCCGCACCGTCTCCGGGTGCTTCAGCACGTGGTTCCTCCCCAGCAGGAAGAACGTGGCCGGCACCTTCTTCTCCTTGAGGACGTCCAGCAGGTGCGGGGTGTCCTCCGCGGGCCCCGCGTCGAAGGTCAGCGCGATGCACTTGGCCCTGCGACAGTCCACCGGTCCGAACGAGCCCTTGGCGTCGGACGCGGCGTCGCCGCGGGCGGACCCGGGAGCCGTGGTCTCCATCGAGCAGCCGCCGAGCGTCAGCGTGAGCAGCGTCACGAGGGCGGCGGCCAACCCCGCGCCGAAGGGCGTCATCTTTCCGGGCACAACAGACACAGCACGTCACTCCCCAGGGCTCGGCCGCACACCGGTGGTGCGGCACGCCGCGACTATACATAGTGCGTATACGTGCAGTGCATAGTGGAGGGAGGGGGACCGTCGACGGTGTGTGTGGCGGGCGGTGCGGACGTCCCGCCCAGGGCATCCGCGTCGCTACGGACGCGGACCCGTGTCCCGTGCCAGGGCCTGGCAGCCGCCGGAGGCCCGCGCCTGCGAAATACTGGCCCAGCTGCGGCGATGACCGGAGTTGAAAGAGAATTTCATCGGCGGGAAAGCGTATGAGGGGTGCTGACGTGCACGGGAGCGGAAGCGGCAGTGAACCCGGCGTGGTGGCCGGGAGCGGCGTGGACCATGAGTTCCTCGCGCTGGAGCGGGAGTTGGCGGTCTTCCTGCGCCGCGCGCGGGCCACGTCGGGGGAGATGGCCCGGGAGGTCCATCCGAATCTGGAAGCCGCGGCGTACGGGCTCCTCGTACGGCTGGAGTCGGCCGGGCGTCAGCGCGCCACGGATCTCGCCGCCTACTTCGGGGTGGGCAAGGCGACCATGAGCCGGCAGCTGCGGGCCCTGGAGGGCCTCGGTCTGGTGGCGCGGGAGACCGACCCCGCGGACGCCCGCGCCTCCTTGGTCGGCCTCACCGACGAGGGCCTCGCGCGCTTCCGCAGCGTCCGTGACGCCCGGCGCGGCCGTTACGCCCGGAATCTCGCGGGCTGGGACCGGACCGAGGTCGCGGAACTGGCGCGCCTGCTGCACCACTTCAACGAGCGCGCCGAGGAGTGAGGCGCGCCCGGGTGCGGAGCGGGGCCGCTACAGCTCGACGAGGACCGCTGTCGCGTCGTCATGCGTCTTGCCGCGGCGCAGGTACACCCGGTCGGTGTCGGCCCGCTCCAGCTCCCTGACGCGGTCGATCAGCCCCTGGGGCCCCTCCTTGCGCAGCACTCCCAGGGTGGCCTTCCAGTCGCCCTCCCGGAACTTCTCCGTCCAGCGGCTCGCCCCGTCGGTCAGCGCCGCCAGCGCCCTGACCTCCGCCCGGGGGGTCTCGCCGGTCACCGCGCGTGACGCCACCAGGGGGTCGGCGGCGGCCGTGAAGAAGCCGCCCTCCTTGTTCCGCACGCGCGCGTCCGCGATCTCCTCCGAGGCGAGCGAGCCCGGCGGTAGCCGGTCGAGCCGGTCGTCGAGCAGCGGCCTGACCGCGCCGTCGGGCCCCTCGACGAGCAGGGCCGAGTCGGAGAGCACCAGGTGCTCGACCCGCTCGTCGTCCCAACGCGCCAGGACCACGGTCGCCTGAGGCGTGCGGACGTGAGAAAGGTCACAGAGGGAACGGTGCGTGTCGGCGGTGCGCCGGATGGACTTCGCGAGGATCTCGGTGAGCGTCAGATCCCTCCGCGAAGCGGACAGTTCGGCCAGGGCGCCCCCGAGCCGCGCCGTGAACCACGGAACGGAGTGCACACAGCCGTCGCTGCCGACGGGAGGTGTCACGCCGTCCAGCAGGACGAGCGCGCCACCCCGGCCTTCCGCAGGGGTCACGGTCGATACCCAGTCCTCGTTGGGGCGTTCGGGGTCACCCGGCTCGGTGGTGAGTTCGATGCGCATCCGGTCAGTCTGCACGATGCCTTCACGGAGCCTGCACGATCACGGGGTTGGACCGTACCAGCAGGTCAGAATGGCCACCAGGCGTGGGATCCGCGGCTCCCCGCATATGCGGGCGGGCATACTCCCAAAGCCTGGCCCGAAGTTCCACCCGGTGGTCCGTGCATGCCCGGAGGCGCGCGTGGGGAGACTTGTTCGCCAACTCCGGATTGATGTTCACTCGTTCGAGTGGCGGAGCGGTTGATGCGCGGCTCCCCTCCCAAAAGCGCTGGAATGGTCAGAAGCCGTACGGTGCCCACCAGGGCGGGGCGCCCATTCACGTGACTGCGCGTCACCTCTGCTTCAAGGGCGGACGAGTCAAGATTGCGAGCACCGGTGCAGAAGAAGCGGCCTCGGAGCAAGGACAGCACGCGCGAGGAGTCCGGGGCGATGCCTCAGGCAGCGGGTGCCGCCAAGCGGACCGTGCGGGTACGCAGCCGGCTCGTCGCCGGCGTCGCCGTCGTGGGGATCACCGTCATCGCGGCGGGCGCCCCGGCGGCCCTCGGCGCATCCTCCGATCTCAACGAGTCCCAGCGGCTGGTCACGCTCGCCGAGCTGAACCAGCAGGCGATCACCCTCGCGCACTCCCTCGCGGACGAGCGCGACGAGGTCACCGCCCACATCGCGGGCGGCCGTGAGGAGAAGGACGCCGAGGACGGCACCACGGGCCCCGCGGCCCGCGTCGACCAGCAGGCCGACGAGATCCGGGAGGCCGCCCCCGCGGCGCTGCGCCGGGACCTCGCCGAGATCCCCTCGCTCCGCCGGACCGCCCTCACCGGCAAGGGCTCGGCGACGGAGGCCTACCAGGCCTACTCCGAGGTCATCGCGAAGCTCCACGACCTCGCCGACGACCTCGCCGAGAAGACCCCGCCGCGGGCCGCCGACGCCACCCGCGCGCCGCTCGCGCTGGGCAGCGCGGTGGAACAGGCCTCCGCCACCAGGGGGCTGCTCCTGGCCGCGCTCGCCGTGCCCGGCACCGAGCCGCAGCAGCAGATCGACCCGTTCACCGGCCTGCCCGTCCGGAGCCAGGACACGGGCAGCGACGAGGACGACCGCGACCGCGACGAGCTGAGCGCCGCCGCCCAGCAGGCCCGGGTGCGCGAGCTCGCCTCCCTCGCCGATTTCGACCAGTCCGCCGGGCCCTCCGCCCGGGACAGGCTCGCCTCCACGGTCACCGGCCCCGAGGTCACCCGGGCGGAGAAGTACCTCACCCGGTTCACCGACCGTCCCGAGCTGTCCGAGGAGGACCGGGCGGCCGACCCCGAGAAGGTCGAGGCCGCGCTCTCCGCGCGGATCGACCGCATGCGCTCGGTCGAGTCCGCCCTGGGCACCGCGCAGGTCAAGCGCCTGGAGGGGCTGCGCGACGACGACGTCACCGCGCTGGAGCTCCGCCTCGCCCTGCTCGGCGGCTGTCTGCTGATCGCCGTCGGTGTCTCCACGGCCGTCGCCCGCACGCTCACCCAGCCGCTCGCCGTCCTGCGGATCGGTGCCGGCCGGATCGCCGCCGAACCCGAGACCGCCGAACCGGTCCGCTACACCGGACGCAACGACGAGTTCGCGCAGGTCGTACGGTCCATCAACGCCCTGCACGGCAAGCTCCACGGACTGCACCACGACGTCACCGGCCGACTCGAGAGCATGCAGACGGAGCGCGGCGAACTGATCGCGGGCCGCGAGGCACTCACGCTCCAGCGGGCCGAACTTCAGGTCAAGGTGGCGGAACTCGCCAAGCAGCTCGAACGGCTGCGGAACACGGTCCACCACACCTTCGTCAACCTGTCGCTGCGGACCCTCGGCCTGGTCGAGCGGCAGCTCGGCGTCATCGAGGGCCTGGAGGAGCGCGAGCAGGACCCCGAGCGCCTCGCGACCCTCTTCAAGCTGGACCACATGGCCACCGTCATGCGGCGCCACAGCGAGAACATGCTGGTCCTCGCCGGCGCCGATCACAACCAGGGCCACGCGGGGCCGATCCCGCTCGTCGACGTCCTGCGCGCGGCGGTCAGCGAGATCGAGCGGTACGAGCGGGTGACCATCCAGTCCCTGCCGCCGCACGCCCAGGTCGCGGGCTTCGCCGCCGACGACCTGAGCCACCTCGTCGCCGAACTCCTGGAGAACGCGACGTCCTTCTCCCCGCCCGACTCCCATGTCGAGCTCTCCGGATGGCTGCTGGAGACCGGTGAGGTGATGCTCTCCGTGCAGGACGAGGGCATCGGCATGTCGGCGGTCCGGATGGGCGAACTCAATGCCAGGCTTGCCGACCCGGCGTCCTTCGAGGCGGGCGAACAAGCCGCGGACGGGGCCGGGCTGGGTCTTCAGGTGACCTCGCTGCTGGCCTCCCGCCACGGCGTACGGGTGCAGTTGCGCGAACAGAAGGGGAGCGGGGTGACCGCGGTCGTCGTCCTTCCGCAGGCGCTGCTGCCCAAGGCGCCGCCCGCGGCGTCCCCGCCGCCCGTCACGCGGCCGGGGGACGCGCCGACCCTGAACCTCCCGGGCTCGGTGGCCGAGGCCAACTCCAACGCTCTGCCGACCCGTTCGGCCCTTCCCGCCGGTGACCCGCTGATCGAGGCTGCCGAGCGCACCCTGCAGGCGACGGGCACGGAGCCCGCGGCGCCCCAGCCGGTGGAGCCGGCGCCCGCCGAGGCCGGGGCGCACGAGGAGCCCGCGCCCGACGAGCGGCCCGTACCCGACGCGGAGCCCGCGGCCCAGCCGGAGCCCGCCGCCCCCGCCGCCCGCGAGGAGTCCGACGCCGAGACCACCATGCAGGTCCGGCTCCCCGCGCAGAAGGACGCGCCGAGCCCGTACGCCATCGGGCCCGACCGCCACGAGCGCGCCGCCGACACCAGCCCCGCGACGGCTCCCGTTCCCGCTCCGGCCGCCGACGCCGTCCCGGGCCCCCGGCAGCCGCTGACCGGACTCGGCGAGGAGGTGCCCGACCCGGCGCCCTCGCCCGAGCGCCTCACCGACAAGGGACTACCCAAGCGCACCCCGAAGATCTCCGCGCCTCCGTCGGCCCCGGTCACCGAGCGGAAGGGCAGCCTGGACAAGGAGGCCCTGCGCCGTCGGCTCGGCGGCTTCCACCAGGGTGCGAAGGACGGCCGCCGCGATGTCGAGGCGGAGATCGCCGACAGCGGCCCACAGACCGACCACGACCGTACCGACGGTCGAATCGATGAGACGGGGGACACAGTCGAGGAGGCACGCAGTTGACTGCGCCCAGCACATTCGGGCTGAGCACCGAGGCCCGGAACCTTCACTGGTTGCTGAGCAATCTCGTGGAGGAGGTGCCAGGGGTCCACTCGGTCACCGTCGTCTCGTCCGACGGACTGATGCTGCTCTCCTCGGACCCCGGTCTCGCGACGGCCAGGACGGCAGGACGGCAGACGGGCCCCAGGGGCTCCAGCGCCGATCTCGCCACCATCGTCTCCGGCATCGGGTCCCTCACGATCGGCGCCGCCAAGCTGATGGACGGCGGCGGCGTCAAGCAGACGATGGTCGCGATGGACGAGGGCAGCGTCTTCGTCATGTCGATCAGTGACGGCTCCCTGCTCGGTGTGCACGCCACCGCCGACTGCGACATGAGCGTCATCGCCTACCACATGGCGCTCTTCGTCGGCCGTGCCGGACACGTACTCACCCCCGAACTCCGCAGTGAGCTGCGCAAATCGATGGAGAGCACCCAGTGACGTCAGCTGCTGAACCCGTACGAAAACTCCCCGTCCGGGGTGCCGACCGGAAGGCCGCGCGGGTCCGTCCGTACTCCCTCACCGGCGGCCGCACCCGCTTCGGGCACGTCCTGCTCGTCGAGACCTTCGTCGCCGCGCTGGACGCTCCCGAGGAGCGCCGTGAGCTCACGAACGGCAACCTCGCCTCGCGCGTCATGCCGGAGCTGCACGCCATCGTCGAACTCTGCCGCCGTATGCGTACGGTCGCCGAGATCTCCGCCCTGTTGAAGATGCCGCTCGGCGTGGTCCGGGTGCTGCTCAGCGACTTGGCCGACCAGGGAAAGATCCGCGTGTACGGAACCGGTCACGGCACCGGCCAGCCCGACCGCGCACTGCTCGAAAGGGTGCTCAATGGACTCCGCCGTCTCTGAGGCGCCGCTCTTCACTCCGCGTCAGCGGGGGCCGCAGGACGGGCCCGGTGAGTCGGTCCAGGCCTGGCAGCTCGACCACACGCGCGCACCGATCGCGACCAAGATCGTGGTCGCGGGCGGGTTCGGCGTGGGCAAGACGACGTTCGTCGGCTCGGTCTCCGAGATAACCCCGCTCCAGACCGAAGCGCTGATGACGCAGGCCAGCGAGGAGACCGACGACCTCACGGCCACCCCCGACAAGGTCACCACGACCGTCGCGATGGACTTCGGCCGCCTGACGCTCGACGACGACCTCGTCCTGTACGTCTTCGGCACCCCTGGTCAGCAGCGCTTCTGGTTCATGTGGGACGACCTCGTGCGCGGCGCGATCGGCGCGGTCGTCCTGGCCGACACGCGGCGGCTCGCCGACTGCTTCGCGGCGCTCGACTACTTCGAGAGCTGCGGCCTTCCCTACATCGTCGCGGTCAACCACTTCGAGGGGACGACCGGTTACGGCGAGGAGGACGTCAGGGAGGCCCTGACCGTGCCCCCGCACGTGCCTGTTGTGATCATGGATGCGCGTAACAGGATCACGGTCGTCGAGTCGCTGCTCGCCCTGGTGGGCCACGCACTCGACATCGCCCCCGAGTAAGACGGACGCGCCCAGCACACGTAACGGAGAACCGCGATGCGGAAGATACTCATAGTCGGAGCCGGCCAGTCCGGTCTCCAACTGGCCCTCGGACTGCAGTCCAGCGGGTACGAAGTCACCCTGATGTCCAACCGCACCGCGGACGAGATCCGGTCCGGCCGGGTCATGTCGACGCAGTGCATGTTCCACACGGCCCTCCAGCACGAGCGCGACCTGCAGCTCAACTTCTGGGAGTCGCAGGCCCCGCGGATCGAGGGCGTCGGCGTCTCGGTCGCCGGCCCCGACTCCTCGCGGGTCATCGACTGGGTCGGCAAGCTCGACGGCTACGCGCAGTCCGTCGACCAGCGCGTGAAGATGGCCGGCTGGATGGAGACCTTCGCCCAGCGCGGCGGGCAGCTCGTCATCCACGGTGCCGCCGTCTCCGACCTGGACTACTTCTCCCGTACCTACGACCTGGTGATGGTCTCGGCCGGCAAGGGCGAGCTCGTCTCCATGTTCGGCCGGGACGCCTCCCGCTCGCCGTTCGACGCCCCGCAGCGCGCGCTGGCCGTCGCCTACGTCCACGGCCTGGGTCCCCGTCCGGAGCACCCCGAGTTCGACGCGGTGCGCTGCAACCTGGTCCCGGGGGTCGGTGAGCTCTTCATCATGCCGACCCTGACGACGTCGGGCCGCGCGGACATCCTGTTCTGGGAGGGCATCCCCGGCGGTCCGCTCGACGCCTTCCAGGGCATCAAGGACCCCTCGGAGCACCTGGCCAAGACGCTGGAGCTCATGGAGACGTACACGCCGTGGGAGTACGCGCGCGCCACCAAGGTCGAGCTGACCGACGCCAACGCCACGCTGGCGGGCCGTTACGCCCCGACCGTCCGCAAGCCCGTCGGCCGGCTGCCCGGCGGGGGTCTGGTCCTCGGCGTCGGGGACGTGGTCGTCGCCAACGACCCGATCACCGGTCAGGGTTCCAACACCGCGTCCAAGTGCGCGCACTCCTACCTGCACTCGATCCTCGAGCACGGCGACCGGCCGTTCGACGAGGAGTGGATGGAGGCCACCTTCGAGCGTCACTGGGAGAACACCCAGCACGTCGTGAAGTGGACGAACGCGATGCTCGGCCCGCCGCCGGAGCACGTGCTGAACCTGATCGGCGCCTCCGGCCAGCTCCAGCCGGCCGCCGACCGCTTCGCCAACGGGTTCAACGACCCGGCGGACTTCGACAACTTCTTCTTCGAGCCGGAGAAGACGAACGCGTACCTGGGCTCGCTCACCGGCGCCCAGGGCTGACACCCGCGCACCGGCGCACCCGGGAACCGGGCCGTCACATCCGTCAGGCAGGCAGCGACGGACGTGGCGGCCCGGTTCTCATGCGTCCGGGGCGTCGTACCCGGTGTCCGATCCGGAGGTGGCGTCCGCGGGGAGCTCCGGCAGGGTGTACGTGCTCAGCGGCTCGCCGTCCGGATCCGGGCGTACGGCGCCCAGCAGGGGGTTGGAGGCCAGGGGCGACACCTTCACCGAGGCTCCGGGCCTGGGGGCCTGGACGACGAGGCCGTTGCCGATGTACAGCGCCACATGCGTCGCCTCCGGGAAGTAGACCACCAGGTCGCCGGGGCGCAGCGAGCCGACCGGAACCCTCGGCAGCTGCCGCCACTGTTCCTGCGAGGTCCGAGGGATCGTCCGCCCCGCGTCCGACCAGGCCTGCGAGGTGAGCCCGGAGCAGTCGAAGGACTCCGGCCCCTCGGCGCCCCAGACGTACGGCTTGCCGATCTGCTCGACCGCGAACCGCACGGCCTCGCCGCCCTCCTCGGTCGGCGGCCGGACCGAGCTGAGCGCTCCGGATGCGGTCAGCGCGTCCTGGGCCTCGCCGACGGTCTTCTTCTCCAGTGCCGAGACGGCCGCCAGCTGATCCGCCGAGAGCGAGGCGAGCATCGCCTCGATGCCCTTCAGCCGCGTCTCCACGGTGTCGCGCTGCTTCTTCCGCTGCGCGGCCAGCGCCCGCTGCCGGTCCTGTGCGGTCCGGGACCTGGCCGACAGCTCCTCGGCGTGTTTCTCCGCGCCGGTCAGCCGGTCCACCGCGGCCGACCGGCCGGCCTGGGCGCGCTCGATGACGTGGCTCTGCTCCAGGGCCCGAGCCGGGTCCTCGGCGAGCAGCAGGCGCAGATAGACGGAGAAGTCGGTGCGCCCCTGGTACTGGTCCCGCGCCAGGCGCCCGGCGTCACGACGGCCCGAGTCCAGTGCCGTCCGGGCCCGGGCGAGCTCGGCGCGCAGCTTCCCGGCCGCGGCCGTCCGCTTCTTCAGCTCCTTCTCGGTGCCCTTGTACAGCTCGCCGGCCTCCTCGGCCTTCCGGTACAGGGTCTGCAACTGCGTCAGCAGTCCCGCCACGCTCTGCTGCGGGGCTCCGGCGGCCGGGGCGGGGTCCGGGCCGCCGGCCGGGACCGGCCCCGGGGCCGGTCCGGCGAAGGCGGGCGAGGCGGCGACGACCGCGGCCAGCGCCGCGGTGCAGAGGGTACGTGCGAGTCTTCCTGACACGACATCACCTCCGGTGACAAGGGCGATACCGATTAATCGGATTACCCCACGAACGGTCGGATCTTGACCATCCGGTCACTCGGCCGGAGGTGATGCAAGGACCGTCCCGCGCGCCGTCCGGGTCGTGCCCCGAACGGAGGACGCCCGGGTGTCACTCCACGGGGAAGGCGTAGAAGGCCCGTTCCCGCCGGACGACCGCGGTCCTCCCGGTGGCCAGCACCCGGTACCACCCGGTGACGGTGGCACCCTTCGGGTCCTGGACCCCGATGTCCTGGAACTTCCACAGCCGGCGTCCGTCCGCCGCGTCGAAGGCCGTCACCTGCGAGGCGTCCGCGGCGAGCAGGGTCTTCCCACCGCCACTGAGGGTCAGAGCGGGCGCGTAGGAGCCGGGCGGGACCTCGGTGGACCGTCGCCAGAGCAGCTTCCCGGTCGCACTCCCGACCGCGGCGACCTCTTGGTTCCGGTTCGTGGTGTGCAGCACCGCCCCCGCCGGAAGGGGGGTGCCGAAGACGGACGACGCCGTGCCGTTGAGCGTCCAGACCGGCTTGCCGGTGCCCGTCTCGAACGCCTGCATGTCGTCGCCGACCCCGGCGTACAGCCGGCCCTGCTCGTCACCGGCCGCCGAGCCGGCCGGTGCGACCGCGCCGAACCGCCGGTCCCACAGCAGCTTTCCCGTGGCGCGGTCGAAGCACCGGAAGGACGCCTTGCCCTTGCCCGCCGCGACGTCGGCGGGGGTGAGCGTGCCGGCGTCCTGGCGTACGACGAAGTCGGTGTCCCTGACGGCGGTCAGACGGTGGACCGGGGTGCCGGGGGCCCGGCCGGCGGGGACGGCGGTGCGCCAGAGTTCCTTGCGCCGCACGAGGTCGTACGCGAAGAGGTAGGCCTTGACGACCTGCCTGTCCTTGCCGGGCTTCTTGCCCTTCTTCGGCTTCGGCGCCTTCTCGGTGACGGTGTGGGAGCCGGTGAACCAGAGGACGGAGCCGGACAGTCCGGTGAGGGTGGCCACCTTCATGTTCGGTACGCCGGCGAACTGGTCGACGAAGCGCACCCGGTGGGCGACCTTCCCGTCCTTCGCCGACAGCCAGAGGAACTCCGTCGGGCTCGCCAGGAAGCAGAGGCCGTCACCGGCCGCGAGGACCGCCTGGGCGCCCGCCGCGTCGGCACGCTCCCAGATCTTCCGCCCGGTCCGCAGGTCGACGGCGGTCGCCCGCTCCTCGTCCGTCACCACCAGGAGCCTGTCCCGCCAGATGCCCGCGGTGAGCGGGACCGGCGAGGCGGCCGGGTGGGTGTAGATCCACCGGGGCGCCGGCGCCCGGCCCGGGACGGTGGGGCCGGGCCGGGGGGCCGGCTTGTCGTCGGCGGCGGTGGCGGGATCGTCCGGCCCGAGGGCGGCCACCGCGGTTCCGCCCAGGACCAGCCCGGCCGCGCCGGCGGCGACGGCGGTGAGCAGAGCCCGGCGGCTGGTGACCGGGGCGGCCCCGTCGCCGGGCGGTACGGCGGTGGGCGCGGCGGTGGGCAGGGGGAGCGGGGCGGGCGCGGGCACCCCCTGGGGTGCGGGGGCGGCCGGGTACGCGTACGGGTAGGGCTGTGCGGGTGCGGGTGCGGGTGCGGGTGCGAGGGCCGGTGCGGGGGTCGGGGGCGCCGATCCGGTCGCTTCCCGGGGGAGGGCGAGCTGGGTCGTCGCCCGGTCGGAGTGCGGTGCGCGTGCCCCGGTGCCCAGGAAGCGCGTCGTCCGGCTGTCCTCGCCGACGTCCCCGCTCCCCGGCGCCCCTGTGGCTGCCCCGCTGTCCGCCGGAACCGCGTCCCGGACAGGATGCGGGGCAGGGTCCTGGGCCGGGTCCGGTACCGAGTCCTGCGCAGGATCCGGGGCCGCGTCCTGCGGCGGGTCCACCGGAGGCGTCAGGGCCCGGGCCCTGACCCCCTGGTCCGTCACCGCGGCCGACAGGGGCCCGGGGAGCCAGCCGCCCTTGGCGAGGCCCGCGGCGCCCTCCAGCGCCAGCTCCGCCGCCACCGCTCCCGCACCGGGCCGGTCGTCCGGGTCCTTCGCGAGGCAGCCCGCGATCAGGGCGCGCAACTCGTCCGGAACGGAGCCCAGTTCGGCCGAACCGTGGGCGATGCGCTCGGCCGCCTCGTCGGCGGGGCCGTCGGCGAGCGGGGTCGTCCCGGTCGCCGCGTACGCCAGCAGCAGGCCCAGGACGAACAGGTCGGACGCCGGGCCCACCTCCTGGCCCTCCACCTGCTCCGGGGTGAGATAGCCCAGCCGCACCGAGAGCTGCCCGCCCTCCCGTGACTCGGCGGAGGCCGCCGCTCCCAAGGGGCCGAACGCGGTGAGGCGGGGTCCGTCCTCGGCCAGCAGCACCGTCTCCGGTGCCAGCCCCTGGAGCACGGCCCCGGTGGCGTGCACGCGGGAGAGGGTCTCGGCCAGCCCGGCACCGATGATCCGTACGGCACGCTCGGGCAGGGGACCGGCGAGGCCGATCGCCTCGGCGAGCGTCACCGCGGGCACGTAGGCAGCGGCGGTCCACAGGGCGTCGTCCTCCGGCGAGGCGAGCGGCGGCTGCACCCAGCCGCCGGCCAGGCGCTCGGCGGTACGGGCCTCGGCCCGGAAACGGCGCCGGAAGGCGGGTACGGAGGCGAGGGAGGGGCGTGCGGCGGTCACCACGGCGAGTTCGTCGCCGTCCGCGCCGCGGGCCAGGAAGTGCACCGAGCCCGCGCTCTCGCGGAAGCGCGCCAGCGCCGTGTACGGGCCGAAGCGGCGTGGATCGTCCTGACGCAGCGCCTCCATGGCGCACCCCCCTTGTCACCGTGCCCTCGGCACCTGACCGCCGATCCTACGGCCGCGCACGCGGATGCCGCTCAGGACCCGCTGCGGGGCCTGGTCCAGGGCCACTTGGGGGTGAAACGCTCCCGTCCGCCGGGGGCGTACTCGTACACCCAGCCGCGCTGCAGCCCGAGCCGCTTCGAAAAGCCGGACGGGGCGCGCCGGTAGGCGTGCACGGTGGCGGGGCCGCCGTCGGCGTCCGGCACCGGGACCTCGTACCACTTGGGCGGATGACCGGTAGGCCCGAGCAGGACGGGCAGCACCCGGCCGTCCAGGGGGCCGCCGCGGAAGGACGTGTTCTCGCTTTTCACGGTGCCAGTCTGACCCAGGGGCCCTCAGCCCGGCGGCAGCAGGTGCGCGGCACGGCCGGCCACCGGGATGATCAGCGTCGCGAGCCGGCCGGCGGGGCCGTCGGCGGTCTCCTTGCCCAGCAGCTCCGCCACCACGGCTTCCGTCTCCCCGTCCGAGGCGGCGGTGGCCGCGAGCAGGGCCATCAGATGGTCGACCAGCCAGCCCCGCAGGTCGGAGGCGTCCGGCTGCTTCCCCTCGTCCAGCCAGATCAGGGACGCCGCCTCCACGGCCGCGATCCAGGTGCGCACCATCATCCGCAGGCGCGGGCCGGCGGGTTCCTGGCCCGGGCCGCCGCCGCGGCCGAGGTGGAGCAGGATCTGCTCGGCCGCCGACCGGCGCACGCCGTCCACGATCGTCGACGTACGCGAGGTCTCGGCCACGCTCCCGCCGCGCAGCAACGCGCTGAAGCCGGCGTCGTGCTCGTCGACGAAGCCGAGGTAGCGGTCCAGGACCCGGCTCACGCGCTCGGTGGGCGGGCCGACGGCGGGTTCGGCGAAGCAGAGCGTCAGCTGCTCGGCGGCCGACCCGAGGGCGGCCTCGTACAACTGCTGCCTGCCGCCGGGGAAGTAGCGGTAGACCAGGGGCCGGGAGACCCCGGCCGCGGCCGCCACCTCGTCGATGGAGACGTCGTCGGGGGCCCGGTGGGCGAAGAGGGTGAGCGCCGCGCCGAGCAGTTGGGCACGGCGCTCCTCGACACCGAGCCGTCGGTACGCGCGGGCCGGCGGTGCTGCGGGTGCGGAGGTCATACCCCGAAGCCTACGGCCGCCCGGCGCGCGAGGGGGCGGCGTCGCGCGGGCCGGCACGCGCGAAGGGGGCGGCCTCAGGCCAGCAGACCCGAGCTCTTCCACAGCCTGCGTCCCACCCCGTTGAGCACACCGATGTCGTCGAAGAAGTCCGTGAGCCGCTTCGCTCCCGTCTGCATGACCTCCGCCCGGTGGCCGCTCGCCCGCACCTGGGCGACGGCCTCGTGGCGGTCCAGGCCCACGTTGTCGTAGACCTGCGGGTTGACGAAGCAGACGGAGAAGACGCGGGCCGCCTCCCCGCAGTTGAGCCGGGTGAGGCGGCGCTCCCAGTGGGGCGCGGTGACCATCTGGCGGCGCAGCTCCTCGCGGGCGTAGCGCACGTGCCGGGCCTCCTCGACGACGTGGATGCGGGTCACTCCGCGCACCAGCGACTGGACGCGCTCGTCGGGGAAGGTGAGCCGCTGCATCCAGTCCAGGATCTCCTCGCCGAGCAGGGTCGCGGCGAAGGAACCGGGGGTGGTGGAGATGGTCTTCAGCACCCGTGCCAGGTTGTGGTAGCGCCGGGGGACCGGGTAGCTGGGCGCGCCGCCCCACTCGATCATGCGGGCGAACATCATGGAGTGCCGGCACTCGTCGGCTATCTCCGTGAGGGCGTACCGGACGTGCTTGCTGGTCACGGACTTGTCGTAGATGTGGCGGACCAGCAGCTGCATCAGGATGATCTCGAACCAGATCCCGAGCGAGGCCAGCGACGCCGCCTCGTGCCGGGCCAGCTCCATCCGCTGCTCCTCCGACATCTTCCGCCACAGCGGGGTGTCGTAGAGGGAGACCAGCTCCGGGGGCCAGAACCACTTGCCGTCCTCGACGGCCGAGTCCCAGTCCAGCTCGGTGTCCGGATCGAAGGAGTGCTTGGCCGAGGCCTCGAGCAGGCGGGCAGCGACCTGTTCGCGGTCCTTGAGCGGGCCGAGCGCATCGCGCAGCGCCTGGATGTCCTGGTCGGTCACTGTCGTCATGGCTGAAGGCACCTCGCACGTGGGGTTACCAGCGGTCAGGTTTCTGGTCACGAATTATGAGACTGCTTGTCAGCAAGACAGTCAATCCCTTGTGCGCGACTTGTTGACCGCGCGTCTACCAACGTGTGAACCTGCCAACTGACGTCAGCACCACGGAACGTACGATCCTCGCCAGGCGAAGGAGCTGTCCGTGTCGACACACGACCTCTACACCACCGCACCCACCGCTCCCACATGGCAGGTCCCCGCCACGGGGGCGGCCCGGTTCAACTGGGACTACGACGACGGCCGCGAACGTCTCCTCGCCCTCTACCAGAAGGGCAAGGACAAGCAGTGGGACGGCAACAAGCGCATCGACTGGAGCCTCGAGGTCGATCCCGCCGACCCGCTCGGCACCCCGGACGAGGCGCTCACCCTCTACGGCACCCCGCACTGGGCGAAGATGACCGAGCGGGACCGCGGCGAGCTGCGCAAGCACTACACCTCCTGGCAGTTCAGCCAGTTCCTGCACGGCGAGCAGGGCGCCATGGTCTGCGCCGCCCGGATCGTGGAGTCGGTCCCCGACCTGGACGCGAAGTTCTACTCCGCCACCCAGACGATGGACGAGGCGCGGCACGCGGAGATCTACGGGCGCTTCCTGCACGAGAAGGTCGGGATGCTCTACCCGGTCAACGACAGTCTCCAGGGGCTGCTCGGCGACACCCTGCGCGACTCCCGCTGGGACATGCCCTATCTCGGCATGCAGGTCCTCATCGAGGGGCTGGCGCTCGCCGCGTTCGGCATGATCCGCGACACCACCACCAAGCCGCTGCCCAAGCAGATCCTCGCCTACATCATGCAGGACGAGGCCCGGCACGTGGCCTTCGGCCGGATGGCGCTGCGCGACTACTACAAGCAGCTGAGCGACGCCGAACTGCGCGAACGCGAGGAGTTCGTCATCGAGGGCTGCTACCTGATGCGCGACCGTCTCAGCGGCGTCGAGGTCCTGGAGAACTTCGGCATCGGCAAGCAGGAGGCCAAGGACCTCTCCGAGCACTCGGAGTACCTCCAGCTCTTCCGCAAGCTGCTGTTCAGCCGGATCGTCCCCTGCGTCAAGGACATCGGCCTCTGGGGCGAACGGCTCCAGAAGGCCTACGTCGACATGGGTGTGTTCGAGCTGGGCGACTCGAATCTGGACCTGCTGATGGCCCAGGACGAGGAGATCGCCGAACAACTGGACCGGGACCGCTTCGCCGTGGAGGAGCGGACACGGGTCGAGGAGGTCGCGGACGCGATAGCGGAGGGCGGCACCCCCGGGTGAGGGGCTCACGGCACGTGCGGCGCCCGTCGTGGGGGAAACCGATGTACGTGTCCGGGCCGTGCGGGGAGGATGAGACGCATGAACTCGACCTCCGGAACAGGGGACACGGCCGCGGCGCGCCGCAGCCTGGAAGCGCTCGCGCTCGGTGACGCCTTCGGGGAGCGCTGGTTCCCGCTCTTCCGGCCGCCCCGGCAGGCCTACGCCGAGGTCCGTGCGCGCCGGACCCCGCACGAGCCCGAGTGGCACTGGACCGACGACACCGCGCTGGCGCTCGCCCTGCAACGGGTGCTGGACGAGTACGGGGAGGTCGTCCAGGACCGGCTCGCCCTCTACTACGCCCTGGCCTTCGAAGCGGACCGCGCCCGCGGTTACGGGCACGGCATGCACATCCTGCTGCCGGAGCTGCTGACCTCGCCGGCAGACTGGCGGACGCTGGCGCCCGGGCTCTTCGAGGGCGGCAGTCTCGGCAACGGCGCGGCGATGCGGGTCGCGCCGCTCGGGGCCCGCTTCCACGCGGACCTCGGCCACGTCGCCGAACAGGCCGCGCTCTCCGCGGCCGTCACCCACGCCCATCCGGAGGGCGTCGCCGGCGCGGTGGCCGTCGCGGTCGCCGCGGCGCTGTCCGTGCGCGGGGAGTTCACCCTGCAGGCCGTCGCCGGGCGCACGCCGGAAGGGCTCGTACGGGAGGGCGTGCTCCGTGCCGCGGAGGTGCCGTTCACGACGGAACCGTGGAAGGCCGCCGATCTCCTGGGCAACGGGAAGCGCATCCGGGCCGACGACACGGTGCCGTTCGCGCTGTGGACCGCCGCCCGGCACCCGGACGACCTGGAAGAGGCGCTGTGGTCCACGGCCGAGGGCTTCGGGGACGTGGACACGACCTGCGCGATCACCGGGGGCGTCGTCGGCGCGCGGACCGGGGTGGAGGGCGCTCCCGCGGAGTGGCGGCAGCGGAGGGAACCGCTGGCCCGATGGTGGCGGACGCGGAGCGATCCGGGCTGACGGACGAAGGGGCGGAGTGACCGGGCGGGTTGCGGGCCGGGCCTCCCGGCCTGCTTCCGGCCGTGCGTACGTCGAATTCATGTTCGTCCGGTGACGTAACGTGAGCGCATGAGCATGCCGCCGCAGCCGCCGCAGGGTCCGTACGGGCCGCCTCCCCCTCAGCCCTCTCCGTACGGGCAACAGCCCCCGCAGCACCCTCCGTACGGGCAGCAGCCCCCGCCCGGCCCGTACCAGGCGCCGCAGCCGGCCTACGCCTACCCGCCGCAGCCGTACCCCGGCGCACCCCACGCTCCCGGTCCGTGGGGGCAGCCGCAGCCGCCGCGCAAGAACCGCGGCTGGCTCGTCGTCGGCATCGTGCTGGGGGTGGTCGCCCTCCTCGCGGCCATCGGATTCGGGGGGTTCCAGCTCGCCGACAAGGGGGCGGACCTGGCGTTCCCCGAGACCACGCACAAGCTCGTGGTGCCGAAGACCCTGCTGGAGGAGGAGTTCACCCTCAGCCAGGACCTGTCGGACACGGAGGGCAAGGAGATCGAGGACACCTACGACCCGAGCATCCGGGACCCGAAGGCGGCGATCGGGCAGTACGCGTCGGACGAGGACGGCGGAGTGCTGGTGGTCTCCGGCATGTACGGGAGTCTGGCCAGTCCGGCGCTCGCGCGGACCAAGATCCTTGAGGGGGCCGCCGAGTCGGACGGGGGCAAGGTCGCCGTGCCGGCGAGGGAGTTCAGGCCCGACGGGTCCGGCCTCGTCGTGGAGTGCCAGGTCGTGCAGTACACGGATGTCGGCGGGACGGCCAGCATGCCCATGTGCGCCTGGGGCGACGGCAACACGGCCGCGATGGTGGCCGTGGTGCGTGCCGGTGACGCGACGAAGGACCCGGACGCCATCGACCTGGAGAAGTCGGCCGAGGAGACGCTGAAGGTGCGGGCGGAGATCCGTCAGCCGATCGGCTGAGACCGGGGCAGGTGGCGCTCCAGCGCGACGGCCGCGCCCAGCAGTTCGGCGTCCCTTCCCCGGCCGGCCACCAACTGGAGACCGGCCGGGCAGCCGTCCGGGGTGAACCCGGCCGGCAGGCTCGCCGCCGGATGGCCGCTGAGGTTGAACGCCCAGGTGAGCGCGGTGGAGTAGACGTCTCCCGGCCCGTCGTGGCCGTGCGGCCGGTTGGGCGTGACCGGGGCGAGCAGCAGGGGCGTCCGGGCGAAGAGGGCGTCGAGCGTCCGGTCGTTGGCCTCACGGAGCCGCTCCGTGGACGGGGTCCGGGCCCCCGCGCGCACCGCGAGCCAGGCGTCCGCCGGGTCCAGCAGTTCGCAGGAGCCGGGCACCAGGCGTACGGCCCCGGCTGCCACCAGCCGGCCGACCGCGGCCCGTGTCACCTCCGCGACCTCCGGGTCGACGCGGGCGAAGCCCAGATCCGGGCTGAACACGGCGGGGACGGGGAGTCGCGCGGGCCGCGGCACGTATCCGTCCAGGACATGGCGCAGACAGCTCTCCGCGCGCCGGGCCGAGCTCGCCAGCAGGCCGGCGGACGCGAGCCCCGTGGAGTCGGGGGAGGGGAGCAGACCCCTCGTCGTCCGCAGACCGAACACCCCGCACCACGCCGCCGGGATCCGCACCGACCCGGCGCCGTCGCTGCCCGTCGCCACGTCCACCATGCCCGCCGCGACCGCCACCGCGGAGCCCGCCGAGGACCCGCCCGGAGTCCGGTCGGGGCGCCAGGGGTTGACCGTACGGCCGTGCGCCCCCTGCCCCCAGGTCTGCCAGCGGGTGCCCGGGCCGGGGACCGAGGTCGCACCGACCGGGATCCCGCCCGCGGCGATCAGGCGGCGGGCCGTGTACGAGCGGATGCCCGCGGGTCCCTTCACGGCGAACGGCAGCCCTGCCAGCGGGAGCCGGGACGCGTCCGCCTCCCGTGCCCGCGCCTCCTCGTGCCAGACCTCGGTGAACGCGCACAGGTCCCGGTCGCGCCGGTCGATCCGGTCGAGGGCCGCCGCCAGAGCCGATGTCATGGACCCAGTGTCATCGAGCCGGCCTCACTCCCGCAGCGCCGCCTCCATCACCGCGCGGGCGATCGGGGCCGCGTTGCCGCCGCCGCTGACGTCGGCCCGGTCGGCCGCCGCGTCCTCCACGACCACCGCCACGGCGACCGCCGGACGCCCGGAGTCCGGCGCCTGCGCCCAGGCGATGAACCAGGCGTACGGAGTCCCGGAGTTGTCGACGCCGTGCTGGGCGGTGCCCGTCTTGCCGCCGACCGTCACCCCGTCGATCGCCCCGTTCGCGCCGGTGCCGTTCTCCACCACGTCGACCATCATCCGCTGGAGCTGCCGTGCCGTCGTGGGGTCCATCGCCCGGTGGTAGGAGTCGGACCCCTGCTGCCGGACCGTGTCGCCGTCGTCGGTGGTCACCCGTTCCACCAGGTGCGGACGCATGAGCTCACCGCCGTTCGCCACCGCCGAGGCGACCATCGCCATCTGGAGCGGGGTCGCCGCGGTGTCGAACTGGCCGATGGAGGACTGGGCGAGCTGGTCGTCGCTCATGTCCTCGTCGAAGTTGCTGCGGGCCACCCGGGAGGGGATCTCGAGGTCGTCGTCGTTGAACCCGAATCCGGCCACCGCGTCCAGCATCCCGTCCAGCCCGACCTGGACGCCGAGATGAGCCATCACGGTGTTGCAGGACACCCGGATCGCCTCCGCCAGGGACGCCTTCTCGCAGCCCTTCGCCTCGTTGGGCAGCACGGTCGAGGTCCCCGGCAGCACGTACGGCGACGGGGTGTCCGTCTCCGCGTCCGGATCGGTGACCACACCCGCGTCCAGCGCCGCCGCCGCGGTCACGATCTTGAAGGCGGAGCCCGGCGGATAGGTCTGCCGGAGGGCCCTGTTGAGCATCGGCCGGCTCGGCGCGCGGTTGAGCCGCGCCCACGCGTCGGTGACGGAGGGGCCGGTCCCGGAGAGGACCTCGGGGTCGTACGAGGGGGAGGAGACCAGCGCCAGGATCCGCCCGGTCGCCGGGTCGAGGGCCGCGACCGCGCCGCGCCGGCCGTCCAGGCCCTCGTACGCCGCGCGTTGCACGCGATCCTCGACGGTGGTGACGACATCGCCCCCCGGCTGCAGGCTGCGCGTGACGTCGCCCCACAGCGGGAGCGGCGCCAGGATCGGGTCGGCGCCGGAGAGGATCGGGTCCTCGGCGTTCTCCAGCAGCGTGGTGCCGTACGTCTGCGAGGCGTAGCCCGTCACCGGCGCGTACAGCGGACCGTGGCGGTAGGTGCGCTCGTACGCGAGCTGCTCACCGGTGTCCTTCGAGCCGGTGACGGGCTCGTCGCCGACCAGGATGTTGCCGCGCGGCTGGTCGTAACGGTCGATGGTGGTACGGCGGTTGGCGGAGTTCGAGTTGAGTTCGTCGGCCTCGAAGAGCTGGACGCGCGCGGCGTTCGCCAGCAGGGCCAGGAGCAGCAGCAGACAGAAGCCGGCGGCGTGCCGGATGTAGCGGATCACTGGTCCTCCGCGGCCGGCACGGTTCCGGTGTCGGGGTCGGGTGTGCGGGCCACGTCGCTGACCCGGATGAGGAGCGCCACGATGATCCAGTTGGTGACGACGGACGAGCCGCCCTGGGCCAGGAACGGCATCGCCATCCCGGTCAGCGGGATCAGGCCCATCACCCCGCCCGCGATGACGAAGACCTGGAGCGCCAGGATCGAGGCCAGGCCGATCGACAGCAGCCGCCCGAAGGGGTCCCGCAGGGCCAGGCCCGCGCGGAAGCCGCGGGCCACCAGCAGGGCGTACAGCAGGAAGATCGCGGTGAGGCCCGCCAGGCCGAGCTCCTCGCCCGCGGTGGCCAGGATGAAGTCCGACTTCGCGGCGAACCCGATGAGGATGGAGTGGCCGAGCCCGAGGCCGGTGCCGAGCATGCCGCCCGCGGCGAACGCGAAGAGCGACTGGGCGAGCTGACTCGGCCCCTGCCCCGCGTCGATCGTGGCGTACGGGTCGAGCCAGTCCTCCACCCTGCTGTGCACATGGGGTTCGAACGAGCCGACGACGAAGGCGCCCGCGGCGGCGAGGAGCAGCCCGACGGCGATCCACCCGGTCCGGCCGGTGGCCACGTACAGCAGGATCACGAAGAGACCGAAGAAGAGCAGTGACGTGCCGAGGTCCCGTTCGAGGACGAGGACGCCGACGCTGAGCAGCCAGATCGCGACGATGGGCCCGAGCACCCGGCCCGTGGGGAACTGGATCCTCCAGATCCTGCGGCCGGTGTACGCGAGCGCGTTGCGGTTCGCCGCGAGGTAGGCGGCGAAGAAGACGGCGAGCAGGATCTTGGCGAACTCGCCCGGCTGGAAGGAGAGGCCGCCGATCCGGATCCAGATCTTCGCCCCGTTCACCGCGGGGAAGAAGATCGGCACGATCATCAGCACCAGCGCCGCGGCGACCGAGAGGTAGGCGTAGCGCTGGAGCACGCGGTGGTCCCGGAGCAGGACGACGACGGCGATGAAGAGGGCGACCCCGAGCGTGGACCAGATCAGCTGCGTCGTCGCCGCCCGGTCGCTCGGGGTCTCCAGGTCGAGCCGGTAGATCAGCACCAGGCCCAGCCCGTTGAGCAGGACGGCGATGGGCAGCAGCAGCGGATCGGCGAACGGGGCGCGGAAGCGGACCGCGAGATGGGCGAGCAGGGCGAGGAGGCCGAGCCCCGCGCCGTATCCGGCGACATCGGGTGGGACGGCGTCGTTCCGGGCGAGGCCGACGGCGGCGTAGCCGTAGACGGAGATGAGCACGGCCCCGATCAGGAGCGAGAGCTCGACCCCGCGCCGCTTGGGCAGGCGTAGCTCGGGCGGGCGTGCTTCCGCCGTCGGTGCGGTCATGCCCCGCAACGTAGCAAGAGGCGGGTGTTATTTCCCTTATGTCAGCTTCGTGGCACTTCCTCGACCGGAGCCGCCCGACGGATCAGCTCTGGTAGGGGTTCTGGCCGCCGGGGGGCGCGTAACCGGGCTGCTGCTGCGGCGTCCCGTACGGAGTGCCGTCCTGCCCGCCCTGGGCCTGTGCCAGCAGCTGTTCGGCCTGCTCCTTCGGTATCTGCCGCTCCCCTCCGCAGAAGGTGCACTGCGTCGCGTACTTCGTGGAGAAGGGGAACAGCGGCACGAAGAACAGCGTGAACTTGGTGACCCGCTTCCGGAGGGTGTGCGCCGCGGGGTTCCCGCACCAGCCGCACACCATCGTCAGGACCGCCAGTTGGTAGAGATAGCCCCGCGTACCGAAAATGATCATGATGTGGTTCCTTTCCCCGTGTTTCCCAGGAGCGCCCGCCGGCAGAGTGCCAGCAGCTTCTCGTCCTCATAAGTGTCGTGGCTGCCGTATCCGCCGTCCATCGCCTTGTGGCGGCGTACGGACAGGAGCTCGGCGCGCAGCACCCGTGTCGCGTCAGAGCCTGCACCGCCGGGGCCCATCCGCGCCAGGCATTCCGCCACCCGGACCCTGACATGGCAGTTCTTCTCCCACGCCGACAGGAGCACCGGCACCACCTCGGCGGTCCGTCCCGCGATCTCCCACAGGGCGATCGCGGCCTCGACCCGGAGCCACAGCTCGTCGTGCGCCAGCAGGGCCCGCAGCCGCGGCGCCACCGCCCCGGCCCGGGGCCCCAGCGCACCGAGCGCGCTCGCCGCAGCCCGGCAGTCGCGCGCCTGTTCCGCCCACAGCCCCTCGGCCAGCACCGGCAGCACCGCGTCGGCGTCGCCTGTGACCGCCCAGAGCGCCTCGGCCGCCTCGGTCGCCGCCGCCACCCCCGGGCCGCGGGCCAGCCGCCGGAGCTCCGGGACCGCGCAGCCCGCGGCCGGCCCGAACGAGCCCAGCGCCCGCAGGGCCGCTGTCCGCAGCCACTCACCCCGGTACTCGGGCGCCCCCCGCAGCACCCGCAGCACCTCGGGGGCGGCCTCGCCCGCGCGCAGCGCCGTCAGCCCCGCGAGCAGCGGGCTCGCCCGGTCGTACGCGCTCTCGTCCAGGGCGACCTCGCCCAGCCTGCGCCGCAGCGCCCCGGCGAGCGGGTCGGCGGCAGCACCCAGGCACCTGATCGCGAAGCCCACGTCGTGCGGCACCTCCGGCCGCTCCAGGGCCGCCGCCAGGGCGGGCAGCGCCCGCGCGTCCCCCAGCCTGGCCAGCGCCTTCACCGCCGAGCCGAGCCCCGGAGGCCCGCTCGGCCACTCCTTCACCCACGCCCCGGGATCCGCCGCCACCCGCCCCGCCAGGGCGTCACCGGCGGGCGCGGCCAGGGCGAACAGGTCCTCCAGCGCGTACGAGGCCGCCTCGGCCAGCCGCGGCTCCGGATCCGCGAGCTGCGCGCCGATCAGCCGCACCAGGTCCTCGTACACCCCGCGCCAGGCCCGCATCAGCCCACTGCTCATCCGTACGGCGTCGACGCGCTGCCAGGGGTCAGGGCTGCCCAGCTGGTCCGTCAGCAGTGCCGTACGGTCCGCCACACGGTCGTCCAGGCCGACGTGCAGGGTCCGCAGCAGGTCGGTGGCCCAGGGGGTGCCGCGCCCGGAGGGCTCCTCCGCGGACAGCTCCCGCAACTGCCCCACCAGCGTCGGAGCGGTGCTCAGGTCCGACGCCCCCTCGTCGCCGCCCGGCGGCTCGGCGGCGGAGGGTTCGGCGCGGGCGGGCCCCGAGCGCAGCTCCCGCAGCAGGCCGGACACCACCCGCACGACATCGCCGGGCAGCGCGTCGGGGGCGCACCTGGCGAGCTGCGCGAGGGCGGCCAGCCGCAGTCCGGGCGGATACGCCTCCGCCGCGAGCCGGCTCAGCCAGTCCGCCACCCGCTCCGCCAGCCGTCCGTGGCGCAGGGCGATCCGGCCGGCGGCTTCGACGAGCGCGAGGCGCACCTCGTCGTCGGCCTCCACGGGCAGCCGCTCCCGCAGCAGCGCGAGCACCCTGCCCGGCCGGGTGTGCAGGGTGGCCAGCGCCAGCGGGGCGGCGAGCCGTACCCCCGGGTCCTCGTCGGCGACGAGCTCGAAGAAGACCGGGGAGCCCGCCGAGACGGCGGCCGCCGCCATCGCGTAGTTGGCCACGCCCTCGATCTCGTCCTCGTCCAGCTCGTCGAGCCCGTCCTCCTCGTCCTCGTCCAGCTCGATGCCGCCGATGCTGGTGAGCAGCTCCACGATGCCGCCCCGGTCACGTATGCCGGGGTCGGCCGCCAGCTCGAAGAGGAACGGGATGCAGGCGAGCGTGCACGCGTACACGTTGCCCTGGTGGTGGACCGCGCCGTACATCCCGTCGAGCGCGGTCTCCCGCTCCGCCGGATCGGCGGAGGCGAGTCCGTACAGCAGGCCCGGCACGTCGTCGGCCGGACCGTAGGCATGCTTCATCGAGGCCCAGCCGACCTCGTCGATCCCCGTGAACACGCCACACCCTCCCCGTGTCTTCCTTCCGCGCCCCCACACGGCGGAGAACCGTGCCGTGAAGCAGCGTCTGGGCAGAGTGTGCACCACGGCCCGGACAATCCACCCTCCACTTGCGGCCTTTCCTCGCCGCGCCGGCCCGGGGCTGTGAAGGTGCTGTGAGCACCCTGTTCCCGCCCGCTCCTCCTCAGTCCCGGGGGAGCGCCCGGGACTGTCCGGGATCGGTCAGCGGAGCGAGGAGATCCCCGTACCGCTCCAGCCGTGCGGCCATGTCACCGGCGAGGAAGAGCAGGTCGTCCGGGGCGCCGCACGCCTCGATCTCGTCCCATGTGACGGGCGCGGACACGGTGGGGCTGCCCTTCGCCCGCAGGGTGTACGGCGCCGCGGTGGTCTTCGCCGCGGCGTTCTGGCTGAAGTCCACGAACACCTTTCCCGGGCGCAGCGCGCGCGTCATCCGGTGCACGGCCAGCTCGGGCAGCGCGCCCTGCGCCTGGACCGCCAGCTTCTTCGCGTAGGCCGTCACCTCCTCGGAGGGGGTGGGCTCCAGGGGCACGAGCAGATGCAGCCCCTTGGACCCCGAGGTCTTGCCGTACGCGGACAGCCCGTCCTCGGCCAGCCGCTCCCGGAGCCAGAGGGCGACCTCGCAGCACTCGACGACGCCGGCCGGGGGCCCGGGGTCCAGGTCGAACACCATGCGGTCGGCCACGGCGGGGGAGTCCTGCCGCCACTGGTGGGTGTGGAACTCCACGACCAGGTTGGCCGCCCACATCAGCGACGGGAGGTCCTCTGCCAGCACCTGGCGGGCACCGGGGTCGTCGCTGCGGGGGACCGGGGCCGTCCGCACCCAGTCGGGTGTACCGGGCGGCGGATTCTTCGTGAAGAAGCGCAGCCCTTCCGGGCCGTCGGGATACCGGAGGAACGACAGCGGACGGTCACGCAGGTGCGGCAGCATCGCGCTCGCCGCCGTGGCCGCGTAGTAGTGCAGCACCTCGCCCTTCGTCGTGCCGGTGGCCGGGTACAGCACCTTGTCGAGATTGCTGAGCGCCAGGCGCCGCCCCTCCACCTCCGTGATCGGCGTCATACGATAAGAATCACATGAAATCGCATGAATAAGGGTGTTGCGGGCGGCGAGGGGTGAAACGGTGAGGTCGATCTGGAACGGTTCCATCTCGTTCGGGCTGGTCAGCATCCCGGTCAAGCTCATGAACGCCACGGAGAACCACGCGATCTCCTTCCGGCAGATCCATCTCGCCGACGGCGGACGCATCCGCTACCGCAAGGTCTGCGAGCTCGACGAGGAGGAGGTGCCGCCCTCCGGGACGGTCAAGGCGTACGAGGACGCCGACGGCACGGTGATCCCCGTGACCGACGAGGACCTCGCCTCGCTGCCGCTCCACACCGCCAAGACGATCGAGATCGAGGGATTCGTGCCGGCGTCGGCGATCGACCCCCTCCAGCTGGACTCGGCGTACTACCTCTCGGCCAACGGCGTCCCGGCCGCCAAGCCCTACGCCCTGCTGCGCGAGGCCCTGCGGCGCAGCGGCAAGGTCGCCGTCGCGAAGTACGCGCTGCGCGGGCGGGAACGGCTCGGCATGCTGCGGGTGGTCGACGACGTGATCGCGATGCACGGCCTGCTGTGGCCCGACGAGATCCGCGCTCCGGAAGGCGTCGCCCCGGACGCGGGGGTCAAGGTCCGCGACGCGGAACTCGACCTGGCGGACGCGCTGATGAACACCCTCGGTGACGCGGACATGGACACCCTCCACGACGACTACCGCGAGGCGGTCGAGGAGCTCGTCGCGGCGAAGGCGGCCGGTGAACCCGTCGCGGAGGAGGAGGCCGAGGAGCCCGGCGGCAAGGTGATCGACCTCATGGCGGCCCTGGAGAGCAGTGTGCGGGCCGCCCAGGACTCGAAGGGGGACACGGAGGGCGGCAAGGACGCCGACGTCCACCCGATCGAGGGCCGCACGACCCGGTCCGGCGCCTCGGAGGGGACGGCACGCAGGAGCGGGGGGAAGAAGGCCCCCGCGAAGAAGGCGCCCGCGAAGAAGGCTCCCGCGAAGGCCGCCGCGAAGAAGGCCGCCGCCAAGAAGGCGACGGCGAAGAAGGCGACGGCGAAGAAGACCACGGCCAAGAAGACCACGGCGAAGAAGACCGCCTCGGGCACCCGGAAGCGGACCTCGGCCTGACGCGGTCCCGCGCCGGGCCGAGGCCCGCCGCTCAGGGAGCGGACGCGGGCTTCAACAGGTCGGACAGGTCGGGCACGGTGGGGAGGTCGAGCCCGTACCTGTCCCTCTCCACGACGTACGTGCAACTCGTGTACGTGTAGCCGGGCTGGACGCGAGAGCCGGAGGAGTAGCTGTCCACGGCAGCCGTCGCCCCCGTGCCGTGCTTGTACAGGAAGTGGTACTCGCCCGCCGGGAGCCGCAGCCGCGCCTTCGGGTACGAGGTGCCGCTCGCCCTGCACGCGCCGGACGAACCGGCGGCCTCGCTGCTGAACCGCTCGCAGCTCCCGCAGGGCTTCAGCTTCACCGTGCCGGTGACGGGACCCGTGTAGAGGACCTCGACCTCGTTGGGAGCGCCGTTGCTGATGACGAGCTCCATGCGGGTGCCGCCCGGCGTGCCGCTCCCGGGCAGCCGTGTGCCCGCGGAGGGCCGGTCCTCGGCGATCTCCGCCGCGATGGCGATGTTCCGGGCGTGCTGCCTGCGCCGGTCCTCCTTGTAGGTGTCCGCGAAGTCCGTCAGGGTCTGCCGTGCTTCGGTGAACTGCTTGTCCTTGAACTCGTCCACGCCGCAGGCGTACACACCGTCCTGGACACCGGTGCCCGCCTCCCGGCTCAGCGAGGGCACGGAGGTCGGGGGGAGCTCGGCGACCAGGGTGCTCGTCCGGCGCAGTTCGTCGGTGACGTCGCAGGGCTCCGCGCCCTTCAGGCCCGCCACCTGCTGTCGTATCTTCGCGCTGACGGCCGGGCCCACCTTCCCGGCCTGCGAGGACTCGGGGAACGTACGCAGCAGGGTGCTCAGCTCCTTGCTGCCGGACTCGGTCCCCGCACCGTCGAGCCGGGAGACCCCGCAGCCGTACAACGACTCCGCGAGCGGGGTGTCGGGCCAGGCGACGAGGTCGCCGAGCAGCTTCCGGTCCACCGTGTCGGGCAGCGTGCGCAGATAGGTCAGGGGCTCGACCGCCTCGCAGTGCCGGTCGGCGCGGTACGGCGTGGCGACCGCCGCGTAATAGGCCTCCAGGCGCTCGGGCACGAGGGCGGCGGCGCGTGAGCCGGGGTGGTCCTCGGCCAGCTCCCGGTAGAGGGAGAGCGCATGGCGGTAGTCGGGTCCGGAGAGGACGAAGGAGTTCTTCGCCGCCTTCGCGACCAGATCGTCGCCCTCCTCCAGCCTGCCGAGCAGCTCCTGCTCCACCGCCTCGTCCCGTGCGGAGCCGTAGGCGAGGGTGCCGGCCGCCGGGACGCCCAGCAGCAGCAGCCCCAGCACCGCCGCCAGGACCGGCCGGGGCGACCGGCCGGGATCCGTACGCAGGGCGATGCGGGCCGCGTCGGCAGCCGCGAGGACGAGCAGCAGGAGGTAGCCGGCGACGAGGGCGGCGGGCACGCCGTCCGGATCGGCGGGCAGCGCGACGAGCAGGAGGAGGGCGGTGGCCGCCCAGCTCACCGCGGCTCTGCCCCAGCGGCGCAGGAGGGCATGGCCGAGGCCCAGGCCGGACAGATTCAGCAGCCCCGCGACGACGGCCCTCGGCACGGCACCCGGCGGGGGCGGTCCGGCCACCGGCGGCCGGGCGGGAGGCGGGGGCGGCCCGGCGTCCCCCCAGGCATGCTCCGGCACGGTCTCCCACCCGGCCCCGGGTCTGGGCTCAGGTGTCTCCGACTGATCGCGTGATTCCATCACGGCCCCCCACCGTCGAACCTCGTCAGGTCCCGGGGAAGCTGCCCGGTTTCCTGCCCGTTCACGCGTCCTCGGGACGTCCGTGCGGCATTGGTACGAGATGGTGCGGCCAGGCGGATCCGTCGGGGAGGTGTGCGGCTGCCGCAGGCCGCGGAGAGCGCGCTGCGGCCTGCGGCGGGATCAGCAGCCGTCGACGTACGCCCGGGCGGCGACCATGACGTCCTTGAAGCGGCCGTCCGCGATGCACTGGGCGGGCGTCTCGTCCTCGAGCTGCGGGTTCATGCCGATCATCCAGGCGCGGGCGGTGTGGTTGTCCTCGGCGCTCTGGATGACGTGAAAAGTCTGGAGGGCTGCGCGGAGGCGCTCTTCGGCCTCGTCGCGGGGCCGTGTGTCACCGGCGGCCCACTTGCCCACCTGACGGGGGTCGCTGACCCGTGTGATGCGAGCGGTGATGCGAGGCCCGAGATTCTCCTGCAGGAAACGCGCGATCTCGGCGATGCGCATGCGTGTGGTCGTGCCGTGCGCGATCTCGGCGAGGTCGGTGCTCCGAGGTGTGCGCGTGACGGTCTGCGTCATGGTGGTGGTCATAGGGGTCTCCCTCGTTGTCATGGCTGCACGCCTTGGAGGGCGGTCGCGTGCCGGACGACGGGTGATGGGCACGGGCGGTGCGAAGGCACCGTGAGGCGCCGCGCGCCGACTACCGGATGAGACGCGGGAACCCGTGCCGGGTAAAGGGGAACGCTTCTTGGTGCGCACCCGTGGGGAAGCGTGACCGCGACGGGTGGGGTGAGCTGGTGCGCGCCAGCTCCTCAGTCTCGATGCCTGCCGGTCGTCGGGGATCCGGTGCATGGAGGCTGGTGCGCGGCCGTGTCGATGTGACGGCCGGCAATTCGGTGCGGCCGCAGCGCACAGAAAGGCGGCCTTGGGGCCACGCCTAAGACAGTCCTCTGCTCACTCATGATCGAACCCCCATCTGAAGAAGATGCATTTAGACTACCCATCAAGTCTGTTCAACTCCACCGCTTTGACTGTTGTTTCAGACACGTAAGAAAGCGTCAAGTTGACGTGTGGGACGGCGTGTTGGGGTGATGACCTGCTGGTTCGGCCCGGCGGTGAGGGATCTGGGCGCCGTGGGCACCGGGGATGTTCACCTCTTCGGGGCAAGGGTGTGACGTAGCGTCCGGCGTTTGCCGGGTGGTTTCCCCATGGGCTTCCAGTGGTTTTCCAGTGGTTTCCCGATGGGGGTCCGCCGGTCCCGCAGGTGTCATCGCAGGCGGAGGTCGTACGCCTCCACCACTCTGCGCAGCGCCGGGTCCTCCGGGAAGATCAGGTTCGATTCGATCCGGGTGAAGGCGACGTCGTTGTAGACCGCCCAGCACTGGTGCATGCCGAGCCGGGACCGGTAGGCGATCCCGTGGACGAGACGGCCGCCCTGCTCGGGTTCCCGCTGGCTGATGGCCCAGGCGGAGATGGCGCGGGTGATCTTCCGGTTGAAGCCCTCGATGTGGTTGCGAGCGAGTTTGTCCACCCCGTTGAGTCTCAGGGTCTCCCTGAGCTCGTCGGACAGGGTCGTCAGGGTGCGCTCGTCGTCGACGTCCAAGAACCTGGCGTCCTTGGACAGTTCTAAGCGCTCCAGTGTGTGCCGCGTCGGCCAGTCCGGGGGGACCAGGCCGGGCGCGCCGTCCTCCCAGTCGGCGGCCGCCAGGTCCCGCCAGTCGGGGTGCACGCGAAACGGCGCGAGGGCTTCGGCCAGGCAGCCGTCCTGCTCGGAGGCGCAGTAGAGGGTCCCGTAGCCCACCAGGCTCCATTGGTTACCGGCGGAGCTGTCCGCGTCGTCGCGCCTGATCTGCTCGTACCTCAGGGGTTCGCGGACCTTTCCGAGCCGCCAGACGCCCCGCTCGGGTGCGGGGATCAGCCTGACATCCGGCTGGTCTCCTCGTACGGTCATGCACGGCTCCTCACTCGGGTGGACGGCGCACGGAAGCGCTGGTCACCATGCTGCTGGCCGCCTCGGGTGGCGCGTCGCCGGACGGGCGGAACTGTCGGTCGGGGCGGCTCCGCGTAAAGCGACAGCCTCAGATGCGGGACGATCATTTTTATGCGCGGTTCGCTCCTGCGCGGCCCGCCCACGCAAAGAACGAGGGGCGCACACAAGCTTCTGGGGGGCGCACACTCAGGCACCGGCCGGCTGTCAAAGATCCCTGAGATCCAGCTCCATGACGACGGCGCCCGCGTGCCCGGCGGCGGTGAGGGTGACGCGACCCGGTTCCGCCTCGGAAGGGCACGCCGTGAGCGTGCGCACGGGCACGGTCATGGCGAGCCGAAGGAGGGCGCGGCCGGTCGCCGCGTCCCGGATCCGGAGCGTCCCGTCCCGTGACGCGCTCGCCACGAAGGGCCCCACACCCTCGGCGGACCACGCTGCGACGGCATCGACGGAAGCGGTGTGCCCCGGCAGGGGCGGACCGAGCGGCCCGGCCGTCAGGAGGTCCCAGAGGCGCACCGATCCGTCGCTCCCCCCACTGGCCAGGTAGGGCGGCAGGCCCGCCTGCGGGAGCGCGTTGACGGCCAGGGACTTCACCATGCCCTGATCGCAGGCGATCACGGCTGTCGGAGCACTGCCGTCGAGGCTCCAGAGACACACGGTGCCGTCCGAACCGCCCGAGGCGAACCAGTCGTTGTTCGGGCCGGAAGCCGCCGCCACCGCAAGGACGGGCAGCTTGTGAGCGCTCCACGTGCGGATCAGCGCCGGTCCGTCGAGATCCCACAGGGCGACCCGGTGGTCGCGTCCGCCGCTGAGTACGACCTCACGGCCCCCGGCGGTGGTGCAGGACGCGAGGCAGGTCACCCGCTGTGTGTGCCCCTTGAGTCCGACGGCCGGGCTCCTGCGCGCGGCCGCGTCCCACAGACGGACGCTGTGGTCGGGCGCCGCCCAGAGCAGGGTCCGGCCCGACCGGCGACGTGCCCAGACGAGGGCGGGCGGCTCTGTGGTCCGGCCGATGTCGATTCCGCCTTCGGACGCTCCCGTCTCCAGGTCCCACAGAGCGACCGACTCCGTCGTGGCCACGGCCAGCAAGGGGGTGTCGTCCCCGCCGGCGGAGAGTGCCGCGACCGCGGGCGGCCGGGACTCGGCCCCGCCGCCGTCCAGGGCGCGCAGCAGGGCGGCCCGGTCCCAGAGCCGCACCGTCCTGTCCTCGGCCGTAGAAGCCAGGACGTCCGCACCCGACAGCCGAAGAGCGGCCAGCGCCGTGACCGCGCCCGAGTGCCCCCACAGGCGGCCGGCCCGGCGGGTGCCTGTGGTCTCCCAGAGGTCGATCACGCCACCGTTGCCGACAGCGAGCACATGACGCCCGCCGATGTCCAGCGCGACCAACGCGGTCACCGGGTGGCCCGGGCCGCCGAGGACCCTCCGCCCGCCCGTGGCGACGTCCCACACGACGACCGTGCCGTCCGCGTGTCCGGCCGCGACCTCCCCCGGGCGCCGGGTGGGTGCGAGGACCCGCAGCTCCTGCCCGGGCTGTCCGGGAAGGGGCCATGTGTGGAGTGCCTCCCCGCCGGAGGGCGCCCAGGCTATCAAGGACTCACCGGCACTCACCAGGAGCAGACTTCCGTCCTCGCGGCGGACGGTCGTGACGCAGATTCTGGCCGCACGTCCGACGGGGACCGGAGCACGGACCCCGCCCGACTCGCTCCAGCGGGTCAGAGTGCCGTCCCCCTTTCCGGACACCACCACGGGAAGGCCGTCACCGTCCAGATAGCCGGTCACATCATCGGCCCAGAGCGTTCCGGGAGTGCCGACCTGGCTGACGAGTCCGCCGGTGAGCATGTCCCGGATCCGCACGGTGCCGTCCCCGCTTCCCGAAGCGAGGACGAGGCCGGCGGGGTGCCGGACGCTCGTCAGGGAGCGCACCGCACCGTCGTGCGCGAGCAGCCGGTCACCGACGCGTCCTCCGGTCGCCGGATCGATGAACTCGATGCCACCCCGTTCGTCCCCGGCGGCCAGGAGCGTCTCGCCGTCGGCGTCGACGACGGGCGCGAGGGCGTTCACCCGGTACGCGGTCGTGGCTAGCACGTTGGTGGGAGGCGTCCACCGGGACCACAGGACCTTCAGGAGGGACCCGGTCGGCACGGAACCGGCGGGCAGCAGGGAGTGGGGCACACCGGGATGGTTCAGCGCGGTGTGCGCGAGGTGCAGGCCGGCGAGCCGTGACGTCGCGTCCGCCCGCGTCACGTACGGCTCGATGACCGCGTACGCCTCCAGCCAGCCGCGAGGCCCGCCACCCGTGGTGGAGGCGAGCAGCCCGCGGATGCTTCCACTCGTCTCCCACGGCAGTACGCAGACCGGCACGTGGGCGTCGTCCAGCACACCGCCCAGCCGTGCGTGTTCCGCGAGGTGGCGCCGGATGTACGGGGGAGGCGGGTCCCCCTGCGTCCGCTCCGAGGTGCGTGCCAGGGCGGTGCTGATCGCGGCGTGGGCCGCTCGCTCGTCCCCGGCGGCCGGGCCGTCGGACCTCCGTTCCGCGTCGTCGGCAGCGGGGGTCCCGTCGGCCGTGTCGTCGGTCCAGGGCGGGCTACGCCGCAGGATGTCGGTCAGGCGTGCGTGGGCAGGGCGGTAGACGACGCGCTCGTCCTCCACGTCATGGCTGAGATATCCGGAGAGCGAGCCGTGGAGCAGCCTGTCGATCTTGCCGTCGGCCCCCGCCAGCGGGTGGCCGAGAACCGCGCCGGCCGCGGCCGGCCAGACCTCGCCCCAGGCCATGCCCCGGCCCTGTGCGAACGCCGTCGCACGCAGGAGGGCGAGCGCCTCCGCAGGGGGAAGATCGCGCGCGGCCGCGCGCAGGTCGGCCGTCAGAAGCCCCGCCGTTCCATCGGCGAGCTGGGCCAGCCACTCCCGGTCGCGCAGCAAGGACGGTCCGCCCACGCGCAGTTGCTCCGCGGCGCGCTGGGCATCCAGGAAGGACGGCTGGACCTGCCGGGCCACGAGACCTGCCGCCTCGGCCCGCTCCGGCTCGCCCCAGCCGGCCGCGTTCTCCAGCAGAGCACGGGTGTACCGGTCGATGTCGCTCTCCGTACCCTCGCCGTCCGTACGGAGCTCCCGGGCCGAGGGGAAGGCGGCGTGCAGCACGGACGTGAGGCTCGTCCCGCGGAGCCCCCCAGGGGCGAGAGGGCCCGGACTCGAGCTGCGCACCCCCAGCAGGAGGCGCAGGCCGCCGCCCAGGGGACCCCGCGGCCTGGGGCCGGTCTGGTCCGGTACCCGGCCGAGAGCCGGTCCGGGGACGATCAGAGCGGCCAGCGGAGCCAGGACGTCACTCACACAACGGGCCGGACTCAGCGCCTCGTCGACGGAGTCCACCACGATCGTGACCACGGAGGCGGAATCCGTGAGGAGGGCGCGCAGATCGTCCTGGCCCTGGCGCACGTCGCCCTGTTCCACGTGCCGGTCCCCGGCCCCGAGTGCGGCGCAGAGGGCCTCCAGAAGGTCGAACGAGCTGCGGTTCCGTGCGCTGACCGCGGCGGTGATCGCGCCGTCGGGAGGCACGGCCGCCGGCGGGGAGTCCCGTACCGCCGCGTCGTACCCCTCGGAGAGCCGGAAGGCCGGCGCGCTCAGGGTCACCGCCCGCCCGAGCACCGCCGATTTCCCACTCGCCGCCGTGCCGGTGACGATCAGGACACCTGGCGGACCCTGGAGGAAATCGGCGACCTCCCGGTTGAGGTCCTCCCTGCCCGAGAAGTACCAGCCGGTGTCCTCCGGTCTGGGGCGGCCACTGGCCTTCTCCAGCCAGTGGCCGGGTTCCGGCCCGCCGGCCCCGGAGCTCCCCGGTTCCAGGTCGTCGTCGAGCGGCGACACCTGGGCCAGGTAGCCCGGATTGGGGATCGAGGCCGTGGGGGAGTCGAGGCTCGCCGTCAGGATGGGGCGGGGACCCTCGATCCTGCGGTGGTCCCTCAGGTTGACGGTGTCCGTCGCCGCCCGTAACGCTTCCATGAACTCGGCCATGGACAGATGGGGCCGGGTGATCCCGCCCGCCCTCCGCGACCACGCGTGCGCCTCCCGGAGGATCGTCGCGAACTCGAGACCGAGCACAGCTGTCCGGTCACCGGTGGTGGCGAGGACGTTGAGCCTGTTCTTCTGCTCGCGGCCGGGCGCCAGGTCGCGCATGGAGGACAACAGTTCGCTGCCGATACCGGCCGCCTCGCACAGGTTGACGATGACCAGGACGTCCTGCGCACAGGAGTCCAGGGCCGCGACGACGATGTCGCAGGTGGGCAGGGTCGTCGCCAGCAGGCGGCCCCGATCCGACTCCGGGAGGAGCAGGTAGTGACGCGATCCCGTACCCGCCAAGCCGTGTCCCGTGACGAAGAGAACCAGCGGGACGTCCGGTTCGGCCTCGCGCAACCCGGTGCTCTCCAGGAAGAGTTCGACATCGTGCCGACGCCGGGGTTCGCGTGTCTCGATGACGTCGAAGCGTGCTCCCGGCGGGCCGTCCTGCCACCAGGCCCGTACGGACCGCAGTTGCTCGTCGACCGCGGCGTCGAACGCCTGCGTACCGTCCTCGACGGCCAGCATGACCAGGAGGCCGGCAGGGGCGGATCCCTGTCCCCGCCCGGCTGCCGACTGCCGAGGCCGGCCGGTTAACTCGATCTCCACCCGCTCCCCCCGCATCGTCCCTATTCTGCACAACCATGGACCGTCCGCAGCACCGATCCCCGTTTCCGCAGTCCGCCGACGACCAGCCGCTCCCGGAGAGGGTCACGCAGGACGCGGTGGTGGTCGTGCCGGGCATCATGGGCAGCACACTCGAGGACGCCGTGACGGGGCGTCATCTCTGGGGGCTGGGCAGGGCCTCTTGGTACATCAAGGCGTGGACCCGACCCGAAGGGCTCCAGGAACTCCACCTGACCGAGGACGAGCTCGAAGGGCGGACCGGCCGGATCCGGGCCACCGGACTGCTCACCTCGACGGCGTGGACGCCCTATCTGCGCGGTCACGAGCCCTACACGGCCCTGATCGAGCGCGTCAGGAAGTGCGTCGCGCACGAGGCGGCGATCCTCCCCTTCGCCTACGACTGGCGGTTGCCCGTGGCGGCCAACGCGCGGGTCCTCGCCGAAGCGGCCCGCCGGCACCTGAGTGCCTGGCGGGACCACGAGGCCCACGACCGGGCGCGCCGGCACCGCGTGGACGAACGACCCGGCCGTCTGGTCTTCGTCGCCCACTCCATGGGCGGACTGGTGACCCGGGCCGCTCTGGACGGCGGCCACGACAGCGACCTGGCCGCCGACACCCGGGGTGTCATCACCCTCGGTACGCCGTTCAGCGGCGCGGTCGAGGCCGCGGTCATCCTCAACACGGGACGTGGGGCTCCGGTGCCTCTTCCCCGGCGCAAGCTGCGTTCGCTGTGTGCCACCATGCCGGGACTGCACGACCTGCTGCCCCGGTACCGGAGCGTCCGTGAGGCCGACGACGTCCGTCACCTCACGCCCGGGGACGTGTCCGCCATCGGCGGCAACGCCGAACTGGCCGCCCGTGCGCTGGACTTCCACGCGGACCAGCACCGTGTCGAACTGCCCGACCACAGGTCCGTCGTCGGGATCAACCAGCCCACCTCGCAGAGCCTCACCATCCGGGACGGCCGCGTCGAGGCCTTCCCCGACGGAGTCCGGCAGAACAGTGACGGCACCTTCGTCCGGGACCGGTACGACAGGCTGCGCTACTTCACCGTGCAGGGGGACGGCACCGTCTACAAGGAGTCGGCGGAGATCACCCACGCCGCGACGACCCTGCCCGTGCAGCACGGCTCGCTCGCCATCGAGGACACGGCGCTCGACGCGGTCGAGGAGATCCTCTCCGGGGACACGCATCTGGGTCCTCCTCAGGGGCAGTTCGGCTGCGGTCTGACGGCCCCGGACATGGCGGAGGCGGGCAGCACGTGGACCCTGTCCCTGAGCGGGGTCGATTCGCTGGCCGGCCTCACCTGCCGCATCCAGGACGTCGAGGATCCGGGCACCTCCCGGGAACTGGCGCCCGGGTGGATGGACGGAGGCGTGGGTGTCCGGGTCACCGTCGCCACGCCCGGGCTGCACCGGGTGGAGGCCCGGACACGGGACGGGTTCCGGGTCGCTCAGGTCGTCCTCGTGACAGATCCCGCGCTCCGGCTGGAGGAGGCGCCCTGAGGCTGTCGCCCGGGGAGATGCGCCGGACCCGGGCGGCGTTCCGGACGGCCGCCCCTCCCGGGCGCCACCCTGCCGCACGGCGCACGAGGGCATGCGGCACGCTGTCGCGGAAGGCCGCCCCGCAGTAGGGTGCGGAGTGCCGCGACTGGCGCGTACCCGGCAGGGTGCTCCGTGGAAACGACCACGAGGGAGCGGCACACTCCGGGCACGCCCGGGGCGTCATCGCCGGAGGGCCGTCCGCCTGGGCAATCCGGGTCCACGTCGCCCCCGTGCGACCGACCCGGGAGGAACCCCCGTGGCCGTACAGCCGTCCGATGCCCGCCGCCCCGCCCTCGCAGCGGCCGATCCGGAGCTCGCCGCCCTCGTGAACGCCGAGGAGAGGCTCCAGGCGGACACCCTGCGCCTGATCCCCAGCGAGAACTACGTGTCCTGCGCCGTGCTGGAGGCGTCCGGCACCGTCCTCCAGAACAAGTACTCCGAGGGGTACCCCGGCAAGCGGTACTACGAGGGCCAGCAGGTCATCGACCAGGTGGAGAGCCTCGCCGTCGAGCGGGCCAAGGCGCTGTTCCGGATGGAGCACGCCAACGTCCAGCCGTACTCCGGTTCCCCCGCGAACCTCGCCGTCTACCTGGCCTTCCTGGAGCCCGGCGACACCGTCCTCGGGATGTCGCTGCCGATGGGCGGGCACCTCACCCACGGCTGGGGTGTCTCGGCCACCGGGACGTGGTTCAGGGGTGTGCGGTACGGCGTGCGGCGCGACACCGGCCGCATCGACCTGGACGAGGTGCGCGACCTCGCCCGCGCCGAGCGGCCCAAGCTGATCTTCTGCGGGGGCACCGCCGTGCCCCGCGTCATCGACTTCGCGGGGTTCGCCGACATCGCCCGTGAGGTGGGAGCGGTGCTGGTCGCCGACGTCGCCCACATCGCGGGCCTGATCGCCGGCGGCGCGCATCCCTCGCCCGCCCCCTACGCGGACGTGGTGTCCACCACCACCCACAAGACCCTGCGCGGGCCGCGCGGCGCGATGCTGCTGACCCGGGCCGAGCACGCCAGGGCCGTCGACCGCGCCGTCTTCCCGGGCCTCCAGGGAGGCCCGCACAACCAGACGACCGCCGCCATCGCGGTCGCGCTGAAGGAGGCGGCGGGGCCGGACTTCGCCGCGTACGCCCACCAGGTCGTCGCCAACGCCCGTGCGCTGGGCGAGGAACTGGCGGCACGCGGCTTCGACCTCGTGTCGGGCGGCACGGACAACCACCTGCTGCTGGCCGACCTCACGGGGAAGGGCGTCTCCGGCAAGATCGCGGCCAAGGCGCTCGACCGGGCCGGGATCGTCGTCAACTACAACACCGTCCCGTACGACCCCCGCAAGCCCTTCGACCCGTCCGGCATCCGCATCGGGACCCCCGCCCTGACCTCGCGGGGCGTCCCCGCCTCCGAGATGGGAGCGGTCGCGCAGTGGATCGACCTCGTGGTCGACGCCGCTCGTACAGGTGATGAAACGACCGTTTCCAAGGTCCGGGACGAAGTGAGGACCATGATGGACGCCTATCCGGCGCCCGGCCTCCCCCTGGCCTGAGCGGGGCGCCGGAGCGGTCCGGTCCGGTGCACGCCGGGCCCGGACCGCTCCGGAACGCCGCCGCCCCGACTCCGCGCGCCCGCTCTGCGCCCTGTGCGGGGGCCGGACCGCCGTACAGGCTGGGGGAGCAAGGACGCCGGAGGGGTGAACAGAGGGGGAACGATGCAGGATCTCAAGGTCACGTCGTGGCAGCTCTTCGGGCACGACCGGCTCTACGTGAATCTGCCGGACGGCACCGCGATCGGATGGGCGGACCGGGGCAGCGGCACGATCACGGTCCTGCACCCGCGCTACCGCGACGCCGTGACCGACGCGCTCGCGCGCCAGGTCCCGGACCTGCCGGCCCTGGTCGGCGAGGACGCCCCGGCCGTGGTGCCCGGTCCGCCCGCGCCGCCGGTGATCCCGCGGATCCCGCCCATGCGGGGGATGCGGAAGCGTGGCGGCGCCGGGCGGGACCCCGCGCCTCCCGCACCCGCGGTGGAGCCGGTGGCCGTGCGGGAGCCGGAGCCCGACTCCGTGCCCGTACAGGACCGGGCGTCCGCGCCCATCGCGGCACCCTCCGCGGGGTCCGCGCCGGATCCGGCGAGCGCCCCGCAGGCGGAGCGGCGCCGGAGACCGGCCGTCCTGCCCCCGCTGACACCCGCGAGCGACCTCGCTCCACGACGGCCGGGGGCCGGGCTGCGCGAGCAGCTCGGCGAGTCCGCGACGGGGGCCCTCGTACGGGCGGCGACCGGGGCGCTGCGGCGGACCAAGGAGGCCGACCCCCGGCGCGGAGCACTCGCGGGGGAGCGGAGGGTCGGGGCGGAGCTCAAGCGCCTGACCCGGCACGGCTGGCGGGTCCTGCACTCCGTCCCGCTTCCCGACGGCACGGAGATCGGGCATCTGCTCATCGGGCCCGGAGGGGTCTTCGCGGTGACTACGGAACACCGTCCCGACGCGTCGGTGCGGATCGGGGACGGCACACTGCGGATCGGCGACGGCACCCCGCAGCCGTACGACCTCGGCGGCTCCCCGGGCGCCCACCGGGCCCGGGCGGCGCTGGAGGCCCACTGCACCTTCGACGTGCCCGTGCAGACCGTGCTGGTGTTCACCGGGGTCACCGCCCTGGAGGTGGTCGCGCCCCCGCCCGGTGTCCGCGTCTGCCGCGAGCGCGAACTGTCCGCCCTCGCACCGCTGACGGGGGTGCTCACCGCCACCCAGGTGGAGCGGGTCTACGACGTCGCGCGGAACGCGGAGGCCTGGCCGGACGCGTGAACCCGGGGCCCGGCCGGTAGATTCCCCGGTGCTGCCGCAGTGCTGCCGCACCGACCGCCGCCGGTGCCGTCGCCGCGCCGCCGAAGGGGAAGACGCCATGAAACTCCGCTGTGCCGTGCTCGACGACTACCAGTCCGTGGCGGCCACCGCCGCGGACTGGTCCCCCGTCACCGACGACATCGAGGTGGTCAGCTTCGCCGCGCACTGTGCCACCGAGAACGAACTCGCCTCGCGGCTGGCCGACTTCGACGTCGTGGTCACCCTCCGGGAGCGGGTGCCGTTCCCCGCGACGCTGCTCGGGCGACTGCCCAGGCTCCGGCTGATCGTCGCCTCGGGCATGCGCAACACGTCCATCGACTACGCCGCCGCCGAGCAGCAGGGGATCACCGTCTGCGGCACCGCCAGCACCGCCACACCGCCCGTCGAGCTCACCTGGGCGCTGCTGCTCGGGCTCGCACGGGGAGTCGTGACCGAGGCCAACTCCCTGCGGAACGGCGGTCCCTGGCAGTCCACCGTCGGAGCCGACCTCCACGGCCGCAGGCTCGGGATCCTCGGCCTGGGGAAGATCGGCGGCAGGGTCGCCACGGTCGGCCGCGCGTTCGGCATGGAGGTGGTGGCCTGGAGCGAGAATCTCACCCTGGAGAGGGCCGAGGAGGCGGGAGCCCTGCTCGCCACGTCGAAGGAGGAGCTCCTGGAGACCAGCGACTTCGTCTCCGTACACCTGGTCCTGAGCGAGCGCACCCGGGGGATGCTGGGCGCGAAGGAGCTCGCGCTGATGCGGCCCGGCAGCTACCTGGTCAACACCTCCAGGGCGGCGATCGTCGACCAGGACGCCCTGCTGGACGTCCTGCGCCGAGGCGCCATCGCGGGGGCGGGCATCGACGTGTTCGACGTCGAGCCCCTCCCGGCGGACCACCCGATGCGCAGCGCGCCGCGCCTCCTGGCCACCCCGCACCTGGGCTACGTCTCGCAGGCCAACTACGCGGCGTACTACGGGGACGCCGTCGAGGACATCCGCGCCTGGCTCGACGGGGAGCCGGTCCGCAGGCTCGGCTGAGGTGGTTCACCGGCGGTCGCGCACCGGTCGAAGTAGCCTGTGCCCGGGGGCACTTCGGCCCTCCGGACAGGGAGGCGCCCCGTGAGCCTGCTCGACGACGAGACGGCGGCGGGCATGCTCCGGATGCCCGCCGGCACCGTCGACCTCCGTGACGACCGCCGCGGTGCGCGGTGGCAGGAGACCGTGGAGCCCTTCCTGCTCGCCCGCCTCCCCGTCACCCTCGGCCAGTACTGGGCCCTGACGGGTGCCACCCCCGATCCCGCCGTGTCCCACGCCCGGCCGGTGACGAACGTCAGCTGGCTCGACGCCGTCGGCCTGTGCAACCGCTTCTCGGCCCGCGTCGGACTGGACCCGGCCTACTCCCACGACGCGGTGAGCGGCGAGGTGATCCGCGACCCGGCCGCCGACGGCTACCGCCTGCCCACGGAGGCGGAGTGGCAGTACGCCTGCAAGGCGGGCACCACCGGCTACCGCTACGGCGAACTCGACGACATCGCCTGGTACGAGGGCAACGCGGGCGGCCGGCTCCACGACGTCGGAGGCAGGTCCCCGAACGCCTGGGGGCTCTACGACATGCTGGGCAACGTCTGGGAGTGGTGCTGGGACCTCTACGACGAGGAGGTCTACGGCGCCTACCGCACCTTCCGCGGTGGTGGCTGGGCCGAGACGGAGCGCGGCTGCGGCGCCACGGTGCGCCGCCGCAGCCACCCCACCTTCGCGATCGACGACCTCGGCTTCCGGATGGCCCGGAGCCTCCGGGCCGGGGACGACGAATAATCGCGCGACCGACCGAATCGGGTGCGGTACGTTCCTGATCACTCGAAGGGGGCGAAGTGACGAAGCTCAACCAGATCATCGCCGTGGAGAAGGGTGTCAAGAGCAAGTCGCTCCAGGACATCACCGCGGCCCACCACAAGGTGCAGAAGCCCGTACCGCTGGCCGGCATCTCGCGTACGTACCAGCCGAAGGACGAGGAGGGCGAGCAGCTTCCGCCCGAGTCCACGCGCGTACAGGTCAAGGCCGAGGACGTGGTGCGGGAGATGGCGGTGTCGCTGACCCGGCTCTTCGACGTGACGGCCACCAAGGACTGGGCCAACTGCTCCGCCCGCGCGGACGTGACCGTCGACGGACGGGTCGTCGTCCCCGAAGTCCCGGTCAGCTACCTGCTCTTCCTGGAGAAGCAGCTCACCGACCTGCACACCTTCGTGAAGAAGCTCCCGGTGCTCGACGCCTCCGAGTCCTGGTCGCTCGACCCGTCCACGGACTGGTGGAGGACCGACCCGGTCCGCACGATCCGGACGAAGAAGGTCCCCCGCAACCACGTCAAGGCCGAGGCGACGGAGAAGCACCCGGCGCAGGTCGACGTGTACTACGAGGACGTGCCGATCGGATACTGGACGACCGTGAAGTTCTCCGGCGCGCTGCCCGCCCGGCGGGTCAACGAGCTGCTGGAGAAGGTCGAGAAGCTCCAGCACGCGGTGAAGTTCGCCCGCGAGGAGGCCAACGGCGCCGAGGTCACCGACCAGCGGGTCGGCGACGCAGTGTTCGGCTACCTGTTCGGCTGACCCCGGGCACGAGGCGACACCCCGAGAACGCCCCCGCGCGATGGCGTGGGGGTGCGCACCCTGCACGAGGCGGAACTGAGGTCCGCCCCGTGTGACGAGCGCAAGCTGAAACTGAACGTTCAGCCTGAAGACGCGGTAACGGTGGAGGTTCGAGTCCTCCCCCCGGCACCACCTGCCGGGGTGGCCCAACATGGCAGAGGCAGCCGCGATCACTCTCAGACTCTCGCTCCAGCTTCAGTATCGCCATCGACTGCCAGATCGACCGAGTACGGACGAACACCTTTGAATGCTGGTTCGAATCCGGCCTGCGCCTCTGCCACGGCGCGGTAGTTCAATGGAAGAACGCGAGGGTATGACGACTGATCCGCACTCTTAAACGGCGCTGGCACGCGCAATTGGGTGGCAACCCCAGGGGCCCGGGAGCTGGATACGACTCCCGGGCTCCGCCACGCCCGGGCCGGACAGGAAGGGCGTGCCACATGCCGCCGAGGGCGTCGTCCCCCATCTCCGTGAAACGCCTGAAGGCTACGGAGCCTTGCTCGCGGGAGGGGGCGTCACGGACGGTTCGATGGTCGACCGGACGTAGATCCGCGTGGTGCCGGGTGTGAACTCGTGGGCGAAGAGATCGACGCAGCGTTGGAGGTACTTGCCCTCCGGGGTCGCGAGGTCGTCCGGGCACAGGCTGATTCTCCGCAGTCCCTGGACGAACGTTTCCGGCTCAGGCAGCCCCAGGTGGCCGAACGCTGCCGCAGGGCGGTAGTCCTTCTCCTCGGGATGAAAATTTTTGATCATCTCGGTGCCGTCCTGGATGAGCCGGCCGGTATACGTTTCCGCCTCGTCGGTCGGGAGCACGAAGGACAGGAGCCCGGTGTCGTAGCGCTCCCCGACCTTGTAACCCGCCCGACGATCCGATGCCGTGTCCGGGATGCGGATGCCCATCCGGTCGCTCATCCAGCCAGGCGTGGCTCCGTCTTCCCAGCAGCAGGTCATCTCCTTGTCCATCAAGTCCGAGGAGACCTTGTCCGTGACGCAGGAGACCACACCGATCGTGCCGGCGGCGCAGGCGAGAAGAACCGACAGGACGATGACGGCGACAGGCATGCGACGGCGTACAGGCGGCTCGTCGGCAGCGGTCTTGCTGAAGCTTTTCATCGGTCCTCTATCGCGCTTCCTGCTGCTCACGGCCCGGGTCCGATCGGTCGCCCTCGCGCCCGGGCTCGTCCGGCGCGGGCAGGGGTTCCTGGTTCGGGGTGGATCCGCCCAGATCGTAGTGCTTGACGGAGCTGCTGCCCGCCATGTCGAACTCCTGGGCGATGCCTGTGGTGTGGAGGCGAGCCATCCGGCCGTCCGGAATACACCGCGATACCGCCACGTCGTCGTGGACGAGGCGCAGGACCTGTCCGCCTCGCACCGGCGGATGCTCCGGGCCATGGTCCCGAGGGGCCCGAACGACATCTTCCTTGTCGGCGACGCCCACCAGCGCATCTACGCCCACCATGTCATCCTCGGCAGGCTCGGAATCGAGACACGGGGACGCGCCGCACGCCGGCTCACCCTCAACTACCGGACCACACGCGAATTCCTCCGCAGCGCGGGCGGCCTCGTCACAGGTGAGACTTTCGACGACCTCGACGGAGGCGACGACAGCCTTCAGGGCTACCGGTCGGTGCTGACGGGCATGGCTCCCCAATTCTGGCGGGCTCCTGACTGGCATGCCGAGATGCGGGCTGTCGCCACTCTGATTCAGGAGCACCACGACAACTACGGCACGCCCTACCGGGCCATGGCGATCAGCGTCCCCGACGGTGCTGCGGCCACCCAGATGGCGGGCATGCTTGCCCGTGCCCCTTTCGGCATCCCGGCTGTGGAACTCGGCAGGGACGGCGTGCGGGGTGATCGAGATGCCGTACGCATCGGCACCATGTACCGCTTCAAGGGCTTGGAGTTCCAGCGCGTCTTTCTGACCTCGGTGAGTGACGGTCAGATTCCGCACCAGCGCATCGAGCAGCATCGTCCTGCCAACCCGGATCGCTACCGGCAGGAGGAACAACGGGCCCGTTCCCTTGTTTTCGTGGCCGCCACCCGCGCCCGCGATGAACTGGTCATCACCTGGAACGGCCGTTCAAGCCGCTTCCTCCCCCGAAGACGCCGCACGCACAGCCCGTGCTGCCTCGACGCTCGTCTCACCCGACGGGTCGCCGTCGGGGTCGGCGGCAGCCTGAACGGAGCCGCTCGGGTGCCGAGGCGTTAAGGGGCCGGTACCGGAGTGCCGGCCCCACGGCTCCGGCCGGGTGCGCGCGGAGTTGCTTTTGCCTCACAAAGGACCGGGCAAGGAAAAAGACCTCCTGCCCAGTGTTTCCACTGACCAGAAGGTCTTTTCGGCACTTCCTGCGAAGTGCCCCCGGCAGGATTCGAACCTGCGCACCCGGCTCCGGAGGCCGATGCTCTATCCCCTGAGCTACGGGGGCGATATCGCTGCTCTGGGCGGCGACGAGTGAAACCCTACCAGCTCCGACCGGGTGTCCGGGAACAGGTATTTCCGCGTCGCCGGGACCGGCACGGGAACCGCCACGGGACCGGCGCCCGCACCGCGGTGGACCGGCTGCGGGGCCGCGTGCGGGGGTGTGCCCCCGGCCGGTCCCCGGGAGGGGCGCCCGCCACCCCCGTGGGGGCGGAAGTGGGCAAAACCCGGACGCAGGTACTCCGCTCGACCTACCCTCGAAGGGTGTCAGGGGCGTACGGCCGCGTGCTTGTTGTCGACGACAACAAGGTCATCCGGCAGCTGATCAGGGTCAATCTCGAGCTGGAGGGCTTCGAGGTCGTGACCGCGGCCGATGGCGTCGAGTGCCTGGACCTGGTGCACGAGGTCTGCCCGGACGTGATCACCCTCGATGTGGTGATGCCCCGGCTCGACGGACTGCAGACCGCGGCCCGGCTGCGCGCCGATCCACGGACCGAGCACCTTCCCGTCGCCGTCATCAGCGCCTGTACGCCCCACGAGGCGGACTCCGGCGCGGCCGCCGGGGTCGACGCCTTCCTGGCCAAGCCCTTCGAGCCGAGCGAGCTGGTGCGCATGGTGCGCCGGCTGGCCCGCCGGGAGGATCCCGCCCCGTTCGACGGCAGGCGCGGCGCGGGGACGGCGGGGAGCACGGCCGGCTGACCGCGCGTCCGGCCGGGGTCCCTGCCCGCATGGCGAAACCGGTTGGCGAAGTGCCCCCCGTCCTCCCATACGCTTGTCCCGTGACCCCCGCCGATCTCTCCCGGACCGTGCTGCGCGCCGTGCGCCGCGCGGTCGACGAGGACGCCCTGCGCGCCCCCGTCCCCGCGCGGGTGCGGGTGGAGAGGACACGGCCCGGGGGGAGCGGGGACTACGCCTGCGCGGTGGCCCTGCAGCTGGCGGGGCCCGCGGGGCTCCCGGCGCGCGGAGTGGCCGAGATCCTGCGGGAACGGGTCGCGGGCGCGCCCGGCATCGGGCGGGTCGAGATCACCGGCCCCGGATTCCTGAACTTCACGCTCGACGCGACGACCGGCGCCGAGACCCGCGCCGCACGCGTGCGCGAGGTGCGCGAGCTGGGCCTCCGGTACGGGAGGGTCACCACGGAGGCCGGGCGCCTCCAGCGCCTCCACCATCCCCGCGAGATCCGGGCCGCCGTACTCGCGCAGACCGTGGCGCGTCTCCTGCGCACCCAGGGCGGTCAGGTGATCGTCAGCTGCACGGAGGAGCCCGGCCCCCGCTGGGAGGAGCTGGGGGTCAGGACCGGCCCGCACCCCGGGGCCGAGGAGACGGAGAAGACGGTGGAGAGCGCCGGGATCCGCGCCGTCCCCGCCGGTGCCACGGCCGGGGCGCTGGTGGACCGGCTGGGCCGCGACGCCGCGCTCTGGGGGCTCCAGCGGCCCGCCGCCCACGACCACGCGCCCCTGGGGGACGGCCTCCTCGTACAGGGGGAGACCAACCCGCTCTTCCTGGTCCGCTACGCCCACGCCCGCGCCCGCGCGCTGACCCGTGAGGCGGCGCGGCTCGGCCTCACCGCCGGGTACGACACCGACGTCGACGCGCCCGCGCTGCACACCGCGCTCGCCGACCACCCCGGCGTGCTCGCCACCGCCGCACGCCTGCACGCGCCCGACCGGGTCGCCCGGCACCTGGAGACCGTGGCGGACGCCTTCCTCGACTTCCACGGCACGACCCCGCCGCTCCCCGTCGGCGACGAGAAACCCTCGGCCGCCCACCGTTCCCGGCTGGCCCTTGCCGAAGCCGCCGGGACGGTGCTGGCCGGCGGCCTGTTCGTGCTCGGCATCCACGCGCCCCCACACGTCTGACGAGAGACCTGAGAGAGCAGAACGATGAGCCGATCCGCACACCCCGCCGGCCCCCGCCACGCCGACGTCCTTCCCGAGGGCCACTACTCCGCCCCGGCCACCGACCTGAACGAGCTGGACGCGAAGGTCTGGTCCCGTACCGTCACCCGTGACGCCGACGGCGCGCTCACCGTCGGCGGGATGGAAGTCGCCCGTCTCGCCGAGGAGTTCGGCACCCCGGCGTACTTCCTGGACGAGTCGGACTTCCGGGCGCGCTGCCGTGCCTGGGCGGACGCCTTCGGGCCGGACGCCGACGTGTTCTACGCGGGGAAGGCCTTCCTGTCGCGCGCCGTGGTGCGCTGGCTCACGGAGGAGGGGCTGAACCTCGACGTCTGCTCCGGCGGTGAGCTGGCCACCGCGCTGGACGCCGGGATGCCCGCCGAGCGCATCGCCTTCCACGGCAACAACAAGACCGTCGCCGAGATCGAGCGGGCCGTCGAGGCGGGCGTCGGGCGGATCGTGCTGGACTCGTTCCAGGAGATCGTCCGGGTCGCGCACACCGCCCAGCGGCTCGGCACCCGCCAGCGCGTGCAGATCCGGGTCACGGTCGGCGTCGAGGCCCACACCCACGAGTTCATCGCCACCGCCCACGAGGACCAGAAGTTCGGCATCGCGCTGGCGGGCGGCCAGGCGGCGGAGGCGGTCCGCAGGGCGCTCACGCTGGACGGCCTGGAGCTCATCGGCATCCACTCGCACATCGGCTCGCAGATCTTCGACATGGCCGGCTTCGAGGTGTCCGCGCGGCGCGTGGTGCAGCTGCTCGCCGAGGTCCGCGACGAGCACGGTGTCGAGCTCCCCGAGATCGACCTCGGCGGAGGCCTCGGCATCGCGTACACCAGCGACGACGACCCGCGCGAGCCCCACGAGATCGCCAAGTCGCTCGGCGACATCGTGACCAGGGAGTGCGAGGCGGCCGGCCTGCGGACCCCCCGCATCTCCGTCGAGCCGGGCCGGGCGATCGTCGGCCCCACCGCGTTCACGCTGTACGAGGTCGGCACCATCAAGCCCCTGGAGGGGCTGCGGACGTACGTGAGCGTCGACGGCGGGATGTCGGACAACATCCGCACCGCGCTGTACGACGCCGAGTACAGCGTCGCGCTCGTCTCGCGCACCTCCGACGCCGAGCCGATGCTGGTACGCGTCGTCGGAAAGCACTGCGAGAGTGGTGACATCGTGGTCAAGGACGCGTTCCTGCCGTCCGACCTGGCTCCCGGCGACCTGATCGCCGTGCCCGCCACCGGCGCGTACTGCCGTTCCATGGCGAGCAACTACAACCACGCCCTGCGCCCGCCGGTCGTCGCTGTGCGCGACGGACAGGCCCGGGTCATCGTCCGGCGCGAGACGGAGGAAGATCTCCTGCGGCTCGATGTCGGCTGATGAAATTTACATCTCAAAATCCGGACGGGTGGCAGAAACCCCCGTCCGGTGAGTGAGACTGGTCCACACATCAGAAGTATGAGAAACGAGGTCGGATGATGCGTACGCGTCCGCTGAAGGTGGCGCTGCTGGGCTGTGGAGTGGTCGGCTCAGAGGTGGCGCGCATCATGACGACGCACGCCGACGACCTCGCCGCGCGCATCGGTGCCCCGGTCGAGCTCGCCGGTGTGGCCGTCCGCCGGCCCTCCAAGGTGCGGGAGGGAATCGACCCCGCGCTGATCACCACCGACGCGACCGCCCTGGTCAAACGGGGCGACATCGACGTCGTCGTGGAGGTCATCGGGGGCATCGAGCCCGCCCGCACGCTCATCACGACCGCCTTCGAGCACGGCGCGGGCGTCGTCTCGGCCAACAAGGCGCTGCTCGCCGAGGACGGCTCCGCGCTCCACGCCGCCGCAGAGAAGCACGGCCGCGACCTCTACTACGAGGCGGCCGTCGCCGGCGCCATCCCGCTCGTACGGCCGCTGCGCGAGTCCCTCGCGGGGGACAAGGTCAACCGGGTGCTCGGCATCGTCAACGGCACGACCAACTTCATCCTCGACAAGATGGACACCAGCGGCGCCGGGTACTCCGAGGCGCTCGACGAGGCCACCGCGCTCGGGTACGCCGAGGCCGACCCGACCGCCGACGTGGAGGGCTTCGACGCCGCCGCGAAGGCCGCCATCCTCGCCGGCATCGCCTTCCACACCCGGGTGAGGATCGGCGAGGTGCACCGCGAGGGCATCACCGAGGTCACCGCCGCCGACATCGCCTCCGCCCGCCGCATGGGCTGCACCGTCAAGCTCCTCGCCATCTGCGAGCGCGCCGCCGACGGCAATTCGGTCACCGCCCGCGTGCACCCCGCGATGATCCCGCTCAGCCACCCGCTGGCCTCCGTCCGCGAGGCGTACAACGCGGTCTTCGTCGAGGCCGAGGCCGCCGGGCAGCTGATGTTCTACGGTCCCGGCGCCGGCGGCGCCCCGACCGCGTCCGCGGTCCTCGGTGACCTCGTCGCGGTGTGCCGCAACATCATCGGCGCGACCACCGGCCCCGGTGAGTCCGCGTACACGCGCCTGCCCGTCAGCCCCATGGGCGATGTCGTCACGCGCTACCACATCAGCCTCGACGTGGCCGACAAGCCTGGCGTACTCGCCCAGGTCGCGACGGTCTTCGCCGAACAGGGCGTGTCGATCGACACGGTCCGCCAGCAGAGCCGGCCGGACAGTCAGGAAACCGGCGGCGAGGCATCTCTCGTCGTCGTCACCCACCGCGCGCCCGACGCCGCCCTCTCCGGGACCGTCGAAGCGCTGCGCAAGCTGGACACCGTGCGCGGTGTGGCCAGCATCATGCGTGTTGAAGGGGAGTAAGGACCCATGACCAGCAAGGGCACCCACCAGTGGCGCGGCATCATCGAGGAGTACCGGGACCGTCTTCCGGTCACGAGCACGACGCCGGTCGTCACACTCCGTGAGGGCGGCACGCCGCTCGTCCCGGCGCAGGTCCTCTCCGAGCGCACGGGCTGCGAGGTGCACCTCAAGGTCGAGGGCGCCAACCCCACCGGGTCGTTCAAGGACCGCGGCATGACCATGGCCATCACCCGGGCCAAGGAGGAGGGGGCGCAGGCCGTCATCTGCGCCTCCACCGGCAACACCTCGGCCTCCGCCGCCGCGTACGCGGTGCGCGCCGGCATGGTCTGCGCCGTCCTCGTGCCGCAGGGCAAGATCGCGCTCGGCAAGATGGGGCAGGCGCTCGTCCACGGCGCGAAGATCCTCCAGGTCGACGGCAACTTCGACGACTGCCTGACCCTGGCCCGCAGCCTCTCGGACAACTACCCGGTGGCGCTGGTCAATTCGGTCAATCCGGTCCGCATCGAGGGCCAGAAGACCGCCGCGTTCGAGATCGTCGACGCGCTCGGCGACGCCCCCGACATCCACGTCCTGCCGGTGGGCAACGCGGGCAACATCACGGCGTACTGGAAGGGCTACAAGGAGTACGCGGGGGACGGCGTCTCCACGCACTCCCCGCGCATGTGGGGCTTCCAGGCGTCCGGTTCCGCGCCGATCGTGCGCGGCGAGATCGTCAAGGACCCGGCGACCATCGCCACCGCGATCCGCATCGGCAACCCGGCGTCCTGGCAGTTCGCGCTGGACGCGCGCGACGAGTCGGGCGGCTTCATCGACGAAGTGACCGACCGTCAGATCCTGTCGGCGTACCGCCTGCTGGCCTCCCAGGAGGGCGTCTTCGTCGAGCCCGCCTCGGCGGCGTCGGTGGCCGGTCTGCTCAAGGCGGCCGAAGAGGGCAAGGTCGACCCCGGCCAGAAGATCGTCTGCACCGTCACCGGCAACGGCCTCAAGGACCCCGACTGGGCCGTCGCGGGCGCGCCGCAGCCGGTCACCGTGCCGGTGGACGCCGTGGCCGCGGCCGAGAAGCTGGGCCTCGCGTAACCGGCCCTGCCGCAGCTCAGCCGCCCTTCCGGGCGGAGAGCGCATAGGAGGCGTGCGACACGCATCGTGCGCCTCCTGTGCGCCCTATGTCGCCACGGAACCTTCCTTCGATAAGCTGTGCACGACCCGCCCCGCCGCATCCGCCGCGGTGCAGCAGCCGTCGTGACTGCCGGGCCTCCCCGCACCCCGCACAACGGCACCCCACGCACATCGAAGTACCCTGCACAACATCCCCGCCGCCGTACAGGAAGAGTCGTCCAACCGATGGCCGGTCCCGCGTTCCGAGCCGCCGCCGTCCGGGTGCGCGTCCCCGCAACCAGCGCCAACCTGGGCCCGGGTTTCGACGCCCTCGGCCTCTCGCTGGGGCTCTACGACGACGTCGTCGTCCGGGTCGCCGATTCCGGGCTGCACATCGACATCGCGGGTGAGGGCGCCGAGACGCTGCCCCGCGACGAGAACCACCTGCTCGTACGCTCCCTGCGCACGGCCTTCGACCTGCTCGGCGGGCAGCCCCACGGCCTCGAGATCGTCTGCGCCAACCGCATCCCGCACGGCCGCGGCCTCGGTTCCTCCTCCGCCGCCATCTGCGCCGGGATCGTCGCCGCCCGCGCCGTGACGACCGGTGGCGAGGCCCGTCTCGACGACGCCGCCCTGCTGGAGCTGGCCACCGAGATCGAGGGTCACCCCGACAACGTCGCCGCGTGTCTCCTCGGCGGATTCACCCTCGCCTGGATGGACGGCGGAGCCGCCAGGGCGATCCGGATGGACCCCGCGGACTCCGTCGTTCCGGTGGTCTTCGTGCCGGCCACGCCGGTGCTCACCGAGACCGCCCGCGGCCTGCTGCCGCGCACCGTCCCCCATGTGGACGCCGCGGCCAACGCCGGCCGTGCGGCCCTGCTCGTCGAGGCCCTGACCAGGCGCCCCGAGCTGCTGCTGGCCGCCACCGAGGACCGGATCCACCAGGAGTACCGGGGCCCGGCGATGCCGCAGAGCGTGGAGCTGGTGAACCGGCTGCGCGCCGACGGCGTCCCCGCTGTCATCTCCGGCGCGGGGCCCACCGTGCTCGCGCTGACGGAGGAAGGTTCGGCCGACAAGGTCGCCCGGCTGGCGGGTGAGGGCTGGGCCGCGAACCGGCTCGCTCTCGACGCCGCCGGCGCGAGCGTGTTGCCGCTCGCCGCGTAGTCCCACGTGATTGCCGGTGCATGAGAGGGGGAATGTTTGTTGGAGCCGGTAGTGTTAACCTCAAGTCAGCAATCGACGTCTTCGTGGCGCGTTGCTTCGTGTCCCCCTCCGGGACCACCACTCTTCCGGGAGCCTCCCCGACTGCCTGAGCATCCTGCCTGAGCTTTCGAGCACGCTCCGGAACCGGCACGACACCCTCTTGCTCGTCCAGGAGTGGGCCGAGCAGGGGGATCTCGCGCCGGAACCCCGCACATTCGTCTCTCCGCCGTACCCGGCGGACCACCGCCCCGGCACGGTCCGCGATCGACACGATCAACAGACCGCAGTCGGACAGCACAACCGGTCGCCGAGCCAGAAGGCCGACGTCCGCTCCAGGGAAGGACCCTTCGTGAGCGACACCACCGATCTGATGGGCGTGACTGCCGACAAGAGCGTCGACAGCTCCGTGCCCGCCGAAGGTGCTGCCACTGGCACCACCGCACGGCGCCGCCGCTCCGGCACCGGCCTCGAGGGCATGGTCCTGGCCGAGCTGCAGCAGGTCGCGTCCGGCCTCGGCATCAGGGGGACTGCGCGGATGCGCAAGAGCCAGCTGATCGAGGTCATCAAGGAGGCGCAGGCCGGAGGCTCCTCCGCCCCCGCCTCCAAGGCCGCCGCGTCCGCCGGTACGGACGCCGCGAGCAAGCCGAAGCGGCGCGCCACGTCCAAGTCGCGCACCGGTGACGAGACCGCTGCCGCCCCGGCCGCCGACAAGGCCGCCGCCCAGCAGCAGATCGACATTCCCGGTCAGCCGGCCAACGACGAGCAGCCCGCGGGCGAGCGCCGCCGTCGCCGGGCCACCGCGCAGGCGGGGAGCCCCGACACCAAGGGCGAGTCCAAGGCCGAGGCCAGGACCGAGCCGAAGGCGGAGCCGAAGTCCGAGCCGAAGGGCGAGGGCCGTCAGGACCGCTCCGACGAGCGCGGCGAGGTGAAGGCCGACGCGAAGGCCGAGTCCGCCACGGACACCGCCGAGGGCCGTCGCGGTGACCGCCAGGACGGCCGTCGCGGTGACCGCCAGGACCGCGGTGACCGCGGGGACCGCCGGGACCGTCAGCGCGACCGCCGCGGCAAGGGCGACGACCAGGGCCAGCAGGGCGGCGGACGCCGTCAGGGCCAGCAGGGCGGCGGCCAGAACCAGGGCCCGCAGGGCGGCGGCCCCCAGCAGGACGACGGTTTCGACGACGAGGGCGGCCGTCGCGGCCGCCGGGGCCGTTACCGCGACCGCCGCGGCCGTCGTGGCCGTGACGACTTCGCGCCCGACGTCCAGGTGGCCGACGACGACGTCCTGATCCCCGTCGCGGGCATCCTCGACATCCTCGACAACTACGCGTTCATCCGGACCTCCGGCTACCTGCCGGGCCCCAACGACGTGTACGTCTCGCTCGCCCAGGTCCGCAAGAACGGCCTGCGCAAGGGTGACCACGTCACCGGTGCGGTGCGCCAGCCCAAGGACGGCGAGCGCCGCGAGAAGTTCAACGCGCTGGTCCGTCTGGACTCCGTCAACGGCATGGCGCCGGAGAGCGGCCGCGGCCGTCCCGAGTTCCAGAAGCTGACCCCGCTGTACCCGCAGGACCGGCTCCGCCTGGAGACCGACTCCAACGTCCTGACCACCCGGATCATCGACCTGGTCGCACCGATCGGCAAGGGCCAGCGAGGCCTGATCGTGGCCCCGCCGAAGACCGGTAAGACCATGATCCTGCAGGCCATCGCCAACGCGATCACGGTCAACAGCCCCGAGTGCCACCTGATGGTCGTCCTGGTCGACGAGCGTCCGGAAGAGGTCACCGACATGCAGCGGTCGGTGAAGGGCGAGGTCATCTCCTCGACCTTCGACCGTCCCGCCGAGGACCACACCACGGTCGCCGAGCTCGCCATCGAGCGCGCGAAGCGCCTCGTGGAGCTGGGCCACGACGTCGTGGTCCTGCTGGACTCGATCACCCGTCTGGGCCGCGCCTACAACCTGGCGGCACCGGCTTCCGGCCGCATCCTGTCCGGTGGTGTCGACTCGACCGCGCTGTACCCGCCGAAGCGCTTCTTCGGTGCCGCGCGCAACATCGAGGACGGCGGCTCGCTGACGATCCTGGCCACCGCGCTCGTCGAGACCGGCTCGCGCATGGACGAGGTGATCTTCGAGGAGTTCAAGGGCACCGGCAACATGGAGCTCAAGCTCGACCGGAAGCTCTCCGACAAGCGCATCTTCCCGGCGGTGGACGTCGACGCGTCCAGCACCCGTAAGGAAGAGATCCTTCTCGGCACCGATGAACTGGCCGTCACCTGGAAGCTGCGCCGGGTTCTTCACGCACTCGACCAGCAGCAGGCCATCGAACTGCTGCTGGACCGCATGAAGAAGACGCAGTCGAATGCGGAGTTCCTGCTCCAGATCCAGAAGACGACTCCCGGCAGCGGCAACGGGAACGACTGACCGAACGCCTGGACCGGGCAGTTCAACCGTTCCTCGAATCCGCCCCGTCACTTCGGTGACGGGGCGGATTTCTGCATCTGCCGTTCAACTCGCCGTCACCGGTGCGGGCGGCGACGTCGAAGCCTGCGACATCTGGACCGTGACCTCTGCCAGGACTTGATCGCACGTCAGACCTCCATGGAGGGACGTGTGCCGGCTGCACCGGTCCGCGAGCAGCTCGACCGACGCGAAGACGAAGATCTTCAGCAACTGGAGGACCGTCCGCGAGATCGTCACCCCCGGCGACGTGAACGGCGACGTGAACGGCGACGTGAACGGCGGCGGCAAGGGCGGCCTGATCGTCCGCCGAGCCGGCACCGGCGACATCCTCCCACTGGTCCGCATGCAACCTGCCGATCACACCGGGTGAAGTGAACGGCGACGGCAGGGCCGACCTGCCGGCACGTTCCGCCACCGGAGGCCTGTACCTCGCCGAGGGCACGGGCAGGGGCGCCTCGGAGATCTTCGCCACAGCGATGAAGATCGGAACCGGCTGGGCCGGGTACCACACCATCGCCTGAAACCCCAGGTGAGCGGCGGGGTGACCGGACAACCGCCCACCTCCGCTGTGGTCCCCGTCCCCGGGCGGGGACCACAGCGCGTTGTGCAACGCTTCTCGCTGCTCCGGCGTCCTGACGAGTGACGCCGGACCACGCCCGTGCACCACGGCAGGGGGTAACAGCGAGCAGCGGAAGAGGGAACGCATGAGCGAGCAGAGCAGGAGCACCGGCCGAATACGTGGCACCGGAAGCCGCCGGAGGAAGCCGTCGCGGGCCCGCCGGGTGAAGCGGATCGCCCTGTGGGGCGCGGCCGCCCTGGTGGTCGTCGGCGGGTCCGGGCTCGGTTACGCCTACTTCACCCTCAACGGGAATCTGAAGGGCGTCGACATCGACGCCGCGCTGGGCGCCGAGCGTCCCGACGACGTGGACAACGGCTCGCAGGACATCCTGGTGCTCGGATCGGACTCCCGCTCCGGCGCCAACGCGAAGTACGGCGAGGACGAGGGGTCGGCGCGGTCGGACACCGCGATGGTCGTGCACGTCGACAAGGGCCACACGTCGGCGAGCGTGGTCTCCGTCCCCAGGGACACCCTCGTCGACCGCCCCGCCTGTGCGAGCGACACCACCGGCGAGCAGGTCCGCGGGCAGAAGCAGACCATGTTCAACACGGCGTACGCCGTCGGCGGCCCCGCCTGTGCCGTGAAGACCGTCGAGAAGATGTCCGGCATCCGCATGGACCACTACGTCGAGGTCGACTTCACCGGGTTCAAGAAGCTCATCGACGAGCTCGGCGGTGTGAAGATCACCACCGCGAAGGCGATCGACGACCCCAACAGCCACCTCGCGCTCAAGCCCGGCCCGCACGTCCTGAGCGGGGAGCAGTCCCTCGGTCTCGTCCGTACGCGTGAGAGCGTCGGGGACGGCAGTGACCTGGGCCGTATCCAGCTCCAGCAGGCGTTCGTCAAGGCGTTGATGGACCAGGCGAAGAGCGTCGGGGTCTTCTCCGACCCGCAGACGCTCTTCGGGCTCGCCGACACCGCGACCAAGGCCGTCACCACCGACTCCGAGCTGGCCTCCGTCAAGAAGCTCACCGGCTTCGCCAACGGGCTCAAGGGCCTCGGCTCGTCGAACGTCGACATGGTCACGCTGCCCGTGGAGTACGACCCCGAGTCCCCGAACCGGGTACTGCCGCAGGAGAAGGCCGGACAGCAGGTGTGGGCGGCGCTCAAGCAGGACAAGCCCATCCCGGCGTCCGCCACCGCGAAGTCGGCCGGCGACAAGGGCGACGCGGGGAAGGTCGTGCGGTAACGCACGTTCCGTCACCGTGCGACCGCGCATGGTTCCCCGAACGGCACGGGAATATGCGCGGCAGGGTCCTCGTTTTGGGAGATACGGCCGGTCCTGGCAGACTGGTACGTCGGCCCCGGTTCACGGACGCGCAATCCGCGCGAACGACCCGGAGCCCTCCCGAAACTAGGAGACACCTTGAAGCGCGACATTCACCCCCAGTACGTCGAGACCCAGGTCAGCTGCACCTGTGGCGCGTCGTTCACCACCCGGAGCACCCTGGACGGCGGCGCGATCCGTGCCGACGTCTGCTCCGAGTGCCACCCGTTCTACACGGGCAAGCAGAAGATCCTCGACACCGGTGGCCGCGTGGCCCGCTTCGAGGCCCGCTTCGGCAAGGCCGCCGGCTCCGCCAGCAAGTAGCGAGCCACTGCGCCGGTTCCCGACGCCCCTCACCGGGCGCCGGGGCCGGCGTTTTTTCCGGCTGTGCGGCCGGCCGCCCCGCGAGGCGCGGCACCGGAGGCACACCGTCCAGCAGGCCCGCAGACGTATGACGCAGAAACCAGGAGCCCGAAGATGTTCGAGGCGGTCGAGGAACTGATCGGCGAGCACGCCGATCTCGAGAAGAAGCTCGCCGACCCGTCGGTCCACGCCGACCAGGCCAACGCGCGCAAGCTCAACAAGCGCTACGCGGAGCTGACCCCGATCGTCTCCACCTACCGGTCCTGGAAGCGGACCGGCGACGACATCGGGACCGCCCGCGAATTCGCCGCCGACGACCCGGACTTCGCCGCCGAGGTCAAGGTCCTGGAGAAGCAGCGCGAGGAGATCACCGAGAAGCTCCGCCTCCTCCTGGTCCCGCGCGACCCCAGCGACGACAAGGACGTGCTCCTGGAGATCAAGGCGGGCGCGGGCGGCGACGAGTCCGCACTGTTCGCCGGTGACCTCCTGCGCATGTATCTGCGCTACGCCGAGCGCGTCGGCTGGAAGACCGAGATCATCGACTCCACCGAGTCCGAGCTCGGCGGCTACAAGGACGTCCAGGTCGCCGTGAAGACCAAGGGCGGCAACGGCGCCACCGAGCCCGGCCAGGGCGTCTGGGCGCGGATGAAGTACGAGGGCGGGGTGCACCGCGTGCAGCGCGTGCCCTCGACCGAGTCGCAGGGCCGCATCCACACCTCGGCCGCCGGCGTGCTCGTCACCCCCGAGGCGGAGGAGGTCGACGTCGAGATCCACGCCAACGACCTCCGTATCGACGTCTACCGCTCCTCGGGCCCCGGTGGGCAGTCCGTCAACACCACGGACTCCGCCGTCCGCATCACGCACCTGCCGACCGGTGTCGTCGCCTCCTGCCAGAACGAGAAGAGCCAGCTCCAGAACAAGGAGCAGGCCATGCGCATCCTGCGGTCCCGGCTGCTGGCCGCCGCACAGGAGGCGGCCGAGCAGGAAGCCTCCGACGTGCGCCGCAGCCAGGTGCGCACCGTGGACCGCTCCGAGAAGATCCGGACGTACAACTTCCCGGAAAACCGGATCTCGGACCACCGCGTCGGCTTCAAGGCGTACAACTTGGACCAGGTGCTCGACGGCGACCTCGACGCGGTCATCCAGGCCTGCGTCGACGCCGACTCCGCCGCCAAGCTCGCCGCCGCGTAAGCCGCGCCCGCCCCGCCCCGCTCGTGAACCCGTACGGAGAACCGCGATGAACCTGCTGCTCGCCGAGGTGGCCCAGGCCACCCAGCGGCTGGCCGACGCCGGTGTCCCCTCACCGCGATTCGACGCCGAGGAACTCGCCGCGTTCGTGCACGGTGTCAAGCGGGGCGAACTGCACCACGTGCCGGACGCCGACTTCGACGCCCGCTACTGGGAGACGATCGCCCGCCGCGAGAACCGCGAGCCGCTCCAGCACATCACCGGCCGCGCCTTCTTCCGCTACCTGGAGCTCCAGGTCGGGCCGGGTGTCTTCGTGCCCCGCCCGGAGACCGAGTCGGTCGTCGGCTGGGCGATAGACGCCGTACGCGCGATGGACGTCGTGGAACCCCTGATCGTCGACCTCTGCACCGGATCGGGCGCGATCGCGCTCGCCATGGCGCAGGAGGTGCCGCGTTCGCGCGTGCACGCCGTGGAGCTGTCCGAGGACGCCCTGAGGTGGACCCGGAAGAACGCCGAGGGGTCCAGGGTCACCGTCCACCGCGGCGACGCCCTGAGCGCCCTTCCCGAACTCGACGGGCAGGTCGACCTGGTCATCTCCAACCCGCCCTACATCCCGCTCACCGAGTGGGAGTACGTGGCGCCGGAGGCCCGCGACCACGACCCGCAGATGGCGCTCTTCTCCGGCGAGGACGGCCTCGACACCATCCGCGGCATCGAACGCACCGCACACCGGCTGCTCCGCCCCGGCGGGCTCGTCGTCATCGAGCACGCCGACACCCAGGGCGGCCAGGTGCCGTGGATCTTCACCGAGGAGCGGGGCTGGGCCGACGCGGCCGACCACCCCGACCTCAACAAGCGCCCCCGGTTCGCGACGGCCCGCAAGGCCATGCCGTGACCACCGGGACGCCGGCACCGCACGATCCCTACCCGCCCCACCCGTACATGTCCGAGGAGGCCGGCTGATGGCACGGCGATACGACTGCAACGACGCGACCGACCGTACGACCGGCCTGCGTGAAGCCGCGTCCGCCGTCCGCCGCGGCGAACTGGTCGTGCTGCCCACCGACACCGTGTACGGGATCGGTGCGGACGCCTTCAGCTCCGAGGGCGTCGCCGACCTGCTCGACGCCAAGGGCCGCGGACGCAACATGCCGACCCCTGTCCTGATCGGCTCCCCGAACACCCTGCACGGTCTGGTCACCGACTTCTCCGAGCAGGCGTGGGAGCTCGTCGACGCGTTCTGGCCCGGCGCCCTCACCCTCGTCGCCCGGCACCAGCCGTCGCTCCAGTGGGACCTCGGCGACACCCGGGGCACCGTCGCCGTACGGATGCCCCTGCACCCGGTCGCCATCGAGCTGCTCACGGAGGTCGGCCCGATGGCCGTCTCCAGCGCCAACCTCACCGGACACCCCTCTCCCGAGGACTGCGACGCCGCCCAGGGGATGCTCGGCGACAGCGTCTCCGTCTACCTCGACGGCGGCCCGACCCCCGGCATCGTCCCGTCGTCGATCGTCGACGTCACCGGCAAGACCCCGGTCCTGCTGCGGGCCGGCGCGCTCTCGGTCGAGGAACTCCGCAAGGTGGTACCCGACCTCGAGGTGGCCAATTGACCGCCCCTGAGGGGCGTGGCATAGCGGGGCGGCACGACACTTTCCGCATCCTCCACGTCAGCACCGGCAACGTCTGCCGCTCGCCCATCACCGAGCGGCTGACCCGGCATGCCCTCGTGGACCGCCTCGGAGACCCGCTCAGCGGCGGCCTCATCGTGGAGAGCGCGGGCACCTGGGGGCACGAGGGCGCGCCCATGGAGGCCAACGCCGAGGTCGTCCTCGCCGACTTCGGCGCGGACGCCACCGGCTTCGTCGGCCGCGAGCTCCTCGACGAGCACGTGATCCGCGCGGACCTGGTCCTCACCGCCACCCGCGACCACCGCGCCCAGGTGATCTCCATGGGCCACTCGGCGGGCCTGCGGACCTTCACCCTCAAGGAGTTCACCCGGCTGGTGCGGGCCATCGACCCCGCGACCCTGCCCGACGCCCGTGAGGAGGGCGTCGTCGAGCGCGCCCGCGCGCTGGTGCGCGCCGCGGCGGCCCTGCGCGGGTGGCTGCTGGCCCCCACGGCGGAGGCGGACGAGGTCTACGACCCGTACGGCGCGCCGATCACGTTCTTCCGTTCCATCGGCGACGAGATCAGCCAGGCGCTCGATCCGGTCATGACGGCACTGACCGGAGTACGCGCCCCGCACTGAGGTGCGCCGACCGGCGTAGAGGGGCGTCCGGCAGCGGGCAGGCCGCCCGGGGCGGGCCTACATTGGATCTGACGCCACGCACCCCCCTCCAGGCCCGGAGCCCTCGATGCCGGTCACCACTCCCGCCGCACCCGCGCCGCCGGACACCGCCCTGCCGCAGGACTTCGGCGCCCTGCTCCGCCAGGACCCGGAGGTCGGCGGCATCCTGCTGGCCGAGGCCGGCCGGCAGTCGAGCACGCTCCAGCTCATCGCCGCGGAGAACTTCACCTCGCCCGCAGTCCTCGCCGCCCTCGGCTCGCCGCTCGCCAACAAGTACGCCGAGGGCTACCCCGGGGCCCGCCACCACGGCGGCTGCGAACAGGCCGACGCCGTCGAACGCGTCGCGGTCCGGCGGGCCGTGTCGCTCTTCGGAGCCGAGCACGCCAACGTCCAGCCGCACTCGGGCTCCTCGGCCGTCCTGGCCGCCTACGCCGCCCTCCTGCGCCCCGGTGACACGGTGCTGGCCATGGGGCTCCCGTCCGGGGGACACCTCACCCACGGCGCTCCGGGCAACTTCTCCGGACGCTGGTTCGAGTTCGCCGGTTACGGCGTCGACCCCGACAGCGGGCTCATCGACTACGCGCAGGTCCGCGCCCTCGCCCGGGCCCGGCGCCCCAAGGCGATCGTCTGCGGATCGATCTCGTACCCCCGGCACCCCGATTACGAGCAGTTCCGGGACATCGCGGACGAGGCCGGCGCGTACCTGATCGCGGACGCCGCCCATCCGATGGGGCTGATCGCCGGGGGAGCGGCGCCCAGCCCGGTGCCGTACGCCGACGTGGTGTGCGCCACGACGCACAAGGTGCTGCGCGGACCGCGCGGAGGCATGATCCTCTGCGGTGCCGAGCTCTCCGAGCGGATCGACCGCGCGGTGTTCCCGTTCACCCAGGGCGGCGCCCAGATGCACACGGTCGCGGCGAAGGCCGTTGCCTTCGGGGAGGCGGCGGCGCCCGGCTTCGCGGTCTACGCCCACCGGGTCGTCGCACACGCCCGCGTCATGGCGGCCGCCCTCGAGGCCGAGGGCTTCGAGGTCGCCACGGGCGGCACGGACACCCACATCGTCGTCGCGGACCCCGGCCCGCTGGGCGTCGACGCGCGCACCGCCCGTGAGCGGCTGACGGCCGCGGGGATGGTGCTGGACACCTGCGCGCTGCCGTACGGGGACGCGCGCGGCATCCGGCTCGGCACGGCGGCCGTCACCACCCAGGGCATGGACGCGGACGACATGACACGGATCGCGTCCCTGCTCGGTGCGGCCGTGCGCGGGGAGGGCGACGCCGACGGGCTGCGGGACGCGGTGCGCGGTATGGCTGAGCGCAATCCGCCGTATCCGGGGTAGACGGCCCTGATGAGCTATGTGCAACCAACACCCGTGGCTCGGTGTCCTTGCTCATGAGACTAGGGTGTGGGGCTGAGATGGCCGGCGAATTCTGTGGGGCAGCCCGTGCGTGATTACCTGCTGACGCTCTGTGTCACGGCCGCAGTGACCTATCTGCTGACCGGACCGGTGCGGAAGTTCGCCATCGCGGTCGGGGCGATGCCCGCGATCCGTGCGCGTGACGTCCACCGGGAACCGACTCCCCGGCTCGGTGGCATCGCCATGTTCGGCGGGCTGTGCGCGGGGCTGATCGTCGCGGACCACCTGTTCAACCTGAACAGCGTCTTCGAACTGTCCAACGAACCCCGGGCCCTGCTCTCCGGCGCCGCCCTGATCTGGCTGATCGGCGTCCTGGACGACAAGTTCGAGATCGACGCGCTGATCAAGCTCGGCGGGCAGATGATCGCCGCCGCCGTCATGGTCATCCAGGGTCTGACGATCCTGTGGCTGCCCATCCCCGGCGTCGGCACGGTCGCGCTCACGCAGTGGCAGGGCACGCTGCTCACGGTCGCCCTGGTCGTGATCACCATCAACGCGGTCAACTTCGTCGACGGGCTGGACGGCCTCGCGGCCGGCATGGTCTGCATCGCGTCCGCGGCGTTCTTCCTGTACACCTACCGGCTCTGGTACGGGTACGGCATCGAGGCGGCCGCCCCGGCGACGCTCTTCGCCGCGATCCTGATGGGCATGTGCCTCGGCTTCCTGCCGCACAACATGCACCCCGCCCGGATCTTCATGGGCGACTCCGGGTCGATGCTCATCGGCCTGGTGCTGGCCGCCGGCGCGATCTCCGTGACCGGGCAGGTCGACCCGGACGTCATGAAGCTCTTCCTGGAGGGCAGCGAGCGGCAGGCGACCCACGCGATGCTGCCGGTCTTCATCCCGCTGCTGCTGCCACTGACGATCATCGCGATCCCTGCCGCGGACCTGGTGCTGGCCATCGTGCGGCGGACCTGGAACGGCCAGTCGCCGTTCGCGGCCGACCGCGGGCACCTGCACCACCGGCTGCTGGAGATCGGGCACTCGCACAGCAGGTCCGTGCTGATCATGTACTTCTGGTCGGCGCTGATCGCCTTCGGCGCCGTCGGCTACTCCGTCCACTCCGCGTCGCTCTGGATCGTGCTGGTCATCGTGGGGCTCAGCGCCGTGGGCCTCATCCTGCTGCTCATGCCGCGCTTCACCCCGCGCGCCCCGCTCTGGGCCGAGTCCTTCGTGCCGCCGCGCTACCGCAGGCGCCGGCGCACGGACGCGGAGGAGTCCGCGGACGCCGCGGACGTGAGCGCGCGGTCTCAACAGGGCCCCGACGGCTCGCACATGGCTTCCCCGGTGCCGGACAGGGCCTCGGTCTCCGTGGGCGTCTCCGGCGTCAACGGAGCGACCGCGATCGGCCCCCGTTCGCGGTTCGCGGATCGGGACCGTGCCGACTCCCCGCGTTGACGACCACGGTGCAGAAGTCCCCATACCAGACAATGCGCCGTGATGTTCTGCACACACGGGCGAAGTAACTCTCATGTGTGACAGCTGGCACACTTTCTGAGTAAAGACCTCATCAAATAGTTTGTGATACCGTTCACGAAGCCCGGTGAGGAGCCGAAGGACCTGAGTAGCACGGTCCATCGGCCCGAGGTATCGACCCGGACCGGGCCTACGCTCGTCCCTGACGACCACTGCCCACCCCCTGCCAACGCGGAGTAACCGCCATGCCGTCCAACGACGTCCGGACTCTCCTTCACACCGCCGTGCCCACCGCTGCCGTCGGTGTTGTCGCCGTCGCTGTCAGCGCTGCGCTCGCCGGTGGCAAGGGTGCGATCGGTGCGGCGGTCGGGACGCTGGTGGTGATCCTCTTCATGGGGATCGGACTCGGCGTCCTGCAGCGCACGGCGAAGTCCCTGCCGCACCTGTTCCAGGCCATGGGGCTGGTGCTCTACACGGTCGAACTGCTGTTGCTCTTCGTCTTCGTGGCCGCCTTCCAGAACACGACGCTGTTCAACCCGAGGGCCTTCGCCGCTTCGCTGATCGCAGCGACGCTCGCGTGGGTCGCGGCGCAGATCCGCGTGCACATGAAGACCAAGATCCTTTACGTCGAGCCGGACTCGTCCGCGGGCAGGACGCCCGAGAACACGGGGTCTTCGACGTGAGGGGTAGGGCCGGGATAAGCGAGCGTTCGAGACCCTGCTATCGTCCGGTGCCAACTGCGGCACTGCGGGCGCGGGCATCAAAATCGGCGCCTGCTTCATCGCGAGGCGTAATGCCTGAGCCGCCCCCCATCCGTAAAACCAGTCCAGTGCCGACCAGCGGCTGCTTGCCGCGCCGACACAACGAGGTTGCCGTACCTATGCGCCACGCTGAAGGAGCCCGCGGTGAGTGCTGACCCGACGACGGTGCTCGCCTTCGAGACCGACTGCCACATCTTCGACGGATGCGGCTTCCCGGCTCCTGGCCTGCACTCCTTTGTTTTCGAGCCGATGTTCACGGTCGGCGGCATCGAGATCAACAAGCCGATGCTGCTGGCGGTCCTGAGCACCGTTGTCGTCGTCGGCTTCTTCTGGGCGGCCTTCAACAAGCCGAAGGTCGTGCCCGGAAAGCTCCAGATGGTCGCCGAGGCGGGTTACGACTTCATCCGCACCGGTGTGGTGTACGAGACGCTCGGCAAGCGCGAGGGCAAGAAGTACGTGCCCCTCATGGTCTCGCTGTTCTTCTTCATCTGGATCATGAACCTCTGGGCGATCATCCCGTTCGCCCAGTTCCCGGTGGTCTCGGTCATCGGGTTCCCGGTGGCGCTGGCCGCGATCGTGTACATCCTCTGGGTCAGCCTGACCTTCAAGCGGCACGGTTTCGTCGGTGGCTGGAAGAACATCTCCGGCTACGACCCGTCGATCGGCCCGGCCCTCCCGTTCGTCATGCTCATCGAGATCATGTCGAACCTGCTGATCCGGCCCTTCACCCACGCCGTGCGACTCTTCGCCAACATGTTCGCCGGCCACGTGCTGCTGCTGATCTTCACGATCGCCAGCTGGTACCTGCTGAACGGCATCGGCATCGCCTACGCCGGTGTCTCGTTCGTGATGACCATCCTGATGACCGCCTTCGAGCTGTTCATCCAGGCGCTGCAGGCCTATGTGTTCGTCCTTCTGGCCTGCAACTACATCCAGGGCGCTCTCGCAGAGAACCACTGAGCAGCAGCCCGGCACCACCCCCGATAGTCGTCCGGTGGCCAACCCCCACCGGTTCTGAAAGAGAAGGAAGAAACGGCATGTCCGCTCTTGAGACCCTCGCCGCCGTCAACATCACGGGCAACCTCGGTTCCATCGGCTACGGCCTCGCCGCGATCGGCCCCGGCGTCGGCGTCGGCATCATCTTCGGTAACGGCACCCAGGCGCTGGCCCGTCAGCCCGAAGCTGCCGGCCTGATCCGCTCGAACCAGATCCTCGGCTTCGTGCTCTGTGAGGCGCTCGCCCTGATCGGTCTCGTCATGCCCTTCGTCTACCCGGTCGACTAATTCGCGGCATTCCCACTGCCCGAAGCGACGAAAGGCATTGATGTGAACGCCCTACTGCTGGCGTCCGAAGAAGAGATCCAGAACCCGCTGCTTCCCGCGGTGCCTGAGATCATCATCGGCCTCATCGCCTTCGCCATCGTCTTCGGTTTCCTCGCCAAGAAGCTCCTCCCGAACATCAACAAGGTTCTGGAAGAGCGCCGCGAGGCCATCGAAGGCGGTATCGAGAAGGCCGATGCGGCCCAGACCGAGGCCCAGAGCGTTCTTGAGCAGTACAAGGCTCAGCTCGCCGAGGCCCGCCACGAGGCCGCCCGTCTGCGCCAGGAGGCGCAGGAGCAGGGTGCCGTCATCATCCAGGAGATGAGGGCGGAGGGTCAGCGGCAGCGCGAGGAGATCATCGCGGCCGGCCACGCCCAGATCGAGGCCGACCGCAAGGCCGCGGCGTCCGCGCTGCGCCAGGACGTGGGCAGCCTCGCCACCGCCCTGGCCGGCAAGCTCGTCGGCGAGTCCCTCGAGGACCACGCCCGGCAGAGCGGCACCGTCGACCGATTCCTCGACGAGCTCGAGGCGAAGGCCGAGGCCGTCCGATGAACGGAGCGAGCCGCGAGGCGCTGGCCGCCGCACGCGAGCGCCTCGACGCACTGACCGACTCCACGTCGGTCGACGCGGCGAAGCTCGCCGAGGAGCTGGCAGCCGTCACCGCGCTGCTCCACCGCGAGGTGTCGTTGCGCCGGGTCCTCACCGACCCGTCGCAGGGTGGCGAGGCCAAGGCCGAGCTGGCCGGACGACTGCTGAGCGGACAGGTGGGCGGCGAAGCCGTGGACCTGGTCTCCGGCATGGTCCGTTCCCGCTGGTCGCAGTCGCGTGACCTGGTCGACGCGGCCGAGGAGCTGGCGAACACCGCCGACCTCACCGCCGCCCAGCGCGCGGGTGTGCTCGACGACGTCGAGGACGAGCTGTTCCGGTTCGGCCGGATCGTCTCCTCCGACGTGGCACTGCGGTCCGCCCTGACCAGCAAGTCGGCCACGGGCTCCGCCAAGAGCGAGCTGCTCCGCAGCCTGCTCGGCGGCAAGGCCCAGCCCGTCACGGAGCGCGTGATCACGCGCCTCGTGACGCAGCCCCGAGGACGTAGCCTGGAAGCGGGACTCGACTCCCTGTCCAGGCTCGCCGCGGAGCGCCGGGACCGCCAGGTCGCCGTCGTCACCTCGGCGGTGCCGCTGTCCGATCTCCAGAAGCAGCGCCTCGGCGCCGCCCTGGCGAAGATCTACGGCCGGCAGATGCACCTGAACCTGGACGTGGACCCCGAGGTCCTCGGCGGGATCTCGGTGCGCGTCGGTGACGAGGTCATCAACGGCACGATCGCGGAGCGCCTCGAAGAGGTCACCCGCAGGATGGCCGGCTGACAGCGCGCAGCGCCACACCCGCACCAACTGAACGAGCAAGAATTGCGGCCCGGTTGGGCCGTGCAGAAATTGCGGAAGATTCCTGGGGGTCGCCCCCAGACCCCTTTGAGAAACTTCGGGCCCAACAAGGAGAGCAGGGAACCCCAGATGGCGGAGCTTACGATCCGGCCGGAGGAGATCCGGGACGCACTGGATAACTTTGTCCAGTCGTACCAGCCGGACGCGGCCTCGCGCGAGGAGGTCGGGACGGTCAGCGTTGCCGGCGACGGCATCGCGAAGGTGGAGGGCCTGCCCTCCGCCATGGCGAACGAGCTGCTGAAGTTCGAGGACGGCACCCTCGGTCTCGCCCTCAACCTCGAGGAGCGCGAGATCGGTGCGATCGTCCTCGGCGAGTTCAGCGGAATCGAGGAGGGCCAGCCGGTGCAGCGCACCGGTGAGGTGCTCTCCGTCGGCGTCGGCGAGGGCTACCTCGGCCGCGTCGTCGACCCGCTCGGCAACCCGATCGACGGTCTCGGCGAGATCGCGACCGAAGGCCGTCGCGCCCTCGAGCTGCAGGCCCCTGGCGTCATGGTCCGCAAGTCGGTGCACGAGCCGATGCAGACCGGCTACAAGGCCGTCGACGCCATGGTGCCGATCGGCCGCGGCCAGCGTCAGCTGATCATCGGTGACCGTCAGACGGGTAAGACCGCTCTGGCCGTCGACACGATCATCAACCAGCGCGACAACTGGCGCTCGGGCGACGTGAACAAGCAGGTGCGCTGCATCTACGTCGCCATCGGCCAGAAGGGCTCCACCATCGCCTCCGTGCGCGGTGCCCTCGAAGAGGCCGGCGCGCTGGAGTACACGACCATCGTCGCCGCCCCGGCGTCCGACCCGGCCGGCTTCAAGTACCTGGCGCCGTACACCGGCTCGGCCATCGGCCAGCACTGGATGTACGACGGCAAGCACGTCCTCATCATCTTCGACGACCTCTCGAAGCAGGCCGACGCCTACCGCGCCGTGTCGCTCCTGCTGCGCCGTCCGCCGGGCCGTGAGGCCTACCCGGGCGACGTCTTCTACCTGCACTCGCGTCTGCTGGAGCGCTGCGCCAAGCTCTCCGACGACATGGGCGCCGGTTCGATGACGGGCCTCCCGATCGTCGAGACCAAGGCGAACGACGTGTCGGCGTTCATCCCGACCAACGTCATCTCCATCACCGACGGCCAGTGCTTCCTGGAGTCCGACCTGTTCAACGCGGGTCAGCGTCCGGCGCTCAACGTCGGTATCTCGGTCTCCCGAGTCGGTGGCTCCGCCCAGCACAAGGCCATGAAGCAGGTCTCCGGCCGACTGCGCGTGGACCTCGCCCAGTTCCGTGAGCTGGAGGCGTTCGCCGCCTTCGGTTCCGACCTGGACGCGGCCTCCAAGGCGTCGCTGGAGCGCGGTAAGCGCATGGTCGAGCTGCTGAAGCAGCCGCAGTACGCCCCGTTCCCGATGGAGGAGCAGGTCGTCTCCGTCTGGGCCGGCACCACGGGCAAGATGGACGACGTCCCGGTCGAGGACATCCGCCGCTTCGAGAGCGAGCTGCTCGAGTTCCTGCGCCGTGAGCGCAAGGACCTCCTGACCAGCATCGCCGAGGGCGGCAAGATGTCCGACGACACGCTGCAGTCGATCGCCGACGCGATCGCCGCCTTCAAGCAGCAGTTCGAGACCTCGGACGGCAAGCTCCTGGGCGAGGGCTGATCGATGGGCGCTCAGCTTCGCGTTTACAAGCGCCGCATCCAAGCCGTCACCGCGACCAAGAAGATCACCAAGGCGATGGAGATGATCGCCGCCTCGCGCATCGTCAAGGCGCAGCGCAAGGTGGCGGCGTCGATGCCGTACGCGACCGAGCTCACCCGTGCGGTGACCGCGGTCGCGACCGGCTCCAACACCAAGCACCCGCTCACCACCGAGGCCGAGTCCCCGGTCCGGGCCGCGGTCCTGCTCCTCACGAGCGACCGCGGTCTGGCCGGCGGCTACTCCTCCAACGCCATCAAGGCGGCGGAGCGGCTGCGTGAGCGGCTGGCGGCCGAGGGCAAGGAGGTCGACACGTACATCGTCGGCCGCAAGGGTGTCGCGTACTACGGCTTCCGTGAGCGCAAGGTCTCGGAGTCGTGGACGGGCTTCACCGACAGCCCCGAGTACTCGGATGCCAAGAAGATCGCCGAGCCCCTGATCGCGTCCATCCAGAAGGACACGGCCGAGGGCGGGGTCGACGAGCTGCACATCGTCTTCACCGAGTTCGTGTCGATGATGACGCAGAACGCGGTCGACGGCCGGATGCTGCCGCTGTCGCTCGACAAGGGCGAGGAGGAGAGCACCGAGAAGGGCGAGATCCTTCCGCTGTTCGAGTTCGAGCCGTCGGCGGAGGACGTCCTCGACGCCCTTCTGCCGCGCTACGTCGAGAGCCGTATCTACAACGCACTGCTGCAGGCCGCCGCTTCCGAGCACGCCGCCCGCCGCCGTGCGATGAAGTCGGCGACCGACAACGCCGGGGACCTGATCAAGAGCCTCTCCCGGCTTGCCAACGCGGCCCGCCAGGCCGAAATCACCCAGGAAATCAGCGAGATCGTCGGCGGTGCAGGTGCGCTGGCCGACGCGTCCGCGGGGAGTGACAAGTAATGACGACGACAGTTGAGACGGCCGCTGCCACGGGCCGCGTCGCCCGGGTCATCGGCCCGGTCGTCGACGTGGAGTTCCCCGTCGACGCGATGCCGGAGATCTACAACGCCCTGCACATCGAGGTCGACGACCCGGCCGAGGCCGGCGCTCGTAAGACGCTGACCCTCGAAGTCGCCCAGCACCTGGGTGACGGCATGGTCCGCGCGATCTCGATGCAGCCCACCGACGGTGTGGTCCGCCAGGCCCCGGTGATCAACACGGGCGAGGGCATCACCGTCCCCGTCGGTGACATCACCAAGGGCAAGGTCTTCAACACCCTCGGTCAGATCCTGAACGAGCCGGAGGCCGAGGCGCAGATCACCGAGCGCTGGCCGATCCACCGCAAGGCCCCGGCCTTCGACCAGCTCGAGTCCAAGACCGAGATGTTCGAGACCGGCCTGAAGGTCGTCGACCTGCTGACCCCGTACGTCAAGGGCGGCAAGATCGGTCTGTTCGGTGGTGCGGGCGTCGGCAAGACGGTCCTCATCCAGGAAATGATCATGCGTGTGGCGAAGCTGCACGACGGTGTGTCGGTGTTCGCCGGTGTCGGCGAGCGCACCCGTGAGGGCAACGACCTCATCGACGAGATGACCGACTCGGGCGTCCTGGAGAAGACCGCGCTGGTCTTCGGCCAGATGGACGAGCCGCCGGGCACCCGTCTGCGGGTCGCGCTGTCCGCCCTGACCATGGCGGAGTACTTCCGCGATGTGCAGAAGCAGGATGTGCTGCTCTTCATCGACAACATCTTCCGCTTCACGCAGGCCGGTTCCGAGGTCTCCACGCTGCTCGGCCGCATGCCGTCCGCAGTGGGTTACCAGCCGACCCTGGCCGACGAGATGGGTGTGCTCCAGGAGCGCATCACCTCGACGCGTGGTCACTCGATCACCTCGATGCAGGCGATCTACGTCCCCGCGGACGACCTGACCGACCCGGCCCCGGCCACCACGTTCGCCCACCTCGACGCGACGACGGTTCTCTCCCGTCCGATCTCCGAGAAGGGCATCTACCCGGCCGTGGACCCGCTGGACTCCACGTCCCGCATCCTGGACCCGCGTTACATCGCGCAGGACCACTACGACACGGCCAGCCGCGTCAAGGGGATCCTGCAGAAGTACAAGGACCTCCAGGACATCATCGCGATCCTCGGCATCGACGAGCTGGGCGAGGAGGACAAGCTCGTTGTCCACCGTGCCCGTCGCGTCGAGCGCTTCCTGTCGCAGAACACCCACGCCGCCAAGCAGTTCACCGGCCTGGACGGTTCGGACGTCCCGCTCGACGAGTCGATCGCCGCGTTCAACGCGATCTGTGACGGGGAGTACGACCACTTCCCCGAGCAGGCGTTCTTCATGTGCGGTGGCATCGAGGACCTCAAGGCCAACGCCAAGGAGCTCGGCGTCTCCTGAGCCTCCGGCTCACCGAGGGGGGTGGGTGTGTCCCGCCCCCCTCACCACGCCCCGTAGAATCGAAACGACACCCGGCACGACCGCCGGGTGGTGACCCGAGGAGCCACCCTTGGCTGCTGAGCTGCATGTCGAGCTGGTCGCCGCGGACCGCAGTGTCTGGTCCGGCGAGGCCACCCTCGTTGTCGCACGTACCACGTCCGGCGACATCGGCGTCATGCCCGGTCACCAGCCGCTTCTGGGTGTGCTGGAATCGGGCCCCGTGACGATCCGTACGAGCGACGGCGGGACGGTTGTCGCCGCTGTGCACGGCGGTTTCATCTCGTTCGCGGACAACAAGCTCTCGCTGCTGGCGGAGATCGCCGAGCTGGCTGACGAGATCGACGTCCAGCGCGCCGAGCGTGCGCTGGAGCGTGCGAAGTCGGACACGGACGCCGGTGCCGAGCGCCGCGCGGACGTGCGACTGCGTGCGGTGGCGGCGCACTGAGCGTCCCCACGAGGAGTTTTTAACTCAGCCGCGGCCCGAGCTGGAGAGATCCAGACCGTGTCGCGGCTGAGGCAATGCAGGTGCAGTCCGGTTCGGCTCGGTTCGGTATCCGTTACTCGACGATGCGAGGAGGTCGGTGGAGATGGTCCTCGCGTTGTGGGTGGGCGGTCTGGTCGTCGTACTGGTCGCGGTGGGTCTGTTCGTCTTCGGCCTCCGCAGGCGGCTGATCCAGCGCTCCGGCGGCACCTTCGACTGCAGTCTGCGGTGGGACGTGTCCGAGGAGCCGGATCCCTCCGGCAAGGGCTGGGTCTACGGCGTCGCCCGCTACAGCGGTGACCGCGTCGACTGGTTCCGGGTCTTCTCCTACTCGCCCCGCCCGCGCCGCGGTCTGGAGCGCTCCGCCATCGAGGTGGTCGCACGCCGGCTGCCCGAGGGCGAGGAGGAGCTCGCGCTGCTGTCCGATTCCGTCGTGCTCGGCTGTCTCCACCGGGGGACACGCCTGGAGCTGGCGATGAGCGAGGACGCCCTGACCGGTTTCCTCGCCTGGCTGGAGGCGGCACCGCCCGGCCAGCGAGTCAATGTGGCTTGAGTAGAGGGTTCTCGCTGGTTGGGGGTCCCCCCGGACGGAGTCCGGGGGAGGGTCAATGTGGCTTGAGTAGAGGGTTCTCGCTGGTCGGGGGTCCCCCCGGACGGAGTCCGAGTCCGGGCACCCTCAACCAGTAGGAACCCACCTCGCCTCTTCAGGGGGCGGGACACACGAAAACCGGGGAGACAGGGGGCGGTCCTGTCTCCCCGGCGCTTTTTCCGGGGGGTGCGTGCCACCTCGTAGGGGCGGGCCGAGGCGGCCGTCGCGGACGGGCTAGTTGAGGCCGTTGTCCATCGCGGTCACGAGCTCACCGTTCGCGGTGTCACCGCTGAACTCCCAGAAGAACGCTCCGCCCAGGCCCTGGCTGTTCGCCCAGGCCATCTTGGACGTGATCGTCGCCGGGGTGTCGTAGCTCCACCAGTTGGTGCCGCAGTGGGCGTAGGCGGTGCCGGCGATCGTGCCGGTGGGCGGGCAGGTGGTCTTGAGGACCTTGTAGTCCTCGTTGCCCGCCTCGTACGTGCCCGGCGCGGCGCCGGTCGCCGTGCCGCCGGGGGCGGACTGGGTGACACCGGTCCAGCCGCGGCCGTAGAAGCCGATGCCGAGGAGCAGCTTCGAGGCCGGGACGCCCTGGGCCTTCAGCTTGGCGATCGCGGCGGCGGAGTTGAAGCCCTCCTGCGGGATGCCGGAGTAGGAGGTCAGCGGCGAGTGCGGAGCCGTCGGGCCCTTCGGTGCGAAGGCGCCGAAGAAGTCGTACGTCATCACGTTGTACCAGTTCATGGACTGGGCCGCGCCGGCGTAGTCGGCCGCGTCGATCTTGCCGCCGGTGGAGCCGTCCGCGGTGATCGCGGCGGTGACCAGGTTGCTCGCGCCGAACTTCGACCGCAGGGCCGAGGCGACGTTCTTCAGCGCGGCCGGGCCGCTGGTGTCACAGGTGAGACCGCAGGCGTTGGGGTACTCCCAGTCGATGTCGATGCCGTCGAAGACATCGGCCCAGCGCGGGTCCTCGACCAGGTCGTAGCAGGACTGGGCGAAGGCCGCCGGGTTCTGCGCCGCCTGCGGGAAGCCGCCGGACCAGGTCCAGCCGCCGAAGGACCAGAGGACCTTGATGTGCGGGTACTTGGCCTTCAGCTTGCGCAGCTGGTTGAAGTTGCCGCGCAGCGGCTGGTCCCACGTGTCGGCGACGCCGTCGACCGACTGGTCGGCGGTGTAGGCCTTGTCGTAGTCGGCGTAGGAGTCACCGATGGTGCACTTGCCGTTCTGGACGTTGCCGAAGGCGTAGTTGATGTGCGTGATCTTCGCGGCGGAGCCGGAGGTCACGAGGTTCTTCACGTGGTAGTTGCGCCCGTAGACGCCCCACTCGGTGAAGTAGCCGAGGTTGATCTTGTCGCCGGTGCCGGGGTTGCCCGGGTCGGTGGTCCCGGTGGTGCGCACGGCGACCGAGGAGCTGACCGGACCGGTCTGGTCGGCGGTGTCACGCGCCTGGACCGTGTACGAGTAGTCGGTGCCCTTGGTGAGGCCGCTGTCGGTGTACGTCGTCGTGGTGACCGTCGCGACCTTGGCGCCGTCGCGCAGGACGTCGTAGTTCTTGATGCCCTTGTCGTCCGTGGCGGCGCTCCAGCTGAGCTTCGCCGAGGTGTCCGTCACGTTGCTCGCGGTGGGGGTGCCGGGCTTGGACGGGGCGGTGTCACCGGGGACGGTGGGGCCGCCGTCACAGGAGGCGCCGTTCAGCTTGCAGCCGGAGGGGGAGCCGGAGCCGGTGCCGTTGAAGCCGAAGCTGATGCTGGCGCCCGGGGCCACCGAGCCGTTCCAGCTGAGGTTCTTGGCGGTCCAGTGGGTTCCGGAGCCGGTCACGGAGGCGTCCCAGGCGGAGCCGACCGCGGTGCCGGAGGGGAAGTCCCACTCGACGGTCCAGGAGGAGAGCGCGGTGGTGCCGGTGTTCTTGACCGTCCACTGGCCCTCGAAGCCCGTGCCCCAGTCGGACTTCTTCACATAGGTGGCGGTCGCGGAGGTGGCGGCCTCGGCGGGGGAGGCCAGGCCGACCATCGCGGCGAGGGGGAGCAGCAGTGCGGTGAGGCCCGCGACCGCTTTGGATCTCGTGGCCGAACCGGTTCCGCGTCTCCATCTGGGGCGGGACCGGCGTAGGGGGTTGTCAGTGCTCAACGGTGCTCCTCGGGTGAGGTCCGGCAAACGGGGATCAAACCCTGCGTCGCCCTGAGCCCGCTTTGTCATGGCGTACTCACCGCAGCGTGTTCGGTGAGATTAGGAAGGTCTGGACCAATCGTCAAGAGGTCCAGACCAAAGATTCGCGCACGGATTCAGAGGCCCAACTCCTGGGCGAGCACCGCTGCTTGCACCCTGCTGCGCAGTTCGAGCTTTCCGAGCAGCCTGCTGACGTGCGTCTTCACCGTGGCCTCGGCCATCGAGAGGCGGACCGCGACCTCCGCGTTCGACAGCCCCTCACCGAGACAGCCCAGCACCTCGCGCTCCCGGCGGGTCAGCGTGTCGAGCGCCTCGGGGGCGGGCCCGCGCGTCCCGCGGGCGGAGGAGGTGCCGGCGAACTCCTGGATGAGCCGCCGGGTCACGGCGGAGGCGATCAGGCCCTCGCCGCGCGCCACCGTCCGCACCGCCTCGATCAGGTCCTTGGCCTCGGTGTTCTTCAGCAGGAAGCCCGACGCACCCGCGCGCAGCGCCCCGAAGACGTACTCGTCCAGATCGAACGTCGTCAGCACCAGGACGTCCGCCAGCCGCTCCGTCACGACCTGCCGCGTCGCGGAGACCCCGTCCAGCCGGGGCATCTGCACGTCCATCAGCACCAGATCCGGACGGAGTTCACGGGCCAGGCGCACGGCGGCCTCACCGTCGCCCGCCTCGCCCACGACCTCGATGTCCGGTGCGCTGCCCAGGATCAGCACCAGCCCCGCGCGCACGGCCGACTGGTCCTCGGCGACCAGTACCCGGATCGTCATGTCCGGTACGTCCTCTCCTCGACGGGCAGTTCGGCCCGTACCCGCCAGATCTTCACGCCGTCACCCCCGGGCCGCGGGCCCGCCTCGATCGTCCCGCCGAGCAGCGCCACCCGTTCCCGCATCCCCACCAGACCGGCGCCCGAACCGGGGGCGCGCGGTCCCGGCCGGTCGCCGATGACACTGCTCACCTCGACCGTGAGCACGGTGCGCGACCGCCCCAGCCGGACCGCCACGGGGCCGGGCGCCGCGTGCTTCAGCGCGTTCGTCAGTGACTCCTGGACGATGCGGTACGCCGCGAGCTCCACCGGTGCGGGCAGGGGCCCGGACTCCTCGCGGCCGTCGTGGAGGGTGACGTCGAGCCCGCTGGAGGCCGAGTTCGCTCCGGCCTGCTCCACGAGGGCGTCCAGGGAGGCGAGGGTCGGTGCCGCGCTCGGCGGCCCGGCCGCGCCGTTCTCCCTGAGCAGCCCGATGAGCCTCCGCATCTCGGCCAGCCCGTCGACGCTGTTCTGCCGGATCACCCCGAGGGCGTCGCGGGAGGTGCCCGGATCGTCGATGGAGAGCGCGGCCGTGGAGTGGATGGCGATGGCGGAGAGATGGTTGGCGACCATGTCGTGCAGCTCGCGGGCCATCCGGGACCGCTCGGCGGTGACCGCCTGGACCCGGTCCATCTCGGCCAGCAGCGCGGTCTGGTCGGCGCGCAGACGGGCCGCCTCGGCGGCCTCCCGGTGGTTGCGCACACTGGCACCGGTGAGGGCGGGGACGAAGGAGACCATGCCGACGACGATCCCGATGAGCACGGCGTCCGCCGACGGGGCCCAGGCGACGAAGCCGACCGTCGTGGCGACCGTGAGGAGCAGCGTGATCACCGGAACGCGACGCGAGGTGGCGGGCGTGCCGTACAGCACCGCGGCGTACACGAGGTCGGTGAACATCAGCAGGGTCGCGAGGCTGCCCACCGTGAACTGATCGGCCACCAGCGCGAGGGTGCCGACGGCCAGGGCGGTGAGCGGGGCGGAGCGCCGCAGCAGTTCGAGGGCGGACATCACCAAGAGCGGCAGCAGGGACACCCAGGGGGCGTCGAAGAGACGGCCGTTCTGGATGTGGATGCCGATCACCCACAGGATCACACCGCCGGACAGCCCGGTGACCGCGAGCAGGACGTCGTCGCGATGCGGGCGCGCAAGGGAGAACACGTTCCCATCCAACACGGCGCCGGTCCCCGGCACGTCCGTACGCAGGCCGAGACGCGGCTACATCGAAGGATGCAGTCGCCTTTCGTCACTGCTGACGACGATCCGGCGCCGTACGGACGGGAGTCTGGAAGGGACCGGAAGGAGAAGTGCCGTGATCGTCACACTGATCGTGCTCTGCGAGGTCGGCTTCTGGGTCCTGCTGGCCGCCGGACTCGCCCTGCGGTACGTCGCGAGGAAACCCCGGCTGGGCGCGGCCGTGCTGCTGTGCGAGCCCCTGCTGGAGGTCGTCCTGCTGGTGGTGACGGCGATGGACCTGAAGAACGGCGCCGAGCCGGACTGGAAGCACGGCCTCGCCGCCGTCTACATCGGCTTCACGGTGGGGCTCGGCCACTCCACCATCAGGTGGGTCGACGCCAGGGTCGCCCACCGCTTCGCGGGCGGCCCGCCGCCGGTGAGGCCCCCGAAGTACGGGATGGCGCGGGCCGCCCACGAGTGGCGCACCGCCGCCCGCTGGATCGTGGCCGCGGGGACCGCCATGGCCCTGCTCCAGGCGGCGATCTGGTACGTCGGCGGGGACGGCGACACCGGCTCGCTGCAGATGTGGCAGCAGAAGATGCTCTGGGTGATCGGGATCAACCTGATCATCGCCGTGGGCTACACGGTGTGGCCCAAGCAGGAACCCAGGGACCGGGTCGGGGCGGGCCGCTGATCAGCGCTCGCCGCCCGGCACCCACAGCACGTCGCCGACCTCCTTGTTCGCCGTCCTGGCGAGGATGAACAGGAGGTCGGAGAGGCGGTTCAGGTACGTCGCCGTCAGGGCGTTCATGACGTCGCCGTGGACCGCCAGCGCCGCCCACGTGGACCGCTCCGCCCGCCGTACGACCGTGCAGGCCTGGTGCAGCAGCGCCGCTCCCGGGGTGCCGCCCGGGAGGATGAAGCTGCGGAGCTTCTCGAGCTCCTCCAGGTAGGTGTCGCAGTCCGCCTCCAGCTTGTCGACGTAGGACTGCTCCACCCGCAGCGGTGGGTACTCCGGGTTCTCCACCACCGGGGTCGACAGGTCCGCGCCCACGTCGAACAGGTCGTTCTGCACACGGACGAGGACCTTCACGACGTCCTCGGAGAGGTTCCCGAGCGCGACGGCCGTGCCGATGACGGCGTTGGCCTCGTTGGCGTCGGCGTAGGCCGAGATCCGCAGATCGGTCTTGGCGGTCCGGCTCATGTCGCCGAGGGCGGTGGTGCCCTTGTCGCCGGTACGGGTGTAGATGCGCGTCAGATTGACCATGGGTCCAGCGTAGTTACGCTCCGGCCCTGCGGAAGACGCGCGTGCCGGCCGTCACAGCCAGAAGGGCGAACGCGAGCGCCACCAGCACCCCGTACAGCATGTGCGCCGTGGCGTACGAGCCGACGTACGCGTCCCGCACGGCGTCCACCAGGTAGCGGAACGGCGTGAAGTGCGACAGCACGTCCAGCCACGCGGGGCCGAGCGTCATCGGCAGCATCAGTCCGGAGAGCAGCATGGCCGGCATGGTGAGCGAGTTGATCACCGGCCCGAACTCCTGAGGCGTACGCACCTTCATCGCGAGGGCGTACGACAGCGAGGCCAGCGAGACGGTCAGCAGGCCTACGAAGGCGAAGCCGATGAGCACCCCGGCCAGCGGTGCGCGCAACCCCATGACCAGGGCCGCGAGCACCAGCAGCACGGCCTGGAACATGAACAGCAGGGCGTCCCGCAGGACTCGCCCCAGCAGGAGGGCCAGCCGGCTCACGGGGGTCACACGCATGCGTTCCACCACCCCCGTGGACTTCTCGATGATGATCGAGAAGCCCGCGAACGAAGCGCCGAAGAGGCCCAGTTGGAGCAGCAGTCCGGGCACCAGGACCTGCCAGGAGTCGCCGGTGGAGCGGAGCGGGAGACCCGTGAGGAGCGGTCCGAAGAAGAGCAGGTAGAGCAGCGGCATCAGGATCCCGAAGAAGATCTGGAACCGGGAGCGCACGGTCTGCCGGAGGTACCGGCCGAAGATCAGTGAGGTGTCGTGGAGAAGCATCGGGCGTCCTGTACGGCGAGGGGGGCGGCCTCGGCGGCGGCCGGGGCGCGGCCGGTGATCGCGAGGAAGGTCTCGTGGAGCGAGGCGTCCGGCGAGCCGGCGTGTTCGGTCTTGAGAGCGGCCGGCGCGCCCTCGGCGACGACCAGGCCGCCGTCGATGACGACCAGCCGGTCCGCGAGGGCGTCGGCCTCGTCGAGGTAGTGGGTGGTGAGCACGACCGTCGTGCCGAAGTCGTCCCGCAGCCCCCGGACCAGGTCCCACAGGTCCTCCCGGCTGCCCGGGTCGAGTCCGGTCGTCGGCTCGTCGAGGAAGAGCAGGGGCGGGCGGTGGGTGAGGCCCATCGCGATGTCGAGACGGCGGCGCTGCCCGCCGGAGAGCGCGGCCGTCCTGCGGTCGAGCAGCCCGTCGAGGCCGAGGCGCGCGGCCAGTTCGGCCGTCCGCGCGATCGCCTCGGCCTTGCTCAGCCGGTACAGCCGCCCCTGGGTGACGAGCTCCTCCCGCACCGTGACGTGCGGATCCACCCCGCCGGACTGGGCGACGTAACCGCATTTCTCGCGGACCCCCGCGGGGTCCGCCGTCAGGTCGCGGCCGGCCACGGTGGCCGCTCCGCCGGTGGGGGCGAGCAGCGTGGTGAGCATCCGCAGGGTGGTGGTCTTGCCCGCGCCGTTGGGTCCGAGGAGGCCGACGATCTCGCCGGGCAGGACGGTCAGGTCGACCGAGCGCACGGCGTGGACGGGCCCTGCCTTGGTCGTGAAGGTCCGGGCGAGCCCGGACGTGCTGATGATGGCCATGGCGACCAGAAAAACAGAGTCACCCCAAAAATGCAATGCCTTCAAAAATGCAGGGACCCCATCGGCTGCGTAGGATGGGGCCATGACCGAGGGACTCAGGGAGCGGAAGAAGCGCCGGACCAGGCAGCACCTGTCGGACGTGGCCACCGGGCTCTTCGTGGAGAGGGGCTTCGACGCGGTCACGATTGCCGAGATCGCCCAGGCCGCGGACGTCTCCGTCAACACCGTGTACAACTACTTCCCCGCCAAGGAGGACCTCTTCCTGGACCGCGGCAGCGGCATCGTCGACCGGCTCTCGCGCTACGTCCGGGGCCGCGAGGCGGGGGAGTCCGCCGCCGACGCCGTGCTGCGCGAGCTGCGCATCCAGGTGGAGGGCGTCTCACCCACGGTCGGCCTCATGGAGGGGTACGCGGCCTTCATGAGGGTCATCGAGGGCGCCGACGGCCTCAAGGCCCGTCTCTGGCACATCCAGCAGGAGGCCCAGCTCCACCTGGAGGCGACCATGCGGGCGGAGTCCGGGGCGGATCCGGACGACCCGGCCCCGGATCTGGTGGCCGGTCAGCTCTCCTGGGTGCACAGCACCCTGATGGCGTACATAGGCGGCGAGATGGTGGCGGGCCGCAAGCCCGACGAGGTCTCCCGCGACGCGCTCGCCCTGCTCGACGGCATGGAGGACCTCCTCGGCGAGAAGGTGCTCAACTACGCGCGACGCGCGGCTGCGTGACACCGGACGGTGTGATGTCCGTCATGTGAGACGTGACGCGCATCTCTTCGCGGCCCCAGGGCCCCTCACGGGTACTAATCTCCGCCGGAGAGCATGCGAACTACCGAGAATGCATAGGGGTGCGAATCGTGGCCAGGAAGCTCGCCGTCATCGGCGCCGGACTCATGGGGTCCGGTATCGCGCAGGTCTCCGCCCAGGCGGGCTGGGACGTCGTGCTGCGTGATGTCACCGACGAGGCCCTGGCCCGCGGGCGCGGCGGTATCGAGGCCAGTTACGGCAAGTTCGTCTCCAAGGGCAAGCTGGAGGCGGCCGACGCCGAGGCCGCGCTCGCCCGGATCACCACGACCACCGATCTGGACGCGGTGGCCGACGCGGACGTCGTCGTCGAGGCCGTCTTCGAGAAGCTCGAGGTCAAGCACGAGATCTTCCGTACGCTCGACAAGGTCGTACGGGAGGACGCCGTCCTCGCCTCCAACACCTCCGCCATCCCGATCACCAAGATCGCGGCCGTGACGGAGCGCCCGGAGCGGGTCGTCGGTGTGCACTTCTTCTCGCCGGTCCCGATGATGCAGCTCTGCGAGCTGGTGCGCGGCTACAAGACCAGCGACGAAACCCTGGCCACCGCGCGGGAGTTCGCCGAGTCCGTGGGCAAGACCTGCATCGTCGTCAACCGCGACGTCGCGGGCTTCGTCACCACCCGCCTGATCTCGGCGCTGGTCGTCGAGGCGGCCAAGCTGTACGAGTCGGGCGTCGCCTCGGCCGAGGACATCGACACCGCCTGCAAGCTGGGCTTCGGCCACGCGATGGGTCCGCTCGCCACGGCCGACATGACCGGGGTGGACATCCTCCTGCACGCCACGGGCAACATCTACACCGAGTCCCAGGACGAGAAGTTCGCCGCCCCGGAGCTGATGCGCCGGATGGTCGATGCAGGTGACATCGGCCGCAAGAGCGGGCAGGGCTTCTACACCTACTGATCACGACCGGGTCCCCGGGCCGCCTGATCCGCCGTCGGGCGGACCGGGGAATCCGGGATCCGGCGCCGTCAGGCGTACGGATCCGGCGGGCGACGCCGGAGCCTTTCACCCCTCAGGGTGAATTCGGTATCGGTTCGCTTACAGACGGCAACTTCCCTGTCGCCGCGGCAGTCAGTTGTGGCAGAGGAAGAAAGAGAAACAGACAGACCGACCTTGCTACGGGGTACTCCAGGGGAGCGCATATGCACATCAGGGGCGACCACGCCGAGCTGGTCGTCGGGGGCCGCCTCGACGTCCGAAGCGCGGCGGACGCCCGTACGGTTCTGCACTCGGCCGTCGACGACGGAGCCGGCGACCTCGTGCTGAACCTGACCGAGCTGGACTCCTGGGACGCCACCGGCCTGGGCGTCATCATGGGCGCGCACCGCAGAGCCGGCCGGGCCGGCCGGCGGCTGGTGCTGCGCGGCGTACCGCCGCAGATGCAGCGCCTGCTGGTGGCCACCAGGCTCCACAGGATCCTGGCCATCGAGGGCGGGATCGCCGCGGACTCCCTGCCGCGCGTCTGAGGCGGCCGTGGGCGATACACGCACAATCCTCACGAGAACGTGATGTCGGGGGCGGCGCGGCACCCCGCCGCTTCGTAGATACTGTGCGAAGGTTTAGGGTTCGGCCGTCTGCCGATCGACGAGAACCCACTGGCGGACACCGGACCGGGAGCGACAGCGGGGCGTGCGAGGCCGGAGGGGGCGACCGCGCGCTGCGCGTCTGGGGGACTGTGAGGATGGACCCGACCAATCGGGGACCGGAGGACTACGGGCATGGCACCGACCGGTCCGGTGACGACGGCGGGCGCCGACGGCAGTCCCGTGATCCGCTGACGCCCGACTTCGGGCACCAGACGCCACAGCAGTCGCGCACCGTGCAGCTGATATCGGGCGACCTCCTGCTCACCGTCAATCCGGTCGACGGCAGCGAGATCGAGGCCTGCAGGCCGGGGGAGATCCCCGACGCGCCCGTGCGGCACACCGCCGCCCAGCGCGTGGAGCGCGAGCGCGCCGCCGCGCCGCCCGTCCCTCCGGGCCCGCCCGCGCCGCAGATGCCCCTCCTGGAGCGCCAGGACGAGCGCGAGCGGCTGGTACGGCTGCTGGCCCGGGGACGCTCGGTCTGCCTCACCGGACCGGCGGGCTCCGGCCGCACGGCCGTCCTGGACGCCGTCGCCGGCGACTGCGCGGACCTGGCGCCCGACGGGGTCGTACGGCTCTCCGGGTACAAGCGGACCGCCAACGAGCTGCTGCACGGGCTGTTCGAGGCCGTCTACAGCGCTCCGCTGCACCGCCCCGACCGCGAAGGGCTGCTCGCCCTCGTCCACGGGATCGGCGCCGTCGTCCTCGTCGACGACCTGGAGCTCGGCGGCGCCGCGCTCCAGGAGCTGCTCGACGCGACCCCCGAGTGCGCGTTCCTCTTCGCCACGACCCCGGACGTGTCCGCGCCGGCGGCCGAGGCGAACCTCGAAGAGGTGTTCCTCACCGGCCTCGGCCGCAGCGCCTCGATCGAGCTCATGGAACACGTCGTGGAGCGCGCGCTCACCGAGGAGGAGGCGAACTGGGCGGGAGACCTCTGGTTCGAGTCCGAGGGGCTGCCGCTGCGCTTCGTCCAGGCCGGCGCCCTCTTGCGCCAGCGCGACGACCGGCGCGCCGGCCAGGAGGCGTTCGAGCAGTACGACGACGACCCCGAGGACTCCCCCTTCGGCAGGTCCGAGCCGGCCGGCCTCCCGCTGCCCAGCCTCGGCGAGGGCGCGGCCCCCGCCGCCCTGCTCGCCTCCCGGCTGAGCGAGGCCGCCCGGGAGACCCTGCGCTTCGCCGTCGCGCTCGGCGGTGAGGTCCCGCACCAGGCGCATCTCCCCGCCCTCGTGGGGGACACCCACGCCGACGCCGCACTGGGCGAGCTCGCCGGCAGCGGGCTGCTCTCCCCGGCGGGTCCCCGTTACCGGCTGGCGGCCGGAGTCCTGACCCAGCTGGAGGCGAGCGGATACGGCGAGGACGCGGACGCGCACGCCCGCAGCGCCGCCCAGCACTTCACCTGGTGGGCGGGGCACCCCTCCGTCACCCCGGAACGCGCGGTCGCCGAGGCGGACGCGGTCCTCGCCTCCATGACGCGCCTCGTGCCCGGTGACGCCCCGGGACAGGCCAGTACGGCCGTCCTGCTGGCCCGCAGTGCTGCACCCGCCTTCGCGGCGGGCATGCAGTGGGGCGCCTGGGAGAAGAGCCTGAGGACCGGTCAGGAGGCTGCGCGGATCGCCGGCGAGGTGGCGGAAGAGGCCTACTTCCATCACGAGTTGGGTGTCCTGGCGCTCTGCACCGGCCATCTGGACCGGGCCAGGGCCGAGCTGGAGGCCTCCATCGGCATGCGCGGGGCGCTCGCCGACAAGCCCGGTGCGGTGGCGGGGCGGCGGGCGCTGGCTCTCGTCTCGGACCGCTCCGGTGAGCCTGTGCCCGGCACCCCGGCGGGGGAGGAGGCACCGGCCCCGCGTCACGACGCGCCCGCCTCGCCTCCCGGCGGCACCCCGCCGGCCGCACCGCTCTTCCCCCGGCGGACCGAGACCTCCGCGACCCTGATCGCCCGTCAGAGCCCGCCGTCCGCCGGCAGGCCCGCAGGGCCCGCGGGTGTGCTGCGGGGCGCCCGGCGCAATCTCGTCGCCGTGGGCGCGGGAGCGCTGCTGGCGGCGGTCCTCGGCACGGTGGTGACCCTGGGGGCCACCTCGGGCGGCGGAGAGGACCCGGAGGGGCAGAGCGTCACGACCGAGCAGTCGACGACCGAGGACGACGGCGAGAACAGCGTCTCCGCGGACGAGCCGACCGACGACCCGGCGGCCGACGAGGGCACGGCCGGTGGGGACTCCAGCACGCCCGGCCCCTCCGGCACCGCCACCCCGTCCGCGAGCGGCACGCCGTCCCCGGGCACCTCGGACCCCGGCACCAGCCCGTCGGACACCCCGACGGACGGCAGTCCGAGCGACCGGCCCACGGAGGGCAGCCCCTCGCCGACGAAGAAGCCGACGAAGCCCCCGACCACTCCGCCGACGAAGCCCCCGACGAGCTCGCCGACCACGCCCTCCACCGAGCCGACCCCCACGGAGACGGCCCCGACGGAGACGCCGACGGAGCCGGAGACCTCCAACTCCGCGAGCGGTCCGGCCGAGACCGCCACCGCGTCGGCGAGCCAGGACGGACCGGCCTCGCCCACGACCGCCTGAACACGACGACGCCGTACGGGCCCGGGAAGCGGGCCCGTACGGCGTGACGGAGACGGCGGCGTGTCGGAGGCGGCGGCGCCCGGGATCAGAACAGACGCAGCTTGTCGTCCTCGATGCCGCGCATGGCGTCGTAGTCGAGGACCAGGCACCCGATACCCCGGTCCGTCGCCAGCACCCGGGCCTGCGGCTTGATCTCCTGCGCCGCGAACACACCCCGCACCGGAGCCAGATGCGGATCGCGGTTGAGCAGCTCCAGGTAGCGGGTCAGCTGCTCCACACCGTCGATGTCGCCCCGCCGCTTCAGCTCGACGGCCACCGTCGCGCCGTCCGCGTCCCGGCACAGGATGTCGACCGGGCCGATCGCGGTCGGGTACTCACGGCGGATCAGGGTGTAGCCCTCGCCGATCGTCTCGATGCGGTCGGCGAGCAGCTCCTGGAGGTGCGCCTCCACACCGTCCTTGATGAGCCCCGGGTCGACACCCAGCTCATGGGACGAGTCGTGGAGGATCTCCTCCATCGTGATGATCAGTTTCTCGCCCGCCTTGTTCACGACGGTCCAGACGCCCTCGTTGTCGTCGGCGCCCTCCTTCAGGGTGCACGGCGGGGACATCCAGTTGAGCGGTTTGTACGCCCGGTCGTCGGCGTGGATCGAGACGCTGCCGTCCGCCTTCACCAGGATCAGACGGGGGGCGGAGGGCAGGTGGGCGGTGAGCCGGCCCGCGTAGTCGACGGAGCAACGGGCGATGACGAGACGCATGGTCGGCAACGCTACTCGACTACCGGTGGTCCACGCGATTCCCGGGCCCCTCGCCCGGTACGGCCCTTGACGTACGCCTATCGGGCTTGCCCCTCTTTGCGACCGTTCGTTATTGGCCGGTTGTGTTCCCATTCTCCTGGTGCGGCCCGGACTGCGCCCTTACCGTGGAAGCAGGAGGTCGTCGTCTGTGTACGCAGCGTCGCCGTCCCGCCCTGCCCGTAAGGCCCCGGCCACCCGTCGGGGTCGCGAGAGGAGAACCCATGTCGCTCGACGTCTCACCGGCGCTGTTGGAACAGGCCGAGCGAGGCGAGGTCGACGAAGCCGACTTCGTCGACTGCGTCCGGACCTCCCTGCCCTACGCATGGGAGATGATCAGCTCCCTGGTGGCCCAGCTGAAGGTCGACGGCGGACAGTTCGCCGACAACCAGACGCCCCCGCCGGACGAGCAGGCACGTGGTCAGCTGCTGCGCGCGCTCGCGAGTGATGCGATACGCGGCGCGCTGCAGCGGCACTTCGGAGTGCGTCTGGCATTCCAGAACTGCCACCGCCTCGCGGTGTTCCCGCTGGACGCCTCGGTCGACGAGCGACTGGCCCGCTTCACCTCGGTGAGAGGCCAGTTGCTCAACCAGTCGCCCGAACTCCGGGACTGCTGAACGCTTCTGCTGCCGCTCCGGGCCGCGGGAGGTGCAACTGGCTCCGGGGCGGCAGCCCCCGCACCACCAGGACCACCGGCGTGAAGGGCTCACTCCAGCAACGGCAACACTTCCGTGCCCAGCCGCTGCACGTTCGTCTCGGTCGCCGCGAGATCGCCCGACCCCTCGACCATGAGGGCGAAGCGGGTGATGCCCGTGCGCTCCGCCGTGGCCGCCAGGCGGTCGGCGGCGAACCGGGGCGGCCCCACCGGATGCAGGCCGCAGAGGAACTCCGTGTACGCCACGGGGTCGCGCATCACCCGGTGCCGGCCGTCGACCGTCACATGGGCGCCCAGCCCCTGCCGCAGCCATCCCGGCATCGCCTTCACGAGCGTCTCCACGGCGTCGGCGGGGCTGTCCGCGATCTGGGTCACCCCCGCGGACACATGTGCTACCCGCTCCACGACCTCCGCCGGCTGGCCGGCCTCGCGGGCGGCCGAGCGCCACAGAGCGACCATGTCGGCCTTCTCCTCGTCGCCGCAGTGCATCCCGAGGAGCATCGGCAAACCCTTTCCAGCGGCGAGTTCCACGCTTTTCGGCGAGGTGCACGCGACGATCACCTCGGGGCCCGGCGGACCGTCCCCGAGGAGCTCGTCGGCCCGGGGCACGACGGCCACCTCACGGAAGCCGAAGCGCTCACCGCGCCCGGCCACCCGGGGCTTGCCGAGCCAGTCGAGCAGGAGGTCCAGCGACTCGGGGAAACCCTTCTCGTACGCCTCGAGCCCCGCGCCGAACACCTCCAGATCGACCCAGGGGCCGCCGCGCCCCACCCCGAGGGTGAAGCGGCCGCCGCTGGTCAGGTGCAGCAGCGCGGCCTGCTCGCCGAGCATCACCGGGTGCTGGCTCGGCAGCACGCTCACCGCCGTGCCCACCCGGATCCTGCGGGTGCGGCCGAGCAGCAGGGCGGCCAGGGTCGTGGCGGACGGGCACACCCCGTACGGCACGAAATGATGTTCCGCCAGCCAGACGGAATCGAGCCCGGACTCCTCCGCGACCTCCGCGGAGCGGACGGCCCGGTGCAGGGCCTCGCCCTGCCCCTGGCCCGGAAACTGTGCTGCCAGTACGAACGTTCCTACGCGCATCGCCTTCTGCCTCCTTACGGCCGACGCGGCTGTCCCCCACTGGCAACAACGTCTGACACGTGCCAAGGGCACGGTCCAGGGCGAAGTTGTTGCGATTTTCCGGTAACCCACCCGCCCCGCCGCTGCTCCCCTGTCACTCCCGACACCTGCCCGCAGCCGATGCCTCTAGGCTGGACGGGACGAACTGCCCGTACCGCCGCCCCGTGAGGTGTCCCGTGTCCCCGCGCCGCAACCGCCCCCGAGGCGGCGAGAGTCCTACCGGCAACGCACGCGACGCGGGGGAACGGTACGGCGGGGGCGGTGACACGGAGAGCTGGCAGGGCGAGGAGTGGTCCGTGCGCCCGGTGAGCGGCGCGAGCGCGGCGGGCAAGCGCTACCGCTGCCCCGGCTGCGACCAGGAGATCCCCTCCGGCGTCCCGCACCTCGTCGCCTGGCCCGAGTTCGGCGGGATCGACGACCGCAGGCACTGGCACAAGGCCTGCTGGAACGCGAAGGACCGCCGCACCACACGGGTGCAGCGGTCCAGGAACGCTCCGCGGTACTGAGTCAGACGTCGCGGCGGTCCAGCGACACGAGGGCGGCGGCCATGGCCACCGCCGTCACGCCGAGGATGATCCAGAGCGGTTCCCAGCCGGTCGGCCCCGACGTGGTCACCGACGCGTCGTACATCGCGCCGAGCTGGTTGGGGATGGAGTACTCGAAGAGAGCCTCCTGCACACCGGCGAGCGTCGGCGAGAACATGAACATCGCGAGGACCAGCGGGAGCAGCACCACCGCGATCATGATCGTGATGGCGCCCGCCGAGTGCCGGATGAGCGTGCCGAGCGCGAGCGAGAGCAGCCCGAGCGTCGCGACGTAGAGACCGACCCCCACCGTGGAGCGCACCCAGGTGGCCGCGTCGGCCGTGGCGCCGTCCAGCATGGCCGTCTGCAGGACACCGACGACCCCGGTGGTCACCGTGGTGATCGTGAAGGCGAGCAGGAAGAAGACGAGCGACTTCGCGACCAGCATCCGCGCCCGGCTCGGGCACGCCGTCAGCGTCGTACGGATCATCCCCGTGCCGTACTCGGACGCGATGGTCAGCACGCCGAGGGTCATCACACAGATCGAGCCGAGCAGCACGCCGAAGAAGCCGAGGCTGAGGACGGGGGTGCCGTCCAGGTCGGCGTCCGACACGCTCACGGCGAACGCGGTGAGCAGGCCGATGCCGATCAGCAGCACGATCATCACGCCCAGCGTCCACATGGTGGAGCGCACGGAGCGGATCTTCGTCCACTCCGAGGCGATCGCGTCACCGAGGCCGGGCGTGCGCACGGGGATCGGAGAGGCGTACAGGCCCGCCTGGCCGCCCCAGCCCTGCTGCGGCTGCTGGTACGGCGCCTGCGGGGCCTGGTGCGCCTGCGGGGGCGTCTGCGCGGGCGGCGGAGGCATCGTCATCGGGGGTCCTCGCTGGTCTTGCGCTCGGGCCGGTCCGCGGGAACGGCGGGTGCGGCGTACGGGTTCTGTCCCGGGGGCGGCGGGGCGTACCAGCTCTGCTGCGGGACCTCGGGCGGAGGCTGCGGGGTCCGACCGGGCTGCCCGTGGGCCGCCTCGTGGCCGGGGTGCCCGTAGCCGGGCGCCGGCAGCTGGAGCCCCGCCTTGGCGTCCACCGTCGACCGGTAGTCCACGGCGCCCTGCGTCATCCGCATGTACGCCTCCTCCAGGGACGCCTGGTGCGGCGAGAGCTCCCACAGCCGGACGTCCGCCCCGTGGGCCAGATCGCTGATCCGGGGCAGCCCGAGCCCCATGACGCGCAGGGCGCCGTCCGGCTCCGACACGACCCGGCCGCCCGCCTCCGTCAGCGAGGCCGTCAGCTTCTCCCGCAGCTCCGGGCCGTCCGACGAGACGCGCACCCGGGCGAAGTCGGCGGAGTTGGCCGAGATGAAGTCGGTGACGCTCATGTCGGAGAGCAGCTGCCCGCGGCCGATCACGATCAGGTGATCGGCGGTGAGCGCCATCTCGCTCATCAGGTGGCTGGAGACGAAGACCGTGCGCCCCTCGGAGGCCAGCTGCTTCATCAGGTTGCGGACCCAGAGGATCCCCTCGGGGTCCAGGCCGTTGACCGGCTCGTCGAAGAGCAGCACCTGCGGGTCGCCGAGCAGCGCCGCCGCGATGCCGAGCCGCTGGCCCATGCCGAGGGAGAAGCCCTTGGACCGCTTCTTCGCGACGTCCTGCAGCCCGACGACGCCGAGGACCTCGTCCACCCGTGCCGCGGGGATGCCGGCCAGCTGGGCCAGGCTCAGGAGGTGGTTGCGGGCGCTGCGACCGCCGTGCACGGCCTTGGCGTCGAGCAGTGCCCCCACCTGGCGCGGAGCGTTCGGGAGGCTGCGGAAGGCATGGCCGCCGATCGTGACGTGTCCCGACGTCGGCCGGTCCAGGCCGAGCATCATGCGCATGGTGGTGGACTTCCCCGACCCGTTGGGACCGAGGAACCCCGTGACGGCACCCGGCCGTACCTGGAAGGAAAGGTTGTGCACGGCCGTCTTCGCGCCGTAGCGCTTGGTCAGGCCGACTGCCTCGATCATTCTCCAGCCCCATCGACTTATCTGTCGTCGGGGCCCAGGCCTCAGCCGCACGCCCCCGTAAGAGTTAGGAGGATAACCAGCCGCCGGCGGTTCCGGCCAAGCCGTGACCCGGAGCGCCGGAGCGCCGGGCGCCGCTCAGGCGTCCCGCTTCTTCAGTACGAGGTAGCCGCCGGCCAGCGCCGCCACCACCCACAGGGCCATGATCCCGAGCCCCGCCCAGGGGCCGTAGGGCGCGGGGTCGCTGTTCAGGGCGTCCGGGACCACCTGCATGATCTTGGAGCCGGCCTGGTCGGGGAAGTACCGGGCCACGCTCTTCGCCCCGGGGACCGCCGAGAGGATCTGCGAGACGAGGAAGAAGAACGGCATCAGGATGCCGAGCGACAGCATGGAGCTGCGCAGCATCGTGGCCACGCCCATGGAGAAGACCGCGATCAGCCCCATGTAGACGCCGCCGCCGAAGACCGCGCGCAGCACGTTCTGCGCGCCGAGGTCGGTGCCGCGGTCGCCGAGCAGCGCCTGGCTGAGGAAGAAGGTCACGAAGCTGGTGGCGAGACCGACCACCAGGGCGAGGACGCCGGCCACGGCGATCTTGCTGAAGAGGAACGACCCGCGCTGCGGCACGGCCGCGAGCGAGGTGCGGATCATCCCGGAGCTGTACTCCGTGCCCACCACCAGGACACCGAAGACGACCATCGCCAGCTGTCCCAGGACCATTCCGGAGAAGCTCACGAACGTCGGGTCGAAGGTGGCCCGCTCGGCGTCGGAGAGATCGTCGAACTGGCTGTTCAGCAGGGCGCTGAGCGCTGCCCCCATGGCGACGGTGACGACGAACGCGCACACCAGCGTCCAAGTGGTCGACGAGACCGTACGGATCTTGGTCCACTCGGAATTCAGGACCGCGGGTACCGATGCCATCGCCGTCACGCCCCCTTCGTGCCGTCGTCGGCCGTGCGGCCGCCGGTCTGCTGCGGGCTCCACCCCTCGCCCCAGTGCGGACCCACCTGTGGTGGCGGGGCACCGTCGCGTTCGGAGTGGGCGTGGTACTCCACGGAGCCCGCTGTCATCTGCATGAAGGCCTCCTCCAGGGAGGCCCGCTGGGCGCTGAGCTCGTGCAGCACGATCCCGTGCCGGCCGGCGAGCTCACCGAGCCGCTCGGGGGCCTCACCGTCGATCTCCAGCGTGCCGTTGCCCGACTCGACCGCCACGACGCCCTCCGCGTGCAGCACGTCGCGCAGGCGCTCCTGCTCCGGCGAGCGCATCCGCACGAAACTGCGGGAGTTCTCCTGGATGAAATCGGCCATCGACGTGTCGGCGAGCAGCTTTCCTTGCCCGATGACGATCAAATGATCCGCGGTCAGGGCCATTTCGCTCATCAGATGGGAGGAGACGAAGATCGTCCGGCCTTCCGCGGCGAGGGTCTTCATCAGATTCCGGATCCAGTGGATTCCCTCCGGGTCCAGACCGTTGACGGGTTCGTCGAACATCAGGATCTCGGGGTCGCCCAGCAGCGCCGCGGCGATTCCCAGCCGCTGGCCCATACCGAGGGAGAAACCCTTGGACTTCTTCTTCGCCACCGCGCTCAGACCGACCGTGTCGAGCACGTGGGAGACCCGGCTCACCGGGATGCGGTTGCTCTGGGCGAGACACAGGAGGTTGTTGTACGCGCTGCGACCGCCGTGCATCGACTTGGCGTCGAGCAGCGCCCCGATGTGCTTGAGCGGCTCCTGGAGCTCGCGGTAGTGGCGGCCGTCGATGCGCACCGTGCCGCTGGTCGGGTTGTCGAGGTCGAGCATCATCCGCATGGTCGTGGACTTGCCCGCCCCGTTCGGGCCGAGGAACCCGGTCACCATCCCGGGCCTGACCCGGCATGACAGATGGTCGACGGCAACCTTGTTGCCGAAGCGTTTGGTGAGGCCGTCGAGCTCGATCATGCCGCTCACGCTAGAGCGGCCGCGCGCCCGGCGCCACCACAAAGGCGGAACCGGGCGCGTGAAGGGGCACTTCCGACGTACGTGCGGTCGGTCAGCGGGTCTGCTGGGCGGGGACCCCGCGGGTGGCGGAGTCGTCCTCGACCGGGGAGCCGGCGGCGGCGACCGCGGCACCCGTCAGCGTCGCCAGCATCTCGCGGACGTTGGTCAGCTGGGCGTTGATCGAGTCGCGGCGGTTGGTCAGCGCCGCCAGCTCGCGCTCCGATTCGCTGCGGATCCGGTCGGCCTTGGCGTTGGCGTCCGCCACGATGTCCTCGGCCTGGCGCTGAGCCGTCTCCACCGTCTGACGGGCACGGCGCTCGGCGTCCGTACGGAGCTTCTCGGCCTCCAGGCGGAGCTGCTCCGCGCGGTGCTCGATCTCGGCGAGACGCTTCTCGGCCTTCGCCTGACGGGACGCGAGGTCGCGCTCCGACTGCTCACGGCGCTTGGCGAGGTTCGTCTCGAAGTCCGCGGCGGCCTGGGCGGCCTTGGCGCGGGTCTCCTCGAAGAGGGCGTCGGCCTCCTCGCGCTTCTGCTGGGCGTCCTTCTGGGCGTCGGTGCGGAGCGTGCTCGCCTCGCCCTTGGCCTTCTCGACGATACGGACGCCCTCGTCCTCGGCCTTCGCCTTGCGATCCGCGGCGAACGTCTCCGCGTCGTTGCGCACCTGCTGGGCGGCCGACTCGGCCAGCTCGCGGTGCTGCTCGGCCGCGCGGCGGGCCTCCTCACGCAGGTCCTTCGCCTCCTCCTCGGCGAGACGGAGGATCTTCTCGACGCGGGCGCCGAGACCGGCGTACGACGGCTCGGCGTCGTTGACCTGGGCCTGGGCGTTCTGCGTCTCGAGGTGGAGTTCCTCGATGCGCTTTTCCAGAGAGGTGATACGGGCGAGAGCACTGTCACGGTCGGCGACGAGTTTGGTAATGCGGTCGTCCACCTGACCGCGGTCGTATCCACGTCGCACGAGCTCGAAGCCGAAGGGGGAGGAAGGGTCGCTCATGGGGTTCCTGTCGAATGAGACCGGTGAGGTGTTAGAGGGAATCCTAGGGGCCTGGGCGGCGTGTCAACGTGAAGATGCCGCTTTGGTATGGAGAATGACACCCCTTTTGAGTGGCTGACCCCCGGAGCACTTGCGGCCCGAAGGCTTGAATGTTCATGGCAAAGTTCACGAGCGGCTACCCGTCCGACGCCTTGCCACCCGACCGGGTACCCGCCGACGCGCCGGCCTTGACGCCCCCGGCGCCACCGCCAGACGCCTTGCCCGTCCCACCCGGAGCCTCGAAAGATTCCAACGCCTCGAGGACGTCCTGGACACGGGAGATCTCCGTATTGATGTCCTCGCGCCTGCGGACCAGCAGGTCCAGCTCCCGGCGTCCCTCGTCGACCGTCTGCTTGGCCTCGGCCTCCGCGTCGGCACGCAGCTTCTCGGCCACGCGGGTCAGTTCGGCCTTCTTGGTCTCGGCCTCCTTGAGGAGCGACTCGGCGCGCTTCACGGCGGCGATACGGACCTTGCTCGCCTCCGAGTTCGCGTCCGAGATGAGCTCCTTGGCCTTGGCCTCGGCCTCGTCCCGCTGTTCCGTCGCCGCCTTCATCAGCTTGTCGACGCGCTCGCCCGCCGTCTTCATCTGCTCGGAGGTCTCGCGCCGGGCGCGCTCGTGCAGTTCCTCGATCTCGCTCTCGATCCGGGTCCTGAGCTCCTCCGCCCGCTCCCGGGTGGCGGTGGCGTCCCGGCGGGCGCCGACGAGCAGCTCGTCCGCGTCCGTACGGGCCCGCTCCACCAGGGTGTTGCCCTCGACCGTGGCCTCCGAGGTGATGCGGACCGCCTCGTTGCGCGCGGCGCCGACCATCCTGTCGGCCTGCTCCTCGGCCTCGGTGGCGGCACGCAGCGCCTCCTCCTGGGCCTTCTCGACGAGCTGGTCGGCCTGTTCGGCGGCGTCGGTACGGCGCTTCGCCGCGGCCTCGCGCGCCTCGTCCAGCAGCCGGTCCGCCTCCTGGCGGGCCTCCGCGCGCACCTGCTCGGCCGCGGACTCGGCGTCGGCACGGAGCCGCTCCGACTCCTCGCGGGTGCGGGCGGCGTGCTCCTGGGCGGAACCGACGGTCTGCGCCGCCTCCGCGCGCAGCCGTTCCGCCTCGTCGGCCGCCTCGCCGACGAAGCGCTCCGACTGCTCGGTGGCCTCGGTGCGGACCCGCTCGCTCTCGGTCGTCGCCTCGGCCATGAGCCGGTCGGCCTGCGCCGCCGCCTCGGTACGGATCCGGTTGGCGTCCTCCCGGGCCTCGCCGCGGGCACGCGCGGCGTCCTGCTCCGCCGATGCCAGGGCGTCGGAGGCCTCCGTACGGACCCGCTGGCTGTACTCCGACGTGTCCGAGCGCAGCTTCTCCGACTCGGCGATGGCCTCGGAGACGGTCCGCTCGGCCAGGGTCTTGGCCGCTTCCGACTCCTCGTGCGCGACCTGGCGGGTCCGGTTGGCGTCCTCGGTGGCCCGCTCGCGCTCGGCGTAGGCGTCGGAGCGGACCCGGTCCGCCTCCTCCTGTGCCTCGGTCCTCGTCCGTTCCGCCGCGTGCTCGGCGGCGGAGCGCAGCCCGGTGATCTCCTCCTCGGCCTGCTCCTGCAGCCCGGCGACGGAGTCGCGCACCTGCTGGGCGGTCTGTTCGGCGGCCGAGACCAGCTCGGATGCCCGGCGCTCCGCCTCCTCGACCAGGCGCTGGGCCTCCGCCTGGGCCTCCTCGACCCGCTTGCGGGCGGAGGCGAGGAGCTCCTCGCTCTGCTCGCGGGCGCGCTCGCGCTCCTGCTCCGCCTCGGCGCGCGCGGAGTCGAGCGCCTCCTCGGCGGCACGGCGGCGGCGGTTGGCCTCCTCCTGGGCGGCGGCGAGGGCCTCGGCGGCCTCGGTGCCGACCCGCTCGGCGGCGGCCGCGGCCTCGGAACGCACCCGGTCGGCGTTCTCCTGAGCCTCGTTCTTCAGGCGCTCGGCCTCCGTGGCGGCCTCGCTCCGCAGCCGTACGGCGACGGACTCGCCCTCGGCACGGGACCGCGCGGCGTCGGCGGCGGCCTCGGTGCGCAGCCGCTCGGCCTCCGTCGTGGCCTGCTCCTGGAGCGTACGGACCCGCTCGGCCGCCTCCGCGCGCAGACGCTCGGACTCCTCGCTCGTCTCGCGGCGGATCCGCTCCGCCGCCGTACGCGCCTCGGTGAGCGCCTCCTCGGCCGCGGTGACCCGGGACTCGGCCTCGGTGTGCAGCCGGGTCAGCTCGTCGGCCGCCTCGGTCCTGCGGGCCTCGACCCCGCGCTCGGTCTCCTCACGCAGCTCCTCGGCCGCCTTCTCCGCGGCGGCGGTCAGGGCGGTGGCCTGCTCCTCGGCCTCGGCGCGCAGCTTCTCCGCCTCGGCGCGGCTGCGCTCCAGCGCTTCCTCTGCCTGCTTGCGCAGGGTGGCGGCGCGCTCGGCCGCTTCGGTCCTGACCCGCTCGCTCTCGGTGCCGGCGGAGGTCCGCAGCTCCTCGGCGTCGGACTTGGCCTCGGTGAGCAGCTCCTCGGCGGTGCGGGCGCCCTCCTCCAGCTGCTGGACGGCCTCGCGGCGGGCCTCGCCGCGGATCCGCTCGCCCTCGGCCACGGCCTCGGAGCGCAGCTGCTCGGCCTCGCCGCGGAGGCGGCGCGCCTCCTCCTGCAGCTCGACGGTCTTGGCCCGGTACTCCTTGGTGTCGTCCTTGGCCGCGCCCTTGAGCTGGTCGGCCTGCTCGGCGGCCTCGCCGCGCAGCCGGTCCGCCTCGGCCTCGGCCTCGCGGCGGATCCGGTCGGCCTCCTCACCGGCGGCCCTGGTCGTGGACCTGGCGTCGTCGGAGGCCTTGGTCAGCACCTCCTCGGCGCTGCGGGCCGCCTTCGCGAGCTGTGCCGCGGCGTCCTCGGCGGCCAGGGTGCGGGCCTTCTCCGCGGCCTCCGCGACGACGCGCTCGGCCTCGGCCCGGGCGTCGACGAGCGCCTGTTCGGCCTCTTCCTTGAGCGTCTCGGCCTGCTTGGTGGCCTCGCCGACCAGCCGGGCGATCTCGGACCTGGCCGTGCGCGTGCGCTGCTCGTTCTGCGACTCGGCGCCGGCCAGCCGCTTGACCGCGGCCTCCTTCGCCTCGGCGAGGACCTTCTCGGCCTCCAGCCGGGACTCGCGCAGCCGGGTCTCGGCCTCCTGCATGCGCTGTTCGGCGGCGCGGTTCAGCTCCGCCGTCTGCTGCCGGGTCCGGTCGGTCTCGGCGGTGGCCGTCGAGCGCAGCTGCTCGGCGTGGGCGGTGGCCTCCTGGGCCTGCGTGGAGGCGGCTTCGAGCAGCCGCTCGGCGTCCCTGCGGGCGCGCAGCAGCGTGGACTCGGCATCGGCACGGGCCGACTCGGTCTCGGAGTTGAGGCGGCGGCGGGTCTCGTCGGCCAGCCGGGCCGACTCGGCCCGGGCGGCGGCCAGCGACTGCTCGGCCTCCGTGCGCGACTCGTCCAGGAGGCGGCGGGCCTGGGACTCGGTCCTGGCCCGCAACTGCTCGGCCCAGGCGACGTTCTCGTTGACGTGGGACTCGACGGTCTGCCGGCGCTCCGCCAGCTCCTGGTCGAGCCGCTGGCGCCGCTGGACGGCCTCGGCGTGCAACTCCGCCTGGAGACGGGCCTGATGCTCCGCGTGCTCCTGCAGGATCCGCTGTGTCTGCGCCCTGGCCTCGCGCAGCTCGCGCTCGGCGTCCGTCCGCAGCTGGTCGGCCTGGATCTGGGCGTTACGGAGCATCTGTTCGGCCTGGTAGCCGATGTCCGCGCTGTCGTGTGCGGGACGGGTCGCCAGATTGCGCCGCGCCTCGTGCAGCTTGGCGCGCAAGACCTCGACCTGGTAACCGAGGTCCTCGGCGTGCTGGACGGCCTTCTCCCGGTCGGTCTTCAGCCGGTCCATCTCGGCTTCGAACCGCGAGAGATGGTCGTCGTCAGCTCGGTGGCTCTGCTGGCTCTCGTAGCCCCGCACTGCGCGGTCCCATCCTTCCCCGAGCTCTCAACTCTGTTCGAGCAGGGGAGACCCCAACCCTGTCGCAAATCCAAGCGAGTACCGCTCGCCGACGAGCGGTCCCCCCGGGGAATGGTGACAGATCAACGGCGAGGACGCGGCACGGCCCCGACCCGGCCCCGGCCCGGAACCACCCACTCTACCGGGCCGGTATCGGTCGGGTCAGTGCTCCGTCGCCGAGGTGACCAGTTCGGTCAGCACGCCGTGGCAGTCCTTGGGATGGAGGAACGTGATCCGGGAGCCCATGGACCCGGTCCTGGGCTCGTCGTACAGCACCCGGACGCCCTTCCCGCGGATGTCCGCGGCGTCCCCGTCGACGTCCGCGGTCCCGAAGGCGATGTGGTGCACCCCCTCCCCGTTCTTCGCCAGCCACTTCCCGACAGCCGAGTCCTCACGGGTCGGCTCCAGCAGCTGGAGGTAGGAAGCCCCGCCGTCCGAGGTGTCGTTGATCTTCAGCATGGCCTCGCGGACACCCTGCTCCTCGTTGATCTCGGAGTGGTGCACCTCGAAGCCGTAGGTCGCGCGGTAGAACTCCACCGTCCTGTCGAGGTCGAAGCAGGCGATTCCGATGTGGTCGATTCGCGTCAGCATGGAACCAGTGCAGCGCCCCGGTGATGGTTACGCAACGTGCGCGCGATCACACCGACAGCCGGATGACGGGCGCGGTACCGCTCAGTACATTCAGGTAAACCCTCGTTCACAACCAATCCAAGGGGCTGCGCCTCATGTCAGGAACGACCGGAACCACCTCAGTGATCGTCGCGGGCGCCCGTACGCCCATGGGCCGTCTCCTGGGCTCGCTGAAGAGCTTCTCCGGGGCCGACCTCGGGGGCTTCGCCATCAAGGCGGCGCTGGACCGGGCCGGGATCGGCGGCGACCAGGTCGAGTACGTGATCATGGGCCAGGTGCTCCAGGCCGGGGCGGGGCAGATCCCGGCGCGCCAGGCGGCGGTCAAGGCCGGAATCCCGCTGAACGTCCCCGCGCTCACCGTCAACAAGGTCTGCCTCTCGGGGCTCGACGCGATCGCCCTGGCGGACCAGCTGATCCGCGCCGGCGAGTTCGACGTCGTCGTGGCCGGCGGCCAGGAGTCCATGACCAACGCCCCGCACCTGCTCCCGAAGTCCCGCGAGGGATACAAGTACGGTGCGGTCGAGGTGCTCGACTCGATGGCGTACGACGGCCTGACGGACGCCTACGAGAACATCCCGATGGGCGAGTCCACCGAGAAGCACAACACCCGCCTGGGCCTGGCCCGCGCCGACCAGGACGAGATCGGCGCCCTGTCCCACCAGCGCGCCGCCGCCGCACAGAAGAACGGCATCTTCGAGGCCGAGATCACCCCGGTCGAGATCCCGCAGCGCAAGGGTGACCCGGTCCTCTTCTCCAAGGACGAGGGCATCCGCCCGGAGACGACCGCGGAGTCCCTCGGGAAGCTGCGCCCGGCCTTCACCAAGGACGGCACGATCACGGCGGGGACCTCCTCGCAGATCTCCGACGGCGCCGCCGCCGTCGTCGTCATGAGCAAGGCCAAGGCCGAGGAGCTGGGCCTGGACTGGATCGCCGAGATCGGCGCCCACGGCAACGTGGCGGGCCCGGACAACTCGCTCCAGTCGCAGCCGTCCAACGCCATCCGGCACGCCCTGAAGAAGGAGGGCATCGGCGTCGAGGACCTCGACCTCATCGAGATCAACGAGGCGTTCGCGGCCGTCGCGGTCCAGTCGATGAAGGACCTCGGCGTCACCTCCGACAAGGTGAACGTGAACGGCGGCGCGATCGCGCTCGGCCACCCCATCGGCATGTCCGGCGCCCGCGTGGTGCTGCACCTGGCGCTGGAGCTGAAGCGGCGCGGAGGCGGCACCGGAGCGGCGGCCCTGTGCGGCGGCGGCGGTCAGGGCGACGCGTTGATCATCCGCGTACCGGGCAAGTAGTACACCGTACGAGCGAGCGAGGAGGCCGAGCGTGAAGGTGGACGTCCCCACCCTGGTCGAGCAGGCGCGGGAGGGCAGGCCGCGTGCGGTGGCCCGGCTCATCTCCCTGGTGGAGGGTGCCTCGCCGCAGCTGCGCGAGGTGATGGCCGCCCTGGCACCCCTCGCGGGTCACGCCTACGTCGTCGGCCTGACCGGATCGCCGGGTGTCGGCAAGTCCACCTCGACCTCGGCGCTGGTCTCCGCCTACCGCACGGCCGGCAAGCGGGTCGGGGTCCTGGCCGTCGACCCGTCGTCGCCGTTCTCCGGGGGCGCGCTCCTCGGTGACCGGGTCCGGATGTCGGAGCACGCCTCCGACCCCGGCGTCTACATCCGCTCGATGGCCACGCGCGGCCATCTGGGCGGGCTGGCCTGGTCGGCGCCACAGGCGATCCGGGTGCTGGACGCGGCGGGCTGCGACGTGATCCTCGTGGAGACGGTGGGGGTCGGCCAGTCGGAGGTGGAGATCGCCTCCCAGGCCGACACCTCCGTCGTCCTCCTCGCCCCCGGCATGGGAGACGGCATTCAGGCGGCCAAGGCCGGAATCCTGGAGATCGGCGACGTCTACGTCGTGAACAAGGCCGACCGGGACGGTGCGGACGCCACCGCCCGCGAGCTCAACCACATGCTGGGCCTGGGGGAGTCCCGGGGTCCCGGCGACTGGCGGCCGCCGATCGTGAAGACGGTCGCCGCCCGGGGCGAGGGCATCGACGAGGTCGTCGAGGCCCTGGAGAAGCACCGGGCGTGGATGGAGGAGCACGGCGTGCTGGCCGAGCGGCGCACGGCGCGTGCGGCCCGCGAGGTCGAGACGATCGCCGTCACCGCGCTCCGCGAACGGATCGCCGATCTGCACGGCGACCGCCGGCTGGACGCCCTCGCGGAACGGATCGTGGCCGGAGGCCTCGACCCGTACGCGGCGGCGGACGAGCTGGTCGCGGGGCTCACGGGCGGGAACTGACGGTCCCCGGGCGGCGTGCGGGCCGCCCGGGAACCGCACCGCCGCCCTCCCCGGAGCAGCGCGTCCCGTCCGGCGGATCAGTCGTCGTCGTCGGCACCGTCGTCGTCCCGGTCCACGGTGACCTTGCCGCTCGTGGCATCCACGTGCAGCTCGTGCTCCTGGCCGCCCTTGCCCGCGACGTCGACGTCCCAGCGCGGCGCACCGCGCTTGCCGTCGTCGTCATCGTCGTCGTTGTCGTCCAGGTCCACCGACGTCACCGTGCCGGGCTGCGCGCCGAGCGCCGCCTTCACCGCGGCGTCCAGGGACACGGCCGCCGAGCGGGGCGCGTGGCGGTCGCGGTCGTCGTTGTCGTCGTCCTCGCGGTCGGACAGCACCGTGCCGTCGCCCGCGTCGACGGTCACGTCGTGCCAGACCTTGTCCGAGCCGTACACGTCGAGCTCCCAGACCGTACGGGAGTCGTCGTCATCGTCCAGCTCGGCCTCGGTGACCGTGCCGGGGACGGCCTTCAGGGCGGCGCCGACGGCCTCGTCGACGGTGGTGCGCCCGGTCCGCTGCTCCTTGGTGCCGTCCGCCGCCCGGTCCGCGGTGGCCGTCCGGTCGTCCCTGCTTCCGCTGTCGGAGTCCGCGAACGCGGCGGTCGTGACGAGTCCGCCGCCGACCAGTACGGCCGCGGTGAGGGTGGCGATGGCGATCTTGCGCTTCATGGTGGGTTCCTCCCCGATGGGATGTGCTGTGCTGAGCGACGGGAACCACACTGGCCCGGCGATGCTGAACGCAGCCTGAAGCCACCTGAAGGCGTCTTCAGGTCCGGTTTGGGAAGCTGTCCCCATGCGCCTGTTGATCGTGGAGGACGAGAAGCGGCTCGCGACGTCCCTCGCGAGGGGACTCACCGCCGAGGGCTTCGCCGTCGACGTCGTGCACGACGGCCTGGAGGGCCTGCACCTGGCCGGTCAGGGCGTCCACGACCTCGTCGTCCTGGACATCATGCTGCCCGGGATGAACGGCTACCGGATCTGCGCCGCCCTGCGCGCCGCCGGGCACGAGACGCCGATCCTGATGCTGACCGCCAAGGACGGGGAGTACGACGAGGCGGAGGGCCTCGACACGGGCGCCGACGACTACCTGACCAAGCCGTTCTCGTACGTGGTGCTCGTCGCCCGGATCCGGGCCCTGCTGCGCCGTCGCGGCGGCTCCGCCTCCCCGGTGCTCACCGCCGGCGCGCTGCGGATGGACACCGCGGCCCGCAGGGTCCGCCTGGGTGAGGACGAAGTCGTCCTCACCGCCAAGGAGTTCGCCGTCCTGGAGCAGCTCGTGCTGCGGGCGGGCGAGGTGGTCAGCAAGGCGGACATCCTGGAGCACGTCTGGGACTTCGCCTACGACGGCGACCCGAACATCGTCGAGGTCTACGTCAGCACCCTGCGCCGCAAGCTCGGCGCCGCGTCGATCCGTACGGTACGGGGCGCGGGCTACCGGCTGGAGACCTCGTGAGGTCCGTGCGCGCCAGGGCGGCCCTGGGCGCCACGCTGGTCGTCGCCGTCGCCCTGACCGTCGCGGGGCTGGCCGTACTGCTGGTGCTGCGCGGCAACCTGACGGACCGGGCCGGCCTGGAGGCCGAGGTGACCGCGCGGGAGGTGGCGGGGGAGCTGGCCCTTGGCAAGGCGTACGCGGAGCTGGAGGCGAGCGACGACGACAGCCACCCCGTCCAGGTGACCGACGAGGAGGGGCGCGTGGTGGCCGTCTCCAAGGACCTGGAGGCGATCTCGGGGACGGGCGCGTCACAGGTGGTACCGGCCTCCCCGGCACCGGTCCCCAGCCCGGGTGACGAGGATGACGACGATGACGACGACGGGACCGCCCCGCCCCGGAGCGAGGTCTCCTCCGACCCGCCGGACTTCACGAACGGCACCGCCACGGTCGACGGCGAGACGGCGGACTACCGCTTCGCCACCGTCGAGGTGACCACGCAGAAGGACGTCACCCTGACCGTCCACGCGGGCGCCCCCCTCGCGGCCGAGCAGGAGGCCGTGAACACCGTACGCACCTCCATGCTGGCCGGGCTTCCCGTCATGCTGCTCGTGGTCGCCGGGGTGACCTGGCTGGTCACCCGGCGCGCACTGCGCCCGGTGGAGGGCATCCGGCGGGAGCTGGCCGCGATCACCGCGTCCGAGGACCTCGGCCGCCGGGTGCCCGAGCCGGACTCGCGGGACGAGATCGCGCGGCTGGCCCGCACCACCAACGAGACCCTCACGGTGCTGGAGGGATCGGTCGACCGGCAGCGGCGCTTCGTGGCCGACGCCTCGCACGAGCTGCGCAGCCCGATCGCCTCGCTGCGCACGCAGCTGGAGGTGGGGGCCGCCCACCCGGAGCTGCTGGACGTGCCCGGAGCGGTCGCCGACACCGTACGGCTGCAGGTGCTGGCCGCCGACCTGCTGCTGCTCGCCCGCCTGGACGCGGGGGAGCGTCCGGGGCGTACGGCGGTCGACCTGGGCGCGCTGGTGCGCGAGGAGGTCTCCCAGCGCGCGGCGGACCGCATCCCGCCGGAGGTTTCCGTGACGGACGCCGAGCTGCTCGAAGTCGGCGGTTCACGCGGCCAGTTGGCCCGGGTCGTCGGCAATCTGCTGGACAACGCCGAGCGTCACGCGGAGCGTTCGGTCGCCGTCTCGGTGCGGGCGGACCGGGGCGACGTGCTCGTCGAGGTCACGGACGACGGAGCGGGCGTGCCCGAGGCCGAACGGGCCCGGATCTTCGAGCGTTTCGTACGCCTGGACGACGCCCGCAGCCGTGACGACGGCGGAGCAGGGCTCGGTCTGGCCATCGCCCGTGACGTGGCCTCCCGGCACGGAGGCACGCTCACGGTGGGTACGGCGCCGGGCGGCGGCGCCCGGTTCAGCCTGCGGCTGCCGGGGCGGCCCGGGGCGAGGGCGGCCGGCGACGGCTGAGGGCCGGCCCCGCTACGGCTTGCCGCGCCGCCCGCGCAGATGGTCCGCGATCGGGGTCAGGGCCGCGTGCAGTGCGGAGAGCTCCTCGGGGGAGAGCAGGTCCATGAAGTGCCTGCGCACGGACTCGACATGGTGCGGCGCGACCTTCTTCATCGTCTCCGCGCCGAGGTCCGTGAGGACCGCGAACAGTCCGCGCCGGTCCGACTCGCAGTGCTGGCGCCGCACCATGCCGGCGTTCTCCATGCGGGTGATCTGGTGCGAGAGCCTGCTCTTGGACTGCAGGGTGGCGGCGGCGAGGTCGCTCATCCGCATCCGCTGCTCTTCCGACTCCGAGAGGTTGACCAGGATCTCGTAGTCGTTCATGGTCAGGCCGAACGGCTGGAGGTCCTTCTCCAGCTGGTGCGTCAGCAGCCTGCTGACGTCCAGGTGGGTGCGCCAGGCGCACTGCTCCGCGTCGGTCAGCCAGCGAGTGGCCGTCTCGGTCTCCATGTATGGATTCTACCTAAGATGTTGAAAGACGGACGAAGTCTGGGAGTGTGACCCCTCGCACGTACTGCCGGGCGTCACACTCCGCAGACTACCGTTCACAGCCCGAAGCGACGCTGGAGGTCCCCCAGCTGACCGGGCATGCGGGGTGTGGAGCCGTGTTGACCGGCCCCGGGACCGCCCCCCGGCACCCCCGGTTCGTGCGGAACGGCGCCGGTGGCCTGCTCGGGCATGAGCACCTCGGTCGACTGGAGCAGGACCGTACCCGCCCCGACGAACTCGAACTGGTGCTCCTCGCCCGAGGTCCCGCCGATCCCGGTGAGCGAGCGGAGCCCGCCCATGACCCCGGTCATGTAGCCGTGATCGTAGTGGTGGCAGGGCGAGGGGCAGTCCGCCCACCCCACCAGCGCCTGCGGGTCCACCCGCAGCGGCGGCTCCATGAAGACCACCGGGCCGTTGGACGCGGCGACGAACTTCCCCGTCCCGATCAGGGTGAGGAACCCCGGCACGATGGACTGCTTCAGCGCCAGTGTCGGCTGGTACGCCAGCAGGTTCCCGGACCGGATCGTGAGGTTGCCGTCCTCCAGGTCGAAGGAGTTCACGTCGAAGGCCCGGTCGGCGAGCAGCATCTTGCCGCTGCCCTCGGCCACCACCCAGTCGCTCGCGTGCAGCGGGGAGTGGAAGCTCGTGCGGATCAGCCGCTCGAAGCGCCCGTGTCCGATGCCGTTGAAGTCGATCCGCCCGTAGTAGGCGATCATCTTGCCCTTCTGCAGGAACCACTGGCTCCCCTTGAGCTCCACGCAGAAGGTGTAGGCGTTGACGTTGTCGTCCGACGGCAGCGTCATCGGGTCGAAGATCACGGGCGTGCTCACAGCTTCTCCTCCGACGCCTGGACGTACACCGCTCCGTTGCCGCTGAGCTCCAGCTGGAACGCCTCACCGGAACCGCGCCCCACCATGTCGCGCCAGCCGAGCGCGGTGGACAGCTTGTTGGTCACGTCCCCGTGGTGGGCGACGTAGGCCTGCGGGTCCACGTGCACGGGCCTCCCCGGGGTGATCGGCAGCTCGATCACCCCGCCGTGCGCCATCACCGCGACGGCGCCGTGGCCCTTGAGCGTCGTCGTGAACAGCCCCTGCCCGGTCACCTGGCCGCGCACCATGCCCATCACCCCGCCCTGCGAGCCCATGAACATCGTGCCCTGGGTGAGCGTCCCGTCGAACGCGAGCAGCCGGTCGGCCTCCACGTAGAGGGTGTCGCCCGCCAGGCCGATCACCTGGATGTGGTGGCCGCCGTGGCCGAACATCACCGTGCCGTCGCCCTCGACCGTCATCAGCGGGGTCGCCTCGTTGGCCATGCGCCGGCCGATCATCGACCCCAGGCCGCCCTGCCCGCCCTGGATGTTCGGGGTGAAGGAGACCTCGCCCCGGTACGCGATCATCGCGCCCCGCTGGCTGTACATCTTCTGGCCGGGCCCCACCACGGCCTCGACCATCTTCGCGTTGATCTCACGGAACGGCATCAGACATCGCCCCCGACGGTGTTCCGCTCGCTGGGCTGGACATAGACGAGTCCGTCGCCCTCGAAGCGGATCTGGAAGGACTCGCCGGACCCCTCACCCATGAGCGTCCGGAAGTTCACCCCGGACTGGAAGTGCTGCTGGAGCCTGCCCTGATGGGCGATGTACGCCCCCGGGTCGACGTTCAGCGGGTACTGGGGCGTCACCCGCAGCACCACGGCCGAGCCGTCCGACATGATCGCCGCCTGGCCGGTGCCCTCGACGGTCGTGGTGAACAGACCGTTGCCGCTCGCCCCGCCCCGCAGCCCCGTGAAGGAGGTCCCGGTGCGCAGCGCGGCGTCGGTGGCCAGCAGATTGCTGGCCTCGACGTACAGCGTCTCGCCGTGCAGCGAGACGAGGTTGATCTCGCTCGCACGGTCGGCGAAATAGCAGGTGCCCTGCCCCGTCACCTCCATCATCACCATCTGTTCGCCGGTCAGCCGGCGGGTCACCATGCCGCGGAGGCCCTCACCGCCCCCGGACATCTTCTTGAACGCCATCCGGCCGTCGTACGCGACCATCGAGCCGTTCTTCGCCTTGACGGCATCGCCCGTCAGATCGACGGCGAGCGTCTTGCTGCCTTGGAGTCGGAACATCGCCACGGTGCGACGGTAGCCGCAGGAGGGTCCCGCGGACAGAGCCAGGTCGCCGGTCCCCGCCCCCGCACGACCCTGATATGGGCCGATACGTGCCGTGGGCGCCGGGCGCGGACCCCCTGCCGCCGGGGGCCGCGGCCGATGCCACAATGGCTGTGCTTGTGCCTGCGTTCACAAGCCGACACGCCCCTCCCACCGAAGGTGCCCTCGTGGACATCAAGACCGCTTCCGCCCTGCACCGGCTGCGCCTCATCTCGCTTCCCGAGGCGCTGTCCTTCCCGGCGCTGCTCATCTTCGGCTCGCTGCTCATGCGGGTCTCGGACATCGACTTCCTGATGCCGCCCCTCGGCGCGCTGCACGGCCTGCTCTTCACGATCTACGTGATCTTCCTCGTGGACGTGTGGGTCAAGGCCAAGTGGCCGCTCAAGCGCGTCGCGCTGTTCTTCCTCCTGGCGGTCGTCCCCTTCGGCGGCCTCTACGGCGAGAAGCTGCTCAAGAAGTACGAGGCCGACGGCGTCATCGCCGCCCGTGCCCGCGCCGAGGGGACGGTCAGCGCGTGATCGTCGCCTTCTCCGTCAGTCCGCTGGGTGTGGGCGAGGACGTCGGTGAGTACGTCGCCGACGCCGTGCGCGTCGTCCGCGAATCGGGCCTGCCCAACCGTACGGACGCGATGTTCACCTCGATCGAGGGTGAGTGGGACGAGGTCATGGACGTCGTCAAGCGGGCCGTCGCCGCCGTCGAGGCGCGTGCGGGCCGTGTCTCGTTGGTGCTCAAGGCCGACATCCGGCCCGGCGTCACCGACGGCCTGACCTCCAAGGTGGAGACGGTGGAACGGCACCTGGCGGGCTGACGCACCGTCCGTACCCCCGCCCCGCGCGGACGATCCGTACCCCCGCCCTGCGCGGACGAGGAGCCCCCGGAGGCGGGGGCTCCTCCCGTTCGGGCGAAGAAATCCCCTCACTCGGACCTGCCGGGTCGACACTGTGCGGCATCTCCCCTTCTGTGGGCGTACCGGCATATTCCGACCATGGGAGGCGTGATGCCGTCGCAGGGTCACGACCACGACAGCCGCGGCCGTGCCGCGGAACCGCCCGTGACGGGACGCCCCCCGGGGCACCGCGCCTTCCCGGGCGCGGGGGCGCACCGGGCAGGGGCGGTGCTCCTGATGGCGCTCGCCCCCGCGCTCACCGGACTGCTGCTGGTCCACCTCCTGTGGCCCACGCACTGGGCCACGCGCGGGGAAGGCCGGAGATGGCTGGTGCTCGCCGACTCCGTGACCTTGGTGTCCGTCGGTCTGATCGAGCTGTTCCTGCTGGTCAACGCGGTCGCCGTCGCCTACGCCGTGTCGGTCGCGAGGGACCCGGCCCCGATGGCGCCCGAGCCGGGCCTCGGGGTCGCCTTCCTCGTCACGTACACGCCGGGCAGGGAACCGCTCTCCGCGGTGCGGGCGACCCTGGCGGGTGCCGTACGGATGCGCCACCCCGGCCCGCTGGACGTGTGGCTCCTCGACGAGGGTGACGACCCCGAGGCCAGGATGCTCTGCGCCGAACTGGGAGTGCACCACTTCACCCGCCTCGGGGTGCCCGAGTGGAACCAGGGGGCGGGCCCGCACCGGGCCGGCGCGAAGCACGGCAACCTCAACGCCTGGCTCGCCAAGCACGGGGACGGTTACGAGGTCCTGGCCTCCGTGGACACCGGCCACGTCCCGCGGCCGGGCTTCCTGGAGCGGACGACGGGGTACTTCCACGACCCGGGCACCGCCTTCGTCGTAGGCCCGCCGGCCGACCGGAGTGACGCGGAGGCCGCCACCGGGGCCACCCGCTTCGACACGCTGGTCCAGCGCGCGGCCAACCGGCACGGCACACCCCTGCTGGCCGGAGCCGGGACCGTCGTGCGCGTCGCGGCGCTGCGCCAGGCCGGAGGCTTCCACGACTCGGCCGCGGCCGGGCCGGCCACCGGTCTCGGGATCCACCGCCTGCGCGACCCGCTGACCGGACGGCACTGGAGTTCCGTGCGGACCGCGGAGGTCCAGGTGGCCGGGGAGGGTGCGGCTTCCCGGCCGGACCGCTCCCGGTGGACGGCCGGGGTGCTTCTGCGGCCGTACGGGAGGGCGCTGCTCCGCGTGGGGCCCGGGCGGCTGCTCGGCTACACCCTGACGCTGCTCCGCCGCCCCGTGGCCGCCGTCACGTGCCTGCTCGCCCCGCTGAGTCTCCTGCTCGCCTGCACGCACGCGGCCTCGGGCGTCCGGGCCGTACTTCCCCTGGTGACCGCCGTCGTGCCGTGCGTGGTGCTGCTCGTCACGGTCGTGCGCGAGCGGGGGAGCCGGGGGAGCCGCCCCGTCGAGGACCGGTCGCGCCCGGTGCGCCCCGCGCAGGAGGCGGAGCCCACCCTGGCCACCACCCCGGCCGGAGGCCACTGACCCGCGCGGCCACGTGCGCTCAGGACTCCTGGCCCGCCAGCGCGATGCCGAGCGGGGTGCGCTCGTACAGCACCTGATGGCCGTACCGCCGTGAGGTCAGCAGGCCCGCCGCGCGCAGCGCCGACAGATGCGCCGACACGGAGGACGGGGCGAGCGAGAGCCGGTGCGCCAGCGCGCTCGTCCCGGCCGGTTCCCCCAGGGCGCACAGCACATCGGCGCGCGCCCGCCCCAGCAGCCGGGCGAGCGCCTCCGGCGTCCGGTCGGCGGACTCCGTCCACAGCCCGCCGATGCCGCGCGCGGGGTAGATCACGGCAGGCTGCCAGGGCGCTTCGTAGCCGCCGACCACATCCGGCCACACGAAGACGCTGGGCATCAGGACGAGCCCCTGACCGCCGAGGACCCGGCTGTGGTTCCCCCGGGTGCCGGCCACGGTCAGGGTCGAGTCCGCCCAGCGCAGCTGCGGACTGATCTCGCCGAGCAGCCGCTCGAAGCCGGTCTCGGCGAGGCGGCGCGAGTGGAAGGCGATGTCCGCCTCCAGCAGGGCACGCAGCCGGGGCCAGTGCGGCTCGACCATCACCTGCCAGGCCCGCTCCAGCAGGTCCGCCAGCTCCTGGACCGCTCGGGCGGGATCGCCGAGCAGCCGCCGCCCGACGGGGGAGTGCGGGCCGTCCGGGGTATCGGCGAGGGCGAGCGCCATGTCGTCGCGGGCGGTTGCCGGGTCCGTCGCGCGTACCGCCGCGATCTCCTCGGCGAAGGTGGCGAGCGGTCCGAGCGGCGGCGGGCAGATGAAGTCGGGGTTGTGGCCGCCGTCCGGCATCAGCGCCCACAGGGGTCCGAGATCCAGCCCGGCGGCGCCTTCCGCGACCCGCCGCAGCCAGGGCAGGTGGTAGCCGTGCCGGCCGGGCCGGTGCAGGGTGCGCACCGCCTCCTGCGTCTCCCAGAGCGGCGAGAGCGCGAAGCGGCAGCGGAGCAGGTCGCTCTCGTCGAAGTGCAGATGGAACGGCATGGGACACCCAACTTTCGGCGTGAGCCGAAAGTGTACGGACGGACGGGGGAGCTGCTCCACGCTGCGTCCATGCCGAACGACACCACCACCCACGCGCACACACCCCGCGAGGAGCCCGCCGAGGCGCCGGTCCCGGTCCCTGCCCCGGAGGGCGCCACGGCCGCCGGATACCGGGCCGTGTTCGCCGTGCGGGAGTTCCGGGCGGTCTTCGCCGCGCACCTCCTCTCGCTCCTCGGCGTGGTCGTCAGCGAGCTGGCGCTCACCGTGCTCGTCTACGACCTCACCGGTTCGCCCCTGCTCTCCGCCCTCACCTTCGCGCTCGGCTTCCTCCCGTACGTCGTCGGCGGCACCCTCTTCGCCGGGGTCGCCGACCGCTACCCGGCCCGCCGCGTCCTCGTCACCTGCGACCTGGTCTGCGCCGTCTGCGTCGCCGTGATGGTCCTCCCCGGCACACCCGTCGCGGGGCTGCTCCTGCTGCGCTGCGTGGTGGCCGCGGTGGCGCCCGTCTTCACGGGGACCCGCACGGCGGCCCTCGCCGACATCCTGGGCGAGGGCGACCTCTACGTCCTCGGGCGCTCGCTGCTCCGTCTCGTCTCGCAGAGCGCCCTGCTCGTCGGGTTCGGCGCGGGAGGGGTGCTGCTCACCGCGTTCTCCCCGCGCGGGGCGATCACCGTCACCGTGCTGACCTTCCTCTGCTCGGCCGCCCTGCTGCGCCTGGGTACGGCGGACCGGCCCGCGCGCACGGCCGCGGACACCGGCGGCGGGCTGCTCAAGGAGTCCTTCGCCGGGGCCAGGGCCGTCCTCGGCGACCGCGGGACCCGGGCCCTGCTGCTGCTCTTCTGGGTACCGGCCTTCTTCGTGGTCGCCCCGGAGGCGCTCGCGGCGCCGTACGCGGACGAGATCGGCGTCGGCCCCGCGGGCGTCGGACTGCTGATGTGCGCGATGGCCGTCGGCCACATCGGTGCCGAGCTGTACGTGGGCACCGCCCTCGGCCCGGCCGCCCGCTCCCGGCTCGTCCTGCCGGTCGCCGCCCTCGGCCTGCTGCCCCTCGTTCTCTACGCGTTCCGCCCGGGCACGGCCCTGGCCCTGGCGGCTCTCGTGCTCGCCGGAGCCGGTGCCGCGTACGTCATCGGGCTCGACCAGTGGTTCGTCGAGGCGGTCCCGGAGGAGCTGCGGGGCCGGGCCATGACGATCCTCACCGCCGGCCTGATGACGGTGCAGGGGCTCGGCATGGCGCTCGCCGGCCTGGCCGCGGAATTCCTCCCGGTGCACCAGGTGGTGGCGTACTCGGGTGCGATCGGCACCGCCTGCACGCTCCTGCTCGTCGTGGAGGTGCGGAGAACGCGTGTCCGGTACCGAAGTGCGAGACAGGGCTGACCGCCATGTGACCAGTGGGTAAGGTCGTGCCGTGCCGAAGCCGCTCAGCCTCCCCTTCGATCCCATCGCCCGCGCCGAGGAACTCTGGCACCGGCGCTGGGGGCCGGTGCCCTCGATGGGCGCGATCACGTCGATCATGCGTGCGCAGCAGATCCTGCTCGCCGAGGTGGACGCGGTGGTCAAGCCGTACGGGCTGACCTTCGCCCGGTACGAGGCGCTGGTCCTGCTCACCTTCTCGCAGGCCGGTGAGCTGCCGATGTCCAAGATCGGCGAGCGCCTGATGGTCCACCCCACCTCGGTGACGAACACGGTCGACCGGCTGGTGCGCTCGGGACTGGTCGACAAGCGCCCCAACCCCAACGACGGGCGCGGAACCCTCGCCTCCATCACGGACAAGGGGCGCGAGGTCGTCGAGGCGGCCAGCCAGGACCTGATGGAGATGGACTTCGGGCTCGGGGCGTACGACGCGGAGGAGTGCGCCGAGATCTTCGCCATGCTGCGCCCGCTCCGGGTGGCCGCGCAGGACTTCGACGACAAGCGGGAGTGAGGGGCGGGGCGCCTGAAGATCGCCCCGGCCGCCCGGTTAGTCTCGATGTCATGAAACGCAGCGTGCTGACCCGCTATCGGGTGATGGCCTACGTCACCGCCGTCATGTTGATGATCCTGTGCGTGTGCATGGTCTTCAAGTACGGATTCGACACCGGTGAGGGTCTGACCCTCGTCGTCTCGCAGCTCCACGGTGTCCTGTTCATCATCTACCTGGTCTTCGCCTTCGACCTCGGCTCCAAGGCGAAGTGGCCGATCGGCAAGCTGCTCTGGGTGCTCGTCTCGGGCACGATCCCGACCGCCGCGTTCTTCGTCGAGCGGAAGGTCGTCCGCGAGATCGAGCCGCTGGTCGCCGAGGGCTCCCCGCAGGCCGTCAAGGCCTGATCCGCACCACCCGAACCGCCCCGCGCGAAGCGCCGGGCGGTTTGCCGTCGACATTTACTAGGACGTCCTAGTAAATTTGATCCATGGACGCTCACGCGATCGAGGAAGGCCGCCTCCGCTGGCAGGCCCGTTACGACAAGGCCCGCAAGCGCGACGCGGACTTCACCACGCTCTCCGGGGACCCGGTGGAGCCCGTCTACGGGCCCCGTCCCGGCGACACGTACGAGGGGTTCGAGCGCATCGGCTGGCCCGGCGAGTACCCCTTCACCCGGGGGCTCCACGCCACCGGCTACCGGGGCCGTACCTGGACCATCCGCCAGTTCGCGGGCTTCGGCAACGCCGAGCAGACCAACGAGCGGTACAAGACCATCCTGGCCAACGGCGGTGGCGGGCTCAGCGTCGCCTTCGACATGCCGACCCTGATGGGCCGCGACTCCGACGACGCCCGCTCGCTCGGCGAGGTCGGCCACTGCGGTGTCGCCATCGACTCCGCCGCCGACATGGAGGTCCTCTTCAAGGACATCCCGCTCGGGGACGTCACCACGTCGATGACGATCAGCGGCCCCGCCGTCCCGGTCTTCTGCATGTACCTGGTCGCCGCCGAGCGCCAGGGCGTCGACCCGGCGGTGCTCAACGGCACCCTCCAGACCGACATCTTCAAGGAGTACATCGCGCAGAAGGAGTGGCTCTTCCAGCCCGAGCCCCATCTGCGGCTCATCGGTGACCTGATGGAGCACTGCGCCCGCGACATCCCGGCCTACAAGCCGCTCTCGGTCTCCGGCTACCACATCCGCGAGGCCGGGGCCACGGCCGCGCAGGAGCTCGCGTACACCCTCGCCGACGGCTTCGGGTACGTGGAGCTCGGTCTCTCCCGCGGGCTTGACGTCGACACCTTCGCCCCCGGGCTCTCCTTCTTCTTCGACGCCCACCTCGACTTCTTCGAGGAGATCGCCAAGTTCCGCGCCGCCCGCCGGATCTGGGCCCGCTGGATGAAGGAGACGTACGGGGCGCGGACCGACAAGGCGCAGTGGCTCCGCTTCCACACCCAGACCGCCGGTGTCTCGCTCACCGCCCAGCAGCCGTACAACAACGTCGTACGCACGGCCGTGGAGGCGCTCTCGGCGGTTCTCGGCGGCACCAACTCCCTGCACACCAACGCCCTGGACGAGACGCTCGCCCTGCCCTCCGAGCAGGCCGCCGAGATCGCGCTGCGGACCCAGCAGGTGCTCATGGAGGAGACCGGCGTCGCCAACGTCGCCGACCCGCTGGGCGGTTCGTGGTACGTCGAGCAGCTCACCGACCGCATCGAGGCCGACGCCGAGAAGATCTTCGAGCAGATCAGGGAGCGGGGGACCCGGGCACATCCGGACGGCACGCACCCCATCGGCCCGATGACCTCCGGCATCCTGCGCGGCATCGAGGACGGCTGGTTCACCGGCGAGACCGCCGAGTCGGCCTTCCGGTACCAGCAGTCGCTGGAGAAGGGCGAGAAGAGGGTCGTCGGGGTCAACGTCCACCACGGGTCCGTCACCGGCGACCTGGAGATCCTGCGGGTCAGCCACGAGGTCGAGCGGGAGCAGGTGCGCGAGCTCGCCGGGCGCAAGGCGGACCGCGAGGAGGCGAGGGTGCGGGGCGCGCTGGACGCGATGCTGGCCGCGGCGCGCGACGGTTCGAACATGATCGCACCGATGCTGGAGGCCGTACGGGCCGAGGCGACGCTCGGCGAGATCTGCGGCGTGCTGCGCGACGAGTGGGGCGTCTACACGGAGCCGCCCGGCTTCTGACGCCGGATCGGGGACCGCCCGGCTCCTGGCGAGGGGTCAGTCCTCCTGCGGGGACTCCGCTCCCAGCCCCGAGAGCAGCAGCAGGGTGAAGCGCTGGGCCCAGTCGGCGTCGACGGGCTCGGCGCTCACCAGCGCGCGGTGCACCACCGCGCCGGCGATCACGTCGAAGATCAGGTCGACGGTGCGGGCCGCCGCCTCCGGGTCCGGCTCGAGGGGGAGTTCCCCGCGGCCCTGCGCCCGTTCGCGTCCCTGCAGGACCAGCCGCTTCTGCCGGGCGACGATCGAATTCCTTATCCGGTCCCGCAGCGCCTCGTCGCGCGTCGACTCCGCGACCACGGCCATCAGCGCCGTCTTGGTCTCCGGCCGCTCCAGCAGGGCCGCGAACTGGAGGACCACGGCCTCCACGTCCGCCGCGAGGCTGCCGAGGTCGGGCAGCTCCAGCTCGTCGAAGAGCACCGCCACCGCGTCCACGACCAGCTCGTTCTTGCCGGCCCACCGACGGTAGAGGGTCGTCTTGGCGACCCCGGCCCGCGTCGCCACGTCGCCCATCGTCAGCTTCGACCACCCGAGGTCGACCAGCGACGCACGGGTCGCCTCCAGGATCGCGGCGTCGGCCTCGGCGCTGCGGGGACGTCCGGATCGGGTGGGTTCGGTGGGGCTGCGGCTCAGCATGCGGGTGACCATACCGGCCGGTAAGTACAGCTGACCGGCCCCGGAGCCCGTGAGACAGATCACCGTGCCCTCTTGCCCCGCAGGGGGTGCGGACAGTTACGCTACGGGTCGTAGCGTAAGAAGCGACGGTCCGTCCGTCGTTGCGCCACGACCGATCGACAGCCACAGGCGCCGGGTGGGGACCCGGCACCGAGCACGGGGTAATTCAGGGCCTCGGGACCGTTTCCGTCCACGCGCCGCGCACACCGGCGTGGCTGTGGACGGAGGCGGTTCACGGATCGCTTTCCGGAACGGTGCGCCCAGGGGGGAGGATGTACGTATGCAGCCTAGGAACATGTCCATGAGCGGCGTCGTCGACCTCGCCGCTGTGAAGGCGGCCGGCGACGCCAAGGCGAAGGCGGAGCAGGCCCGCGCGGAGTCCGCCCGGCAGGGGGGCGGCGGTGCCGTCGCACCCGCCTCCCTGGTGATCGACGTCGACGAGGCGGGCTTCGAGACCGACGTCCTCCAGCGCTCCACCGAAGTCCCCGTCGTCATCGACTTCTGGGCCGAGTGGTGCGAGCCGTGCAAGCAGCTCGGCCCGCTCCTCGAACGCCTCGCCGCCGAGTACAACGGCCGCTTCGTGCTGGCCAAGGTCGATGTCGACGCCAACCAGATGCTGATGCAGCAGTTCGGGATCCAGGGCATCCCGGCGGTGTTCGCCGTGGTGGCCGGGCAGGCCCTCCCGCTCTTCCAGGGCGCGGCCCCCGAGAGCCAGATCCGCCAGACCCTGGACCAGCTGATCCAGGTCGGCGAGGAGCGGTTCGGCCTCACCGGGATCGTCGTGGAGGAGGGCGCCGGGTCCGAAGGCGAGGAGAGCGCCCCCGCCGAGGTGCCGGCGGGACCGTACGACGCGCAGCTGGAGGCGGCCGCGCAGGCGCTGGACGAGAACGACTTCGACGGCGCGGTCCAGGCGTACAAGGGCGTCCTCTCGGACGACCCGGCCAACACCGAGGCGAAGCTGGGCCTCGCGCAGGCCGAACTGCTGGGCCGGGTCGCGGGCATGGACCCGCAGCAGGTCCGCAAGGAGGCCGCGGAGAACCCGGCCGCGCCGGCCGCGCAGCTGGCCGCCGCCGATCTGGACCTCGTGGGCGGCCACGTGGAGGACGCCTTCGGCCGGCTCGTCGAGACGGTCCGCCGTAATTTCGGCGACGACCGGGATGTCGTACGGGTGCGGCTCCTGGAGCTCTTCGAGGTGATCGGGCCCGATGACCCCAGGGTCACCGCCGCCCGGACCGCCCTGGCGCGCGTCTTGTTCTGATGTGACAACACGGCCGTGGAGCCCTCTGGGCGCCACGGCCGTTTTCGCGGGCGAACGACAAGGAACCGGTCCGCTTTACCAAAACTTGATAAAAGTACGCACTGTTACTGGCAGTAAACCGCCTCCATGGATCTGTCCTGTTTCGGACATGAATCCCGCCATTCGCGCGTCCCCCCGGTGCCACCCTGTGTGGCCGGTCGGTACCCCTTTGTCGTGTCCTGGTTATCGGGTCGTTACTAGCGAGTAACGACCCCCCTTGTGTCACGGCCGCGAATGCACCACGATCGGCCACGCTCGGTCCAATACCCGTCAGCCCGACAACCAGTCGGCGCAGGTGGGTCCGTTGGGTCCCCACCGGGTGGTCGGCGGCAGTGGCGCCGATCGCGGACAGGGGGGTTCCTGCCCCTGGGCAGGGCCTGTCCGAAACGGGTTGCGCAGACGCGCGGCCAGTGGTTGTCGCTCGGGGGTGATCGCCGGTGATTCGGATGCGGTACGCGCCTCCGGTCCGGGCGCTCTCCTTCCCGAGGACGTAGCACTTCTCCCATCCCAGGGCGGGCACGATGCCCGTACCGGAGATGTACGTCCGAGAAGGAGGAAATTTATGAGTTCGCAGGTTCGCGGTGGTACCAGATGGAAGCGTTTCGCTCTGGTCATGGTGCCGAGCGTCGTCGCGACCGCCGCTGTAGGCGTCGGCCTGGCGCAGGGCGCGCTCGCCGCGTCGTTCAGCGTCTCCGGCCAGAGCTTCAAGGTCTCCACCGACAAGCTCGTCGGTGAGGACTTCGTCCAGTACGGCAGCGTCGCTGTCGGCAAGGACCTCAAGGGCAACGACGCGGCGCACCCGGTGGCGGTGTCGGGCTTCAGCAAGGCCACGATCACCAACATGTGCCAGTCGGTGGTCACCCCCGACCTGCCCTTCGGTCTCGGCAGCGTCAGCCTGGAGCTGAACGCGGGCACCGACCCGAAGAAGCCCGTCGAGGCGACGAACCTCTACCTCGACGTCGCGCAGCTCGACGCTGACGCGTACTTCGAGCAGATCGACATCGGCGTCGCGGCCGGTTCGATGGGCAAGCCCGGCATCCAGACCGGTACGGAGAAGGCCGTCAACCCGAACGGCTTCGCCCAGCGTGCCAAGAAGGCCACGCTGTCCAACGTGGAGCAGACGGCGTGGGCGACCACGGCCGGCACCTTCAAGCTCAGCAACCTGAGCCTGAAGCTGCACAAGGGCGTCAAGGAGTGCTTCTAGCACTCGCCCGGGTGGCCGGAGCTCCGTGAGGGTCTCCGGTCACCCACCCCTTCTCTTCTCACAGCAGTACCGGTTCCAGGGAGCTGTTTTCCATGAGCCCCGAGTCCACAGGGCAGAACGAGCACCACCTCACCGTCTACCGGCGGGGATTCCGCACCTGGCGGGGTAACCGGCCGTTCTGGGCGGGCCTGTTCACCATCTTGGGTGGTCTACCCATCGCGTACTTCCCGTACGCCAACATGCACCTCGGCAACATGACGATCGCGATGTCCACCACCGCCGGTGCGGGGTCGCTGATCATCGGGGTCCTGCTCATCACGCTGGGCCTCACGATGTGGTTCCACAGCATCGTGCGGGTGTTCGCCGGTGTCGCCGCGATCCTGCTCGCGCTGATCTCCATACCCGTCGCCAACATTGGCGGCTTCATCGTCGGCTTCGTGCTCTCGCTCCTCGGTGGTGCCCTCTCCATATCCTGGGCCCCGGCCGACGCGAAGGGCGCCCCGGCGCCCGAGGTCCACGAGGAGCCGAGGCTCCTCGGCGAGGCCCCGGAGTACACGCAGGAGACCTACGGCACGGCCGAGGCCCCGCGGAAGCCCATGCTGTTCGAGGCCGCGGCGGAGGCCGACGGTGGGAGGCATCGTGCGGGGTGACGAGCAGACCGACGACTTCGGGCCGGAGGACGTCCCGGAGCGAAGAGGGCCCCGCCACGCGGCGCCCAGGAAGTCACTCCTGACGAAGCTGCACATGCCCGCGGGCAAGAAGGCGTTCGCGCTCGCCGCGATGCCGACGGCCGTCTTCGTGGGAATGGGGCTCACCCCCAAGCTCGCCATGGCCGACGACAGCTCGGACATCCCCTTCGCGCCCGGGCCCTGCGTGACCCGGTCCGACGAGCCGTCCGAGTCGCAGGAGCCCGAGGCCGAGCCGACCCCGAGCGCCACGGCCTCCGAGGACGCGGGCAAGGACGACGCGGGCAAGGACGACGCGGGCAAGGACGACGCGGGCAAGGACGACGCCGGCAAGGACGACGCGGGCGCCACACCGAAGCCCTCCGCCAGTGCGAGCGCGTCCGAGGAGGACACGCCCGCGGAGACCTCCGGGGACAAGGCCGCCACCTCGGCCACTCCCACGCCCACCGAGTCGAAGAACCCGCTCGACCCGCTCGGCGTCGGTGACGCGCTCAAGGACCTCTTCGACGGACCGGACAAGGAGACGGCCGAGCCGTCCGCCGAGCCCACCGCGGAGAGCCCGGAGCCGTCGGAGAGCGCGGCCGCCACCGAGCCGGTGGAGAAGGCCACGGAGACGGCGAAGGACACGGTCGACAAGACCACCGACGCCATCCGTGACGCGGCCGAGAAGGCGGGCGAGGACGTCGAGGAGCTCGACGACGACGTCAAGGGCCTCGACCCGGTGAAGGACGAGGACATCCCGGACGGCGCCAAGGAGCGCTTCCCCTGCCCGACCGCCGATCCGGACGCGCTCGCCGCGGCCGACCTGGAGCAGGGCATCCCGCTGCTCCCGGACGACCCGTGGACGCTGGAGACCTCGAAGCTCACGCTCACCGGGCTCGACTACGCGGGCATCGTCGAGGTGAAGACGTACAACGGCAGCGTCAAGAAGGTGCTGAAGTTCACCGCCGACACCATCGACATCAAGGACCTCCACCAGCTGACGACGGGCCCGGCCGGCACCACCGGCCACGTCAAGGCGGCTGAGGGCTCGACCTCCACCATCCGCAACGGCACGGTGACGATGTACACGGAGAGCCTGAAGGGCAACCTCTTCGGGATCATCCCCATCACCTTCAGCCCGGAGACCCCGCCGCCGCTGAACGTGCCGTTCGCGTTCTTCACCGACGCGACGGTGAAGCAGGCCGGCCAGTTCGGCGGATCGCTCAAGGTCCCCGGCCTGCAGAACTACTTCACCGGTGGCAACAGCTGACCGGTGGTCCGGACCCGTCCGGGAGCCGCAACACGACTGTGGCCCGCACCCCCGTTCTCACGGGGGTGCGGGCCACAGTCGTGTCCGGCGCGGGGCGTCAGGCGCGCTCGCCGCTCAGGTGGTGCACCCGGACCATGTTGGTGGTGCCGGGGACACCGGGGGGCGAGCCGGCCGTGATGACCATCGTGTCGCCGTCGCTGTAGCGGTTCAGCTTCAGCAGCTCGGCGTCCACCAGGTCGACCATGGCGTCCGTGTTGTCCACGTGCGGCACGACGTAGGACTCGACGCCCCAGCTCAGCGCGAGCTGGTTGCGGGTCGACTCCTCCGTGGTGAAGGCGAGGATCGGCTGCGCCGTGCGGTAGCGGGAGAGGCGGCGGGCGGTGTCACCGGACTTGGTGAAGGCCACCAGCGCCTTGCCGTCCAGGAAGTCCGCGATCTCGCAGGCCGCGCGCGCCACGGAACCGCCCTGGGTACGGGGCTTCTTGCCCGGCACCAGCGGCTGGAGGCCCTTGGACAGGAGCTCCTCCTCGGCGGCGACGACGATCTTCGACATCGTCTTGACCGTCTCGATCGGGTACGCGCCGACCGAGGACTCCGCCGACAGCATGACCGCGTCCGCGCCGTCCAGGATCGCGTTGGCGACGTCGGACGCCTCGGCGCGGGTCGGCCGCGAGTTGGTGATCATCGACTCCATCATCTGGGTCGCCACGATCACCGGCTTGGCGTTGCGGCGGCACAGCTCGATGAGGCGCTTCTGCACCATCGGGACCTTCTCGAGCGGGTACTCGACGGCGAGGTCACCGCGGGCGACCATCACGGCGTCGAAGGCGGCGACGACGCCCTCCATGTGCTCGACGGCCTGCGGCTTCTCGACCTTGGCGATGACGGGGACCCGGCGGCCCTCCTCGTCCATCACCTTGTGCACGTCCTTGACGTCCTCGGCGTCCCGGACGAAGGACAGCGCGACCATGTCGCAGCCCATCCGCAGGGCGAACCGCAGGTCCTCGACGTCCTTCTCGGACAGCGCGGGGACGTTGACCGCCGCACCCGGGAGGTTGATCCCCTTGTGGTCGGAGATGACACCGCCCTCGATGACGATGGTGGTGACCCGCGGGCCGTCGACCGAGACGACCTTCAGCTCGACGTTGCCGTCGTTGATCAGGATCGGGTCACCCTTGGTGACGTCGCCGGGCAGCCCCTTGTAGGTGGTGCCGCAGATCGACTTGTCGCCGGGGACGTCCTCGGACGTGATGACGAACTCGTCCCCGCGGACCAGCTCGACGGGACCCTCGGCGAACTTCGCGAGGCGGATCTTGGGGCCCTGGAGGTCGGCGAGCACACCGACCGCGCGGCCGGTCTCGGCGGCGGCCTTGCGGACCCGGTCGTAACGGCCTTGGTGCTCCTCGTGGGTACCGTGACTGAAATTGAAACGGGCCACGCTCATGCCGGCCTCGATCAGAGCGACGAGCTGCTCATGGGAGTCGACGGCGGGACCGAGGGTGCAGACGATTTTGGAACGGCGCATGAGGCGGATCCTATCGGTTTGTTTCACTGCGGAATATTCCGTCTGGTGGAAGATACAAAGGGGCGCAGGGCCGCTCAGTTGTGGACCAGCGCGAAGGCCTGTCCGGCGATCTCCAGCTCCTCGTCGGTGGGCACGACGGCGACCGCGACCCGTGCGCCGTCGGGCGAGATCAGCCGCGGTTCGCCCGACCGCACGGCGTTGCGGTCCGCGTCCACGACCAGGCCGAAGCCCTCCAGTCCCGCGAGCGCAGCCTCCCGCACCGGAGCCGAGTTCTCCCCCACCCCGGCCGTGAACACCACGGCGTCCACCCGGCCGAGGACCGCCGAATAGGCGCCGATGTACTTCTTCAGCCGGTGGATGTAGATGTCGAACGCGAGCGTGGCCCGCTCGTCGCCCTCGTCCACCCTCCGCCGGATCTCCCGCATGTCGTTGTCACCGCAGAGACCCACCAGGCCGCTCCGCTTGTTGAGCAGGACGTCGATCTCGTCCGCCGACATCCCCGCCACCCGCTTCAGGTGGAAGGTGACGGCGGGGTCGACGTCCCCCGAACGCGTCCCCATCACCAGCCCCTCCAGGGGGGTCAGTCCCATGGACGTCTCCACGCAGCGGCCGCCCTTCACCGCGGAGGCCGAGGCGCCGTTCCCCAGATGCAGCACGATCACGTTCACGTCGGCCACCGGCCGGCCCAGCAGCTCCGCCGTCCTGCGCGAGACGTAGGCGTGCGAGGTGCCGTGGAAGCCGTAGCGGCGGATGCGGTGCGCGTCGGCGGTCTCGACGTCGATCGCGTACCGCGCCGCGGACTCCGGCATCGTCGTGTGGAAGGCCGTGTCGAAGACCGCCACCTGCGGCAGGTCCGGGCGCAGCGCCTGCGCGGTGCGGATCCCGGTGATGTTCGCCGGGTTGTGCAGCGGGGCCACCGGGACGAGCCGTTCGATCTCCTCCAGCACCTCGTCGGTGATCACGGTCGGCTCGCTGAACCTCAGCCCGCCGTGCACCACCCGGTGCCCGATCGCCGCGAGGTCGGGGGAGTCCAGCCCGAGCCGGTCGGCCGCCAGCTCGTCGGCCGCGGCCTTCAGCGCCTCCTCGTGGTCGGCGATCCTGCCGGTGCGCTCGCGGGGTTCCCCGCCGGTCAGCGGGGTGTGCACCAGCCGGGAGGAGGACTCGCCGATCCGCTCGACCAGGCCGGTGGCCAGCCGCGACCGGTCGCGCATGTCCAGCAGCTGGTACTTCACCGACGAGGAGCCGGAGTTGAGCACGAGTACGCGGTGGGCGTCGTTCATGGAGCGGGAACCTTCGCTGGTCGGGTCGGTGGTCATCGCGGTCATTCCTCGCTCTGCGCCTGGATCGCCGTGATGGCCACCGTGGTGACGATGTCCTGGACCAGGGCGCCGCGCGACAGGTCGTTGACCGGCTTGCGCAGTCCCTGCATGACCGGGCCGACCGCGACCGCGCCGGCGGAACGCTGGACCGCCTTGTAGGTGTTGTTGCCGGTGTTGAGGTCCGGGAAGATCAGCACGGTCGCCCGGCCCGCCACCTCCGACGCCGGCAGCTTGGTCGCGGCGACGGACGGCTCGACCGCCGCGTCGTACTGGATCGGACCCTCGATCCTCAGGTCCGGACGTGAGGCGCGTACCCGCTCCGTCGCCTCCCGCACCTTGTCGACGTCGGCGCCCGTTCCCGAGGTGCCCGTCGAGTACGAGAGCATCGCGATCCGGGGGTCCACGCCGAAGCGGGACGCGGTGGCCGCCGACTGCACCGCGATGTCCGCGAGCTGCTCCGCGTCCGGATCCGGGTTGACCGCGCAGTCGCCGTACACCAGCACCCGGTCGGCGAGGCACATGAAGAAGACGGAGGAGACGATCGAGGCGTCCGGCTTCGTCTTGATGATCTCGAACGCCGGGCGGATCGTCGCGGCGGTGGAGTGCACCGAGCCGGAGACCATGCCGTCGGCGTGGCCCTCCTGGACCATCAGGGTGCCGAAGTAGTTGACGTCCGAGACGACGTCGTACGCCAGCTCCACCGTGACCCCGCGGTGGGCGCGCAGCTCGGCGTACCGCTCGGCGAAGCTCTGGCGCAGCTCCGAGGTCCGGGGGTCGACGAGCTGGGTCTCTCCGAGGTCGATGCCCAGGTCGGCGGCTTTCTTACGGATGACGTCGGTGTCCCCGAGCAGGGTCAGGTCGCAGACGTCGCGGCGCAGCAGCACGTCCGCGGCGCGCAGGACGCGCTCCTCGGTGCCCTCGGGCAGGACGACCCGGCGCCGGTCGGAGCGGGCCTGTTCCAGCAGCTCGTGCTCGAACATCATCGGGGTGACCCGGCCGCTGCGGGCCACGGAGATCCGCTCCAGCAGCGCGGCGGTGTCCACATGGCGCTCGAACAGGCCGAGGGCGGTCTCCGCCTTGCGGGGCGTCGCCGCGTTCAACTTGCCTTCGAGGGCGAAGAGTTCCGCGGCGGTGGGGAAGGAGCCCCCGGCCACCGCGACGACCGGGGTGCCCGGTGCCAGGCGGGTCGCCAGCCGGAGTATCTCCTCGCCGGGGCGCTCGTTCAGGGTGAGCAGGACGCCCGCGATGGGCGGCGTGCCGGCGCTGTGCGCGGCGAGCGAACCGATGACCAGGTCCGCGCGGTCGCCGGGGGTGACGACCATGCATCCCGGGGTCAGGGCCTTCAGCAGGTTCGGCAGCATGGCCCCGCCGAACACGAAGTCCAGCGCGTCCCTGGCCAGGCCCGAGTCGTCGCCGAGCAGGACCGTTCCGTCCAGTGCGGTGGTGATCTGGGCGACGGTGGGCGCGGAGAGGGCGGGGTCGTCGGGCAGCACCGAGCAGGGGACCGGGAGCTGCTCCCTCAGGCGCTCGGCGATGCCCGCGCGGTCCTCGGACGCCACCCGGTTCACGATCATCGCCAGGACGTCGCAGCCGAGCCCCGCGTACGCCCGGTAGGCGTTGCGCGTCTCGGCCCGTACGGACCCGGCGTCCTGGCCCTTGCCGCCGACCACCGCGATGACCGAGGCGCCGAACTCGTTGGCGAGGCGCGCGTTCAGGGCCAGTTCGTCGGGGAGCTGGGTGGCGGCGAAGTCGCTGCCGAGGACCAGCACCACCTCGTAGTCGCGGGCCACCCGGTGGAACCGCTCGACGAGCAGGGAGACCAGCTCGTCGGTACCCTTCTCCGCCTGGACCGCCGAGGCCTCGTGGTAGTCCAGGCCGAAGACGGTCTCGGCGCTCTGCGAGAGCCGGTAGCGGGCCCGCAGCAGCTCGAACAGCCGGTCGGGTCCGTCGTGGACCAGAGGGCGGAAGACGCCGACCCGGTCCACCTGACGCGTCAGTAGCTCCATGACTCCCAGATCGACGACCTGACGGCCGTCTCCCCGGTCGATCCCGGTCACGTACACGCTGCGCGCCACGCGTGGTCTCCCGTCCTCTTTGGCTGGCATTGTCCCTTTGACGATACCTACCGGGCCAGGTCGGCCGCCCCCCGGGCACCGTGCCCGGAGCGGGTGCCCGGGGCACCCGCCGGTCCCCGCGGACGGAGCCGGAAGCGCGGGTGCCCGGCTCGGCGTGGGACAATCGTCGTGGCTCACGGTACGGGGGTTTCTCGACGGGTCCCCGGAATGCATGGCACTAGCGAGCAGGAGACAGAGCAGGATGCGCATCGGAATTCTCACCGCAGGCGGCGACTGCCCAGGCCTGAACGCTGTGATCCGGTCGGTCGTGCACCGCGCCGTCGTGGGGCACGGCGATGAGGTCATCGGCTTCGAGGACGGCTTCAAGGGGCTGCTCGACGGCCACTTCCGGCCCCTCGACCTGAACGCGGTCAGCGGCATCCTGGCGCGCGGCGGCACGATCCTCGGCTCGGCGCGGCTGGAGCGCGACCGGCTGCGCGAGGCCGCCGAGAACTGCGCGGAGCTCTCCCTGCGTTACGGCATCGACGCGCTCATCCCGATCGGCGGCGAGGGCACGCTCACCGCGGCCCGCATGCTCGCCGAGGCCGGGATGCCCGTCGTCGGCGTACCGAAGACCATCGACAACGACATCTCCGCCACCGACCGGACCTTCGGCTTCGACACCGCCGTGGGCGTCGCGACCGAGGCCATAGACCGGCTCAAGACGACGGCCGAATCGCACCAGCGGGTCATGGTCGTCGAGGTCATGGGGCGCCACGCGGGCTGGATCGCGCTGGAGTCCGGCATGGCCGGCGGTGCCCACGGCATCTGCCTGCCGGAGCGGCCCTTCCAGGTCGACGACCTGGTCAAGATGGTCGAGGAACGCTTCGCGCGCGGCAAGAAGTTCGCCGTCATCTGCGTCGCCGAGGGCGCGCACCCGGCGGAGGGCTCCATGCCGTACGCCAAGGGCGAGATCGACCAGTTCGGCCACGAGCGGTTCAAGGGCATCGGCAACCGCCTCGCCGCCGAGCTGGAACTGCGCCTCGGCAAGGAGGCCCGGCCGGTCATCCTCGGCCATGTGCAGCGCGGTGGCACGCCGACCGCCTACGACCGGGTGCTCGCGACCCGCTTCGGGTGGAACGCCGTGGAGGCCGTGCACCGCGGCGACTTCGGCCGGATGACGGCGCTGCGCGGGACCGAGATCGTGATGGCCCCGCTGGCGGACGCCGTGACCCGCCTGAAGACGGTTCCCAGCGACCGGATGTACGAGGCCGAGTCCGTCTTCTGATCGCGCCCCGCGCCCCGCGCTCCCGACCACGCCCCGCGGTACGCGCCTGTTCCCCCGCGGGGGAACAGGCGGAGGGCTCAGATGCCCGCCGTCCGCCAGAACTCCTCGACCACCCGGTCCAGGAACACCCGGCCCTCCTCGCCCCCGGTCCCGGCCCGGTCCCGGCCCGTGGTGTTCCAGCTCAGCGTCGACACCATCAGGCTCTGGTAGTCGCTGTGCAACTGCTCCAGCACGTCCTGGACCAGGATCCGGTCCAGCGGGACCAGCTTGTCCACGGGACGTACGTACGCCTGCCAGCGGGTCGTGACCGCCCTGGTCAGCAGGCCCGCCAGCTCCTCGTTGCGGCCGGTCGCGGTCAGGAACTGGGCGGCCGACATGTCGAGCGCCTCGCAGAGGGACACGGCCTGACGCTCGTTGCCGCGCCAGCGGCCCGTGTCCTCGATCCGCTGGTACGCGGCGACGGTCATCCCGAGCGTCCGCGCCAGGTCGTCCACCGCCACGTCCCGGGCCAGCCGGTGGTCGCGCAACGTGCTCGCCGCGGCCAGCAGTTCGCCCGGCGCGCACCACAGCACACCGGCCAGCGCCATGAGTTCGCGTTCGCCGGGCAGGGCGGTGCCGCGCTCCCAGGCCATCACGGTCTCGGCCGTGATCCGCAGTCCGTACTGGGCGCCGAGTCCGTACGCAACATGTCCGGGAGCCATTCCCAGCGCCTCGCGGAGGCGGCGCGCGGCGGGGGCGTTGAAGGGCGGGGTGGGATGCACGGCCCCACCGTAGAAGGCCGGGAACGGCCTGGCTACAGGCTGTTCCTATCAGTTCACCCTTCGTACGATCCTCCTAGGGTGCCTCCTGGCGGCCCCCCGGACCATCAGCGGGTTTCAGCCACCCAGTGGTAATGCAGCTCGGGCCTGCCGACCTGACCGTAGCTGGGCCGCCGCACGGCCCGCCCCACCGTCACCAGGTGCTCCAGATAGCGGCGGGCGGTGATCCGGGAGATCCCCAGCTCCTCGCCGGCGGCCGCCGCGGTGACCCCGTCCTGCGCCTCCCGCAGCGCCCGGGTCACCGCCTCCAGCGTCGGGCCGCTGAGGCCCTTGGGCAGGGCGGCCGGGTCCGAGACCCGCAGCGCGCCCAGCGCCCGGTCCACCTCCTCCTGGCCGCTCGCCTCACCGGCCGCCGCCCGGAACTCGGCGTACCGCACGAGCCGGTCCCGGAGCGTGGGATACGTGAACGGCTTCAGCACGTACTGCACGACCCCGAGGGACACGCCCTCCCGCACCACCGCCAGGTCGCGCGCCGACGTCACCGCGATGACGTCCGCCGCGTGCCCCGCCGCCCGCAGCGACCGCAGCAGCTGCAGACCGTGCCCGTCGGGCAGGTACAGGTCGAGCAGCAGCAGGTCGACCTCCGTGCGCTCCAGCGCCCGTACGGCCTCGGCCCGGGAGTGGGTGACGGCCGCCACCTCGAACCCCGGCACCCGGTCCACGTACAGCTGATGGGCGTCGGCGGCCACCGGGTCGTCCTCCACGACCAGCACCCGGATCACGGCGCGACCGCCTCCGCCGTACGCCCGGAGAGCGGCAGCCGCACCGTGAACTCCGCGCCGCCGTCCGGGGCCCGCCCCAGCGTCACCGTCCCGCCGTTGCGGTGCACCGCCTGCCGTACGAGGGCCAGGCCCAGGCCGCGGCCCGTGCCATGGGTCGTCCAGCCGCGCCGGAACACCTCGTCGGCGTCGTCCGGGCCGATCCCGGCGCCGGTGTCCGCCACCCGCAGCAGCAGCTCCCCTGCCTCCGTCCGCGCGGTCACGGTGACCAGGGCCCGCGCGGCGGAGCGCTGCGCGGGGACGGGCGACCCGGCGGTGCCCGTCGCCGTCTCGGACGCGGCGTCCACCGCGTTGTCGATGAGGTTGCCGAGGATCGTGACCAGGTCCCGCGGGGACGGCGAGCGCGGCAGGGCCCCGTCGTCGATCAGGCTGTCCTCGGCGAGCACCAGTTCCACACCCCGCTCGTGGGCCTGCGCCGCCTTGCCGAGCAGCAGGGCGGCCAGCACCGGTTCGGCGACCGCGCCCACGACCCGGTCGGTGAGCACCTGCGCCAGCTCCAGCTCCGCCGTCGCGAAGTCCACGGCCTCGTCGGCCCGGCCCAGCTCGATGAGCGAGACCACGGTGTGCAGCCGGTTCGCCGCCTCGTGCGCCTGCGAGCGCAGCGCCTGGGTGAAGCCGCGTTCCGAGTCCAGCTCGCCGGACAGAGCCTGCAGCTCCGTGTGGTCCCGCAGCGTCACGACGGTGCCCCGTCGCTCACCGCCCACCACCGGGCTGGTGTTGACGACGACGACCCGGTCCGCCGTGAGGTGGACCTCGTCCACCCGCGGCTCGGACGCCAGGAGCGCGCCGGTCAGCGGCGCCGGCAGCGCGAGCTCGTCGACCCGGCGCCCGACCGACCCCGGGGCCAGCCCCAGCAGCTCCCGGCCGGCGTCGTTGATCAGGGCGACCCTGCGCTGCCCGTCCAGCATGAGGAGCCCTTCGCGCACCGCGTGCAGCGTGGCCTCGTGGTACGTGTGCATCCGGCTCAGCTCCCGGGCGTTCATCCCGTGCGTGTGCCGCCGCAGCCTGGCGTTGATCACGTACGTCCCGAGCGCCCCGAGCGCCAGGGCGGCGCCCGCAGCCGTGCCCAGGGCGCCCAGCTGCTCCCGTACCTGCGTGGACACCCGCTCGACGGTGATGCCCGCGCTCACCAGGCCCACGATCCTGCCCTCGTCGCGGACCGGGGTGACCACGCGTATCGACGGCCCCAGCGTCCCGGTGTAGGTCTCCTCGAACGTCTCGCCGAGCAGGGCGCGCTCGGTGTGCCCGATGAACCGGCGGCCGATCTGGGAGGGGTCGGGGTGGGTCCACCGGACGCCCTGGGGATCCATGATCGTGACGAACGCGATCCCGGTGTCCTCGCGGACCCGCTCCGCGTACGGCTGGAGTGCGGCGGAGGGGTCCGGGGTACGGATCGCCTCCCGCACCGATGGTGATCCGGCCATGGCGAGGGCGGCCGCCCGCACCTGGCGGGCCGCGGTCTCCTCCGCCTGGGAGCGGCCGGAGGCGTACGCGAAGACGGCGCATCCGGCCACGACCGCTGCCACGAGCAGGGCCTGCATCGCGAACAGCTGACCGGCCAGGCTGCGGGGGAGGGTCCGGGGCAGGCGCATGGCTCACAGTCTGCCTGGCGGGGCCCACCCGCCCAAGGTGGCCGATAAGCGTCCGTGAACGATATGAACGCAAGGGTGACGGCCGTCACAGGGCAGTGAATAGTCACCGGGGCCCCCAGGGACGGGGAGCCGACGCATACCCGAGGAGACCCCCGTGGCAGAGAAAGCCGCACGACGGGACCGCACCCACTACCTCTACCTGGCCGTGATCGCCGCCGTGGTGCTCGGCATCACGGTGGGTCTGGTGGCTCCGGACTTCGCCGTGGAGCTCAAGCCCATCGGCACCGGCTTCGTCAACCTCATCAAGATGATGATCTCGCCGATCATCTTCTGCACGATCGTGCTGGGGGTCGGCTCCGTACGGAAGGCCGCCAAGGTCGGCGCCGTCGGCGGTCTGGCCCTCGGCTACTTCCTGGTGATGTCGACCGTCGCCCTGGCCATCGGCCTGGTCGTCGGCAACATCCTGGAGCCGGGCTCCAGCCTCCACCTCACCGAGGCGGCCCGCGCCGCGGGTGAGGCGCAGGCCGGCGACAGCGAGTCCACCGTGGACTTCCTGCTCGGCATCATCCCCACCACCATGGTCTCCGCCTTCACCGAGGGCGAGGTCCTCCAGACCCTGCTCATCGCCCTGCTGGCGGGTTTCGCGCTCCAGGCCATGGGTGCGGCCGGAGAGCCGGTCATCCGCGGCATCGGCCACATCCAGCGCCTCGTGTTCCGCATCCTCGCCATGATCATGTGGGCGGCTCCGGTCGGCGCGTTCGGCGCGATGGCGGCGGTGGTCGGGGAGACCGGCGTGGACGCGCTGAAGTCCCTGGCGATCATCATGATCGGCTTCTACGTCACCTGCGCGCTCTTCGTGTTCGTGGTCCTGGGCGCGATCCTGCGCCTGGTGGCCGGGGTCAACATCCTCTCGCTGCTGAAGTACCTGGGCCGGGAGTTCCTGCTGATCCTCTCCACCTCCTCGTCCGAGTCGGCCCTGCCGCGGCTGATCGCGAAGATGGAGCACATGGGCGTCAGCAAGCCCGTCGTCGGCATCACCGTGCCGACCGGTTACTCCTTCAACCTCGACGGCACCGCGATCTACCTGACGATGGCCTCGCTCTTCATCGCCAACGCCACGGGCGACCCGCTGAGCATCGGTGAGCAGATCTCGCTGCTGGTCTTCATGGTGATCGCGTCGAAGGGCGCGGCGGGCGTCACCGGCGCCGGGCTCGCGACCCTCGCGGGCGGCCTCCAGTCGCACCGCCCCGAGCTGGTCGACGGCGTCGGGCTGATCGTCGGCATCGACCGGTTCATGAGCGAGGCCCGCGCCCTGACGAACTTCGCGGGCAACGCGGTGGCCACGGTGCTGGTCGGCACCTGGACCAAGGAGATCGACAGGGAGCGGGTGGACCAGGTCCTCTCCGGCGCCCTCCCGTTCGACGAGCAGACGATGACCGACGACGTGCACAACGGCGGCGAGCCGCACGTCCCCGACGCCCGGGACGGCGGCGAGGAACAGCCCTCGCTGGTCAAGGCGTAGCACCTGACGACGCGGCCGGTACGGGGTTCCCGTACCGGCCGCGTCCGTGTGTCCGCCCCACATCCTCGGCCGCCCGCCCGGGGCGTCGGCTCACAGATCGTCCGGCAGGAGCCGGAACGCGGAGTGGCCGGTGAGCGGACGCATGATTCGGAAGTGCCGGTCGGACGTGAGGAGATCGGCTGTGCGGTAGGCGGCGGCGAGCACGACGTTCATCGCGTCGGTCAGACCCACCCCCTGGCCGTTGTCGGCGTCCTGGTACCCGCGCATGACAGCCATGGTGCTCCGCAGGTGGGGCGCGACATCCGGGATTTCGAAGCGGCGGACCTCCACTTGACGCGCAACGAAGTCCAGCGCGTTCATCGAGGCACTGGCGCCGATCTTCGTGGTCAGCAGGTAGTCCAGTTCGGTGAGGACCATCGGGGACACCACGAGGTGGCCGACCTTGCTCAGGGCCGATCTGTGCGCCGTGTGCCGAGGATCCTTGGGGGTGAAGAGGCGGTACAGCGCGTTCGTGTCCGCGATCGCGACGGGGATGTCAGTCATCGATCGAGCCCATGCGCCGCAGAGTGGCGTCGATCTCGTCGTCGGTCAGCCCGGGGCCGCCCAGGTCGGGGAGGTCCAGATGTCCCATGGGTTCGGTGCGGAACGGGTAGACGGGCCTTCCCAGCGGCAGTCCCCGGGGGACGATGTCCCCTATGGGAACACCGTCCTTGGTGATGGTGAGCGTTTCCCCGGCCTGCACGCGGGCCATCACACGTGAGGTCTGCTGATTCAGCTCGCGGAGCGGGACTTCGTTGGTGTCACCCATGCATACAGCGTACTACCTGTACTACACCGGAGGGGTCGACCGGGTAGCCGTGAGTGCCTGCCAGGTCGGGGGCTCGCGGAGGGCGGCCCGGTGTGATCGTTCCGTGCTGGTTCGGCAGGGTGCCGTGGAGCGGTATCGCCGTCCTCGGCCTCGCCCGCCACTCCTTGCCTTGACGCCGACGTCAAGGATTACCGTCGCGGTATGCGAATCGGGGAGCTGGCCGAACGCGCCGGAACGACGACACGTACGCTGCGGTACTACGAATCGCGCGGACTGCTGCACGCACGCCGCGCGGAGAACGGCTACCGCACGTACGACGAGAGCGATCTGCGGCTGGTCCACCAGATCCGGACCCTCCAGGACTTCGGGTTCGACCTGGAGGAGACCCGCCCCTTCGTCGACTGCCTGCGCGCCGGCCACCCGGCGGGTGACGCCTGCCCCGCCTCGCTGGCCGTCTACCGGCGCAAGCTCGGTGAGCTGGACGCGCTCATCGGCCAGCTCCAGGGCGTCCGGGCCGAGGTGGGCGCACAACTGGCCCGCGCCGAGCTGGAGGCGTCCGCCGGGATTCCGGGCGGCCCCGAACCACGATGTGAACTGAACTGGGAGGACGAGGGATGATCCACGCAGAAGGTGTCGCCGAGGTCACCGACGCGACGTTCGACGCCGAGGTCCTGGGAGCCGGTCTGCCGGTCCTGGTCGAATTCACCGCCGACTGGTGCGGCCCCTGCCGCCAGCTGGCCCCGGTGCTCGGCGCGATCGCCAGGGAGGAGGCGGACCGCTTGAAGGTCGTGCAGATCGACGTGGACCACAACCCGGGCATCACCAGCCGGTACGCGGTGCTGTCGATGCCGACGCTGATGGTGTTCCAGGACGGCGAACCGGTGAGGTCGATGGTGGGAGCCCGCCCGAAGCGCCGGCTTCTCCAGGAGCTGGAGGACGTGCTTCCGGCGGCGGCCGGGGCGCCGCTCGGCGGCTGACCCCACGCGCCGCGCACAGCGAGGGCCCGCACCGCTCCGGGCGGTGCGGGCCCTCCGGCCGCTCGTGCCGTCAGGCCGGCCGCAGCCAGACCGTCGCCAGTGGCGGGAGTGTCAGCGTGATGCTGGTGTCCCTGCCGTGGGCCGGCACCGCCTCCGGCTTCAGCGGTTCCTCGTTGCGTACGTCGCTCCCGCCGTAGCGGGCGGCGTCCGTGTTCACGACCTCCACCCAGGCCTCCGGGCCGTCCGGAACGCCGATGCGGTAGTCCTGCCGCACCACCGGGGAGAAGTGCGAGACCGCGATCAGGGGGGATCCGTCCGCGTCGTAGCGGACGAACGAGAAGGCGTTGTCCTCCGCGGCGCCGCCGTCGATCCAGCTGAAGCCCTCGGGCGACGTGTCCCGCTGCCACAGTGCGGGCAGGGCGTTGTAGACCGCGTTGAGGTCCGTGACCAGGGTGCGTACGCCCCGGTGGTCGGCGGAGGCCTCGTACGTCTCGTCGAGCAGCCACCAGTCCGGGCCGTGGCCCTCCGACCACTCCGCTCCCTGGGCGAACTCCTGCCCCATGAAGAGGAGTTGCTTGCCCGGGTGCGCCCACATGAAGCCGAGGTAGGCGCGGTGGTTGGCGCGCTGCTGCCACCAGTCGCCGGGCATCTTGCTGACCAGTGCCTGCTTGCCGTGCACCACCTCGTCGTGCGAGATCGGCAGCACGTAGTTCTCGCTGTACGCGTACACCATCGAGAATGTCATCTCGTTGTGGTGGTACTTGCGGTGGATGGGCTCCTTCGACATGTACACGAGGGAGTCGTGCATCCAGCCCATGTTCCACTTCAGGCCGAAGCCCAGGCCGCCGGAGTCCGTGGCGCGGGTGACACCGTCCCAGGCGGTGGACTCCTCCGCCATCGTGACGACACCCGGGTTGCGCCGGTAGACCGTCGCGTTCATCTCCTGGAGGAAGGCGACCGCGTCCAGGTTCTCCCGGCCCCCGAACTCGTTCGGCGACCACTGGCCGTCCTCGCGGGAGTAGTCGAGGTAGAGCATGGAGGCGACCGCGTCGACCCGCAGGCCGTCGATGTGGAACTCCTCGCACCAGTAGGTGGCGTTGGAGACCAGGAAGTTGCGGACCTCCTTGCGGCCGTAGTCGAACTCCAGGGTCCCCCAGTCCGGGTGCGCGGCCCGGTTCGGGTCGGAGTGCTCGTACAGCGGGCGGCCGTCGAACTCGGCGAGCGCCCAGTCGTCGCGCGGGAAGTGGGCCGGGACCCAGTCCATGAGGACGCCGATGCCCGCCGCGTGCAGCGCGTCGACCAGGAAGCGGAAGTCGTCCGGGCTGCCCATGCGGGACGTCGGCGCGTAGAAGCCGGTGACCTGGTAGCCCCAGGACCCCCCGAAGGGGTGCTCGGCGACCGGCATCAGCTCGACGTGGGTGAAGCCCAGCTCCTTCACGTACGAGGGGAGCTGGGCGGCGAGCTGACGGTAGGACAGCCCCGGCCGCCACGAGGGGAGGTGGAGCTCGTAGACGGAGAAGGGTGCCTCGTGCACCGGGCGGTCGCCCCGGTGCGCCATCCAGTCCGCGTCCTGCCACGCGTGGTGCGAGGCGGTGACCACCGAGGCGGTGGCCGGAGGGACCTCCGTGTGGCGGGCCATCGGGTCCGCCCGCTGGGTGTGCGACCCGTCGGGCCGGCAGATGTCGTACTTGTAGACGGCGCCCTCGCCGACACCGGGGACGAACACCTCCCAGACGCCGGTGGAGCCGAGCGAGCGCATCGGGAAGACCGTGCCGTCCCAGTAGTTGAAGTCGCCCGCGACCCGGACCCCGCGGGCGTCCGGCGCCCACACGGTGAAGCGGGTGCCGGTCACGCCCTGGTGCTCCACCGGCTGGGACCCGAGCGCCTTCCAGAGCTCCTCGTGCCGGCCCTCGCCGATCAGGTGGAGGTCCAGTTCACCGATGGCCGGCAGGAAGCGGTACGGGTCGTCCACCTCGATCGTGTCGTCCTCGTAGGCGACCCGCAGACGGTAGCCCTCGGGCACCGCCGGCAGGGCCAGCACCCCGGAGAAGAAGCCGTCGCCGTCGCTCTGCAGTTCGGCCCCGGTCCGCTTGCCCTCGACCAGCACGGTCACCGAGCGCGCGAAGGGGCGCAGCACCCGGAAGAGCACGCCGGACGGGACCGGGTGCGCGCCGAGGACGCCGTGCGGGTCGTGGTGCTCACCGGCGAGCAGCCGGCCCCGGTCCGCGTCGTCCAGGGCGGTCGCGGGCAGGACGTTCTTGCTGCCTCCCCCGCGCCGGGGGCGGGGCGGAGCGCCGGTGGCCGCCGCGGCCGTCTTCCGGGCCCGCGGGCGCTTGGCGGGAGACGGGGCGGAGGGCTCGGCCGCCGGGGCGGCGGCGGGTTCGGCCGGGGCGGCAGCCGTGACCTCGGTGGTCACCGGCTTGGCCGTGGGCGGGACCTCGATGGGTTCGGGCGACTTGCGGGACGGCTTGCGGGCGGTCACAGAGACTGCCTCCTCGGAAGGTGGGTGGTGGGGAGCGGAGGTCACGCGGGTGTGGCGGCCAGGCGCTGGATCGCGGCCATCGGAACCGGCAGCCAGTCGGGGCGGTGCCGGGCCTCGTACAGCACCTCGTACACCGCCTTGTCGGTCTCATGGGCGCGCAGCAGCTCGGGCTCGCCGCGCGGGTCGGAGCCCGCCGCGCTCGCGTAGCCCTCGCAGTACGCGGCCCGGCAGCGGGCCGCCCATTCGGGGTTCCACGGATGGTGCGAGCGCGCCGCGTAGTCGAACGACCGGAGCATCCCCGCGACGTCGCGCACCGGCGGCTGCGGGCTGCGGCGTTCGGGCAGCGGCCTGGCCGGCTCGCCCTCGAAGTCGATCAGCGACCAGAAGCCGTCCTCGCCCCGCAGGGTCTGGCCCAGGTGCAGGTCCCCGTGGACCCGCTGAGCGGGCCAGCCGCGCCCCGTCTCCCCGAGCGCCGCGACGGCGTCGAAGGCGGTGCGCAGCCCCGGTACGTACGGGACGAGCGCAGGGACCGCCTGGGCGGCTGCCTCCAGGCGCTCCACCATGCCGGCCACCAGGTCCCTGGTCCGTTCCTGCGCCAGCGGAGGGGTCGGCAACGCGGCGGCGAGCGCCGTGTGCACCTCGGCGGTGGCCCGGCCGAGCGCGTGCGCCTCGGGGACGAAGTCCCGCCCGGCGGCCAGGGCGGCGAGCGCGAGCTGCCACCCGTCCTGCGCGCCGCGCAGGAAGGGCTGCAGCACGCCGAGCGTGAGCGGCTCCGGACTCGTCGTCGCCTCGAACCAGGCCACCGGTGCGGGTACCCGGCCGCAGCCCTCACGGCCGAGCGCGAGGGGCAGTTCGAGATCGGGGTTGGTGCCGGGGAAGACCCGCCGGAAGATCTTCAGGATGAAGGCGTCGCCGTACACGAGCGAGGAGTTGGACTGTTCGGTGTCCAGGACGCGCGGGGTCAGTCCCGGCGGGATCGGTGCCGCCCGGTCGAAGCGGAGCGGGCCGAGGGATCCGGGGTTACGGAATCGTTCCAGCAGAAGGTCGGCGACGCGCGGGTCGTGCAGCCCCTCGTACAGGGTGCGGCCCGCCAGCGGGCCTTCCGAGACCTGGCCGATGCGTGCGTCGGCCAGCCGTGGGGGCAGGGTGGTGCGCACACCGAGCAGGAGCTGGTAGCAGTCCCCCCGGTCCGGGGCGGGGCGGCCGTTCGGCTGGTGGACCCGGACGAGCAGGTGCAGCAGCCCGGGGCCCGTGCCCGCGGTGTCCAGAGGCAGTATCTCGGTGGCGGCGACGAGAGAGAACCCGGTGACGGGCTGCCCCTTGCCCGCGAACCACCGCTGCCGGGGCACCCACTCGTGGAGCAGCGGGGCGAGCGACGGCAGCAGGGCCGTCGTTCCCGTGGCGCTCGTCGAGTGTCTTCTTGTCGTCTTTCTCGATGTTGTGCTCTTCGCCAGGGCGACTCGAGTGGATGCAGCCTCCGACATGGCATCGCGTCCTTTCCCCGGGCACACCACAGGATGCGAAGAGTGTCCCGGATTGCGGCAATGGCTGTCCGGCTGTGCGGGACGTGTCGGGTGAGGAAAGTCCGTACGGACTCGATCAAGGGGCCACGGAGAGCCCGATGGAGCCCGGAAGCGCTCGATATGGGGGAGAGTGCCCCGTGCGGGGCGGCGGAAACCGCCCCGCGGGTGGCGCCTCGACGGTGAGGCGCCGTCAGCCGGCCGTCACCGGCGGTCAGCCGACCGGGTCATCCTTCCGCATCCGGAACCAGTAGAAGCCGTGCCCCGCCAGGGTCAGCAGGTAGGGCCACCGGCCGACGGCCGGGAAGCGCACCCCGCCGATCAGCTCCACCGGGTGGCGCCCGTCGAAGTCCCGCAGATCGAGCTCGGTGGGCTGGGCGAACCGCGAGAAGTTGTGGACGCACATCACGAGGTCGTCCTTGTACTCGCGGGTGAACGCGAGGACGGACGGGTTCGACGACGGCAGCTCGCTGTACGAGCCGAGGCCGAACGCCGGATTCTGCTTCCGGATCTCGATCATCCGCCGTGTCCAGTGCAGCAGCGAGGACGGCGACGCCATCGACGCCTCGACGTTGGTGACCTGGTAGCCGTAGACCGGGTCCATGATCGTGGGGAGGTAGAGCCGCCCCGGATCGCTGGAGGAGAAACCGGCGTTGCGGTCGGGCGTCCACTGCATCGGGGTGCGCACGGCGTCACGGTCGCCCAGCCAGATGTTGTCGCCCATCCCGATCTCGTCCCCGTAGTAGAGGATCGGGGAGCCGGGCAGGGAGAGCAGCAGCGCCGTGAACAGCTCGATCTGGTTGCGGTCGTTGTCCAGGAGCGGTGCGAGGCGCCGGCGGATGCCGATGTTGGCCCGCATCCGCGGATCCTTGGCGTACTCCGCGTACATGTAGTCGCGCTCTTCGTCCGTGACCATCTCGAGCGTCAGCTCGTCGTGGTTGCGCAGGAAGATGCCCCACTGACAGCCCGACGGGATCTCCGGGGTCTTCGCCAGGATCTCCGAGACCGGGTAGCGGCTCTCGCGCCGTACGGCCATGAAGATGCGGGGCATCACCGGGAAGTGGAAGGCCATGTGGCACTCGTCGCCGCCGGCCGTGTAGTCGCCGAAGTAGTCGACGACGTCCTCCGGCCACTGGTTGGCCTCGGCCAGCAGCACCGTGTCCGGGTAGTTGGCGTCGATCTCCTTGCGGACCCGCTTGAGGAAGTCGTGGGTCTCGGGGAGGTTCTCGCAGTTGGTGCCCTCACGCTGGTAGAGGTACGGCACGGCGTCGACCCGGAAGCCGTCGATGCCGAGGTCCAGCCAGAAGCGCAGGGCCGAGATGATCTCTTCCTGCACCGCCGGGTTCTCGTAGTTGAGGTCGGGCTGGTGCGAGAAGAACCGGTGCCAGTAGTACTGCTTGCGGACCGGGTCGAAGGTCCAGTTGGACGTCTCGGTGTCGACGAAGATGATCCGGGCGTCCGGGAACTGCTTGTCGTCGTCGGCCCAGACGTAGTAGTCGCCGTACGGCCCGTCCGGGTCGGTGCGGGACTGCTGGAACCAGTCGTGCTGGTCGCTCGTGTGGTTCATGACGAAGTCGATGATCACGCGCATGCCGCGCTGGTGCGCGGCGTCGACGAACTCCACGAAGTCGGCGAGGTCGCCGAACTCGGGCAGCACGGCCGTGTAGTCCGAGACGTCGTAACCACCGTCGCGCAGCGGCGACTTGAAGAACGGCGGCAGCCAGAGGCAGTCGACGCCCAGCCACTGCAGGTAGTCGAGCTTGGCGGTGAGGCCCTTGAGGTCACCGACGCCGTCCCCGTTGGAGTCCTGGAAGGACCGTACGAGTACCTCGTAGAAGACGGCGCGCTTGAACCAGTCGGGATCGCGGTCCTTGGCGGGAGTGTCCTCGAACAGGTCGTGGACAGGCTCATTGACGATCATGGTGTGGGTGACCCTCCGGTCGGCGGGGACGGTCGCAGGACCGCGATGTGCGCGGGCGTGACGCCCGGCTCGAGGCGCACATAGAAGGTCCTGCCCCAGTGATAGGTGTCGCCGGTGAGCTCGTCGCGCACCGGCACGCGCTCGTGCCGGTCGAGGCCGAGCCGCGGCATGTCCAACGAGACCGTGGCCTCCTGGGTGTGGTGAGGGTCGAGGTTGACGACCACCAGGACGGTGTCGGGACCGGAGCGCTTGCTGTAGACGATCAGCGCCTCGTTGTCGACCGCGTGGAAGTGGACGTCACGCAGTTGCTGGAGTGCCGGATGGCGGCGCCTGATCCGGTTGAGGGAGGTGATCAGGGGAGCGAGCGAGCGGCCCTCACGTTCCGCGGACTCCCAGTCCCTGGGCCTGAGTTGGTACTTCTCGGAGTCCTGGTACTCCTCGCTCCCGGGACGCACCGGGGTGTTCTCGTACAGCTCGAAGCCCGCGTACACGCCCCAGGAGGGGGACAGCGTCGCGGCCAGCACGGCCCGGGCCGCGAAGGCCGCCCGCCCGCCCTCCTGGAGGTAACCGGGAAGAATGTCGGGCGTGTTCACGAAGAAGTTGGGCCGCATGTACGAGGAACTCTCGCCCGAGAGCTCGGTCACGTACTCGGTCAGTTCCTGCTTCGTGTTACGCCAGGTGAAGTACGTGTAGGACTGCTGGAAGCCGACCGAGGCCAGCGTGCGCATCATCGCCGGGCGGGTGAAGGCCTCCGCCAGGAAGATCACGTCCGGGTCGGTGCGGTTGATGTCGGCGATCACCTTCTCCCAGAAGACCACCGGCTTGGTGTGCGGGTTGTCGACGCGGAAGATCCGTACGCCGTGGTCCATCCAGAACCTCAGGACGCGCACGCTCTCCGTGACGATCCCGCGCAGGTCCGCGTCGAACGCGATCGGATAGATGTCCTGGTACTTCTTGGGCGGGTTCTCGGCGTAGGCGATGGACCCGTCGGAGCGGTGGTGGAACCACTCCGGGTGCTCCGTCACCCAGGGGTGGTCCGGGGAGCACTGGAGGGCGAAGTCGAGCGCGATCTCCATCCGCAGGGTGCGGGCGGTCGCGACGAAGTGGTCGAAGTCCTCGATCGTGCCCAGGTCCGGGTGCACGGCGTCGTGCCCGCCCTCGGCCGAGCCGATGGCCCAGGGCACACCGGGGTCGTCGGCCCCGGGGGAGAGGCTGTTGTTCGGGCCCTTGCGGTGGGTCGTCCCGATGGGGTGGATCGGCGGGAGGTAGACGACGTCGAACCCCATCGCGGCCACGGCGGGAAGCCGCTCGGCAGCGGTGCGGAACGTGCCGCTGACCAGCCGGGGAGCGGGCGGGGGGAGCTCCGCGGAGACCGCCGGGCTCTTCCTCCGCGTGGCGGCGGCCGTCTTCGCCGTCTTCGTGGCCCGCGGCTTCCGGGCGGGCTTCGGGGGTGCCGTCTCCTCCCAGCGGGCTCCCTCGGAGCGGGGGAACAGCTCGTACCAGGAGCCGTACAGGGCGCGCCGGCGCTCGACGGTCAGCGGCAGCGGCCGGGACGCGGTGACCAGCTCGCGCAGGGGATGGCGGCCGAGCGCCTCGTCCACCTCGGCGGCCAGCGCGGCCGCGAGCCGGGAGGCCGCCGGCCGGCCCGTGTCGCGGAGCGCGTCGACGGCGGCCAGCACGGCCTCGCGCCCGTCCTGCTTGGGCACGCCCTCGGCGGCGCGGGCGTAGAGCTCGGCGCCCTCCTCCAGGACCAGCTCCGTGTCGATGCCCGCCGGGATCTTGATCTGCGCGTGGTCGCGCCAGGTGGTGACCGGGTCGCTCCACGCCTCGACCGTGTACGTCCAGCGGCCTTCCGCCCCCGGGGTGACGTCGGCGCCCCACCGGTCCGTGCCGGGAGCGAGCTCGCGCATCGGCGTCCAGGGTCCGGGCCGTCCGTTGGCGTCGCACAGGACGACGTTGGCGGCCACGGCGTCGTGTCCCTCGCGGAACACGGTGGCGCTGACCTCGAAGGTCTCGCCCGCGACGGCTTTGGCGGGCCGTCTGCCGCAGTCGACGAGCGGACGGACGTCCAGGACGGGAATGCGACCGATCATGGAATCACCTGGGGGTCGGAGCTCGGCATGCACGGCGCGCGACGTGGGCGTGAAGGGCTGACCGCGCGCGCCGCGATGGTGGGGTTGCGTCCTTTGTAGCTGCTCGGTCGTCGGCTGGCGGGCTGTGGGCATGGCCGCTCCTGTCCGCGTTCACTCGAATGGACTCGAATGGCAGGTGCACGGGGGTTCGACCTCGGACCGGGGCACCTGGGATGTGCAGCGCGGGGGGTGTTACCGGGGGAGCCTTCCCACCGTTCTCGGGCGGCCAACCCGGCGGCGTGTTAACTCCTGGGTGCATCTGGCGCACGCGCTGTGGGCCGCGCGCCGGTCCCCCGGCCGTCACGCGGGCACCTCCGCAGCCTTCCCTGTGGTGCGGGGTGCCACAAGTCCGCGTGAGGAGGGGAAATCAGCCATATCGCCCGTGACAGAAGGGTGCGTAACTGGCGCATCTGGCCCATGGGGCGGGAGGGACCGCAGGTGTCGGCGTGAAGCCCGTGACAGGAGTGGCGCAGGAGCCTGCGGAGGGAGGGCGCGCACGGTGCTGTGCCAGGGGCGGGGGCGTCCGGACCGCGCGGCGGGGAACCCACTGAGCCGGGCGCGCGCCGTGGTCGCGTACGGCGGCACACCGCTACCGTCGAGGGTGACGGAGAGGGCGCCCACCGTCGTGCGTCCCCTCGGATCCGTACGTCCCCTGTAAAGGTGGGATACGTGAAGGCCATTCGTCGATTCACCGTGCGTCCCGTCCTCCCCGAACCCCTGCGACCGCTCAGCGACCTCGCCCGCAACCTGCGCTGGTCCTGGCACAACGAGACCCAACAGCTCTTCCAGGCGGCCGACCCGGAGGGCTGGCGGCCCGCGGACGCCGATCCCGTGCGTCTGCTCGGTGCCGTCTCCGCCGCGCGCCTCGGCGAGCTCGCCGGGGACCAGCACTTCCTGCGCCGGCTCACCGAGGTGTCCGAGGACCTCCGGGAGTACCTCGACGGACCGAGGTGGTATCAGGACCAGCTCTCCCAGGGCGCGGAGCTCCCCGCGGCCATCGCCTACTTCTCCCCCGAGTTCGGGGTCACCGCCGCCCTGCCCCAGTACTCGGGCGGCCTCGGCATCCTGGCCGGCGACCACCTGAAGGCCGCCAGTGACCTGGGCGTGCCCCTCATCGGGGTCGGCCTGCTCTACCGGCACGGCTACTTCCGCCAGAGCCTCTCCCGGGACGGCTGGCAGCAGGAGCACTACCCCGTCCTCGACCCCAACGAGCTGCCGCTCACCCTCCTGCGGGAGGCCGACGGCACCCCCAGCAGGGTGGTGCTCGCCCTGCCCGGCGGCCGCTCGCTGTACGCCTCGGTCTGGCAGGCCCAGGTCGGGCGTGTCCCCCTGCTCCTCCTCGACTCCGACGTCGAGGAGAACGCGCCGGGGGAGCGCGACGTCACCGACCGGCTCTACGGCGGCGGCAGCGACCACCGGCTGCTCCAGGAGATGCTGCTCGGCATCGGCGGGGTGCGCGCGGTGCGCACCTACTGCCGGCTGACCGGGCACGCCGCCCCCGAGGTGTTCCACACCAACGAGGGCCACGCCGGATTCCTCGGCCTGGAGCGCATCCGGGAACTCTCCGAGACGGGCCTGGACTTCGACGCCGCCCTGGAGGTCGTGCGGGCCGGCGCGGTCTTCACCACCCACACCCCCGTGCCCGCCGGGATAGACCGCTTCGAACGCCAGCTCGTGGCCCGTCACTTCGGGGACGACGGCGAGCTGCCCGGGGTCGGGGTGGAGCGGATCCTGCGCCTGGGCATGGAGACCTACCCCGGCGGTGAGCCCGACCTCTTCAACATGGCGGTGATGGGGCTGCGGCTCGCCCAGCGGGCCAACGGGGTCTCCACCCTGCACGGTGCCGTCAGCCGGGAGATGTTCTCCGGGCTGTGGCCGGGATTCGACCCCTCCGAGGTGCCGATCACCTCGGTGACCAACGGGGTGCACGCCCCGACCTGGGTCGCACCCGAGGTTCTCCGGCTCGGAGCCGGCACCTTCGGCTCCGAGCGCGCGGAGAACGCCCTCGCCGGAGCCGACGTCGGCACGGAGACCGGCGCCGGGACGGCGGGCACGCCCAGACGGTGGGACGCCGTGGCCCGCGTCCCCGACCGGGACATCTGGGAGCTCCGCCGGGGTCTGCGCGAACAGCTCGTCACCGAGGTGCGCAAGCGGCTCTACGCCTCCTGGCGCAGGCGCGGCGCGGGCACCGCCGAACTGGGCTGGATCGACGACGTACTCGACCCGGACGTGCTGACGGTCGGCTTCGCCCGCCGGGTGCCCTCGTACAAGCGGCTGACGCTCATGCTGCACGACCGGGACCGGCTGCGGGAGCTGCTGCTCCATCCGACGCGTCCGATCCAGATCGTCGTCGCCGGCAAGGCCCACCCCGCCGACGACGGCGGCAAACGGCTGGTCCAGGAGCTGGTGAGGTTCGCGGACGACCCGCGCGTGCGCCACCGCATCGTCTTCCTGCCGGACTACGGCATGGGGATGGCGCAGAAGCTCTATCCGGGCTGCGACGTCTGGCTCAACAACCCGCTGCGCCCGCTGGAGGCCTGCGGCACCAGCGGGATGAAGGCCGCGCTCAACGGCTGCCTCAACCTCTCCGTGCGGGACGGCTGGTGGGACGAGTGGTTCGAGCCCGACTTCGGCTGGGCGATCCCCACCGCCGACGGCTCCGCCACCGACGAGGAGCGGCGCGACGAACTGGAGGCCAACGCCCTCTACGCGCTGCTGGAGGACCGGGTCGCCCCCCGCTTCTACGACCGTGACGCGGAGGACCTGCCCCAGCGGTGGATCGAGATGGTCCGCCGCACCCTGGTCACCCTGGGGCCCAAGGTCCTCGCGGGCCGCATGGTGCGGGAGTACGTGGAACGGCTCTACGCGCCCGCGGCGCTGTCCCGCCGGGCGCTGGAGCCCGCGGCCGCCCGCGCGCTCGCCTCCTGGAAGACCAGGATCCGGGCCGCCTGGCCGCAGGTGGCCGTCGACCACGTGGAGGCCACGGCCGACTCGGTCGTCGGCGGTTCCGCCGAGCTGGGGTCCACCCTGGCGCTCCGGGTCCGGATCGCCCTGGGCGGCCTGGACCCGGAGGACGTGGAGGTGCAGGTCGTCGCCGGGCGGGTCGACTCCGGGGACGCGATCGCGGAGGCCCAGACGTTTCCGCTCAAGCCGGCGGGCGGTCACGACCTGGAGGGCCGCTGGCTGTACGAGGGCCCGCTCGCCCTCGACCGCACCGGCCCTTACGGCTACACGGTGCGCGTCCTGCCCGCGCACCCGCTGCTCGCCTCGGGCGCGGAACTGGGCCTGGTCGCGGTGCCGAACGCGTCCACGGGCGACGGCGGCGGGGTGCTGCTGCGCTGACACCCCCGGTTCCCACGGTGGGCCCGGCGCGTCCTGCGCGCCGGGCCCGTCCCTGTGCTCACGCGGCCACCGGTCGACCGGCGGGGGTGCTTTCGCCGTGATCTCGCTACCATGACACCCCTGCCCGTGTGGCCTCGCGGCCACCGACGTGACAGCGAGGCGTCCTGCGGACGCGAGTGGAGGTCAGCACGGTGAACGGCGGCGGAGGCCGAGCGAGACGCCTGACCCGTCGGCTGGCCGCGCAGAAGGGGACGTCCCGGCACCTGCACCCCCGGAGTCCGGAACCCGACGTGTCACCCCGGGTCGACCGCTTCACCACCGCCGCCCGGATGCGCTGGCTCAACGCGGCGGGCACCCGGATCGGCACGACCCTCGACCTCGAGCGGACCGCCGAGGAACTGGCCGCGTTCAGCGTCCCCCGGCTGGCCGACGCCGCCGCCGTCGACCTGCTGGAGTCCGTGCTGCGCGGCGAGGAGGGCGAGCGCGTCACCGGAGCCGCGGTGCCCGTCACCCGCGCCATGGCGGTCCGGGCCGTCGACGCGCTGCAGGAGCTCGAACCCTCCCCGGTGGGCGAGGTGGTGGACCGGCGGGAGCGCCGCGAGACCCTGCTGACCACCGAATGCCTGCGCAACGGCCGGCCCGTGCTGGTCAGCCGGATGACACCGCAGGACTTCGCGCTCGTCGCGCCGACGGACAGCGCGGAGGCGGCGATGCGCCGCCAGGGCGTCCACAGCTACCTGGCCGTGCCGCTGGTCGCCCGCGGCGTCCTGCTGGGCTCCGCCGACTTCGTACGCGCCGGAGACCGTCCGCCCTTCAACCGGGCCGATCTGGAGCTGGCGACCCAACTCGCTTCCATGGCAGCCGTGTTCATGGACAACGCACGGCTCTACGGGCGTGAGCGCCAGCACGTCCTCTCGCTCCAGCGCTCCCTCCTCCCGCGCGCCACCCCGCACACCCCCGGCCTGCGGGTGCACGCCCACTACGCGCCCGCCGTCGACGCGCACGGGGTGGGCGGCGACTGGTACGACGTGGTGGCGCTCCCCAGCGGACGCACGGCGCTGGTCGTCGGCGACGTCACCGGTCACGGCCTTCCCGCCGCCGCCACGATGGGCCGGCTGCGGACCGTCGCCCGTACGCTCATGATGCTGGACATCGCCCCCGACCGGTTGCTCGCCCGGCTCGACCTGGCCACCCGCGACCTGGAGGACGACCAGGTCGCCACGTGCCTGTGCGCCGTCTACGACCCCGCGGACTCGAGCTACACGCTCGCGAGCGCGGGCCATCCGCCGCCCCTGCTGGTGGACGCGGGCGGCACCGCCCGCTACCTCGACGTGCCGGTCGGAGCGCCGCTGGGCGCGGGGGTCATCCCCTACGACCCGCTGCGGGTGCGCGGCCCGGTGGGCGGCCGGCTGGTCTTCTACACCGACGGCCTGATCAAGACGCGCACCGACGACGTGGACGTCCAACTGGAGGGGCTGCGCTCGTCGGTGGCCGCGATGGCGCCCGAGCGGCTCGACGCCGGGGGTCCCCTCACCTCGCCGCGGCACGACGACGGTCGCTTCGACGAGGCGGTGCTGCTGGTCGCCGGGGGCCACGAGCTCACCGACGGGGTCCGGCTGCGGGAGTGGGACCTGCCCACGGAGGGCAACCCGGCCTCCACCGCCCGCAAGCTGGTCACCGAACAGCTCTCGCGGTGGGGCCTCGCCGAGCTCGCGGACGTGACGGAGCTGGTGGTCAGCGAACTGGTGGGCAACGCCCTGCGGTACGGCGGCGGCCCCGGCAGGCTGCGGCTGCTGTGCGACGAGCGGCTCCAGGTGGAGCTGGCGGACACCGGGCCGGACCTGCCGCAGATCCAGCACGCCGACGTCAGCGACGAGGGCGGCCGGGGGCTCCAGCTCATCAACCTGCTGTGCCGCAGGTGGGGTTCGTGCCGCACGGCGACCGGAAAGATCGTCTGGGCGGAGCAGAACATCCCCGGGCGGGGCCCGGACTCCGCGCGCTGACACACGCGGGACGGCCCCGGGGAGCGTGCTCCCCGGGGCCGTCCTGTGCGTTCGGGTGTCCGTTCCGGGGCCGCCGGACCTCAGCGTCCCCGGGCGGTGCTCAGAAGGTGAGCTTGACGCTGTTGAAGGTGCCGGTGTCGCCCGAGTAGGCGTCCTGGACCTTGAGGTTCCACGTGCCGTTGGCCACCTCGGAGGAGGCGTTGACCGTGTAGGTCGCCACCACGTTGTCCGCGGAGTCGCTCGACGAGGAGTTCTTCAGGCGGTACGCCGTCCCGTCCGGGGCGACCAGGTCGAGGACGAGGTCACCGCGGTAGGTGTGGGTGATGTTGACCGCCACGGACAGCGTGCTGGGCGCGTTGCCGGTGACGCCGCTGACGACGACCGGGAAGTTGGTGGTGCTCAGGTCGGCGATCGCCTTGACGGTCGTGTTCTGGAAGACCTTGCCGCCCGGGTCGGTGCCGCCGGGACGGGAGCCGACGGCGATGGCGGCCCAGGCGTTGGCCACGCCGGCGTACTCGGCGCTCGTGGCGCCGTACAGCTCACTCGCCACGGCGAGGGTGCCGGTGCGGGCCGCCGCGTAGTTCGTGGTGGTGGTGAACTTCGTGGTGAGCGCCTTGAACCAGATCTGCAGCGCCTTGTCCCGGCCGATGCCGGTCACCGGGAGGCCGTCGGAGGTCGGGGAGTTGTACGACACCCCGTTGACGGTCTTGGCGCCACTGCCCTCGGAGAGCAGGTAGAAGAAGTGGTTCGCCGGGCCCGAGGAGTAGTGGACGTCGATCGAGCCGAGGCCGGAGTACCAGGCGTCCTTGGACGCCCCGTCCTTGCTCGGCTTGTCCATGTAACGCAGCGGGGTGCCGTCGCCGTTGATGTCGATCTTCTCGCCGACGAGGTAGTCGCCCGGGTCCGTGGCGGTGTTGGAGTAGAACTCCACACCCGCCGCGAAGATGTCCGAGGTGGCCTCGTTGAGGCCGCCGGACTCACCGCTGTAGTTGAGACCGGCGGTGTTGGAGGTGACGCCGTGCGTCATCTCGTGGGCCGCCACGTCCAGCGAGGTCAGGGGCGCGAGGTTGCCGCTGCCGTCGCCGTAGGTCATGCAGAAGCAGCTGTCGGACCAGAAGGCGTTGACGTAGCTGTTGCCGTAGTGGACGCGGGAATACGCGCCGACGCCGTTGCCCTTGATGCCGGTGCGGCCCATGACGTTCTTGTAGAAGTCCCAGGTCTCCGCGGCCCCGTAGTGCGCGTCGGCGGCGGCCGTCTCGGTGTTCGACGCGCTGCCGTTGCCCCAGATGTCGTCCGCGCCGGAGAAGAGCGTCCCGGTGCCCGAGGTGCCGCGGTTCAGGTTGTACGTCTTGTGGCTGCCTCGCGCGGCGTCGGTCAGGTTGTACGAACCCGAGGAGCCCGAGGTGCCCAGCGTGACCTGGCCGCTGTACTGGGTGTTGCCGGTGCCGGTCTCGATGGCCTGCCACTCGTACAGCTTGGCGCCCGAGGAGGCGTCCGTGATGACGTGCAGCTCGTTCGGGGTGCCGTCGTGCTGGAGGCCGCCGACCACGGTCTCGTACGCGAGCTGCGGGGTGCCGCTCGCCGCCCAGACGACCTTGCGCGGGGCCTTGCTCGCCTCGGTGCTCTTCGAGCCGTCCGCCCGGGCCGCGGTGAGCGCCTGCTTCTCGGCGGTGGCCGGCGCGACGTCGGCGGTGGTGCCGACCGCCTTCAGCTGCGCGCCGGTCGCCTTGGACGCCTTGCTGACGCCCTCGGTCTTCCCGGCCTTCTCCGCGACGACCAGGTCGCCGCCGAGGACGGGGAGGCCGTCGAGGGTGCGCTCGTAGCGGGTGTGGGTGGTGCCGTCGACATCCTTGACGACGTCGCGGACCACGAGCTTCTCCGTGGCGCCGAGCCCCAGCTCCTCGGCGGTGGCCGCCTTGGTGGCGTTGGCCTCCTGGAGCAGTTCGGCCCGCTGGGCGGGGGAGAGCTTCGCGGGGAGCGCGCCGGGGTCGGCGCCCTTCACCGCGGCGGCGGGGGCCGCGGACGCGCCTTCGGGGGCGGCCGTTGCGGCACCGCCCTGCATTCCGACGGCGAGGAGAGCTGCTGCGGCTATCAGAGCGCCGGTCGCGGTGGCACGACGGCTGGGCGTGGGTCTCACGCGGACTCCTTCTGCGAGGGGGGCTTACGGACCACTGGGTGAGCGGACCGGGCAGAGCAGGCGGTGCGTGGAACGGGGGAAGAGTGCCAGCCGGAGCGTGTGCGTGTCAGGACCGCGTCAACACATTGGCCAAAAGTCGTCCGTTGCCGGAAATGCCGTGTTCGTTAAGCGGACGTTTCGCCGTGTGTCATCCGGACGCCACGAGGGCGGTGTCGAGGGGCCGACAGGCCTTGCGTCGCAGGGTGAGTTGAGATTCCGTTCGAATGTGCCGTGTTCGAACTGGCAGACGTGGAGCGGAGGTGGACCACGGGCTGAGACGGCGAGGAACTGTGGCCAGTTTCCGGTCCGCCCCGACGACGAGGGCTCCCCGCGCCCGGCGGGAAGCCCTCGTCGTGGTCGGTCCGGGGTCCGGCCGGGATCAGGCCAGGCTCTCCCGCCAGGCCCTGTGCAGGCCCGCGAAGCGTCCCGTACCGCCGATGAGGCCGGCCGGGGCGCCGTCCTCCACGATCCGGCCGTGCTCCATCACCAGCACCCGGTCCGCGATCTCCACGGTCGACAGGCGGTGCGCGATCACCACCGCGGTACGGCCGTGCAGGACGGTGTCCATCGCCCGCTGCACCGCCCGCTCACCGGGGACGTCCAGCGAGCTGGTGGCCTCGTCGAGGATCAGTACGGCGGGATCGGCCAGCAGGGCCCGTGCGAACGCGACCAGTTGCCGCTGCCCCGCCGAGATGCGGCCGCCCCGCTTGCGGACGTCCGTCCCGTACCCGTCGGGCAGGGCGCTGATGAAGTCGTGCGCCCCGATGGCCTTGGCCGCGTGCTCGATCTCCTCGGGCGTCGCCTCCGGACGGCCGATCGCGATGTTCTCGGCGATCGTCCCGGAGAAGAGGAACGCCTCCTGGGTCACCATCACCACACCCCGCCGCAGCTCGGGCGTGGCGAGGTCGCGCAGATCGGTGCCGTCCAGCAGGACCCGGCCCTCCGTCGGGTCGTAGAAGCGGGCCAGCAGCTTGGCCAGCGTCGACTTGCCCGCGCCCGTCGAGCCGACCACGGCCACGGTCTGGCCGGCCGGGACCGTCAGATCGAAGCGCGGCAGGACCTCGCCCCCCGTGCGGTAGGCGAACCGCACCCCGTCGAAGACGACCTCGCGGCCGGGGTGCTCCCCGGCCAGGACGGGCAGCGTCCTCGGTGTGGCGGGCTCCGGCACGGCGGGCGTCTGCGCGAGCAGGCCCGCGATCTTCTCCAGCGAAGCGGCCGCCGACTGGTAGGAGTTGAGGAACATCGCCAGCCGGTCGATCGGGTCGTAGAGCCGGCGCAGGTACAGCACCGCCGCGGCCAGCACGCCGAGCGCCAGCGTCCCCGACGCCACCCGGTGGGCACCCCACAGCACCATCGCGGCGACCGCCGTGTTGGCGACGAGCCGGGAGCCGACGACGTAACGGGCCATCTCCAGCAGCGCGTCGCCGTTCCTCCGCTCGTGGCGGCGGTTGGACACCGCGAAGTCCTCGTCGTTGGCGCGCTCCCTGCGGAAGGCCTGCACCGGACGGATCCCGTTCATCGTCTCGGCGAACTTCACGATCACCGCGGCCATCGCCGAGGAGCGTGCCGAGTAGGCGTCGGCGGCCCTCCGGCGGTAACTCCGCACCAGCAGGTACAGGGGGGCGAAGGAGGCCACCGCGATGGCGCCGATACCGAGGTCGAGCCAGAGCAGCATCAGGGAGATCGCCACGAACGACAGGACCACCCCGATGAGCTCCTGCAGCCCTTCGCTGAGCAGTTCCCGCAGGGATTCCACGTCCGTGGTCGAGCGGGAGATCAGCCGGCCCGAGGTGTAGCGCTCGTGGAAGTCCACGCTCAGCGACTGCGCGTGACGGAAGATCCGGCCGCGCAGGTCGAGCAGCACGTCCTGGTTGATCCGCGCGGCCGCCCGGATGAAGGCGTACTGGAGCAGCCCCGCGCCGGCCGCGCACACCGCGTACCCGATGCCCACGGCCACCAGCGGCCCGTAGTCGTGGGCGCGGAACGCGGGTACACCGCTGTCGATGGCGTACGCCACCAGCAGCGGGCCGGCCTGCACGGCGGCCTGCTGGACGAGCAGCAGGAGCGACGCCACCACCACCCTGGCCCGCAGCGGTGCCAGCAGGGAGGCGAGCAGGGACCGGGTGGCACCGGGAGGAGTGGGCAGGGCGTCGGCGTCGAACGGGTCCTCGCCCTCCGCGCCCCGTCCGGGGCCCTTCCCGGGCAGGTCCTCGTCGGCGAGGGCCGGTCCGTCGGCGGTCGTGCTGGTCATCGGGTGCTGCCCTCCTCGGGAACGAGGACGTGTCCGTCCCCGGCGCCCGACATCAGCCAGGCGTACTCGGCGTTGGTGCGCAGGAGTTCCTGATGGGTCCCCACGGCGCTGATCCGGCCCTCGGACAGCAGGGCCACCCGGTCGGCCAGCATCACGGTGGACGGCCGGTGGGCGACGACCACCGCGGTCGTCTCCTCCAGTACGCGCCGCAGCGCCGCCTCCACCAGCGTCTCCGTATGCACGTCCAGGGCGGAGAGCGGGTCGTCGAGGACCAGGAAGCGCGGTGTGCCGACGACGGCGCGGGCCAGGGCGAGGCGCTGCCGCTGGCCCCCGGAGAGGCTCAGGCCCTGCTCGCCGACCTGCGTGTCGACGCCCTGCGGGAGGTCGTGCACGAAGTCGGCCTGGGCGACCGACAGCGCCCGGTGCAGCTCCTGCGCGCTCGCGCCCTCCGCGCCCATCAGCACGTTCTCCCCGACGGTCGCCGAGAAGAGGGTCGGTTCCTCGAAGGCCACCGACACCAGCTCGCGCAGCCGGGACCGCTCCATGCCGGCGATGTCCTCACCGTCCAGCAGGATCCGGCCTCCGGTGACCTCGTGCAGCCGGGGGACGAGCGCCGTCAGCGTCGTCTTCCCGGACCCCGTGGCCCCCACCAGGGCCATCGTCTCCCCGGGGCGGATCCGCAGGTCGATCCGGGCCAGGACGGGCGGTGAGCCCGGCTCGGCGTCGGGGTAGCGGAATTCGACCCCGTCGAAGACGATGCCCGCTCCCGCCTCCCCGGCCCCGGCGCCCGGCCCCTCGGGCTCCTGCTCCTCCGCGGCGTCCATGACCTCGAAGTAGCGGTCGGCGGCCGTCGCCGACTCCTGGCTCATCGCGAGCAGGAAGCCGATCGAGTCGACGGGCCAGCGCAGGGCCAGGGCCGTCGAGAGGAACGCGACGAGTGTCCCCGCCGACAGACCGCCGTCCGCGACCTCGATCGTGCCGAGCACCAGCGCGGCGCCGATCGCCAGTTCGGGGATGGCGGTGACGAGCGCCCAGATGCCCGCGAGCAGACGGGCCTTGCCCAGCTCCGTCGTACGCAGCCGCCGGGCGAGCGAGCGGAAGGCCAGCGCCTGGCTGCGGTTGCGGCCGAACCCCTTGACGATGCGGATGCCCAGCACGCTCTCCTCGACGACCGTCGTCAGATCGCCGACCTGGTCCTGGGCCCTGCGCGCCACCAGCGCGTACTTCGTCTCGAAGAGCGAGCACAGGATCATCAGGGGGACCGCGGGAGCGAGCAGCACCAGCCCCAGGGACCACTCCTGGGCGAAGAGGATGACGAAACCGACCAGGATCGTCGTGCTGTTGACCAGGAGGAACGTCAGCGGGAAGGCCAGGAACATCCTCATCAGCATCAGATCCGTGGTCCCGCGCGAGAGCAGCTGCCCCGACGGCCAGCGGTCGTGGAACGCCACGGGCAGCCGCTGCAGATGGCGGTAGAGGTCGGCGCGCATCGACGCCTCCACACCGGCCAGCGGCCGGGCCACGAGCCACCGCCGGAGCCCGAACAGCCCCGCCTCGACGATCCCCAGCAGCAGCAGGTAGAGCGCCCCCAGCCATACCCCGCCCGGATCGCGGTCCGCGACGGGGCCGTCCACCATCCACTTCAGGACCAGCGGGATCACCAGGGTGAGACAGGAGGCGAGCACCGCCACGAGGGCGGCACCGATCCAGCGCGCACGCACCGGTCTGACGTAGGGCCACAGTCGCAGGAGTGAGCGCACGGCGGACCGTTCCGTGGGCTCTGCAGGCTTTTCGGGCATCAGGACCGAGCTTATGGTTCACCACTGACATCGCTCACGTGATTTTCCGGTCACCCGCCGGTGGTCGGAGCAGCCGGTCAACCGATCGGCTGATGCGCTTCCGAGCGTGACGGCGGATACCGGCGCCGCCCGTCCGCCGGAATCCTTGCGGGCATGGCAATCATCGAAGTGCACGGGGTCCACAAGGCCTACGGCGGCCGCCCCGCGGTCGACGGGGTCGGTTTCTCCGTCGAGGAGGGGGAGATCTTCGGGATCCTCGGACCCAACGGAGCCGGCAAGACCACCACCGTCGAATGCGTCGAGGGGCTGCGGGTCCCGGACTCGGGCACCGTCCGGGTCGCCGGGCTCGATCCCGCCACCGAACGCCACGCGGTCACCCAGCTGCTGGGGGCGCAGCTCCAGGAGAGCGAGCTCCAGCCCAAGCTGACCGTCGGTGAGGCCCTGGAGCTCTACAGCGCCTTCTATCCGCGTCCCGCGGACCGGAACGCGCTCGCCGAACGGCTCGGGCTCACCGAGCACCTCGGCCGCCGCTTCGGCAAGCTGTCCGGCGGCCAGAAGCAGCGGCTCTTCATCGCGCTCGCGCTCATCGGCAACCCGAGGGTGGTCGTGCTGGACGAGCTCACCACCGGCCTCGACCCCCGCGCGCGCAGGGACACCTGGCGCCTCATCGAGGAGATCCGGGACAGCGGGGTGACCGTCCTGCTGGTCACCCACTTCATGGAGGAGGCCCAGCGGCTCTGCGACCGGGTCGCGGTGATCGACAAGGGCCGGGTCGTCGCGCTCGACACCCCGGGCGGGCTGATCGGCGGAGCGGCGGGATCGACCGCCATCTCCTTCATCCCCTCGGAGCCGATCGCGTACACCGAACTCGACGCGCTGCCCGGCACCGTCTCCGTCGACATGACCGACCCCGGCGGCCAGGTGGTGATCCACGGCACGGACGACACCGCCAACGCCGTGATCACGCTCCTCGCCCGCCACCGCATCACGGCCCGCCGGCTGCGCGTCGCGGAGGCGGGCCTGGACGACGTATTCCTCGACCTCACGGAACAGGCCTCCTGACCATGACCGCCATGAACACGACCGCGCCCCGCCCCGCCCCGCTCGCCGCCGTCCTCAGGACGGAGACCCGGCTCTTCCTGCGTGAACCCGGCAGCCTGTTCTGGATCCTCGTCTTCCCGGCCGTCCTGATGACGATCCTGGGCCTGATCCCCTCCTTCAGGAAGGCCGACGAGGCCCTCGGCGGCCGCAGCGTCATCGACCTGTACGTACCGGTGGCCGTCCTGCTGGCCATGATCATGGCCGGGCTCCAGGCCATGCCGCCGGTCCTCACCGGATACCGGGAACGCGGCATCCTGCGCCGGATGTCGGCCACGCCGGTGCGTCCCTCGGCCCTGCTCGCCGCCCAGATCGTGCTGCACGGCGCGGCGTCCCTGGGCTCCGCGGCCCTCGTCCTGGCCGTCGGACGCGTCGCGTTCGGTGTACGGCTGCCGGGGCAGGTGTTCGGCTACCTGCTGGCCCTCCTCCTCGCCGTCGCCTGCGTCCTCGCCCTCGGCGCGACCATCTGCGCGCTGTCCCGGACGTCCAGGATCGCGACGGCGGTCGGATCGGTGGCCTACCTCCTGATGATGTTCACCGCCGGGGTCTGGGTGCCCGTCCAGACCATGCCGGACCTGCTGCGCGGCATCGTCGAGCTCACTCCGTTCGGCGCCGCCTCCCAGGCCCTCGACCAGGCGGCCTCGGGCGACTGGCCGGGCCTCGCGCACCTCGGCGTCATGGTGGTGTGGACCGCGGCCCTGGGCACCGCCTCGACCCGGCTCTTCCGCTGGGAGTGACCGCGGCACCGTGTACGGGGGAGACTGGGCCGGGGGCGGGACCGGGGGAGGGGTGTCATGGGCGGCGTCAGGACGGTCGAGCAGCGCTGGGAGCAGTTCCACCGGCACGGTCCGAACGCACTGCTCGGCATCGGCGCCCTGATGGCCGCGCTCTCCGCGGACCTCATCGGGATGTCCGGAGCCGACCGGTACACCACGGCCGGCCTCCTCGTGGCGGCCTCCGCGCTCCAGCTGTGGTGGGGCCGGGCCAGGTCCCGGGCCCCCGCGCGAGGGACCGCCGCCCGGAGCTACTACGTGCTGCGGACCCTGATCGCGTTCGCGCTCTGCTGGTACAACCCGTTCTTCTCCGTCTTCGCCATATCCGGCTACTTCGACATCGTCGAACTGGTGCCCGGACGCTTCGTGCGCGCCGGTCTGTTCTGCACCGCCGTCACCATGGCCGGCAGTCAGTCCGGCAGCGGCATGCCTCCCGCCTCCCTCACCAACTGGGCCGCCTTCGGAGCGCTGTTGGTCCTGCACTTCTCCCTCGCCCTGCTCTTCGGCAACATCAGCGCCCGGGAGACGGAGCGGACCGAGCGTCAGACCGCGACCATCACCGAGCTGGAGCGCGCCAACAACCGTCTGGAGCAAGCACTCTCCGAGAACGCGGCCCTGCACGCCCAGCTCCTGCTCCAGGCACGGGAGGCCGGCGTGGCCGACGAGCGGAGGCGGCTCGCCGCAGAGATCCACGACACCCTCGCGCAGGGCCTCACCGGGATCATCGCCCAGCTCCAGGCCGTCACCTCGACCGAGGACCCCGCCCAGGCCCGTGAGCACCTCGACCGCGCGGCAGGGCTCGCCCGGCACAGCCTCGGCGAGGCCCGCCGCTCCGTGCACGACCTCGTACCGGCCGCGCTGGTCCACGACGACCTGCCCGGAGCGCTGAAGAAGACGGTCACCGGATGGGCGGAGCGCACCGGCGTACGGGCGGACCTCACCGTCACCGGCACCGTCGAGCCGCTCCACGACGAGGTCGGCGCCACCCTGCTCCGCATCGCGGAGGAGGCACTCGCCAACACGGCCCGGCACGCCGGGGCGGCACGGGCCGGCGTGACCCTCTCCTACATGGGCGACGAGGTCACCCTGGACATCCGCGACGACGGCTGCGGCTTCGACCCGGCGGCCCTGCCCCCGCGCAGCGGCACGGGAGGCTTCGGACTCGGCGGGATGCGGGCCCGCGCCGAGCGGATCGCGGGGACGGCCGAGATCGAGACGGAGCCCGGGCAGGGCACGGCCGTCTCCGCCCGGGTGCCGCTGGTGCGGCGTAACTGACGGCCGGTAACCTGGGCCGCCATGACCGGGACCACGGGAAACGCGCGCGTCATCACCCTGCTCGTCGTCGACGACCACCCCGTCGTACGGGACGGTCTGCGCGGGATGTTCGCCTCGGCCCCCGGCTTCGAGGTGCTCGGCGAGGCCGCCGACGGGGTGGCCGCCGTGGAGCTCACGGCCGCTCTGGACCCCGACGTCGTCCTGATGGACCTGCGGATGCCCGGCGGCGGCGGTGTGGCCGCCATCGCCGAACTGGCCCGGCTCGGCGCCCGGTCCAGGGTGCTCGTCCTCACCACGTACGACACCGACTCCGACACCCTGCCCGCCATCGAGGCGGGCGCGACCGGCTACCTGCTCAAGGACGCGCCCCGCGAGGAGCTCTTCACCGCCGTGCGCGCGGCCGCGGAGGGCCGCGCGGTGCTGTCGCCGGCCGTGGCCTCACGCCTCATCTCGCGGGTGCGCACCCCGGCCGCACCCGCGCGCGAACCGCTGTCCGCGCGCGAGCGCGAGGTGCTCCGGCTCGTCGCCCGGGGAACCTCGAACCGGGAGATCGCCGCCGAGCTGTTCATCAGCGAGGCGACCGTGAAGACCCATCTCACCCACGTCTTCGCCAAGCTGGGCGCGAAGGACCGGGCCGCCGCCGTCGCCACCGCCTACGAGCGGGGCATCCTCGGCTGACCCGGTCCGTCACCCCGCCACCCGCAGCAGCAGCACCGACCTCCCCTCCACCGTGAGTTCCGTGCCGCCCCGGTGGAGGGTGCCGGGCGCCGTGGACTGGTCCTCGCGCGAGGTGTCCAGCACCAGCTCGTAGGTCTGGGCCCAGGGAGGGCCGGGGAGCCGGAAGGCGCGGGGCCGGTGGTCCGCGTGGAGGACGGCGAGGAAGCTGTCGTCGGTGATCTGCCCGCCCCGGGCGTCCCGGCCCGGGATGTCGCGCCCGGAGAGGTAGAGCGCGAGCGTGGCCGCCGGCGCGTACCAGTCGCCGTCCGTCATCTCCTCGCCCTGCGGGGTGAACCACGCCAGGTCCCGCAGCCCGTCGGGGGCCTGCGGCGTCCCGGCGAAGAAGGCGCGGCGGCGCAGCACCGGATGGCGGTGGCGCAGGGCGAGCACCCGGGCGGTCAGCTCGGTCAGCTCCCGCCACCGGGGGTCCTCCAGGAGCGACCAGTCCAGCCAGCTGACCTCGTTGTCCTGGCAGTAGGCGTTGTTGTTGCCGCCCTGCGTACGCCCCATCTCGTCACCGGCCACCAGCATCGGCACCCCGGTCGAGAGGAGGAGGGTGGTCAGGAGGTTGCGCAGCTGCCGCCGGCGCAGGGCGTTGACCTCGGCGTCGTCGGTCTCGCCCTCCGCGCCTCCGTTCCAGGAGCGGTTGTCGTTCGTGCCGTCCCGGTTGCCCTCCCCGTTGGCCTCGTTGTGCTTGTGGTCGTAGCTGACCAGGTCGCGCAGGGTGAAACCGTCGTGCGCGGTGACGAAGTTGACCGAGGCGTACGGGCGTCTGCCGCCCCAGGCGTACAGGTCGCTCGATCCCGTCAGCCGGTACCCGATGTCGCGCACGTCCGGGAGCGCGCCGCGCCAGAAGTCGCGTACGGCGTCGCGGTAGCGGTCGTTCCACTCGGTCCACAGCGGCGGGAACGCCCCCACCTGGTAGCCGCCGTTGCCGACGTCCCACGGCTCGGCGATCAGCTTGACCCGGCGCAGGACGGGGTCCTGGGCGATCACCGCGAGGAAGGGGGAGAGCATGTCGACGTCGTGCATCGAGCGGGCGAGCGCGGCCGCCAGGTCGAAGCGGAAGCCGTCCACGCCCATCTCCGTCACCCAGTAGCGGAGCGAGTCCGTGATCAGCCGCAGGACCTGCGGCTGCACCACGTGCAGGGTGTTGCCGCAGCCGGTGTAGTCCGCGTAGCGGCGGGCGTCCGGCTGGAGGCGGTAGTAGCCGCGGTTGTCGATCCCGCGCAGGGACAGCATCGGGCCGAGCTCCCCGGCCTCGGCCGTGTGGTTGTAGACCACGTCCAGGATCACCTCGATCCCGGCGTCGTGCAGGGCGCGCACCATCTGCTTGAACTCGCCGACCTGCTGTCCGGCGGTGCCGTTCGCCGCGTAGCCGGCGTGCGGGGCGAAGTAGCCGATCGAGTTGTAGCCCCAGTAGTTGTGCAGTCCGCGCCGCAGCAGATGGTCCTCGTGCGCGAACTGGTGGACCGGGAGCAGCTCGACCGCCGTGACCCCGAGGCGCCGCAGGTGGCCGATCGCGGCGGGGTGGGCGAGCCCGGCGTAGGTGCCGCGCAGCTCCGGCGGGATGTCCGGGTGGAGCTTGGTGAAGCCGCGCACGTGGAGTTCGTAGATGACCGAGTCGGCCCACGGTGTCTTGGGCCTGCGGTCCTCCGCCCAGTCGTCGTCGTCGTGCACGACGACGGCCTTGGGGACGTACGGCGCGGAGTCGCGGTCGTCACGCACGGTGTCGGCGACGTGCTGCTCGGGCCAGTCCCTCACATGGCCGTACACCTCGGGCGGCAGGGTGAACGAGCCGTCCACCGCTCGGGCGTAGGGGTCGAGGAGCAGCTTCGCGGCGTTCCACCGGGCCCCGGTCCAGGGGTCCCAGCGGCCGTGCACCCGGTAGCCGTAGCGCTGTCCCGGAGGCACGCCGGGGACGAATCCGTGCCAGATCTCATGGGTCAGCTCGGTGAGCGGCAGCCGGGTCTCGGTGCCCCGCTCGTCGAAGAGGCAGAGCTCGACGGCCTCCGCCCCGCCGGCCCAGAGGGCGAAGTTGGTGCCGGCCACGCCGTCCGGTCCGACCCGGTAGCGCGCTCCCAGCGGCATCGGGGCACCCGGCCATACGGGTGGTCTGTCCGGCCCCTCCCCGAGGGCCGGTCCGGTCGCCACCACCCGCCCCGTCGTACGCGGCGTTTCCTCCTGCTCGGCTGTGCTCGACACCTCTCAGCCTCCTGCGGCTCGTAGGAGCGGCCACCCGTAGGGAGGAGTACGCGGCGTCCCGGCCGCGGCCTTCCTGGCGGTGTCCTCCCCTCTGTTCTGCCCACCGGGGGGCCCGCACTCACGTTTCCCCGGAGCGGCGGTGTCGTTGGGGGAGCGTGAACCACGTAGCGAAGAGAGCGCGGGCCGGCTCGGCCGCCGTGCTGACATGGGCAGGACTGTTCACCGTGCTGGCCGTACTGACCGGCTGCACCGGGACCGGGTCGTTCTTCGGGGACGACCGCGCACCCGGGGACGCCATCCGGATCGTCCCCGAGGACGGCGCCGAGAACGTCGGGGCGGGCAGCCGGCTGGAGGTGACCGTCCCCGACGGGCGCCTGGAGCGGGTGAAGGTGGTGCGGACGGAGGACGCGGAGCATCAGGAGGTGCCGGGCCGGATCGCCGGGGACGGCCGTTCCTGGAAGCCCCGGGACGACGGGTACCGGCTCGGGCTGGCCGGAAAGTACAGCGTGGAGGCCGTCGCCGTCGACGGCGACGGCCATCGCTCGGCCCGCAGCACCACGTTCACCACGCTGGTCCCCAAGGACCGCTTCATCGGCTACTTCAAGCCGGAGAACCGCTCCACCGTGGGCACCGGCATGATCGTCTCCTTCGACTTCAACCGGCCCGTCACCCACCGTGCCGCGGTGGAGAAGGCCATCAGGATCACCACGGATCCCGAGGTCGAGGTGGTCGGCCACTGGTTCGGCAAGGACCGCCTGGACTTCCGCCCCGCCGCCTACTGGGAACCGGGCACCGAGGTCACCGTCGACGTGGGCCTGCGCGACGTCGAGGGCGCGGCGGGCGTGTACGGCAGTCAGCGGAAGAAGGTGACCTTCCGGGTGGGACGCTCCCAGACGTCCGTGGTGGACGCGGCGGCGCACACCATGGAGGTGAGCCGCGACGGCGAGGTCGTCAGCAGCGTGCCGATCACGGCGGGCGCGGCGAAGACCACGACGTACAACGGGAAGATGGTGGTCTCCGAGCTGCACGACGTGACCCGCATGGACGGCAGCACCGTCGGCTTCGGCGGTGAGTACGACATCAAGGACGTCCCGCACGCCATCCGGCTGACGAAGTCCGGCACGTTCCTGCACGGCAACTACTGGGAGTCCCCGGACATCTTCGGCTCCGAGAACACCAGCCACGGGTGCATCGGACTCCGCGACGTGAAGGGAGGCGGCTCGGACACACCGGCCGGCTGGTTCTTCGAGCGGACGCTCGTGGGCGACGTCGTCGAGGTGATCAACTCCGCGGACGCCACCGTCGCTCCGGACAACGGCCTCGGCGGCTGGAACGTCGGCTGGGCGCGGTGGAAGGCGGGTTCGGCCCTGCGCTGACCCCGGGTCCGACCTGCGAAGGTCCCGGGTCCGGCCCGCGACGGTCCCGGAGGCGGCGCCTCCGGGACCATCGGACAGTGGTCCGGGACCACTTGGGACGGAACGGTGACATTCCGGGGGAGTTCTCCTCGCGCGCGGTGTGATTATCTTGCGCCGAGCACGCATGTACAGCGTGCGGGAGTGCGGGCCATGGCGGGGCCAGGCCGTGCGAGGGGAGACGACCACATTGAACGGGCAGCCGATATCGGGGGCATGGGCCGGCGCGAGCGGGGAACGGCGCGGGCGCGGAGCCCGCGCACTCCCGGCACTGGCACTGGGCGCGCTGCTGTTGCTGGTGACCGCGTGCGGCGGCAGCGGAGCCGCCGCCGAGAAGGACGGCAAGGGGGCGGGCGCGAAGACCGAGGACACCAGCGCCTCGCAGGCGGTGGTGACCATCGCGCCCAAGGACGGCGCCGACGACGTGGCGACCAGCGGGGCACTGAAGGTCTCGGCGGCCAAGGGCACGCTGAGCACGGTCAAGGTCGCCGACCCCAAAGGCAAGGAGGTCGGGGGCAGGATCGCCAAGGACGGCCTGAGCTGGGTGCCCGACCGCCACCTGGCCGCCGCGACCAAGTACACCGTGCACGCGGTCGCCAAGGACGCGAAGGGCCGCCAGTCGGCCAAGGACACCAGTTTCACCACGCTGGTCCCGCAGAACACCTTCATCGGCCAGTACACGCCCGAGGACGGTTCGACCGTCGGCGTGGGCATGCCGGTGTCGATCCACTTCACCCGCGGCATCACCGACCCGGCAGCCGTCGAGAAGGCGATCGCCGTCACGGCCGAGCCCGCCGTGGAGATCGAACCCCACTGGTTCGGCAACGACCGCCTCGACTTCCGCCCCGAGGACTACTGGGCGGCGGGCACGAAGGTCACCCTGCGCCTCGACCTCGACGGCGTCGAGGGACGGCCCGGGGTCTACGGCAAGCAGGCCAAGACCGTGAAGTTCACCGTCGGCCGCAGCCAGGTCTCCACGGTCGACGCGAGTTCCCACCGGATGAAGGTCGTCCGCGACGGCAAGCAGATCAAGGACATCCCGATCTCCGCGGGTGCCCCGGCCACGACCACGTACAACGGCCAGATGGTCATCAGCGAGAAGCTCAAGGTGACCCGGATGAACGGTGACACCGTCGGCTTCGGCGGCGAGTACGACATCAAGGACGTGCCGCACGCGATGCGCCTGTCGACGTCGGGGACCTTCATCCACGGCAACTACTGGGGCGGGTCGGGCATCTTCGGCACGACCAACACCAGCCACGGCTGCGTCGGTCTGCGGGACGTGCGCGGGGCCTGGGACAGCAAGACCCCGGCCGCCTGGCTCTTCGACAACTCCCTGATCGGCGACGTCGTCATCGTGAAGAACTCCGAGGACAAGGTGATCCAGCCCGACAACGGCCTCAACGGCTGGAACATGGACTGGTCGGAGTGGATCAAGTAGATCCCGCCGTACGGAGGGGCCCGGCGCTGTGACCAACGGCACCGGGTCCCTCCGCGTTAGCGGCGGTTAACCTGCCTCCCATGACCGTAACCCTCGAAGTACGCGACAACGTCGGCACGATCCGGCTGGACCGGCCGCCCATGAACGCTCTGGACGTCGCGGTCCAGGACCGGCTGCGCGAGCTCGCCGAGGAGGCGGGCCGACGCGACGACGTGCGCGCGGTGATCCTCTACGGCGGCGAGAAGGTGTTCGCGGCGGGCGCGGACATCAAGGAGATGCAGGCCATGGACCACCCCGCGATGGTGGTGCGCTCCAGGGCCCTCCAGGAGTCCTTCACCGCGGTGGCGCGCATCCCCAAGCCCGTCGTCGCGGCCGTCACCGGCTACGCGCTGGGCGGCGGCTGCGAGCTGGCGCTCTGCGCCGACTTCAGGATCGCCGCGGACAACGCGAAGCTGGGCCAGCCCGAGATCCTTCTGGGGCTCATCCCCGGCGCCGGCGGCACCCAGCGCCTGGCCAGGCTGGTGGGTCCGTCGCGGGCCAAGGACCTCATCTTCACGGGCCGTCAGGTGAAGGCCGAGGAGGCGCTCGCGATCGGCCTGGTGGACCGCGTGGTCCCCGCCGCGGAGGTGTACGAGCAGGCGCACGCCTGGGCTGCCCGGCTGGCCCGGGGGCCGGCGCTCGCTCTGCGGGCCGCCAAGGAATCCGTGGACGCGGGGCTGGAGACGGACATCGACACGGGCCTGACGGTCGAACGGAACTGGTTCGCCGGTCTGTTCGCCACCGAGGACCGGGAGCGCGGCATGCGCAGCTTCGTGGAGGAGGGCCCGGGCAAGGCCGAATTCCTCTGACCGAGCGTGAGTCGCGCACACGGGAGTGTGCGTTCATCCGTGCGGGCGGACCAGCCGGACCTTAAGAGAACCTTAAGGTCCGGCGCGCTTCCCGCCCGTGCAATTGCTCGGTCCACCTCCGTCGCCGCAGGTGGGTGTGGCCGTACGGGCTCCTGTTCTGCCCCTGGCATATGCCGGAGAACCGGCCCGGAATGACTGGTTCCGGGAGAGGGATTCTGCGGGAACGGTCACGGAGAGCGTTCTGTGCGGCCATGATGGTGGACATGGCGGGCCTGGAGGGTGTGGAACAGCCGCGACCGCGCAGTGGCGCGACAGCGGCGCGCTGGACGACTGCCGTCGAAGACGAACAGGCGTTCAAGGCGCTGGAGTTGTTCGGAAATCCGACGGAGGGCGAAGTCCGGCTGCCCTCCCGTCCGGAGTCCGCGGCGACCGCCCGGCGGATCACCTCGTGCGTGATGCTGCGTCAATGGCAGCTTCCGCCGCAGACCGCCGAATACGGAGTGCTACTGGTCTCCGAGCTCGTGGGCAACGCGGTACGGCACACCGGGGCCCGGATCTTCGGCCTGCGGATGCTGCGGCGCCGCGGGTGGATCCGCGTCGAGGTGCGCGACCCCTCGCGCGGGCTGCCGTGTCTGATGCCCGTCGGTGAGATGGACGTCAGCGGGCGGGGCCTCTTCCTGGTCGACAAGCTCTCCGACCGGTGGGGCGTGGACCTCTTACCCCGGGGCAAGACCACCTGGTTCGAGATGCGCACCACGGACCGATGACACGCAGAAGCCCCCGGTCGGCCGGTGTGGGGCGCGTCGGGGGCTCCTGAGGGGGCCATGGAATGGGGGGTGTGTCCACGGCCGCACGGGGGACCTGGCTCGGGTCGGAGGAGGTCGTGCCTCCGACTATGGCAGACGGGCGACCCCGGAGCCAAAGCCGCAAAACGGGCAAAGTGTCCCTATCTCGCACATTTGGTTTCCGAATCGAAGGTGCGATGGGTCACGAACCTGGCATTCTTTGTGTAATAAATGACTTCACTGGGTGATTCATTGAGCACTCGGTGGCCCCATCTCTTCACATATTCCGCCCATGCAGTCCATTTCGCCCTACTGTGTCTCGGGTCTCGGGGAATCAGCACCCGACCGACCCGCGAGGTGGACGGCCATGGACGGTCGCAGGGCACCGGTGCCCCGCCGCAGCGCCCTGCGTACGGGTGCGGGCGCGCTCCTGGCAGGCGCGGCCGCCGCGGGCTGCGCACCGGGCGAAGCACCCCGGACCGCCCCGGGGGCGCCGAGCCCCGACAGTGCGGAGAACGTCCGGAAGGCCCACGGGGCCGCTCGCCCGGCCGCCACCGCACGCCGCTTCCCCGGGCAGCCGGTCCAGATCGCGCACGGCCCCCGCGACCGCCCCCGGGTCGCCCTCACCTTCCACGGTCAGGGGGACCCCCGCCTGGCCCGCGCCGTCCTCGCCGAAGCGGAGCGGGCCACCGCCCGACTCACCGTCCTGGCCGTCGGCAGCTGGCTCGACCGGTACCCGGACATGGCCCGCCGGATCCTGGACGGCGGCCACGAGCTCGGCAACCACACCCAGAGCCACCTCGACATCAACGCCATGGACGAGAAGCGGGCGTACGAGGAGATCACCGGCTGCGCCCGGCGGCTGCGCCGGCTCACCGGCTCGGCCGGCACCTGGTTCAGGCCCTCGCGCGCCCAGTACGCCACCCCGCTCGTCCAGGCCCTCGCCCGCCGGGCCGGTTACCCGCACGTGCTCTCCTACGACGTGGACTCCCTCGACTTCACGTCCCCCGGGGTCGCGGCCGTGACCCGGAAGGTCGCCGGTGAGCTCCGCAACGGCTCCGTGGTGAGCCTGCACTTCGGCTACCGGGACACCGTCGCCGCACTCCCCCTCCTCCTCACCGAGATCGACCGGCGCCAACTGCGCGCGGTGACCACCACGGAGCTGTTGACCTGATGCCTCCCTCCCCACGCGCCCTCGCCGCCGCCACCCTGCTCGTCGCCGCGCTCGCCGGCTGCGCCGCTCCTTCCGGCGGTGCCCGGTCCGAGCCGTCCCGCACCGAGGCTGCGGCCCGGCCCGACCGGCCGGCCGGCCCGCCCGGGCTGCCCGGCATGCCTCCCGTGCTCGACCCCCGGGACGTCTACGCGGCGGACCGCGCGGGAAAGCTGGCCCCGGCCGTCAAGGACTTCCCCTCCCGTGTCTACGTCCCCAACACCAACTCCCACACGGTGACGGTGATCGACCCGGCGACGTACAAGGTCATCGAGACCGTTCCCGTCGGGAACCAGCCCCAGCACGTCGTGCCCTCCTGGGACCTGAAGACGCTCTGGGTCAACAACGACCTCGGGGACAGCCTCACCGCGATCGATCCGGCGACCGGGAGGAAGGGGCGGACGGTCGACGTCTCCGATCCGTACAACCTCTACTTCACCCCGAACGGCCGGTACGCCGTCGTCATGGCCTCGATGGACCGTGAGCTGGTCTTCCGCGACCCGCAGACCATGAAGGTCGCCAGAACCGTGCCGGTGGACTGCGCGGGAGTCAACCACGCGGACTTCTCGGCGGACGGCCGGTACTTCATCGTCTCCTGCGAGTTCTCCGGCGAACTGCTCAAGGTCGACACGGAGAGGATGAAGGTCGTCGGGCAGCAGAAGCTGCCGCTGCAGGGCGCGATGCCGCAGGACGTGAAGCTCTCGCCCGACGGCAGCACCTTCTACATCGCCGACATGATGGCGCACGGCATGTGGGTGCTCGACGGCAAGGCGTTCACCACCCCGGAGCTGCTGCCGACGGGCAAGGGCGCCCACGGCCTCTACGTGAGCCGGGACTCCCGGGAGATGTACATCTCCAACCGGGGCGAGGGATCCGTGTCGGTCTTCGACTTCGCCAGGAACCAGCTCACCAAGAAGTGGCACCTCCCCGGCGGCGGCAGCCCCGACATGGGCGGGGTCTCGGCCGACGGCAAGGTGCTCTGGCTCTCCGGGCGCTACGACGCCGAGGTGTACGCCATCGACACGGCGAGCGGCAAGGAGCTCGCCAGGATCCCGGTCGGCAGCGGGCCGCACGGGCTGGCCGTCTACCCGCAGCCGGGCCGCTACTCGCTGGGCCACACCGGGGTCTTCCGCTGAGAGACGCCCGGGGGCGGGCCTGCCCGCCGCCCGCCGGATCCGCCGCGCCGACTGCCGGATAATCTGACCCCCGTCAGCAAGGCTCAACGAAGGGGCGGAACAGTGGCGGACATCGAGTCGGCACGCAAGGCATTCGAGCGCTTCGACCAGAACAGCGACGGCAGCATCACGGCCGCCGAGTACAAGAGCGCCATGGCGCAGCTCGGTGACCCCTACGTCACCGAGACGGTGGCGCAGGCCGTCATCAACGCCCACGACGCCAACGGTGACGGCGAGCTCACGTTCGACGAGTTCTGGGCCTCGCAGAACAAGGCCTGACCCGCACCGGACCGGCGGACGCCGGCCCGGTGCGGTGTGCGGCCCGGCTACCTGAGGTGGACCAGGCCGTCGGTGGTGAGGGTGGGCCGGCCCTTCGTGCCGGCCACCACGATCCTGACGGTGTGCTCGGCGGAGGCCGGCCGCAGGTGGCCCGGCGCTCAGCCCTCGGGGCCGGAGGGGTAGGCGCTCTCGAACGAGGTCCGGAAGAGGGCCCGGACCTCCTCGGCGCCGAGACCCTCCTCGCGCGCCTGGTGCAGCCACTCGTTCAGCGCGGTGCGCAGCGGCCACTCGGGTCCGGACCCCGGCTCGGCGAGGGTGCGGGTGATGAAGGTCCCCGCCCCCTGGCGCACTTCCGCGAGGCCCGCGCGCTCCAGCTCCCGGTAGGCCTTGAGCGTCGTATTCGGGTTGACCTTCGTGGTGGCGGCGACCTGCGCCGCCGTGGGCAGCCGGTCACCCTCCTCCAGGGCGCCCATGCGCAGGGCCTGTTCGACCTGCCGGACGATCTGGAGATACGTCGCCACTCCGCTGCGCCGGTCGATGCGGAACACGACCACGGACATCACCTTCCGCTCGATCGATGACACTTTACGTAGAGGACGGCGGGCTGTCCTACAGGGGACGCCGGGAGGCCCACCACAGGGCGAACGCGGTCAGCGCGGCGGTGCCGGCCAGCAGGATGCCGGACCCGGTCCACTGCATGGCCGTCATCTGGTCGTACTCGAGGTACTGGAAGACGTTGTCGACGATGCCCTTCTCCTTGATGCACGCGTCGGTGGCCTTCTGGGTCACCTCGGCGCAGGAACCCCACCCGTAGAGCTGCCCGTCGGCGTCGGCGACCCAGCGGTCCACCTCGTACGCGCCGTCGAGGCGGGCGGGGAGGGGGGCCTCCAGCGGGTAGGTGATCGTGCGCGGGGATCCCAGGTGGACCCGGAGCATGCCCCACGCGACCTGGGCGGCCACACAGAAGACGAACGTGACGACCATGGAGGCGAGGACCCGCCGCAGCAGGACGCCGATCGTGATGCCGGCCGCCGTGAGGAACAGGGCGAAGGCGGGGAGGACGGGGCCCGTGGTGTCGAAGACCGAGGTGTCCATCCAGATGTCGGGCAGGACCGAGTGGTGGGGCCGCCACCACCAGGTGAAGACCGCGGAGAGCACCGAGCCGGCCACGAGCGCGACCAGGAGGCACCAGCCGACCTTCGCGACGATCCAGCGCCGGCGGGTCACCGACTGGGTGGTGACGAGCAGGGCGGTGCCCTGTTCCTGGTCGGCGGCGATCAGCGGGGCGCCGAAGAAGACGGCGAGGACGCCGGGCAACAGGCCCAGCAGCGTGGTGAGGTTCCGGTAGCCCTCGCCCACCACCGGCTGGGGCACGGCCTTCGCGGGCCAGCCCGCGGCGTCCAGCAGGTCGTTCAACTGGGCGCGCTGGTAGACGATCCAGAGCGATCCGAGCACCACCAGGGCCAGGACGAAGCCCAGGGTGGCCCGGTGCTGGCGCAGGACGAGCCAGGTCAGGCCGCGCAGCATCCTCGGACGGGCGGTGCGTGCGGCCGGTGTGCCGGTCAGGGTCGTGCTCATGCGGTCCGGGTCCCCTCGGTCTCGATGCCGGCGCCGGGTGTGTACAGCGCGGGTGCTTCCGGTGAGCGCAGATGCGCGAGCAGCACTTCCTCCAGGCTGGGCTCGGCCACCTGCCAGTCACCGGACAGCGGGCCGTCGGGCCGCACCATGGCCCGGAACTGACGCCCCTGCACGCGCTTCTCGACGACCGTGTGGGCGGAGAGGGCGGCGGGCAGCTCGCCGTCCCTGGTCACCCCGGTCACCAGGACGTGGGCCGGGACGAGCGCGTCGGCGTCGCCGGCCATGCGGACCCGGCCGTCGGCGAGCACCAGCAGGTAGTCGCACATGTCCTCCAGCTCGGCCAGGATGTGCGAGGACATCACCACCGTGGTGCCGCGCTCGACCGCCTCCGCCATCAGCAGGGCGCCCATCTCGTCCCGGGCGAGCGGGTCGAGGTCCGCCATCGGCTCGTCGAGCAGCAGCAGGTCGGGCCGCTTGCCGAAGGCCAGCGCGAGGGCGACCCGGGTGCGCTGACCGCCGGAGAGCGTCCCCACGGCGGCGTTCATCGGCACATCGCCCGAGCGCACGATGCGCTCCGCCGCCTCCGCGTCCCAGCCGGGGTTGAGCTCGCTGCCGATCCGCAGGGTCTCCGCCACGCTGAACCGCTTGAACATCGGCTTGTCCTGACCGAGGAACGCGAACCTCGGCATCACCCCGGGGTCGTCCACCGGTACGCCGAACACCCGCAGTTCGCCGCGCGTCGGTCTCATCTGACGCGATGCCAGGCCCAGCAGGGTGCTCTTGCCCGCCCCGTTGGGTCCGACGAGGCCGCAGATCCTTCCGGCCGGCAGCCGGAAGGAGCAGTCACTCAGCGCCCATCCGCGCCGGTAGCGCTTGCCCAGCCCGGAGGCCTCCAGGGCCCATGTGCCCGCATCACCGACGGGGTTGACCGTCCCTGCCACGCGCCTCACCTCAATTCCATTAGTCAATTAATGGAATCATGGTCATGCGGGGACATGCCTGTCAAGCACGAGCTCCGGGGCCCACACCCTTCGCGGTGCGGACCCCGGAGCTCGGGTGCTTCCTGTGACCGGCCTCCCGCCGGGTCTACTCCGGCAGGGAGTGGAACTCCCTGCGGAGGGCGACGATGCCGTCGCCCTCCCGCGTCGGATGGACCCGGTTGGTGAGCAGCACCGCGTAGCGACCCGTGCCGGGATCGACCCAGATGCTCGTCCCGGTGAAGCCGGTGTGGCCGTACGCGGCGGGGCCGAAGGACGGGCCGACGGGGGAGCCGGCCGGGTCCTGGCCCTGCCAGGCGAGGGTGCGGCGGAGGTTCAGCCCGTCGGTGTGCGGGGCGGTCATCAGGGCGTAGGTCTCCGGGCGCAGCAGCTCGCGGGCCCCGCCCGCCAGGGAGACGGCGAGCCGCTCCATGTCGGCGAGGGTGGCGAACAGCCCCGCGTGGCCGGCGACACCGCCGAGCACGGCGGCGTTCTCGTCGTGCACCTCGCCCGCGACGGTCCTTCCCCGCCAGGCGCACCGCTCGGTCGCGACGGCACGCTCCCGGTCGGCGGCGCCCGGGGCGAAGCCGGTGTCCCTCAGGCCGAGCGGCGCGCACACCAGCTCGGCCACCAGGGTGTCCAGCCCCTGCCCGCCCGCCTGTTCGGCGATGAGGCCGAGCAGCATGAAGCCCTGGGAGGAGTACGTGACCCGCTCGCCGGGCGCCGCGAGCAGCGGCAGTGTGCCGAGGGCGGCGAGCAGCGACTCCCGGGTGCCGTGGTCGCGGTACATCGGCACCCCGCCGGGCAGGCCCGAGGTGTGGGCGAGGAGGCCGGTGACGGTCAGGCCCGCCTTGTCGGTGCCCCGGTAGCGGGGGAGGAGGTCCCCCACCGTGGCGGTCAGGGACAGTGCGCCGCGCTCGGCGAGTGCCATGACGACCAGGCCGATGACAGGCTTGGTGACGGAGGCGAGGTCCCACAGGTCGGTGCCGTCCAGCTCCGCCCCGTCCCAGCTCCTGGTGCCCAGTGACCCCCGGTCCACGGGGCCGTGAGCGGAACCCACCGACCAGGCGGCACCCGAGTAGAGGCGCCGCGCCCTGCCCTCGGCCAGCAGTGCGGCACGCCCGCCCGCGCCCGTCACCTCCGGGATCCCGGCGCTCACAGGCCCACGCCCGGGGTGCCGGTGTCGCCGTCGCGGGCCACCGTGAGGCGGGCCCGTCCGCCGGATCCCGGTCCCGTGGAGACCACGCCCGCGGCGGCCCGGACCATCGGGCCGTAGAGCTCGACAGCCGCCCGGTCCAGGGTGAAGACCAGGCCGGTCAGCGCCAGGGCCCCGACGACCCGGCCCTCCTCGTCCCGTACCGCCGCGGCGACCGCGCGCCGGTCCTCCCGCTCGTACTGGTCGTCGAGCGCGTACCCGCGCTCCGCCGCCGCGGCGATCGCGGCCCGCAGGTCTGCCGCGGGTACCGGCAGCGGGTGGCCGGCCGCCTCGGCGGCGGCGACGGCCTCCTCGGTCTCGGCGGCCGGAAGGGCGGACAGCGTCGCGAGCCCCGGCGCGGAGAGGAGCAGCGGGGAACGGGTGCCGGGCCGCAACTCCAGTGCGTACTCCCGGGCCGGTTCCGACACCTCCAGGCAGACGGTGGAGTCCCCGTCGCGCACGGCGTAGTGCGCGAGGAGTCCGGTGCGGGTGCGGAGCTCGGCCAGTACGGGCCGGATCAGGCGCAGTCCCGGACCGCTGTCGAGGGCGGCGGCGGCCATGCCCAGCAGCCGGGGCCCCGCCCGGTAGCTCCCTCCTTCGGCGGGCTCGGCGAAGCCGGAGGCGGCGAGTCCGCGCAGCACGCGGTGCACGGTGGGTTTGGTGAGCCCCGTGCGGCGGGCCAGATCGGCCAGCCGGTGCGGCGCACCCGTCTCCACCAGCGCGGACAGGACCTCCATCGCCTTGTCCACCGGGCCCATGACGGAGTGTTCGACAGCCCGGCCCGCAGGCGGCTGCTCCTTCGGACGGCTATTGACCGGTTTCCCCATGTCGCTTAGCTTACCCCCACTGCATTCCATCTGCCGGAACGGATGTGTTGTTCAATGGAACGAATACGTGGAGGGTGGACCGGGGACCGCAGTCGCCCCTCCCGCCGCACGATCCTGCGGTACGGCAGCGCACTGCTCCCCGCTACGGCCGCACCGGCGCTGCTCACCGGCTGCGGCACCGATCCCGCGGAGGGCGCCGGCAACGTCCTGCGGGTCTCCCAGACGGGTGACCCCAAGACCATGGACCCGCAGAAGCAGGGCGACATGATCTCGATGAACGCCCTGGTCAACATGTTCGACACCCTCACGGCACGGGGCCGGGACAACACCCTGGTCCCCCGCCTCGCCCTGTCCTGGAAGGCGGTCTCGCCCCGCGTCTGGCGCTTCCGCCTGCGGCCCGGCGTCACCTTCCACAACGGTGAGCCCTGCGACGCGGAGGCCGTGCGCTTCAGCATCGAACGCCTCCTCGACCCGGCGACCAAGTCGCCCATCGTCGAGCTGCGTTACGTCGAGGGCGTCACCGTCGTCGACCGGCTCACCGTGGACCTCCACACCACCGTCCACGACCCGATCCTGCCCGACAAGGTGTCCCTCTTCGGTGGAGTCGTGGTCCCCCCGCGCTACATCGGCCGGGTCGGTGACGAGGGTTTCGCCGCCCGTCCCGTCGGCACCGGGCCCTTCACCTTCGCGAGCTGGCAACGCGACCACCGGCTGCGGATGCGCGCCAACGAGAAGCACTGGGAGGGCAGGCCGGCCGTCGACGAACTCGTTTTCACCCCCGCCCCGAACCCGTCCTCCGCGCTCGCCGCCCTCCAGAGCGGCGGTGTCGACCTCGTCGCCGGACTCACCCCCGACGCGGCCCAGCAGCTCGACGGCTACACCGGCGTGAGCCTCGACCACCACACCGGCATCCGCACCTCGTACCTCTCCCTCGACACCCTCACCGAGGGGCCGCTCCGGGACCGCCGGGTGCGCCAGGCGCTCAACCACGCGATCGACGTGCCCCTGCTCATCAAGGCCGTCCTCGGCGGGAAGGGGGCCGAGGTCCCCGCGATGATCCCCCGCGGCGCCTTCGGCTTCGACCCGTCCGTCAAGCCCTTCACCCGCTCCGTCGCCAGGGCCCGCGCCCTGCTCGCCGAGGCCGGGCACCCGGACGGCATCGTCACGACCCTCACCGCGTCGAACGTGGACGCCAACGTGGCGGAGGCGATCGCCGGACTCCTCGACCGCGCCGGAGTGCACGCGAAGGTCGACCTCCTCGACCCCGGCACCTACGCGCAGCGCCTCACCTCGGACAACCACGGTGCGCTGGGCCCGATGTACCTGGCCGCGTCCACGGTCTGGACCCTCGACGGCGAGAGCATGATCCAGTCCAACGTGCGCAGCGACCGGCGGCAGAGCCGCTGGCACGACAAGGAGGCCGACCGGCTCGTCGACCTCGAGGAACTCTCCGTCGACCCGGAGACCCGCCGGCGCGCCTTCTCCGGCCTCCAGCGGCTGATCAGGACGGAGGCGCCCTTCGTGCCCCTCTACCAGATCGACAACATCTACGCCCGCAACAGCAGGCCCCGCTGGACCCCCGGCTTCGCCGGCGTCCTCGACATGGCGAGCGCGGAGGTCTCCCGATGAGCGAGCTCCTGACCCTCCCGGCCCCGGGCGATGAGTCCGAGCGGCCGGTCGCACCGCGCCGCGACGCGCTCCGCGTCCTCCGCATGACCGCGTCCCGTATCGGCACCGCGCTGCTGGTCCTGCTCTGCACGGCCACCGTCGCGTTCTTCCTCGTACGGCTCTCCGGCGACCCGGTCAAGGTCCTCCTGCCGCCGGACGCCACGGCCCAGCAGGAGAGCGTCCTGCGTCACGGCCTCGGACTCGACCGCCCCCTCCTCACCCAGTACCTCGACTACCTGTGGGGCATCCCGCGCCTCGACTTCGGCGACTCGCTCTTCTACAACCAGCCGGTGCGCGCGGTCCTCGCCGACCGCATCCCCGCGACCCTCCTCCTGGCCGCCGGTGCGCTCGTCGTCACCCTCGTCGTCGCCCTCCCGGCCGGGACCGTCGCCGCGATGCGCCGGGGCCGGGCCGCCGACCGCACCGTCATGACCGGTGTGCTGCTCGGCCAGTCCACCCCGCCCTTCTGGATCGGCATCCTGCTCATCCTCGTCTTCGCGGTCGGCCTGCACGCCCTGCCCGCCTCGGGCTACGGGACCTTCGCCAACCTCGTCCTGCCCGCCGTGACCCTCGCCGTGTACTCCGTCGCCGTCGTCGCCCGGCTCCTGCGCTCGTCCCTCATCGACGTACTGGGCGCCGACCACATCCGCACCGCGCGCGCCAAGGGCTTCGGACCCGTCAAGGTCGTCCTCACCCACGGGCTGCGGAACGCCTCCCTGCCCGTCGTCACCGTCGTCGGCCTGGAGGTCGGCAGCCTCCTCGGCGGCGCGATCCTCACCGAGCAGGTCTTCTCCTGGCCGGGCGTCGGACAGCTCACGATCGAGGCCATCTCCAACCGCGACTTCCCCCTCGTCCAGGCCACCGTGCTGCTCTTCGCCGCCACCTTCGTCGTGGTGAACCTGCTCGTGGACCTCTCCTACAGCCTCCTCGACCCGAGGGTGAGGACCTCCCGATGACCACTGCCTCCCGGACCCCGGCTCCCGCGCCCGACCGCGCCGCCCCCGCGCACCGGACCGCCGCCCTGCGGACGCTGCTGCGCAACCGGCTCGCCCTGGCCGCGCTCGCCTTCCTCGCCCTCGTCGTGATCTGCGCGCTCCTCGCCCCGCTCGTCGCGCCCACCGACCCCAACGCGCAGGACCTGCTGGCCCGGCTCCGGCCGCCCGCCTGGCAGGACGGCGGCAGCGGCGCCCACCTCCTCGGCACCGACCAGCTCGGCCGTGACCTGCTCTCCCGCGTCGTCTACGGCACCCGTGTCTCGCTGCTCGTCGGCGCGGGCGCGGCCCTGCTCGCCGGGGTCATCGGCACCGTCATCGGCCTCGCCTCCGGGTACTTCGGCGGCTGGCCCGACCGTGTCCTCATGCGCCTCGCCGACGTCCAGCTCGCCTTCCCCGCGATCCTGCTCGCGCTCGCGATCGTCGGCTTCCTCGGCTCGGGCCTCTGGTACGTCATCCTCGTCCTCGGCGTGACCGGCTGGGTGTCGTACGCCCGCGTCGTACGCTCCGAGGTGCTGTCCCTGCGCTCCCGGGACTTCATCACCGAGGCCCGTGCCATCGGCGTCGGCCACACCGCGATCATGCGCCGCCACCTGCTGCCCAACGTGATGGCCCCGCTCGCCACCATCGGCACCCTCCACATCGCGGCCGCCGTCGTCGCCGAGGCCTCGCTCAGCTACCTGGGCCTCGGCGTCCCCAAGGAGACGGTGACCTGGGGCTCGATGCTCGCCGACGGACAGCTCTACCTCGGCACCTCGTGGTGGGTCGCCGTCTTCCCCGGCATCGCCCTCATGCTCACCTCCCTCGCCGTCAACATCACCGGCGACGCCCTGCGCGACGTCGCGGACCCGAAGGCCTACCGCCGATGACCTCCACCACCTTTGCAGCGCCGGTCCTCGAGATCCACGACCTGCGCGTCGACTTCCGCCTCGCGACCACGACCGTCCACGCGGTCCGGGGTGTCAGCCTCGCCGTGGCGCCGGGGGAGACCCTCGCCGTCGTGGGCGAGTCGGGCAGCGGCAAGTCCGCGACCGCGCTGTCCGCGCTCCGCCTCAACCCGGAACCGCCCTGCGTCTACGCCGGCGGCCACATCCTCCTCGACGGCAAGGACCTCCTCACCCGCAGTGAACGCGAAATGGGCCGGATCCGGGGCGCCGAACTGTCCATGATCTTCCAGGACCCGATGACCAGCCTCGACCCGCTGCAGCGCATCGGCAGCCAGGTCGCCGAGGTGCTCCGCCACCACGGAGGCCACAGCCGGGCCGAGGCCAGGGCCGCGGCCCTGGCCGCGCTGGACGAGGTGGGCATCCCCGACCCCGAGCGCCGCTACCGCCAGTACCCCCACGAGCTCTCCGGCGGCCTGCGCCAGCGCGTCATGATCGCCGCCGCACTCGTGGCCCGGCCCCGCGTCCTCATCGCCGACGAGCCCACCACGGCGCTCGACGTCACCGTGCAGCGCCAGATCCTCGACCTCCTCGTCCGGCTCCAGCAACGGCACGGCATGGCCGTCGTCCTCATCACCCACGACCTCGGCGTCGTCGCGGAGACCGCCGACCGTGTGGTGGTCATGCACCACGGCGAGGCCGTCGAGAGCGGGGACGTCCACGACGTGTTCGCCCGTCCCCAGGACCCCTACACCCGCCGACTGCTCGACGCGACACCCCGACTGGAGACCGCCGGATGACCGACACAGCCCCGCCTCTTCTCCAACTCGACTCGCTGCGCAAGGAGTTCGGCACCAGTGTCGCCGTCGACGACGTGAGCCTCACCGTCCGTGAGGGCGAGACCCTCGCGCTGGTGGGGGAGTCCGGCTGCGGGAAGACCACACTGACCCGGCTGCTGCTCCGCCTGCTGGAGCCGACCTCGGGCACCGTGCGCTTCGAGGGCGCCGACCTCTTCGGCCTCGACGCCGCCGCGATGCGCAAGGTCCGCCGCCAGATGCAGGTCGTCCTCCAGGACCCCTACTCCAGCATGAACCCGCGGCTGCGGATCGTCGACATCGTCGCCGAACCCCTCGTCACCCACGACCCGCGGGCCCGGGGCCGGCGCGGCCGGGCCCACGTCCGGCAGCGCGTCGGTGAACTCCTCGAAGCCGTCGGCCTCGACGACACGATCCTCGACCGCTACCCCCACGAGTTCTCCGGCGGCCAGCGCCAGCGCATCTCCATCGCCCGGGCGATCGGCCTCGAACCCCGCCTCGTCGTCCTCGACGAACCCACCAGCGCCCTCGACGTGTCCGTCCAGGCCCGTGTCCTGGACCTGCTCGCCGACCTCCAGCGACGCCTCGGCCTCACCTACGTCTTCGTGAGCCACAACCTCGCGGTCGTCCAGCAGGTCGCCGACCGGGTCGCCGTCATGCGCCAGGGCCGCCTGGTCGAGGTGGGAACCGCTCACCAGGTGTTCACCGCCCCGGAGCACCCGTACACACGCCGGCTCCTCGACGCCGTACCGATCCCGGACCCGGCGAGGGCCCGCAGGACCCGGCGCGCCGCCACCGACGGCACGGAGACGGCACCGGCCGGCCCGCACCCCGCGCACGACGGCACCGCATGAGCGCCGCCCCGCACCTACCTGCCCGACAGGACGAGCCCCGCCCCGCCCAGCAGTACGACGTCGTCCACCGCCGCCTCGCTCACCACCACCCGGGGGAGCTCGCCGCCGCCCAGGGCGTCCGAGCGCAGCCGGGACTCCACCAGGGCCCGGAACGGCTCCCCGCCCTCCCGGGCCTCCCCGTGCAGGACGAAGAGGCCGCAGGCGAACAGCTGCTGGACCGTGGCGAGCCCCAGCACCAGATTCTCCGCGTACTCCGCCACCAGCGTCCGCGCCGCCTCGTCCCGCGACGCCACCAGAGCGCCGAGCGAGGCGCCCGCGGCCCCGAGGCCGAGCGCCTCGGCCCGCTGCCGCAGCCAGCGGGTGGTGGCCACCGTCTTCCAGCAGCCCCGCCGGCCGCACGTGCACGGTTCGCCACTGGCCGACACCGTCATATGGGCGCCGCTGCGGCCGCCCTCGGGGGCCAGCACCTCACCGTCGTACAGGATGCCCACCCCCAGCACCTCGCCGGTCGACACCGAGGCGAAGGAACGCCGGCCCCGGCCCGGCCCGAACCACCGGTCCCCGAGCACCTGGACCCGGGCGCGGTGCTCGACCCGCACCGGCGCACCGGTCAGCTTCTCCAGCCGCTCGGCCACCCGGTAGCCGCGCAGCGCCGGCGCCTCGTTGACCTCGATCACCCGGCCCCCCGCCGGATCGATCACCCCGGCCGCGGCGACTCCGATCCCGGACGGACGGTGCCCCTCGAACACGGCCGCCACCCGCGCGAGCGCCTCGTCGGGCCCCGCGGGGCTCGGGGACGACGCGTCGAACTCCGCCTCGGTCCGGTCGAGCACGGCACCCGAGCGGTCGAGCAGCGCCGCGCGGATCCGGCCGGGCAGCAGCTCCACGGCCCCCAGCGTGCGGGGAACCGCCCGCACCTCCGGACCCGGCACGGGTTCCGGCACCAACCGCAAGGGAGAACGTTCATGCGCCATACGCCGACTCTGCCACGTCCGTGTTCCGGGGAGATAGCCGTATGAGCCACCGGCACCTCACCGAAACCACCTGGCAGGAGACCCGCGAGGCGGCACCCGGGGCCATCGCACTGCTCCCCATCGGCTCCCAGGAGCAGCACGCCGGGCATCTGCCGATGGGCACCGACACCCTCCTCGTCGACGCCGTGGTGGACCGGGCGCTCGCCCTGCTGGACGAGGACGCCACGGGCGGGGCCCCGTCCCTCGTCCGGCTGCCGACGCTGCCCTACGGCCACAGCCCGCACCACCTGTTCGCGGCGGCCCTGACCCTGTCCGCCCCCACGCTGGGAGCCGTCCTCGGCGAGATACTCGACTCCCTCGCCGCGTGCGGACACCGGCGCATCCTCGTCGTCAACGGGCACGGCGGCAACGACGAGATCATGAAGCTCGCCGTCAAGCGCTTCGCGCTGCGCGCCGAGGTCACCGCCGCGGCCTGCTCGTACTGGACGGTGACCGGCGGGGGTGAGGACGGCGGCCGCCCCGACGTCACGCCCGGGCACGCGGGCTGGTTCGAGACCTCCCTCATGCTCGCCGCGCACCCCTCCCTGGTGCGCACGCCCGTCCCCTCGCGGGCCCCGGTCGACCCGCCTCCGCTCTTCGACCGCCCGCCCTACCCGGGGCTCACCGTCGAGCGGCACGGCGAATGGGAACGCGTCGGAGGCTCCACCGACGACGCCTCCGGCGCCGACGCCGCGCACGGCCGCAGGCTCCTGGACGACCGCGCCCTCGGCCTGGCGCGCGCCGTCCAGGCCTTCGACAACGCGACCCGCACCGGGCCGTGACCGGGCGGGCCCGCACCCACCGCACCATCCGAACCGAACGAGGAACAGCATGAAGATCACCGATGTCGACGTCCACGTCGTGAACCTGCCCCTGGTCAACCCGTTCACCAGCTCCTTCGAGACGAAGACCGGGGAGACCCGCACCGTCGTGCGCATCCGGACCGACACCGGGGTCGAGGGCTGGGGCGAGACCATGTGGGGCCGGCCCGTCGCCGCCATCGTCAAGATCCTCGCCGAGGACCTCATCGGCATGAGCCCCTTCGCCCTGGAGGCCTTCCACCGCAAGCAGCACATGGTGCCCTTCTTCTACGGCTACCTCGGCTACGCCGCGATCGCCGCCCTGGACGTCGCGTGCTGGGACGCCATGGGCAAGGCCACCGGACAGTCCGTCACCGACCTCCTCGGCGGCCCGGTGCGCGAGGAGGTCCCGCTCACCGCGCTCGTCACCCGGGCCGACGCCCCCGGCGCCGGGCCGGCCGACCTGCCCGCCGCGCTCGCCGAGCACACCCTCCGCGTCGTCACCGAGGGAGGCTTCCGGGCCGTCAAGCTCAAGGGCACCAAGGACGTCCAGGGGGACGTCGAGATCCTCCGCGCGCTGCGCGCCGCGCTGCCCGCGGTGAGCCTGCGCGTCGACCCCAACGCGGCCTGGTCCGTGCCCGACTCGATCCGCGCCGGCATAGCCCTGGAGGAGCTGGACCTCGAATACCTCGAGGACCCGTGCGTCGGCATCGAGGGCATGAGCCAGGTCCGCGCCAAGGTCCGCATCCCGCTGTGCACCAACATGTGCGTCGTACGCTTCGAGGACTTCGCGCCGGCCATGCGCCTGGGAGCCGTGGACGTCATCCACGGGGACGTCTACAAGTGGGGCGGCATCGCGGCCACGAAGGCACTCGCGGCCCACTGCGAGACCTTCGGGCTCGGCATGAACCTGCACAGCGGCGGCGAACTCGGCATCGCGACCGCCGCCCATCTCGCGGTCGTCGCCAGTACGCCCGTCCTCTCCCGCGCCATCGACTCCATGTACTACCTGCACGCCGACGACATCATCGAGCCCCTCACGCTCGAGAACGGCAGCCTGCGCGTCCCGGCCGGCCCCGGACTCGGCGTCACCGTCGACGAGGACAAGCTCCGCCACTACGCGGAGGTCAACGCCCGCGAAGGAGACCTCACCCGATGACCGCGACCCCTCCCGGCGCCCGGCGCGCGGTCCGCACCGACCGCGCCCCCGACCCGGCCGGCGCCTACAGCCAGGGCATCGCCGCGGGCCCCTACCTCTTCACCTCGGGCTTCGGCCCGCAGGACCCGGACACCGGTGCGGTCGCCGGCACCGTCGAGGAGCAGACCGCGCAGGTTCTGCGGAACGTCCGCGCCGTACTGGAGGCGGAAGGTCTCGGGACGCAGGACGTCGTCAAGGTCACGGCCCATCTGCAGCACCTGCGCCGCGACTTCGCCGCCTACGACGCCGTGTACCGCACCTTCTTCACCGCGCCGCACCCGGTCCGCACGACCGTCGGCTCCGACCTCATGGACATCCTGGTGGAGATCGACGTCGTCGCCCTCCGCCGGGACGCGCCACCGGTCCCGTAGGAGCGCAGAGCGTGACCTGACGAGTCGTCAAGAAGCTTGCCCATGAGCGGACGGTCCGTCAGGTCACGGCTACGCGGCGTGCGAGGTGAGTAAAGATCACCCCGGTGTGTCGACAATCTTCACCGAAACATTGAACTGGTCACAGGATGGTCACTAAGGTCGAGCTCCGAACCTTCGTACGGTTGATCGCCCACCCGGGGTGGCAGCGAAGGAACCGCCGAGTCCGTGACGTGCGCGGAGCCGGGGACGCTTCCCCCGCAGCCCGGTAGGCGGCTCGAGGAAGAAGGAGCTCGCCTCCGTGGCGTCCCACCGTCGTCCCAAGCAGCCGAGCCGCACCCGCGTGACCGTGCTCACCGCGACCGCCGCCGCAGCCGTGGCCCTGACCTCCCAGGCGGCCCACGCCGACCCCAAGCCGACGAAGAGCGAGGTCAAGGCGAAGGTCGACAAGCTCTACCACGAGGCCGAGGAGGCCACGGAGAAGTACAACGGCGCCAAGGAGCAGCAGGACAAGCTCAAGAAGCAGGCCGACGCGCTCCAGGACACCGTCGCCCGCGGCCAGGAGGAGCTCAACACCCTGAGGAACGAACTCGGTTCGCTCGCCACCGCGCAGTACCGCTCCGGCGGTCTCGACCCGTCGGTCCAGCTGCTGCTCTCCTCGGACCCGGACAGCTTCCTCGACCAGGCCTCCGCGCTCGACCAGCTGACGGCCAAGCAGGCCGAGTCGCTGCGCAAGATCCAGGCGAAGCAGCGCACCCTCGCGCAGCAGCGCAAGGAGGCGCAGGGCAAGCTCGCGGATCTGACCGAGGTCCGCACGGCGCTCGGCGAGAACAAGAAGAAGTTCCAGGGCAAGCTGGCCGAGGCCCAGAAGCTGCTGAACACACTCACCACCGCCGAGCGCGCCAAGATGGCGGAGCAGGAGCAGCGCGCCAGCCGTTCCGCCGGCGACCGGGTCGAGCTGGGCAACGAGGTCCCGGCCTCCGCCCTCGGGGCGGCGGCGCTCGCGGCCGCCGACACACGGGTGGGCAAGCCCTACGTCCGCGCGGCCACGGGCCCCGACTCCTTCGACTGCTCGGGCCTGACCATGTGGGCGTACGCCCAGGCCGGTGCCGACATCACCCGCACCACGTTCACCCAGATCAACGAGGGCACCCGCATCGGGCGCGGTCAGCTGAAGCCCGGAGACCTGGTCTTCTTCAGCAACACCTCGCACGTGGGCCTCTACGCCGGCAACAACACCGTGCTGCACGCGCCGTACCCGGGCGCCTACGTCCGTTACGAGTCGATGGACACCGTCGGCAGCTACCAGGCCGCCGTACGCATCTGATCGAGCGCCGTCCCCCGGCCCACCGGACGACAGACACGAGGAGACCGCCCCCGGGCGGTCTCCTCGTGTGTCGTCTTCGATGCGGGACGTCAGCCCTTCTTCAGCTCCTCGGCGAGCATCACGAGGATGCCGCTGGGGCCGCGGAGGTAGGTGAGCTTGTAGACGTCACCGTAGGTCGCCACCCCACGCAGCGGATGGCATCCGTGCCTCGCGGCCGTCGCAAGGGCTTCGTCGATGTCGTCGACCGAGAAGGCGACGCGGTGCATGCCGATCTCGTGGGGACGCGTGGGCTCCGTCTCGATCGCCTCGGGGTGGATGTACTCGAAGAGTTCGAGGCAGCCGTGGCCGTCCGGCGTCCGGAGCATCGCGATGTTGGCGTGATTGCCGTCCAGGCCCACGGCGGTGTCGGTCCACTCCCCACTGACCGTGTCACGGCCGACGACCGTGAGGCCCAGGTCGGTGAAGAAGGAGATCGTTGCTTCGAGGTCGCGGACGGCGATGCCGACGTTCTCAAGTCTGATGGCCACGCGCCGCATGCTACCGAGCCGTGCGGACCGGGTACGGGAAGGACGCAGCCGCGTACGGGGCGCCGTCGGGACCGACGGCGCCCCGGCACACGGCGTCCGGAGCGGGACCGCTCTCGGGATGCGGCACGGTCTTCTCCGGCCGGCCCGGGAAGCCGCGACGTCAAGAGGACGTGGGTGCCGCCGCCGCTGAGAAGGGCGCGCGGCTCACCACGCGGGACACGGGTTCCGGCGGACCGGCGGGGTCAGCGGACGTCGTCGCGGGACGAGTAGGTCTTACTCGTCAGCACGCCGTCGGTGAAGAAGAACTCGATCTCCGGGTAGGACTCCTCGACGGTCCCGGTGCAATGGATCATGGTCTTCCACCCGCTGGACGACGGGTGGTCGGGGCGCTCGGCCCATATGTCGGTGCATGCCGTACCGGCGACGACGGCGTTGACCTCCGCCAGCGTGTCACCCACCGCGAACCCCTGCTCGTACTGGACCTCGGTCATGGTCCGGGGCAGGTCGTACGTGTACCAGGCGTAGGCGAAGGCATAGTCCTTCTCCTTCCTGACCAGCTGGTCGGAGGTGTTGAAGGTGAACGACGCCGTCTGGTCGACGAACTGGTTCTTCGCCCAGCAGACCAGGGCGCCGCCGACCCCGATCGCGGAGCAGTACGGCCGTGTGCCGATGACGGCCTCGACCTGCTGTCTGCTCATACCGAAGGCCACGGCGTCGTACTTGGTGTCGGTGAGGTAGTTCGTGTCCGGATCGGGCTTGGGATCGGCCGACGAGGACGTCGCGGTGGAGCCGACCACGGCGGCCGCCAGAACGGCGACGGTGACCAGAGGGCGAAGGCGCATGCGCGTGCTCCTGACGAAGGCGGCGGACGTCCGCGTACGACTCGGACGGATGGCGGCCACAACGACCAGGGGCATCCTGGGACCCGGGCCTCTCACCGCGCTCTCCGCCCGCCGCCCGGTGGCCGGGAACGCTCCACCGCCCGGCCGGCCCCCGCCCGCCCCGTGCGGGGGCCGGGCGTGCGGTTCGGCCGAGTTCCCGCCGTCCGTACATCGCGCTGCCGGCACCGGTGGCCAGGGCCCGGTAGCGATCCCCGGATCCGACCGCGGCGCAGGGGTGAGCGACGGCCGGGGCGTGCGGCCTCAGCACTCGATGATGTTCACCGCGAGCCCGCCGCGGGCCGTCTCCTTGTACTTGACGCTCATGTCCGCGCCCGTCTCCTTCATGGTCTTGATGACCTTGTCCAGGGAGACCTTGTGGCTGCCGTCGCCGCGCAGCGCCATCTTCGCCGCCGTGACCGCCTTGACCGCCGCCATGCCGTTGCGCTCGATGCAGGGGATCTGTACGAGGCCGCCGACCGGGTCGCAGGTGAGGCCCAGGTTGTGCTCCATGCCGATCTCCGCGGCGTTCTCCACCTGCTCGGGGGAGCCGCCCAGGACCTCGGCGAGGGCTCCCGCGGCCATGGAGCAGGCGGAGCCCACCTCGCCCTGGCAGCCGACCTCGGCGCCGGAGATGGAGGCGTTCTCCTTGAAGAGCATGCCGATGGCCCCGGCGGCCAGGAGGAAGCGGACGACGCCGTCCTCCTTCTCGGCCTGGGTGCAGCCGCCCGCCGCGAAGTTCAGGTAGTAGTGCAGGACGGCGGGGATGATGCCCGCCGCGCCGTTGGTCGGGGCGGTGACGACGCGGCCCCCGGCGGCGTTCTCCTCGTTGACGGCCATCGCGTAGAGGGTGATCCACTCCATCGCGTGCGCCTGGGGGTCGCCCTCGGCGCGCAGCTGCCTGGCCGAGTTCGCGGCGCGGCGGCGGACCTTCAGGCCGCCGGGGAGGATGCCCTCACGGGACATGCCGCGCGCGATGCAGGCCTCCATGACGCGCCATATCTCCAGGAGGCCGGCGCGGATCTCGTCCTCCGTGCGCCAGGCCTTCTCGTTCTCCAGCATGAGGGAGGAGATGGAGAGGCCGGTCTCACCGGCGAGGCGCAGCAGCTCGTCGCCGGTGCGGAAGGGGTGCTTGAGGACGGTGTCGTCCGGGATGATCGGGTTCTCGCCGGCCACGGCGTCCTCGTCGACGACGAAGCCGCCGCCCACCGAGTAGTAGGTCTTCTCCAGCAGCGGGGCGCCGTCACGGTCGTAAGCGAGGACCGTCATCCCGTTGGCGTGGTACGGCAGGGCCTTGCGCCGGTGCAGGACCAGCTGTTCGTCGGCGTCGAAGGGGATCTCGTGCACGCCCAGGAGACTGATGCGCCCCGAGGCGCGGATCTCCTCGACGCGGGCGTCGGCGCCCTCGACGTCGACCGTGCGGGGCGACTCGCCCTCCAGGCCGAGCAGCACGGCCTTGGGCGTGCCGTGGCCGTGGCCGGTCGCGCCGAGCGAGCCGTAGAGCTCGGCCCGCACCGACGCGGTGTGGACGAGCAGGCCCTCGTTCTTGAGGCGGCGGGCGAACATGCGGGCCGCGCGCATCGGGCCGACCGTGTGGGAACTGGACGGGCCGATACCGACCGAGAAGAGGTCGAAGACCGAGAGGGCCACGGGAGTACTCCTAAGGCGTTGGTGGACGTCGTTGTCCGCCGGGTGGTGCGGGGACGGGCCGGTGGGCCCGGGTACGCGGGGCAAAGGGGTGGGGGCACCGCGCACACTGTGTTCAGTGTGCGCGGTGCCCCCACCCGGCGTGCAAATCCTGGGTGACTACTTGACGCCGGGGTACAGCGGGAACTTCTCGGCCAGCGCGATCACACGGGCCTTGAGGGCCTCGGCGTCGTACGCGGGCTTCAGGGCGGCCGCGATGATCTCGGCGACCTCGGTGAAGTCCTCGGCCTGGAAGCCACGGGTGGCCAGGGCGGGCGTGCCGATGCGCAGACCCGAGGTGACCATCGGGGGCCGCGGGTCGTTCGGGATGGCGTTCCGGTTGACCGTGATGCCCAGCTCGTGGAGCCGGTCCTCGGCCTGCTGGCCGTCCAGCTCCGAGTTGCGCAGGTCGACGAGGACCAGGTGGACGTCCGTGCCGCCGGAGAGGACGGAGACACCCACCTCGGTGACGTCCGGCTGCACCAGGCGCTCGGCGAGGATGCGGGCGCCGTCCAGGGTGCGCTGCTGGCGCTCCTTGAACTCTTCGGTCGCCGCGACCTTGAAGGAGACGGCCTTGGCCGCGATCACGTGCTCCAGCGGGCCGCCCTGCTGACCGGGGAAGACCGCCGAGTTGATCTTCTTGGCGAGCTCCTGCGTCGACAGGATGACGCCACCGCGCGGACCGCCGAGGGTCTTGTGCGTGGTGGTCGTGACGACGTGGGCGTGCGGCACCGGGTTGGGGTGCAGACCCGCGGCGACCAGGCCCGCGAAGTGCGCCATGTCGACCATCAGGTACGCGCCGACCTCGTCCGCGATGCGGCGGAAGGCGGCGAAGTCCAGCTGGCGCGGGTAGGCGGACCAGCCGGCCACGATGAGCTTCGGCTTCGACTCCTTGGCGAGGCGCTCGACCTCGGCCATGTCCACGACGCCGGTGTCGTCGACGTGGTACGGGACCACGTTGTAGAGCTTGCCGGAGAAGTTGATCTTCATGCCGTGGGTCAGGTGACCGCCGTGGGCCAGGTTCAGACCCATGATCGTGTCGCCCGGCTTCAGCAGCGCGAACATCGCGGCGGCGTTGGCCTGCGCACCCGAGTGCGGCTGGACGTTCGCGGCCTCGGCACCGAAGAGCGCCTTGATGCGGTCGATCGCGATCTGCTCGACCACGTCGACGTGCTCACAGCCACCGTAGTAGCGGCGGCCGGGGTAGCCCTCGGCGTACTTGTTGGTGAGGACGGAGCCCTGCGCCTCCATGACCGCGACCGGAGCGAAGTTCTCCGAGGCGATCATCTCGAGGGTGGACTGCTGGCGGTGGAGCTCGGCGTCGACGGCGGCGGCGACGTCCGGGTCCAGCTCGTGGAGGGAGGAGTTGAGAAGCGACATCAGTGGGTCCCTAAGGTCTCAGTTGCCGGAGAACGCGGTGTACTCGTCGGCGGAGAGAAGGTCGTTCGGCTCCTCCGCGACGCGCACCTTGAACAGCCAGCCGCCCTCGAAGGGGGCGGAGTTCACCAGCGACGGGTCGTCCACGACGTCCTGGTTGGCCGCGGTCACCTCGCCGGTCACCGGCGAGTACAGGTCGCTGACCGACTTGGTCGACTCCAGCTCACCGCAGGTCTCGCCCGCGGTCACCGCGTCACCGACCTCCGGGAGCTGGGCGTAGACGACGTCACCGAGCGCGTTGGCCGCGAACTCGGTGATGCCGACCGTGGCCACGCCGTCCTCGAGGGCCGACAGCCACTCGTGCTCCTTGCTGTACCGCAGCTGCTGGGGGTTGCTCATGACCTGAATTCTCCTGTACGCGGGGGAGTGCTGATGAACGGTGGTCTTACGGTGTGAGACACGACTGCGTCACGTGCGCGGGCGCTGTGTCACTTACGGCGCTTGTAGAAGGGCAGCGCCACGACCTCGTACGGTTCGTGCGTGCCCCGGATGTCGACCCCGACACCCTCGGTGCCGGGCTCGGCGTGCGCCGCGTCCACGTAGGCCATGGCGATCGGCTTGCCCAGGGTGGGCGACGGCGCGCCGGACGTGACCTCGCCCACGACCTCCCCGCCGACGACGACCGGGAAGCCCGCCCGCGGGACCCGGCGGCCCTCGGCGACCAGGCCGACGAGCTTGCGCGGCGGCGCGGTCTCCGCCCGCTCCGCCGCGGCGGTCAGCGCCTCGCGGCCCACGAAGTCGCCCTCCTTCTCGAACTTCACGACCCTGCCCAGGCCCGCGTCGAAGGGCGTCAGCGCGGTGGTCAGCTCGTGTCCGTACAGAGGCATGCCCGCCTCCAGGCGGAGCGTGTCGCGGCAGGAGAGCCCACAGGGGATCAGCCCGTACGGCGCGCCGGCCTCGGTGAGGGCCGTCCACAGCTGCTCGGCGTGGGCGGGGGCGACGAAGAGCTCGAAGCCGTCCTCACCGGTGTAGCCGGTACGGGCGATGAGCGCGGGGACGCCGGCGACCGTCCCGGGGAGCCCGGCGTAGTACTTCAGTCCGTCCAGGTCGGCGTCCGTGACCGACTTCAGTACGGCGGGGGAGTCGGGGCCCTGGACGGCGATCAGCGCGTACGCGTCGCGGTCGTCCCGCACCTCGGCGTCGAAGCCGCCGGCGCGCCCGGTCAGGGTGTCCAGGACGAGCTGGGCGTTGCCCGCGTTGGCGACCACCATGTACTCGCTGTCGGCCAGGCGGTAGACGATCAGGTCGTCCAGGATCCCGCCGTCCTCCGCGACGATCATCGTGTAGCGGGCCCGGCCCACGCCGACGGTGGCGATGTTGCCCACCAGCGCGAAGCTCAGGAAGGCCGCGGCCTGCGGTCCGGTGACGGTGATCTCGCCCATGTGCGACAGGTCGAAGAGTCCGGCCCGGGTGCGCACGGCGTTGTGCTCGTCGCGCTCGCTGGCGTAGCGCAGCGGCATGTCCCAGCCGGCGAAGTCGGTCATGGTCGCGCCCAGGGAGCGATGCAGGGCATCGAGGGCGGTCAGGCGGGGGGCGGCGCTCGGGGCAGTGCTCATGGACATGGCTCCAGGGCATGACGACAGGGGGGTGGTTCCCTCCCCATCTGTCATCGGAACCTGAGAGGTTCGCCGAGAGCCCCTGAAAGGGTCCTGACGGGGACAGCCCCGTCAGGGTCGGCTTGCACCTTGGGTGGAGCCGCACAGCGGCCCGCTTTTCAGATCTGCCTCATCCACGCGGTACGGGGCCTGAGAGATTCAAGGGAGGAACTTGCTCCTTCGGCGCCCGGCGCACACAGTGACCGGGACTCTCCCGCGCGGATTCAAACGGCCGGTATGCAGTTGGCGGGGTCATCATCGCACGCCTTGGGGGAGAGTGGGGCGTCCCGGTCCTTACGGGTGCCGGCGCCGACACGTGGAGCCGGAAGCGGTTGTGCCGCATTACCTTTTCTTTACACTTCGTGGACAGGTCGGTGGGTGAATCGGCAGGGGGAAGGCGATGACGTTGCAGCGCTACGCGACAACGGCGGGGGCGGCACGCGGTGCGATGCCGCGGCAGCCGGGCGTGCCCGCCCGAGAGCCGGTGGACGGGGGTGCTCCGGTGGTCAGTGACCTGCGGGGCAAGGGCGGCGCCGGTCCGCGCGGGCTGGACTTCGCGGCCGGTGACGTGGTGGTGGTCTCGGGGCTGCCCGGCAGCGGCAAGTCGACGCTGATCCGGCGGGCGGTCCTGGAGCACGCGATCGACTCCCAGGACACCAGGGACCGCTGGGCGGCCGCCCTGCCCGGATTACTCCCGTACGCCCTCTACCGCCCCCTGGTGCGCGTCGCGCACTACGCCGGGCTGTGGCGGGCCCTGCGGGCGGGCGGCTCCGTCGTCGTGCACGACTGCGGCACGCAGGCCTGGGTGCGGCGCTGGCTGGCGCGCGAGGCCCGGCGCCGGGGCAGCACCCTGCACCTCGTGCTGCTCGACGTCACCCCCCGGGTGGCCAGGCAGGGGCAGCGGGAGCGGGGGCGCGGAGTCTCCGGATACGCGTTCGCCCGGCACCGGCGCGCGGTCGGGCGGCTGCTGCGCGACACCGAGAGCGGGGTGCTGCCACCGGGGTGCGCCTCGGCGGTCCTGCTCGACCGCGAGGCCGCTGCGGCGATCCTCCGGATCTCCTTCCCGGCGGCCCGGCTCCCGCAGGAGTAGGCGGTCGGGGGTCGATTCATGACGGGGGCGGACCGTGCGGTTCCGGGGCAGCCGGAGGTGTGGTCCGAGGCGTCACCATTCGCATACGCACAGTTCGCACCCCTCCCGTCCGGTGTCCGGAATCTGGACGGTGCGGTGGCCCCGGAGGCCGCTCCCGCCTGCGGCACTGCCTTCACGGCGCGAGCCGGTCTAAGGTTTCAGCCGCACCGCACGGCGAGAAAGGGACACAGACACCGTGGACATTCCGGCTCAGGCCCAGGCTCCGCATCCGTCGCAGGGATGGCCGGCCAACGAGCTCGAAGAAGTGCTCAGCGCCTCGCTCGGCGTCCCCGGCGCGGGGGGACGGCTGGTCGAGGTGCTCGGCCGCAGCCAGATCTGGGTGCCGCTGCCGAACGGCGGCGGACCCGACAGCACCGCCCTCGACCTGCCGACGGTCGACATCGAGGGCGGCGCGTACGTTCCCGTCTTCAGTTCCGAGGCGCAGTTCCTCCAGTGCGTCGGCCCCCATCTCTCCTTCACCGTCGCACCCGCGCGCGAGTTCGCCCGCGGGCTCCCGCCGCAGCTCGGCATCGCGGTCAATCCGGGCGGCGCGGTCGGGATACCCCTGCCGCCGCCCGCCGTCGCCGAGCTCTGCCGGGCCGGGCGCACCGCGCTGGACGGCCCCGCGAGCGGTGGCCGGGTCCGGCTGTACGAGCCGGACTGGAAGGAGGACCCCGTCGACTTCCTGTCCGCGGTGTCCGCCGAATTCCAGGCGACCGGTGTCGTGGGCACCGCGCGCAGGGTGCTGGCCAGCATCGAGGGCGACAGCCCCGTCCTCTTCGTCGGCGTCGAACTCGCCGTCCTGGACGCGGCGACGCAGAGCGTCCCGATGGACGCCCTGGGGCGTGCGCTGGGCCGGGCCCAGGTCCCCTGGCCGGTCAATCTCCTCCTGCTCGACGTGGCGCAGGATCCGGTCGGCGACTGGATGCTGGAGAAGGTGCGCCCGTTCTACCGGCACGACGGGCACTGAGGGCCGTACCCGTACGGGCACATGGCGTCGAGTCGGTGTCGGGGGCGGCGCATAAGCTGGTTGGATGACGAGGCCGCCCCGTGTGCCCGGGAGCGGCGCCACAGCACCGCGAGGCATGCGGGAACAGCGGATCGAAGAGGGGCGGGACCCAGGTGAGTGCGTCAGGCACCGCGGCGGCCGGGCAGGTCGAGCACATGCTGCGCCAAGTGGCCCCCGGGCGCCTCGACACCTACGAGTCGCTGCTGCGGTCACTGTCGGACGGCCAGGTCTGGATGCTGCTCTGGCACGGCACGGCGGGCTCCCCCGACGCCCAGTACGGCAACATGGAGGTCGACGGCCTGGGTTACGCCCCGTGCGTGACCTCCGCCCAGGAGCTCTCGGCGAGCGGCTGGAACAGGGCCCACGAGGTCACCACGGGCCGGGACGTCGCCCGCGCCCTCTTCCCCGACCGCTGGGGCATCTGGCTCAACCCGCACGCCCCCGGCGGCGGAGTGGGCATTCCCTGGCTGGACCTGCGCCGCATCGCCACCGGCCTCGACCGGATGCCGGCGGGGCCGCTGAGGCTCACCGAACCCGCCGTCGAGATCCCGCAGTTCTACGCCCTGCTGTCGCAGAACGCCCACCGCACCCCCGCCGTCCGCGCGCTGCGGCGCGCCTGGGTGCAGCCGGCGCTCGGGGTCCCGTACCTCGCGATCGGGCTCGACCTCTACGACACCGGGCGCCCGTCCGTCGACGCCGTCCGCGCGATGATGCAGCAGTCGATCGGCGTCGTCCCCGACGGACTGCCCGTCTCCACGGTCTCGCTGTCCGACGAGTACGACCCGGTCGCGATGTGGCTGAACGCCAACGCACGGCCGTTCTACGACCGCGAGGCACACGCCCCGGCACCCACCGGGCCCGGCTACGGCTACCCGCCGGCCACCGGACAGGCCCCGCGCGCGTACTGAGACGGCGTCAGGCGGCGCCGGATGCTCCGAGGCAATTAAGCACAGGTTCAACGCTGTTGGGCGGCATGTCCGCTATAGCGGATTAGCGACCGAGAGGTCCGCTCAGTAAGCACGACTGTCCGGATAACGGAAGCCCTCTGACAGCATCACGTTTGAGCAAACATTCCCCGTCAGGTCTGGCGGGTGATCGCAAAGTGGTTGAAGACTCCCTACAGCAGGTGCTCCATGCCCGCGTATCCCTCTTTCAAACAGGGTTCGTCCGGGCGTGCACCACCACATGCATCACATGTTGATACGAGCCGCTACAGCGGCGGTCACAGGCCGGCCACCGTCGGCCGAGAGGGGTCTCCAGCGCAATGACGGCACCGATCGAGACCACCGGGGCGGATGTACGGCCCGAAACGGTGCTGGAAGGCGCCGGGCGCAAGGAGATCGAGGGCCGCTCGCTCGGCCGCATCGCCTGGACGCGCTTCAAGCGGGACAAGGCCGCGATGGCCGGTGGCATCGTTGTCGTGCTGCTGATCCTCGTCGCGGTGCTGTCCAAGCCGCTGCAGTCGCTCCTCGGGCTCGACCCCGACGCGTTCAACCAGAGCCTGGTCGACCCCGTCCTGCTGGCGCCCAAGGGTTCCCTGGGCGGCATGAGTTGGGACCACCCCCTCGGCGTCGAGCCGCAGACCGGGCGCGACATCCTGGCGCGCATCCTCGAAGGTTCCTGGGTCTCCCTCGTGGTCGCCGTCGGCTCCACGCTGCTCTCGGTGGTCATCGGCGTCGTCATGGGCGTCGTGGCCGGGTTCTACGGCGGCTGGGTGGACAGCTTCATCAGCCGCCTGATGGACACCTTCCTGGCCTTCCCGCTCCTCCTCTTCGCGATCTCCATCTCCGCCTCCCTGCAGGGCAACGCCTTCGGGTTGGAAGGCCTCACGCTGCGGATCGCGGTCCTGATCTTCGTGATCGGCTTCTTCAGCTGGCCCTACATCGGCCGGATCGTCCGCGCGCAGACCCTGTCCCTGCGCGAGCGGGAGTTCGTCGAGGCCGCCAGGTCGCTCGGCGCACGCGGTCCGTTCATCCTCTTCCGCGAGCTGCTGCCGAACCTGATCGCGCCGATCCTCGTCTACGCGACGCTGCTGATCCCCACGAACATCCTCTTCGAGGCGTCCCTGTCCTTCCTCGGCGTGGGTATCGCACCGCCGCAGGCGTCGTGGGGCGGCATGCTCACGCAGGCGGTCGACCTCTACGAGGTGGACCCGATGTTCATGGTCATCCCCGGCATGGCGATCTTCATCACCGTGCTGGCCTTCAATCTGCTGGGGGACGGGCTGCGTGACGCACTCGACCCTCGTGGCAAGTAATCGCGGCTGTGCCGCACCGGACTAGCGAGGGGGCTTTCCTCAGCATGCAGAACAGAAAGACAGCAGCGGCCATAGCCGTGGCCGTGGCGGTATCGCTCGGCGCATCGGCCTGCAGCGGCAGCGACTCGGGCGGTGACAGCAACGGCGGTGGGGGCAACGCCAAGGCGGACGCCGCGCTGACGAGCATCGTCAACGCCACCGACAAGAAGGGGGGGACGGTCACCTTCGAGCACGCCAGTGGCCCGGACTCCCTGGACCCGGGCAACACGTACTACGGCTGGGTGCAGAACTTCTCCCGCCTGTACGCCCGTTCCCTGGTGACCTTCAAGCCGGCCGCCGGCAAGGAGAGCCTGGAGGTCGTCCCTGACCTCGCCACGGGCCTCGGCAAGGCCAGCGCGGACGCCAAGACCTGGACGTACACGCTCCGCAAGGGCGTGAAGTTCGAGGACGGCACCGAGATCACCTCGAAGGACGTCAAGTACGCCGTCGAGCGCTCCAACTTCGCGCCGGAGGCACTGTCCAACGGCCCGACGTACTTCAAGGCGTACCTCGAGGGCGGCGACAAGTACAAGGGTCCGTACAAGGACAAGTCCGCCGAGGGCCTCAAGTCCATCGAGACCCCGGACGACCACACGATCGTCTTCAAGCTGAACAAGCCGTTCGCGGACATGGACTACCTGGCCGCGTTCTCGCAGACCGCGCCGATCCAGCAGAAGGCCGACACGGGCGCCAGCTACGTCCAGAAGATGGTCTCCTCGGGTCCGTACAAGATCTCGGCGTACGACGAGAGCAAGGGCGCGACGCTCGTCCGCAACCCGGAGTGGGACCCGAAGACGGACCCGATCCGCAAGGCCCTGCCGGACAAGATCGAGCTGAAGCTCAACGTCAACCCCACCACGGTCGACGACCACCTGCTCAACGACGTGACCACCGCGGACGCGAACGGCACGGGTCTGCAGTCCAAGACCCAGCCCAAGGTCCTGGTCAAGGCCGCCGAGAAGGCGAAGACGGACAACCCGTACGCCGGCGCCCTGCAGTACATGGCGCTGAACGTCAACGTGAAGCCGTTCGACAACATCGAGTGCCGCAAGGCGGTCCAGTACGCCGTCGACAAGCAGAGCCTGATCGACTCGATCGGTGGCTCGGTCAAGGGCGACCCGGCCTCCACGGTCATCCCCCCGACCGTCGCCGGCTACAAGAAGTTCGACCTGTACCCGACCGAGGGCAGCAAGGGCGACGCCGCCAAGGCGAAGGAGCACCTGACCAAGTGCGGTCAGCCCAAGGGCTTCAAGACCACGCTGACGGCGCGCTCCGACCGTCCTGACGAGATCACCGCCGCCACGCAGCTCCAGGGCAGCCTGAAGGCGATCGGCATCACCGCCGAGATCAAGCAGTTCCCGTCGGACAAGTACTTCACCGACTTCGCGGGCGTCCCCGAGTGGGTCCACAAGAACAACGCCGGCATGATGATGATGCAGTGGGGCGCCGACTGGCCGACCGGCTTCGGCTTCCTGGACCAGATCGTGAACGGCACGGCCATCAAGCCGTCCGGTGGCACGAACCTGATGGAGCTCGACGACAAGGGTGTCAACGAGGCCCTGGTCAAGGGCATCGGCACCGTGGACGCCACGGCCCGTAACGCCGCCTGGGGCGACGTCGACCAGAAGGTCATGGAGAACGCCTCCCTCGTCCCGCTCGTCTACCGCAAGAACCTGCTGTACCGCCCGGACTCCGCGGCGAACGTCACGGTCACGGACGCGTACCTCGGCATGTACGACTACGTGCTGCTGACGTCCAGCAAGTAACACCTGTTCATCGACAGCATCCCTTGAAAGGCAGGTGAAGGCGCCGGGCCGGCGGGCGTAACCCCGCCCGCCCGCCCGGCGCCGCACGGCTGTGGCTGCGTACATCATCCGACGCGTATTCGCCGCGGTGTTGCTGCTGCTGGTGGTCAGCGCAGTCACGTTCGCGATCTTCTTCCTGGTGCCCCGCCTCGGCGGGCAGACCCTCGACTCGATGGCCGCCCAGTACGTCGGGAAGAGCCCCGACCCCGACGTGATCGCCGCGGTCAAGAAGAACCTGGGGCTCGACCAGCCCCTCTATCTCCAGTACTGGAACTTCGTCAAGGGCATCGTCGTCGGCGCCGACTACCAGTTCGGTCCCGACCCGGTCACCTGCAACGCCCCGTGCTTCGGCTACTCCTTCAAGACCCACACCGAGATCTGGCCGCAGCTCGTCGACCGCATTCCGGTCACGCTGTCGCTGGCCGTCGGTGCCGCGGTCCTCTGGGTCGTCTCCGGTGTCGCCATCGGTGTCGTCTCCGCGCTGAAGCGGGGCTCGTTCTTCGACCGTGTCTCCATGGGTGTCGCCCTCGCCGGTGTCTCGCTGCCGATGTTCTTCACCGGCCTCGTCGTGCTGGCGCTCTTCGGCAACGGGGAGTACGTCCCCTTCGCGGACGATCCGATCGCATGGGCGGGCAGCCTGGTGCTGCCCTGGTGCACACTCGCCCTCCTGTACTCCGCGCTCTACGCCCGGCTCACCCGGGCGGGGATGCTGGAGACGATGGGTGAGGACTACATCAGAACCGCGCGGGCCAAGGGCCTCAAGGAGCGCAAGGTCGTGGTCAAGCACGGTCTGCGCTCGGCGCTCACCCCGCTCGTCACGATCTTCGGCATGGACTTCGCACTGCTGCTCGGCGGCGCGGTCATCACCGAACGGGTCTTCTCCTTCCAGGGGCTGGGTGCCTTCGCCATCCAGGGCGTGACCACCGCCGACCTGCCCAAGGTGATGGGCGTGACCCTGGTCGCCGCCTTCTTCATCGTCATCTGCAACCTGCTGGTGGACCTCGTGTACGCCGCGATCGACCCCCGGGTGAGGCTCTCATGAGCGACGCAATCAAGAAGGACGCCCCGGCGGCGGACACCACCGTCCCGGCCCCGCGGTCCGGCGACGGCCACGAGTTCCTCTCCGTACGGAATCTCAGCGTCCACTTCGACACCGACGACGGGCTGGTCAAGTCCGTCGACGGCGTCAGCTTCGACCTGAAGGCCGGTCAGACCCTCGGCATCGTCGGCGAGTCCGGCTCCGGCAAGTCCGTGACCTCGCTGGGGATCATGGGCCTGCACACCTCGGAGCGCGCCCGCATCGGCGGGGAGATCTGGCTCGACGGCGAGGAGCTCATCGGGGCCGGCCCCGAGCGCGTGCGCAAGCTGCGCGGCCAGAAGATGGCCATGATCTTCCAGGACCCGCTGTCCGCCCTGCACCCGTACTACAGCATCGGCGCGCAGATCGTGGAGGCCCACCGGGTCCACAACAAGGTCGACAAGAAGACCGCGAAGAAGCGCGCGGTCGAGATGCTCGACCGTGTGGGGATCCCCGAGCCGCACCGCCGCTACGAGGACTACCCGCACCAGTTCTCCGGCGGCATGCGCCAGCGCGCCATGATCGCGATGGCCCTGGTCAACAACCCGCAGCTGCTCATCGCGGACGAGCCGACGACCGCCCTCGACGTCACCGTCCAGGCGCAGATCCTCGACCTCATCCGCGACCTCCAGAAGGAGTTCGGCTCCGCGGTCGTCATGATCACCCACGACCTCGGCGTCGTCGCCGAGATCGCGGACCACCTGCTCGTGATGTACGCGGGACGCTGCATCGAGCGCGGCAGCGCCGAGAAGGTCTTCTACGAGCCCCAGCACCCCTACACCTGGGGGCTGCTCGGCTCGATGCCGCGCATCGACCGGGAGCAGACCGAGCGGCTCATCCCCGTCAAGGGTTCGCCGCCCAGCCTCATCAACGTCCCGTCGGGCTGCGCCTTCCACCCGCGCTGCCCGTACGCCGACGTCCCGCCGGACAACATCACCCGCACCGAGCGTCCGGAGCTGCAGCAGGTCAGCGACGGGCACTACTCCGCGTGCCACATGTCGCGTGAGCAGCGTGACCGGATCTGGACCGAAGAGATTGCGCCGAAGCTGTGACTGATCTGAACAAGAAGACTCCCGCGTCTCCCGCGGCCGGGTCGGACGGGTCCGGGTCGGAGCCGCTCCTCAAGGTCGAGGGCCTCGTCAAGCACTTCCCGATCACCAAGGGCGTGCTGAAGCGCAAGGTCGGCGCGGTCCAGGCCGTGGACGGACTCACCTTCGACGTGCGTCCAGGGGAGACCCTCGGCGTCGTCGGCGAGTCGGGCTGCGGCAAGTCGACCATGGGGCGGCTGGTGACCCGCCTGCTGGAGCCGACCGGCGGCAAGGTGGAGTTCCAGGGGCGCGACATCACGCACATGTCCGCGGGACGCCTGCGGCCGATGCGCCGCGACATCCAGATGATCTTCCAGGACCCGTACGGCTCGCTGAATCCGCGCCACACGGTCGGCGGGATCGTCGGCACCCCCTTCCGCCTCCAGGGCGTCAAGCCCGAGGACGGCGTGAAGGCGGAGGTCCAGCGGCTGCTGGAGCTGGTGGGGCTCAACCCCGAGCACTACAACCGCTACCCGCACGAGTTCTCCGGCGGTCAGCGTCAGCGCATCGGGATCGCCCGGGCGCTCGCGTTGAAGCCGAAGCTGGTCGTCGCGGACGAGCCGGTCTCGGCGCTGGACGTGTCGATCCAGGCGCAGGTCGTGAACCTGCTGGACGACCTCCAGGAGGAGCTCGGCCTCACGTACATGATCATCGCGCACGACCTGTCGGTCATCCGCCATGTCTCGGACCGGATCGCGGTCATGTACCTCGGCAAGATCGTCGAGCTGGCGGACCGTACGTCGCTGTACACGGCTCCGATGCACCCGTACACGAACGCGCTGATGTCCGCGGTACCGGTGCCGGACCCGCGCCGGCGCGGTGCGAAGAGCGAGCGCATCCTGCTCAAGGGCGACGTTCCGTCACCGATCTCACCGCCGAGCGGCTGCCGCTTCCACACCCGGTGCTGGAAGGCGACGCAGGTCTGCGCGACGACCGAGCCGCCACTGCTCCAGCTGAAGACCGGGCACCAGGTGGCGTGCCACCACCCGGAGAACGGCGAGGACCAGGCACCGGGGGACGCGCCGCTCGTCGCGGACCGCATCACCGTGAAGTCGACGGTCGCCGCCGAGCCGGCCGCGGTGGCGAAGGCGGAGGAGGCCGGGGCGCCGGCGGGGAAGCCCGCCGAGGCCGAGGTGCCGGACGAGGCCGCTGCCGAGCCTGTCGTGTCGGACACGACCGGGGCCGCTGCTGAGTCGGCGGCGTCGGACGAGCCCGGGGCCGCTGCTGGGCCGGTCACGTCGGACGAGCCTGCCGCGTCGGGCGGGTCCGGTGAGGCCCCCGCCGCACCGTCCAAGGGTGCGGAGGCCGAGCCGAAGGAGTAGTACCGGCACAATTGCCCGGTGCTCAACGAACTCTTCACCCCCTCCGTCCAGCATGCGCTCGACCTCGTCGGGATCTTCGTCTTCGCGATCTCGGGCGCCCTGCTCGCCGTACGCAAGAACTTCGATGTCTTCGGCATCGCGGTCCTCGCCGAGGTGACAGCGCTGGGCGGGGGGATCTTCCGTGATGTGATGATCGGCGCGATCCCGCCGGCGGCGTTCACGGACCTCGGCTACTTCCTGACCCCGCTGATCGCCGCCGGTCTGGTCTTCTTCCTGCACCCGCACGTGGAGCGGATCCAGGTCGGCGTCAACGTCTTCGACGCGGCGGGGCTGGGTCTGTTCTCCGTGTCCGGCACGGTCAAGGCGTACGACTACGGCCTCGGCCTCACCTCCTCCGCCGCCCTCGGGCTGGCGACCGCGGTCGGCGGTGGTGTCCTGCGCGACGTCCTGGCCAACGAGGTGCCCTCGCTGCTGCGCTGGGACCGCGACCTGTACGCCGTGCCCGCGATCGTCGGGGCCGTCATGGTGGTCCTCTGCATCCGTTTCGAGGCCCTCAACGCCTACACGAGCGGCACCGCCGTCATCGCCGCGTTCGTCCTGAGGCTGCTGGCCATGCGCTTCCACTGGAGGGCCCCGCGGGCCTACAACCGGCGCTCGGCCACGGCGGAGGAGAGTCCGGCCGTCATCTGACCGCAACAAAAAGCTACCGCTCAGTAATACGGTCGGTGTACCGTGCATGCCATGGCACAGGCAGCAGCGCAGGAGTCGCGCGCAGTACAGGCGACCATCGGTGACAGCGAGTTCGACCGCGACACCGCCGTCGCCCTCCGGGAGGAAGGCGTCTACGACGCGGAGCTCTCCGCGGGCTGGACGATCATCCACGCGGTCAACGGCGGCTACCTGCTCGCCATGCTCGGCCGCGCGCTCGGCGAGGCGCTCCCGCACTCCGACCCCTTCTCGGTCTCCGCCCACTACCTCACGGCCTCCGTGCCCGGCCCCGCCGTGATCCGCACCCAGGTCGTCCGCACCGGCCGGACCCTCTCCACCGGCGAGGCCTCGCTCTTCCAGTTCGCGGAGGACGGCTCGGAGATCGAGCGCATCCGGGTGCTGGCCACCTACGGCGAGCTGGACGGCCTGACCGACGAGGTCCGTACGACGGCCCGGCCGCCGGCCATCCCGCCCCTGGACCAGTGCCTCGGGGCGAGCGACGGCACGGCGCCGATCCCCGGCAGCTCCGCCATCACCGAGCGGCTCGACATCAAGCTCGACCCGGCGACGGTCGGCTGGGCCGTCGGCGCACCCTCGGGCAAGGGGGAGATGCGGGGCTGGTTCGGGCTTGCGGACGGCCGCGACGCGGACCCCCTCTCGCTGCTCCTCACCGTCGACGCGCTGCCGCCCACCTCCTTCGAGCTGGGGCTGAAGGGCTGGACCCCCACCATCGAGCTCACCACCCACATCCGCTGCCGCCCGGCCCCCGGCCCGCTGCGCGTCTCCATCACCACCCGCAACCTCGCGGGCGGTTTCCTGGAGGAGGACGCGGAGGTCTGGGACAGCGCCGACCGGCTCGTCGCCCAGTCCCGCCAGCTGGCCCGCGCACCCCGCGGCTGACCTCCGCGCCATGATGGTGCGGTGAAGTCCGACCGGCTGCTCTCCATCCTGCTGCTGCTCCAGACCCGTGGCCTGGTGCCCGCCGGCGAGCTGGCCGAGCGCCTCGAAGTCTCCGTACGCACCATCTACCGGGACGTCGAGGCGCTCTCCGCCTCGGGCGTGCCCGTCTACGCGGAGCGGGGGCGCAACGGGGGGATCGCCCTGCTGCCGGGCTTCCGTACGGACGTCTCCGGGCTCACCGCCGACGAGGCGCGCGCCCTGTTCGTCGTCGCCGCACAGGGCGCCCACGCGGCGCTCGGGCTGGACGCCGCGCTGGGGTCCGCGCTGCGCAAGGTGATGGCGGCGCTCCCGGCTCCGCACCGGCCCGCCGCCGAACAGACCAGCCGGCGCATCCTGGTGGACCCTGTCCGCTGGATGAGCGGGCCGCCGGCCGCCGTCGACGTGGGCGAGCTGCACGACGCGGTCTTCGCCGACCGGCGGCTGTCGCTCCACTACCGGCACAGCGGCACCGACACCCCGCGCGTCTACACCGTCGACCCGTACGGCCTCGTCGTGAAGGCGGGCGTCTGGTACCTGACCGCCGACCTGGACGGCGCGCCCCGGCTCTTCCGCGCGGACCGGGTGGAGCGGGCGGCTCCCACCGGGGAGCCCGTGGTGCGCAGGCACGGTGTGGAGCTCGCCGACGTCTGGGAGGAACTGCGCCGGCAGGTCGAGGAGCGGCCGGGCGGCGTACGGCTCGGGGTGCGCGTCCACCGCTCCCGGCTGGACCTCTTCGTGCGCCTCCACGGCGGGGTGCTGACCGGCCGTCCGGAGCCGGAAGGGGGGCCGGCGGGGGAGTGGCTGCTCGCCGAGCTCGACGTGCCCGAGGTGGCGTGGGCGCGTTCCCTGCTCTCCTTCGGGTCGAACCTCGAAGTGCTGTCCCCGCCCCGGGCGCGCCGCGTGCTCGCCGAGGCCGCGGCCGCGGTCACGGAGCTGTACGCAGGAAACGGGTGAGCGCCGCCGTGAGCTCGGCGGGCGCGTCCTCCTGGACCAGGTGCCCCGCCCCGTCGATCAGCCGCAGCTCGGCACCGGGGATCGTCCCGGCCAGCTCATGGCCGCGGGCGACCGGGATCCAGGTGTCCTCCGTACCCCAGCAGATCAGCACGGGCAGATCCAGCTCCCCGTAGCGGTGCTGGATCTCGTCGGTGAACCTCTGGTCGTTCTGCGAGATCTGCCGGTAGAACGCGGGCTGCCCGGCCTCGGTGCACCAGGGGGCGACGAGCCGGTCGAGCACCGCCGGATGCAGCCCCCGGTGGCTGGCCGAGCCGACGTACTCGGTCACCAGCGCGCGGTGCAGCTCGGGCGGCAGCGCGCCGAACACCTCGGCCCGCCCGCCGAGGAGCCGGTAGGCGGGCGAACCCCAGGGGGCCAGCGCCACCGGGTCGACGAGGGCCAGACGCCGGTAGCGGGCGCCGTGCAGAAGGTGGGCGCGCAGGGCCACGCAGCCCCCGAAGTCGTGGGCGATCAAAGCCGGTTCGCCGAGCCCCCAGTGATCGAGGAGCTCGGTGAGCACCCCGGCCTGGGCGCCCAGCGACACGTCCTGGCCGGGGTACTGCGCGGAGGCGCCGTACCCCGGGAGGTCCCACACATGGACGCGGTGGTCCTGGGCGAGCCCCCGTGCGATGCCCCGCCAGACGTACGAGGAGAAGGGCGTGCCGTGCACGAGGACGACGGGAGGGGCCTGTTCCGGGCCGAGGGCGGTCCAGCGCACCTCGCCCGAGGAGCTGGTGAAGGTCCGGTCGAGTGTCCAGTCGCTCATGGAGCCGACCCTACGGCGTGTCCAGCCAGTGGGCCCGGCCCAGCGTGACCAGGCGCAGCCTGCGCCGCGCGACCCGGACGACCTCCTGCTCGCCCCGGGGGCCGGCGTCCAGCAGGGCCGACGCGGTGAGCACCATGTGGTCGACGTACAGGCCGCCCAGCATCAGCAGGTCCTCCCGGTCCCAGCCCGCCGACTCCGGCTCCGTTCCGAGGACATGGGCGACCTCCTCGGCGAAGCCGCGCAGCTGGGCGTCGATGGCTTCGCGGACCTGGACCACGCCGCCGTGCTGCTCACGGGCGATGAAGCGGAAGTGGGCCGGCTGTGCGGTGACATGACGGGCTATCAGGCCGACGCTGCGGTCGAGCCTCTCCTCGCTGTCCCCCGTGTCGGTGAGGATCGCGCCGATCATGCCGTGCAGGCTCCCGAGGGTCTCCTCGACGAGGGCGACGCCCAGGGACGCCGTGCCGTCGAAGTGGCGGTAGAAGGCGGTCGGGGTCACTCCCACGGCCCGGGTGACCTCGCGCAGGCCCAGGCTGCTGAGGCTCTGGTGCTCCAGCAGCTCCAGGGCGGCGTCGAGCAGCGCCTGACGCGTCTTCAGCTTCTGGGCCTGGCGGATGCCGATGGTGTGACTCATGCCATTCAGTAAACAACCGTTCTCCGAGTCTTGGTAGGGGCGCAGGGTCTAGACTGAGGAGTCAGTGAACAGTCGTACTCTCAAAGCTCGCAGAAAGGCCGGACATGTTCGTGCTCGTCGCCGCGCTGCTCCTGCTGGGGGTCGTCCTCGGAGCGGTCGCCCACCTGCCGCTCCCCGTGGCCCTGGCCGCCGCCGCCGTGATCGGTCTCTGGCTGGCGGTCTTCGGCGCCCGTGAGCGCCTCGCCCGCCGCACCCGCTGAGGAAGGAGCCCCCACCATGGCACTCACCACCGCACGTACCGGACGCATCCCGCACACCGCTCCGCGTGACGCCCGCACCGTCGACGCGCCCTCTTCCGGCACCCGCCCGGCAGGCACCCGCCCGGCCGGCCGGGAGGCCGACGGGCTCGCTGTCGCCTCGTTCGTGCTCGGGCTCCTCGGCCTGCTCGTGATGAACGTCCTGCTGGGGCCGGTCGCCATCGTCATGGCACTGCTGGCTCTCGCCCGCTCCACCACCCGCCGTGGCCGCGCCCTGCTCGGACTGGCCCTGGGGGTCGCGGATCTGGCCGTCCTCGCCGTGCTGGTCACCGCCAACGGCACGGTCTCCTGGAGCCTCGCGGGCTGATCCCTTCGGCCGCGGTGCGGGTCTACGCCCGGACCGAACGCCAGATCTGCTCCGGCAGGAGGCGTGCCGCTTCGTCGAGGTCCACGTCGTCGATGCCCGACAGCGACCGGCGGGCGACGGCCACGACGGGGCCCAGGACGAGGGACTCGATCAGCGGCTGCGGGAGCGGGGCGAGCTCCCCGGAGTCCACGCGCAGCCGGATCCAGGCCGCCATGTCCGAGACCCTGGCCTCCTGGGAATCGCGGACCTCCTTGCCCTGGGCCATGCCCTTGCGGTCGGAGAGCGGGGAGTGCAGGAGCAGGGCGGGCCCCGGATGCTCCTGGACGAAGGCCAGGTAGGCCTCCACGGCGGCGGCGATGCCCTCCCGTGCGGTGTCCGTGTCCTTCAGGGCTTCGGCCAGACCGCCCAGCAGCCGGCCCAGCCAGCGGTGACCGAGGGCGCCGATCAGACCGTCGAGGCTGCCGAAGTGGTGGTAGAGACTGCCCAGGCTGATGCCGCTGGCCCGGGTGACGGCGTTGACCGTGAGGCCCTGCTCACCCGACGTGACGAACACCCGGAGCGCGGCGTCCAGGAGGGCGTCGGACGTCACTTCGCCGCGATGCTGCTTGGGGCTCATCGAGTGACCGTCCCTGTGGTTCGTGAAGCGGGGCTCTTCCGCGGTGAATTTCTAGAGTTACTTTCTAGAAAATGCTTCCGCTTCCAGTATCCACTGGTCAGACTTCCCCTGGAACGGATGTGGCGTAGCAGGGGGAGACAGTGTGGGTGCGTCAGACCTGACGGGCAGCGGGGCCAAGCCGCTGGAAGCGGACGATCCGCGGCAGATCGGCGGAATTCCGCTCGCGGGGCGCCTCGGCTCCGGTGGGATGGGCCGCGTGTACCTCGGTGTCCACGAGGGGCGGTACGTCGCCGTCAAGCAGGTGCTCCCCTCGATCGCGGGTGAGGACCAGGACTTCGTCCGCCGTTTCGGGCACGAGCTGGACAACCTCGCCCAGCTGCCCGAGGAGGCCACCGCGCCCCTGCTGGCCAGCGACCGGAACGCACGGCCTCCCTGGCTGGCGACGGCGTACGTTCCCGGGCTCACCCTGAGCAAGGCCATCGAGCTGCACAGGGGCCCGCTGCCCGCCGACACCCTGTGGCTGCTGCTGCGCGAGGCCGCGGCAGGGCTGGTGTCCGTGCACGAGCGGGGCATGGTGCACCGGGACCTCAAGCCGTCCAACATCATGCTGACCGCGGGAGGCGCCACCGTCATCGACTTCGGCGTGGCGCGGGCCGCCGAGCAGAGCCAGCTGACCAGGAGCGGGATGGTGGTCGGCACGCCGGCCTACATGGCTCCCGAACAGGCCACGACGAGGCGGGATCTGAGCGGCGCGGCCGATGTGTTCGCGCTGGGTTCGGTCATCGCGTACGCCGCGAGCGGCAGTCCGCCCTTCGGCGAGGAGTCCGGCCCCGCCGTGCTCTACCGCATCGTGCACGAGGAGCCCGACCTGGAAGCGGTGCGGCGGCTGGACCCCGGTCTCGCCGAGGTCGTCGCGGCCTGTCTCGACAAGGACGCCGAGGCCCGTCCCACGGCGTCCGAGCTGGTACGGCGTGCCGCGGAGCGCGGGCCGTTCCCGGCTCCGCTGTGGCCGGATTCCATCAACGGGAACCTCGCGGAGAAGGCCGCGTTCGCCGCGCACGTCCAGGAGATCGAGCTGCCCGAGTCCGAGTCCGTGGAGACGCTGCGCCTCGGCGGGAAGGACGGCTCCCGTTCCCGGAGGGAGGGCCAGGAGGCCGCGTCGCACCCGAAGTCCCGTGAGCGCCGACGACGGACCCGCGTGTTCCTCGCCGTGATTCCCGTGGTCGTGACGGTGGGCGGAGCGACACTCGCCGTCCAGCTCCTGCCCTACACCTTCGGGCCGGACGACCGCGCGGCGGCCGCCGGCCCGTCCGTGTCGGCCGCAGGCCCGGCCGTGCCCACGGCGTCCCCGTCGGGGCCCCGCCCGTCCGGGTCGGCGTCACCGGGGAAGACGCCGAAGGGCAAGGAGAAGGACGAAGGGGCCGGGGAGGAGGAGCGTGAGACGGAGGACGGTGCTTCCTCTCCCGCCCCGGGAGCGGGCGACGCGGGGAGCGGCTCTCAGGACGGTTCGGGTGGCGCGGACGGCGCGAGCGTTTCCGGCTCCGCGAGCGGCGCAAGCGGCAGTACCGGCGGAAGCGGGTCCGGCACTTCCGGTGGGTCGGGCACGGCGGGGGGATCCACCACGTCCGGCGGCGGTACCGGCTCCGGTGGCACCACCACACCCTCCGGGACCCACCGGTACCGCAACGGCGACAACAACAAGTGCCTCGTCACCGTGTACGGCAGTACGGACGACGGCGACTGCGCCGACCCGAGCGCGACCTGGACCGTCCGGAACCTGTCCGGGGGGAGCTTCGAGCTCGTCAACAAGCAGAGCGGCCGGTGCCTGTCCGCGAACATGCTCAACCAGGCCGTCTTCGTGGGTGCGTGCGACGGCGCGGGTCCGCGCCGCTGGCGTGCGGGGTCGGGGGGCGGCTTCGTCAGCGTCTACAACAGTGGCTGTCTCGACCTGGCCTTCGGCGGCGGCATCGCCGCGAACAGCTGCGCGGGGGAGGCGTCGCAACGCTGGACGGCCCTGTGACCACAGCACCATGAGCGCTCTCCTCCGCAGCAGGTCCGGGGTGCCCGCCACCCCGGCCCTGCCCGGCAGGGCACCGGCCCGGGAGCGTCCGCGCCGTCCGCAGCGCGATACGCCCGGCACGCTTCGCTCCACGGGCTCGTAGAATCGTCACCACCATGGCTTACCTCGACCACGCCGCGACCACGCCGATGCTTCCGGAGGCGATCGCGGCGATGACCACGCAGCTCGCCGTCACCGGTAACGCGTCCTCCCTGCACGCAGCCGGGCGCCGGGCCCGCCGTACCGTCGAGGAGTCCAGAGAGACCCTCGCCGACGCGCTCGGCGCACGCCCCAGCGAGGTGGTCCTGACCTCCGGCGGCACCGAGGCGGACAACCTCGCCGTGAAGGGGCTCTACTGGGCCCGCCGCGACGCCGACCCCCGGCGCACGCGCGTCCTCGCCAGCCCCGTCGAGCACCACGCCGTCCTCGACGCCGTGGACTGGCTCGCCGAGCACGAGGGCGCCACCGTCGAATACCTCCCCGTCGACGCGTACGGGAGGGTGCACCCGGACGCGCTGCGTGAGGCGCTCGCCCGCGACCCCGACGACGTCGCCCTGGTCACCGTGATGTGGGCCAACAACGAGATCGGCACCATCATGCCGATACGTGAACTCGCCCAGGTGGCGCGCGAGTTCGACGTCCCCATGCACGCCGACGCGGTGCAGGCGTTCGGGCAGCTGGAGGTCGACTTCGCCCGCTCGGGGCTGGCCGCGATGACGGTCAGCGCCCACAAGATCGGCGGCCCGTTCGGCATCGGCGCGCTCCTGCTCGGGCGCGAGTACACCCCCGTGCCCGTCCTGCACGGCGGCGGACAGGAGCGCCATGTGCGCTCCGGCACGCTCGACGTACCCGCCGTGGCCGCGTTCGCCGTGGCCGGGCGGCACGCCGCCGACGGACGCGAGGGCTTCGCCGGCAGGATCGGCGCGCTCCGGGACGAGCTGGCCGCCGCCGTCCTGAAGGCCGTCCCCGACGCCCTCCTCGGCGGCGACCCCGCGCCCGGCGGGCGGCTTCCGGCCAACGCCCACTTCACCTTCCCCGGCTGCGAGGGCGACTCCCTGCTGCTGCTGCTCGACGCCCAGGGCATCGAGTGCTCCACCGGGTCCGCGTGCACCGCCGGGATCGCGCAGCCCAGTCATGTGCTGCTGGCCACGGGAACCGACCCCGCCCTCGCGCGCGGCACGCTGCGCTTCTCGCTCGGCCACACCTCGACCGGGCAGGACGTCGAGGAGCTCGCGCGGGCGATCGGCCCTGCTGTCGAGCGGGCCCGGACGGCGGGGCTCAGCTAGCCCGGGAACCCCCTGTGGACGCCGCGCGCACCAGCTCCATGTAGCGCGGCCAGTCCCAGTGCGGTCCGGGATCGGTGTGGTCCGTGCCGGGCACCTCGACGTGCCCGATGATGTGCTCCCGGTCCACCGGGATCTCGTACCGCCTGCATATCGCCGCCGTCAGCCGGGCCGACGACTCGTACATCTTCGCGGTGAAGTCCTGCGGGCGGTCGACGAAGCCCTCGTGCTCGATGCCGACGCTGCGCTCGTTGAACGAGCGGTTGCCCGCGTGGTACGCCACGTCCAGCTCGCGGATCATCTGCGTCACCCGGCCGTTCTGCCCGACGATGTAGTGCGTCGCCGCCTGGTGCGCGGGGTCCTGGAAGACCTTGACCGCGCTCGCGTAGCTGCCCTGGGTGACATGGATGATCACCCGGTCCACGCCGTAGTCGTCGGGGCGGTCGGCCCGCCGCCAGTTCGCCTCGGAGGCGGCCACCCAGCGTGCCGGGGAGTAGTCCAGCTCGCCGGCCTCGCGTGGCTTCTCCACACCCGGCACCCGCCACCACACGCGCCGGATCTCGTCCGCCGCCAGTACGGCCGTGCCCGCTGCTGCGACACCGCCGCCGATCAGCAGCGAGCGTCGGCTGATGCCGTGACCGGGGCTTTTACCCGATCCGCCGGCACTCCCGTTGTTCCCCATGTGCTCCTCAACGCTTATCCGCGAGCATTCGGTTCCCGGCGCCCCGTACTCTGGTGAAGCTATGACTCAGACCTCCCAGCGCCCCCTCCGTGTGCTCGCCGCCATGTCGGGCGGAGTCGACTCCGCCGTCGCGGCCGCCCGAGCCGCCGAGGCCGGCCACGACGTGACCGGTGTGCACCTCGCCCTCTCCGCGAACCCGCAGTCCTTCCGCACGGGCGCCCGCGGCTGTTGCACCATCGAGGACTCCCGGGACGCCCGCCGCGCGGCGGACGTCATCGGCATCCCGTTCTACGTCTGGGACCTGGCGGAACGCTTCCGCGAGGACGTCGTGGACGACTTCGTCGCCGAGTACGAGGCGGGGCGCACGCCCAACCCCTGCCTGCGCTGCAACGAGAAGATCAAGTTCGCCGCGCTGCTCGACAAGGCGCTCGCCCTCGGCTTCGACGCGGTGTGCACCGGCCACTACGCCACCGTCGTGCTCAAGGAGGACGGCACCCGGGAGATGCACCGCGCCTCGGACATGGCCAAGGACCAGAGCTACGTCCTCGGCGTCCTGGACGAGAAGCAGCTCGCCCACGCGATGTTCCCGCTCGGTGACACCCTCACCACCAAGGACGAGATCCGGGCCGAGGCCGAGCGCCGGGGCCTGGCGGTCGCCAAGAAGCCGGACAGCCACGACATCTGCTTCATCGCCGACGGCGACACCCAGGGCTTCCTGGCCGGCCGCCTCGGCGGCCCGGCCCAGGGCGACATCCTCGACGAGGAGGGCGCCAAGGTGGGCACCCACGAGGGCGCCTTCGGCTTCACCATCGGCCAGCGCAAGGGTCTGCGCATCGGCCACCCGGCCCCCGACGGCAAGCCCCGCTACGTCCTGGACATCTCCCCGGTGAACAACACGGTGACGGTCGGCCCGGCGGAGGCCCTCGACGTCACCGCCCTGACCGCCATCAGGCCCCGCTGGTGCGGCACCGCCCCCACGGGCCCCGGCACGTACACCGCCCAGCTCCGCGCCCACGGCGGCGAGACCGAGGTGACGGCGGAGCTGGTGGACGGCACCCTGTCCGTCACCTTCGCCGAGCCGGTCCGGGGCGTCGCCCCCGGCCAGGCGGTCGTGCTGTACGACGGCACCCGGGTCGTCGGCTCGGCCACCATCGCGACGACCGTGCGCCGGGAGACGGCCGCGGCGGCGGGCTGACACCTCCGGGCCGGGTCGCTCCCCTGCGACGACCCGGCCCTGCTCAGGGCCCCCGTCAGGACGCGGCGCGCAGGATCCTGTCCCTGGCGAAGAAGTCCGCCAGCACCGGGGCGATCACATGGGGTGCCAGGTCGCGCGTCTGGCCCGTCAGCGTGCGGTGCCTGGCCCGGGGGATCGCGGCGGCGAGGGCGAGGGTCGTCTCCTGGGCCTCTGCGGTGCTGAAGCCGCCCGTCACCACCAGGGTGCGGGCCGTGAGGGACCCGAACCTCGCTGTGGGAACCGAGCCGTCCCCGAGCAGCGCGTCGTCGTACGCGAGGGTGTGCGCCAGCGCTTCGAGGCCGGGCCACAGCGGGGCGCGCCGCATGCGGGCGATCGTCGCCTCCGGGACCCCGGTCCGCGACAGGTACAGCTCGACGGCGCCGCCCCGGTCGCCGCCCGCCAGCAGCCGGTGCAGCAGCGCCGTGCAGCGGGACTTGTACAGGAGACCCGTGGCACCGGGGGTGTACGGCGGCTCGTAGACCGCGAGCAGGTCCACCGGCAGCCCCGCGGCGTGCGCCTCCAGGGCCAGGGCCCCGCCGGACAGCATCCCGAACAGCGAGACGCGCCCACCCGTCGCGGCCGCCACCGCCGTCAGGTCCTCGATCTCGCGGCGGAGCGCGTACGGCCCGCCGTCGCCGCTCGCCCCGCGGCCCCGCCGGTCGTACGTGACGACCGTGAAGCGCGGGGCCAGCAGAGCGGCCAGCGGCGCCCCGTCGGCCGCGGTGCTCAGGGCCCCGCCGACCAGGATCACCGGCGGCCCGTCGCCGCGGCGGCGGTACGCGATCGACGTGCCGTCACGGGAGAGAGTCTTGTCCATGTGAGGGTGGACCGCCGCGGCCCGCAGAACTCATCGCCGCGCCGGGAAAATATTTCTGACGGTCAGTCGGGCACGGTCAGTCGGACACGACCTCCGTCGCGTAGAAGCAGAAGTGCCCCTTGATGTCCTGGACTTGTTCCTTGGGGTCCGGATAGCCCCAGACGAGGTCCGCCGCACCCGGAACCGACCAGTACGACGCGTCCCCCTTGAAGGGGCAGTGCGTGCGGGTGTCCGACGGCGTCAGCAGTTCACCGCGGACGTCCTCGGGCGGCAGGTAGTAGCGGTCCGGACAGCCCGTCTCGCGCAGCACCAGCGGGCGGCGGCTGTCGGCGAGCACCTGCCCGTCGTGGACGGCGCGCACGTGTACGTCCGCGGGTTCGACGGTGATGATGTGTCCTGTGGTGGAAGCCATACCTGGTTCAGCCGTGCGGGAGCCCGGTTTCTTCCCGTGCCGGGGGCCGGTCGTACGGTGTCCGTATGAACATCTGCGTCTTCCTCTCCGCCGCCGACCTCGACGCCCGCTACACCGTGCCCGCCCGCGAATTCGCCGAGCTGCTGGGCCGGGGCGGACACACCCTCGTCTGGGGAGGGTCGGAGAGCGGCCTCATGAAGGTCGTCGCCGACGGTGTGCAGGAGTCCGGCGGGCGGCTGGTGGGCGTGTCGGTGGACTTCCTGGCCGCCAAGGCGCGCACGAACGCCGACGAGATGGTGATCGCCAAGGACCTGGCCGAGCGCAAGGCGCTGCTCCTGGAGAAGTCGGACGCGATCGTGATCATGGTCGGCGGCACGGGCACGCTCGACGAGGCGACGGAGATCCTGGAGCTCAAGAAGCACGGCAAGCACACCAAGCCCGTCGTCCTGCTGAACACCGCCGGCTTCTACGACGGTCTGCACCAGCAGTTCCTGCGCATGGAGGACGAGGGCTTCCTGCCGCTGCCCCTGACCGAGCTGGTCTTCTTCGCCAAGGACGGCGTCGGGGCGCTGGCCTACCTGGAGGAGTCCGCCGGTCAGCAGTGATGCGAGCATGAGGGCATGCCTACTCACCTCATCACCGGCGCCGGCTCCGGTATCGGCGCGGCCGTCGCGCGCCGCCTCCTGGAGCGCGGCGACGACCTCGTGCTGCTGGCCCGGGACGCCGGACGCGCCAAGGAACTGGCCGCCCTCCACCCCGGTGCCCGCACGCTCGTCGGCGACCTCGGCAACCCCGACCGGCTCTCCTGGGCCTTCGGGCAGCAGACCATGCCCGACCGCCTCGACTCGCTGCTGCACATCGCGGGCGTCGTCGAGCTCGGCACGATCGGCGACCTCACCCCCAAGGCCTGGCACTTCCAGCTCAACGCCAACCTGGTCTCCCCGGCCGAGCTGACGCGTCTGCTGCTGCCGCAACTGCGCGTCGCCCAGGGCCAGGTCGTCTTCGTGAACTCCGGCGCGGGACTCACGGCGCATGCCGAGTGGGGGGCGTACGCCGCGAGCAAGCACGGGCTCAAGGCGCTCGCCGACTCGCTGCGCCACGAGGAGCACGGCAACGGGGTCAGGGTCACCTCCGTCTATCCCGGCCGCACCGCCAGCCCGATGCAGGCCAAGGTCCACCAGCAGGAGGGCAAGGAGTACGACGCCTCGCGCTGGATCGACCCGGAGTCGGTGGCCACCACGATCCTGCTCGCGCTCGATCTGCCGCGGGACGCCGAGATCAACGACCTGACGGTCCGTCCCGGCCGCTGAGACCGGCCGCTGGGACCGGCCGCTGGGACCGGCCGCTGGGACCGGCTGCCGGGACGCGGGATCCGGCGGTCCCGCACCCGGCCGCCCGGAGCCCGCACCCCGGGCCCGTAGGCTTTCCGCGTGAGCGAGAAGAGCGGGTTCAGCACGAGTGCGGCCACCGGGATCGGATCCATGCCGGGGGGAGATGCCCGGGAGGCGGCGAAGACCGTCACCGGGTCCTTCGCCGCCGGCCAGGGCATGCCGTATCTGGCGGAGCTGCCCGCGCGGGGCCCCGGCGCCGACATGACCGGGCGGACCATCGGCCTCCTCGTCGAGATGTACGGCCACGTCGAGCCCAGCGGCTGGCGGATCAGCGACCGCCCCGGCCGCGACACCCGCCGGGCCCGCTCCTGGCTCGGCGAGGACCTCGACGCGCTGGAGGAGTTCACCCAGGGCTACGAGGGGCTGCTCAAGGTCCAGGCCGTCGGGCCCTGGACGCTGGCCGCCGGGCTGGAACTGCGGGGCGGCGAGGCCATGCTCGGCGACCCGGGGGCCTGCCGCGACCTGGCGGGCTCGCTGGCCGAAGGGCTGCGCTCCCACCTCGCCGAGGTGCGGCGCAGGATCCCCGGCGCCGAGGTCGTCCTCCAGCTCGACGAACCCTCCCTGACCGCCGTACTGCTGGGGCGGGTCAGGTCGGCGAGCGGCTACCGCACCTACCGCGCCGTGGACCGCCAGGTCGTGGAGGGAACCCTCCGCGAGGTGCTCGCCGTCCACGACGGGGGACTCACGGCCGTCCACTCGTGCGCCCCCGAAGTGCCCTTCGCGCTGCTGCGCCGCGCCGGGGCGGACGCGGTCTCCTTCGATTTCTCCCTGCTCACCGAGCGTGAGGAGGAGGCGATCGGGGAAGCCGTCGAAGCCGGTACCCAGCTCTTCCTCGGCGTGGTGCCCGGCACCGACGCCGCCTCGACCGCATTGTCGGACCCGGGCGGTAGCGTCAAGGAGGTCAGGACGTTGTGGAGCAGGCTGGGGCTGAATCCGGGGACTCTCAGCGAGTCCGTCGTGATCACCCCGTCCTGCGGGCTGGCGGGAGCGTCACCCGCGTACGCGCGCGCCGCGCTCGCCCACTGCGCCCGGGCCGCGAAGTCGCTCGCGGACAACCCTGAGTAACGGGTCGCGGAGTCAACAGGGCAAACGGGAGGAACAGGCGATGGCCGGCGAACAGCAGGCGCGGCAGCTGACGGGTGTGCCGGCGGAGGTGCGGGAACAGCACGCACTCCTCGCCGAGCAGATCGAGGAGCACCGCTTCCGGTACTACGTGAAGGACCAGCCGGTCGTCGACGACGCCGAGTTCGACCGGCAGATGCGCGCCCTGGAGGCCATCGAGGACGAGCACCCCGAGCTGCGCACACCGGACTCCCCGACCCAGAAGGTCGCGGGCCCCTACACCACGGAGTTCACCTCCGTCGAGCACCGCGAACGCCTGCTCTCCCTCGACAACGCCTTCGACGACGAGGAGCTCGCGGCCTGGGCCGAGCGCGTGGCCAAGGACGTGGGCAGGGGCGGGTACCACTTCCTGTGCGAGCTCAAGGTGGACGGCCTCGCCGTCAACCTCACCTACGAGCACGGCCGGCTGACCCGCGCGGCGACCCGTGGCGACGGCAGGACGGGGGAGGACATCACCCCCAACGTCCGTACGATCGCCGAGATCCCGCTCCGCCTCAAGGGCGACGACGTCCCCGCGCTCGTCGAGATCCGCGGTGAGGTCTTCTTCCCCATGGAGGCCTTCGAGGGGCTCAACGCCCGGCTGGTCGAGGCGGGCGACAAGCCCTTCGCCAACCCGCGCAACGCGGCGGCCGGATCGCTGCGGCAGAAGGACCCCAAGGTCACCGCCACCCGCCCGCTCCACATGGTGGTGCACGGCATCGGTGCCCGCGAGGGCTTCGACATCGACCGGCTCTCCCAGGCCTACGACCTGCTGAGGGAGTGGGGCCTGCCGACGGCCAGGCACAACAAGGTGGTCCGGTCCCTCGACGAGGTGCGGGAGTTCATCGCCTACTTCGGTGAGAACCGCCAGTCCGTCGAGCACGAGATCGACGGCGTGGTCATCAAGCTCGACGAGATCCCCCTCCAGGGCAGGCTGGGCTCCACCTCGCGCGCGCCGCGCTGGGCGATCGCCTGGAAGTACGCCCCGCAGGAGGTCAACACCAAGCTGGTCAACATCCGCGTCGGCGTCGGACGCACCGGGCGGGTCACGCCCTACGCCCAGGTCGAGCCCGTCGAGGTGGCGGGCTCGGAGGTCGAGTTCGCCACCCTGCACAACCAGAACGTGGTGAAGGCCAAGGGCGTCCTCATCGGCGACACGGTGGTGCTCCGCAAGGCGGGTGACGTCATCCCCGAGATCCTCGGGCCCGTCGTCGACCTGCGCGACGGCAGCGAGCGGGAGTTCGTCATGCCGTCCGAGTGCCCCGAGTGCGGGACGGCGCTGCGGCCCATGAAGGAGGCCGACATCGACCTCCGCTGCCCCAACGCCCGTTCCTGCCCGGCCCAGTTGCGGGAGCGGCTCGCCTACCTCGCGGGCCGTAAGTGCCTGGACATCGACCACTTCGGCTATGTGGCCGCCGCCGCCCTGACCAAGCCGCTGGAGCCCGCGGAGCCGCCGCTGCTGGACGAGGGCGACCTCTTCGGGCTGACGGTGGAGCAGCTGCTGCCGATCCGTGCGTACGTCCTGGACACGGACAGCGGGCTGCCCAAGCGCGACCCGAAGACGGGCGAGGAGAAGATCGCCACCGTCTTCGCCAACCAGCAGGGCGAGCCGAGGAAGAACGCCCTCGGCATGCTGGAGGGCATCGCGGAGGCCCGGCAGGCCCCGCTCGCCCGGATCCTCACCGGCCTCTCGATCCGTCATGTGGGTCCGGTGGCCGCCGTGGAGCTGGCCCGGCAGTTCCGGTCCGTCGACCGGATCGACGAGGCGTCCGAGGAGGAGCTGGCCGCCGCGGACGGCGTGGGGCCGATCATCGCCGCCTCCGTCAAGCAGTGGTTCGCCGAGGACTGGCACCGCGAGATCCTGCGCAAGTGGCGGGAGGCCGGGGTCCGGATGGAGGACGAGGGCGTCGGCGAGGACGAGGGCCCGCGGCCCCTGGAGGGGCTCACCGTCGTGGTCACCGGCACGTTGGCGACGCACACCAGGGACGGCGCGAAGGACGCCCTCCAGAGCCTCGGGGCCAAGGTCACCGGATCCGTCTCGAAGAAGACCTCGTTCGTGGTGGTGGGCGACAACCCGGGCTCCAAGTACGACAAGGCGATGCAGCTGAAGGTGCCCGTCCTGGACGAGGAGGGCTTCGCCGTGCTCCTGGCGGAGGGGCCGGACGCGGCCAGGGAGGCCGCCGTTCCCGCCGAGGCCTGATCGAGGCGCGATCGAGACGCACGGCGGCGCGTGGCCGCGAGTGTGGGGGGAAGTATGCGGACGGGGCGGACGCGAGGTGCCGGGGCCCGCTCCCCCTCGTTCGCGTCACCCGTTCGGCACACACGCGCATCACCCGTTCGGCACATAGCAGACAGTGAGGGGCGTCAGCTCCCCATTCGGGCGAGAGCTGCAGAGCGCTGCCCGCGGGGGCCTTCGGCGGCCTACTGTTGAACGAGCACCTGCCGTGCCCGGCCGCGTGGTGGGAATCGGGTCGTGGTGGCATGGGAGCGGGGGCCACCGTGGGACATCGGCACCGCCGGCTGTGAGAGGGACGGAATGAAACCGACCGAGAGCGCCGCAACGGTGTCGCGGCTGCAAGGTTTCGTGGGCCTCACGTCAAAAGTGGGCGCCGTCGTCGTGGCGGTCGCCGCGGTGCAGCTCGCCGCCGGCTTCTACCGGACGGTCGCCGACGGCCGCGCGCTCTTCCCCGCCGGCACCGCGGGCTGGTCGCTCGCCGTGCTCACCGGGATCATCGTGGGGCACCTGGTCGCCCTCGGGCGCGACCGCTGGTGGGGCGGCACCGGATCCGGCGCCGCCCTCACCCTCGCCGTCTTACTCCTCTACGGCTGGGTGGCCGCCGGGCTGGTCAGCCTCGTCGTCGTGGTGCTCGTCGGCACGGCCAGGCGCCACCGCTGGTGGCAGGGTCTGCTGCACGGGGCGGTGGACATACTCGGGATAGGGGCGGCCGCCCTCGTCCTGTCCGCCTTCGGTGACGTGCCGACCGTCGAGACACCCTGGCGGCCACTCCACTGGGGCATCGACGCCGTGCCGGAAGTGCTGCTCGCCGCCGGCACGTACCTCCTGGTCACCCGCCTCCTGCTCTGGTACGCCAGGGCGTCCCAGAGCGGCGGTCTGCCGACGGTCGCCCGGACCGCGCTGCTGCGCCAGGGCCTCGTCGCCGTCGCCCTGCTCGGCATCGCCCCGCTGATCTGCGTGGTGGCGTCGGCCATGCCCGTGCTGCTGCCGCTCTTCGCCGTCCCCCTGATCGCCCTGGACTCGACGCTCTGGATCGCCCGGGCCCGGGCCGAGGAGCAACTGCGGGACCCGCTGACCGGCCTGCCCAACCGTCAGTGGCTCCTGGAGCGCACCTGGACGGCCCTGGAGGAGGCGGACGGCACCGGCACCCGCTCCGCGCTCGTCCTCATCGACCTCGACCGCTTCCGGGCCGTCAACGACACCCTCGGCCATCTCGCCGGGGACCGGCTCCTGCTCCAGATAGCGGAGCGGCTGCGGCTCGCCCTGCCACGCGGCGCCGAGGCCGCGCGACTGGGGGGCGACGAGTTCGCCGTGCTGCTGCCGACCGCGGACTCGACCACCAGCGCCCAGCGGATCGCCCGCCACCTGGTCGCCGCACTCTCCTCGCCGCTCGACCTCGACGGGCTCACGCTCGTCCTGGAGGCGAGCGCGGGCGTCGCCGTCCACCCCGACCACGCGCTGGACGCCGAAGGCCTGCTCCGGCGGGCGGACGTGGCGATGTACCAGGCCAAGCGCGACCGCACGGGCGTCGAGGTGTACGAGTCGAAGCGGGACAGCAACACCCCGGACCGGCTCGGCCTGCTCGGCGACCTGCGCCGCGCCCTGGACGCCCAGGAGGTGGAGCTCCACTACCAGCCGAAGGTCCGCTTCGACGGCCAGGTGGCCGGTCTCGAAGCGCTCGTGCGCTGGGTGCACCCCGAGCGTGGCCGGGTCCCCCCGGACGAGTTCATCGCGATCGCGGAATCCTCCGGGCTGATGCCGCACCTCACCGAGTACGTGCTGGAGACGGCGCTGGCCCAGGTGGCCCGGTGGCGGGCCCAGGGGCTGTTCGTCCCCGTCGCGGTCAACGTCTCGCCGCGCGACGTCCACACCCCCGGTTTCGCGGGCAGCGTCGCCGCACGGCTCGCCCGGCACGGCGTCCCGGCCGGAGCGCTGCAACTGGAGATAACCGAGCACGTCCTCCTGGAGGACCCGCAGCGGGCCGCCGACACCCTGGCCGGACTGACGGGGCACGGGGTGAAGATGTCCCTGGACGACTTCGGCACCGGCTACTCCTCCCTCGTCCATCTGCGCAAGCTCCCGGTCAGCGAGCTCAAGATCGACCGTTCGTTCGTGGCGCGGCTCGCGGTGGACCACGAGGACGCGGAGATCGTCCGCTGCACCATCGACCTGGCCCACTCGCTCGGGCTGATCGTCGTCGCCGAAGGGGTCGAGGACGACGAGACCTGGGAGCGGCTGCGCGACCTGCACTGCGACGCGGTGCAGGGATGGCTCGTCGCCGCCGCGATGCCGCCGCAGGAGACGACGGCCTGGCTCCGGGCGCGGGGCGAGCACGGATGGCGGCGGCCCGTGGAGCGGGAGGCCGCGGCCGCCCCGGCGGCGGCCGTCGAGCCGGCGCCCGGTTCCGCGAGGCGCGCGCTGAATCCCGGCCCGGCCACGGCCTGAGGCCGCGGACGGACCGGGCACACGGGGACGACGGGCCGCCCGGTGGCCGTTTTGTCCTCAATCGTGGGCCGGGGTCGGTCCGCTCGCCGCAGAGGTGCCCGGCGACCCCATAGGATTGGGCCAAAACCGCACACCAACCCCTGAGGATCGCTGCATGCCTGGCATCACGCGCGAGGAGGTCGCCCACCTCGCCCGGCTGGCGCGTCTGGAGCTGAAGGGCGAAGAGCTCGAGCACTTCGCCGGTCAGCTCGACGACATCATCGGCGCGGTCGCCCGCGTCTCCGAGGTCGCCGACCAAGACGTACCGCCGACCTCCCACCCGCTGCCGCTGACGAACGTCATGCGCGCGGACGAGGTCCGTCCGTCGCTCACCCCCGAGCAGGCGCTCTCCGGCGCCCCGGCCCAGGAGCAGCAGCGTTTCAAGGTGCCGCAGATCCTGGGGGAGGACTAACAGCCATGACGGACATCAGCACCATCATCAAGCTCACCGCGGCCCAGACCGCCGCGAAGATCGCCTCCGGCGAGCTGACGGCCGTCGAGGTCACCGAGGCCCACCTGGCCCGGATCGACGCCGTCGACGAGAAGGTCCACGCCTTCCTGCACGTCGACCGTGAGGGCGCGCTCGCGCAGGCCCGCGCCGTCGACGCCAAGCGTGAGGCGGGCGAGAAGCTCGGCCCGCTGGCCGGCGTCCCGCTCGCGCTCAAGGACATCTTCACCACCCAGGACATGCCGACCACCGTCGGTTCCAAGATCCTGGAGGGCTGGGTCCCGCCGTACGACGCGACCCTCACCACGAAGCTGAGGGCGGCCGACGTCGTCATCCTCGGCAAGACCAACATGGACGAGTTCGCCATGGGGTCCTCCACCGAGAACAGCGCCTACGGCCCGACCGGCAACCCCTGGGACCTCACCCGCATCCCGGGCGGCTCCGGCGGTGGCTCCGCCGCCGCACTGGCCTCCTTCGAGGCCCCGCTGGCCATCGGCACGGACACCGGCGGCTCCATCCGTCAGCCCGCCGCCGTCACCGGCACCGTCGGCGTCAAGCCCACCTACGGCGGCGTCTCGCGCTACGGCATGGTCGCCTTCTCGTCCTCCCTCGACCAGGGCGGCCCCTGCGCCCGTACGGTCCTGGACGCCGCGCTGCTGCACGAGGCGATCGCCGGACACGACCCGATGGACTCGACCTCCATCGACGCGCCGGTCCCGCCGGTCGTCGAGGCCGCGCGCAACGGCTCCGTACAGGGCATGCGCGTCGGTGTGGTCAAGCAGTTCTCGGGCGAGGGCTACCAGGCCGGGGTCGTCCAGCGGTTCGACGAGTCGGTCGAGCTGCTGAAGTCCCTCGGCGCGACGGTCGTCGAGCTGGACTGCCCGTCCTTCGACCTCGCTCTCTCGGCGTACTACCTGATCGCGCCGTCCGAGTGCTCCTCGAACCTGGCCCGCTTCGACGCCATGCGCTACGGGCTGCGGGTCGGCGACGACGGCACGCGCTCCGCCGAGGACGTCACCGCCCTCACGCGTGAGGCCGGCTTCGGCGACGAGGTCAAGCGCCGCATCATCCTCGGTACGTACGCGCTCAGCTCCGGCTACTACGACGCGTACTACGGCTCGGCGCAGAAGGTCCGCACCCTCATCACGCAGGACTTCGAGAAGGCGTTCGAGCAGGTGGACGTCATCGTCTCGCCGACGACGCCCACCACCGCCTTCCCGATCGGCGAGCGGGCCGACGACCCGATGGCGATGTACCTCGCGGACCTGTGCACCATTCCGACCAACCTCGCCGGCAACTCCGCCATGTCGCTGCCCTGCGGCCTGGCCCCGGAGGACGGCCTGCCGGTCGGGCTGCAGATCATCGCCCCCGCCATGAAGGACGACCGGCTGTACAAGGTCGGAGCCGCCGTCGAGGCCGCCTTCGTGGAAAAGTGGGGACACCCGCTGCTCGAGGAGGCTCCGTCACTGTGAGTGCAATGACCAAGAAGGCCAAGAACTTCAAGAAGTCCAAGTCCGGCGTGTACCTGTCGCTCGGCACCACTGCCTTCGGCGCGCTGAGCGTCGCGAAGCAGGCCAAGCTCGCCCGGTCGGAGAACGACACCCTCCGGCTGATCGACGCCGCCGTCTCGGCCGCGGCGATCGTGACCGGTCTGGCGATCCTCTACCGCGAACTCAAGCGTCTCGGCGACGACGACGTCCTGCTGGGCTGAGAGGGAAAGTTACACCGTGACTGTCATTGACCTGGAGTCGTACGAGGACGCCCTCGCGACGTACGACCCCGTCATGGGCCTCGAGGTCCATGTCGAGCTCGGCACCAAGACCAAGATGTTCTGCGGCTGCTCCACCGAGCTCAAGCAGGGCGCCAACTCGCAGACCTGTCCGGTCTGCCTCGGGCTGCCGGGCGCGCTCCCGGTCGTCAACGAGATCGGCGTCGAGTCCGCCATCAAGATCGGGCTCGCGCTGAACTGCGAGATCGCCGAGTGGTGCCGCTTCGCCCGGAAGAACTACTTCTATCCGGACATGCCGAAGAACTTCCAGACCTCCCAGTACGACGAGCCGATCGCCTTCGACGGCTATCTGGACGTCCAGCTGGAGGACGGGGAGATCTTCCGCGTGCAGATCGAGCGCGCCCACATGGAGGAGGACACCGGCAAGTCGACGCACGTCGGCGGAGCCACCGGCCGCATCCACGGCGCCTCCCACTCGCTGCTCGACTACAACCGCGCGGGCATCCCTCTCATCGAGATCGTCACCAAGCCGATCGAGGGGGCCGGCGCACGCGCCCCCGAGGTAGCCAAGGCGTACGTCGCCGAGCTCCGCGAGCTCATCAAGGCGCTCGGCGTCTCGGAGGCCCGCATGGAGATGGGCCAGATGCGCTGCGACGTCAACCTGTCGCTGCGTCCCCACGGCACCGAGACCTTCGGCACGCGCTCCGAGACGAAGAACGTCAACTCGCTGCGCTCCGTCGAGCGTGCCGCCCGCTTCGAGATCCAGCGCCACGCCGCGGTGCTGAACTCCGGCGGGACGATCGTGCAGGAGACCCGGCACTTCCACGAGGAGGACGGCTCCACCACGGCCGGCCGCATCAAGGACAACGCCGAGGACTACCGCTACTTCCCCGAGCCGGACCTGGTGCCGGTCGCCCCTGCCCGCGACTGGGTCGAGGAGCTCCGCAAGGGACTCCCCGAGCTGCCCCGGCTGCGCCGCAAGCGGCTGAAGGAGGAGTGGGGTGTCAACGAGCACGACATGCAGTCCATCCTCAACGCCGGCGCGGTCGACCTGATCGTCGCGACGACGGACGCGGGCGCCCCTTCGGACCAGGCCCGCAAGTGGTGGATGGGCGAGCTCGCCCGTAACGCCAACGAGACCGGCCGCAGCCTGGACGAGCTGCCGGTCACCCCGGCGCAGGTCGCCCGGGTGGCGGAGCTCGTCGCCTCCGGCGACCTCAACGACAAGCTGGCGCGCCAGGTCCTCGAGGGTGTCCTCGCGGGCGAGGGCGACCCGGACACCGTCGTCGAGAAGCGCGGCCTGAAGGTCGTCTCCGACGAGGGCGCCCTGGGCACCGCCGTCGACGAGGCCATCGCGGCCAACGCGGCGATCGCCGACAAGATCCGCGCCGGCAAGGTCGCCGCGGCCGGTGCGCTGGTCGGGGCGGTCATGAAGGCCACCCGTGGCCAGGCGGACGCGGCGCGCGTGCGCGAGCTGATCCTGGAGAGGCTCGGCGTCGAGGGCTGACCCCCGATACGTCCGAGGGGCGGTGCATCCCATCCCGGGGTGCGCCGCCCCTTTCGCGTCCCCACCTGCTGTTCCCGGCGGCCCGCGACGCCCGTGACGGCGGGCCGGACGTTCACCGTGACGCCCTGCGGCGGTCTTCCCGCCGCCATCCGCCCTGACTAGTTTCCCGGCGTAGACACGGAATCGGGAGGCTCACTTGACCACGGACATGTCACGGCGGCGGCTCTTCGCGCTCGGCGGTGGCGCCCTCGGCGCCGCGGCGGCGGGATCGTTCCTCCCTCCGTCGCTCCAGGCGGCCATCGCCGCACAGCCCGCCGACGGGAAGGCCGGGGGCGAAGGGCTCGACGCCGTCGAGCATGTGGTGATCCTGATGCAGGAGAACCGTTCCTTCGATCACTACTTCGGGACGCTGCGCGGGGTGCGCGGCTTCGCCGACCGCAACGCGATCGAGCTCCCCTCCGGCGCGTCCGTCTTCGAGCAGCCCGGGCCGGCGGGGACCACCGTGCTGCCGTTCCCCGTGCGCGGGGCGGCCGAGGCGCAGAAGAAGGACCTGCAGTACATCGGGGCCCTCGACCACTCCTGGAACGGGGGCGCCAAGGCCTGGGCCGGCGGCTGGATGAACGGCTGGATCACCGCGAAGTCGGCCGCGACCATGGCGTACTACGACCGCCGGGACATCCCGCTGCACTACGAGCTCGCCGACACCTTCACGATCTGCGACGCCTACCACTCCTCGATCCACACCTCCACCAGCCCGAACCGCAACCACCTGTGGAGCGGCAGGACGGGCCACGAGGCCGACGGCAGGCGTGCCGTGGGCAACGACGCCTACGACGAGGGCACCCACCCCGGATACGACTGGGGCACCTACGCCGAGCGGCTGGAGAAGGCCGGGCGGACCTGGAAGACGTACACGGAGTGGGAGAACTTCACCGACAACCAGATCGAGTTCTTCACCACCTTCAAGGCGATCGCCCGCAAGGCGCTGGTGAGGACCGGTGGGCACACCTACATGGAGTCCTTCTACGCGGCGGTGCGCGACGCGGAGGAGGCGGGCGAGCGCGCGCGGCTGCTCGGTCTGCTCGACGACGGTGTCGCCACGCTGACGGCGGCCGAGCGCAGTCTCTTCGAGCGGGGGCTCCGCCGGGTCGAGACGGGCACCCTCGCCGACGAGTTCGCCCGGGACGTGGCGGCGGGGACGCTGCCCGAGGTCTCCTATCTGGTGCCGTCGGCCCTGGACTCCGAGCATCCGAGCGTCTCCTCGCCGGTGCACAGCGCGACGATCGTCTACAAGATCCTCGACGCGCTCGGCAGACACCCCGACGTCTGGCGGCGCACCGTCGTCCTTGTCACCTATGACGAGAACGACGGCTTCTTCGACCACGTGCCGCCACCGGTCGCCCCCGCCGAGGTGACCGAGGAGCAGTGGGAGGGCAGGCCGACCGGACTCGGGATGCGGGTGCCCCTTCTCGTCGTCTCTCCCTGGAGCGTCGGCGGACACGTCTGCTCCGAGGTCTTCGACCACACCTCCGTGATCCGTCTCCTGGAGCGCTGGACGGGCGTGGAGGAGCCCAACATCGGCGACTGGCGGCGCCGGGTCACCGGGGACCTCACGTCCGCCTTCGACTTCACCCGGGCACGGCGGCAGCCGGAGACGGCGCCCGCGGCGGCGATCCCGCCGTTCGGCGGACGCTGGCAGCCGAAGCCGCCCGCCGTCCAGACGATGCCCGTCCAGGAGCCGGGCGTCCGCCCCGCCAGGCCCCTGCCGTACCAGCCCGACGCGCAGGCGCGGCGCGTGGGCGGGGAGCTGCGGGTGAGCCTCAGCAACACCGGCCGGTCCTCCGCCCACTTCGCGCTCCACCCCTACGCCGGGGAGTTCCCCGCTCCGCAGCACCGGGACGTCAGGGGCACCGCGCAGTGGACCGTGCCCCTGACCGGTGACGGGTACCGCTTCACCGTCACCGGCCCGAACGGCTTCCGGCGCGAGTTCGGGGGAGCGGCCGACGGCGCCGCCGAACTCGCCTCCCGTATCGACGCCCACGAACGGGACCTGCACCTCACGCTGCGCAACAACGGCCGGCGGACACTGACCTACACCGTCCGGCCGCTCGGCTACGTCGACGAGGACGACCTGAGGGACTGGAGCCGCACCATCAAGGTCAAGCCGGGGCGCAGCCGCACGCTCGTGCACTCGGCGGCCGATGCCCACGGCTGGTACGACCTGCTGGTGACGGTCGACGCGGAGGGCTCGTTCCGCCGCCGGCTGATGGGGCACATCGAGAACGGGAGGGCGAGCGTCACCGGCTGACCGGCTGACCGGCTGACCGGCTGACCGGCTGACCGGCTGACCGGCTGACCGGGTTCGGGCAGGCGCGGGGGCGGCCGGGCCGGCCGCGGGTGAGGAGGCCGGTGGTGTGAACCCGGACACGAAGGTGACCCGCGATCAGGGTCGGCTGCCATCGCGCCGGCCGCCGCCGTCGTACTCGACGCCTTCGTCCTGCGCACCCTGCTGGTGCCGGCCCTGATGCACCTCCTCGGGGCGCGAACCGGTGGCTGCCCGCCCGGTTGGACCGGCTGCTCCCCCGCATCGGCATCGAGCCGCCGGACCGCGCGGGACCGCGTGCGAAAATCCCGGGGGAGCGCGACCACGCGGACCGGCCGGTCGCGCAGCGTGTCCCCTGAGCATCACGAAGACCGAGGAGAGCCACTGTGTTCACCGTGTCACTGGGCGACGACGGGACGGAGCTCCGCCCGCTGGAGCCCTGGCAGGCGGAGGAGTTCCTGGCGCACATGGACCGGGCGCGTGCCCTGGTCGATCCCTGGATCCCGTTCGCGGCGGCCGCCACGGACCTCCCCTCCGCCCGGGCACTGCTCCAGCGCTACGCGGACAAGCAGGCGGCCGACACCGGACGGCTCTACGGCATCTGGCTGGACGGAACCCTGGTCGGCGGCGTCCTGTTCCGGATATTCGAGGCGGAGGCCGGCAACTGCGAGATCGGCTGCTGGCTGGAGTCCGCGGCCGAGGGAAGGGGCCTGGTGACCCGCGCGTCACGGAAGCTGATCGACTGGGCCGTCGACGTGCGGGGCATGCACCGGGTGGAGTGGATCGCCTCCTCCGCCAACACCCGCAGCGTCGCGGTGGCCGAGCGGCTCGGCATGACCCGCGAGGGCGTGCTGCGCGAGGCCTACCCGTACCGCGGCAAGCGTCACGACGAAGAGATCTGGGCCGTCCTGGCGCCCGAATGGCGTTCCGCACGGGGCTGAGGCGCTCAGTGTTAAGGAGGTTCTCATACGGGCCCCCTAGCGTGCGGCGCATGAACACCACCCCCTCCACCCCGACCACTGACGACACCGAGAAGAAGGCGGCCGCCGGGACCGCCCCCGCGCCTGACCTGACGAAGAAGGCCGGCCCCGCCGAGGACGCCGTGCCGGGCGACGTCGCACCGGGTGTGACGCCGTCGGACGTGACCGAGATGGACGTCGCCGCGACGGACGCGGCGGCGGAGGACGGCCTGGAGGTCGACCTGGAGCCGGACCCCTACGCCGAGGCCGAGGCGGCGGCGGCCGCCGGGGTCGGCACCGGCGCCGCGGCCGTCGTGTCCGCCGGGCTCGGCGTCATCTCGCTCTCCGGAGCGTGGACCGGCCGGGTCGCCGCCGAGCGCGAGACCCTGCTCGGCCAGATCAAGACCTCCGGCGGCGGCAGCGCCGCCCAGCAGATCTCCGAGATCTACGGCGACGCCTGGCACACCACGGCTCTCGTCAACGGGCTCTTCGCGCTGCTGGCGCTGCTCGTGGGCGTCTTCGTCCTGGTCCGGCCGGCCTTCGGCACTCCCTCCCTCCGTCCGCAGGCGGGCTGGGTCCGCTCCGTCGCCTTCGCGGGCGTCGCGCTCGGCGTGCTGGGCGTGCTGATCTCCGTAGGCATGTACCTCGACCTGTTCGTCGCCCTGCCGTCCGCCGCCGGAGGCTGAGGACCCACCGGCAGCCGCCTAAGGCATCCGGCACCCGGGCCTAAGGACCCCCACCCGCAGAGATGCGGCACTCGCCCGATGTGGCGGAACCCCCTGGCGTACGACAGTTGGGGCACGGCAAGAAGCCGTGCCCCAACTGTCTTTCCGCATCAGGGAGAAGACCATGTACGAGTACGAGATCCACCAGCTCGCCGTCGCCGAGCTGATCCGCAGGGCCGAGGAGCAGCGCACCGTCCGGCAGGCCGTGCGTGCCCGCCGCGCCGCCCGCCGTGCCGGACGGGACGACACCGAGGGGCAGGCGGGAAAGAACCGGAGCTGGTTCGTCCGTGCCGCGTGACGGTGGACGTCCCGCGAGGAACGGTGGACGTCCCGCGTAAAACGGTGGACGTCCCGCGTAAAACGGTGGCCGGGGTGTCGTACGCGTATGCGATGCTCAGCGACGTGGAGACCAACACCGTCAGCCCCGTCTTCGTCGGCCGGGCCGGAGAGCTGGCCGCGCTCACCGCTACGCTCGCCCGTGCCGCCGCCGGAGAGCCGCAGGCCGTGCTCCTCGGCGGTGAGGCGGGCGTCGGAAAGACCCGGCTGGTCGAGGAGTTCGTCACGGCGGCCTGCCGCCGTGAGGCCGTCGTCGCGGTCGGCGGGTGCGTGGAGATCGGGGCCGACGGCCTGCCCTACGCACCGTTCGCGACGGCGCTCCGCGCCCTGCGCCGCGCGATGCCCGAGGAACTGGCCGAGGCCCTGGCCGGGCAGGAGGGCGAGCTCGCCCGGCTGCTGCCCGAACTGGGCGAGGCCGACCGGGCGCCGACCGACGAGCACGGCACCGCCCGGCTCTTCGAGCTCGCCGCCCGGCTGCTGGAACGCGTCTCCGCGACCCGCACGGTCGTCCTCGTCCTGGAGGACCTGCACTGGGCCGACGCCTCCACCCGGCATCTGCTCGCGTACCTCTTCCGCGTCCTGCGCAACGGCAGGCTCGTCGTGATCGCCACGTACCGCGCGGACGACGTCCACCGCCGCCACCCCCTGCGCCCGCTCCTCGCCGAGATGGACCGGCTCCGCACGGTCCGCCGCATCGAGCTCGACCGCTTCAGCCGCTCCGAGGTCGGCAGGCAGCTCACCGGGATCCTCGCGATGGTCCCCGACGCCTCGCTGGTCGACGACATCTTCGACCGCTCCGACGGCAACGCCTTCTTCGTCGAGGAGCTGGCCCGCAGCGTGGAGTGCTGCGGCGACAGCTCCGGGCTCTCCGACTCGCTGCGCGACCTCCTCCTCGTACGGGTGGAGGCACTCCCCGAGGACGCGCAGAGGATCGCCCGGATCATCGCCGAAGGCGGCTCCACGGTGGAGCATCCGCTCCTCGCCGCCGTCGCCGGTCTCGCCGAGGACGATCTCGACGAAGCGCTGCGGGCCGCTGTCGGCGCCAACCTCCTGCTGCCCGCCCCCGACACCGACGGGTACCGCTTCCGCCACTCCCTGGTCCGCGAGGCCGTCAGCGACGACCTGCTCCCCGGCGAACGCACGCGCCTCAACCGCCGCTACGCCGAAGCGCTGGAGGCCGACCCCGCGCTCGTACGTGCCGACGAGCGCGCCGCACGCCTCGCCAGCTACTGGTACGCCGCGCACGACGCCGTAAGGGCACTGCCCGCCGTGCTCCGCGCAGCCGTGGAGGCCAGACGCCGCTACGCGTACAGCGAGCAGCTCCGGCTGCTGGAGCGGGCCATGGAGCTCTGGGACGACGTCCCCGACGCGGTACGCGCCACCCTGCGGCCCCTCGACCACGCCGAGGCCTACCCGGGCTGCGGCTGCGAGCCGGCCGACCCGCTGCGCTACCTCGACCTGATGGCCGAGGCCACGGTGGCCGCCCGCTTCGGCGGTGACCGCGAACGGGCCCTGGCCGTGGCGAAGAAGGCCCTGCGCATCCTGGACGGGGAGAGGGACCCGCTGCGCGCCGCGTGGTTCTGGGTACAGCGCTCCCTGCTGATGCAGAGCCTCTCCCGGGGCGACGGCCGACAGGAACTGGCCACCGCCGAGGAGCTGGTGCGAGGGCTGCAGCCGTCCGCGGTGCACGCCGACGTCCTGGCCTCCGTCGCGAGCTGGGGCGCCCTGCACCGGCCGGGACCCGAGACCCTCGTCGCGGCCGACCGGGCCGTGGAGTACGCACGGCTCGTCGGCGAGGAGTCCATCGAGCTGCACGCCAGGCTCACCCGCGGCTGGCTCACCATCGACGCCGGCGGCGTCGAGGAGGGCGTCGCCGAGATGTACGACGTCCGGGACCGGTCCGAGGAGCTGCACCTGGTGGGCGTCATGAGCCGCGCCGCCATCAATCTTCCCTCCTCGCTCGAATCCACCGGCCGCTCCCAGGAGGCGGTGACCGCCGCCGACCACGGCATCCGGATCTGCAACGGCCACGGGCTCCCCGAGTCCGAGGCCTGGGTACGGGCCAACCAGGCCCAGTCGTACTTCTCGCTCGGCCTCTGGGAGGAGAGCCGGGCGGCGGCGGACGCCGCGGCCCCGCTGGCCCGGTCCCGCAAGTCGAACGGACTCGTCGCCGCCCGCCGTGCCGATCTGGCCCTGGCCCGCGGCGACTTCGAGGAGGCCGAGGAGCAACTGGCCCTGAACCGACGCCATCTCGGCCTCCACGACCCCCAGCCGCAGCACCTGATCTGCCCGGTCCGGCACGCCATGACCCTCGCGGCCCAGCAGGGCAGGATCCCCGAGGCACGGGCCATGTTCGAGGCGCAGTCCGACACCGGCCTGCCCGCGGGAACCCAGCGGTACGCGCTGCCGCTGCTCCACGCCGCCGCCGCGATCGAGGCCGACGCGCGGGGACTGCCCGCCACGGACCCCGGGCGGCCCGCGATGCTGCGGCGGATACGCGGCCACCTCAAGCAGTTGCCCATGGTGGTGCCCGTCTGGTCCGCCTACGGCCTGCTGATCGAGGCGGAACTGGCCCGCGCGGAAGGGGCGGACACCCCGGACCACTGGTGCCGGGCCGCCGCGGCCTTCACCCCGCTCCGGCGCCCCTACGAACTGGCCCAGATCCGTCACCGCTGGGCGGAGGCGATCCTCACCGCCTCGGGTGACAGGGCTCCTGCCGCGGGCCTCCTGCGCGAAGCCCACGCCGTGGCGCTGCGACTGGGCGCGCGGCCGCTCGCGGAGAGCGTCGAGCTGCTGGCGGGCCGGGCCCGTATCGCGCTCGCCGCGCCGGCCCCCGCGGCCGAGGACGAGGCCGCCGACCCGGGCGATCCGGTGCCGGTGGTGGACGCGATCGAGTCGTTCGGGCTGACCTCGCGGGAGCAGGAGGTGCACCGGCTGGTCGCGGCGGGCTACACCAACCGCCGGATCGCGGAGGAGCTCTACATCTCGCCGAAGACCGCGAGTGTCCACGTCTCCAACATCCTGGCCAAGCTGGGCGTCTCCAGCCGTGGGGAGGCGGCCGCCCTGGCGCACCGCTTCCGCCTGTACGCGGCGGCGTGAGACACGGCCGCCCCGGGGCCTGGCCTCGGGGCGGGACGCCCTGGGGCGGTCCCCGGGGCGCCCGGCCGACGGGAGGGTCCTGCCCGCGGCCGCTACGGCTGTTCTCCGCCGGCCCCGGGCCGGTCGTCGTCCTCCCCGGCGGCGGCCCCGGGCGCGGGGCGGTGGAGGGTCACCTTTCCCGAGGTGAGGTCTATCGGGCCCCGCGCGGGATCGCCGATTCCCAGGTCCACCCGGCTCAGCTCCAGCCGCTTCTCCTCCTCGGCGGCGTGCTTACGGCCCGGTGCGAACAGCTCCTCGAAGAAACTGAACACAGATCGTGCTCCCTCCGGCCTCGTGCCGCCGCCGGCCCCGGTCGTGGGCCGGCGGCCGCGCCTGACGGGCTCCGGCCGTCGGCTACCGCACCTTCAGCAGCAGGATCCGGTCGTCGCCCGACTTCGGGGTGCCACGGCCGTCCGTGTTGCTCGTGACCAGCCACAGTCTGTCGCCACCCGCGGCGAGCACCGTGCGCAGACGGCCGTACTTCCCTTCGAGGAACGCCTGGGGGGCGGCGAGTGGTTCCCCGTCGGCCCGGCCCGACAACGGGATGCGCCAGAGCCGCTCGCCCCGCAGCCCCGCCATCCAGACCGACCCCTCGGCGTACGCGATGCCGCTCGGTGAGGCCTCGGAGGTCTTCCACTGGGCCACCGGGTCGACGAAACCCTTCTTCCCTTCCTTCCCCTCGACGTCCGGCCAGCCGTAGTTCCGGCCCGGCTCGATCAGATTCAGCTCGTCCCAGGTGTCCTGGCCGAACTCCGCCGCCCAGAGTCGCTTCCCGCTGTCCCAGGCCAGGCCCTGCACGTTGCGGTGCCCGTACGAATAGACCAGGGAGTCGCCCTCGGGATTGCCGTGCACCGGCTCGCCGTCGGGTGTCATCCGAAGGATCTTGCCCGAGAGCGACGACCTGTCCTGGGCGAGGCCCGTGTCGCCCGTCTCACCCGTGCCCGCGTACAGCATGCGGTCGGGACCGAAGGCGATCCGTCCGCCGTTGTGGATGGAGCCCTTCGGGATTCCCCGCAGGATGGTGTCCGGTGCTCCCAGCTGCTGGCCGGCGGGCTTCTTCTCGTCGTACTGGAGGCGGACGATGCGGTTGTCCGACTCGGTGGTGAGGTAGGCGTAGATCAGATGGTCCGCGCCGAAGGTCGGGGCGACGGCGAGACCGAGCAGACCGCCCTCACCTGCGGGCGCGACCCCGGGCACCGAGCCCAGCAAGGTCTTCCTGCCGCTCTCCCCGTCGATCCGGGTGATCGTCGCCTCGTCACGCGAGGAGACCAGCAGATCACCTCCGGGCAGCGCCGCGAGGCCCCAGGGAGACGCGAGGCCGTCCGTGAGCGTCTTCACCACCTCCACCGAGCCCTTGGCCGGCGGCAGGTCCGCCGAAGGGCTCGCGGGGGCCGGGGTGGCGCTCGCAGGGGAGGAGGAGGGGCCCCCGCCGCCCGCCGGGCCGTCACCGGACGAACAGGCGGAGAGCAGGAGGGAGGCCGAGGCGAGCAAGGCCACCACCCCCTTGCGCAGCACGGGAGTTTGCACAGCACCGATCCTTTCGACGGTTCCGACGGTCGCACTTCCACTGTTCTTACACCGCCGCTCCGTCACGGGTTCCCGATCCGCGCCATTCTCCGCCCCGAGCTCCGCCGCCAGCCGACCGCTGGCCGCCGCCCGCCGACCGACCAGGGTCCCCGTCCCCGCCGATTCTCCCGCGCGCGTCCTCTCCCGCCGCGCGCTCAGTCCCACGAGCCGCGGGCGGGCGGCAGCCCGGCCATCTCGGCCAGATCCCCGTCCGTGAGCACCAGCCCCGCGGCTCCCGCGTTCTCCACGGCCCACCGCTCCCGCTTCGCGCCGGGCACGGGCACCACATGGCGGCCCTGGCGCAGGACCCACGCGAGAGCCACCTGCGCCGGAGTCGCGCCGTGCCGCTCCGCGATCCTGCGGAGCCCCACCACCACCGGCTGGTTGGCCGCCATCATCTCCGCGGTGAAGCGGGGGTGCCTCGCCCGCGGGTCGTCCGGTTCGAAACCCTGGCCCGGCTTGAGCGTCCCCGTGAGATAGCCGCTGCCCAGCGGCATCGCCGCCAGCACGCCCACCCCCCGGGCCGCGCACCACGGCAGCAGATCGTCCAGAGCCTGGGGCGACCACACCGAGAGCTCCGCCTGGACCGCGCTGACGGGGAAGACCTGCTGGACACGCTCCAGCTGCCGGATGGTCCCGTCGTGCATCCGCGCCCCCGGCCGGCGGCCCGCGCGGGCGCCGATCGCGCAGAGTCCGAGCGACCGCACCTTGCCCGCGGTCACCAGGTCCGCCATGGCGCCCCAGGTCTCCTCCACCGGGACCTCGGGGTCCGCCCGGTGCAGCTGGTAGAGATCGATCACATCGGTCTGGAGACGCCGCAGCGAGGCGTCGCAGGCGCGGCGCACGTACCCGGGGCGGCCGTTGGCCACGATGTGCTGATCGCCCACCAGCAGCCCGCACTTGGTGGAGAGGAAGGCTTCGTGGCGGCGCCCCTTGAGCGCCCGTCCGACGAGCAGCTCGTTGGTGAAGGGGCCGTACATGTCGGCGGTGTCGAGCAGCTGGACGCCCGCGTCCAGCGCGGCGTGCACGGTCCGCACCGAGCGGTCACCGCGCTGCTGCGACGTGGTGTAGGCCCAGCTCATCGGCATACAGCCCAGCCCGACCGCGCCCACGGCCAGTGCCGCCGCACCGATAGTCCTGCGCTCCAACTCCCCGTACCCTTCCTCGGTCCCGTGATCACGGGACCACCAGCACCCCAAAGTAACCTCTGCCGTTCCGTGCTCTTCGCATAGCCTCCTGACCATGACTTCCGCACCCGCATCCGCCACCGACATATGGCTCCCGTTCGCCGCCGAAGAGGTCGACGGCCTCCCCGAGGGTCTCAACTACCGTTTCTGGGACGGAGGCCGGGAGTACCCGGCGGACCCCTCCGACTGCGCCTTCTACGTCGTCCCGTACATGAAGGGCCCCGAGGTCGCGGTCCGTCCGCTCGAGGCGATGCGGTCGGTCCAGGTCGTCCAGACCCTCTCCGCCGGCATCGACCACGTGGAGCCCGGGCTCGGCCTGCTGCCCGCTGGGGTGCGGCTGTGCAACGCCAAGGGTGTGCACGAGGCCTCGACCGCCGAGCTCGCGCTCGCCCTGGTCCTCGCCTCCCTCCGCGGCTTCCCGGGCTTCGTGCACGGGCAGGACAAGGAGGAGTGGCGTTCCGGCTTCTACCCGGCGCTCGCCGACAAGTCCGTTCTCGTGGTGGGCTACGGATCGATCGGCGCGGCCATCGAGGACCGGCTCGCACCCTTCGAGTGCGCGCGGGTGGTGCGCGTCGCACGCTCGGCCCGGGCAACCGCGCGCGGCCCCGTACACGCGATCGACGAGCTTCCGGCCCTGCTGCCCGAGGCCGACATCGTCATCCTGTCCACTCCGCTGAACCCGTCCACACAAGGGCTGGTGGGCCCCGCCTTCCTCGCCGCGATGCGGGACGGCGCGCTCCTCGTGAACGTCGCGCGGGGGGCCGTCGTCGACACCGAGGCCCTCCTGTCCGAACTCGAGTCCGGGCGCTTGCGCGCCGCACTCGACGTGACCGACCCCGAACCGCTGCCCGCCGGCCACCCCCTCTGGCATGCTCCCCACACGCTGATCACCCCCCATGTGGGCGGCAGCACCTCCGCGTTCCTGCCCCGGGCCAAGCGGCTGCTGGCCGGACAGCTCACCCGGTTCGCCGCCGGGGAGCCGGTCGACAACCTCGTGCTCACCACCGGCTGACCACGCTCCGGACCCGCTCGGCCGCACGGAGTTCCGCCAACACCCCAGGTCGTCACGGAGAGTAGAGAGACTATGTCCCTGAGTGACGACTCTGGTGTATCGTCCCCAGGAGGGCAGCGCCGTGGAAGGGACGGTGCCGGGAGGGAAGCGGAACGCGAGGGGGCGACAATCGATGTTCGGCCAGTGGAGAGACGATCCGACGCGGCGGCGCGGGCGGGAGAGGCCGCCGGCGAGGGCGCCGGGGTCCGTCGACGGAGCGCACCGGTGAGCGCCCTCGGAGCCCTGCTCTCCCAGCAGCCGTCCTCCGGGCGGACCATGGGGCTGCGCTCCCAACTCGCCCTCGCCGCCGTCTGTGCCGGATACGCCGTGGGGGCCGCCGTCGGCTGGGGTTCGCCCGGACTCGCCCTGTTCATGGGTGACTTCGGCCTCAGTGCCGCCGCCCTGATCGCCGCTGTCTCCTGCTTCCTCTACGCACGCGCCGCCGGCAGCCGGTTCCGGCCCGCCTGGCTCCTCTTCTCGCTCTCCTCGGCCATGGCGGCCGGAGGCAACGCGGTCTGGGGGTGGTACGAGGTGGTGCTCGGGCGCCCGGTGCCCACCCCCTCCCTGGCGGACCTCTTCTTCCTCTGTTTCGCGCCGCCCGCCATCGTCGGACTGCTCGTCCTCGCCAAACGGCCCGTCACGCGCGCGGGCTGGGTCTGCCTGGTGCTGGACGCCTGGTTGATCGGCGGATCCCTGCTGACGCTCTCCTGGAGCCTCGCGCTGGCCCACACCGCCCACGTCGCGAACGCCGAAGGGGAGAGCGTGGCCAGGGCCGCGCTCTCGCTGGCCTATCCGCTGCTCGACATCGTGCTCGTCTCCATGGTCCTCGCGCTGCACTTCCGGCGGATCAACCTGAACCGCTCCGCGGTCAACACCGCCATCGCCGGACTCGCGCTGACCGTGGTCTGCGACGCCCTGTTCACCGCCCCGCTGCTGCGCTCGGTGTACCACTCGGGCCAGTTGCTGGACGCCGGGTGGTTCGCCGGTTCGCTGATCCTCGCGTACGCCCCCTGGGGGGTCCGCCGCGACCAGGACAACGCTGTCGAGGCCCCCGCCCCCGAGCCACGTGCCGTGAGCCGCCCCATCGCCGGCTCGCTCGCCGCGCTCACGCCGTACCTGGCCGCGGCGGTCTGCACCCTCGGCATCCTCTACAACGTCGTGGAGGGGCGGAGGGTCGACCGGGTCGTCGTCCTCACCGGCTGCGCGGTCGTGCTCGCCCTGGTCCTGCGGCAGGCCATCATGCTCCTCGACAACATCGCGCTCACCCAGGAACTGGCCCAGAAGGAGAACCACTTCCGCTCCCTGGTGCAGGGCTCCAGCGACGTCATCATGATCGCCGAGCCGAGCGGTGTGCTCCGCTACGTCAGCCCGGCGGCCGCCGGCGTCTACCGCCGCGACGCCGAGGACCTCGTCGGCGCGGAGCTGTCCTCGATCATCCATCCCGACGACCTCGGGGGAGTCGTCCACGAACTCCGGCGCTTCCTCGCCGCGCCCTCCCGCGAGGAGCCCACCACCCGGATCGAGTGCCGCTTCGGATCGGGCACGGGCGACTGGCTCCACGTCGAGTCCACGGTCAACCGCCACCAGGGCGGTCTGCTGCTCAACAGCCGCGACGTGACCGAGCGGGTCAGGCTGCAGGCGCAGCTCCAGCACAACGCCGAACACGACCCGCTCACCGACCTGCCCAACCGCGCCCTCTTCACCGCCCGGGTCGGACAGGCGCTGGGCGGCCGCCGGGCCGGGGACCCGGGCACCGCCGTGCTCTTCATCGACCTCGACGGCTTCAAGGCCGTCAACGACTCCATCGGCCACCAGGCGGGCGACGAGCTCCTCGTCCAGGCCGCCCGCCGCCTGCAGGAGTCCGTGCGCACCTCGGACACCGCGGCACGCCTCGGGGGCGACGAGTTCGCCGCGCTCATCGTCGGCGACGGCACCCGCGACCAGGCCGCCCGTGAGTGCCAGGTCCACGAGATCGCCGACCGGCTGCGCCTCAGGCTCTCCCAGCCGTACCGGATCGGCACCGGAGAGGTCCGGGTGGCCGCTTCCATCGGGGTCGCCTTCGCCGAGCCCTCCATCACACCCAAGGACCTGATGCGCAACGCCGACCTCGCCATGTACCGGGCGAAGGCCGGCGGCAAGGACCGGGTCGAGCTGTACGCCCCGCAGATGCAGGCCGACGTCGTGCGCCGCTCCGAGCTCGCCACACGGCTGCGCACCGCCCTGCGCGACGGCGAGTTCGCGCTGCTCCACCAGCCCGTGGTGCACCTGGCCAGCGGCACGGTCGCGGCCGTCTCCGCCCAGGCCCGCTGGCGCTCCGCCCAGGGCATCCTGTTCACCCCGGCCGAATTCCTCCGGGTGTCCGAGGACAGCGACCGCGCGGCCGAGCTGGGCACCTGGCTGCTGGAGGAGGCCGTCGAGCAGGCCGCGGACCGGTTCCTGGCCGGCCATCCGGTCTCCGTCTCCGTGCGCGTGTCGGCCGCCCGTCTCCTCGACCGGGCGTTCCCCCCGGGCTCCGTCGAGGCGCTCCTGACCCGGCACGGGCTGCCGTCCGGGGCCCTGATGATCGAAGTGGCCGACAGCGACCCGCGGATCTCCTTCGACGAGCTGGAGCAGCGGCTGGTCGCCCTGCGCCGTCTCGGGGTCCGGATCGCGCTCGACGGCTTCGGCAGCGGGTACGCCGCCGTCAACGCCCTGCGCCGGCTCCCCATCGACGTACTGAAACTGGACCGGTGCCTGGTGGAGGGCGTCGTCGAGTCGGCGAGGCTCCACAAGATCACCAGTGGCCTGCTGCGCATCGCCGGCGACCTCGGTATGCAGTCCGTCGCCGACGGGGTGGACGTGCCCGAGCAGGTGCGCGCGCTGCGCGCCATGGGGTGCACGCACGGCCAGGGAATGGCCTTCGCGGGCCCGTTGGACGAGTACCGGCTGCGGCACACGCTGATCCGTGGGAAGTACCCCGTCCCGGGCGCCGGAGGGGCCGCTCAACCCGTGCTGGCGGGCGGTGCGATCCCGCTCCAGAGCCGCTCACATGATGAGACTCCCGTCCCACCCACTTGACACCGTGTGTGTGCCGGAGAGAGGGTCAATGCCATGCGCACCCGAATTCTCGTACTTGGAAAGCGCGTCGGCTGAAGCAGGGTCACTCACGGACACCCTGCAGACCGCACCGGCGCGCTCCCCTCGCTTGCCTCACGGCACGAGGGGTTTTTTGTTGCACCGGGACCTGTCAAAACCCCGTAAAAACACCGCATAAACCCTCAGCTTCGAGAAGAGAATGCCGATGACCGAGCAGGCCACCGGGGCCCAGCACCCGCAGCCGCGGGCCCGTAACGGCGGACCGTCCTCCGCCTCCGTTGAGCACCTCACGGGCGCGCAGTCCCTCATCCGTTCTCTCGAGGAAGTCGGGGCCGACACCGTATTCGGCCTCCCTGGCGGCTGCATCCTGCCGGCGTACGACCCGCTGATGGACTCCACCCGGGTCCGTCACATCCTGGTCCGCCACGAGCAGGGTGCCGGTCACGCGGCCACCGGTTACGCCCAGGCGACCGGCAAGGTCGGGGTCTGCATGGTCACCTCGGGTCCCGGTGCCACCAACCTGGTCACCCCGATCGCCGACGCCGCCATGGACTCCGTGCCCATGGTCGCGATCACCGGCCAGGTGGCCTCCGCCGCCATCGGTACGGACGCCTTCCAGGAAGCCGACATCTGCGGCATCACGATGCCGATCACGAAGCACAACTTCCTGGTCACCCGTGCCGAGGACATCGCCCACACGATCGCCGAGGCCTTCCACATCGCCTCGACCGGTCGCCCGGGCCCGGTCCTCGTCGACATCGCCAAGGACGCGCTGCAGGCGAAGACCGCCTTCAGCTGGCCGCCGTCGCTGGACCTGCCCGGCTACCGTCCGGTCACGAAGCCGCACGCCAAGCAGATCCGCGAGGCGGCCAAGCTCATCGCCCAGGCCAGGCGCCCGGTGCTGTACGTCGGCGGCGGCGTCATGAAGGCCGGCGCGACCGCCGAGCTGAAGGTCCTGGCAGAGCTCACCGGAGCGCCCGTCACCACCACCCTGATGGCGCTCGGCTCCTTCCCCGACAGCCACCCGCTGCACGTGGGAATGCCCGGCATGCACGGATCGGTCACCGCCGTCACCGCGCTGCAGAAGGCCGACCTGATCGTCGCGCTCGGGGCCAGGTTCGACGACCGCGTCACCGGCAAGCTGGACAGCTTCGCCCCGTACGCCAAGATCGTCCACGCGGACATCGACCCGGCGGAGATCGGCAAGAACCGTGCCGCCGACGTCCCGATCGTCGGTGACGCCCGCGAGGTCATCGCCGACCTCGTCCAGGCGGTCCAGGCCGAGCACACCGAGGGCAACACCGGCGACTACAGCGCCTGGTGGAAGGACCTCAACCGCTGGCGCGAGACCTACCCCGTCGGCTACGACCTGCCGGAGGACGGCAGCCTCTCGCCGCAGCAGGTCATCCAGCGCATCGGCGAACTCGCCCCCGAGGGCACGATCTTCGCGGCGGGCGTCGGACAGCACCAGATGTGGGCCTCGCACTTCATCCAGTACGAGCAGCCCGCGACCTGGCTCAACTCCGGTGGTGCCGGGACCATGGGGTACGCCGTCCCGGCGGCCATGGGCGCCAAGGCGGGCATGCCCGAGCGTGCCGTCTGGGCGATCGACGGCGACGGCTGCTTCCAGATGACCAACCAGGAACTCACCACCTGCGCGCTCAACAACATCCCGATCAAGGTCGCCATCATCAACAACGGCGCCCTCGGGATGGTCCGCCAGTGGCAGACCCTGTTCTACAACCAGCGGTACTCCAACACCGTGCTGCACTCCGGCCCGGACGCGGACGGCAACGCGGCCAAGGGCACCCGCGTCCCGGACTTCGTCAAGCTGTCCGAGGCCATGGGCTGCTACGCGATCCGCTGCGAGGACCCGGCCGACCTGGACAAGGTCATCGCCGAGGCCAACGCGATCAACGACCGCCCGGTCGTCATCGACTTCATCGTCCACGAGGACGCCATGGTGTGGCCGATGGTCGCCGCCGGCACCTCCAACGACGAGGTCATGGCGGCGCGCGGCGTCCGCCCCGACTTCGGCGACAACGAAGACGACTGAGAGACAGAGAGAGACCGACTCCATGTCCAGTAAGCACACCCTCTCCGTCCTGGTCGAGAACAAGCCGGGTGTCCTCGCCCGGATCACGGCCCTGTTCTCCCGGCGCGGCTTCAACATCGACTCGCTCGCGGTCGGTACCACCGAACATCCCGACATCTCACGCATCACCATTGTCGTGAACGTCGAGGGACTGCCCCTGGAGCAGGTGACCAAGCAGCTCAACAAGCTGGTCAACGTCCTGAAGATCGTCGAACTCGAGCCCACCGCAGCGATCCAGCGGGAGCTCGTCCTGGTGAAGGTCCGCGCCGACAACGAGACCCGCTCCCAGATCGTCGAGATCGTCCAGCTGTTCCGCGCCAAGACCGTGGACGTCTCCCCGGAGGCCGTCACGATCGAGGCGACAGGGGGCGCCGACAAGCTGGAGGCCATGCTCAAGATGCTCGAGCAGTTCGGCATCAAGGAGCTCGTCCAGTCCGGCACCATCGCCATAGGGCGCGGCGCGCGCTCGATCACCGACCGTTCCCTGCGCGCACTCGACCGTACGGCGTAACACCTCACGGGCCGCCTCGCCGCTCGCATGGCGAGACCCGGCAATGTATCCGACGCACCCCGCCGTACGGTGGGACGCAACACCTGCACACCAAGGAGAAGACCCAGTGGCCGAGCTGTTCTACGACGACGATGCCGACCTGTCCATCATCCAGGGCCGTAAGGTCGCGGTCCTCGGTTACGGCAGCCAGGGGCACGCCCACGCGCTGTCGCTGCGTGACTCGGGTGTCGACGTCCGTGTCGGTCTGCACGAGGGTTCGAAGTCCAAGGCCAAGGCCGAGGAGCAGGGCCTGCGCGTGGTGACCCCGTCCGAGGCCGCGGCCGAGGCCGACGTCATCATGATCCTCGTCCCGGACCCGATCCAGGCCCAGGTCTACGAGGAGTCCGTCAAGGACAACCTCAAGGACGGCGACGCGCTGTTCTTCGGCCACGGCCTGAACATCCGCTTCGACTTCATCAAGCCGCCGGCCAACGTCGACGTCTGCATGGTCGCCCCGAAGGGCCCGGGCCACCTGGTCCGCCGCCAGTACGAGGAGGGCCGCGGCGTCCCGTGCATCGTGGCCGTCGAGCAGGACGCCACCGGCAAGGGCCTGGAGCTGGCGCTCAGCTACGCGAAGGGCATCGGCGGCACCCGCGCCGGCGTCATCAAGACGACCTTCACCGAGGAGACCGAGACCGACCTGTTCGGTGAGCAGGCCGTCCTCTGCGGTGGCACCGCCGCCCTGGTCAAGGCCGGTTTCGAGACGCTGACCGAGGCCGGCTACCAGCCGGAGATCGCGTACTTCGAGTGCCTCCACGAGCTGAAGCTCATCGTGGACCTCATGTACGAGGGCGGCCTGGAGAAGATGCGCTGGTCCATCTCGGAGACCGCCGAGTGGGGCGACTACGTCACCGGCCCGCGCATCATCACGGACGCCACCAAGGCCGAGATGAAGAAGGTCCTCGCCGAGATCCAGGACGGCACCTTCGCCAAGGCCTGGATGGCCGAGTACCACAACGGTCTGCCCAAGTACAACGAGTACAAGAAGGCCGACAGCGAGTCCCTGCTGGAGACCACCGGCAAGGAGCTCCGCAAGCTCATGAGCTGGGTCGACAACGAGGACGCCTGAGTTGACGCCGGGGGGCGGGTCCGTACGGGCCCGCCCCCCGGCGCAAGGCCGGCCTCACACCCCGTGTCACTGCGGGGAGAGGTGGGTGGCAGGAGACGGCGCCGTACGTCTGTACAGACCGTCCACCCCGTGAGGGTGATCCTTCCACCGGGGCGCAGTCGATGCCCGGCCGCATGACTACACTTCTCAACACATACACGCGTCAGGGCCCACAGTGTCGTGCGTCTTCCACGCGGCTAGCCCCTCCACCGCCTGCGGCCGTCGGGACGGCCGTCCGCACTGGACTTGTGAGGACACACGTGAGCTCGAAACCTGTCGTACTCATCGCCGAAGAGCTGTCGCCCGCCACGGTCGACGCCCTGGGTCCGGATTTCGAGATCCGGCACTGCAACGGCGCGGACCGCGCCGAACTCCTCCCCGCGATCGCCGACGTCGACGCGATCCTGGTGCGCTCCGCCACCAAGGTCGACGCCGAGGCCATCGCCGCCGCGAAGAAGCTCAAGGTCGTCGCCCGCGCCGGTGTCGGTCTGGACAACGTCGACGTCTCCTCGGCCACCAAGGCCGGCGTGATGGTCGTCAACGCCCCGACCTCCAACATCGTCACCGCCGCCGAGCTGGCCTGTGGTCTGCTCGTCGCCACGGCGCGCAACATCCCGCAGGCCAACACCGCCCTGAAGAACGGCGAGTGGAAGCGCTCCAAGTACACGGGTGTCGAGCTCAGCGAGAAGACCCTCGGCGTCGTCGGCCTCGGCCGCATCGGCGTCCTGGTCGCCCAGCGCATGTCGGCCTTCGGCATGAAGATCGTGGCGTACGACCCCTACGTGCAGCCCGCCCGCGCGGCCCAGATGGGCGTCAAGCTCCTCACGCTGGACGAGCTGCTCGAGGTCTCCGACTTCATCACGGTCCACCTGCCCAAGACCCCCGAGACGCTCGGCCTGATCGGCGACGAGGCGCTGCACAAGGTGAAGCCCTCGGTGCGCATCGTCAACGCCGCGCGCGGCGGCATCGTCGACGAGGAGGCGCTCGCCTCCGCCCTCAAGGAGGGCCGTGTCGCCGGCGCCGGTCTGGACGTGTACACCAAGGAGCCCTGCACGGACTCCCCGCTGTTCCAGTTCGACCAGGTCGTCTGCACCCCGCACCTCGGTGCCTCCACCGACGAGGCGCAGGAGAAGGCCGGCATCGCCGTCGCCAAGTCCGTCCGTCTGGCCCTCGCCGGTGAGCTCGTGCCCGACGCGGTCAACGTCCAGGGCGGGGTCATCGCCGAGGACGTGCGCCCCGGCCTGCCGCTCGCCGAGAAGCTCGGCCGGATCTTCACGGCCCTCGCCGGTGAGGTCGCGGCCCGTCTCGACGTCGAGGTCTACGGCGAGATCACCCAGCACGACGTGAAGGTGCTCGAACTCTCCGCGCTCAAGGGCGTGTTCGAGGACGTCGTCGACGAGACCGTCAGCTACGTCAACGCCCCGCTCTTCGCGCAGGAGCGCGGTGTCGAGGTCCGCCTCACCACGAGCTCCGAGTCGCCGGACCACCGCAACGTGGTGACCGTCCGCGGCACCCTGTCGAACGGCGAGGAGGTCGCGGTGTCCGGCACGCTCGCCGGCCCCAAGCACCTCCAGAAGATCGTCGCGATCGGCGAGCACGACGTGGACCTGGCGCTCGCCGACCACATGGTCGTCCTGCGCTACGAGGACCGCCCCGGCGTCGTCGGCGCCGTCGGCAAGATCCTCGGCGAGGCCGGGCTGAACATCGCCGGCATGCAGGTCTCGCGCCAGGACGCGGGCGGCGAGGCGCTGGTCGTCCTCACCGTCGACGACACCATCCCGCAGTCGGTCCTCACCGAGATCGCCGACGAGATCGGTGCCGCCTCGGCGCGTTCGGTGAACCTCACCGACTGATCGGCAGTGACACCACGACCGCGCCCGGCGGACAGAGACCCTCTGTCCGCCGGGCGCGGTCGTCCGTGGTTCCGGGGGCGGCCGGCCCGACGGCCTATCCGTCCACCTGCCCGGTGAAGAGCGCGATCAGGAAGACGGCCCACCCCGTCGTGGAGATCAGCACGGGGAACCAGGCGGCGATCGCGCAGCCGGAGAGGACGAGGCCGATGCGCCGCTGCCGACGCGCGGGGGTGCGGGCGAGGAACCAGCTGGGCAGGATCAGCGCGTAGGAGAGCAGCAGGCCTCCGGTCAGCAGGAACGTCCGGTCGGCGAAGGTGTTCTCCACCGACGACACGGCGGCGGCCAGCGCCGGTGCCAGCACGGTGCCGGTCAACGGGGCCGCCCACCAGCGCCGTTCGGGCTCCGGTCGCGTAGCGAGGGGGAAGGGGGTCCTGGCGTCGGTGCTCATGGACCCATTTCACCGTGCGTGACCTCGCGATCACTCCGTCGGCGTACTCACGCCGTCGCGGCGCCGTACTCATCCGGGGTGTGGCTCACAGCCGGGCCTGCTTCAGCGCCATGTGAAGGAGCAGCCGGTCCTCGCCGTCGTTCAGATCGAGGCCGGTGAGCTGCTGGACGCGGCCGAGGCGGTAGTAGAGCGTCTGGCGGTGGATGCCCAGCTCGGTGGCCGTCCGGCTCGCCTGGCCCGCACGGTCGAGGAACACCTCGGCGGTACGGGCCAGTTCGGCGTGGGCAGGGGCGAGCAGAGGGCGGACGGCAGGGTCGGGAGCGGTGCCCGGAGTGCGGGGCAGGCCCGCCAGGATGCGGTACGGGCCGATGGCCGACCAGGCGGCGACCGGGCCGAAGCGGGATTCCGCCGAGGCCGCGCGGGCGGCGGACAGCGCCTCGTGCCAGGAGTCGGCCAGCTCCGCCAGGCCCCGGCGGGGAGCGGCGAGGCCGCCGGTGGCGGCGGGCCCGGCGGTGGCACGCAGCCGCTCCGCCGCGGTCGTCGCCGGACCGAGGGCCTCGGGGGAGCGCAGCCGGACCAGGGCGGCCAGGGCCTGGGCACCGGCTCCGGGGGCCGTGGCGAGAGCCGCCGCCGAGGGCACCGTACGCACGGACGGCGTCTCGCCCGGCCAGGGGGCCACGCACACCACCGTGTGCAGCCCGTCCGCGTCGGCGCCGAGGGCCTCGTGCAGCGCGGCCACCGCCATGTCGCGCTGCCAGCCGTGTCCGGCGACGAGCACCGCGCCGAACTCCCGCGACAGGTCCGTACCGGCCCGCTCCTCGTCGGCGAGCAGGGCGCCGATGCGGGCCGCCACCTCCATGGCAGCCGTCAGCTGTGCGTCCGTCGGTCCGGGGTCCGCGTCCAGCAGCCACACATAGCCCAGGACGACACCCCGATGGCGTACCGGCAGGCAGATGCGGTCCCGGAAGACCCCGGCCTCCGGGGCGGCCGGGATGCGGACGGGCCCCGTCGCACGGGTGATGCCGAACCCCTCGAACCAGGCGCGCACCGCCGGGGTGGAGCGCCGGGTGAGGATCGAGCGGGTACGGACGGGGTCCATGGCGGTGTCGTCGTCGCTGTCGTGGGCCCCGAAGGCGACCAGCCCGAAATCGCGGTTCTCCAGGGTCGCGGGGGCGCTGAGCAGCGCGGAGATCTCGTCGACCAGCTCCTGGTAATCGCCCTTCACCCCGCCATTCTCGCACCCCTTCAGACATATGTCTGAGATCCGGCCCACGGATGCGTGACAGGTGTCGATGGCACGGCATCGCGGGGGTACCTAGATTTCACAGTGGTTCTCCGTGCCGTCCCGGTCCGTTCACCCGTGTACCGGTCCGGCCCCGTCCGTACTCCGTGGAGGTGCCCCGTGCTGGGTCCCGTGATTCTCGCCGCGTCACGCAGCGACAAGATGCGTCGTTTCATCTCGGCCGCGCCCGGCACCAAGCAGGTCGTCGACCGCTTCATCGCCGGTGAGAGCGTCGACCAGGTCGTCCCCGTCATCGAGGACGCGGCCTCCAAGGGCCTCGAGGTCACCCTGGACGTCGTGGGTGAGGACATCACCACCCCCGAGCAGGCCGCTGCCGCGCGCGACGCCTACCTGGAGCTCGTCGGCCGTCTGAAGGAGCTCGGGCTCGGCGCCCGGGCCGAGATGTCCGTCAAGCTCTCCATGTTCGGCCAGGCGCTGGAGGGCGGCCACGAGCTGGCCCTCGCCAACGTCCGTCCCGTCGTCGAGGCCGCCGCCGCGATCGGCACCACGGTCACGCTGGACGCCGAGGACCACACCACCCTCGACTCGATGTTCGCCATCCACGAGGAGCTGCGGAAGGACTTCCCGCAGACCGGCTGCGTGATCCAGTCCTACCTGTTCCGCACGGAGGCCGACGCCCGGCGCCTCGCCGCCGCGGGCAGCCGGGTCCGCCTGGTGAAGGGCGCCTACAAGGAGCCCGCCTCGGTCGCGTACCAGAGCAAGCCGGAGATCGACAAGGCGTACGTCCGCATCCTGAAGACCCTGATGCTGGGCGAGGGCTACCCGATGATCGGCTCTCACGATCCCCGTCTCATCGCCATCGGCCAGGAGCTCGCACGCCAGGCCGGGCGCAAACTGGACGAGTACGAGTTCCAGATGCTGTACGGCATCCGCAGCGAGGAGCACGTCCGGCTCGCGGCCGAGGGCCACCGGATGCGCGTCTACACGGCGTACGGCACCGACTGGTACGGATACTTCATGCGCCGCCTCGCGGAGAAGCCGGCCAACCTGCTGTTCTTCGGCCGCTCCGTCCTCACCAAGGGCTGAAACCGCCGATAGCTCGAACCACAGGGCTGAACCAGGGCTGACCTGCCCGGCCGACCACCCACCTCAACCAAGGAGACAAGGCACTCATGGACGCTGTCACCCAGGTCCCCGCGCCGGTCAACGAGCCGGTCCACTCCTACGCCCCCGGCACCGCGGAGCGCGCCCGTCTGGAGGCGAAGCTCAAGGAGCTCGCCGAGAACCCGATCGACCTGCCGATGACCATCGGCGGCGAGAGGCGCATGGGCGGCGGCGAGCGTGTCGACGTCGTGCAGCCGCACAACCACAAGGCCGTCATCGGCACCTTCGCCGGTGCCACCGAGCAGGACGCCCAGGACGCCGTCGACGCGGCCCTCGCCGCCGCTCCGGCCTGGCGCGCCATGTCCTTCGACGACCGCGCCGCCATCATCCTGCGCGCCGCCGAGCTGCTGTCCGGCCCCTGGCGCGAGACGCTGGCCGCCTCCACGATGCTGGGCCAGGGCAAGACCGCCCAGCAGGCCGAGATCGACTGCCCCTGCGAGCTCGTCGACTTCTGGCGCTTCAACGTGCACTACGCGCGCCAGATCCTCGCCGAGCAGCCGCCGGCGAACTCTCCCGGCGTGTGGAACCGCATGGACCACCGTCCGCTCGAGGGCTTCGTCTACGCGATCACGCCGTTCAACTTCTCGGCCATCGCGGCCAACCTGCCCACCGCGCCCGCCCTCATGGGCAACGTCGTGGTGTGGAAGCCGTCCCCGACGCAGACCCACGCCGCCGTGCTGCTGATGCAGCTGCTGGAGGAGGCCGGGCTGCCCAAGGGCGTCATCAACCTGGTCACCGGTGACGGCATCGCCGTCTCCGAGGTCGCGCTGAACCACCGCGACCTGGCCGGTGTCCACTTCACCGGCTCGACCCCCACCTTCCAGCACCTGTGGAAGACGGTCGGCAACAACATCGCCAACTACCGCACCTACCCGCGGCTCGTCGGCGAGACCGGCGGCAAGGACTTCGTCGTCGCGCACCCCAGCGCCGACCGCGCCGTGCTGAAGACCGCGCTGACCCGCGGTTCCTTCGAGTACCAGGGCCAGAAGTGCTCGGCCTCCTCCCGTGCGTACGTCCCGGCCTCCATCTGGAACTCCGGGTTCAAGGAGGAGTTCGCGGCCGAGGTCGACGGCATCACCATGGGTGACGTCACCGACCTGTCGCACTTCATGGGCGCCGTCATCGACGCGCGTTCGTTCGCCAAGAACAAGGCCGCGATCGACCGCGCCGCCGCCGACCCGACCTGCACGATCGTCGCCGGTGGCACGTACGACGACTCCGTCGGCTACTTCGTCCGCCCGACGGTCATCGTCTGCGACGACCCGGCCAACGAGGTCTTCACCACCGAGTACTTCGGCCCGATCCTCGCCGTCCACGTCTACGAGGACGAGAAGTACGACACCATGCTGGAGCAGATGGAGTCGGTCTCCGACTACGCCCTCACCGGCGCCGTCATCTCCAACGACCGTGCGGCCGCCGCGTACACGATGGACAAGCTCCGCTACGCCGCGGGCAACTTCTACATCAACGACAAGTCGACCGGTGCCGTCGTCGGCCAGCAGCCCTTCGGCGGCGGCCGTGGCTCGGGGACCAACGACAAGGCGGGCGCCCCGCAGAACCTGCAGCGCTGGACGCTGACCCGCGCCATCAAGGAGACGCTGGTCCCGCCGACCGACTACACCTACCCCCACCAGGGCTGACCGCCCTCCGGGGCGCCCGCATCGGGCGCCCCACCCCGCACTCCGCCTCCCGACCGGCTCCCCCCGCCGGCCGGGAGGCGGTTTCCATTCCGCGCCGGGGCCGTTCAGAGAGCCCCCGCGTCCCGGGCCGTCCACACCGACGGATACAGCGGCCGGAAGCCCAGCTCGTCCCGGATCCGCCGCGTCGACATCTGGCCGTACCAGGGATCGGGATCGGTGCGGTCCGCCAGTTCCGGCGGCACCGGCACCCCGTTCAGGTGGTGCAGGTCCACCGCCGTCACCGGGGCGTCGTCGCAGATGTGGTAGCGGCGGCCGGCCACCTCGCGCGCGTACAGCAGGCGCAGCAGCCCCTGGGCCACATCGGCGTGGTGCACCACCGCCAGCCGCTGCGCCGCCGCCCAGCCGCCCACCCAGCTCATCGTCTCCGCGAGGTGCGGGTCACCCTCCCCGTACACGAACGGCAGAACGGCGATCCGCACGTCCAGCCCGTGCGCGCGGTGCAGGGCGAGCAGCCCCTCGTCCGCCCCCGCCTTCGACTGTGCGTACGCCCCCCACTTGGGACCGCCCGGCACCGTCGGGTCGTCCTCGGTCAGCGGACGGCCGCGCCCGGCGCCGTACGAGAGGTTCGTGCCGACGTGCACGAACCTGCCCGTGCCCGACCGGACGGCGGCTCGCCCCAGGGCGACGGCCGCGTCGCGGTTGACGGCCCACATCTCGTCCTCCGGGACGTCCCGGAAGGCCGCCGCGATGTTCACGACGGCGTCCACGCCCATGAGGGCCTCGCCCACGTCGCCCGCGTCGCGGAGATCGCCCGTGACGACCTCCGCGCCCAGCGCCGCGAAGGCGTCCCCCCGGCGCCCGTCGCGCACGATCACCCGCACCGTGTCACCGGGAGCGGCCCTCCGGAGCAGCCGCGGTACGAACCGGCGCCCCACCTCACCCGTCGCGCCCGTCACCAGAATCCTCATCGTCGGTCCCCTCCTCGTCGATCTCCTGAACGGCCTCAGCCTGGGGCCGGCGCCGTGATCACGGGAGAGACCCGCGTATCCAGGGACCGGCAGTCCCCGGATACGCCCTGGAGCGGCCGGGCCCGGCGGGCCATGCTGGACGGATGGACCTGGACCGAGCCGAACTCGCCGACTTCCTGCGCCGCTGCCGCACCCGCCTGGACCCGGCCGCCGTAGGACTCGTCGTCGGCTCCCGGCGCCGTACGCCCGGTCTCCGCCGGGAGGAGGCGGCCGGGCTGACGGGCGCGTCCGTGGACCACTACACCCGCCTGGAACAGGGCCGTGGCTCCAGGCCGTCGCGGCAGATGCTCGCCGCCCTCGCCAGGGCGCTGCGGCTCACCGAGGACGAGCGCGACCACCTCTTCCACCTGGCGGGGGAGGAGCCGCCCCGGACGGGGACGGGCCCCGCCCAGCACGTCCGGCCCGGACTGCTGATGATCCTCGACCGGCTGCACGACGCCCCCGCGCACGTCTACAGCGACCGGGGCGAACTGCTCGCGCAGAACGCGCTGGCGACCGCGCTCACCGGGGAGGCCGACCCGGGGCACAACGTGATCCGGGCCTGGTTCACCGGCCCCACCGCCCGCCGGCTGTACCCGCCGGAGGACCACGCCGCCCAGTCACTGACCCACGTCGCCCAGCTCCGGGCCGTGTCCGCCGCACGGCCCGACGATCCGCAGCTCCTCGCGCTCGTACGCGAACTGCGTTCCGCGTCGAAGGAGTTCGACACGCTCTGGACGGAGCACCGGGTGGCGATGCGGCGCGCGGAGCGCAAGCGGTTCCTGCACCCGGTCGTCGGGCTGCTGGAGCTCGGCTGCGAGGTGCTGCTCACCGCGGACTGCGGACAGCGCCTGGTCGTCCACACGGCGGAGCCCGGCAGCGAGTCCTACGAGCGGCTGCGGCTGCTGCGCGTCGTCGGGCTGCAGGAGCTCGGGGCGGACGGGCCGCCGGACGCCCCGGGCGACCTCAGCCCTTCACGGTGAAACCGGCCCGCAGGAGCCTCTCCTCGGCGGAGGACGGGCCGACGAGCAGCTCGAAGGCGCCGGGCTCGACGACCCGCCGGCCCGCCGCGTCCACGAGGGTGCACTCGGAGACCGGCAGTTCGAGCACCACCTCGCGGGACTCGCCGGGCGCGAGTGCCACCTGCCGGTAGGTCTTGAGCTCCTTCTCCGCCCACGTCACCGACGTCACGGTGTCGCTGATGTACACCTGCACCGTCTCCAGGGCCGGCCGCGCGCCGGTGTTGTGGACGGTGACGCGCGCCCGCAGCGTGTCGTTCTCCCCGACACTCGCGGTGAGCATCTCCAGGCCGGAGTACTCCACGTCCGTGTAGCTCAGGCCCTCGCCGAAGACGAACGCCGGACGCTGGGTCAGGTCGGCGTACCGGGAGCCGTGCTGGCCCCGGATCTGGTTGTAGTACGTCGGCTGCTGGCCCGCGTGCCGCGCGAAGGAGAGGGGCAGCCGGCCCGACGGCTCGACGAGGCCCAGCAGGACCTCGGCGACCGCACGGCCGCCCTGCATCCCCGGGTTGAAGGCGTGCACGACCGCGGCCGCGCCGAGCGCGGACGGCGGGAGCACCAGCGGCTTGGAACTGATGACCACGACGACGAGTGGTTTGCCGGTCGCGGCGAGCGCGTCGAGCAGCGCGACCTGGTCGCCGACGAGCTCCAGGGTGGCGGTGGACTTGCCCTCGCCGACCAGCTCGATGCGGTCGCCGACCACGGCGACGACGTAGTCGGCGGCCTCGGCGGCGGCGACCGCCTCACCGATCAGCGCGGCGTCGGGTTCGGCGGGGACGACCACCTCCGGGCGGGGCTGGCCGTCGGGGAAGAACTGCCCCTCCGGGTCCGCGCCCACCCCGAGGATCCTGGCGCCCCGCGCGTACGAGACCGTCCAGTCGGCGGGCGCGTGCGCGCGGAAGCCGTCGAGGACGGTACGGATCATGGCGCGCGGCTGGCCGTCCGGGAGCCAGTCCACCTGGCCCGACGAGCCCGCCCAGTCGCCCAGCTGGGTCTGCGCGTCGTCCGCGTTCGGCCCGATCACGGCGACCGTACGGGGGCCGGGGGACCCGGCGGCCCGGCCGTCGTCCCCCGCCGTGAGACCGCCGGCCAGCGGCAGTGTGCCGTCGTTGGTCAGCAGCACCAGGGAGCGCCGGGCGGCCTCCAGGTTCAGTACGGCGTGCTCGGCGCTGCCGATGATCCCGGCCTGGAGGGCGGCGTCGGGGCGGCGCGGGTTCTCGAACAGGCCGAGCTCGAACTTGAGCGTGAGGACGCGGCGCACGGCCGCGTCGATCTCGGCCTCGCCCAGCGTGCCGTTCCCGACCGCTTCCAGGGCGCCCTCGAAGAACCCCTCGGTCGCCATCACCATGTCGTTGCCGGCGCGGACCGCCGCCGCTGCGGCCTGGGCGTAGTCGGCGTACACCTTCTGCTCCCACACCATGCGGCCGACGTTGTCCCAGTCGGTCACCAGCGTCCCGGTGTAGCCCCACTCCTCGCGCAGCACGTCGTTGAGCAGCCAGTCGTTCACCGTGATGGGGACGCCGTCCATGGACTGGTAGCCGAGCATGAACGTCCGGCAGCCCTCCTTGGCGACCCGCTCGAACGGCGGAAGGAACCAGGACCGCAGCTTGCGCCGCGAGATGTCCGCCTCGCTGGCGTCCCGGCCGCCCTGGGTCTCGGAGTAGCCCGCGAAGTGCTTGGCCGAGGCCAGGACCGCGGTCGGGTCGGCCAGGCCGTCGCCCTGGTACCCGCGCACCATCGCCGAGGCGAGCTCCCCGATCAGATGGGGGTCCTCGCCGAACGTCTCGCTGACCCGGCCCCAGCGCAGGTCCCGGGTGATGCAGAGGACCGGTGAGAACGTCCAGTGCACGCCGGTCGCCGCGACCTCCACCGCCGTGGCCCGCGCGATCCGCTCCACGAGCTCCGCGTCCCAGGTGGCGGCCATGCCGAGCTGGGTGGGGTAGATGGTGGCGCCCTCCCAGAAGGAGTGCCCGTGGATGCAGTCCTCCGCGACGAGCAGGGGGATGCGCAGCCGGGACCGGTCGGTCAGCTCGGCGGCCTCCAGGACCCGCTCGGGGGAGGTGTGCAGGATCGACCCCACGTGCAGGTCCTCGACGAAGTGCCGCACCCCTTCCTTCGCGTTCAGCTGGAGCATCTGGCCGACCTTCTCGGGCAGCGTCATGCGCCCCAGGAGGTCGGCGACCCGCTCCGCCACGGGGAGCGCGGGGTCGAGGTAGGGCAGGGAGGGGGACACGGGGGGTCCTTTCGCGACACGGTTCGCCTTCACCATAGAGTCAATACCGACCACCTGGTAAGTATCTCCCGGGAATCGGATCCCCGGGGGTGGAATCCACCGGAGGGTTGAATGGGAATCAGATGCACCGAAGTGCCGGGCGGACCGATGCCGGCGGACCGGGAGAGTGGCGAGTGACCGCCGAGACGAGGCGCGGCTACGCGAAGGGCCGTGCGAAGCGGCGCGAGATCCTCGACCAGGCCATGTCCCTGTTCGGCGAGGCCGGCTACCGGGGCGCGTCGCTGCGGGTGATCGCCACCCGGTGCGGCATCTCGCACACCGGACTGCTGCACCACTTCCCGACCAAGGAGGCGCTGCTGCTCGCGGTGCTCGAACACCGTGACGACGTGGACGACGAGTGGCTCTCCCTCGGCGGCACCACGGGTGTGCGGCGGCTGCGCCGGTTCGCCGAGCTGGCCGAGCTGAACGCCGCCCGGCGGGGGATCGTCGAACTGTTCTCGGTGGTCTCCACCGAGGCGACGGCCGCCGACCACCCCGCCCACGGTTACTTCGTGCGCCGCTACGCGAACTCCGTCGCGGGCGCCCGGCTCGCCTACGAGCAGGTGCGCCTGGAGGGTGCCCTGCGGCCCGGCATCGAGCCCGACGACGCCGGGCCGCAGCTGATCGCCCTGATGGACGGGCTCCAGGTGCAGTGGCTGCTCAGCGACTGCACGGCGGACATGGCGGGTGTGCTGCGCGCGCACATCGAGGCGCAGCTCACCGTGGATCTCTGAGGCCCTGCCGCCCCTCGCCGGCGGGGTCCGTCCGTGCGGCCGTCTCAGATAGTAGGAAGTCCGAGTATCTGTAGAGACAGATGGCCTCAGCTGTCCTAGCGTTGTAGGAGCCGAACGAATCGCTGATCCAGCGACCGGCGTGCGTGAGCGTGCCCGAAGCAGGCAACCCCTGCGGCCTTCGCTCCCCGCCCTCTCAGGCGCCTCGAAATCCCGATCTCGACATCCGTTGCGCGAAGTCCCGATCCCGAAATCCACGCGATCCCAAGGAGTCGATCCCCCATGGCCGAGACCTCTGTCCGCCGCGTCCGTCACACCCCCCGCCCCGCCGAGTCGGAGCGCAAGAACGCCGCCGCCGCACTGCAGCGGGCCCTCGACCGCCGGGACAACGGCGGTTCCACGGGCCACTGAGGGCGCGTCCCCGCCCTATGGCGCCGGGTCCCGCGCGGACCCGCGACATGTCCGTATCGTGGACGTCGAATGTCATGGGGTGGGACGGAAGGCTAGGCTGCCTCCATGTCTCGCAGCATCGATCTCGCAGTGATCCCCGGCGACGGTATCGGCCAGGAGGTCGTCACCCAGGGCCTCAAGGTTCTCAACGCTGTTCTCCCGCAGGATGTGAAGCTGGAGACCAAGGAGTACGACCTCGGCGCCCAGCGATGGCACCGCACCGGTGAGACCCTTCCGGACGCGGAGCTCGAAGCCCTCAAGGGCCACGACGCCATCCTGCTCGGCGCCATCGGGGACCCGTCGGTCCCGTCGGGTGTGCTGGAGCGCGGGCTGCTGCTGAAGCTCCGCTTCGCCTTCGACCACTTCATCAACCTGCGGCCGTCGAAGCTCTTCCCGAACACGGCGACCCCGCTGGCCGGCCGCCCCGAGATCGACTTCGTCGTCGTCCGCGAGGGCACCGAGGGCCCGTACACGGGCAACGGCGGTTCCCTGCGCACCGGCACGGAGCACGAGGTCGCCACCGAGGTCAGCGTCAACACCGCCTACGGCGTCGAGCGCGTCGTGCGTGACGCCTTCGCGCGTGCCGCCGCCCGCCCGCGCAAGAAGCTGACGCTGGTCCACAAGAACAACGTCCTCGTGTACGCGGGCCACCTGTGGAAGAACACCTTCGACAAGGTCGCGGCCGAGTTCCCCGAGGTCAGCACCGACTACCTGCACGTCGACGCCGCGACGATCTTCTTCGTGACGCAGCCGGAGCGCTTCGACGTCATCGTCACCGACAACCTCTTCGGTGACATCCTCACCGACCTCGCCGCGGCCGTGACCGGCGGTATCGGCCTGGCCGCGTCCGGCAACATCAACCCGACGGGCGCCTTCCCGTCCATGTTCGAGCCGGTGCACGGCACCGCGCCCGACATCGCGGGCCAGGGCAAGGCGGACCCGACCGCCACGATCCTCTCCGTCGCCCTCCTGCTGCGCCACCTCGGCTACGAGGCCGAGGCCGTGCGCATCGAGGAGGCCGTCTCCGCCGACCTTGCGGAGCGTGACGGGCAGAACGCACGCACCACCGACGAGATCGGCGACGCGCTCGCGGTACGCGTAGCGAGCTGACCCGACGCCTCCACTTCGAAGCCGCCGGGTCGCAACCGCACCCGGCGGCTTCACCTCGCGGTCTCCGGGTGCCACCATCGACCCCTGGACCGCGTTTTCGCGTCGCCCTCGCGCCCCACCGCAATCACGTCATTTCGTGCAGAGCCGCCCCCGGGAGATAATCGAACGGGACCGCGGCTCGCGGTGAAGCTCGGACGTCCTACGACCTGCCGGGCTGCCGCCGGGCGGGAGCGGGCGTGAGCGCGGTCCATCACACACAAGACCGGTGAAGGACACGCACTCATGACGACGCCCACGATCGAGCTCAAGCCCTCCTCGACCCCGCTGTCCGACGCGGAGCGCGAGGCGATCCTGGTGAGCCCCGGCTTCGGCCGTTACTTCACCGATCACATGGTGACGATCCGCTGGACCGAGGGACGCGGCTGGCACGACGCCCAGCTCGTGCCCTACGGGCCGCTGTCGATGGACCCGGCCAACATGACCCTGCACTACGCGCAGGAGATCTTCGAGGGCCTCAAGGCCTACCGGCAGCCCGACGGCACCGTCGCCACCTTCCGCCCGGAGGCGAACGCCGCGCGCTTCCAGCGCTCCGCGGCCCGCCTCGCGATGCCCGAGCTGCCGGCGGAGACCTTCATCGAGGCCTGCGACGTGCTGGTCCGGCAGGACCGGGCCTGGGTCCCGGCGCACGGTGGCGAGGAGTCCCTCTACCTGCGCCCCTTCATGATCGCCGCCGAGGTCGGCCTGGGTGTCCGGCCCGCCAACGAGTACCTCTTCCTCGTCATCGCCTCTCCCGCCGGCGCCTACTTCCCCGGCGGTGTGAAGCCGGTCTCCATCTGGCTCTCCCAGGACCGGGTCCGCGCCGTCCCCGGCGGCATGGGCGACGCCAAGACCGGCGGCAACTACGCCGCCTCCCTCCTCGCCCAGGCCGAGGCCGCCGCGCAGGGCTGCGACCAGGTCGCCTACCTCGACGCCGTCGAGCACAAGTGGGTCGAGGAGCTGGGCGGCATGAACCTCTACTTCGTGTACGGGCAGGAGGACGGCAGCAAGCGGATCGTCACCCCCTCCCTCACGGGCTCGCTGCTCGCCGGCGTCACCCGTGACTCCCTGCTGACCGTCGCCCGCGACCTCGGTTACGCCTCCGAGGAGGGCCGCATCTCCATCGACCAGTGGCGCGCCGACACCGAGAACGGCACCCTCACCGAGGTCTTCGCCTGCGGCACGGCCGCCGTGATCACCCCCGTCGGCACCGTGAAGTCCGCGGACGGCCAGTGGATCCAGGGCGACGGCACCCCCGGCGAGGTCACCCTCAAGCTGCGCGAGCGCCTGCTGGACATCCAGCGCGGCATCGCCGAGGACACCCACGGCTGGATGCACGAGCTCGGCTAGTCACCGCTCCCGCCCACGAAGGCCGCGCCCCCTCACCGGGGGCGCGGCCTTCGCCGTTCCGCGTCCCGTCCGGGCACCCGCGCGTCCAGAGTTTTGAGCGACGCTCAAAACATGGTTAGAGTGCTGCTCCAACCAGTGGGAGAGCCGCTCCGACCAGGAGGTGCCGTGACGTGCGACTGACCCCGACCGAACGCGACCGGCTGCTGCTCTTCGGCGCCGCCGAGCTTGCCCGGGCGCGGCGCGCCCGCGGCCTGCGGCTCAACGTCCCCGAGGCCACGGCCCTGATCGCGGACACCGTCTGCGAGGCCGCCAGGGACGGACGGAGGCTGGCCGAGGCGATCGAGGCCGCCCGTGCCGTGCTGGGGCCCGACGACGTGCTGCCCGGCGTGGCCGACGTCGTCACCGAGGTCCATGTGGAGGCCGTGTTCGACGACGGTTCCCGTCTCGCGGTCGTCAGCGATCCCCTCGCCGGCGGCACGCTCGGCGACGAGGCCCCCGGAGCGCTGCTCCCCGGGCCCGCGGCGCCGGGTCCTGAGCCCGCCGTGCGGCTCACCGTCCGCAACACCGCGACCGTCCCGGTCAGCGTCACGTCCCACTTCCACTTCTTCGAGGCCAACCCCCGGCTCCACTTCGACCGCTCCGCGGCGTACGGGATGCGGCTGGGCGTGCCGGCCGGGTCCTCCGTCCGCTTCGGCCCGGGGGAGACCGCCGAGGCGGCGCTCGTCCCCATCGGCGGCGACCGGATCGCGATCGGTTTCGCCGGGCTCGTCGACGGGCCCCTGGACGCGCCGGGCGCGAAGGAGGAGGCGCTGCGCAGGGCGGCGGCCTGCGGCTACCTCGGTGCGGAGGAGAGCTGATGGATCCCTACGAGTACGCCTCCGTGCACGGCCCGCGCGCGGGCGACCGGGTCAGGCTCGGCGACTCCGGGCTGACCGTCCGCGTGGAGTCCGACTCCCAGAAGCAGGGCGACGAGTTCCTCGCCGGGTTCGGCAAGACGGCCCGCGACGGCCTGCACCTCAAGGCCGCGGCGGTCCGGGACACCTGTGACGTCGTCATCAGCAACGTCCTGGTCATCGATGCCGTGCTGGGGATCCGGAAGGTCTCGGTCGGCATCCGCGAGGGCCGGATCGCCGCGATCGGGCGGGCCGGCAACCCGGACACCCTCGACGGGGTCGACGTGGTCGTCGGCACGGGCACGACCATCGTCTCGGGCGAGGGCCTGATCGCGACGGCGGGTGCGGTGGACCCCCACGTCCACCTGCTCTCCCCGCGCATCATGGAGGCGTCCCTCGCCTCCGGAGTCACCACGATCATCGGCCAGGAGTTCGGCCCGGTCTGGGGCGTCGGCGTCAACTCCCCGTGGGCGCTGCGACACGCCTTCAACGCCTTCGACGCCTGGCCCGTCAACATCGGCTTCCTGGGCCGCGGCTCCTCCTCCCACGAAGCCCCGCTGGTCGAGGCGCTCGCCGAGGGCGGCGCCTGCGGCTTCAAGGTCCACGAGGACATGGGCGCCCACACCCGCGCCCTTGACACCGCCCTGCGGGTCGCCGAGGAGTACGACGTCCAGGTCGCCCTGCACAGCGACGGGCTCAACGAGTGCCTGTCCGTGGAGGACACCCTGAGCGTGCTCGAAGGGCGCACGATCCACGCCTTCCACATCGAGGGCTGCGGCGGCGGGCACGTCCCCAACGTGCTGAAGATGGCGGGCGTCCCGAACGTCATCGGCTCCTCCACCAACCCGACGCTCCCCTTCGGCCGGGACGCCGTCGCCGAGCACTACGGGATGATCGTCTCCGTCCACGACCTCAAGACCGACCTCCCCGGTGACGCCGCCATGGCCCGCGACCGGATCAGGGCCGGGACCATGGGCGCCGAGGACGTGCTGCACGACCTGGGCGCGATCGGCATCACCTCGTCCGACGCGCAGGGCATGGGCCGGGCCGGGGAGACCGTGCGCCGCACCTTCGCCATGGCGGCGAAGATGAAGGCCGAGCTCGGCCCGATGGAGGGCGACGGCCCCGGCGACGACAACGCCCGGGTGCTGCGCTACATGGCCAAGCTCACCATCAACCCCGCCCTCGCCCACGGCCTCTCCCACGAGGTCGGGTCGATCGAGACGGGGAAGCTCGCCGACATCGTCCTCTGGCGCCCCGAGTTCTTCGGCGCGAAGCCCCAGCTGGTCCTGAAGGCCGGCTTCCCCGCCTACGGGGTCACCGGTGACCCCAACGCCGCCACGGACACCTGCGAACCCCTCGTCCTCGGACCGCAGTTCGGTGCGTACGGGGCGACGGCCGCCGATCTCTCCGTCGCCTTCGTCGCGGAGGCCGCCACCCAGCTCGGCTCCGACCTGATGCCCACCCGCCGCCGCCGGGTGGGCGTCCGGGGGACGCGCGGCATCGGCCCCGCCGACCTGCGCCTCAACTCCCGTACCGGACAGGTCGGCGTCGACGGCGAGACCGGGCTCGTCACGCTCGACGGCGACCCTTTGCGCTCCCCGGCCGCCGAATCCGTCTCCCTCAACCGCCTCTACTTCCTCTAGGACCCGCGATGACCTTCCGTATGCCGCCCGAGTGGGCCCCGCACGAGCGCACCTGGATGGCCTGGCCCGGCCCCAACCCCACCTTCGACACCGACGCCGAGCTCGACGAGGCCCGTGCCGCCTGGGCCTCCGTCGCCCGGGCCGTACGCCGCTTCGAGCCGGTCACCGTGATCGTCGGGCCCGGCCAGGAGGACAGTGCCCGCGCGCTCCTCGGCCCGGACGTCGAGACGGCCGTACGCCCCCTGGACGACGCCTGGATGCGGGACATCGGACCGACCTTCGTGGTCGACGACGAGAGCGGTCAACTCGCGGCGGTGGACTGGACGTTCAACGGATGGGGCGCTCAGGGCTGGGCGCGCTGGGAGCACGACCGGCACATCGCGCGGGGCGTCGCCGAGCTGGCCGGAGTGCCCGTGCACAGCTCGCCGCTCGTCAACGAGGGCGGCGCGATCCACGTGGACGGCGAGGGCACCGTGCTGCTCACCGAGACCGTCCAGCTGGGCCAGGAGCGCAACCCCGGCTGGAGCAGGCAGGCCGTCGAGGACGAGATCCACGCCCGCCTCGGGACCGAGAAGGCGATCTGGCTGCCGCGGGGCCTGGCGGGGGACTACGGCACCTACGGCACCCTCGGCCACGTCGACATCGTCGCCGCCTTCGCCCGCCCCGGGGTCGTCGTCGCCCACGTCCAGCCCGACCCCTCCCACCCGGACCACGAGATCACCCGTGAGACGGTCCGGCTCCTGCGGGCCGCCACCGACGCCCGGGGCCGCCGGCTGGAGGTGGTGGAGATACCGGCGCCGACCGTGCTCCGGGACGCCGACGGCGCATGGGCCGACTACTCCTACATCAACCACTACCTCTGCAACGGCGGGGTGGTCCTCTGCGCCTTCGACGACCCGAGGGACGCGGAGGCGGCCGCCGTCCTCGGTGACCTCTTCCCCGACCGTACGGTGACACCCGTCGACGCCCGTACGATCTTTGCCGGTGGTGGAGGCATCCACTGCATCACGCAGCAACAGCCCAGGACCTGAGACCGTGACCCGAACCCCGCGCCGTCGTAACATCGCCCCGCCCAGGGAGGACGTGCTCGCCGCCGTCATGGCCACCGTCGCGGAGCGCGGGCTCGACGGGCTCACCATGGCGGGGCTCGGCCGCGAGGTCCGGATGAGCAGCGGGCACCTCCTCTACTACTTCCGCACCAAGGACGAACTGCTGCTGCAGACCCTGGAGTGGAGCGAGGCACGGCTCGGCGCCGAGCGCCGGGCCCTGCTCACCGGGCCCGGCACCGCCCGGGAGCGGCTCGACGCCTACATCGCGCTGTACGTGCCCGACGGCCACCGCGACCCGCACTGGACGCTCTGGCTGGAGGTCTGGAACCGCTCGCAGGACGCCGACGACGACGCCCGCGCCCGGCAGGCGGCCATCGAGGACGCCTGGCACCGCGACCTGACGGAGCTGCTGGCCGACGGCATCGCGCGCGGCGAGTTCGCCGCGGTCGACACGGACCGGGCGGCGACCCGCCTGCGGGCCCTGATGGACGGGTTCAGCGTCCACGTCACCGTCGGGATCCCCGGCACCGGACGGGACCGGGTGCTGGACGAGATGCGCGCGTACGCGGACGAGACGCTCGCGCGCCCCGCTCCGGCCACCCGTGCGACGGGCGTCACGCCCGCATCCTGAGACGGCCCGAGACGCGGGAACGGCGCTGTGCCACACTGCGAGCGTGTCCTCGTTCGCCATGATTATCGGCAGCAGGCGCGCCGGTCCGCAGTGACCGTCCCGTACCACCACGTACGGAACGGACATCGTGCCCCAGACCCGCGCGCAGACCTCTCGCACCCGCGAGGGGTTTTTTCGTTTTCCGGCCCACACCACGGCCGGGGCGAGGCACGCGAGATGATGGGGGCAAGTGGAGCCGATTCGTCCGGATCCGCTCACCCGACAGGAGTCAGATCAGCATGACCACCAAGGCCACGGCCCCCGACGACACCTTCCATGTCTTCGACACCACCCTGCGCGACGGTGCGCAGCGTGAAGGCATCAACCTGACGGTCGCGGACAAGCTGACCATTGCCCGGCATCTGGACGACTTCGGCGTGGGCTTCATCGAGGGCGGCTGGCCCGGCGCCAACCCCCGTGACACCGAGTTCTTCGCGCGCGCCCGGCAGGAGATCGACTTCGAGCACGCCCAGCTCGTCGCGTTCGGCGCCACCCGCAGGGCCGGTGGCAAGGCCGCCGAGGACCCGCAGGTGCGGGCGCTCCTGGAATCGGGCGCCCCGGTGATCACCCTGGTCGCCAAGTCCCACGACCGCCATGTGGAGCTGGCCCTGCGCACCACCCTCGAGGAGAACCTGGAGATGGTCCGCGACACCGTCTCCCACCTCCGGGAGCAGGGCCGCCGGGTCTTCGTCGACTGCGAGCACTTCTTCGACGGCTACCGCGCCAACGCCGAGTACGCCAAGTCGGTCGTGCGCACCGCCCACGAGGCCGGCGCCGACGTCGTCATCCTCTGCGACACCAACGGCGGGATGCTCCCGGCCCAGGTCCAGGCCGTCGTCTCGACCGTCCTCGCCGACACCGGCGCCCGACTCGGCATCCACGCGCAGGACGACACGGGCTGCGCCGTCGCCAACACCCTGGCCGCCGTCGACGCCGGCGCCACCCATGTGCAGTGCACCGCCAACGGCTACGGCGAGCGGGTGGGCAACGCCAACCTCTTCCCCGTCGTCGCCGCCCTGGAACTCAAGTACGGCAAGACCGTCCTGCCCGAGGGCGCGCTCGCCGACATGACGCGGATCTCCCACGCCATCGCCGAGGTCGTCAACCTCACGCCCTCGACCCATCAGCCGTACGTGGGCGTCTCCGCGTTCGCGCACAAGGCCGGTCTGCACGCCTCCGCGATCAAGGTCGACCCGGACCTCTACCAGCACATCGACCCGGAGCGCGTCGGCAACACCATGCGGATGCTCGTCTCCGACATGGCCGGCCGGGCCTCCATCGAGCTCAAGGGCAAGGAGCTCGGCATCGACCTGGGCGACGACCGCGCGCTCGTCGGGCGCGTCGTCGAGCGGGTCAAGGAGCGTGAGCTCAAGGGCTACACCTACGAGGCGGCCGACGCCTCCTTCGAGCTGCTGCTGCGCGCCGAGGTCGACGGCAGGCCCCGCCGCTACTTCCGCGTCGAGTCCTGGCGGGCGATCGTCGAGGACCGCCCGGACGGCACCCACGCCAACGAGGCGACCGTGAAGCTCTGGGCCAAGGGTGAGCGGATCGTCGCCACCGCCGAGGGGAACGGTCCCGTCAACGCACTGGACCGCGCCCTGCGCGTCGGCCTGGAGCGGATCTACCCGCAGCTGGCCAAGCTGGAGCTGATCGACTACAAGGTCCGCATCCTGGAAGGGCGCACCGGCACCGACTCCACCACCCGCGTCCTGATCACCACGGGCGACGGGACGGGGGACTGGGCGACGGTCGGTGTGGCGGAGAACGTCATCGCCGCGTCCTGGCAGGCGCTTGAGGACGCCTACACCTACGGCCTGCTGCGGGCCGGCGTCGAGCCCACCGACTAGGAGGGCCGGCGGGCACCGCCGCCCGAGCCCTCCGGCCGGTGGCCGGGCGGTCCTGCCGTCAACCGTCGAAGTCCCGGGCCCCGGTCCGGCGGAACGCGCGACCGCCGTCGCGCGTTCCGCCGGACCGGGGCCCGGACGTGCTCCTACTGGAGACGCCACTTCTGGTTGGCGGCCCCGGTGCAGGTCCAGATCTGGACGCGCGCGCCGTTCGCCGAGGACTGGTCCGTCACGTCGAGGCACTTGTCCGCCGCCGTGTTGACCACGTCCCCCGTCGAGGAGTTGTACGTCCACCGCTGTGCGCCGGATCCGTTGCAGGTGTACAGCTGGACCTTTGCTCCGTCGGCCGTGGAGCCCGAGGTGACGTCGAGGCAGGCGCCCAGCACCTTGATACTGCCGTCGCCGCCGACCGTCCAGCGCTGGTTGGCCGCGCCGGTGCAGTCCCAGATCTGGACCGGGGTCCCGTCGGCCCCGGAGTTGCCCGTGGCGTCGAGGCACCTGCCGCCGATGCCCGAGAGGGCGCCGCCGCTGCCCGAGGAGCCGGACTGGGTGCCCGACCAGGTGAACGTCGCCGAGGTGCGGCCGGGCAGGGAGTAGGTGAACTTCTGCCCGCCCCAGTTGACGGTCACCTGCTGCGCCGACGTCGAACCGTTGTAGGCGATCAGGGCCTTCGAGCCGTCCGGGTTGCGCCAGGCCACGTTGGGCACGGTGGAGCTCGCGGTGGAGGAGATGCGGGCGGCTCCCGGCCGGACGTACTTGGTCAGGTGGCCCATCGTGTAGTACTCGACGGTGTAGTCGACCTGGCCGTGCCTGCTGTCCCCGTTGTGCACGGTGACCAGTCCGTCGCAGGTGCCGCAACCGCCGTTGTGCGGCCCCCTGTTCTGGTCGACCGCGAGCGACCACTTGGTCACCGACTTCGCCCAGTTGCGGGTGTAGTCGATGATGTTAAGCATGTCCTCGCGCTGCTGGTCGGCGATCCAGGTCCCGCCCGAGTGCTCGGTCTGGAAGGCGTCCAGCCCCGGGTACTGGTTGTGCACGGTGGTCTGCTTCGCGATGTCACCGCCGTAGCCGTGCCAGGCGATCCCGCCGAAGTTCGGGTGGCTGCGCACCGCGGCGTCGTCGACGGTCTGCGCGGCGTAGGCGTCGTAGGTGTCCCAGTTCCAGTCGTGCGCCAGCACCTTGGTGGCCAGGCCGGCCGCCTGGAGCTTCGGCAGAAGCTCGCTCTTCGTGAAGTAGGCCAGCCCCGACCCGTTCCAGCTCATCGAGGGGTACCCGGAGCAGCAGGTCGGCTCGTTCTGCGCGGTGACGTAGTCGACCGGGACGCCCTGGGCCTTCCACGCCTGGAGGTACTTCACGAAGTAGTTCGCGTAGGCGCCGTAGTTCTCGGCCTTCAGCCAGCCGCCGTCGAGCCGTCCGTTGTCCTTCATCCACGCCGGGGCCGTCCACGGGGAGGCGACCGTCGTGAGGGCGGGATTGAGCTGCTCGGCCTGCTTGGTGAGCGGCAGTACGTCCTGCAGATCGTGTGCGATCGAGAAGTTGGCGAGGTTCGGGTCGGTCTGCCCGGCCGGCATGTCGTCGTAGGTGTAGCCGAACCGCGCGAGGTCGGATCCGCCCATCGGATTGCGTACGAACGACAGTCCGATGCCCTCGGTGGGCGAGAAGAGCTTCTTCATCGTCGCGTCGCGGGTCGCCTGGCTCAGCGCCCCGCTGCCCTTCATCAGCCAGGCCGCCGTGTCCGTGAACGAGGCGCCGCCACCGGTGAAGGTCTGGTAGCGGGTGTTCTCGTCGACCGTGATGTTCGTGCCGGAGCCGCCGTTGCCCGCGCCGAAGGCGACCGGTGTCTGTGCCTGGAGGCCGCGGGTGACATGGCGGCCGCCGGAGTCGTCCGTGGTGGTCAGCGCGATGTTCACGGTCTCGCCGGCCGCCTGCGCGGTGCCCGGGGAGAGCCCGGCGAGTCCCGCGGTCGCGAGCGCCGTCGCGACGAGGACCCTCGCCGTTCTGCTGGTCCGAATCATGGCTGCTGCCTTTCTCGGCAGGGTGGGGGAAGTGCCGTCGAACGAGCCGTGAGTGAACTGCTCTTACGTGCTCACGTCAAGAGGTCCCTCCGACATGGGTGTTCAAGAAGTGAACGAAAGCCTCGTCGGAGCTGCTTCGATGATCGGTACGGACCAATCTCGGTGTGAAGTATTGACGCCTCTGTTCCGGCGGGGTTAACTCCAGCCGCAACGCCGGTACCGGTTCCGGAACCGGTACCGAAGCCCGTCCGACCCCCTGTCCTGCCTTGTCCCTGGAGGCCCCGTTGCGTGTCACCATCGCCGATGTCGCCCGCGAGGCCGGCGTCAGCAAGACGACCGTGTCCCGGGTCATCAACCTCAAGGGCGAAGTGGACGGTTCGACGGCCGCCCGTGTTCGTGAAGTGATCGCGGACCTCGGCTACGTACCCAGCTCCGGCGCCGTCGGGCTGGCACGTGGCCGCAGCCGTACGGTCGGGCTGCTGGTGCCGTCGTTCACCTGGCCGTGGATGGGTGAGGTGCTCCAGGGGATCGTCGACACGGTCGAGGCAGCCGACTACGGGCTGCTGCTCTTCACGTGCACCCGGGGGGCGGAGTCCGTCAAGCGCTTCACCACCCAGGTGTCGGCGCGCGCCTTCGACGGGCTCGTCGTCGTCGAACCGGAGAACACGCTCGACCAGCTCACCGAACTGCACCGCTCCGGGCTGCCGATCGTCCTGATCGACGACCGGGGACACCATCCCGAATTCCCCTCCGTCGTGACCACCAATCGCGAGGGAGGTGCGTCCGTCGCCCGTCATCTGCGAGCGGCGGGGCGCACCAGGCCGCTGGTCGTCACCGGCCCGCAGCACTTCGGCTGCGTACGGGACCGGCTCGCGGGCTTCCGCTCGGTCCTGCCCACCGAGCTGGTCGTGGACGGGGACTTCACGGAACGCCGGGGTCGCCTGGTCGTGGAGGAACTCCTGGCCGCAGGGACCGAGTTCGACTCCGTCTTCGCCCTCAACGACATCAGCGCGGCCGGGGTCCTGCGGGCCCTGAGAGCCGCCGGCCGCCGCGTACCCGACGACATCGCGGTGGTCGGCTTCGACGACATCCCGATGGCCGAACACACCGAACCGCCGCTGACGACCGTGCACCAGCCCACCCGGCAGATGGGTGTGGCGGCGGCCCGTCTGCTGCTCTCCCACCTCGGCGGCACCGCCGTACCGGCCGGACCGGTCGTGCTGCCCACCGAACTGGTCGTGCGCCACTCGGCGCCGTAACGGACCCGGCCCCGCCGGTCGTCCGTCCGCATCCCCGAACCAGCCGCACCCGGCACCCGCACCACCCGCCCCGGCGCGTCGAGCGCTGTCCACACCGGATCTCCCAGACCCGCAGTCCTCCTGGAGTCGCCATGTCCGTACGCCGTCGTCACACTCTGAGAGCGCTCTCAGTCGCCACTGCCGTGGTCGCGCTCGCCGCGGGCTGCTCGTCCGCCAACTCGGGCGCCAACAAGGGGGGCGGCGCCGGCGCCTCCGGCGTGCTGAACATCGGGAAGCCCGACGGGCCGCAGACGAACAACAGCAACCCGTTCCTCGCCACCTCCGCGAGCGCCACGCTCGGCTACCGGTACATGATCTACGAGCCGCTGGCGATGACCAACATGATCCGCCCCACCGACAAGGCGGACCCCTGGCTCGCGACCGCGTGGGACTGGGAGTCCAACTTCACCGAGCTCACCTTCACCCTGGACGAGCGGGCCAAGTGGGCCGACGGCAAGCCGCTCACCGCGGCCGACGTCGCCTTCACCTTCGAGCTGCTCAAGAAGCACCCCGCGCTCAACGGCAACGGCATCCCCTACGACGGCATCGCCGTCGAGGGCGAGAAGGTCGTCCTGACGTTCAAGGAATCGCAGTTCGTCAACCAGAACAAGATCATCTCGACCTATGTCGTGCCCAAGCACATCTGGGAGAAGGTCGAGAACCCGGAGACCTGGCCCAACCGCACCCCGGTCGGCTCCGGCCCGTACAAGCTGAAGACCTTCACCCCGCAGACCACCACCCTGACCGCGACGCCCACCTACTGGAAGGGCAAGACCAAGGTCAAGGAGCTGCGCTACAGCACGTACAACGACAACAGCGCCGCGACCACGGCCCTGGCGAACGGCAAGCTCGAGTGGTCGTTCGTCTTCATGCCGAACTACAAGCAGCTGTACGTCGCCAAGGACCAGAAGAACCACAAGCTCTGGTTCCCCTCGGGGCTCGGCATCCACGGCCTGTGGTTCAACACCGCCCGCAAGCCGTTCGACAACCCGGCGCTGCGCAAGGCGATGGCCATGGTCGTCGACCGCAACGCGATCCACGTGCAGGCGCAGGCGACGCTCTACCCGGAGATCACCAACCCGACCGGCATCCCGCTGCCCGCCGGTGACCCGTTCCTCGCCCCGGAGTACAAGAGCGCCACCACGAAGCCCGATGTCGCGGGGGCCAAGAAGATCCTCGACGAGGCCGGCTTCAAGCTCAGCGGCGGCGTCCTGAAGGACCCGGGCGGCAAGCCCGTGAAGCTGACCTTCACCGACCCGGCCGGCTGGAACGACTACATCACCGGGCTCTCGATCATCAAGGACAGCATCAAGCAGCTGGGCATCGAGGCCAAGGTCAAGACCCAGACCGCCGAGGCCTGGACCAACGACGTCGCCGTCGGCAACTTCGACGCCACCCTGCACTGGACCAACAGCGGCGCCACCCCGTACGACATGTACCAGAACATCATGGACGGGGCGATCCTCCAGCCCGTCGGCAAGGCCTCCCAGCTCGGCAACTTCGGCCGCTTCAAGAGCCCCGAGGCCACCGCCGCGCTGAAGGAGTACGCCAACGCCACGGACGACGCGACGCGCACCAAGGCCATGAACTCCCTCCAGAAGATCATGGTCGACCAGGCGCCGGTCATCCCGACGGCCGCGGCCCCCATCGGTGCCGAGTACTCCACGAAGAACTGGGTGGGCTGGCCGACCGAGGAGGACCCCTACGCCGCCCCGCAGCACACCCAGCAGGACGCGCTGGAAGTCGTGCTGAACCTGAAGCCCGCCAAGTAAGCACGGGAAGAACCGGCCATGACCACCGAACAGTCCGAAGACGTGCGCACCACGACGGATGTGGTGCTCGAAGCACGCGGAGTCACCAAGCACTTCCCCGTACGGCGCACCGGCAAGGACCTCCTCGCCCGCAGCCGCCGTACCGTCCACGCCGTCGACGACGTCTCGCTGAAGCTCCGGCGCGGCACCGTCACGGCTCTGGTGGGGGAGTCCGGCTCGGGCAAATCCACCGTCGCACGGCTGCTCGCCCAGCTGTACCCGCTCACCGCGGGGGAGATCGAGCTGGGCGGCACGGCGGTGAAGGCCGGGCGTGGCCGGTCCTTCCGTAGATACGTCAAGCAGGTCCAGCTGATCTTCCAGGACCCCTTCGCCTCGCTCAACCCGGTGCACACCGTGCGCTACCACCTGACCCGCGCCCTGAAGATCCACGGCCGGGCGGGGGACGGGGAGGCGGAGCTGGAGACCAACCTGGCGGCTCTGCTGGAACGCGTCCAGCTGACTCCTCCTCATCAGTACCTGGAGAAGTTCCCGCACGAGCTGTCGGGTGGGCAGCGCCAGCGCGTCGCGATCGCGCGCGCGCTCGGCGCCGACCCCCAGGTCCTGCTCGCCGACGAGCCGGTGTCGATGCTGGACGTGTCGATCCGGCTCGGGGTCCTCAACCTGCTCCGCGACCTCAAGGAGCGTCTGCACCTGGCGATCCTCTACATCACCCACGACATCGCGTCCGCCCGCTACTTCGCGGACACGACCCTGGTGATGTACGCCGGCCGGATCGTCGAGGGCGGTGACAGCGAGACCGTCACCCAGCACCCCGCGCACCCGTACACCCAGCTGCTCATCGCCTCCGCGCCGGACCCCGACCGGGTGGCGGACGCCGAGGCGCAGGAGGAGGCCGGGAGCGGCGAGCCGCCCTCCCTGATCGCCCCGCCGGCCGGCTGCCGCTTCCACCCCCGCTGCCCGAAGGCCATGGAGCGCTGCCGCACCGAGCTGCCGCCGCGCTTCGACCTGGCGGACGGCCAGTGGGCCGCCTGCTGGCTGTACGACGGCACCACCGCCGAGGGAGCAGCGAAGTGAAGTACATCCTCCAGCGGTTCGCCTTCTACGCGGTCACCGCGTGGGCCGCGATCACCATCAACTTCCTGATCCCGCGCATGATGCCGGGCGACCCCGTCGACGCCCTGATGAGCCGTTACCAGGGGCAGCTCGACACCACCGCCATCGCCTCGCTGAAGGCGCTGTTCGGCCTCGACGAGAACCAGTCCGTCTGGTCGCAGTACACCGACTACTGGTCGCATCTCCTCGACGGCGACCTCGGGCTCTCCTTCACCTTCTTCCCGACCCCGGTCGGCGAGGTGATCTCCCAGTCGCTGCCCTGGACGCTCGCCCTGGTCGGGATCACCACCCTGATCAGCTTCCTGCTCGGCACCGGCATCGGCGTCTACAGCGGCTGGCGGCGCGGCTCCTGGCTGGACGGGCTGCTGCCGGTGACCACCTTCATCTCGGCCATCCCGTACTTCTGGCTGGGCCTCATCGCCATCGCGGTGTTCGCGGTGAAGTGGCAGATCTTCCCGGCCGCCGGAGGGTACGACAACTCCCTGGTCCCGGCCTTCGACTGGCCGTTCGTCTCCAGCGCGCTCTACCACGGCGTGCTCCCCGGCGTGACGATCGTCCTGAGCGCCATCGCCGGGTGGATCCTCGGCATGCGCAACATGATGGTGACGGTCTCCTCGGAGGACTACGTCATGGTCGCGCAGGCCAAGGGGCTCTCCGAACGGCGCGTGATGTTCTCCTACGCGGCGCGCAACGCCGTCCTGCCCAACATCTCGGGCTTCGCCCTCTCGCTGGGCTTCATCGTCGGCGGCACCCTGCTGGTCGAGATGGTCTTCTCCTACCCGGGCATCGGCTACCAGCTCTTCCAGGCCGTCGGAGCCAAGGACTACCCGCTCATGCAGGGCGTCTTCCTGATCATCACGCTCTCCGTGCTCGCCGCGAACCTGCTGGCCGACATGGCCTACGCCCTCCTCGACCCCCGCACTCGTAAGGAGGCATGACGACTGTGTCCGTCACCGCCACCGACGTCGCCGTCCTGGACGACCCGCCCACCCCCGCCGCGGCGGGCCGGGTGAGGTTCCGCTTCCTGCGCGGAGGGAAGACCCGCACCGGGCTGCTCATCCTCGCGTTCTTCGTGTTCCTCGCCGTGGCGGGCCCCTGGCTCGCCCCGTACGACCCGGACGCGATGAGCGACCAGCTGCTGCAACCCCCGTCCGCCGAGCACTGGTTCGGGACGACCCAGACCGGTCAGGACGTCCTCTCCCAGATCCTGGTGGGCACCCGCGGCGTGCTGCTCGTCGGATTCCTCGCCGGCATCCTGGCGACCGTGCTGTCCGTGCTCATCGGGGTCAGCGCGGGTTTCCTCGGCGGAGCCGCCGACGAGATCCTCTCGATGCTCTCCAACATCTTCCTCGTCATCCCCGGCCTGCCGCTGATCATCATCATCGCGAGCTTCGTCGAGGACACCGGGGACCTGCTGATAGCCGCCGTCATCGCCCTCACCTCATGGGCCTGGGGCGCACGCGTGCTGCGCGCCCAGACCCTGTCGCTCCGGCGCCGCGACTACGTGGAGGCGGCCCGCGCCACCGGTGAGTCGACCTGGCGGATCATCCTGTTCGAGGTCATGCCGAACCTCACCGCCGTCATCGCGTCCGGGTTCGTCGGCACCGTCATCTTCGCGGTGCTCTCGGAGATCACCCTCGCCTTCATCGGCGTCGCCGACATCTCCCACTGGAACTGGGGGACGGTGCTCTTCTGGGCACAGTCCAACCAGGCCCTGGCCCAGGGCGCCTGGTGGTGGTTCGTCCCGGCCGGCCTGTGCATCGCCCTGCTGGGCACCGCGCTCTCCCTCATCAACTTCGGCATCGACGAGTTCGTCAACCCGCGCCTGCGCACCGCGACGGGCTCCTCCCGGAAGGTCCGGATGCGGGTGGGCTTCACCCCCGTCGTCCGCACCGCCGGGCCCCCGTCGCCCGGCGCGTCCGAGCCGCCCGCGTTCACCCCGGTGGTCCGCGACGGCGGCCCCGCGGATCCGGCATCGTCCGGGGCCCCCGCGGAGCCGACCCCGTCCGGCGCCCCCGATTCGCCCGGCAAGCCCAGCAAGGAGCACAGCGCATGACCGCCGAGCCGATCCTCACCATCAGCGGCCTGAACGTCGACTACGGCACCGGCGCGACCGGCGTCCACGCGCTGCGGGACATCGACCTCACCCTGCACCGCGGTGAAGTCCTCGGTCTGGCCGGCGAGTCGGGCTCGGGCAAGTCCACGCTGGCGTACGCCGTCACCCGGCTGCTCTCCCCGCCCGGGGTGATCACCGGGGGCGACGTTCACTACCACCGGCCCGGCGGTGAGGCCGTCGACATCCTCGCCCTGAGCCCGGACCAGCTGCGCGCCTTCCGCTGGCAGGAGCTGTCGATCGTGTTCCAGGGGGCGATGAACTCGCTGAACCCCGTGCACACCGTCCACAGCCAGCTCACCGACGTGCTCACCGCGCACCGCCCCGGCATGCGGGCCGCCGAGCGGACCGCGCGGGCCGAGGAGCTGCTGAACCTCGTCGGCATCTCCGCCGACCGGCTCGCCGCCTACCCGCACCAGCTCTCGGGCGGCATGCGCCAGCGCGTGATGATCGCGATGGCGCTCGCCCTGGAGCCCGAGATCGTCATCATGGACGAGCCCACCACCGCGCTGGACGTCGTCATGCAGCGGCAGATCCTCCGCAAGCTGGTGGAGCTGCGCGAACGCCTCTCGTTCTCCGTCGTGTTCATCACCCACGACATCTCGCTGCTCATCGAGTTCTCCGACCGGATCGCCATCATGTACGGCGGGCGGATCGTGGAGCAGGCGGGAGCCGCCGAGATCTACCGCGACCCCCGCCACCCCTACAGCGAGGGCCTGCTGCACTCCTTCCCCGCGCTGCACGGCCCCCGGCGCGAGCTCACCGGCATCCCCGGCTCACCCCCGCACCTGTCCGCGATGCCCTCGGGCTGCGCCTTCCACCCCCGGTGCGGCAAGGCGTTCGACGCCTGCTCCGCCCGGGTGCCGGTCCTGGCCGCACCGGACGCCGGCCAGGACCGCGAGGTCGCCTGCTGGCTGCACCACTGACCGCACCACCCCTCACCACCCCACAGCACACCCGGAGTTACGGAGACCCATGAATCTCGTCACGCCCCGCAGCAGCCTGCAGCCCGCCGCCGTCCAGGGACTCCCCGCGGACTTCCGCTGGGGCGTGGCCACCTCCTCGTACCAGATCGAGGGCGCCGTCTCCGAGGACGGCCGCACCCCCTCCATCTGGGACACCTTCTGCCGGGTCCCGGGCGCCGTGCACCACGCGGAGCACGGCGACGTGGCCTGCGACCACTACCACCGGATGCCCGAGGACGTGGAGCTGATCGCCGGCCTCGGTGTCGACACCTACCGCTTCTCCCTCGCCTGGCCGCGCATCCAGCCGGGCGGCCGGGGCCCCGCCAACGCCAAGGGCCTCGACTTCTACAAGCGGCTCGTCGACGAGCTCCGGGGCAGGGGAGTCACCCCCTGGATCACTCTCTACCACTGGGACCTGCCGCAGGAGCTGGAGGACGCGGGCGGCTGGCCGGTCCGGGACACCGCCCTGCGGTTCGCCGAGTACGCCATGCTCGCCTACGAGGCGCTCGGCGACCGGGTCGAGCACTGGACGACCCTGAACGAGCCGTGGTGCTCGGCGATGCTCGGATACGCCTACGGGGCGCACGCCCCCGGCCGCAGCGACATGGGCGACGCCATGGGCGCCGTCCACCACCTGCTCCTGGGCCACGGCCTCGCCGCCCGGCAGATGCGCGAGGCGGCGGGGAGCAACCCCCTCGAACTCGGCATCACCCTCAACCTGGGCACCGCCACCCCGGAGACCGGCAGTGAGGCCGACCGGGAGGCCTGCCGCCGCGCCGACGGCATGGGCACCCGCCTCTACCTCGACCCGATCGTCCACGGGCGCTACCCGCAGGACGTCGTCGAGGACCTCGCGGCCCAGGGCATCGAGCTCCCCGTGCGCGACGGCGACCTGGAAGCCGTCTCGACCCCCCTCGACGTCCTCGGCGTCAACTTCTACCGGGGCGCCCTGGTCTCCGGGGTCACCGAGGAGGGATCGCCGACCGACGCCGACGGCCTCCCCGTCGTCCGCGAGGTCGAGCGCGACCTGGCGCGCACCGCCATGGACTGGGAGATCACCCCCACCGAGCTCACCCACCTGCTGACGCGTCTCCAGCGCGACTACGCGCTGCCGACCGTCATCACCGAGAACGGCGCCGCCTTCGACGACACCGTCGCCGCGGACGGCTCCGTGCCCGACACCGACCGCACCGCCTATCTCGCCGACCACATCGAGGCCATGGCCGAGGCACGCCGGCAGGGCGCCGACGTCCGGGGCTACTTCGCCTGGTCCCTCATGGACAACTTCGAGTGGGCCTACGGCTACGACAAGCGGTTCGGCATCGTCCGCGTCGACTACGACACGCAGGTGCGGACGCTCAAGGACAGCGCCAAGTGGTACCGCGACACGATCCGCCTCACCCGTGAGTCCCGCACCGACTGACCCGTACCGGAGCATCGGCAGCGAGAACGCCGCGGCCGTCCCGGGGGCCGCGGCCGACGGCAGCGCCGCCACGCGCTGGTCCAGCGACGTCGCCGACGACGCCTGGACACGGATCGACCTCGGTTCCACAACCAGTAAGTGATCCCCGACCTCGCCCTCGGCGGTGCCTGTCCCGCCGGCGGGAACAAGGTCACCCAGCCCTACCGGAGTCTCCCGCAGTCCAGCGTCGACCGCGTCGCCCAGGGCGGCATCACGGCGGAGATCGACCGGGTGCGGGTCGAGCAGAAGCAGCCCCGACCACCGGCCACCGGAGCAGAGAAGAGCCGCACATGCCCCGTACACCGCACACCCGCGCACGCCACCGCGCGAGACCGGCGACCGCCGCGCTCGCCGCAGCCACCGTCCTCGCCTCGCTCCTCGCCGGGGCCGTCCCCAGCGCGGCCGCCGACGCCGAGGACCCCGCCCCCGTCCTCGTCGACCGCTTCGAGGGCGAGGTCCCCTTCGGCAACCCGCCCGCCGACTCCCTGTTCACCTGGGGCGGCGACGCGGACGACCACCCCGCGCTGGAGTTCAGGGAGCGCGCCGACGCACCCGAGGGCGCCAAGGTCCTCCAGGGGACGTACGACATCAGCGCCTGGGGCGGACTGAGCCACGAGTTCGCCGTCGACCAGCCGCCCGAGGACTGGACCGCCCACAAGGGCATCCGCTTCTGGTGGTACGGACAGAACACCGCGCCCCTGCCGCCCGGTTCGGGCAAGCGGATCAACTTCGAGATCAAGGACGGCGGCGCGAACGGCGGCGCCTCCGAGCTGTGGACCACTTCCTTCACCGACGACTGGGAGGGGTGGCACCAGGTCGAGATCCCCTTCGCGGACTTCGTCTACCGCGCGGACTACCAGCCCGTCGGCGGCATCGACCAGGTCCTCGGCCTGAACGAGATGTGGGGCTACGCCCTCACCCTGCCGACCGGCGCGCCCGGTTCCTTCGCCATGGACGCCGTCGAGCTCTACGGCAAGGCCGACCCCGCCCTGAAGTCGAGCGTCGTCGTGGACTCCGCCGTGCACACGGTCAAGGAGGGCGGCTCGGCGGACATCAGGATCTCCGTCGCCACCACCGGCTCCGTGCCCGTCGAGGAGCCCGTCACCGTCGCGTACACGACCAAGGGCGGCAGCGCCGAGTCCGGCAAGGACTACACCCCGGTCAGCGGCACCCACACCTTCCCCGCGGGCACCGCCTCCGGCACCACGCACACCGTCACCGTGGCCACCGCCAAGGACAAGGGGGCCGAGTCCGCGGAGACGGTCCCGCTGGAGCTCACGGTCACCGGTGCCAAGGCGCCCAAGGAGAACCCGCAGGTCGTCATCGACGCCCACGGGCTGCCCTACCAGAACGCGAAGCTCCCGGTGAAGCAGCGCGTCGCCGACCTGCTGGCGCGGATGTCGCCGGCCGAGAAGGCCGGCCAGATGACCCAGGCCGAGCGCAACGCGCTGAAGTCGCAGGGCGACATCGCCGCCTACGACCTCGGCTCGCTGCTCTCCGGCGGCGGCTCGGTGCCCACCCCGAACACGCCCGAGGCGTGGGCGAAGATGGTGGACGCCTACCAACTGCGCGCCCAGGCCACCCGCTTCCAGATCCCGCTGATCTACGGCGTGGACGCGGTGCACGGCCACAACAACGTGATCGGCTCGACGATCATGCCGCACAACATCGGCATCGGCGCGGGCCGTGACCCGAAGCTCGCGGAGAGGACGGGTGCGGTCACCGCGAGCGAGGTCCGCGCCACGGGCATCCCGTGGGACTTCGCCCCCTGCGTGTGCGTCACCCGCGACGAGCGCTGGGGCCGCTCCTACGAGGCGTACGGCGAGGACCCCGCCCTGGTCGAGGCCATGGAGACGGTCATCACCGGCATGCAGGGCAGCGCGTCGGGCAAGGACCTCGCCCGCAACGACAAGGTGCTGGCCAGCGCCAAGCACTTCGTCGGCGACGGCGGCACGGAGTTCGGCTCCTCCACCACCGGCTCGTACACCATCGACCAGGGCGTCACGAAGGTCACGCGGCAGGAGCTCGAAGCCGTGCACCTGGCGCCGTTCGCCGAGTCCGTGAAGCGCGGCGTCGGCACGGTCATGCCGTCGTACTCCTCGCTGGACGTCCTCGGCGACGACGCCGGCCCGGTGAAGATGCACGCCAACGCGGAGATGATCAACGGCGTGCTCAAGGACCGGATGGGCTTCGAGGGCTTCGTCATCAGCGACTGGCAGGCCATCGACCAGATCCCCGGTGACTACGCGAGCGACGTCCGCACCTCGGTCAACGCCGGCCTCGACATGATCATGGTCCCGACCGCGTACCAGGACTTCACGAGGACGCTCCAGGACGAGGTCACCGCCGGCCGGATCGGCCAGGCCCGGATCGACGACGCGGTGTCCCGGATCCTCACCCAGAAGTTCCGCCTCGGCCTCTTCGAGAAGCCGTACGCCGACACGTCGAACCTGGACGACGTCGGCTCGGCGCTGCACCGCGCGGTCGCCCGTGAGGCAGCCGCCACGTCCCAGGTGCTCCTGAAGAACGACGGCTCGGTGCTCCCGCTCAAGGCCTCGCAGAAGGTCTACGTCGCCGGCTCCAACGCCGACGACCTCGGCAACCAGGCCGGCGGCTGGACCGTCAGCTGGCAGGGCGCCTCCGGTGCCACCACCACGGGTACGACGATCCTGAAGGGCATCGAGAAGAACACCTCCTCGGCCACCTTCTCCAAGGACGCCTCCGCCCCGACCGACGGCTACGACGCCGGTGTCGTGGTCGTCGGCGAGAAGCCGTACGCCGAGGGCATCGGGGACGTGGGCAACGGCCACGACCTGGAGCTCTCCGAGGCCGACAAGAAGGCCGTCGACACGGTCTGCGCCGCCATGAAGTGCGCGGTCCTGATCGTCTCGGGCCGCCCCCAGCTCATCGGGGACCGGCTCGGCGACATCGACGCGCTGGTCGCCTCCTGGCTGCCGGGCACCGAGGGCGACGGCGTCGCCGACGTCCTCTACGGCAAGCGGGCCTTCACCGGACAGCTCCCGGTGACCTGGCCGAAGTCGGAGTCGCAGCTGCCGATCAACGTCGGCGACGCGGCCTACGACCCGCAGTTCCCGTACGGCTGGGGACTGACCACCCTGAAGAAGGTGCCGTCGGGCGGTGACCTCACCCTCGCGGGCCTCGCCGTCGCCGCCCAGCTCGCCGAGCGGGCGGGCCTGGGCAGGACCGCGGTCGGCAAGGAGATCGTGGACCGGGCGAGGCTCCTGGTCCAGCAGAGGGCCGGCGGCAAGCTGACCCCGGCGGTGTCCAAGCCCTTCGCGGAGGCGGACCACCTGCTGCTCACCGGTGACCTGACCGGAGCGGTGGCGAAGCTGCGCGCGGCGTACCGCGCCGTGCCGCAGGGGTAACAGCATGGAAGGGACCCGGGCGGGCGACGCATTTATCACCCGTCCGGGTTACCTTCGGAGTATGCGGAAGAGGCTGTTCGCCCCCTTGTGGGCCGGCCTGCTGCTGATCCTCTCGGCGGCACTACTGGCCCTGTCCTCCCCTGCCCAAGCCGCCCCGTCCACGATCGACGACGCGGCCCGTGCCCTGCGCCAGGGCCCCGTGTACGTCGACCCGGCGGCGTCCGGCCGGCTCTCGGCGTCCCAGGAGGCCGCCCTGGAGAAGAAGATCACGGACGCCGACAAGCCGGTCTTCGTGGCCGTGCTGCCGGCGACGTCCCAGTACCCGCCGGAGAACCTGCTCCAGAACCTGCGCACCGACACCGGGATCACCGGTGTCTACGCCGTCCGCCTCGGCGACGGGTTCGACGCGGGCGCCGACCCGCAGGTGATGCCGACCCGGGCCGTCGAGAACCTCACGACACTCGTGAAGGCACCCGGCGCGGACACCAGCACGGCGGCGCAGCTGAACGCGTTCGTCGACAAGGCCGTCGACCAGGCCAAGGGCAGCGCCCCGGCCTCCTGGTCCGGTGGTTCCGCGGACGACGGTGCCACGAACGGCGCCCCGGTGGCCGGTCTGGTCGTCCTGGGCGGAGTGGTCGTCCTCGGCGGCGGCGCCGCCTTCGCGGTCGTCCGCCGCAACAGGAAGCGCAAGGAGGAAGAGGAGCAGGCCGCTCTGGAGAAGCTCCGGGTCGTCGTGGACGAGGACATCACCGCGTACGGCGAGACCCTGGACCGGCTGGACTTCCACCCGGCCGAGAAGGGCGCGGACGACGCGATGCGCATCGACTACGAGCGCGCGCTCGACTCCTACGAGGACGCCAAGTCCCGGATGGGCGGCGCGCGCCACCCCTCCGACGTACGCGGGGTCACCCAGGCCCTGGAGGACGGCCGCTTCTCCCTCGCCGTCCTGGAGGCCCGTCGCACGGGCCGGTCGCTCCCGGCGCGCAGGCCGCCCTGTTTCTTCGACCCGCGCCACGGCCCCTCGGTCGCGGACGTCATGTGGACACCGTCCGGCGGCGCGTCCCGCGAGGTCCCCGTCTGCGGCGCCGACGAGGTCCGGCTCCGCGAGGGCGAGGACCCCATGAGCCGCACGGTCGACGTCGGCGACGGCCGACGGCGCCCGTACTGGGAGGCGGGCCCCGCCTACGGCCCCTGGGCCGGCGGCTACTTCGGCGGCGGGCTGCTGCCGGGCCTGCTGGTCGGCACCATGCTCGGCTCGATGCTCTCCACCCCGGCGTACGCGGCGGAGTACGGCGGCGGCGACTTCGGCGGTGGCGGAGGGGGCGGCGACTGGGGCGGCGGAGACGTCTCCGGCTCCGACTTCGACTCCTCCGGCTTCGGCGGCGGCGGCTTCGGGGACGGCGGTGGGTTCGGCGGCGGTGGCGGGTTCGACGGCGGCGGCGGGTTCTGAGCGTCTTCGCGGCGTGTCGGCGCTCCTACCTCAGACGGGTCCACCAGACGGCCACTCCGCCGAGGACGATCAGCAGGCACATCACGGCGTTGCTCCGCCGGTAGTCCATCAGGACCGCCGTGAACTCGCGGATCGTCGCGTTGGGCCAGAAGTACGCGGCCGTGGGCGCGCCCACCACCTGTCCCCGGATCCGGACCCGTCGGGCGGTGAGGGCGGCACGGAAGGCGTGGTAGTTGTTCGTCACGACGACGCACCGGTAGCCGGGTTTCGCCTCCTCCATGATCGCTTTGCTGAACCGCAGGTTCTCCTCCGTCGTCGTCGACCGGTCCTCCCGCTCGATGAGGTGAGCCGGAAAGCCCTCGGCCACCAGGTGATCCGCCATGGCGTGGGATTCGGGCAGGTCCTCGTCGGGTCCCTGCCCGCCCGAGGTGATGAGCACGGGGGAACCGCCGCGCCGGGAGAGCCGGGCGTGGACCTCCCGCCCCCGCTTCAGCCGGCTCGCGAGCAGCGGCGGCACGGTGGACCCGCCGACGAGCCCCGAACCCAGCACCACCACGAAATCGGCCCTGCGGCGTACCAGCAGCCGTCCGTAGAGGAAGGCGTAGCAGACGAAGCAGAGGAACAGGAACGAGAAGTAGAGCGCCAGCCCGCCGGCCGTGGCCGCCACCCCGATCAGCACCGGGGTCCGCAGCACGGCGGCGACGGCCAGCAGGGCGAGCACGGCGAGGATCGCCAGGGCGCTCAGCAGCGACAGCAGGTTGGACGGGCTCCTGCCCTCCTTGCGCAGCATCCGTACGCCGTTGTGGAAGAGGAAGTACGTCAGGACGAGGACGGCCACGGCACCCGGAACCAGCAGCGACACAGCCACGACCCGTGCCGACACGGACCCCGACGAGACCGTGCTGTGCAGGAGGCCCGCCAGGGCGCAGAGAACCGCCAGCCCCAGGATCACAGCGTTGCTGAACTTCCGGCGCTCACGCGAGACGCTCACACAGAAGGCGAGGAGAAGGAGCGCCGCCGGGGCGTAGATCACCATGCGTACAGCGTAGGCAGCGCGCCGGTCCGGCGGGACGGCGAGGTGGGACCACGGCGGGAAGGTGCGGGTGGCGCGGAGATCCGGCGTGTCCTCCGGGGCCGCGAGCCGTTGATCCGGCATGAAGAAGCGAAGCGCACTCGCCGTTCTCACGTTCGCCACCGGCGTGGTCATCGCCGCGATCAGTCCGCACCCGGGAGACGGGGACGTCGCACACGCGGCCGGACAGCCCGTCTCGCTCGGAGCGCTCGACGACGCCGGGGGACTCGGCGAACTGGTCGACGGCGCCGCCGGAGCCACGGCATCCACCGTCTCCACGGTCGTCAGCACGGTGGAGGAAGCCCGCGACAGCTGAGGCGACCGACGAGCGCGGCGCGTTCCGCGCCGGTCCCGCCTCATGGTTCCCGGCACACCGTGTGCCGGGGCCGGACGGCGAACCCTGGGCCTCAGGCCGCCGCCCCCTCCCACGTCTCCGGCGCCCACACGCCCGAGCGCTTGAGCGAGGCCGGGCAGTGCAGGTAGATCTCGTCGATGTCCACGACCAGCGCCAGGTCGGGACGCCGGCCCTTGACGGCCATCTCGTCGAAGAAGGGGGCGTCCGTCAGGATGCGGGCGCGGCCGTTGATCCGCAGGACGGTCATCGCGCCGGGTATCAGGTAGAGCAGGCCCACGTGCGGGTTGGACAGGATGTTGTGGAAGCTGTCGCCGCGCCGGTTGCCCGGGAGGTCGGGGAGCACGAGGGTGCACGCGTCCAGGACCCGGGTGAAGCCCGGCTCCCCTCCCCGCGGTGAGGTGTCGCAGTTGCCGTCGGCGTCGGACGTCGACACCGCGCAGAACGGCGCCCGGGCCAGCAGGCCGAGGTCGTCCTCGGTGAGCTCGTCGTGGACCTTCTCGATGACGAGCGGCCAGGGTTCGCCCAGGATCTCCCGCAACTGCTCCGCCGACCGCAGGGGCACCGCTCCGGCGAGGGGGTCGTCGCCGGGGGAGGGGGCGGTGGCGGGGGCCACGGGCGCGGCATTCGACAAGGGGTTCTCCGTAGTCACATGGTGCGGCAGCGGACCGCTGACCTGGCGCTGTTAGGTTCACCTTACTTATGTGCGTGGCTGTCTCCCGTCCCGGGGCGGCGAGCAGGGGCGAGGAACAGTGCACCACCGCACGGAGGCGTGGGCCCTCGCGGGGGAGGACGCCGGATCCGCCGCACGCGCCCCCGCCACGTGGTGGCGGGTGGCGCGAACGGGTGACAGTCTTGGCCGGGTGGACCGTGACCGGGTGGAGAAGCAGCTGCTGGACGGCCTGACCGTCGACACCAGCAGGCCGGAGCAGCCGATCCTGCTGGACGAGGCGGGCAGGCCGATCAAGACCTGGCGGGAGAACTACCCGTACGAGCGCAAGATCCGCCGCAAGGAGTACGAGCGGGCCAAGCGCATCCTCCAGATCGAGATGCTCAAGCTGCAGCGGTGGACGAAGGAGACCGGGGCGCGGGTCGTCGTGGTCTGCGAGGGACGGGACGCGGCCGGCAAGGGCGGCACCATCCAGCGCTTCACCGAGCGCCTCAACCCCCGAGGCGCGCGCATCGTCGCCCTGGACAAGCCCACGGACCGCGAGCGGGGCCAGTGGTACTTCCAGCGCTATACGGCCCATCTGCCGGCGCCCGGCGAGCTCGTCTTCTTCGACCGCTCCTGGTACAACCGGGCCGGGGTCGAACGCGTCATGGGCTTCTGCACCCCGCCCGAGTACGAACTCTTCCTCCGGCAGTGCCCGGCCTTCGAGCGGATGCTCGTCGACGACGGGATCATCGTCGTCAAGTTCTGGTTCTCCGTCTCCCGTGCCGAGCAGCGCACGCGCTTCGCCATCCGCCAGGTCGACCCCGTGCGTCAGTGGAAGCTCTCGCCCACGGACATCGACTCCCTCGACCGGTGGGACGACTACACCACGGCGAAGATCGACATGTTCCGCGCCACCGACACCGAGCACGCGCCGTGGACCGTCGTGAAGAGCAACGACAAGCGCCGGGCCCGTCTCGAAGCGATGCGCAGCCTCCTCGCACGCATCGACTACGCGGCCAAGGACCGCGAGGCCGTCGGCACGCCGGACCCCCTCATCGTGGGTGCCGCGGCCACCCTGCTGGAGCCGGGCGAGGAGGACACCGCCCTCTCGCCCACGCGCCTCGCCCCGAACGCCGAGGGACCCGGCGAACACCCGTGACCCGAGCCGGGAGGCCGCGCGGCTCCGAATGAGTGGACTCCTCGGCGCACGGAAGGGAAACGGCACCCGCGGCGGGTGCGGATGGTGAGGTTCTTGCCGTCCGCTCCCCCTCACGAAGAGGTGCCCCCGCATGCGACGTACCCCCTCCCGCCGGCTGCTCGCCGTGGCTCTGCTCGTGGCGTCCGCACTGGCCCCGATGGCGGCGTTCCCCGCCACGGCCGGCCCCGCGGCGGGCGCCGCCCGGCACGACGAGGACGGCTGCCCGCCGGACGGCTTCGGCGCCGGGCTCACCGCCCGCCTGGACAGGACCATCGAGGACGTACGGAAGAAGGCGGGTGTCCCCGGCGCCGTCGTCGGACTGTGGATGCCGGGCAAGGGGTGCTACGTCCGCGCGACCGGGGTGGCCGACAAGGCGACCGGCGAGCCGATGGCCGCCGACTCCTCCCTCCGGATCGGCAGCGAGACCAAGACCTTCACCGTCACCGCGCTGCTCGAACTCGTCGACGACGGCCTGATCGGGCTCGACGACCCGATCTCCCGCTACGTCCGCGGCGTTCCGGGCGGCCACCGGATCACGCTGCGCCACCTCGCCGAGATGCGCAGCGGCCTGTTCCCGTACACCTCCGACCCCGGCTTCATCAAAGCCCTGTTGAGCGACCCGCGCCGCTCCTTCACCCCGAGGGAGACGCTCGCCTACGGCTTCAAGCACGCGAACACCTTCGCGCCGGGCAAGCAGTTCCAGTACTCCAACACCAACCTCGTCCTGCTCGGCCTCGTGATCGAGAAGATCAGCGGACACCGGCTCGCCGACTTCATCCACCACCGGGTGCTCCGCCCCTCCCACCTGCGCCACACGCTGTTCCCGCAGGGGGCGGAGTTCCCCGAGCCGCACCCGCGCGGATACACCGACCAGACGCTCGACGGCAGCACCGCGGACGCCACGAACTGGAACCCCAGCTGGGCCTGGGCGGCCGGAGCGATGATCTCGGATCTGCAGGACCTGCGCCGCTGGGCCCGGATCGTCGCCACCGGCACCCTGCTCAGCCCCGGGACCCAGGCGCAGCGGCTCAGGACGCTGCCGACCGGCTTCCCCGGCACGAGCTACGGGCTCGGGATCTTCGAGACCAACGGATGGATCGGGCACAACGGCTCGATCCCCGGATACGAGACCGTGACCGTCCATCTGCCGGCACGGAAGGCCACCCTGGTCATCATGATCAACACGGACATCCAGACCGGCGGTCAGGAGCCGTCCACGCTGCTCGCCCGCGCGATCACCGCGGTCGCCACCCCCGACCACGTCTACGACGGCGCGGTTGTCGGGCGTTAGGCGCCGCCCGGCCGATCACGGTCGCGGGCGGTCCTGCATGATGCCTGGGTGAGCATCATCGTCGAGTTCTTCGCGGCCCCGGACGACGCGTCGGCGGCCTCGGTCGTCCGGACCGGGCCGCGACGCGCTTTCGCGTCGCTTTCCTTCGGCAACTTCGATCCCGAAGAAGCCGTGGTCGCATGGGAATGCCTCCTCGTCGGCGGCAGCTTCGAGGACCTCGTCGAAGCCGGTGAGCCTCGTACCGTCGCCGGCCAGGACGACGACGGGTGCGTCGTCTTCGCGATCTCACCGCACCTGTCCACCGCACTCGCCGAGGCCGAGCGGTCCGAGCTGGAGGACGCCGCTGCCGCGTGGTCCGCGCAGTGCGCGGAGGACGGCGAAACCATCGACGTGGAGATCGCCGAAGTGATCCTCGTCGATCTGGCCGCTCTCGTCGTCAGCGCCCGGCTCCAGGGCCGGCGTGTCTACTGCTGGGTCGCGTAGCGGCTCGCGCGCGGGGCGCGTGGCGCGCCGGACGTCGCTTCTGCGCCTGGTGGCTGCGTCGTCGCCTGAACTGACGGCACCGGGTTCAGCCGCGCGCCGCCGTGACGTCACCGTTGACGGTGGTGAGCGACATCGCGTGCCCGGTCCCGCCCGTGGGGCCCGGGACGGTGACCGAGGTCCGGCCGTTCCGCGCGGTGGCGGTCGTGCGGTAGCCGGGGGAGTCGTGGGGCAGCGCCACCCTTACGGAACCGTTGGTCGTGAGGGCGGTGAGGCCGGCGGGCGAGGTGGCGCTGCCGATTGTCACGTCGCCGTTGACCGTCTCCGCGTGCAGGCGTACGGAGTGCAGCGTGCTGGTCCGGACGGAGCCGTTGCGGGTGACGAGCCGGACGGAGGCGTCGTCCCGGCCCGAACGGGTCACCGTCACGTCGCCGTTGACGGTGGTCAGGTCCAACTCCGCCTCCACGCCCACCGCGTCGACGCCCGCGTTCCTCGCCGTGACCGTGACGGAGGTGCCGGCGGGGACGGCGACCACGGGCATCCGCGGGCAGTCGGGCCGGTCCTGGCCGCCGTGGTCCGTGCAGGTCAGGTCGAGGGTCCAGGTGTCGTCATGGCGGAACCACCGACTCGTCACGTGCCGGTCGGTGGCGGCCCGCTCGCCATCGGCCGGGCGCAGCCGTACGCCGTTGTCGGTGGTGATCAGCAGGTGCGTCCCCCGGGACAGGGCGGGCGGCTCCGGACCGGGCCGCCCGCCGAGGTTCCCGTCGTGGCCCCCGCCGCACGCCGCGGCCAGGGGCACGACGGCCAGCAGTGCGGCGAGACGGCGTCCGTGGGTGAAGGCCCTGGTGTCCATGCCTGCTCGTGTTCCCGGAGCCGGGCCGTCCATGGCCCGGATCCGGGTCCGCGCAGGCGGCCGCCTCCCCGCACCCGGTCCGGAGGCCCGGCACCGGGAGGCGGCGCCGGACGGATCAACGTCCTTGCAGGGCCTTGACGTTGTCGCCGAAGGTCCAGTCGCGCGACCCGTCCCAGTTGAGCGACCACGTCATCAGTCCCTTGAGGCCGCTGATGCCGTTCCACGCCTGGGCGACCAGCGAGGGCGCCATGTAGCCGCCGCCCGCTCCCGACTGGGCGGGCAGGCCGGGCACCTGCTTGTCGTACGGGACCCTGATGGTCGTGCCCTGCACGACGAGGTCCCGGTCCAGACAGTCGGTCTGGGCGGTGAAGCCCTGGACGGTGCCCGCCTCGTAGGAGTCGCCGGAGCACCCGTACATGCTGCCGTTGTAGTACTGCATGTTCAGCCACCACAGCCGGCCGTTGTCGGCGTACTTCTTGACGACCGGCAGGTAGGCGCCCCAGATCGAGCCGTAGGTGACGCTGCCGCCGGTGACGTACGCGGTCTCCGGGGCCATGGTCAGGCCGAACCCGTCGGGCATGGCGGCGAGGACCCCGTCGATGATGCGGATCAGGTTGGCCTGCGAGGGCGAGAGCGTGCTGATGTCGCCGCTGCCGCTGAGGCCGGTCTCGATGTCGATGTCGATGCCGTCGAACTGGTACCGCTTGAGGATCGGCACCACCGTCTCCACGAAGCGGTCGGCCACCGCCGCGGAGCTGAGGTCGATGCCGGCCGTCGCGCCGCCGATGGAGAGCAGGGTGGTGAGCCCGCCCTCCTTGGCCGCGCACATCTCCTCGGGCGTGGGTACCTTGACGGTGGCGTCCATGCCGTCCTCCCACAGCACCGTGCCGTCCGAGCGGATGACCGGGAAGGCCGCGGTCACGACGTTGTAGCCGTGCTGGGGGATACGCGGATCGGCGATCGAGGTCCAGCCGAACGGCGGGTGGACGCCGTTCGCGGCGCCGTCCCAGTTCTCCCAGTAGCCCTGGAGCACCTTGCCCTGCGGCCGGGACTTCAGGGCGCAGGTGGCGGCGGCCGTGGAGGCGGAGGGTGCATCGGTGGTGGCGGACGCGGTGGGGGCCGTGCCGATCAGGGCCTGGGCGGCTCCCGCAGCCGCCAGCGCGAGGGCCAGCAGCCGGGCGGTGTACGTGTGTCCTGCCGTGCGTCGCTGCGGTCGAGGCATGGGTGCCCTTTCTGTGGGCTGTGCCGGGGCGGGCACAGTGGGGGGATGCCGGGGCCCGGCCGCGGACACACGGCCTCCGACACGACCGCCCGGTGGAGCGAACCCGATGCGGCAGGTGGGGAAGCGGAGGCCGTGCGTCCATTGCGGTCTAGACCAACTGTGAGGCTAGTCCCGCCGATTGAGCATGTCCATACCAATGTTCTCCCGCGGCTCTCCCGGGGAGGGCCGGGCGGGCGGCTCGTCCTGACCGCCGGCAGCCGGTCGTCCTCACCGGCGATCGCGCCCCCGGGGGGCGGGAGCGAACGGACCGGCCTCGTACGAGAAGTCCTCTTCCCACTCCGGTTCGGCGTAGCTGGCGGGTACGACGGTGCGACGGCCGCTGTCCGTGATGAAGGGCGTGCGGGAGGACGAGGGCCGACGGCTGCGCCCCCGCTCCCGCCGGGGTTCGTCGTCGATCGGTCCGGCTCCGTACGAGACGTCGTCGTCGAGGATGACGGGACGGCTGCTGCTCATGCCGGCGGGTGCCCGGCTCGGCCTGCGCCGACGGCTGCGGCTGCGTTCGCGCCGGGGTTCGTCGTCGATGGGCCCGGCTCCGTACGAGACGTCGTCGTCGAGGATGACGGGACGGCTGCTGCTCATGCCGGCGGGTGCCCGGCTCGGCCTGCGCCGACGGCTACGGCTGCGTTCCCGCTCGGGTTCGGGCTCGAACGGTCCTACGTCCACGGAGCGACGGCTCCTTCTGCGCGACCTTCGCCCCTCGTCCTCGGATTCCATGACGTAGCTGGGCGCGACACTGCCGCGGCGGCGCCGGTGGCTGCTGCTCTCGGGCTGCTGGCTGCCGACGTAGTCGTCCTCGTCCTCCACCGCCGCGTAGTTGACGGGGGCGGGGGCGTGATGGCGGCGCCCCGTGGTGCTCAGGGGCGGCCTCGACCTGCGCCGACGGGTGGGGGCCGGAGCCTGGCTCGCGCGGCTCTGGCTCTTGCTGCGGCTCTTGCTCCGGCGTCGGTACGAGGGATCCGGATCCTCCTCGGGGCTGTTGCTGCGCCGGTCCGGCTCCATCAGGTACGTCTTCCTGCGGTCCGCCACGGCGGCACCCACGTCCTTCGTGGACTGCCGGTGACCGTAGCCGTACGCCTCGAGGTCCGCGTCGTCGTCGGAGTGCTCGCCCGCGAGCCTCATGCCCTCCGGCACGCCCCTCCGGTTCTCCATGCCGTAGAAGCCGTTGTGCGTGCCCGACTTCGGGTATCTGGACGGATGAGGCGTGGTGACGCTCACCGTCACGTCGTCGCGGCCGGCGCGTCCAGGGAGCCTGCCGGTGTCCCTGATGAGCTCCTGGGTGGAGTAGCCGCGAGTTCCCCGTGGCACACGCGGCATCTGGAAGTGCATGTTGGCGTTCGGGCCGACATCGCGGAAGCGGTCGGCGGCCTCGGGCCGGCTGAGGTCGACGTTGTTGAGGACGGGGACACCCAGTCGCCGCAGATCCTCGCGGTTGTTCTCGTACTCCTGGTAGTCGGGCTGTTCCTCGAACGTGGTGGCGGCCATCCTGCCCGCCTGGCTGGGGTCCCGGCGCACCCGCGCCCGTGCACCGGACAGGTCGGCCTCGGAGAGCAGGATCTGGTCCCGGTCGTGCAGATTCTGCTCGGGCGGGCGGGTCCGGCCCTCCGGGTGGAGGCCGCCCACCGTGGCCCGGGGGCCCATGATCTGTTCGCGGCGCACATGGATGCGCCCCTGGGTGGTGTCGAAGACCTCCGTGCCGTCCGACGCGGACCTGACGTACCTGCCGACGACCGGGCCGCGCTCGCCGCTGATCTCGAACATCTGGCCGCGGTCCTTCGTGTGCATCCTCCGGCCGCCACTGGACGACATCATGCGGGCCACCGCGATACCGCCGCCGGTCCCGGCCGTTCCGGTCGAGGCGCCGGACCCGGGGCCGGACAGGTCGGGCATGGCCCCCTGGGCCATCCTCCTGCCGTTCGCCGTGGCATGGCGTTCGAACGGATCGTCCTGGTGGGAGACCGCCACCCCGGCCCCGTTGTCGGTCCCCGCGACGGGACCCAGGGACTGCTGGCGGACGTGGTCGAGCTCGTGGAACATCGTCTCGTCGTCCGCGCCCTGGGGGCCGACGACGATGTCATGGCCCGTCGTGTAGGCACGGGCGCCGAAGGCCGTGGCCGAGCTCTGCGCGACCGGGTCGCTGTGGACGCGCACATGGCGGAAGGACATGCCGTAGCCCTGCTCCGCCCGTTCCATCAGACGCGAGTCCAGCGGACGGCCCGGGGAGCGAACGGCGTCCATCACCGAGGACAGCTGTGCGGACGAGGCGTCGGCGGGCGGCTGCTCGGCGGCCTCATGGCCGCATGCGGCACCGTGCTGGTGCCGTTCCTCCTCGACGGCACGGGCCACGACCGCGTTTCCCGCCGCGCGCTGGAGAGCCCGGACGCGTTGCGCGAACGTGGCCGGCACCTCCGCGCGGCGGCTGCTCTCCCGGCCCCGGGCCTGCTCGGCCTGTGCTCTGTATGCGCGCACGGTACTCCTCGCCACTCAACGCCTGATCGACCATGGTCACCCGATCGACGCGGGCGGCGGGAGGGCCGCCGGGGCAGGATCCCGGGTGTGAGCGGGTGAGCAGAAGGGCCGCAGGGGCAACCCGGCCGTCAGGAGGGCTCGTCCGCACCGCTGTTCAGCGCGGCCGGAAGGTCCCCCCTCCGTCGTATGCCGAGTTTGCGGTACGTGCTGGTCAGATGCGTCTCCACGGTACGCCGCGCCAGATGCAGCAGTGCGGAGATCTCGGCGTTCGTGCGTCCGTCGGCGGCCAGTGCGGCGATGCGGCGTTCACTGACGGTCAGTGAGTCGCGGCCCGTGAGGGAGGCGTTCCCAGGACGGGCACCGCTGGCGCGCAGGGCCCGTTCCGCGCGGCCCGACAGCCGGACCGAGCCCAGCCGTTCGGCCGCCGTGGCGGCCTCCCTGAGCAGCGGGCGGGCGGTGCGAGCCCGGCCGGCGGCCGTGAGCTGGAGCCCGTGGGTGATGAGCGCGGGGATCAGCTCGACGTCCAGCGATGTGCCGCGCAGGACGCCGACGGCCTCGGCGGTGAGTTCGAGACCGCGTCGGCCGCCGGTGGCCGCGCCGAGGACGCGCAGGGCGCGGCCCCGGACCCGGGGCGTGTCCCACACGGAGGCGTACCGGCTCTCCTCCTCGGCGAGTGCGAGGGCCTCCCGCGTCTCCCCCAGCCGGAGATGGGATTCGGCGGCGGCCGAGCGCCACGGTGTGACGACGGGGCTCTCCACGTCGCGGGCGGTCTGGCGCCTGCCGCACTCCCGGAAGTCGGCCAGGGCGCCCGCGTGATCGCCGACGGACGCACGCAGCACGCCCCGCGCATAGAGGAACCGATTGTGCTCCCAGCCGTCCTGCGCCGTGCTGTCGTGGGTACCTGCGATGAGCCGTTCGGCCTCGGAGGAGCGGCCGCACTCGACGAGTGCGATGACGCGGTGGGCCAGGAAGTTGCTCGCACCGGTGCGGGGGGAGTCGCCCGGAGACCGCAACCTGTGGGCGGTCTCCTCCAGCACCCACCGGTAGCGGCCGCGTGCGGCTGCGGTGTCCACCCGCGTGTTGAGCAGGGGCCGGTGGACGGGGTGCAGCGGCGACAGCCAGTGCTCGGTCAGCCCGGTCCTGATGATGCGTTCGGCGTCGTCCGGCGCGTCGGCCCATTGCGCCACGGCGGCGGCCGTGCCCAGGAGGTAGGGCACCAGCAGCGGGTCCTCCGGGGACGTCAGCAGGTGCCGGATCTGCCGCATGGCCGACTCCGCCGACAGCAGCCCGGCCGTCGACTCGTACCGGATCAGCAGGGCGCGCAGGGCCGGGCTGATCCACTCCGGGGAGCGCTCGGCGCGCTCGCGCAGCCGGGTGTGGACGGCCCGCCGGATCTCAGGGTCGTGGTCCGAGAAGAAGGCCGACGCCGTCTGGATCGTACGGGCGAGGACGGGCTCCCCGTCCAGCGCGCCCAGATCGCGCATGACGTCGAGTGCGGCGTGCGGCTTGCCCCGGGCGGCCAGGGCGTTGCCCAGGTGGACCGCCGCCAGCACCCTGTCCCTGGGCTCCTCCTGGAGACGCAGCGCCTCGGCCAGGCGGGGTATCCCGCCGGTCCGCAGGGTGCCGAACTCCAGTTCGCCCAGTTCCGTGAGCACCGCGGCCCGGCGCTCACGTGACATCGGTTCGTCGAGCGCGCGGCGCAGGTAGTGCGCGGCTGCGCCGGTCCTGCCGGCCCTGGACGCGTCGGCTGCCGCGTCGAGAAGGGCCTTGGCGACGCGCTTGGTACCGCCGGGGGTGGTACGCAGCAGATGCCCGGCCACCGCTTCGACCCCGTGGCCCCGGCACTGGCGCAGTTCGGCCGCGCGGAGGTGCAGTGCCTGCCGGTGCGAGCGGGGCCAGCTGTCGAGGACCGCCCCGCGCAGCAGGGGGTGCGCGAAGCGCGGGACACCGGTGCCGGGAGCGCGGCACAGCAGACCGAGCCGGAGCATCGCGGTGATCCAGCCGTCGACCCGGTCGGGGTCGGCACGAGTGAGCTCGGCGAGGAAGTCGCCGAAGTCGTCGCCGGGTTCGGGGTCTTCGTGGGCGGCGGGCCCCGGTCGGGTGCCTGGCATCCCGGGGCTGCCGGGGGGCCGGTGTTCCCCCTCGTCACACCCTGCCGAGTCCTCCAGTTCCGCGAGCGCGCGGGCCACCAGGGTGCTTTCCGGGCCGGTGCTGCTCAGCCACCACGAGACCGCCGTGACGAACGCCCCCGGGTACAGCTCGGCGCAGTTCTCGGGCAGCATCGGCTCCGGGCAGCCACCGTCCGCGGCGCCGGCCCGGCCGCGGTGCGGGAAGACCGCCCGCAGGTCATCGAGCAGCGCGCGCAGCAGCAGCGGGTTGCCGGCGCCCGCCCGTACGCAGCCGTCCACCCAGGCCTCGCCGGTGTCCGGGCCCAGGGCGCGGCGTACCAGCTCCTCGGCGGCAGGACGGCTCAGCGGCGCCACCGCGTGCATCCGGACCACGCCGGGGGGCAGGGAGTACGCGAGGCCCGGTTGCGGCGGGGCGACGTCGTACTGGCCGCGCTCGGTGACCACCATCAGGACCGGCATCCCGGTCAGCCGCCGGGCGGCCTCGGCCAGCCAGCGCCGGGAGGGCTGGTCGGCGAGGTGCGCGTCGTCGACGGCGAGCAGCAGGGGCGACCCGGCCGCGTGCTCGCACAGCGACTGCCACAGGCGGGACGGGTAGCGGAGGTGGTGCGGGGTCTCCGGGGTGTCGTCCTGGAGGCCGCCGAGATCGTGCGGTGGGCCCAGGAGCTGGGTGACGAGGGCGAGGGGGATGCCGGAGCTCTCGGCGGAGGCATGGGCCCGCAGCACCCGCATACCCAGCCGGGCACCCAGTTCGGCGGCGGCCTCCAGCAGCGCGCTGCGGCCCGTACCCGTGGGCGCCCGGAACAGGACCAGTCGTCCGGATCCCTCCATCGCCCGGTGGGCCTCCGCCGTCAGCAGATCCAGAGCGGACTCGCGTTCGAGCAGTCCGGCAGAGGCGGGGCCCGGAGCCGACGAGGGGACCGGTGGACGAGGCAGTGGCTGACTCGATAACCCTGTCATGGGGACGTGCCGCCGATCTCGTGGTCGGTCTCGTGGTGGACCACGTTGTGGTCGTCCTTTCGGCGAAGGAAGGATGAAGGGGCAGGAACGGTTGGTTCCGTCGAGCAGGACGCGAGGACGTACAGGCATGGTTCATCGGGCCCCGGTCAGAATCCCCGTGGAGGTCCACGCGTCGGACCCGCTGTCCCTGGACGGAGCGGTGAGCCAGCTCCGCCGGCACTCCGAGGTGGAGCTGATCGACGAGGGCACGGGCCGACCGGGCACGGTCGCGGTCCTGCTGGCCGAGGCGCTGGACGAACCCACGCTGTCGCGGCTGAGGCGGCTGACGCGCGCGGACGGCACCAGGACCGTCCTCGTCACGAGCCTGATCCGTGAGGCGGAACTGCTCCAGGTGATCGAGTACGGCGTCGGCGCGATCGTCTGGCGGCGCGAGGCCACCGGCCACCGCCTCCTCCGAGCGGTCCTGGCCGCCTCCCGAGGCGACGGCGATCTGCCCTCGGACCTGCTGGGCCGCTTGATGGCCCAGGTCGGCACGTTGCAGCGCGGCGCGACCAGCGCGTCGGCCACCACGGCTTCCGGCTTGGCGCCACGCGAGGTCGATGTGCTCCGGCTGGTGGCCGAGGGCATGGATACAGGGGAGATTGCCAGCAAACTGTCGTACTCCGAACGCACCGTGAAGAACGTCATGCACGGTCTGACGACCCGGCTGCAGCTCCGCAACCGTGCCCATGCCGTGGCATATGCCTTGCGGGAAGGCTACATCTGACGACCCGTCCGTCGAATCAAGGGCCCCAGGGGCAGGGGACGGGCGACACGAGGGTGACGTGACTGCCCCTAGGTCGTCCCCCGGGTGCCTCGCGGGTCCGGCGTCCTGACGGCGACGATGGACTGGGCCGCTCCGTGCCGAGGCCCGCCCGTGTCCGGACGGACCACGGACGGGTCCGGCGTAGTGCGGTGACAGGTGTGGGGATACGACAGGCCGCTCTCCGCGGCGGTCCGTTCGGCTACGAGCGGTTCCGTGACGGGCGGCGACGGTGAAGGGCAGGGCGACCGTGATCCACGAGGTGGATGACATCCTGAGAGGGCTGCTCACCCGCGGCGCCTTCGCCGGGTCCGACGTCGAGGTCACCTTCGACGCCCCGACGCGCGACTGGGCGGCCCGGCGGAACGCCCCGACCATCGACGCGTACCTCTACGACATCCGTGAGGACACCAAGCGTCGCCAGCGAGGCAGGATGGCGCTCCGCGACGAGCAGGGGATCGTCCTCAAGGAGCACCAGCCGCCACGCTGGTTCCGGCTCTCGTATCTCGTCACGGCCTGGACCAAACGCCCGCAGGACGAACACCGGATGCTCTCCGCCGTGCTGCACACGCTGCTGCCCAAAGAGATCCTCCCGCCGGAGGACCTGACCGGCACACTCGCCGGACTGGGCCTGTCCGTCCCGCTGACCGTCGCGGGGCTGCACACCGAGGCGCGCTCGCTCGCGGACATCTGGTCCGCGCTCGGCGGCGAACTCAAGCCCTCGCTCGACGTGGTGATCACCGCGCCCTTCCTCGCCTACCCCGAATACCGGGTCGGCCCGCCCGTCACGGAAGGGCTCGGAGTCGAGGTGCGCGGGACGGAGGGCCGGCCCGACGACAGTCCCGTGCGCTACCACAGCGCGGAGAGCGTCGACGCCGCCAAGGAGGGCTTCGCGAAGATGCACGGCAGGACAGGAACGCTCCAGGAGCAGCCGAAGTGAGCGACCCCTCCTCTCCGCTGCTCGAACGGCTCGCGGCACTGCGCGAGCGAGTGGCCGTCCTCGTCGAGCGTCGCAGCGCCACCGACCCGACGGCCGCCGATCCGATGCGCGGGATGTATCTGACGGACGACGCGGTACGGCACCTGCTGTTCGGGAGGACGGAGCCCGCGTACCCCTCAGGCCCGGACGACCGGGACGAGCCGGACCAGCGGGACGAGCGGGACGAGCCCGCCCGGCGGTCCGAGCCGGGCGGATCCGGGGGGCCGGAGACGCCGGAGACGCCGGAGGAGCCGGAGGCCGAGGAGGAGCCGGACGGATCCGAGCCGTCCGACGACGACCGCCTCCACTGGCTCGCCCACTGGCTGCGGCTCAGCCCGCTCGACACCCAGATCCTGCTGATCGCGCTGGCACCCGACCTGGACCGCACGTTCGAGCCGCTGTACGGCTACCTCAACGACGACGTCACCCGTCACCGGGCGACCGTCTCGCTCGCGCTCGACCTGTGCGGGGTGCCCGCGCACTCCGCCGCGGGGCGGTCCCGGTTCCATCCGGCCGCGCGGCTGCTCGCGCGCGGGCTGATCGAGGTGGACGATCCCGAACGTCCCTTCCTCAGCCGCTCCTTGCGCGTGCCGGACCGGGTCGTGGCCCATCTGCTCGGCGACGACACCCCGGACCCCGCGCTGGAAGGGACCGTACGCCTGCTTCCGTACCTGCCCATGGACGTGGACGCGGAGAACCCGGAGGGTGCGGCGGGCACCGGCAAGGCGTACGGCGTCGACCCGCTGTTGCGGAGGCTGGCCGAGCAGCTTTCGGCGCGCCCCCTCACGGCCTACCTGCGTGAGCACCGCGACGGCGACGGACTGGCCTTCGCCACCGCCGCCCTGGGCGCGGCCGGCATCCCGGCCCTGCACCTCGTCCCGGGGAATCGCTCGGGGGACCACGCTCCCGAGGAGCACGCGCCGGTGGAACGCACGACGGCACCGCGCCTCCCGTACCGGGAACTGCTCCGGGAGGCACGGCTGACGGGCCGCGCGATCGTGGTGACCGCGCTGCCCGAGAGGCCCGAGGAGCTGATCAGGGCACTCACGGTGAACGACGTCCCCGTGCTGTTCGCCGACCCGCGCCCCTACGACCCGCAGTGGTACGACGGGGGGCGCGACCCGATCGTGCTGGACGCACACCGGCAGCGTGCCGGCGATCTCGACACCTGGCGGACGGCGCTCGGCCCCGACGAACCGGAGTTCGACCTGGCGCCGGTGGTCGCCGCGTACCGGCTCGGACCCGGCGGCATCGACCGCGCGGCCCGCGCGGCGCTGGACCGCGCCGCGTTCGACGGTACGGCGCTGTCCGCCGCGCATCTGCGGCTCGCGGCCCGGCAGCAGTCCGCGTCGGGCCTTGAGCGGCACGCCCGCCGTATCCGCCCCGACGTCGGCTGGAACGACCTCGTCCTGCCCGACGGCCCGCTGGCGCAGCTACGGGAGCTGGTCCTTCGTGCCCAGCACCGCGACCGGGTGCTCGGCGACTGGCGGCTGAGCGCGGGCGGCGGGCGCGGGCGGGGCGTGGTCGGGCTGTTCGCGGGCGATTCCGGTACCGGGAAGACGCTCTCCGCCGAGGTGGTCGCGGGTGAACTCGGCCTCGATCTCTACGTCGTGCAGCTGCCGTCCGTCGTGGACAAGTACGTCGGTGAGACGGAGAAGAACCTGGAGCGGATCTTCACCGAAGCCGACCGTACGGACGCGGTGCTGCTCTTCGACGAGGCGGACGCCGTCTTCGGGAAGCGCTCCGAGGTCAGCAGCTCCAACGACCGCCACGCGAACATGGAGAGCGCCTATCTCCTCCAGCGCCTGGAGTCGTTCGACGGCATCGCCCTGCTGACCACCAACCTGCGCTCGAACATCGACGACGCCTTCACCCGCCGGCTGGACCTGGTGGTCGACTTCCCCTTCCCCGACGAGGAACAGCGCCTGGCGCTCTGGCGGCACAGCCTCGCCCACGTCCCGTGCGCCGACGACATCGATCCGGCGTCCTGCGCGGCGGACTTCGAGCTGGCGGGCGGCTCGATCCGCAGTGCCGTCGTCACGGCCGCGTACGCGGCGGCGGGCCGTGGCGACGGAGTGTCGACGGCGGATCTGCTGGCGGGCGCCCAGCGCGAATACCGCAAGGCGGGCCGGCTGGTCCTGGACGACGCGTCCTGGTAGGCCGGCCCGCGAGGGCACGGAACGGGGCCTCTACTCCACCGTTGCCGGGAGCCAGCCCTTCGCGACCACCGTGCCCGGCTGGTCCTGCCCGTTGATCCAGCCCAGTTTCGCCTTGTTGAGCGTCGTCTCGTCGAGGACCCCGGTCTGCTCGGCCGCGAACTGGCGCTGGTACTCCTTGATCCTGTCGAAGACGCCCTGGGACGGCTTCTCCTTGAGCTGCACGTGCTTCCGCAGATAGTCGAGGTTGGCCTTCGTGGCGTGGATCGCCAGGTCCAGGTCACCGTCGTCGAACTCGGCCTGCGTGCCCCAGAGGAGGACGTTCCGCACCCACGGCACCTCCGGGCTCGCCTCGTCCGCCTTCAGAGGCACCGTCTTCGCGTCGACGAAGTGCGAGGCCAGGAGTGCCGTCATCGTGGAGCGGCCCAGGTTTCCGGGTCCGTCGGTCTCCGCCAGTCTGCTGAAGGCGCCGTACTTCGAGTTGTTGGACTGCTGGAAGCACTTCAGCGCCTTCTGGGTCGCGGCGTCCAGCTTGCCCACCGTGTGCGCGGCGGTCAGCTTGCAGCCGCCCGCCCCCACGACCAGCCGTACCTGTGCGAACTGCACGAAGAGGTTCGGCTTGTCCTCCGACGTGATGGGCAGCGGGCCCCGCTCGGGTTTCTCCTCCTCGGGCTTCTCCTTCTCTCCACCGCCGCCGCCCGTCCCACCGGGCTCCTCGGAGGGTGCGGCCTCCTGCGTGGGCTTCTCGGCCGGCTGCTCCGGCGGCTCCTCCGGCAGTGCGGTGGCCGCCGCCTGTTCGAGCTTCGGCTGCGCGAGGGTGCGGACCGGTGCCTTGTAGGTGAACCAGAGCACGAGGCCGGTGATGGTGAGGGCGAGCAGCAGACTCAGCGTCGTCATCATCCAGAGCGGCAGCAGGCTGCGCTGTACGTACGTCCCGTTCACCGCCAGGGGCTCGAACCCGGAGCGTCGCACCGACAGCTCGTAGGGCCGCTCCTGCTTCTGCCCCACCCAGGTGATCTGCCGGGGTTTGAGCGTCGCGTCGACGAAGGCCGCGCGGCCGGGCTGGATCTGGACGTTGGCCGGGACGATCTCGTACGAGAGGTCGTCGCTGCTCTTGTCGCCGCCACCGATCGACGCCGTGAGCACGGTGTTTCCGAGGTTGTCGACGGCCAGCTTGGGCCGGCCCCTGAAGCGTCCCTTGACGGTGTGCGGGACCAGCTCGGCCCGCACCTCCATGAACGTGGTGAAGGTGACGTTGCCTTCGGCGACGGTGGTGGCCCCGGGGTGCTCGGTCGGCAGGATGCGGACACCGTACGGATGCGGTCCCGCGGTCGCGTCCGGGGTACGGGGCGGAGCGAACGTCAGCTCCACGATTCCGGTGGTCCCTGGAAAGAGTCTGATGGACGGCGGCTCCACCGAGACGTACGGTGCGACGTCGCCGACCGCCTCGAAGCGGTACTCGTCGACGACGTCGCCGGTGTTGCGCAGACGGAGTCGTACGGTGGTGCTGCTGCCCGGGTCGACCGTGGTCGAGGCGGGCTCCAGAGATGTCCAGGTGGTCACCCGACGGACGCTACTGCTCACGGGAGAGGCGACGTCAGAGGCCGCAGGGTAGGACCGCTGCCCGAAAGGTATCGCTCGCTGCCCTCGAATCCCTTCCTGTGCGACTCCGGCCGGAGGCGCGGACCGCGTCCCCGGCCGCACTCCGCGGTACGGCGCCCGGAGTCACTTCCGCCACGTCCCGCCAGGACCCCTGGTCGCGGGAGAGGGCCTCGCAGGCTTCTCCGGGTTGCCCCTGAGGGCAGGTTCGGTGCCCCTGATGAGGCACTTGAGGACGTTTACCCGCTTGCGCCTGAGCCGCGAGGGTGAGTCGGGTCTTGTATCGGTACCCCGAGGAGAGCAGAGCATGCCGTCTTACCTGTCGCCCGGCGTGTACGTGGAAGAGGTGGCCAGCGGCTCTCGTCCGATCGAGGGGGTCGGCACCTCGGTGGCCGCATTCGTCGGGCTGGCACCCGACGGTCCTCTGAACGAGCCGACGCTGGTGACCAACTGGACCCAGTACGTCGCGTCCTTCGGCGAGTTCACCGACGGGTACTTCCTGGCACATTCGGTGTACGGCTTCTTCAACAACGGCGGGTCCGCCGCCTACGTCGTCAGGGTGGGCGGGGCGCCCGGCGGAGTGACGGGCGAAGGCACCGACCCGGCCGGCGCGCAGCGCGGCCGGACGGCCGTCGCAGGCGGCGCCGCGGTGCCCGCCGCGCTGACGGCCGGAGAGCCCGCGGCTCTGGGGACGTTCAAGGTGTCGGCCGTGGCGTCCGGGGAGAGCGGCACACTCAGCGTCGAGGTCACGGACGCCGAGGGCGAGGGCCCCGCCGAGCGCTTCCGGCTGGTCGTCAAGGACGGTGCGAAGCCCGTCGAGACCTTCGACGTCTCGGCGAAGAAGAGCGCCCGCAACTATGTGGTCACGCAGGTCAAGGAACGCTCCAAGCTGATCTCCGTGCAGGAAGGGGCCGCGGCATCGCAACTCGCCCGCCCCGACAACCAGACGGTCGCGCTCGAGGCGCCTGCCGCCGCGCAGGCCCCCGCGGTCCCGGACGCGGCGGACGACGAGTCGGTCGGCATCGCCGAGTACCTGGGTGACTCCGCGGACCGCACCGGCTTCGGCGGTCTCGAAGCGGTGGACGAGATCTCGATGGTCGCCGTCCCCGATCTGATGGCCGCCTACCAGCGCGGCGCGATCGACCTGGAGGCCGTGAAGGCCGTCCAGCTCGGCCTGATCGCCCACTGCGAGCTGATGGGCGACCGACTGGCGATCATCGACCCGCCGCCCGGCCTCAACGCCAGGCAGATCCGGGTCTGGCGTCAGGAGACGTCCAACTACGACTCGAAGTACGCAGCGCTCTACTACCCGTGGATCAAGGTATTCGACCCGGCCGGCGGCCAGACCCGGCTCATCCCGCCGAGCGGCCACATCGCCGGCATCTGGGCCCGCAACGACTCCGAGCGCGGCGTGCACAAGGCCCCCGCCAACGAGGTCGTGCGCGGCGCCGTCGACCTGGAGATGCAGATCACCCGGGGCGAGCAGGACCTGCTCAACCCGATCGGCGTCAACTGCATCCGCACCTTCCCCGGCCGCGGCATCCGCGTCTGGGGCGCACGCACCCTCTCCTCCGACCCGGCCTGGCGCTACCTCAACGTCCGCAGGTACTTCAACTACCTGGAGGAGTCGATCCTCAACGGCACGCAGTGGGTGGTGTTCGAGCCCAACGACCAGGCGCTGTGGGCCCGGATCAGGCGGAACATCTCCGCGTTCCTGGTGACGGAGTGGCGCAGCGGCGCACTGTTCGGCGCCACGCCGGAGGACGCCTACTACGTGAAGTGCGATGCCGAGACCAACCCGCCGGAGTCGGTGGACCTGGGACGGGTCATCTGCCAGATCGGTGTCTCGCCGGTCAAGCCCGCCGAGTTCGTGATCTTCCGGCTCGCACAGTTCTCCGGCGGCAGCGGCGAGTTGGAGGAGTAGACGTCACAGCCTCCGGCCCCGCTCGTTCTCGCGTACAGCCACAGGTCCCAGCCTCAGTAGAAGGAACGGCTTTTCATGAGTCTCTCCCAGGGTGACGCCCTCACTACCCACAACTTCGGCCTCCAGATCGACGGAGTCATGGTCGAGTACCTCCACGCCGTGGGCGAGGTGGGGATGGAGCAGGACGTCATCGAGTACCAGCAGGTCTCGGCGAACGGCCAGCCGATCACCAAGAAGATGCCCGGCGTGAAGAAGGCCGGCGAGACCACCGTCACCCGCGGAATGGAGCAGTCCACCGCCTTCACGGAGTGGATCAACGCCTCGCTGCGCGGCGACATGGGCTCCGCCCGTAAGAACGCGAGCATCATCTACATGGACTACCAGTACAACCCCGTCAGGCGTCAGCACCTGCGTAACGCCTGGTGCACCAAGGTGATGGGTGCGGCGGCGACGGCCGGCGAGGCGTCCGTGATGACCGAGACCGTCACGATCGTCTACGAAGAGCTGGTCACCGAGTAATGCGCCGCGGACCTGCCAGGCCCGCCGCCGACGCCGCTGCCGCCACATCCGCATTCGCGGACGTGGCGGCCCCGGCCGTCGCACCCGCGGAAGCACCACCCGTACGGCAGCAGTTGCGGACCGAGTTCGCGTTCGAGCTGCCGCGCGGGTACGTGGACGACATGGGAACCGTGCACCGCGAAGGCGTCATGCGACTGGCGACCGCCCGGGACGAGCTGATTCCGCTGCGGGACATGCGGGTGCAGGAGAACCCCGCGTATCTCTCGGTGGTGCTGCTCGGCCGGGTCATCACCCAGTTGGGCACCGTGGCGCACATGCACGACGGCGTGGTGGAGAACATGTTCGCCTCCGACCTCGCGTTTCTGCAGGACTTCTACCGTCAGGTCAACGCCGAGGGCCACACCAGGGCCGGCGTGTCCTGTCCGCACTGCGAGCAGCCGTTCGAGGTCGAGCTCGGCGGGAGCCGCCTGGGGGAATCGTGACGTACGCGACCGACCGGATCCATGAGGAGATCGCGTACATCGCCTACCACTTCCACTGGAACCTGGACGACATTCTGGACCTCGAACACCGTGAGCGGCGGCGATTCGCCGAGCAGATCGCCACGTTGGTGACGCGTGCTGCGACGGAGCGGTGATGGGCATGTTCGACCGGCTCAAGGGACGGGGCCGAGGCGGGAACCGGAGCCGGACCCAAGGCCATGACCTGGAGGGGAGCGCGGGCGGAGACGGTACGGTGCCGGGCCCCGTCCCCGGGGAGTCCGTCGGCGAAGGTGCCGGCACCGGTGCCGGTGCTCCCGGCCGGGGACGCGGCTGGGTGGGTCTGCCGCCGATCCGGCGCGCGATGCTGGCGCCGGCGCGGCAGACGGTCGCGTCCGCCGAATTCGGCGGCTCGCTGACCACTTGGCAGAACCACTCCTTTTCGGGGACCCTCTCGCACGCCGTCCTGGTCGACGCGCCGACCGGTCTCCTCAAGGACACGTCGACGTTCGCCATGGGGTCCGGGCCGACAGCCCTCGGCGAGGCCAGGCTCGCCCCGTCGGCCGCTTTCGTCGCCGACGGGGACGGAGGAGGCGGGGATCCGGGGAGCCGTGGCGATCGGCAGGGGCCTTCGGTCCAGCGCGCCCTCGGCCCGCGGGTCGCCCCCGTCCGGCCCCGGCCGGGACCCACGCCCTCGGCACTGACCCGGGCTTCCACCCCGGCCACGGTCCAGCGCAGGGTGCTGCCCACGGTGGTGCCGAGCCGCTCACGGGTGTCCGCACCGACGCCCGCTCCTTCCTCCTCGGCCGCCTCCTCTCCGGCCCCCGCTCCCCGTTCTCCCGTCCCTCCGGCCTCGGTGCCTCCGCCTTCCGCCGGCCGCACCTCGGAGGGGGACACGGGCGGCCCTCGTGGCGGCTCCGCGCGGATCGAGCCGCAGGGCCCCCGGCAGCCGGGTCCGACGGGGGCACCCGGGGCGGCGCTCCCGCCGGGCCGGACTCCTCCGGATCGCACCTCCTCACTCCCCGTCCAGCGACGTGAGGCGAAGGCGGCCGGACCGGCGGGCTCCGCGCCGGCCCGGCGCTCGCTGCTCGGGCCCCCGCTGTCAGGACCGGTGGTTCCGCCGGGGCCGCCGACGGCCGAGGCATCCCCGGCGCAGTGGCGTCGTGGCATCGCCACTCCCGTCGTGCGACCGTCCTCGCCAGGGCCGGAGGCGCCCGCGGTCCCGCCCCCGGGCATCTCCGGGGGCGAAGTGCCGTCAGGGCGGTGGCGTGCGGCCGGCGGGGGAACGCCTCCTGCCCGGAGGGCACCGGCGGCCGCCCCTGAGGGTGCTGCGCGGCAGGCCGGTACGCCGGGAGCCGTGACGCCCGGAGCCGGTACGCCCGGAACGGGTACGCCCGGTCCACGCCCGGCCGTCCGGCCGGGGCTGGGTGCGCCGTCGAGCCGGCCTGTCGCCGGTCCGGCGGCTGCCCCGGCCGTGCGTCGGCAGACCGGCGCCCCGGCGCCTGCCCCCACACCTCCCGTACAGCGTTCGTCGGCGGCCGGAAGCCGGCCGGGCGCCCCGGCGTCACCGGCCGCGCGGCCGGTGCCCGGGCCCATGACGCCGCCCGTCACTCCCGCACCTGTGCGGCCCGTACAGCGGCGCGACGTCGCCGCGGGAGCGTCATCGGACGGGCCCCGGCCCGCGAGCACCGGGGCCGGGCCGGATTCCGGGCCAGGCCCCTCCAGGCCCACCGGTTCATCCAGCTCGTCCCGCTCCGGCGCGAGCGGCGCGGTGACGGCGCCCGGTACCCGAACGGGGCGCCCCGCCGTTGCGACGCGTGCGGCCTCCGTGGTGGCGGCCGATTCACCCGCGGGCAGGACCGGTGGTGCTCGTCCGGTGCGGCGGCCCGCCGCCTCAGGGGCGGCCGACCCCGCTGCTGTGGCGACGCCCAGCGGTCCGGGCGCCGGGCACCGCACTGCGGACGGACCGTCGGGACGGCGGCTTCCCGCCCCCGAACAGAGCCCTGTACGCGCCCAGAGTCCCGCCCCCGAACAGAACCCCACGCGCGCACAGGTCCCCGCCCCTGCACAGCGCCCCGCACCCGCCAAGGGCTCCACGCCCGCACTGGCCCCCCGTCCCGCTGCCCTTCCGGCACCTACGCGTCCGGCTGAGGTCCACCGCTCCGGCTCACCGTCCTCCGGTCCGGTGGGCCCCGCTGGTGCAGCGGTGCCCGGCGCTCCCGTCCGGCCGCTGAGCCGCCCCGTCGTGAGCGGCACCGACGCGGCGGCCCCGTCGGTGAGTTCGACACCGCCCGTGGCGGCGAGCGGATCCGGAGCCGTCCGGTCGGCCTCCGCGCCGCGGGTGCAGCGGGCAGTGCCGGCCACCGTGGCAGCGCGGCGGCCGGTGACGGCTTCGGCCGTCCCTCCTGTGACTCGACCCCGGTCGCTGCCCGCACCCGACGCCGGTCCGGTACGCGGCTCCGACGCCGACTCCGCGGTACGGGAGCCGGCGCGGCCGGTCGCCGATGACGCATCCGTATCCGGCCGCCCGGGCGGCGCGCTGCCCGTGCAGCGGTCGTCCGGAGCCCGGACCTCGCCCCCGCCCCGGCCCTCGTCACAGATCCCGGCGTCTCCCTCTGCCCCGGCCCCCGCTTCTCCTCCGTCGCCGTCGACGCGTGCCCTGCCGTCCGTGGTGCGATCGCCCGCCGTAGCCGTTGCGTCCGCCGTGACCGTTGCATCGGCCGACGCGCCTTCGGCGTCGCGGGCGCGACCCATGCCGGTCGCCCCGCTGGTGGGTTCCGCGCGGCCGCTCACAGTCGCCGGGTTCACGCCGGCGCCGGTGGGGACGGGGCCGGCGGTCCCCGGCGCGGGGGTGGGCAGCGCTCCGGCGCCCGCCTCGCGCCGACGCGACGATGCCCAGGTGGCCGGCGCCCTCGCGGCCGCCGCTCCCGGGACATCCACGCACCCGGGCGTCCGCAAGGCCGTTTCACCGTCTTCGCCGGCGCCTGCCCCCGCACCGAGGAGTGCCCCGCGCGCCGTGCGTCTACGGCACGTTCGGACCGCCCCCACGACAAGTCCGGCCCCGGCGACCACCGGTATCGGCGGTGTCCGCGGGAATCCGGTACAGCGTGCCGCGGCGCCGTCGTCGGTGCAGGCTCCCGCCGTCCGTCCGCAGCCGCGGGCAACCACCCGCCCCGCCCGTCCCGTGGCCGTTCCCACCACGGCATCCGCCCCCGCGCGACCCGGCAGTACCGCCGCTGCCTTCCCCGTCGTCCAGCGCTCCGCGTACCTGCCCGCGTCGGCGCCACCCGTCCCCGGCGGGATCGCCCGTACTCCGCCGGCGGACGCCCCCGGCGGCTCCGGAACCCCTCAAGCTCCCGGAGTTCCGGGCGCCCCGGCCGCCTCCGTGGACCGGCCTGTCCGGAGCCCCGTCGTGTCCCTGGCGCCCGCCCGGCCCGCTCCGGCTGCCCTGCTCCCCGTGCAGCGGGCGCCCGCCGTCCCGGCCGCGCGGCCCTCGCCGCCCCCGTCCCCCGTCCGGACACCGGCGCCCGCCCCCGCACGCGTGACCGCACCGCCCCGCGCCACGTCCGTCGCGGTCCAACGGAGCACCACGTCCGTCGCTGTGCAACGGAGCGGAGGCGGCACAGGCTCCGCGGACAGGCCCGCCCCCTCGGTGACGAGCCGGTTCCAACCGCGTGAGCTGAAGGAGGACCAGGTGGCGGAGCTGGTCCACCGGCTGATCGGGCCGATGACCCGGCTGCTGCGCACCGAGCTACGGCTCGACCGCGAGCGGATCGGCAGACTGCGCGACCCACGCCACTGACAGGCCCCGGGCCCGCAAGCCCGTACGTCCCGCCCCGCGGGAACCTCCGCCCCCCCAACCGCACGTGGAACCGCAGGAAGGCCCCACCCGATGCCCCAGGAACTCGACGCAGGCTCCACCATCTTCTTCAACCTCACCATCGACGGTGAGAGCCTGGGCAACTTCAACGGCTGCGAAGGGCTCTCCTCCCAGGTCGAGATCGAGCAGCGGCAGGAGGGCGGCAACAACGGATTCGTCTGGCAGCTGCCCTCCCGCATCACCTTCTCCAACATCACGCTGACCCGGCCCCTCACCGAGGAGACCGCGAAGGTGGCGGAGTGGATCTCCTCCGTGACCACGGGGGTGACCCGGCCCACCGGGCAGATCGCCGCGCTGCGCGCGGACGGCTCGATGGTCGCCCAGTGGGGGCTGATCGACGTACTCCCGGTGAGCTGGCGCGGTCCCTCCTTCGACCCGGCGAGCCCCGCCGTGGCCACCGAGGTCCTGGAGATCGCCCATCACGGATTCACGGACGCGGGGGCGGCGTAGCCGATGAACCTCTCCAGTTTCGGTATCGGGGACAGCCTGGTGCGGGCGACGCTCGCCATCCACCAGCCGCCGATCGGCAGCAGCACCAAGCCCGGCGCGCTGATGAAGACGTTCAACTTCGACTTCAACCCGTCGCAGTTGTCGCTGACCCGCAGGGCTCAGTGGAAGACCACGCCCACCGCCGCGGTGCGGGACGGCGCGGTCCCGGAGTTCATGGGGCCCGAGCCCCGGGAGATGACGGTGGAGATCTTCCTCGACCGCTCCGACGACCCGGACAGCAACGACGTGCGCAAGAAGGTCGAAGCCCTCTTCTCCTGCTGCGAGACGACCACCGCCAGCATCGCGGCGAACCAGCCGTCGACGCCGTGGGTGGTCTTCGAGTGGGGTGCCTTCTCCACGGCCCGCTTCAACGCGTACGTCAGCTCCGTGGAGGCCCAGTACACCCTCTTCAACACCAACGGGATGCCGATCCGGGCCGTCTGCCAGGTGAACCTGCACGAGATCCCGAGCAGCACCCCCGGTCAGAACCCCACCTCGGGCGCGCTCACCACCCGCCGGGTGCACCGGGTCGTGGCCGGCGACTCGCTCCCGCTCCTCGCGTGGCGCGAGTACGGAGACGCCACGGTGTGGCGCACGATCGCCGAGGCCAACGGCATCGACGACCCGAAGGCGCTCACGCCGGGTGCCGAACTGATGCTTCCCGCCGCCGAAGAGGTCGGCGTCTGATGTCCGACATCGGTTTCTCCAACATCCTCACGGTGCAGATCGCCGGCACGAAGCTCAAGTCCCCGGAGAACACGAAGCTGGTGGCGGGCCGGGTCGACTTCGGCGCGGGCGTGCCCGGCGCGTTCCATCTCACCTTCCGTGACGACAAGAAGGACATCCTCGCCAGGCTGAACGTCGAGATCGGTGTGCCCGTGGTCATCGCGCCCCTCTCCGACGGCAAGGGCACACCCTTGATCACCGGAGAGGTCACCGCGCTGGAGACCGACTACGACCGCACCGGAACCTTCACCGTCATCCGCGGTTACGACAAGGGCCACCGCATGCTCCGGCAGCGGAGGGTCGCGGCGTACAAGAACAAGACCGCCACCGAGATCGCCGTCGAACTGGCGCGCAAGAGCGGCATACCGCTGGGGAAGACCCAGCGGACCAAGGGGCAGTACGAGTTCATCAGCCAGGCCAACGTCACCGACTGGGACTTCGTCCAGCGGCTCGCGGACGAGAACGAGATGGTGATGTCCATCAACTCGAAGGGCAGATTCCAGTTCGTCAAGCGCCAGCAGGCGGCGACGGCTCCCCCGGAGAGCATGCCGAGCGCACAGAGCGCCCTCCTCCTGAAGGGCGGTGAGGAGATCCTGCGCTGCCGCGCGGCGGTCACCTCGGCCGACCAGGTGACCGCAGTCGAGGCGCGCGGCTGGAACGTCACCACCAAGCAGCCTCTTGTCTCCAAGTCGCCCGCGCTGGACAATCCGGGCTTCGTCATCGGTACGAAGCCGTCCGAGGTGTCCAAGACGTTCGGCAAGGCCGAGCTCGTCGTGACCGACACGCCCTACGACAAGCTCGACGAGGTCAAGCACGCCGCCGACGCCGTGGCGGACGACGTGACGTCCTCCTTCGCCGAGGTGGAGATCACGGCGCGCGGCAACACCCAACTGCGTCCGGGCGTCGCGGTCACCCTCAAGGACGTGGGGAAGCCGTTCCAGGGCAAGTACACGGTCACCGCCGCCCGCCACACCTTCGGCGACCAGGAGCACTACGAGACGTTCCTGAACGTCAGCGGGCGTCAGTGGCGATCGCTGTACGGGCTCACGTCCGGAGGCGGCGGGGCGGGTCCGGCCGGCCTGCCGAGCGTCGCCAATGCCCTGGTCACCGACATCAAGGACCCGTTGAGGCAGGGCAGGGTCAAGCTGAGGTTCCCGTGGCTGGACGACATGTACGTCAGTGACTGGACCAGGACCGTCCAGTTCGGCGGAGCCAAGGGCGGCAGCATGATCTCACCGGACGTGGACGACGAGGTGCTGGTGGCGTTCGACCGGGGCGCCCTCGACCACCCGTACGTCATCGGCGGCCTCTACAACGGCGTCGACAAGCCGGATCCCGTCGACGTGCCGGTGTACGACCCGACGCGCGGGAAGGTCACCCGGCGCACCCTGTCCGACCGCAGCAACAACCGTATCGACCTGCTCGACCAGAGCGTCGGCCTCAAGCGCGGGGTGCGGCTCTCCACCGGCGACAACCGGCTCACCATCAACCTGGACCGGACGAAGACCGAGATCGTGGTGGACAGCAAGGGAAAGGTCTCCATCCGGGGGACCGGCGCCGTGGCCATCAACGCGGGCGGCAACCTCTCGCTGAACGCGGTGGGCTCCCTGACGCTCCGCAGCGGCGGGCCGATGAACATCAACGCCGGCGCCCTGTCGGTGCGGGCGGGTGTCACGGCCGTGAACGCGAGCGCGCTGAGCGTGTCGGCCGCCGCCGCCATGTCGCTGACCGCAGGACTTGCCCTGAAGATCAACTCGGGTCTGGAGATCGGCCTGAACGCTCCCCTGGTCCTGTCCAAGATGAAGCCGGTGCTCACGGTGGGAGGAATCTGATGGCGGAACAGTTCGTCGGCTCCGGATGGGCCTTCCCGCTGCGCATCAGCCCCACCGGCGGCATCGCCCTGGTCAGCGGGGAACGCGAGGTCGAGGAGGCCATCCGCCTCGTCCTCTCCACGGCGCCCGGTGAACGGCCGATGCGCCCCGAGTTCGGCTGCGCCATCCACGACATGGTCTTCGCCCCGGTCAACGAGGCCACCGCGGGCCGGATCCAGCACGAGGTGCACAGCTGCCTGGACCGCTGGGAACCGCGCATCGAGGTCGACGACGTCACGGTGACGGCCGGCGAGGAACAGGGCGTGCTCTTCATCGACGTCCGCTACTCGATCACGGGCACCAACAACCCGCGCAGCCTGGTCTTCCCCTTCTACGTGATCCCCTCCCACGACGGGCCCGAGGGGTCCGGTACGCCCGACGAGCACCTTGGAAGCGACCGCTGATGGCACTGCCCTCCCCGAACCTCGACGACCGGCGCTTCCAGCAGTTCGTCGACGACGCCAAGCGCTACATCCAGCAGCGCGCCCCCGAGTGGACCGACCACAACGTCTCCGACCCGGGCGTGACCCTCGTCGAGACGGTCGCCCACATGGCCGACCAGATCGTGTACCGGCTCAACCGGGTGCCCGAGAAGAACCACCTCGCGTTCCTGGACCTCATCGGGATCACGCTCTTCCCTCCGTCCGCGGCGCGCGCCGACGTCACGTTCTGGTTGTCGGCGCCGCAGCAGCAGCCCGTCGTGCTGGCGACGGGCACGGAGGTCGCCACGGTCCGTACCCAGACCGAGGACGCGGTGGTCTTCGCCACCGAGCGCGAACTGACCGTGATTCCTTGCGAGTTGTCATACGTCGTGGTCCAGCGGGCCGGTCAGGAGGCGGTCGACCGCACCTCGGACCTCGCCGAGTCCAAGGACGTGCACTGCTTCGCGGAGTCCCCGGGCCCCGGTGACCGCATGCTGTTCGGGCTCAGCGCCGCCGTACCGGAGTGCGTGGTCGTCCTGGAGCTCGACAGCCAGGTGGACGGTGTCGGTGTCGACCCGAGGCAGCCGCCGCTCGCCTGGGAGGCGTGGACCGCCGACGGCTGGGCCGCCTGCGACGTCGACCGGGACACGACCGGTGGGCTGAACCGCCCCGGCGAGGTCGTGCTGCACGTCCCCGGCGGCCACGCGCTCTCCCGTACCGGGCGGCGCGAGGCCGGCTGGTTGCGCTGCCGGGTCACCGAGCCGGAACAGGGCCGGCCCTTCTACACCACCTCGCCCACCATCCGCTCCGCCGAGGCGTTCAGCATCGGCGGCACCACCGGCGTCGTGCACGCGGAGACGGTGCGGGACGAAGCGCTGGGGGAGTCCACCGGACTGCCGGGACACCGGCTGCGGCTGGCCAACAGCCCCGTCGTCGGCGACGTGCAGCCGGTACTCCTGCAGGTCGCCGAGCGCGACGGCTGGGTCGACTGGGAGACCGTCGGCCACTTCGCCGCCTCGGGCCCGGCCGACCGGCACATCACCGTGGACGCGACCACCGGCGAGATCGCCTTCGGCCCGTCCGTCCGCGAACCGGACGGCACTCTGCGCCAGTACGGGGCCGTACCGCCCAAGGGCGCGCCCATCCGGGCCCGCCGCTACCGTACGGGCGGCGGAAAGGCCGGCAACGTCGCCAGGGGTGCCATCCAGGTGCTGCGCGACTCCGTCCCGTACGTCTCCGACGTCGTCAACCGGGAGGCCGCACGCGGTGGGGTCGACGGCGAGACCGTCGAGGAGGCCAAGCTCAGGGCGCCCATCGCGCTGAGTGCGCAGGACCGCGCCGTGACCCTGCGGGACTACGAGGAACTCGCGAGACGCGCCGCGCCCGAGACCGCGCGCATCACCTGCCTCGCGGCCGAGCCGGACGAGCACGGCGCGCACGCCGTACGGGTTCTGGTCGTCCCGCAGGCCGTGTCCGACCCGGGCGGACGGCTGCGCTTCGAGCAACTCGTCCCCGGTGACGCCCTGCTGGGGCGTATCACCCGGTACCTCGACGAGCGGCGGCTGATCGGCACCCGGCTGGCGGTCGGGCCGCCCTTCTACCAGGGTGTGACGGTCGTCGCGACGGTGCACGCCTTCCGTGGCACCGACACCGACCGGGTCAGGCGGCAGGCGCACGACGCCCTGTACCGCCATCTCGACCCGCTGACCGGGGGAGCCCATGGCACGGGCTGGCCCTTCGGCCGGCCGGTCCAGGCGGGCGAGGTGTTCGCGGTGCTGCAACGGGTGCCCGGTGTCGAGCTGGTGGACGAGGTGCTGCTGCACCCCGCCGACCCGCTCAGCGGGAAGCGCGGCGATCCCACGGAGCGGATCGATCTCGATCCCCCCGCGCTCGTCTTCTCGTTCGACCACCGCGTGCGGGTGATAGGGGACGCCTCGTGACCACGAGCGGGAGCACGCGCGGGTCCGTCGACGGACTCGCCTCGTCGGCTCCGCTGGGCGTGATGCTGCCGGCGGTGTTCGCCGACGACGACCTCGCCCAGCGGTTCGTCGCGGGCATCGACGAGGTCCTCGCGCCGCTCCACAACGTGCTCGACTGCCTGGACGCCTACTTCACGCCGTCGCTCGCGCCCGAGGACTTCACCCGCTGGCTCGGCAGCTGGGTGGGCGCGGAGACCGAAGGGCCGGACACGGCCGGACGCGCCGACGGGTCCATGGGCCGGGAGCCGGCGGAGGCGCCGCTCACCGCACCCGCCACCGGTCACCCGCAGGACACGGAGGCGACGGCCGCTCTGCGCGCCGCGGTGACCGCCGCCGTGCGGCTGCACCGCATCCGCGGCACCCGGCGCGGCCTCTCCGAGGCGGTACGGCTCGCCTTCGGCGTGGAGCCGGAGATCACCGAGAGCGGCGCGGCCGTCTGGGACGCCAGGCCCCTGGGCCCGGTCCCCGGCGAGAGCCGCCCGCATCTGCACGTCACCGTACGGCTGCCGGAGCCCGGCCCCGCCGCCGAACACCGGCTGGAGCGCCTCGTCGCGGCAGCTCGCCCCGCCCATATGCCTTACACGGTCCACGTGACCGCCGCCGAAAGGACTTCCGACAGGTGACCAGTCACCAGGCCTCCCCCTCCACACCGCCTTCTCCCGCGGTCACCGGCGACACGGGGAACGAGCCACCTCACTGTGCGGAGTGCGGCACGCGGCCGACTCCGGGGCAGTCCTTCTGCGACGACTGCGGCGCGGTACTGAGCTGGACCCCGGACACGGGGCAACGGGGTGCGGGCACCGCGGATCGGCCAGCCGGTGCGGACACTCCGGGCGTCTCGGGCCCGGACCCGTCGGCCGACGCAGGCAGCACGGACCCGGTGCGCGAACCCGCACGCGCCGATGCTCGGGCCGTGGCGCCCGAGGAGGACGACACCCTGCCCGCGATGCCGCCGGTCTCCGCCGCGACCCCGGAACCGGACCCGGACGCGAGTGCGCGAGCCAGGGCGCTGCTCGTACCGGTCGCCGACCGGCGCGCCGCCGCACCGGCACCGGGAGTGGCCCCGGTCCTCCCGGGTGTGCCCTCCGCTCCCCGCCCCCGGGTCCAGGCCCCCGGCGGCGAACCGGCCGACGACGTCGGCCCCCCGTGCCCCTGGTGCGAGGTCGGCAACCGCCCCGACCGGCACTTCTGCCGGCGCTGCGGCATGTCCCTCGCGAAGCGCCCCGGAGTCCCGGAGGCACGGCGCCCCTGGTGGCGCCGGATGCGGGACTTCGGTGACCGCCCGGCACCGTGGGCGGGCGACCGCCCGAGGCTGCGCCGGGGCATCGGCCGCATCGTCACCTGGGTCGCCTACGGTCTCGCGCTCGCGCTGGTGATCTACGCGGCGTTCCACGTGAGTACGGCGTGGAACGCGGGACGCGACCACTTCGCGAAGCGGGCCCAGATCAGTCCTGATGCCGCCGTGGCGTCCCGTTCCTTCGGCGGCCACCCGCCGAAGTCTCTCTTCGACAAGATCAACAACAGCTGGTGGGGTCCGGGGGTGTCGCAGGCCGCCGAGGGTGAGTGGGTCGAGGCGCGTTTCATGGAACCCACCCGTCTGCTGGACATCCTCATCACGTCCGGCATCTCCACCAAGCCGTCCGACCTCTCCGAGGCCGCGCTGCCGCACCGCATGGACGCGGTCATCACCACGGCGGACGGGAAGAAGACCACCCGCCACATCAAACTCGACCAGGTGAGCGGCCCCCAGCAGCGGAAGTTCCGGGCGCAGAACGTCGTCAGCGTACGGTTCGTCATCCGTTCGGCGTTCAACGTGGGCCCCGACAAGCAGGTCTCGATCGCCGAGATCGAGTTCTTCACCCGCGCCACGACCAGCGGCACGTAGGGCCCGGGCCCACCGCCGTTCCCGCACGGAACGCCTCCTCTGCCGGCCTCCTCGGAGCGTCGGCCGAGGAGGCGCTCGCGTTCAGCCGGAGGTGTACGTCCTCAGAGGATCAGGCCCTTGGCCCGCAGATACGGGACGGGGGAGATGTCGGACCCGAACCCGGGCCCCGTGCGGATCTCGACGTGCAGATGCGGGCCCGTGGCGTTGCCGGTCTCGCCGGACCAGCCGATGAGCGTGCCGCCCTGGACGCTCTGGCCCACGACGGCCTTCACCTCGGAGAGGTGGGCGTACTGGCTGTACGTACCGTCCTCGTGGCGGACGACGACCTGATTGCCGTAGTCGCCGCCGTCCCCGGCCGTGACGACCTCACCCGGGCCGATGGCCTTGACCTGCGTCCCGGTGGGGATCACGAAGTCGACGCCGGTGTGCAGGCCGGTGGACCAGGCGGAGCCCCGCTGGTGGTACGGGGTTCCGGCCGGTCCCTCGACGGGCAGGGTCCAGCCGCCGGACGCGTTGCCGCCGACGGGCACGACCATCTTCGGGTAGGACTTCATGACGGCCTTGACGTACTCGTACGTCTCCCCGTCCGCTCCACTCGCGCGCGGCACACCGCCGTACTCCCCGACCGTCTTCCAGCTCACGCGATAGGCGGCCAGGGCAAGTTCCAGGGGAGTGCCCCGGTAGCCGGGGTGTTTCTTCGCGGTCCGCAGGAGTCCGCACATCTTCCTGCCCTGGGCCGGTATGGCGTCCGCAGGGTCCAGGACGTCCCTGACGCCGTCGTTGTTGCCGTCGATCCCCGCGGCCACCCAGTCGGCGTCCGAGAACTGGGCGATACCCCTGGTGACGGGCCGTTCGGCCTGTGCCACGGCAGGCAGCTCCTCGCCCGAGGAGGTCTCCTCCGAGCCGGATCCGGTGGCCTGTTCCCCGCCGGGCAGGTCTGCTCCGCCCGGCTTCCCGTCCTCGGCCCGCTGCTCCTCGCTCCGCGGATCCGTCAAGGAGCCGTCGTCGTCCGCCGGCCCGTCGGCCGCGATCGACCTGGCCCTCGGGTTGAAGTTGCTCTCCCGCTTCAACTGCGCGGCCAGCACGGGCGCGGTGAGCAGCTTCTCGTCGCAGTCCGCCGCGGCGTCGCGCAGGAGCTTCGCGTACAGGACGGGAACCCCCACGTCGCCCGCCTTCAACTCGGTGCTCACCGGTGCCGGGACCCCTCCGCCGACTGCCTCGCTGTCGTCGAAGGACCCGAGCAGTACGGCTCCCAGACCGATCGACAACGGAGTCACCACGACCCCGACGATGACCGGCACCATCCAGCGAGCGATCCTCACAGACCCGACAACTCCCCTGATCGACCGTCGCGTTGAGGCTCACTATGCCATCCGTGCCGGAAGGGGTGCGGCCAGGTCGGCGGGACAGGACTTCGATCGGTCGGTACGGCACGAGGAAGAACACGAGGGCCGGCAGGGACGTGCCGTCGAAGACCACGCCGAGCGTCCTGAGCACCCAGGTCCGCCGACAGGGAGGACGGCCCTGACCCGTTCGACGTGCCGAGGACGCAGATGGATTCCGTCATCCGTACGGGGGCTCCGGCCCGGCCGGAGCCCCCGTCGGAGGTCAGCCGGTGGGGAAGGTGTCAGGAGTGCTGATCCGGCTCTTGAGCAGTGCTCCCGACTCGGTCAGTACGCCGCTGCTGCTGTAGTCGCTGCCGCCGCAGGTCCCGGGCTTGAACGCCGCACTGCTCTCGGGGGCGTCGGAGTAGGTCCAGTTCGCGTAGCTGATCTTCAGCTGGTCGAGCAGGTCCAGCCAGGCCGTGGTGCTCGCCCGGTCCATCGCTCCACCGCCGGTGGCGCTCACCGTGCCGAACTCGGTGACGAAGAGCGGCAGTCGTGACGCCGCTCGGCTCAGCGTGGAGCGGTAGGTGTCCTTGTGGCTCGCGGCGTAGAAGTGGAACGCGTACATGAGGTTGGTGGCGTTGACGGGATTGCTGACCACCTCGCTCTCGTCGGAGCCGTCGGAGACTCCCAGCGAGGACCAGCCGCGGGTTCCGACGATGACGACGGCGTCCGGATCGGCGGCCCGGATCACCGGGATGACCTGCTCGGCGTAACTCTTGATGGCCGACCAGCTCACGCCGTTGGGCTCATTGGCGATCTCGTAGATCACGTTCTTCTTGGCGGCGTTGCGGGCGGCGACGGACGCGAAGAACGTCTTCGCGCGGGCGAGGTTGTAGTTCGGGTCACCCGGCGTCAGCGTGTGGAAGTCGATCAGCGCGTACATGCCCCGCGCCTCGGCCATGTCGACGAGGCCGTTCACGCGGCTGGTGAAGCCGGCGGGGTCGGTCTCGTAGCCGTCCTCCTGCACGTACATGGCGGTGCGCAGCAGGTCGGACTTCCAGTCGTGCGCCAGTGCGTCCAGGGACGCGGCGTTGTAGCACTGGCTGAACCACTGGATGCCGTGCGTGCTCATGCCGCGCAGCTGGATGGCGCGGTTGTACTGGTTGCACAGGTTCACGCCGCATACGTGTAGTTGGCCGTTGACGTCCACGGGGGTGCCGTCGACCGGGACGGGCGGGGGCTCCTCTTCGAGGGAGCCCGTACAGGCGACGCCGTTGAGCGTGAACGCCGTCGGCTTCGGGTTGGCGCCCGTGAAGGTGCCCGTGAACCCCAGGTCGGCCGAGGCGTTGGTGGCCAGCGCGCGGTTCCAGTCGACGCCCGCGGCGGTGACCGCGGAGCCGGACTGCGACCAGGTGGCGTTCCAGCCCTGGGCGATCTTCTGTCCCCCGTCGGGCAGGGAGAACCCGAGAGTCCATCCGCTGAGGGGTGCGCCCAGGTTCGTGACCTTCACTCCGGCCTGGAAGCCGCCCGTCCACTGGCTGGTGACGGTGTAGTCGACCTTGCAGCCGGTGGCTGCCACCGCCTGGGGAGCCACTGCGGCCGTGAGGCCCAGGGCGGTCGCACAGGTCGCCACTAAGGCGAATAGGCGTTTCATAGCGTTCCTCCTCGTGGGGGTGAAGCGGAAACAGCGCCATGGGAGCGCTCCCAAAGCCCATCGGGCCGAGACCGTACACCGGTGCGTGGGGGTGCGTACAGAGATTCGACAGGCATGCGACGAAGGGTGGCCCGGCGAGCGGGCGAAGGATCCGGCCGGGCGGGCCGGGAGCGGGACCCTCAGGCGGACCGGCCGTCAGGGGAGCGCGGTGCCGTCGGGGCCTGTTCCGCGAGGTGGCTGTCCATGGTGGCGTTCAGGTCGGCCACGAACGCTTCGAACTGTTCCAGGAACCGCGGCGGATAGTGCGACATCGCGGTGTCGAGGCGGCGGGCGAGCGGGCCGAAGAACTCGTCCGCCCGTTCCTGGATGTGCCCCCCGCTGCGCAGCGTGACGACGCGCCGGTCGGAGTGCTCCCGGGCGCGCGTGATGTGCCCAGCCGCTTCGAGACGGTTCAGCAGTGCGGTCGTGGCGCCCGTGGACAGGGAGATCCGCTCGCTCAGCCGTGCCGGTGACAGGGGGGTGCCGCGCTCCTCGGCGGCGGCGATCTCCAGGACCGCGATCGCGTCGGTGGAGTGCAGTCCCAGCCAGGTGGCGAAGCGTCGGCTGAGCTCGGCGTAGTGGCCGCCGTAGATCCTCAACGATTCCATCAGCCGCTCACGCTGCTCCGCGACACCCTCGCGCACGGCGTCGTCCATGCCGACCTCCCTCTTTCTCCCCTGCTGTGAGGCCCACCCGGCCGCCTCGCTTTGACAACCTACCTACTCCAATCTACCTTCACCATGGAATTACTTCACCATGGAGGTATCTGACGTGCGTGACCCCTCGCCCCAGCCTGACGAGACGACCGCGCCCTACCGGTGGCGCTGGCTGATCCTGGCGGTGATGATCGTCGCCGAGATCATGGATCTCCTGGACGCCTCGATCGTCAACGTCGCGGGGCCGGACCTGGAGAGATCCCTCGGTGCCGGTCCCGTCGGCCTGCAATGGGTGATCGGCGGCTACGCCCTCACCCTGGGTGCCGGGCTCGTGCTCGGCGGGCGGCTCGGTGACCGCTACGGCCGGCGCCGGATGTTCCTGATCGGTCTGGCGGCCTTCACCGCGAGCTCGCTGCTGTGCGCGATCGCGCCGAACATCGAGTCGCTGATCGCCTTCCGCCTGCTGCAGGGCACCGCCGGAGCGATGCTGCTGCCCCAGGGTCTGGGCCTGCTGCGGGAGAACTTCTCAGGCCCTGAACTCACCAAGGTCTTCGCGATCTTCGGACCCGTCCTCGGCCTGGGCGGCATCATCGGCCCGGTCCTGGGCGGCTTCCTCATCGAGGGTGACTTCTTCGGTCTGGGCTGGCGGTCGGTGTTCCTGATCAACCTGCCCATCGGCATCGCCGCACTGATCGTCGCCGCGAAGTTCGTGCCGAAGAAGGCGGGCGACCGCACGGTACGGGTCGACATGACCGGCGCCGCCCTGGTCGTGGCGGCCTGCGCCCTGCTGGTGCTGCCGCTCAACCAGGGGCAGGAGGAGGGCTGGCCGCTGTGGACGTGGCTGTGCATGGCCGCCTCGGTGATCGGGTTCGGCCTCTTCGCCCTCCAGCAGCGCCGTACGGCCGCCGCGGGCCGCGAGCCGCTGGTGACCCCGGGCCTGCTGCGCAAGCCGGCCTTCACCGTCGGCCTCGGCGGCATCGCCCTGTTCTTCGGCGGACTGATCGGCACCCAGCTCGTACTGACCCTGTTCCTCCAGATCGGTCAGCACTTCACCGCCGGTGACGCGGGGCTCGGCAACCTGCCCCTCGCGGTGGGAACCGCGATCGGCGGCGCGGTCAGCGGCGCGTTCCTGGCCGACAGGATCGGCCGCAAGGTGCTGCAGATCGGACCGCTCGTCCAGCTGGCCGGCGCAGCCGTGCTGTGGTTCGAGCTCGACGGCCTCGATGCCGCCTCGTTCTCGATCTGGGACATCGCTCCCGGCGTCGCGGTGGCGGGCATCGGCGCCGGCATGGTGATCGCCGCCCTGTTCAGCTTCATCCTGGCCGCGGTCGACGACGACGAGATCGGATCCGCCTCCGGCGTCCTGTCGGCGGTCCAGGCGATCGGCGGCTCCGTCGGCGTCGCGATCTTCGGCTCGGTGTTCTTCGCCCGGGCCGAGACCGGTGACTTCACCGGCGGCTTCCACCGCGCGCTGATCGTCCAGGCATGTCTGCTGGTGGTCTTCCTCGCGATCACCTTCCTGCTGCCCAGGAAGGGCCGCCCCGAGGACGAGCAGCACGGCATCACCCCCGAGTCGGCGGCCGACGGCTCCGGTGCCGAGCAGCGCCTCACGGTGTGAGACCGGTATCCGCGCCCATGCCCGGACCCTCGGCCCAGGGCTGTCCGCCGACGGCGCGGGGCGCCCCGTCAGGCCCCCTGCGGCAGATCTGCACACCGTGCGCGCAGGTGGCGCGCCGCCGGAGACCGTCCCGCGTGGCCGGACCCGGTGCGGCGCGTCCACGGCCGGGAATGTCTCTTTCGGGGCGGCTTAAGGAAGTGGTCGCCGGGCCGTCCGTCGGTCAGCGAAGTGAAGAAGCTGTACCGGTCCGAAGGGTGATGTGAGCGCACCGTCCTTTCGTCGCGGAAAAGCCCTACGAGGGGCTCCCGGGCGGGTGGCCTCTCCCCGAGCTCACGTGCTTACATCCTCCACATCGCGGAAGCCGCACAGGAATGTGCCGCATCCCTCGGGCCCCACATCGAGGCGCCGGCAACCGCGAAAGCGGCAAGGGCCTTCTTTCCTGACGGTGCGGGTCCCTGCCATTCTCGGATTTAACGCGAAGGGAATTCACATCATGAGCTCCGCCCCCCAGGTGCAGACCCAGGAAATCTCCGACGCCGACCTGGACAACGTGTCCGGTGGCCTCGGCGGTGCGGTTTCTCTCGACGCGCCGGTCATCGGCGGCATCGCGGGTGGCGTCAGCGCCGACCTGACGGGCGTCGCGCCGCTCGCGGGCGGCATCGCGGGCGCCGTCGGCGCCAACGTGCTGGGCGTCGCCGGGATCGGCTCCGCCACCACGCTCTCGGCCTGATCCGACAGCTAGCCCGTATGCCCCGATGCCGACCCAGGCCGCGGGGCATACGTGTCGTGGGGCACCATGATCGGGCACATGGCGGACCCTGAAACACGGACCAGAGGGCTTTGAACGTGAAGGACTCAGGTACCGCTCGTCGACCTCACGGTCCGGGCAACCGGTGGGAGCTCGTCTGGAGCCACCGGGACGAACTGCTGGAGATGGCGCGCAGCCGCTCGGCGAGCGCCGAAGAGGCCGAGGACGCCGTCCAGGAAGCGATGATCCGCGCGGTGGAGGACCCCGACGTCCAGTACGGCCGGGTCCGCTCGTGGCTCAGGCTCGCGACCGTACGCGCGTGCGCCGACCGGCGTCGCCAGGTCGTCCGGGACTCGGAGTTGAGCGAGAGCCTCTCCGCCGCCCCCGCCGACCCGTGCCCGGTCGAAGAGGCGGCATGTGACCGGGCGGAGGCCAGGTGGCTGGCCGCCCGCAGCGCGGAGTTGCTGCCCGCACGCCAGGCGGAGGCGCTGCGGCTGCAGTCCCAGGACCTCGACGTCGGCCAGGTGGCCCGGACCATGGGCCTGAGTTACCGGGCCACCGAGTCACTGCTCGCCCGGGCCAGGCGCTCGCTGCGCAACGCCCTGGCCGGAGGCCTCACCCTCGCCATGACCGTGTGGCTGTCCGTGCGGAGATTCCCGCGTACGGGGGTCACCCAGCAGTCGGTGGCGGCATCGGCGGCGGTGACGGTCGCCGTGGTGGGGCTGACCTTGCCCGCCGATCCCCCCGTCCGACCGGAGAGCCGGCCTCCGGCGGACAGTTCCGCCCCGCGGGCCGTGGAGGCTCCCGTTCCCCGCGTGACTCCGGGACGTTCTCCCACACCCTCCGCCTCCCCGGACTCCACCGACCGGAAGATCCGGGACCATGCGCGGCCGACGCCGAGGAAGCCGCCGAGAACGCGCGAGCCGTCGAATGCGACAGTCGTGGAGATAGAGATCGGATTCGGCGAGCGCGCCACCGTACTGCGACCGGTGGCCATATCGGCGTCGATTCCGGACCTGCCGGTGGACGTGCCCGACATCGATGACCCTGAAGCGCCGCCGGCACCGGTCGATATCTCCACGGAAAGGCCCACCGTGCTACCGGATCTGGATCGGACCGGCCGGCAGGGAGTGCTTTCCCGCTGAGCCCTTTCCATGGCGATCGTTCCGGCCTGGCACCTGTGTGATCCGGGGGAGACCGGCCGTCAGAGGGCGGCGCGGACGAACGCGGCCCACGCGGCCGGCGGCACCGTCAGGACCGCGCCGTCGGTGACCTTGGAGTCGCGGATGTGCACGGCGGAGGGGTGAGCGGAGACCTCGACGCAGGCGCCGCCCTGGTCGCTGCTGTAGCTGGACTTGGTCCATTCGTAGGCGACTTCGAGGCAGTCGCCACCTTGGCTGCTGCTGTAGCTGGACTTGAACCAGTCGAGGGCTTTACCGCGTGCTGCGCGAGTCATGACTCTCCAAGCAGGTCATCCAGTAGGCGCGCGCTGTTCTCGACGGAAAGCGCCTGCGAACGCAGCATCCCATATTTCTGCTGGAGCAAGCTGACCTGGTCCGGGTCGTCGTGCAGCACGCTGGTCAACTGCCCTTCGACGTAAGCGAGGTGGTCATGGTCAGGTGTCTCCAAGAGCACCATGGGACCCGCGAGGCCGGCGTGCTTGGGGAGCTTCCTGGGCATGATCTGCAAGCCCAGGAAGGGGAGTTCCATGCACTGCCGCAGATGGGCGAACTGCTCCCGGCGCATTGCGGAGTCTCCGATCTCGCCACGAAGGATGCCCTCCTCCAGGATGAAGTGGAGCATCGGCCGGGGTCTGCGTTCGAGGAGCTTCTGCCGCTCCATCCGGGCGGCCACCCACTCCTCCTGTTGCTCCTCCTCGATGGGTGGGAAGAGACAGGAGAATACGAAGCGTGCGTACGCCTCTGTCTGGAGCAGTCCCGGCACCACTTGATTCTCGTACCACAGCAGCGTCACCGCCTCCTGCTCGTACTCCACGAAGTCCTGCACGAACGCCGGGAACCGCTCCCTCTGCGGCACCTTCGCCACCGCGATCCCCAAGACACCCTTCGTGTCCAGCAGTTCGTCCAGCTGCGCCGCGAAGTCCGCCTGGAGCGGCCGGCGGCCCTGTTCGATCGAGGCGATCGTGTCCTCGCCCACGCAGAGCCGGTCGGCCAGCGACGCCTGCGTGAATCCGGCCGCCCGGCGGAGGGCGGCCAGCTGCGCGCCGATGACGTGCCAGGACGTGACGCGCTTGTTCCTCTTCACCGAGTGCATGCCGTGCCTCTCCCCGTACGCGAGCCCGCCGGACCCGTCAGCGCGCGTACAGACGTGGTGTACGACCTGACGCGGTGACCCACAGTAGTGATGCCCTGTGAGAGTCGTCCCGTGAATGAACCAACGCAACTCGCCTCCTTTCGTGAGGCGTTCTACCGCCGTGAGCGCAGGTCCGTCCCCCTCGCGCGCCAGTTCGTCCGGGAGGCGCTGCTCGACTGGGCGTGCGAGGTGGACCTCGAGGAGGTGCTGCTCTGCGTGAGCGAGCTCGCCACCAACGCCCTGGTCCACGGCGTACCGCCCGGCCGGGGATTCCGGGTGCGGCTCACCTGGGGTGACCTGCTCCGGATCGAGGTCGACGACAGCGGCGGCGGCGAGGTCCGTGAGGAGCGGGGCTCGGCCCCGTACGCGGAGTACGGGCGCGGGCTGCTGCTGGTCGGGGCACTCGCCGACGCCTGGGGGGTGGGCGAGCGGGACCCCGGGAAGACGGTCTGGTGCGAATTTGCCGGTTCGGCAAGCGAGCTTGTCGAATCGGCGCCCCGCGCGCACCATCTCCCGTAACAGGAGGTGATCCGCATGAGCGAGACGAACCAGCGGTACGACGTAGTGGTGATCGGCGGCGGGGCCGCCGGGCTGAGCGGGGCGCTCGCCCTCTCCCGGGCCCGGCGTTCGGTGCTCGTGATCGACGCGGGCAGCCCGCGCAACGCACCCGCGTCCCACGCGCACAACTACTTGGGCAGGGAGGGTGTCCCGCCCCTGGAACTGCTGGCCATCGGCCGGGCCGAGGCGGCGGACTACGGAGCCGAGATCGTCCGGGGCGAGGTCGTCTCGGCAGAGAGGCTGTCCGACGGCTTCCGTGTCGTACGGGAGGACGGGAGCGCCGTCGAGGCGCGCCGTCTGCTGGTGACCACGGGAATCGTGGACGAGCTGCCGGCCGTCGAGGGCCTCGCGGAGCGCTGGGGCCGCGACGTGCTGCACTGCCCGTACTGCCACGGCTGGGAGGTGCGGGACGCGCCGGTCGGGATTCTGGCGCTCAGCCCCATGGCCGTGCACCAGGCCCTGCTCTGGCGGCAGTGGACCGACGACGTGGTGCTGTTCCGGCACGGACAGGCCGACTTCGGTGACGACGAGTACGAGCAGCTCGCCGCCCGGGGCATCTCCGTCGTGGACGGCGAGGTGACCGCGCTGGAGGTGACCGGCGACCGGCTCACCGGTGTGCGGCTCGCCGGGGGCACGGTGATCCCGCGCGAGGCGCTCGTCGTCCAGCCGCGCTTCACCGCCCGGTCGGCGGTCCTGGAGGGGCTCGGCCTGGTGCCCACCGAGATGACGATGGGTGACCACGTCGTCGGCACGTACATCGCGGCCGACCCTGCCGGGGCGACCGACGTGCCCGGCGTATGGGTGGCCGGTAACGTCGCCAACCTCATGGAGCAGGTCGTCGGAGCGGCGGCGGCCGGGCTGAAGGCGGCCTCGATGATCAACATGGACCTCGTCACCGACGACACCCGCCGCGCGGTCGACGCCCGCCGCGCACCCTTCTCGGCCGAGGCCGAGCGCCGGGTCACCGAGCGCGTGCTCGGCGACCGCCGTCATGGACTTCAGGAGACGACACGATGACCACCGACAGCACCCGCACCGACGCCGAGATGTGGGACGACCGGTACCGCGAGAGCGACCGGATCTGGAGCGGCGACCCCAATGCCGCCCTCGTCCGGGAAGTGGACGGGCTGAAGCCGGGCCGCGCCCTCGACCTGGGCTGCGGCGAGGGCGCCGACGCGGTCTGGCTGGCCCGGCAGGGCTGGACGGTCACCGCCACCGACATCTCCCGGGTCGCCCTGGACCGGGCGGCCGGTCACGCGGCGGACGCCGGCCTCGCGGACCGGATCGACTGGCAGTGGCACGACCTCGGCGCGTCGTTCCCCGAGGGGGAGTTCGACCTGGTCTCCGCCCAGTTCCTGCACTCGATGGGCGACCTGCCCCGTGAGGAGATCCTGCGACGGGCGGCGTCGGCGGTCGCGCCGGGCGGGGTGCTGCTGATCGTCGGACACGCGGGCTTCCCCTCCTGGGAGCACGACCACCCGGACATCGAACTTCCGACGACGGACGAGGTCCTCGCGTCCCTCGAACTCCCGGAGGGGGAGTGGGAGGTGCTGCTCAGTGCCGAGCACGAGCGGGTCCAGAACGACCCCGACGGCAACCCCACCACCCGGACCGACAACGCGCTGAAGGTCCGCCGCACCGCCGGATGACGACGAGCGCCCGCCGCCCTCCCCCGAAGGGGAGAGCCGGCGGGCGCGCTCGGTCCGGACGCGTCAGGCCTGCGGGGCGGCCTTGATGGCGGAGATATCGAAGCTCAGCTTGACCTTGTCGCCGACCAGCACGCCGCCGGTCTCCAGCGCGGCGTTGTAGGTCAGGCCCCAGTCGGAGCGCAGGATCTCGGCGCTGCCCTCGAAGCCCACGCGCTGGTTGCCGTAGGGGTCGGTGGCGGAGCCGTTGAACTCCAGGTCGATGGAGAGCGGACGGGTGACGTCCTTGATGGTGAGGTCACCGGTGACGCGGTACGTGTCGCCGCCGAGCTGCTCGGCCTGCGTGGACCGGAAGGTCATGAGGGGGAAGGTCTCGGCGTCGAAGAAGTCCCCGCTGACCAGGTGGCCGTCGCGGTCGGTGATGCCGGTGTCGACGCTGGAGATCTTGACGTCGATGGACGCGGTGGAGGCGGCCGGGTTCGCGCCGTCCAGCACCAGGGTGCCCTCGTGGTCACCGAAGGAGCCGCGCACGTTGGTGACCATGGCGTGACGCACGGTGAAACCGATGCTGCTGTGCGCCGGGTCGATCGTGTAGGTGCCGGTCAGGGCCGCCAGCGCCGGGTCCACGGCGAGGGTGGCGGTGGTGGACGGGGCGGTGTTCTTGCGGTTGAACAGAGCCATGGCTCCTCCTCGGGACGTGGTCCGACGCGTTCTGTACGACAGCTCGTCGAACGTTTGGTTTAACCTTCAACGAGTTTGACTGTAGACCTCTTTTGTTCAAAGTTCAACATCAAGGGTCCAGGCCGGTCCGAAAGTCGCGGAAAGGGCTGGGCGCACCCGCGCCACCCCCTGGCGGACGCGCGTAGATGTGGGGCACTATCTCCCTGCCCCCAAATTGTCATGAGCAGGAGGACTTCCCCCATGCTGACCCGTCCCAGACTCCGCTCGGCCCTCACCGCTCTCGTTCTCGTCCTCGGCGCCCTCTTCGCGCCCGGCGTCGGCGTACTCGGCGGCGGTGCCACCGAGGCGCACGCCGTCACCAAGCTGACCCACTCGCAGGCGACCTCCCGCTTCTCCTCGTCGGGGATCACCTGGTCGTCCTCGGGTGGCTGTTCCAACCGGAACGTCTCCACCTGCACGTCCTTCGACCAGCTGAACCTGACCAGCGCGCAGGGCGCCCAGACGCTGAAGAGCGCGACGGGCTGCGCGCTCAACATCACCGGCGGCACCGAGACCGGGCACGCCAGTGGCACGTACTCGCACTGGAACGGTTACAAGCTCGACTTCGGAAAGACCACCTGCCTCACGAACTACGTGAAGGGCGTGTTCAGCTACATCGGCCTGCGGGGCGACGGCGCCCCCCAGTACAAGTCGGGCTCGGGCAACGTCTACGCCGACGAGGGCAACCACTGGGACGTGACGTACTACAACTGCGGCGGCTGCTGACGCGCACACTCCCCGCGCGTGAAGGTGCCCCCGCCCGGGCGGGCGGGGGCACCCTCACATGCGTGACCGGAACGGGCGGACCGAGCGGGAGACCTCGGACGCAGGTCGGCCCGAGCCCGTGGCAGGGCCCTCAGTCGAACCAGACGACCAGGCGCACGCAGGTGTCGCCGTGCCGTTCGGCCAGCACCCGCATGGCGGTCAGAACGGGCGCCCACGTCGCGGCGTGCACGGTCTGGCGGCGTGTCAGCGGCTCGATCCTCAGGAGGACGTCGCCGTCCTCCCACTCCGTCCCCGCCGGCCACCCACGGCCGTCCGGGGGCGGAGCCTGCCCGGAGAGCTCCGCGAGGCGGTCCACGGGGAAGGCCCGCTCCTCGAAGACCCACGCGTCGCCGGGGGCACTCCGCCGGTAGCGGTGGAGGTACGTGTCCGGCTCGGGCGTCGCCTCCTCCCAGTCGGCCGCTGCCAGCTCGGCCCAGGTGATCCAGGTCGTGCCGTGGCCGAGGTGCGCCTGGGACACCGTCTCCGAGACGTCCTCGGGCAGGCCTCTCGCCAAGGCCAGCGGTTCGAGGCCTCCAGGGTGGTTCCGGACCCCGAACAGGCTGCCGAACGCGGCGTAGTCCCGGTAGTCGTAGAGGTGGTCCAGCTCGATGGCGGGCTGCCAGAAGGGCGCGGGGTCGCCGTCGGCGGAGTACCCGTGGCGGCACTCGATGAATCCGTAGATGTCCGTACCCATGGCCGACATGGTGCGCCGGCCGCCGGGCGGACGGCGACCGGATTACCCGGGGGCTTCCGTCGACGCACGCCGTGCGTCGACGGAAGCCCACGGAGCCACGCTCAGACCTGCGGCTCCAGCGCCGGTCCGAGCGAGGCGAACTTCTCCTTGCTGACGACCCGGCGGGGCGGCCAGGTGATGTTCTCCGGCGGCCAGCTCTGCCCCGTCCTCTTGAGGAACCAGGCCGGCGGCTCGTACATGGGCGGCTCGTAGCCCTCCGGCAGCGCGGTCTTCCAGGTCAGGCCCTTGGTCCGCTTCTCGAACTCCTCCTTCACCCCGCGCAGCAGCTCCGGCTTCACCAGGAGGTCGACGGCCGTCGCCGCGAGATAGGCGGCGGCGGCCGGGATCGCCGCGTGGGCGGGCGCCGAGCCCGCGCAGGACGCGGTCGACCAGGTGTGCATCTTCGACCCGATGGGGGCGACGGCCGCACCCATGGAGACCGTCGGAACCTGCCAGCTGATATCGGCCACGTCGGTGGAACCGCCGCCCAGGAAGGCCGGGTTGGGCGGCGCCAGCTCACCGACCTTGTCGTGCAGGCCGCTCTCCGGCAGTCCCAGCGAGCTCTGGAGCTCCTTGGCCAGACGCTGGGCGTCCGCGGAGAAGACCGGGGGCCCGATCTGCCGCATGTTGTCGTACATCAGCTCGGCGAAGGCCTTCGAGGGGAGCTGGTTCCAGCACGCCGAGGTGATCCGGTGGCGCACCGATGTGCGGCTGGCGGTCGCCGCCGCCTCCGAGACGGCGATGACCTTGTCCAGGAGCGAGGTGACCCGTCCCACGCTGCCCTCGCGGACGTAGTAGGAGATCTCCGCGATCTCGGGTGTCACATTGGGGATGTCGCCCCCGTTGTTGATCACCCAGTGCAGCCGAGCCGAGGGCGCCATGCTCTCCTCGCGGAGGAACTCCGACATGGTCGCCATCATCACGGCGGCGTCCAGCGCGCTCTTGTTGCCGAGCGGGGTACCGCCGTGGCCGGCGACACCGAGGAACGTGAAGGTGACGGCCGTCATCGCGTTGGAGGTGCCCCAGCCGGTGGCGTTCCCGGTGGAGGGGTGCCAGTCGAGGAAGGCGTCGAGCCCGTCGTAGACGCCCTTGCTCACGGCGTACGTCTTGCCGATCAGCTGCTCCTCGGCGGTGGAGCCGAAGAACTTCACCGTCACGTCGAGCTTGTGGCGCCGGGACGCCTCCGCGACCGCTGCCGCTGCGGCGGCCGCCGCGGTCCCCAGGGCGCAGTGCCCGCAGCCGTGACCCGGCCCGTAGCCCGGCGCGAACGGGTCGTGGACGTACTCCTTCGGGTCGTGCTCGCCCACGCCCTTGTTCTGGGACAGGCCGGGCAGGGCGTCGTACTCACCGCTGAAACCGATCACCGGGCCGCCCTTGCCCCGGGTGTACGTGGCGGTGAAGGCGGTCGGGAAACCGGCCGTGCCGAACTCCACGTCGAAGCCCGCCCTGCGCAGGAAGTCGGCTTCGGCGAGGGAGGAGTTCCACTCCCGCAGGCTCAGCTCCGCGTGCTCCCAGATCTCGTCGTTCAGCGCGTTGATCCGGGACGTGTTCCGTTCGATCCAGCCGAGCGCGGTGCGCTTGGCCGCCGAGTCCTGGGCGAGCCCCTCGGGCGGGGTGTAGGCGGCGGAGTCCACCGCGGCACCGGCGGCCTCGTCCGACGCCGCGGCCATGGCCGGATCCGCTGTCGCGCCCATCGCCGTGGTGGCGATCCCGGCGGCCCCGAGCATCTGCATGATCCGGCGGCGGCTCAGCCCGTCGCCCGTGTGTACCGCGTGGTCGTGGTCGCTGGGGTCGTGCAAGTCGCACACGGGCGCCTCCGGTCCGATGGCATGTACAAGTACAGTGCCCGGCACTCTCCATTCCGGTTGTTGCGAAGTCAATAGGTACGCGTAACCGCGGAGTTACGCGCTCCGCTTCCCGCGGCGCCACCGGCTCAGGGGCGCCCGGCGCCTGAGCCGGCACACGCCTCAGGGGCTGAGCGCGGGGAGGACGCCGCCGAGGACCCCCGCCCGGTCGACGGCGATCCGCCCCTCCTTCACCACCGCCAGGATGTGCGCGGGTTCGCCGAGCGCCGCGATGTCGGTCAGGGGATCGATGTCCGTGACCACCAGGTCGGCCACCTTGCCCGCCTCCACGGTGCCGGTCGTCCCGTCGACGCCGCACAGCCGGGCGGCGTCGCGCGTCGCGGCCACGAGGGCCGCCATCGGGGTCAGCCCGGCGATGTCCACGAGCAGCCCCAGTTCCTGGAGATTCCTCCCGTGGCCGACGGCCAGGCCGCTGTCGGTGCCCATGGCGATCCTGACCCCCGCCGCGGCCGAGCGGGCCACCGACTCCTGGGCGATCCGGTGCCAGCGGACCCCCTTCTCGTACGCCGCCGGGGAGGTGTGCGCGGGATCCAGGTCCTGGGTCGTCTCCAGCAGCGTGGGCACCAGGTACTGGCCCCGGTCGACCATCTCGGCCCGCAGTCCGTCGTCCAGGGCGTAGCCGTGCTCGATGCTGCTGACGCCCGCCCGGACGGCGGCCTCGATGCCCGGCCGCCCGATCGCGTGGGCGGCGACCGGCAGACCTCCGTACGCCCGGGCCTCCTCGACCGCGGCCCGGATCATCTCGGGCCGCAGCCCCAGCCACTCGGGTCGGTCGTGGGGGGAGGTGACGCCTCCGCTCGTGGCGAGCTTGACGCAGTCGGCGCCCGCCGCGACCAGCTCGCGCACCCGGGCGCGCATCTCGTCCACGGAGTCGACCAGGCTGCGCGGGCTCTCGGGGAAGGTGACGGCGAGGGCGAGCCCGTCGATGCCCCCGGCGAGGGTGAAGTCGGCGTGACCGGCGCGCTGGCTGAGCATGGTGACCGAGACCAGCAGGCGGGGCCCGGGGATCCTCCGCTCGGCCACGGCCTGCCGGAAGCCCGCGTCGAGGCCCATCAGATCGCGGGCGGTGGTCACCCCGTTCTCCAGGGTGACGCGGAGCCGGTCCAGCACCTTCAGGGTCCGGTAGCTGGGCAGCTCGGAGAGGCCCTGCAGGGGGTTGCCGGCCGGCCCGGGCAGGGCGAAGTGCACATGGGTGTCGATGAAGCCCGGGCACACGGTCCGGCCGCCGAGGCCGAGCCGCCGCACGGGTCCGAGGTCCGGGGGCAGACGCGTCTCGGGACCGGCCCACCGGATCACCTCGCCCTCGATCAGCAGAGCGGCGTCCGGCACGGGGGCGCCGCCGGTGCCGTCGATCAGGCGAAGGCCGTGGAGGAGGACCCGGGCACCGGACTCGCCGGCGGGCGGTTCGTCGAGGGAGGGCATCCGACAACGATCCGCCGCGCGGGGCGGCGGCGCAGGCCGGACTGGGCCGCACGGGTACCGGACGCGCCGCAGGGCCGCCCGGGGGGAGGGGCGGCCCTGCGGCGCGGGAGCGTCAGGAGCCGACGGTCACCGTGAAGCGGCGGGGGTTGCCGTCGTGGGCCGCCCCCGAGACGTCCGGCTCACCGTCCGGGCGCACGTCGTCGTACGGGAACGCGTAGCCGATCGGGGAGTTCGCGTGGACGACGCGCGACCAGTGGTTCGTCACCGCGCCCTTGTAGTAGTCCGCGACCGAGGTCCCGTTCGGCTGCTGCGGGTGGCTGAGCATGATCGAGCGGTTGAAGCCGGCCGCGATCCTGGCCAGCAGCGCCTTCTTGTCGTCGGAGTCGCCCGGGTTGTTCGTGAAGGGACCGTGGTTGCAGGTGAAGATGTCCTTCGACGTGGGCTTGACGAAGGTGTGACCGCCCTCGAACGTCAGGGTGTCGCCGCTGACGCGGCCCGCCAGGGTGCCCCGGCCGCCCTGGAGGTCGATCCGGAGGTCGGTGGAGCGGTACTTCTCCCAGACCTCGTCGATCTGCGCGGTGAACAGGTCCCGGAACGGCATCTGGTCCGGGCGGTCGAAGAACGGGGCCATCAGGTTCTGCGGCGACACGACCCGGAGGACCTTCCCGTCCGCGCCGCGGGTGACCAGCTCGTCCCAGGGCTGACCGTCGGAGGCCGCCTGGGCCGTGAGGTCGTCGGCGATGCGCTGGACCGCGCCGTCCGGGAGCGGGGCCACCGTGTGCGTGGCGTCACCCTCCAGGGTCAGCCCGATCGGGAGGGCGGTCACCAGGTCGACGTAGCTGATGTTCGCGTACAGCTGCTGCGGGTTGAAGGTGAACTCGCAGAACGACCAGGTGCGCCCGTAGTTCGGGTCGGTGGACGTCGCGAAGGCCGGCTCGACCAGGGAGGGGCCCGGGTTGAGGTAGAAGTCCAGCTTGTCGTCGCGGACGAAGTAGACCCGCGCGCCGTACATCTGCGGCAGGGTCAGGACGACCGGCCCGGCCCCCGCGGCCTTCAGCGGGATGGCGCAGTCCACCGGCAGCGGGGTCTGCGGGGCACCGGGGGAGTCGGGGCGGTAGACACTGCCGTCGGGGCGCAGGAGCACCCAGCGGTCCGTGCCCTGCTCGTGGCCGGTGACGTACGCGTGCACCGTGCCGGGCAGCGAGCGGTTCTCCAGCGCCAGCTCGCACGTCGCGGCCGCCGCCGAGGTACGGGGGCTCAGGGCGCTGCCCCAGAGGGGGTAGGTGAGCGCGGTCGCGGAGGCGGCGGCGCCCGTCAGGAACATTCTGCGCGAAATCACGGAGGAACTCCTGGGTGTGGGGGTCGCAGACAGGGGTCAGGGGGTGGTGCGGGGAGGTGGAGCGGTGGGGGGTGTCTGCGGTGCGCACCACTCTTGCGAGGCCTCCGGTGAGCGTCAAGAGTTATGGCTGAGAGCGCTCTCAATAATTGCCGTTCTTCACAACTCGACGCTCCAGGAAGGGGTTTGGCCACGCGTGGTCGATCGCCGGATGCGCGGAGTGAACAGGAACTGAACGCGTCGACGACCGGAGCCGGCTGCGGGCGGAGGGGGGGGCGTGCGCCAGCGTGCGGCTCGCGATGGAGGGTGCCGCTCGCCCCCCGTGGGCGCCGCCCGGGTACTGTCCTCCTCGCCACGGACGGATATGACCTCCCGCAGCGGGGGCGGACGCCCGGCGCGCGCCTCCGCCGGCGAGGGATCCGGCGGCGCCCCCTGCCATTGCGGTGCGCCCGGTCGCCCGCCCGGTGTATCCACGGCGTGGCGCGCGGCCCCGGTGTGTGGCCGGGGCCACAACACGGGCTTTGTCGGAGCCCTACAACGTGAGAGCCCCGTGAGCTGGCAGATGGGTTGCATGATGCCCCGGTTCTGTCAGGTGCCACCAGTAAACCGGGCAGGAGACTGTCCGGAGTCAACGGCAGGGTTTCCGCGGTCGGGTTCGTAGGGTCGACGTATGACCGTTGTGGACGAAATCCCGGGCGAGCCGAGCGACACGCGTGGCCGGGTGGCCGAACTGCTGGCGCTGCGCGAGCAGGCCCGGCGCGGGCCGAGCGAGCGCGCGACCGAGGCGCAGCACGCCAAGGGCAAGCTGACGGCGCGGGAGCGCATCGCACTGCTGCTGGACGAGGGGTCGTTCAAGGAGGTCGAGCAGCTGCGCCGTCACCGGGCGACCGGCTTCGGCCTGGAGGCCAAGAAGCCGTACACCGACGGTGTCATCACCGGGTGGGGCACGGTCGAGGGCCGGACGGTGTTCGTCTACGCGCACGACTTCCGGATCTTCGGCGGGGCGCTGGGCGAGGCCCACGCCACGAAGATCCACAAGATCATGGACATGGCCATCTCGGCCGGTGCCCCGCTGGTCTCCCTGAACGACGGCGCCGGCGCCCGTATCCAGGAGGGTGTCTCCGCGCTCGCCGGGTACGGCGGGATCTTCCAGCGCAACACCCGGGCCTCCGGTGTCATCCCGCAGATCAGCGTGATGCTCGGCCCGTGCGCGGGCGGCGCGGCCTACAGCCCCGCCCTGACCGACTTCGTGTTCATGGTCCGCGAGACCTCCCAGATGTTCATCACCGGACCGGACGTCGTCAAGGCGGTCACCGGCGAGGAGATCACCCAGAACGGCCTCGGCGGCGCCGACGTGCACGCCGAGACCTCGGGCGTCGCGCACTTCGCGTACGACGACGAGGAGACCTGCATCGCCGAGGTCCGCTACCTGATCGGCATGCTCCCCTCCAACAACCGGGAGAACCCGCCGGTCGTCCCCAGCGACGACCCGGCCGACCGGCGCGGCGACGTCCTCCTGGACCTGGTCCCGGCCGACGGCAACCGTCCGTACGACATGCACAAGGTCATCGAGGAGCTCGTCGACGACGGCGACTTCCTGGAGGTCCACGAGCGGTGGGCCCGCAACATCGTCTGCGCCCTGGCCCGGCTCGACGGCCAGGTCGTCGGCATCGTGGCCAACCAGCCGCAGGCGCTGGCGGGTGTCCTGGACATCGAGGCGTCCGAGAAGGCCGCACGTTTCGTCCAGATGTGTGACGCGTTCAACATCCCCATCGTCACTCTGCTGGACGTACCCGGCTTCCTGCCGGGCGTCGATCAGGAGCACGGTGGGATCATCCGGCACGGTGCGAAGCTGCTCTACGCGTACTGCAACGCCACCGTGCCGAGGATCTCGCTGATCCTGCGCAAGGCCTACGGAGGCGCGTACATCGTCATGGACAGCCAGTCCATCGGCGCCGACCTCACCTACGCGTGGCCCACCAACGAGATCGCGGTGATGGGCGCGGAAGGCGCCGCCAACGTCATCTTCCGCCGGCAGATCGCCGACGCCGAGGACCCGGAAGCCATGCGGGCCCGCATGGTCAAGGAGTACAAGGCCGAGCTGATGCACCCCTACTACGCGGCCGAGCGCGGCCTGGTCGACGACGTCATCGACCCCGCCGAGACGCGCGAGGTACTGATCGCCTCGCTCGCGATGCTCCGCAACAAGCACGCCGACCTGCCGTCCCGCAAGCACGGCAACCCCCCGCAGTAGTCGCAGCCGCAGCGGCGACCCCGCCCACGTCCGCGATCACCTGCCCAGAAGACGGAGACACCATGAGCATCACTCCCGCCGATTCGGTCCTGCGCGTCGAGAAGGGCCAGGCAGGCCCCGAGGAGCTCGCCGCCATCACCGCGGTCCTGCTCGCCCGCGCGGCCGCCCAGCCCGACGCGCCGGCCCACCGGGGCCGCAGCACCGCCGGATGGCGCCGGCTGGAGCGCACTCCCGGGTTCCGCGCCCCGCACAGCTGGCAGGGCTGAGAACGGCCACTGAGGCCGTTCCAGGGCCCGTAGGGCCTGTAGTACGGCCCGTACGCACGACAGAGGCCCCGTACTCCTCAGGAGTACGGGGCCTCTGTCGTGCGGCGACGGGGTCAGCGCAGGCGGGCCATGAGGGCGTGCTCGACCAGGGTGATCAGCGCGCTCTTGGCGTCCGCGCGGTGCCGGGCGTCCGTGGTGAGGATCGGGGTGTCCGGGCCGATCTGGAGGGCTTCGCGTACTTCGTCGGGTGTGTAGGGCTGGTGTCCGTCGAAGCCGTTGAGGGCGATGACGAAGGGGAGGCCGCTGTTCTCGAAGTAGTCGACCGCGGGGAAGCAGTCGGCGAGGCGGCGGGTGTCGACGAGGACGACGGCGCCGATGGCGCCGCGGACCAGGTCGTCCCACATGAACCAGAAGCGGTCCTGTCCGGGGGTGCCGAACAGGTAGAGGATCAGGTCCTGGTCCAGGGTGATGCGTCCGAAGTCCATGGCCACCGTGGTGGTGGTCTTGTCCCCGGTGTGGGTCAGGTCGTCGATGCCCGCGGACGCGGACGTCATCACGGCTTCGGTGCGCAGCGGATTGATCTCCGAAACGGCACCGACAAACGTGGTCTTACCCACGCCGAAGCCCCCTGCCACCACGATCTTCGCCGAGGTAGTGGAGCGGGCCGCTCCGCCGCTAGAGCTTGCGAAGTCCACTGAGCACCCTTTCGAGCAGTGTCACATCTGGTTGGCCGCCGGCGGCCTCGTCGCCGCCGGGCTGATGGATAGCGACGAGTCCGGCCTCGGCCAGGTCGGCGACGAGGATCCGGGCAACGCCGAGGGGGATCGAGAGGAGGGCCGACACCTCGGCCACCGACTTGATCTCGATGCAGAGCCGGCAGATCCGCTGGTGCTCGGGCAACTGCCCTTGCAGCCGTGACGGATCGGCCGTGGTGCTGACCAGCGCCTCGATGGCGAGCTGGTACCGCGGCCGGGTCCGGCCGCCGGTCATGGCGTACGGGCGGACCAGCGGGTTGTGCGCCGCCGGCTTCGCGGGCGCCGGAGCCTGCCGCTGAACCGGCTGGATGCGCGACGGCGGCGCGTCGTAGCGCTGCGGCGGCTGCTGTCCCTGCTGCGGCTGCTGGTAGTGCGGCTGCTGCTGGGGCCACCCGGAACCGGGCTGCTGGGGCTGCTGCTGCCAGTCGCCGCCCTGCGAGCCCTGATGGGACTGCTGGTAGGGCTGATACGGCTGGTAAGTCTCTTGCGGGCCCTGTCTGCCGGGCACGGAGGGGGTGTCGAAACGGTTGTCACCCTGCTCACCCGGGACCCGCTGACCGCCCTCGTACGGGTGTCCGCCTGTGGGTGCTGCCACGTTTCCTCCTCCGAATGCCGGTCGCCATCCCAGTGGTGCCGCGCCACCGCACCTTATGGCGCGGTGACGAGAAACGCACTGTCTGTCTATTAGTTAAGAAGACTTCCCTGGAGTTCGGCGCGGAGATCCGGGGTGAGAACACTTCCTGCACGGTCTACGAGAAGTGCCATTTCGTACCCAACCAGGCCGATATCGGCATCCGGGTGGGCGAGAACGGCGAGTGAGGATCCGTCAGAGATGGACATGATGAAGAGGAATCCTCGCTCCATCTCCACAACGGTCTGATTCACGGCGCCGCCTTCGAAGATCCGCGAGGCACCCGCGGTCAGCGACGTCAGACCGGAGGCGACGGCCGCCAGCTGATCGGCGCGGTCCCGTGGGAAACCTTCGGACATCGCCAGCAGGAGTCCGTCGGCGGAGACCACCACCGTGTGCGACACCCCAGGGGTGTTGTCCACGAAGTTGGTGATCAACCAGTTCAGATTCTGCGCCGCCTGGCTCATCGGGCTCACACTAACGCTCCTGGTTGTAGGTATTACTTGTGTCCGACCCCGCGGTGCGACCCCGCAGGACACCACGGCGCAGGTTGCTCAACCTGCCCCGCACGTCCTCGGGAGCGCGGGAGACCTGTGGGCCGCCCTGCTGGGTCTGCTCCGCCGTGCCCTCGACCAGATTGGCCTTGGGCACGCGCCGAGGGAGTCCGGAAGGAGTGATTCCGCCCGCCTTCGGGTCCTTGAGCTTCTCGGCCCGCTCCCAGCGCTCGTCGTTCGCCGAGCGCCAGTCGTCGGGGCCCTCCCCGCCGGCCGGCTCGGCCTGCGGCTGCTCCGGCTGCGGCCGCTGCCGCTGTTCCGGTGCGGCAGGCTGATCGTTTCCGCGGCCGGTGGGCTGCCAGTGCTGCTGGCCGGCGCCCCGGCGCGGAAGACCCGCCTCGGTCAGGTCCTGACCGGGATTCGGCGTGGGTCCCTGGTGGTCGAAGCCTACGTGTTCCCGGGTCTCGGCGGGAGCGCTCGGAGCGGATTCCGCTTCGGGCTGCGCCATGGGCTCGAAGGACTCCTGGTAGGAACCCTGTCCCGGCCAGTCTCCCTGGTGGGAGTGGTCGTTCTGCGGAGCGAACTGGTCGGCGTACTGCTCCTGCTGACCGTCCGGAGTGGCGTACCCGGCTTCCGGATAGGCGTTCTGCGCCGGTTCCTGGTAGCCGTTGCCGGCGTAGGGGTCGTAGCCGCCCTCGTAGCCGGGCTGCGCGTACTCCTGCTGCTGGGCGTACTGCCCGGAGGCGTACTGCCCCTGGTCGTACTGCCCCTGGGAGTAGTCCTGCTGCTGTCCCGCACCGTTGTCCTGGAACGCCGGGCGGTCGCCACCGGTCTGCGCCTCCAGCGCGGCCCGGCGCTCCTCACGCATCAGCGAGCGGTTGACCGGGTCCAGCTGCGGGGAGTCCGCGGCCTCGGTGTCGTAACGCGAGTCGTCGAAGCCGAGCTCCGCCGCCGTACGCATCGGCGCGTGGTGCGGCATCGGGTCGAAGGCCTGCTGCTGCGGCTGCTGCTGCTCGGGGATGATCGAGGAGACCGTGAAGTCGCTCTGCTGGGCCGACTCGCCACCGCCACCGTGCGTGATCGCGTCCGGCAGCATGACCAGCGACGTGGTCCCCGCCTGCTCGCCCGAGGGGCGGAGCTGGACGCGGATGCCGTGCCGGTCGGCCAGCCGGCCGACCACGAACAGACCCATCCGCTGGGACACCGCGGCGTCCACGGTCGGCGGGTTGGCCAGCTTGTGGTTGATGTCCGCGAAGTCCTCCGCGGTGAGGCCGATGCCCTTGTCGTGGATCTCGACCATGACGCGGCCGTCGGGCAGCCGGGTCGCGGTGACCCGGACCTTGGTCTGTGGAGAGGAGAAGGTGGTGGCGTTCTCCAGCAGCTCGGCCAGCAGGTGCACGAGGTCGGTCACGGCCTGGCCGTGGATCTCGCTCTCCGGCACACCGGTGAGCTCGATGCGCTCGTAGGACTCCACCTCGGAGGAGGCGGCTCGCAGCACGTCGACCAGCGGCACCGGCTGGTTCCAGCGGCGGCCCGGCTCCTCGCCGGCGAGGACGAGGAGGTTCTCGCCGTTACGGCGCATACGCGTGGCCAGGTGGTCCAGCTTGAAGAGGCTCTCCAGCTGGTCCGGGTCGGCCTCGTTGTTCTCCAGGTCGGTGATGAGGGTCAGCTGGCCCTCGATGAGCGACTGGTTGCGGCGCGACAGGTTGGTGAAGATCGCGTTGACGTTGCCCCGGAGCATGGCCTGCTCGGCGGCGAGCCGGACCGCCTCACGGTGCACCTGGTCGAAGGCGCGGGCGACCTCGCCGATCTCGTCCTGGCTGTTGATCGGGATCGGCTGCACGCGGGTGTCCACCCGGCCCGGCTCGGTCCGCGACAGCTGGTCGACCAGCATCGGCAGCCGCTGCTCGGCGATGGTGAAGGCAGCCGTACGCAGCTGGCGCATCGAGCGGCTCATCTGGCGGGCCATGAGGCCGGCGATGATGAAGGCGGCCAGCAGCGCGATGATCACGATCGCCGCGTTGACGATGGCGTCGTTCCTGGCGTCGGTCGAGATCTCCGCCGCCTCGGCCACGGCCTTGTCGACGAGCTCGTTCTCGACCGTCGAGTAGCCCTCGAACTTCGCGGTGGAAGCCGCCATCCAGGTCTCGGGGGTGATGCCCTTGGCCTTCAGCTGGTCCGGCTGCTTGCCCTGGCCGATCTGCTGGGCCATGCCGTCGAAGACCGAACCGTCGATGCTCGGCGGTGCCACGAAGGGCTGACCCGTGGCCTTGGCCTGCGCCGCGGCCTCCTTCAGCTGCGCGGCACCCTCGGCGGCCTTGCCGGCCATGACTTCCTTGAGCCGGGCCGCGTCGGCCTCCGTGCCACCGGAGACGAACTCGCCGAGAGCGATCTGCTCCAGGTAGTTGTACGAGCTGAACGCCGTGACCTGGCCGTTGAACTTGCGCTGCTCCTGGCTCGGACGCACCAGCAGGTGCATGCCGATCGAGCGCTGGAGCGACTCGGCGGCCTTGGCCAGCTCGATCGCGTACACGGTCCGGCCGTAGCTCGTGATGTTGCCCGTGCCCAGACCGAGCTCGTTGGAGAACTCCATCAGAGAGTGCTGGACCTTGGTGTAGCCCTCTTCCGTCTTCACCGGGTCCATCGCCTCGGCGTAGGCGGCCTTCCTCAGCTCGGGGAGCAGGGGCTCCTCGACCTTGAAGAGCTTCAGACGGCGGTGGAGGCCCGCCTTGTCCGGCATGTTCTGCACGGCGGCGTCGAACTTCCGTGCGGCGCCGTCCGTCGTCGCGCGCACCTGCTCCACCTCGGCGGCGGTGCGCTTGTTGGACAGCAGGGGCTGAGCGGTGAGGTCACGCTCGTTCAGCAGCGCCTGCCCGTACTCCGCTGCCGCACGGACGACCAGGGCCGTCTTCTCGGCGTCCTGAGCCTCGTTCCAGGTGTCGACCGACCCCTTCACCTGGAAGCCGCCCATGACCAGGCCGACCAGCGCGGGTATCAGCAGAATCGCGTTCAGCCGGGTGGGCACCCGCCAGTTGCGCGGTGACAGCCGGTTGGTACTGCCGGCCGCCGGTTCCGCCTCGGACGACGTGTCCGCAGGCGGGGACAGCGCAGCGCGCGGCGGCGGGGTGAAGTTGCCCCGCTCCGGCTGCGCCGCGGAGCCCTCGTTGCTTCGCCTCACTCGACCAACAACCTCTCGGCGTCGGCACCTACGTTGTGCCGGAATTATCGTTCAGGGGGCCGTACTACTGGGTAGTTCGAGGCATTGCAGCACGCGGACCGGTCGCGTTCCAAACAGTCGGAATGAGTGATTCCGGCTACGGCCGCCCGGAGATAAAACGGGCATAAAGAGCGAGCCCCGTCAAAAGGCGAGGCTCGTATGAGCACAGTGGTACCGGTCGTGCGCATCGGGTATTGATGAGGCTCCAATTCTCTGTCGAAATGTTATGAACGCGGGGGCGGATCGTGTCAAAGGACACAGGCCGCCCCCGCGTGACTACAGCAACTTCCGTAGATCGCTACCGACTTGCGACTACTTCAGCCGGGCCATGAGGGCGTGCTCGACCAGGGTGATCAAACCGCTCTTGGCGTCCGCGCGGTGCCGGGCGTCCGTCGTGATGATCGGGGCGTCGGGGCCGATCTGGAGGGCTTCGCGTACTTCGTCGGGTGTGTAGGGCTGGTGTCCGTCGAAGCCGTTGAGGGCGATGACGAAGGGGAGGCCGCTGTTCTCGAAGTAGTCGACCGCGGGGAAGCAGTCGGCGAGGCGGCGGGTGTCGACGAGGACGACGGCGCCGATGGCGCCGCGGACCAGGTCGTCCCACATGAACCAGAAGCGGTCCTGTCCGGGGGTGCCGAACAGGTAGAGGATCAGGTCCTGGTCCAGGGTGATGCGTCCGAAGTCCATGGCCACCGTGGTGGTGGTCTTGTCCCCGGTGTGGGTCAGGTCGTCGATGCCCGCGGACGCGGACGTCATCACGGCTTCGGTGCGCAGCGGATTGATCTCCGAAACGGCACCGACAAACGTGGTCTTACCCACGCCGAAGCCCCCTGCCACCACGATCTTCGCCGAGGTGGTGGAGCGGGCCGTCCCGCCGCTAGAGCTTGCGAAGTCCACTGAGCACCCTTTCGAGCAGTGTCACATCCGGCGCGCCGCCGGCCTCTCCATTGCCCGGCTGGTGGATGGCCACCATGCCGGCTTCCGCCAGGTCTGCCACGAGGATCCGCGCCACACCCAGGGGCATGGACAGCAGGGCCGAGACCTCGGCCACCGACTTGACCTCGCGGCACAGGTGGCAGATCCGCTGGTGTTCGGGGAGCAGGGTCCCGAGGTGGGCGGGGTCTGCTGTGGTGCTGACCAGCGCCTCTATCGCGAGCTGATAGCGAGGCCGGGTCCGGCCGCCGGTCATGGCGTAGGGGCGGACCAGCGGCTGGTCGCCTTCACCGTCGTACGACGCGTGGTGCAGTGCGCCGTACGGATCAGGTGAGGCGGGTGGCGGGGTCATAAATCCTCCGGGCGTGACAGCAGGGTGTCGGCTTGCCGTCTGAAGGTGGCCGGTGGGGGGCTGTGTCGGCCGGACGGGTGAGGGTTTTGAGTAGTACCTGGGGGGATCGTGTCAGGTGTATGCCGCATGGCCGCCTAGTGGAGCAGACTTCCTTGTAGCTCGGCGCGCAGGTCGGGGGTGAGGACGGTCCCCGCGCGGTCGACGAGGAGTGCCATCTCGTACCCGACCAGACCGATGTCCGCGTCCGGGTGCGCGAGGACGGCGAGCGAGGACCCGTCCGAGATGGACATGAGGAAGAGGAAACCTCTCTCCATCTCCACGACCGTCTGGCTCACGGCGCCGCCTTCGAAGATCCGGGAGGCCCCCGCCGTCAGCGACGTCAGCCCGGAGGCGACAGCCGCCAGCTGATCGGCGCGGTCGCGCGGGAAACCTTCGGACATCGCCAGCAGCAGGCCATCCGCGGAGACCACCACCGTGTGGGACACCCCTGGGGTGTTGTCCACGAAGTTGGTGATCAGCCAGTTCAGATTCTGCGCGGCCTGACTCATGGGGCTCAACTAACGCTCCTGCTGGTGAGTGGGGCCGAGTTGGAAACTGCCGGTAGACGAGCCGGTGTTGGCCTGTCGTCCCTGCTGGATGCCCCGGCGGAGATTGGTCAGACGGCCGCGTACGTCATCGGGCGCACGCGAAACCTGAGGTCCGGACTGATGATTCTGCTGTTGAGCAGTGCCTGGCACCAAATTGGCACGTGGGACACGGCGGGGCAGCCCGGAAGTGGTGATCCCGCCGGCGGCGGGCTTCTTGACCCGCTCCGCCTGCCGTACGAGTTCGTCGTTGGGTGAAGCGCGCCACGAACTGGTGGCACCGGTGTCGGCCGCACCACGCCGGGGCATGGCCGGAGGCGGGGTGCCGACGGGCTGAGGAGCGGCCGGCGCCTGCGGCTCCGCGGCGGGCGGCTGGCCGCCCTGCTGCGGGCCGTGGAACCAGTTCGTCTCCAGCGTGTCGTACAGCGGCGTGCGCCCGTCGCCGGGACCGGCCGGCGGCAGCGCCTCGGGCTGCTGCGGCAGGGCCGGGGGACGCGGTGCGCCGAAGTCGGCGTTGTCGTTCCGACGGGGAGCGGGAACCTGCGGGGCCTGGGCGCCGTAGCCCTGGCCACCGTAGCCCTGGTCCTGCGGCATCGGCGCGTTGAAGTCGGGACGGGCGAACTGGGCGGTGCTCGCCGGGTCCTGGCCCTGCGGGGCGTGGGGCGCCTGCGGGGCCGAGAAGTCCGGCCGGGCGAACTCCGCCGTTGCACCGGGGCCCTGGCGGTCGTTCATCGGCGGACGCTGGTTCGGCGGGCTGAACGGCTGGTTCGGGGCGGAGGTGCCCGGCCGGGCGAACCGGCCGGCGTCGTGCTCCTCGTGACCGCGCGGTGAGTCCGGCTGCGTACGCCGGGGAGCGCCCTGCTCCTCGACACCCCAGCTGGTGTTCTGCGGGCGCTGCGGGCCACCGCCGGGCAGCTCTGCCCGCGGTCCGCCCGAGGGCGGCAGCTGGCGGCCGGGGCCGCCGGGCTGCTGCTGACCGCCCTGCTGCGGCTGCGGCGCCTGCCGGGCCGGCGGGCCGCTCTGCTGGCCGGAGTGGCCGAAGAGGTTGGGCCGGCCGGAGTCCGCGCCGGCCGAGGGGTCCTGCGGGGGCCGCGCACCCGGACGGGCGCCACCGGCGAAGGCGCCGGCGAGGCCGCCGCCACCCTGGCGCGGGGCCTCGGGCCGGCCCTGGTTGGGCTGGCCGGGACCCTGCTGGCCGTTGCCCTGCTGGCCGGGACCCTGCTGCGGCTGACGCGGTCCGCCGTCGCGCGAGGGGAGCGCGGCCCGCGGGGACGCGCCCGCGCCGACCTGGCCACGCGGAGCGGTGGCACCGAGCCCCTTGGCGGGAGCCGCGCCGGGACCGGCGAGTCCGGGACGCTGGCCGCCCGCGGCGGGAGCACCGCCGGCGAGGAGGCCGCCCGGGGCGCCGCCCTGGGGGCCCTTGCCCTGCTGGCCCGGCTTCGGCGGCTGCTTGCCGCCGTGCGCGACCTCCATGGGCAGCATGACCAGTGCGGTCGTGCCGCCGGAGTCCGAGGGACGCAGCTGGATGCGGATGCCGTGACGCAGGGACAGCCGGCCGACCACGAACAGACCCATGCGCCGGGACACCGAGACGTCCACGGTCGGCGGCGAGGCGAGCCGCTCGTTGATCGCGGCCAGGTCCTCGGGGGAGAGGCCGATGCCGGTGTCGTGGATCTCGACGAGCACACGGCCGTCGGGCAGCGCGTGACCGGTGACCCGGACCTTCGTCTGCGGCGAGGAGAACGACGTGGCGTTCTCCAGCAGCTCGGCGAGAAGGTGCACGAGGTCGTTGACGACGCGGCCGGCGACCTCGGTGGCGGGAACGGCGGCCAGTTCGATGCGCTCGTACTGCTCCACCTCGGAGGCGGCGGCACGGAGCACGTCGACCAGCGGCACGGGCCGGGTCCACCGGCGTCCCGGTTCCTCACCCGCGAGGACGAGCAGGTTCTCGCCGTTACGGCGCATACGGGTCGCGAGGTGGTCGAGCTTGAACAGCGAGGACAGCTGGTCCGGGTCGGCCTCGCGGGACTCCAGCTCGGAGATGAGCGAGAGCTGACGCTGGATGAGGCCCTGGCTTCGGCGCGAGAGGTTGGTGAACATCGCGTTGACGTTGCCTCGGAGCAGCGCCTGCTCGGCGGCCAGACGGACCGCCTCGCGGTGCACGTCGTCGAAGGCCGCGGCCACCTGGCCGATCTCGTCCCGGGAGTGCACACCGACCGACTCGACGGAGGTGTCGACGTCCTGCGGGTCCGTCTCGGAGAGCTGCTTGACGAGCTCGGGCAGCCGGTCCTGGGCGACCCGGGTCGCGGTGTCCTGCAGCCGGCGCAGCGAGCGGATCATGGACCGCGCCACCACGAAGGCGCCGACCAGCGACACACCGAGGACGATGAGGATGATCGCACCGTTGAGGATCGCGTCGCGCTGCGACTCCTCGCGGAGCTCGCGGGCCTTGCTCTCCATCTCACCGAGGAGCGTCTCCTCGATGGTCTTCATGGCCTGGATCTTGTTCGAGCTCTGGTCGTACCAGTCCATGTACGTACGGGTCTTGCCGTTGCCCTCCATGCCCAGCGGGCTGTCGAGCACCTTCTTCGCGTAGATGTCCGCGGCGGTGATCTCGGGGTTCCCGTTGTCCAGCGGGGCCAGGAGCTCGGCGGAGCTCTTGCCGGTGGACTCGTAGGTCGTCTCGAAGGTCTTGAGGGTCGTGCCCGCCTTGCCGAGCGCGTTGCGCCCGAACGCCTGGTCGTTGTCGTTCAGGTGCGTCTTGTCGCTGTCACCGCCCGGCAGGGCCGCGGCGATGATCGCGCGCTCGACGGAGGCGTACTCCTTGGAGGAGGAGAAGGCGGCCAGCGCACGCGTCCGCTTGATCATCTCGGGGTTGCTGGTGGCCTGCGCCATGTCCTGCGAGAGGCTCAGCAGCGAGGTGATCAGCTGGCTGTACTGGTCGACCGTGTTGAGGCTGGGGCTGTCCTTGGCGTACGCGTCCTTGCGGATGCTGGTGATGTTGCCCAGCTGGACGCCGATCTGGGCGACGCTCGCGTGGATGCTGTCCAGGGCCGCGTCGCCGGGGGTGTTGCCTATCTCGTCGGTCGCCTCGAAGAAGGCGTCCTTGGCGCGGTCGGTGCGCTCGCGGGGCTGGGTGACCTTGTAGTCGGTGGCCTTCACGCCGTTGGACAGCGGGCCTGCCGACTTGTCGCGCTCCTCCTGGAGCGCGTTGGCGAGCGCGGTCGCCTGCTTGGTCATCTTGGTGAGCAGCTGCATGTGCTCCAGCTGGTCCATGTCGTTCATGGACTCGTTGATCCGCAGTCCGCCCAGGGTGGTCGCCGCGACCACGGGGAGGGCGAGCAGGGAGACCAGACGCGTGCTGATGCGCCAGTTGCGCAGGGCCAGGCGCGATCCGGCCGTGGTGGGTCCGGCCGGTGTGGCCGGCGTCGCGGTGTCCGCGCCGCCGGTGCCCGTCGTGCCGGAGCGCTGCGCACGCTCGCCGCCGTCACCGGCCGCGCCGGGATTCTGGGCGTGCTGGGGTGAGGAACCGCGGTCGTTCCCGCCCCGCGGCTCCTGGTCCGCCGGGGTTTCCCCTCGGCCCTGGCGGGGCTGGGGCGACCCCATGCCATCCCTCTTGAAACGTCCCTGCACTAGCGTCGCAACCTCTGGACCAGGCGTCCCTCCGCGCGTGGCGCGGTCGGACGGTGTCGGCGTCGTGGGGCGCTGGACGCGCCCCATGGTGGTCGTGAGTGACCGGCGTACTTCCCCCTCCCGCCGCCACTCGGCGCTGCGTTGCGCCCCTGCGCGCTGGGCCTGAAACCCGCGGCGGTGCGTGGAATTCCAGCACAGTGGAGGATCTCCAACAAGGCCCGCGTACCGGGCTGTGACCTGGATGACACGGTGTGATGGGTGGATCACAAGGCGTGGAGCGTGTTCACGGTCAAACCGGGCAATTAAGGGTGCACCCTCCCGGGGTGACAGGTGTCCCAGACGCCATGATCGGGAGCGGAATGGCAGATTCAGAGCCGTATTGTCGGTTTTGCATCCCGTGATCAACTGTCTGGAATGAGCGAATTGTCGGCAACTTCGTGAGCAAACTCACATGATGATCGCCGTCTCATCCCGGCCACGTCCGGGAATCCGATGTTTAGCCTGAAGCTTTACAGGGATAGCGAATCCGACAACCGGCGCACCTCCGGGCCGCGCCCCAGCGACAAGGGTCCACACGGCAGATGAAGACGACGATGACGTTCCGCAACATCGCCAACCCCCGGCGCACGACGCTGGCGCACCTCGAGGACGCCGCCGCGCTGCAGACGCCGGAGCAGCGGGAGCACGCCGTCGACCTGCCGACCCAGACGGCCAACCCGCGCCGCACCATCCTCATGGAGGCCCCGGTCGCGGCGGCCGGCTGACGGCCCTGCGCACGGCGTCATGCGCACGGCTGTCCCCCTCTCCCGCGTTAGCCTGGAGCGTCAGTCTTCAGCCAGCCAGCAAGTGAGGGGCGACAGCATCCCGTGCGCATCGCCAGGTTCTCCATCGACGGCAATGTCGCCTTCGGCGCGGTCGAGGGCGACAGCCCCGACAGCCTCGTCCTCGACATCATCAAGGGCATCCCGTACACCGACTTCGAGCTCTCGGGGACCAAGGTCCCGCTGAAGAAGGTCCGGCTGCTGCCGCCCGTGCTTCCCAACAAGGTCGTGGCCATCGGCCGCAACTACGCGGAACACGCCGCCGAGATGGGCAACGAGGTCCCGGACGTGCCGGTCGCCTTCTTCAAGCCCACCACCTCGGTGATCGGTGCCGGCGACTCCATCGAGTACCCCTCCTTCTCCGAGGAGCTGCACCACGAGGCCGAGCTGGCCGTGGTGATCGGCCGCATGTGCCGCGAGGTCCCGCGTGAGCGCGTCAAGGACGTCATCTTCGGCTACACCTGCGCCAACGACGTCACCGCACGCGACGTCCAGCGGCGCGAGAGCCAGTGGGCCCGGGCGAAGGGCTTCGACACCTCCTGCCCGCTCGGCCCATGGGTGGAGACCGACGTCGACCCCGGCAACCTGGCCATCCAGGCCACGGTCAACGGCGAACAGCGACAGCTCGGGCGCACGAGCGACATGATCCGGTCCGTCGAGGACCTGGTCGTCCACATCACGGAGGCCATGACGCTGCTCCCGGGCGACGTGATCCTCACCGGGACCCCCGCAGGGGTCGGCCCCCTGCACGTCGGCGACGAGGTCGCCGTCACCATCGAAGGCATCGGCACTCTCACCAACAAGGTGATCAAGCGTGGCTAACGCACCTGTCCGTGTACGTTTCTGCCCCTCCCCGACCGGCAACCCCCACGTGGGCCTGGTCCGGACGGCTCTCTTCAACTGGGCCTTCGCACGGCACCACCAGGGCACGCTGGTCTTCCGCATCGAGGACACCGACGCGGCCCGTGACTCCGAGGAGTCCTACGGCCAGCTGCTCGACTCGATGCGCTGGCTCGGCCTGGACTGGGACGAGGGCCCCGAGGTCGGCGGCCCGCACGCCCCGTACCGCCAGTCGCAGCGGATGGACCTCTACAAGGACGTCGCCGAGAAGCTCCTGGCCGCGGGCCACGCGTACCCCTGCTACTGCACCACCGAGGAGCTCGACACCCGGCGCGACGCCGCCCGCGCCGCCGGCAAGCCGTCGGGCTACGACGGCCACTGCCGCGACCTGAGCGACGAGCGGAAGGCCGCGTACGAGGCCGAGGGCCGCACCTCGATCGTCCGCTTCCGGATGCCCGACGAGGCCATCACCTTCACCGACCTGGTCCGCGGGGACATCACGGTCCAGCCGGAGAACGTGCCGGACTACGGCATCGTCCGCGCCAACGGTGCTCCCCTCTACACGCTCGTCAACCCGGTCGACGACGCCCTGATGGAGATCACCCACGTCCTGCGCGGCGAGGACCTGCTCTCCTCCACCCCGCGCCAGATCGCCCTCTACCGGGCGCTCATCGAGCTGGGCATCGCCAAGGACACCCCGGCCTTCGGTCACCTCCCCTACGTCATGGGGGAGGGCAACAAGAAGCTCTCCAAGCGTGACCCGCAGGCCTCGCTCAACCTGTACCGCGAGCGCGGCTTCCTGCCCGAGGGGCTGCTCAACTACCTCTCGCTGCTCGGCTGGTCGATCGCCGAGGACCGCGACATCTTCGGCCGTGACGAGCTGGTGGCGGCGTTCGACATCGCCGACGTCAACGCCAACCCGGCGCGCTTCGACCTGAAGAAGGCCGAGCACATCAACGCCGAGCACCTGCGGATGCTCGACGTGAAGACCTTCACCGAGGCCTGCGGCCCCTGGCTGAAGGCCCCCTTCGCCCCCTGGGCGCCCGAGGCCTTCGACGCGGAGCAGTTCGCCGAGATCGCCCCGCACGCCCAGACCCGTGTGACGGTCCTCTCGGACATCACGGCCAACGTCGACTTCCTCTTCCTGGACGAGCCCGTCCAGGACGAGGCGTCCTGGGCCAAGGCCATGAAGGAGGGCTCCGACGCCCTGCTCGTCACGGCCCGCGCCGAGCTGACCGAGGCCGAGTGGAACGCCGAGGCGCTCAAGACCGCCGTCCTCACCGCCGGTGAGAAGCACGGCCTGAAGCTCGGCAAGGCGCAGGCCCCGGTCCGCGTCGCCGTCACCGGCCGCACGGTGGGTCTGCCGCTCTTCGAGTCCCTGGAGATCCTGGGCCGCGAGAAGACCGTCGCCCGCATCGACGCCGCGCTGGCGAAGCTCGCCGCATAACGGGCAGCACGCACACCGGAGGCCGGGGAACCCGTCGGGGGCCCCGGCCTCCGGGCTTTTCGGACCGGACCCGCCGGAGCGGCGCACGGGGTAAGTTCGCTCACATGCCGATCCGCGCGGTGCTCTGGGACATCGACGACACGATCTTCGACTACTCCGGCGCCGACCGCACCGGGATGCGCAAGCATCTGGAGCGCGAGGGCTTCCCCGAGGGGTACGACTCCCTGGAGCGCGCCCTCGACGCCTGGAAGGCCGTCACGGACGTGCAATGGGCACGCTTCGCCGCCGGCGAGCTCGACTTCCAGCAGCAGCGGAGGGAGCGCGTCCGCGCCTTCCTCGGGCGGTGGCTGAGCGATGGCGAGGCCGACGAGTGGTTCGGCCGTCACGCCACCCACTACGAGGCCGCCTGGGCGCTCTTCCCTGACACCCTGCCGGTCCTGGACCGGCTGGCGGGGACCTTCCGCCATGCCGTCCTGTCGAATTCCAGCATCCACAACCAGGACCGCAAGCTGCGCGCCCTCGGGGTGCGGGACCGCTTCGAAGCGGTGGTCTGCGCCGTCGAGCTGGGCATCTCCAAGCCGGACGCGGGTGCCTTCCACGCGGCCTGCGAGGTCCTGGAGCTCGACCCGCACGAGGTGGCGTACGTCGGCAACGAACCCGACATCGACGCGGGCGGCGCCGTGGCCGCCGGGCTCACCGGGATCTGGCTGGACAGGGAGGGACGGGGCGGGCGCCCCGAACTCGTCCGGATCACAGGGCTGGCAGAGCTCCCCGGCCTGCTGGCGGGAGATACCCGTTTTGGAGCGCCGGACACCTTCGGGTAATGTTCTTCCTGCGCCGCCCGAGCGGGCCGAAAGGTCCGGCAGGGAGGCGCAGACAGAAACAGAACCCCCAGGGGTTGCGTTTCAGTGGGCTATGGTGTAATTGGCAACACTACGGTTTCTGGTACCGTCATTCTAGGTTCGAGTCCTGGTAGCCCAGCGCAAAACCAAGTAACACGCCCCCGTTGTGTAGCGGCCTAGCACGCTGCCCTCTCACGGCAGTAGCGCCGGTTCGAATCCGGTCGGGGGTACAGATCCTTCCCGCGAGAACATCTGGGTCGCACCCACGTTCTTGATGCAGGATCGCTAGGGCCCCCGTTGTGTAGCGGCCTAGCACGCTGCCCTCTCACGGCAGTAGCGCCGGTTCGAATCCGGTCGGGGGTACTTGTCACACCATGGGCTATGGTGTAATTGGCAACACTACGGTTTCTGGTACCGTCATTCTAGGTTCGAGTCCTGGTAGCCCAGCGCAAGTCAGCAGTAACCACGCCCCCGTTGTGTAGCGGCCTAGCACGCTGCCCTCTCACGGCAGTAGCGCCGGTTCGAATCCGGTCGGGGGTACAACACAGCAGTACGACAAGGCCCTTCACTTCGGTGGAGGGCCTTCTGCGTGTCCGCGGCGCTGATGTCCCCGCCGGTGCGGACCGTGGGCGAGGTGTTCATCTCGGGTGTGTGGCACATGACTTGGGCCGCCACGACGCTGGGGCGGCCGGAGGGGGAGGTGAAGGGGCTCAGCCCGTGCGGCGCAGCGCCTCGCTCAGCCGCGCCGCCGAGTCGATGATCGCCTGGGCGTGCATCCGGCCCGGGTGGCGGGTGAGGCGCTCGATGGGGCCGGAGACCGACACCGCGGCGACGACCCGGTTCGACGGTCCGCGGACCGGCGCCGAGACGGAGGCCACGCCCGGCTCGCGCTCGCCGATCGACTGGGCCCAGCCCCGCCGCCGTACGCCGGAGAGGGCGGTCGCCGTGAAGCGGGCCCCCTGCAGGCCCCGGTGCAGACGCTCCGGCTCCTCCCAGGCCATCAGGATCTGCGCGGACGAACCCGCCTTCATGGTGAGGGTGGAGCCGACCGGCACGGTGTCCCGCAGTCCGGACAGTCGCTCCGCCGCCGCCACGCAGATCCGCATGTCGCCCTGCCGGCGGTAGAGCTGGGCGCTCTCACCGGTGATGTCCCGCAGATGTGTGAGTACCGGTCCGGCCGTCGCCAGGAGGCGGTCCTCGCCGGCCGCGGCCGCGAGCTCCGCGAGCCTCGGGCCGAGAATGAACCGGCCCTGCATGTCCCTCGCCACCATCCGGTGGTGTTCGAGTGCCACGGCGAGTCTGTGTGCCGTGGGTCGTGCGAGCCCTGTCGCCGCGACCAGCCCGGCGAGGGTGGCCGGACCGGACTCCAGGGCGCTCAATACCAGAGCTGCCTTGTCGAGAACGCCGACGCCGCTAGAGTTGTCCATACGACGATACTCGCGTCTCACTCTGTGAAACGCAAGTTCAATTTTCCCCGGAAGTTGCGAACCTGTACGTGCGGCCTTACAAAGGCCCGCAGCCACCGCCCCGCTCGGGGGTCCGGACGGCGGCACCCGAATCTCTAGTTGGGCCGGCGAGGATGCCGGCCGGAGGGAAAGCGATGGGTAGGACACTCGCGGAGAAGGTCTGGGACGACCACGTCGTCCGGCGCGCCGATGGCGAGCCCGACCTCCTCTTCATCGATCTGCACCTGCTGCACGAGGTGACCAGCCCGCAGGCGTTCGACGGCCTGCGCCAGGCCGGCCGCCCGGTGCGGCGTCTCGACCTCACCATCGCCACCGAGGACCACAACACCCCGACCCTCGACATCGACAAGCCGATCGCCGACCCCGTCTCCCGCGCCCAGCTGGAGACCCTGCGCAAGAACTGCGCGGACTTCGGCGTCCGGCTGCACCCGCTGGGTGACGTCGAGCAGGGCGTCGTGCACGTGGTCGGCCCGCAGCTCGGCCTGACCCAGCCCGGCACCACCGTCGTCTGCGGCGACTCCCACACCTCCACCCACGGCGCGTTCGGGGCCCTGGCCTTCGGCATCGGCACCAGCCAGGTCGAGCACGTCCTGGCCACCCAGACGCTGCCGCTGGCCCGCCCCAGGACCATGGCGATCACCGTCGAGGGCGAACTCCCCGACAGCGTCACCGCCAAGGATCTCATCCTGGCCATCATCGCCCGGATCGGCACCGGCGGCGGCCAGGGCTACATCCTCGAATACCGCGGCTCCGCCATCGAGAAGCTCTCGATGGAAGCCCGGATGACCATCTGCAACATGTCGATCGAGGCCGGCGCCCGCGCGGGCATGATCGCCCCCGACGAGACCACCTTCGCCTACCTGCAGGGCCGCGACCACGCCCCCCGGGGCGAGGAGTGGGACGCGGCGGTGGAGTACTGGAAGACACTGCGCACCGACGACGACGCCGTCTTCGACGCCGAGGTCGTCATCGACGGGACCGCCCTCGCGCCGTTCGTCACGTGGGGCACCAACCCGGGCCAGGGCGCACCCCTGTCGGCCGACGTCCCCGACCCCGCTTCGTACGAGGACGCCTCGGAGCGCTACGCCGCCGAAAAGGCCCTGGAGTACATGGGGTTGACCGCCGGCCAGCCGCTGCGTGAGATCAGCGTGGACACGGTGTTCGTGGGCTCCTGCACCAACGGACGCATCGAGGACCTGCGCAACGTGGCCTCGATCATGGACGGCCGTAAAGTCGCCGACGGCGTACGGATGCTGGTCGTCCCGGGCTCCGTCCGGGTCGCCCTGCAGGCCGTCGAGGAGGGCCTGGACAAGGTCTTCACCGCGGCCGGCGCCGAATGGCGGCACGCGGGCTGCTCGATGTGCCTCGGCATGAACCCCGACCAGCTGGCCCCCGGTGAGCGCTCCGCCTCCACCTCGAACCGGAACTTCGAGGGCAGGCAGGGCAAGGGCGGCCGCACCCACCTGGTCTCCCCGCAGGTCGCCGCCGCCACCGCCGTGCTGGGCCATCTGGCCTCGCCCGCCGACCTGTCCGACGACCGCACGCCCGCCGGAGTCTGAGAGCCATGGAAGCATTCACCGCACACACCGGCCGGGCCGTCCCGCTGCGCCGCAGCAACGTCGACACCGACCAGATCATCCCCGCGCACTGGCTGAAGAAGGTCACCCGCGACGGCTTCGAGGACGGCCTCTTCGAGGCCTGGCGCAAGGACGAGAACTTCGTCCTCAACCGCCCCGAGCGCCAGGGTGCGACGGTCCTGGTGGCCGGCCCCGACTTCGGCACCGGCTCCTCGCGTGAGCACGCGGTCTGGGCCCTGCAGAACTTCGGCTTCAAGGCAGTCATCTCCTCCCGGTTCGCCGACATCTTCCGCGGCAACTCCCTGAAGAACGGTCTGTTGACCGTCGTCCTGGAGCAGAAGGTCGTCGACCGCCTCTGGGAGCTGACCGAGGCCGACCCGACGGCCGAGGTGACCGTCGACCTGGAGAAGCGCCAGGTCCTCGCGGACGGGATCACGGCCGACTTCGAGCTCGACGAGAACGCCCGCTGGCGACTGCTGAACGGGCTGGACGACATCAGCCTCACTCTTCAGAACGAAGCGGACATTGCGACTTATGAGGCGGCCCGGCCGTCCCACAAGCCGCGCACGATTGACGCCTGAGCAGCGCTTTTCCCGAACTGCGCCCCCTGCCGCCCGGCAGGGGGCGCAGTCGCTTGTTGAGACCCCCTCGGGCGACAACTCGCCCCAGATGGCACAATCGGTGCATGGAACGCGACAGCCAACTCGAGCTCTATGGCCACGTCGCCGACCGATTGAAAGAAGCGCACGCAAAGGTGAGCGCACTGCAAGTCCCGGAGGGCGTACGGATGGCGCTGTCCCGGAAGCTGCTGGTCGTCACGGCCGCGGCTAAGCACGATCTCCCAGGCGCGGCAAGACGTCTGGACCGGTTGATGAAGGACCTCGATGAGGGCCGATTCCCCGAAGGTGACTGACTCTGCGGACAGCGCAGCGGTCGACTTCGTTGCGGCACTAGGGTGATTAGCCCGTTTCGTGTTTGATTTGCGGTATATATCTGCCTAACGTGCGAAAAAGCCTGAACAGTTTCGTTCCGGCAATGTCTCCGAAGGGGAAGACGTGAACAAGGCGCAGCTCGTAGAAGCGATTGCCGACAAGGTCGGCGGCCGCCAGCAGGCCGCAGACGCCGTCGACGTGGTACTCGACGCGATCGTCCGTGCGGTCGTCGCGGGGGACCGTGTCTCGGTCACCGGCTTCGGCTCGTTCGAGAAGGTCGACCGTCCCGCCCGGTACGCCCGCAACCCCCAGACGGGCGAGCGCGTGCGGGTCAAGAAGACCTCCGTGCCCCGCTTCCGCGCGGGCCAGGGGTTCAAGGACCTGGTAAGCGGCTCCAAGAAGCTCCCCAAGAACGACGTGGCCGTGAAGAAGGCCCCCAAGGGCAGCCTCTCGGGCGGTTCTTCCACCCGTACGACGGCGAAGGCGGCCGCGAAGAAGGCCACCGCCAAGAAGACCACCGCGGCGAAGAAGGCCACAGCGGCGGCGAAGAAGACCACGTCGGCCGCGAAGAAGGCGACGCCGGCGAAGAAGACCACGGCCGCGGCCAAGAAGACCACGTCGGCCGCGAAGAAGGCGACGCCGGCCAAGAAGGCGACGGCCACGAAGAAGACCGTCGCGGCCAAGACCGCGCCCGCCAAGAAGACCACGGCGAAGAAGGCGCCCGCGAAGAAGACCACGGCACGCAAGACGACAGCCAAGAAGGTCACCGCACGCAAGAAGTGAGACCGGGCACCGCTCGTTCCTCATACGCGCCGGGCCGGGCTCCCCTCGGGGAGCCCGGCCCGCGGGCTGTTCAGGGGCCTGTCCGGGGTGCCGGCGGCCACACCGGGGCGCTCAGAGGGTCTGCAGCGTCACCAGGGTGATCCGCAGCGAGGCCCCCTCGCCCTCGGTCTCGATCCGCACCCGCTGCCCCGGACGCAGCAGCCGCAGGCCTCCCGCGTCGAACGCGGGTGCGTCGAAGTCCACCGGGGTGCCGTCGTCGAGCAGCACACTGCCGGTGCGGGTCTCGGAGTCGTACGTGAACGAGGTCGCCTGCATGAGCGGCAGCCTATCGGTCCGCGGCGGGCGCCACCGGGGCCGTCAGATCCGCGGTGAACCGCCCCACCCCCAGCGCCAGCGCCGCGGCGAGGTCGTCGCCCGTGTCCACGTCCCTGCGGACCGAATCGAGGCCCGGCAGCCCGATCTCCACCGCTCCCGACGCGAGATGCCGGGCCCGCGACGCGCCGCCGAAGCCCGGACGCAATTCCACCCCGGGCGTCGCGGAAAGAAATGTGGTGCCGATTCCCTGCGCGTCGGCGACAAATGCGCGGGGAAATGCCGAAGAGAATTCGAGCACCCGCGCCAATTCGTCCGTCCGCAGTGCGGGAAGATCCGCGTTCAGCACGGCCACCGCCGCACCCCCGCGCCGGGCGAGAGCCGAGCGCGCGCCGTGCTCCAGCGCGGCGTTGAGCCCGGCCGCCGGGGTGTCGGCCACCGTGCGCGCGCCCAGCGCGGCCAGTGCCGCCCCGGCCACCGGGTCGTCCGTGACGACCACCACATCCCCCACGGCCCGGCAGGACAGCGCCGCCGACACGGTGTCCCGCGCGAACGCCAGGGCCAGGCGGGGACGCAGATCCCCGCCCACCGCCCGGGCGAGCCTGCTCTTGGCCCGCGCGAGCGGCTTCAGCGGGACGACCAGGGACCAGGGGCCGGTCGGGTCGGTGTTCGTGGCGATCTCCCCCTCCGTACGCATCAGCCCTTATTCTCGCCTGCCGGTACGACAACCCGGAGGTCCGCCCCCACGGGTGAGGCGTACGGTGTTCTCCACAGCAGGGGCCCGGGGGCGAGGCAGTACGGCCGCCGGCCCCGCAGCAGCACACAGCTCTAGAGGAAGGCGTCCGAGTGTCCCGCCGCAGAATCGGCTTCTGGTACCGCCTGGCCGCGGTCATCGCGAAACCGCCCCTGGTGGTTCTGTTCAAGCGGGACTGGCGGGGAATGGAACACATTCCGGCCGACGGCGGATTCATCACCGCGGTCAATCACAACTCGTACCTGGACCCGCTGTCGTACGGGCACTTCCAGTACAACACCGGACGCGTGCCCCGGCTCCTCGCGAAGGCGGGGCTGTTCAGGACACCCTTCGTCGGAATGATCCTGCGCGGCACCGGCCAGATCCCCGTGTACCGCGAGACGACCAACGCGCTCGACGCCTTCCGCGCCGCCGTCGACGCCATCGAGCGGGGTGAGTGCGTCGCCTTCTACCCGGAGGGCACCCTCACCCGCGACCCCGACATGTGGCCGATGGCCGGCAAGACCGGCGCCGCCCGGGTCGCGCTGATGACCAAGGCCCCGGTCATCCCCGTCGCCCAGTGGGGCGCCAACCTCGCGATGCCGCCCTACGCCAAGGAGAACAAGCTCCAGCTGTTCCCCCGCAAGACCCTGCGGGTACAGGCCGGTCCGCCGGTCGACCTCTCCCGCTACTACGGCCTCGAGCCGACGCCCGACGTCCTGCGCCAGGCCACCGAGACCATCATGGCCGCCGTCACCGCCCAGCTCGAGGAGGTGCGCGGCGAGAAGGCCCCCGCGGAGCTCTACGATCACCGCAGGGCCCGTGCTGAACAGCGGCGCAAGGCAGAGGGAAAGGGATCGACGTGACGCACCCCGCGAAGGCGGCCGTCTTCGGAACCGGCTCATGGGGTACGGCCTTCGCCATGGTCCTCGCCGACGCCGGCTGCGAGGTCACCCTCTGGGGCCGTCGCGCCGAGGTCGTCGAGACCGTCAACAGGACCCGCACCAACCCGGGCTACCTGCCGGGCGTCGAGCTGCCCGCCTCCGTGCGGGCCACGACCGATCCCGCCGAGGCGCTGCGCGGCGCCGACTTCGCCGTCCTGGTCGTACCGTCCCAGACCCTGCGCGCCAACCTCGCGGACTGGGCGCCCCACCTGGAGCCCGGCACCGTGCTCGTCTCCCTCATGAAGGGGGTCGAACTCGGCACCGCCAAGCGGATGAGCGAGGTCATCGGGGACGTCACCGATGTCACCCCGGACCGCATCGCCGTCGTCACCGGCCCCAACCTGGCCAAGGAGATCGCCGAACGCCGCCCGGCCGCGGCCGTCGTCGCCTGCGCCGACGAGGACGTCGCCCGGCGCCTCCAGGCCGCCTGCCACACCCCGTACTTCCGGCCGTACACCAACACCGATGTGGTCGGCTGCGAGCTGGGCGGCGCCGTGAAGAACGTCATCGGCCTCGCCGTGGGCATCGCGGACGGCATGGGCCTCGGTGACAACGCCAAGGGCTCCCTCATCACCCGGGGCCTCGCCGAGACCACCCGCCTGGGACTGGCCATGGGCGCCGACCCGCTCACCTTCTCCGGACTGGCCGGACTGGGCGACCTGGTGGCCACCTGCTCCTCGCCGCTCTCGCGCAACCACACCTTCGGCACCAACCTGGGGCGCGGCATGACCCTCCAGGAGACCGTCGCCGTCACGAGCCAGACCGCCGAGGGCGTCAAGTCCTGCGAGTCGGTGCTCGATCTGGCGCGCAGGCACGGCGTCGACATGCCGATCACCGAGACGGTCGTCGGCATCGTCCACGAGGGCAAGCCGCCGGTCGTCGCCCTCAAGGAGCTGATGTCGCGCAGCGCCAAGCCCGAGCGACGCTGACTCGAGCCCTACCAGCAGGTACGCTCATCGCGATATGAGCAGCCAGAACCTCCCCCAGAGCCCTGAGAGCCCCCTGAGCTCCGAGCGGAGCTCCGCGCAGGGCCGCAAGCCGCGCGTGGCCGTCGTGTTCGGCGGCCGTAGCTCCGAACACGGCATCTCGGTCGTCACGGCCGGTGCCATCATGAGCGCCATCGACCGGACGAAGTACGACGTCCTGCCGATCGGTATCACCAGGGACGGGCGTTGGGCCCTCACGTCCGACGACCCCGCCCGCATGGCCATCACGGACCGGCAGGTGCCCGACGTGGACCAGCTCGCGGAGTCCGCGCGGGGCGCCGTGACGCTCTCCGTCGACCCCGGCAACCGGGACGTCGTCGTGGGTGAACCCGGTGCGGTGCCCACGGTCCTGGGCGAGGTCGACGTCGTCTTCCCCATGCTCCACGGCCCCTACGGCGAGGACGGCACCCTCCAGGGGCTCCTCGAGCTCTCCGGGGTGCCCTACGTCGGCGCGGGCGTCCTGTCCTCGGCCGTCGGCCAGGACAAGGAGTACATGAAGCGGGTGTTCACCTCCTTCGGGCTGCCGGTCGGCCCCTACGAGGTCGTCCGCCCCCGGGAATGGGAGTCGGACCAGCCCGCCGCCCGCAAGCGCATCATGGAGTTCGCGGCCGAGAACGGCTGGCCGCTCTTCGTCAAGCCCGCCCGCGGCGGGTCCTCGATGGGCATCACCAAGGTCGACGACGCCGCCGGGCTCGACGAGGCGATCGAGGAGGCCCGCCGGCACGACCCCAAGTTCCTCGTGGAATCGCTGCTGCGCGGCCGGGAGATCGAGTGCGGCGTGCTGGAGTTCGAGGACGGACCGCGCGCCAGCGTGCCCGCCGAGATCCCGCCCGTCACCGCGCACGACTTCTACGACTTCGAGGCCAAGTACATCGACTCGGCGGCAGGCATGGTTCCCGCGCCGCTGACCGAGGAGCAGACCGCCGAGGTGCGGCGGCTCGCCGTCGAGGCCTTCGAGGCGGCCTCCTGCGAGGGCCTGGTGCGCGCCGACTTCTTCCTCACGGAGGACGGCACGTTCGTCATCAACGAGATCAACACCATGCCGGGCTTCACTCCGATCTCCATGTACCCCCGCATGTGGCAGGCGAGCGGTGTCGAGTACCCGGAGCTGGTGGACCGGCTGATCACGGCCGCGCTGAACCGCTCCACCGGCCTGCGCTGACCCCGGCCCGAGGGCTGCCCCGCGCGGGGCAGCCCTCAGAGGCTGTCGGGGACCGTCCTCTTCACCGGCACGGCGAACGCGGACAGCGGGGTGATGTCATGGGCGTACTCCGTCCCGAGCGTCACCTCGACGTACGCCTTGCGGTACGTGGTGGTGAAGCGCGGGCCGGCGCCGGCGTCGGCGTCGTCGGGCTGCTCCAGCAGCCAGTTGACGCCGTCCGCGTCGACGGCCTTGGACTGGGAATCGTCCATCCTCGCGGGCCGGGGGACGCCGCAGCGCAGTACGATCGCCCCGTCCCCCCAGCCGGCGGTCAGGTCCGAATCCGGTGAGGGATCGTTCCGTTCCAGACCGTCGACGGTCTCCGGCAGCTCCTCGTGCAGCTTCTCGCAGTAGCCGGCGGCGGCCTCCGACGACGGCGTGGGAACCGCCACCGAGGGCCGGGCACCGCCGTCCGAACAGCCCGCCACGGCCAGCACGAAGAGGGCGGCGGACGGGACGAGAACACGTGAGCGGCGGGACCGGCGGCGGGTGTGAGTCACCGGACCAGCGTAGACAGGGGTCAGAGGTGGACGACCGGGCAGGTCAGCGTACGCGTGATGCCGTCCACCTGCTGGACCTTGGCGACCACCATGCGGCCGAGCGCGTCGACCGTGTCGGCCTGTGCGCGCACGATCACGTCGTAGGGGCCTGTGACGTCCTCTGCCTGGATCACTCCCGGGAGTTTGGCGATGGTCTCGGCGACGATCGACGCCTTGCCCACCTCGGTCTGGATAAGGATGTACGCCTGTACCACGGAACCTCCAGGGCGGCCACGAGGATCATGTGGGGGAAAGGGACGCCACGTTATCGCGTCGCCCCGGGCCGCGGGGAGACCTACGGGCCGGTTGACGCCCACAGCGTGGCGTACGCACCACAGAAGTTGACGTATCTCTTGACGGTACCGACAGCAGTGAGGGCTCGCGACCGCAAGCCCACCGGTGCGGAAGGGTGACGGTGACGCCCGCACGTCCCGGGGCCACCGGCTTCCGCGGGCCGTCCGTCCACGGTCCGGACCTCCGGCCGCTGCAGCAGCCCGGACAGGTGTCCGGTGCGATAGATGAGAGGTGAGACTCGGTGAAGGGAACCGTGGGCGAGTTGGGGGAGTTCGGGCTCATCAGAGAGCTCACTTCCCGGCTCACCACCACTCCGGCGGTACGGCTGGGACCCGGCGACGACGCCGCGGTCGTGGCCGCTCCCGACCGCAGGGTCGTGGCCAGTACGGACATCCTGCTGGAAGGGCGGCACTTCCGCCGCGACTGGTCGACGGCGTACGACGTCGGCCGCAAGGCGGCCGCACAGAACCTCGCCGACATCGCCGCCATGGGCGCCGTGCCCACCGCGCTGCTGCTCGGCCTCGTCGTACCGGCCGACCTGCCCGTCACCTGGGCCGCCGAGCTGATGGACGGGCTGCGCGACGAATGCCAGGTCGCCGGCGCGGCCGTGGTCGGCGGTGACGTCGTCGGCGGCGACACCATCACCGTCGCCATCACCGCCCTCGGCGACCTGCGCAACCACGAACCCGTCACCCGGTCCGGGGCCCGGCCCGGTGACGTCGTGGCCGTCACCGGATGGCTCGGCTGGTCCGCCGCCGGATTCGCCGTGCTCTCCCGGGGGTTCCGCTCGCCGCGCGCCTTCGTGGAGGCCCACCGGCGCCCCGAACCCCCGTACCACGCGGGTCCCGCGGCGGCGGGGCTGGGCGCCACGGCCATGACCGACGTCAGTGACGGACTCGTCGCCGACCTCGGTCACATCGCCGAGGCCAGCAAGGTCCGCATCGACCTGCGGTCCGGGCTCATCGACATCCCGTCGCAGATGTCCGACATCGGACAGGCCGTCGGGGTCGACCCGCTGCAGTGGGTGCTCACCGGGGGAGAGGACCACGCGATCGTGGCGACGTTCCCGGCCGACGTGAAGCTGCCCGCGCGCTGGAAGGTCATCGGGGAGGTACTCAACCCGTCGGCGCTGCCCCAGGTCACCGTCGACGGGGCGCCCTGGACGAGCAAGGGCGGCTGGGACCATTTCGGATCCATCGAGGACGCGCAGTAGATTCCGGGGCATGACCGCACCTGCCCCGATACCGCCCCGTGTCCTCACCGTCGCCGGATCAGACTCCGGCGGCGGTGCGGGCATCCAGGCCGACCTGAAGACGATGCTGGCCCTCGGCGCCCACGGCATGAGCGTGCTGACCGCGGTCACCGCCCAGAACTCGCTGGGCGTGCAAGGAGCCTGGGAGCTTCCGGTGGACGCCGTGCGCGCCCAGTACCGCAGCGTCGTCGACGACATCGGCGTCCAGGCCGTGAAGACCGGCATGCTGTCCTCGGCCGCCCTCGTCGACACCGTCGCGGAACTCCTCGCGGGGACCGGCGCACCCGTCGTCGTCGACCCCGTCGGCGTCTCCAAGCACGGGGACGCCCTGCTCGCCGCCGAAGCCCTCGACTCCGTACGCACGAAGCTGCTGCCCGTCGCCACGGTCGCCACCCCGAACCTCGACGAGGTGGCCCAGCTCACCGGCGTCACCGTCACCGACGAGGCGGGGATGCGGCGGGCCGCCGCGGAGATCCTCGCGTACGGTCCGCGCTGGGTGGTCGTCAAGGGCGGCCATCTGCCCGGCGAGGCCGTGGACCTGCTGACGGACGGCGGCGAGGAGCACTGGCTGCGCGCGCCCCGGTACGACAACCGGCACACCCACGGCACGGGCTGCACCCTCGCCTCCGCCATCGCGTGCGGACTCGCCCGCGGCCAGGACGTGCCGACCGCGGTGCGGGGGGCGAAGGAGTACGTCACCGGCGCGATCCGGGCCGGCTTCGCGCTGGGCGGCGGGATCGGCCCCGTCGACCACGGCTGGCTCACACGCCCCGTGGGGTGAGGCGGGGCCCCCGGGCACAGCAAAAAGCCGGTCCACCGAGGTGGACCGGCTTTTTGGGCAACCGGAAGGCTGCGCTACGACGAGACGTCAGCGCGCGACCTTGCCGGCCTTGATGCACGAGGTGCAGACGTTGAGCCGCTTCGGCGTCCGCCCGACCACGGCACGCACGCGCTGGATGTTGGGATTCCAGCGACGGGACGTACGGCGGTGCGAGTGCGAAATGCTGTTGCCGAAGCTCGGCCCCTTGCCGCAAACGTCGCAGTTGGCAGCCACGGGTCACTCCAAAGACTTCAGATGCACTTACAGTGAATTCCGGCGCGCCGGAATCATTTTACTGAAGTGGCGGTACCGGAGGAATGGCCCGACTTTCGTCGGGCAACCGAAGCAGCATACAACGGCTGCGTCGGAGATACGAAACTACCACGGCTCCCCGGGCCCTCCGTCCCGCACCTGTGCCCGACGGGTCCACGGACGAGGACTACCCTGCGGTGCAGCCAGCCCCCCACGGCCGTCCCAAGGAGGACCAACGGTGCCGCAGTCCCCCGACGATCTTGACGCCGTCGCGGTGCGCACCTGGTGCTCACTTGCCCTGGAAGCACTGGGCCGGGAGCGGGCGGCCATCGACGCCATCAACGTCTACCCCGTCGCCGACGGGGACACCGGCACCAACCTGTACCTCACCGTCGAGTCGGCGGCCGCCGCCGTCGAAGCGGTCTTCGCCGCCCACGAGACCGGCTCCACCGTGCCCGCCCCCGCCGACGCCGTACGGGCCATGGCCCACGGCGCGCTGATCGGCGCCCGGGGGAACTCCGGGACCATCCTGGCCCAGCTGCTCCGGGGCATGGCGAGCGTGCTCTCCGAGTCGGGTGACGCGGATCACCTGAGGGCCGCCCTCGCCGAGGCCGCCGCCGCGGCACGGCAGGCCGTCGCCCACCCCGTCGAGGGCACCGTGCTCACCGTCGCCACCGCCGCCGCCGAGGCGGCCGGGGCCACGGAGGGGGGCGCCGGCCTCAAGGAAGTGGTCGACGCGGCGTACGGCGGAGCCCGCACGGCCCTGGCCGCCACCCCCGGCCAGCTCGCCGTCCTCGGGCGCGCGGGCGTCGTGGACGCGGGAGGGCAGGGCCTGGTGACCGTGCTCGGAGCGCTGCTGGAAGCCGTGGGCGGCCGGGCGCAGGAGCGGGGCGTCCGGCCCGCGCCCGAGGCCGCGCCCCTGACGGGCGACTGCGCCGACGCGGGCCCGGACGGCGGCCCCGCCTTCGAGGTCATCTATCTGCTGGAGGCGCCCGACGACGCCGTGGCCCGGCTGCGGAGCCGGCTGGACGCCCTGGGGGACTCCCTGGTCGTGGTCGGCGGCGACGGGCTGTGGAACGTCCACGTCCACGTCGACGACGCCGGGGCGGCCGTCGAGGCCGGGGTCGAGGCCGGCCGGCCCTACCGGATCCGGATCACCCACTTCGCCGCCGACCGGGGCGCGGCCCACCGGGAGCCCGCCCAGCGCGCCGTCGTGGTGGTCGTTCCCGGCGACGGGCTCGCCGGCCTCTGCGCCGAGGCGGGGGCGACCACCGTGCTGGCCCGGCCCGGCGAGCCGCCCGCCAGCGGCGAGCTGGTCGACGCCATCCGCCGGGCCCACGCCCGCGAGGTCGTCCTGCTGCCCAACGACGCACAGCTGCGCCACACCGCCGCCGCCGCCGCCGAACAGGCCAGGACCGAGGGCATCCGTGTCGCGCTGGTCCCCACCCGCGCCGCGGTCCAGGGCATCGCCGCGCTCGCCGTCCACGAACCCGACCGCACCTTCGACGAGGACGTCGTCGCGATGACCTCGGCGGCCGGGGCCACCCGCTACGCCGAACTCGCCGTCGCGGAACGGCAGTCGTGGACCATGGCGGGCATCTGCCAGGCCGGCGACATCCTCGGCCTGATCGACGGGGACGTCGCCGTCATCGGTGAGGACGTCCCCGGCACGGCCCGCACGGTCCTGGACCGGATGCTGTCGGCCGGCGGCGAACTCGTCACCCTGGTCCTCGGCGAGGACGTGCCCGACGCCCTGGCCGACGACCTGGGCGCGCACATCCGCGAGGGCTACCTCGCCGTCGACACGGTCGTCTACCGGGGCGGACACCAGGCGGCGCCCCTGCTGATCGGCGTCGAGTGACACGTCACGGGGCGCGGCGCCCGGCGACATCTGTCAGTGGCGTGGTGTGCAATGGACCGCGTGTCCGCTTTCGATGAACCCCTCAAGAAGCTGCTCGGCGGAGCCACCGCGAAGGTGATGGCCGAACACCTCTACCTGCACACGGTCGGTGATCTGCTGCACCACTACCCGCGGCGCTACGAGGAGCGGGGCCGCCTCACGACGCTCACCGAGCTCCCGCTGGACGAGCACGTGACGGTCGTCGCCCAGGTCGCCGACGCGCGCGTCATGATGTTCAACAACGGCCGGGGCAAGCGGCTCGAGGTCACCCTCACCGACGGCAGCGGCAGACTCCAGCTGGTCTTCTTCGGACACGGCGTCCACAAGCCGCACAAGGAGCTCCTCCCCGGCCGGCGGGCGATGTTCGCGGGCAAGGCATCCCTGTTCAACCACAAGATGCAGCTGGCCCACCCCACGTACCAGCTCCTCGACGCGAATGACGAGGACGAGGCGACCGAGGCCGTCGACGCCTTCGCGGGGCAGCTGCTGCCGATCTACCCGGCCTGCAAGCAACTGGACTCCTGGCGGATCGCCAAGGCCGTCGACACGGTCCTCCCGAGCGCGCAGGAGGCGGTGGACCCGCTGCCCCCGGCACTGCGCGACGGCAGGGGACTCGTCCCGCTCCCCGAGGCGCTGCTCAGGATCCACCGCCCGCACACCAAGGCGGACATCGCCGCCGCGCGGGACCGGCTGCGCTGGGACGAGGCCTTCGTCCTCCAGGTCGCCCTGGCCCGCCGCCGCTACGCGGACACCCAGCTCCCGGCGGTGGCCCGCCGGCCCGTCGCCGGCGGACTGCTCGACGCCTTCGACGCCACGCTCCCCTTCACCCTCACCGAGGGCCAGCAGAAGGTCACCGGGGAGATCTTCGACGCCCTGGCGACCGAACACCCCATGCACCGGCTGCTCCAGGGCGAGGTCGGGTCCGGCAAGACGCTCGTCGCGCTGCGGGCCATGCTCCGCACCGTCGACGCGGGCGGCCAGGCGGCGATGCTCGCACCCACCGAGGTGCTGGCCCAGCAGCACCACCGGTCGATCACCGAGATGATGGGGGAGCTCGCCGAGGGCGGCCTGCTCGGCGGCTCCGACCTGGGCACGAAGGTCGTCCTGCTCACCGGCTCCATGGGTACGGCGGCCCGCCGGCAGGCCCTGCTCGACCTGGTGACGGGCGAGGCCGGGATCGTCATCGGCACCCATGCGCTGATCGAGGACAAGGTCCGGTTCCACGACCTCGGCCTGGTCGTCGTCGACGAACAGCACCGCTTCGGGGTGGAACAGCGCGACGCGCTGCGCTCCAAGGGGAAGCAGCCGCCCCACCTGCTCGTCATGACGGCCACCCCCATTCCCCGTACGGTCGCGATGACCGTCTTCGGCGATCTGGAGACGTCCGTCCTCGACCAGCTCCCGGCCGGCCGGTCGCCCATCGCGAGCCATGTCGTCCCGGCCAAGGACAAGCCCCACTTCCTCAGCCGCGCCTGGGAGCGGGTCCGCGAGGAGGTGGAGAACGGCCACCAGGCCTACGTCGTGTGCCCCCGCATCGGTGACGACGCCGACGAGGCCGCGGAGAAGAAGGGGAAGGCCGGGAAGAAGAAGGCCGCCCCGGAGGAGGACGCCGAGAAGAGGCCGCCGCTCGCGGTGCTGGACATCGCGGACCAGCTCGCGAAGGGACCGCTCGCCGGCCTGCGCGTCGAGGTCCTCCACGGCAGGATGCCGCCCGACGACAAGGACGACGTCATGCGCCGGTTCGCCGACGGCCGGGCCGACGTCCTGGTCGCCACCACCGTCATCGAGGTCGGGGTGAACGTTCCCAACGCCACCGCGATGGTGATCATGGACGCGGACCGCTTCGGGGTGTCCCAGCTGCACCAGCTCAGGGGCCGTGTCGGTCGTGGCAGCGCCCCCGGTCTCTGTCTGCTGGTGAGCGAGGCGCACGAGGCGAGCCCCGCCCGGGCCCGGCTCTCCGCGGTCGCCGCCACCCTCGACGGCTTCGAGCTCTCCCGGATCGACCTCGAACAGCGGCGCGAGGGCGACGTCCTCGGCCAGGCCCAGTCCGGCGTCCGCTCCTCCCTGCGGGTGCTCAGCGTCATCGACGACGAGGAGGTCATCGCGGCGGCCCGCGAGGAGGCCGTCCGCGTCGTCGCGGACGACCCCGGCCTCGAACGGCTGCCGGAGCTGCGCACCGCGCTGGACGCCCTGCTCGACAAGGAGCGGGAGGAGTACCTCGACAAGGGGTGACCGGGCGGATCCCCGGTGACGCCATATCGTGGGGAGCACGGCACACGTCCCGTCCGGTGTGCCGCCCGCGACCCGAGGAACAGACACCCATGACCCGCGTGATTGCCGGTTCGGCCGGCGGACGCCGCCTCGCCGTCCCCCCCGGCACCGGCACCCGCCCCACCTCCGACCGTGCGCGCGAGGGCCTGTTCTCCACCTGGCAGGCGCTCCTGGGCACGCTCGACGGCATCCGTGTCGCCGACCTGTACGCGGGCTCGGGGGCCGTGGGACTGGAGGCCCTCTCGCGCGGAGCCGCCCACGCGCTGCTCGTGGAGGCCGACGCCAAGGCCGCGCGCACCGTCCGCGACAACATCCGCACCCTGGGTCTGCCCGGCGCGGAACTCCGTGCGGGCAGAGCGGAACAGATCGTGACCGGACCGGCGCCCTCGGACCCGTACGACGTGGTCTTCCTCGACCCGCCCTACGCCGTCACCGACGACGATCTCCGGGAGATCCTGCTCACACTCCGTGCTCAGGGGTGGCTCACGGGCGATGCTCTCGTCACGGTGGAACGGAGCACCAGAGGCGGGGAATTCACCTGGCCCGACGGATTCGAGCCCCAGCGGGCGCGTCGCTACGGCGAAGCCACGTTTTGGTACGGTCGCGCCGCCTCTACGTGCGAAGACGCACGATGACCGCACCGGAGAGCGAGGGAACCACGTTGCGCCGCGCCGTCTGTCCGGGGTCGTTCGACCCCATCACCAACGGACATCTCGACATCATCGGACGAGCCTCGAAGCTGTACGACGTCGTGCACGTCGCCGTGATGATCAACCAGTCCAAGAAAGGGCTGTTCACCGTCGACGAGCGGATCGCGATGATCCGCGAGGTGACGGCGGACTTCGGCAACGTCGAGGTCGAGTCCTTCCACGGCCTGCTGGTCGACTTCTGCAAGCAGCGTGACATCCCGGCGATCGTGAAGGGCCTGCGGGCCGTCAGCGACTTCGACTACGAACTCCAGATGGCCCAGATGAACAACGGCCTCTCGGGCGTCGAGACGCTCTTCGTGCCGACGAACCCGACCTACAGCTTCCTGTCGTCCTCCCTGGTCAAGGAGGTCGCCGCCTGGGGCGGCGACGTGGCGCACCTGCTGCCGCCGGCGGTCCACGAGGCGCTCGTGGACCGTCTCGGTAAGAAGTGACGAGCTGACCGTCCGTCACCAGGTGTCGGAGTGGCGGCGACTGGCCTTACAGTCGTCCCGTCCGTCTCCAACAGCAGCAGAGAGTGGCGAGCACACGGTGGACGTGCAGAAGAAGCTCGACGAGATCGTCGAAACGGTCGGGAACGCCCGCTCCATGCCCATGTCGGCGTCCTGTGTGGTGAACCGGGCCGAACTGCTCGCGATGCTCGAGGAGGTGCGCGAGGCCCTGCCCGGGTCCCTCGCCCACGCCCAGGAGCTCATCGGCGGCCATGAGCAGCTCGTCGAGCAGGCCCGGCAGGAGGCCGAGCGGATCATCGCGTCCGCCCGTGCGGAGCGCGGCTCGCTGGTCTCCGGCACCGAGATCGCGCAGCGGTCCCAGGCGGAGGCGGACCGGATCCTGTCCGAGGCCCGCAGGGAGGCCGACGAGGTCCGCGCCGAGGCCGACGAGTACGTCGACAGCAAGCTCGCCAACTTCGAGGTCGTCCTCACCAAGACCATCGGCTCCGTCGACCGGGGCCGGGAGAAGCTCCTGGGCCGCGGCGAGGGCCTCGACGAGCAGGGCTACCAGGACCCGGACTTCGCCGAGGCCCCGGAGCGCAGCGCCGACCCCGAGACGCTCCGCCGCCGCGCCGACGACTACGTGGACACCAAGCTCGGCGCCTTCGAGGCCGTGCTGGCCAAGACCCTGGAGGCCGTCGGCCGGGGCCGTCAGAAGCTGCACGGCCGGGTCGCCACCGACGACCTCGGCGCGCACATGGCGGCCCAGGACGCCGCGGGCGGCCACCAGCACACCAGCGACGAGGACCACTGGGCGGGCCTGGCCGAGCTGGCCGGCCCCGAGCCGCTCCGGAGCCCTCAGCAGCCCTCCTACGCGGAGCCGGCGCAGCCGGAGTACGCGCCGGTGGCCGACTATCAGGACCCGTCCCCGAGCGACTTCCCGGTCCAGGCCCAGCCGGAGGCGCCGTACGCGCAGACGTACGGCTACCAGGACCAGCAGCAGGTCCAGGACGGCTACGGCTACCCGCAGCAGCCCGACCCGTACGCGGCCTACCAGCAGCAGGCGTACGACCCGAACCAGCAGCAGGAGTACTGGCCGCAGCAGGCCCAGGTGCCCGCGCAGCAGGGCGAGAGCGCGCTCGACGAGACCAGCCTGTTCGACACCGGCATGATCGACCTGGAACAGCTGCGCCGGTACGAACAGGGCCGCTGACCGGAGCGGCTCGTACCGGATTGGGAGCTGGGCGGTACGTCCAGTATCCTGGCTCTTCGGTCGCGCGTATGCAGCGATCCCAGCTGCCCTCTTTCCCTGAGGACAGGGGCAGCTTCCCCGAAGCAGCACCACGCACATGATCTCGAAAGCAGGAAAAGCCCTGAACGGCCACCTCGACCACCGCAGCCCTCTCGTGTTCGATACGCGTGAGCTGGGCCGGCGTCCGGGTACCCAGAAGCGGCTGACCCGCACGGCGGAAGCACCGAAGGACCTCGGCATCGACGGGGTCGTCGGAGTTCCGGAGAACGCGCCCCTGGCGCTGGACCTCCGCCTCGAATCGGTCATGGAAGGGGTGCTTGTCACAGGCACCGCCCGTGCGACCGCCGAGGGGGAGTGCGTAAGGTGTCTGGAGCCGCTGACCCTCGAGGTCGAAGCGGACTTCCAGGAGATGTTCTCGTACCCTGACGCCGACGACCGGAACCGCAGCAGGACCGCGGACCCGGTCGACGACGCCGAGGACGACGAGGACAGGTTCTTTCTCGAGGACGACTCGTTCGATCTCGAGCCTGTGCTGCGTGACGCGGTGGTGCTCGCACTGCCGCTGCAGCCGGTGTGCAAGGAGACCTGTGCCGGTCTGTGTTCCGAATGCGGAATCAGGCTGGACGAGAATCCGGACCACCACCACGACGTCGCCGACATCCGTTGGGCGGCACTGCAAGGACTCGCCGAGACCGTTCAGGACGGCGAGAAGGACAACATGGGCGGCGCCGAACCTGGCGTCGACGAGAAGCAGGAGAAGTAGCCGTGGCTGTTCCGAAGCGGAAGATGTCGCGCAGCAACACGCGCCACCGCCGGTCGCAGTGGAAGGCTGCGGTCCCCACCCTGGTTTCGTGTGAGCGTTGCCAGGAGCCGAAGCTCCAGCACATCGCGTGCCCGAGCTGCGGCACCTACAACAAGCGCCAGGTCCTCGAGGTCTGAGCGGCTGGTGAGAGGCCCGATGTCTGAGTTGTCCAGCGCCAAGAAGCAGGCAGACAACATCAACACAGCCTCGTCCCACACGCTTCTGGAAGGGCGGCTCGGGTATCACCTCGAGTCCGCCCTTCTGGTGCGTGCGCTGACCCACCGTTCGTACGCATACGAGAACGGCGGTCTGCCCACCAACGAGCGGCTCGAATTCCTCGGGGATTCGGTGCTCGGCCTGGTGGTCACGGACACGCTGTACCGCACCCACCCCGACCTGCCCGAAGGCCAGCTGGCCAAGTTGCGGGCCGCGGTGGTCAACTCGCGTGCACTTGCGGAAGTGGGCCGCGGCCTCGAACTCGGCTCCTTCATCCGGCTCGGCCGCGGTGAAGAGGGCACGGGTGGCCGGGACAAGGCTTCCATCCTCGCCGACACCCTTGAAGCGGTGATCGGCGCCGTCTATCTCGACCAGGGCCTAGGCGCGGCCTCGGAGCTGGTCCACCGGCTCTTCGACCCGCTGATCGACAGGTCCTCCAACCTCGGAGCCGGCCTGGACTGGAAGACCAGTCTCCAGGAGCTCACCGCGAGCGAGAGCCTCGGAGTCCCCGAGTACCTCGTCACGGAGACCGGCCCCGATCACGAGAAGACCTTTACTGCTGCTGCTCGCGTCGGTGGTGTCTCGTACGGCACCGGCACCGGCCGTAGCAAGAAGGAAGCGGAGCAGCAGGCGGCCGAGTCCGCCTGGCGCGAGATCAGCGCCGCCGCGGAAGCACGGGAGGCTGCGGCCAAGGCCGCGGCCGACGGAGGGGTCGCCGACACCCCTGCCGACCCGTCGCCGAAGTCGGACGCGGCTCCTGCCTGATTGATCCGGAAACCCCTCGGTGCGCCCGCGCACCGGGGGGTTTCCGCTGTCCCGTCACGTCCTCGCTGTCCTGTCACGTCCTTCCTGTCCGTCCCGTCGCTTCTCCGAAGGAGTGCCCGCCGTGCCCGAACTGCCCGAGGTCGAAGTCGTGCGGCGGGGGCTGGAGCGCTGGACCGCCGGGCGCACCGTCGAGGCGGTCGAGGTGCTGCACCCGCGTGCGGTCCGGCGGCACCTCGCGGGGGGCGCGGACTTCGCGGCCCGGCTCCAGGGTCTGCGCTTCGGCACGGCGATGCGCCGCGGCAAGTACCTCTGGGTCCCCCTCGACGAGGTGGAGTCCTCGCTCCTGGGACACCTCGGCATGAGCGGTCAGCTGCTCGTCCAGCCCGAGGACGCCCCCGACGAGAAGCACCTGCGGATCAGGATCCGCTTCGACGACCCGCTCGGCACCGAGCTGCGCTTCGTCGACCAGCGGACGTTCGGCGGGCTGTCGCTGCACGAGAACACGCCTGACGGTCTGCCCGACGTCATCGCGCACATCGCCCGCGACCCCCTCGACCCGGCCTTCGACGACGCCGCCTTCCACCTGGCGCTGCGACTGCGCCGTACGACGGTCAAGCGTGCCCTGCTCGACCAGTCCCTGATCAGCGGTGTCGGCAACATCTACGCGGACGAGGCGCTGTGGCGCAGCCGGCTCCACTACGAGCGGCCGACCGCGACCCTGACCCGCCCGAGGACGGCGGAGCTGCTGGGCCATGTCCGGGAGGTCATGCGGGCGGCCCTCGACCAGGGCGGCACCAGCTTCGACAGCCTGTACGTCAACGTGAACGGCGAATCCGGGTACTTCGACCGGTCGCTGGACGCCTACGGCCGCGAGGACGAGCCCTGCCGCCGGTGCGGTACGCCGATGCGCCGCCGGCCCTGGATGAACCGCTCCAGCTACTTCTGCCCGCGCTGCCAGCGTCCGCCGCGGCCTTCCTGACCGTCCTGTTCAGGCCTCGTGCGCCGCGTCGTAACGGCTCCGGGCCTCCATGACCTCGGGCATCCGCCCCTCGACGAGCTGGATGAGGTCCATCAGCCGGGCCGTGACCTCGTGGCCGAGCGGCGTCAGCGCGTAGTCGACACGCGGCGGGTTGGTGAGCCTGGCGTCCCGGTGGACCAGGCCGTCGCGCTCCAGCGCGTGGAGCGTCCGGGAGAGCATCTTCTCGCTGACCCCGTCGATCCGGCGCCGCAGTTCGTTGAAGCGGGCGCCGTTCTCGTGGAGCGCGCCGAGGGTCAGGCTGCCCCAGCGGCCCGTGGCGTGTTCCAGGGTTCCGCGTGAGGGGCACTGCCGCGAGAAGACGTCGAAGGGGGACTCGCCCTCGTCGTCACGCACGGAGTCCGTCTGTGTCTCACCCATACCGCCAGCTTACGCCCGTGCAGCGCTCACTTCCGGTGAGCGCTGCACGGACGGGTGCCGTCCGCGTAGTCGACCGGGACGCGTAGGAGGCCGTGGTCGCGGGCGCGGAGGGAACGGGCGCCGGTCGTCCCGCAGCCGGCGGGGGCGTCCGGACAGGAGAAGCCCCCTGCCGTCCTGGGACGGCAGGGGGCTTCGTGGTTCGTGAAGCGGCTGTCCTCTGCTCAGAAGCCGAAGAAGTGACGGGTCGTTCTCCTGACCTGCGATCTTGATGGTGGCCAGTGCTGTGACCTGCAATTAAGCTGTTGACGGTTGTCAGCGTTGGTCACCCTTGAGCGCCCCCGGACGGCCCGGCGGCGGCCCGGGAAGGTGCTCCTACCGGAGCTTGAACCAGGGGCTTGCGCTCATGCCCCCGGGGTGGCCGAAGTCTGGATATGCGTTCATCGTGACGCCCTGCGCTCGGAAGTCATGTGGACGCCTGAGGGGCAGGTTCCGGAGAACCTGCCCCTCAGGTCACTTGCCCTTCGGCTTGTGCTTGGTCGGGTCAACGATCTTGTAACCCTGGCCAGCCTTGGGCGTCGGCGGAAGGGGCTTGCCCTTCACGGCCGTGACCTCGGTCTTCGATCCGGGGACCTTGTACTGCCCCGACTTCGGCGCGGGCGTACCCGGCGTCAGCTTCTTAGCCATCCTGATCACCTACCTTTCGAGCTGGATACCGCTCGACGTCGGCCCCACCCTTCAGAGGGAAGGGGGAAGCCGTGTAGGGTCGTTGGGCGCCTAGGAACGCATCACGACCCCAGTTCGAACAGGTACCGACCCCGCGTCAGTCCTTCCGAACTGGGGTCTTTCGCGCTGTTGAGAAGGATAGCGCCTCCTGTGGCTCAAATGGGGTACACGAACCACAAGTTGTGGGCGTGTCGGGCCATCCAGCCACTAGATGTAGGGCTAGCTGCCAACCTTTCAGACTATCGGCAGCCACTGACAGTCAGGGGTGCAGCGGCGTCTTTCCTTCCCCCACCACTCGCCCCAGCTCCCATCCCGTCCGCCTTCGACCCACACTCTGTGGAGCGGTCGTGGTTCAGGGCGTCAAGGTGGAGCGCGCCACTGTACGAACGACCTTGACGCCCTGGGCCGCGACTGCTCGGCTTTGCCTGGGTCGAAGGTGGTCGGGATGGGGGCCACCACGACGCTCACCACGTTCCGGCCGGCACTCGCGAACGGCGCCCCATCCATCCCGGTGCCGTAGCGCCCCCGCCGGAGGCATGTCTTGAAGCCGCGGGCTTTGGTCTCGACTCATGCCTTTCGGCCTATCCACTGCGGGCGCGCGTCGGCGGCGGCAGCGACGAGCGGGCCGGAGGCAGGAGCGCGGGAGCGGCCAGAGCCGGGAAGCGCGCCCGGCGGAGCGGAGCGCAGCCGGGTGCCTTGATGAGGTAGAGAAACCTGTAACCCGGCCTGCGTGCTGGCTAGGAGATCTGCTCGGCGGAGAGGGCGTCCGCGATGGCCTGCATCTCATGGGTGATGGCGTTGGCACCCAGAGAAGCGAACGTCTCGGCCTTGGTGGGCTTGTTGGCGTAGCCGATCACGCTGGCTCCAGCAGCCCGCGCAGCTTGTATGTCAGTCACTGAGTCACCGATCAGAGCGCATACAGAGACGTCCACGTGCATCAGTTCAGCGGCGTGGATCAGCGGATACGGGTTCGGCTTCATGAGATGCGGCTGCTCGGATGGGCGGCCCACGATCTCGGTGACGTATCCCCCCAACCCATGACGGTCCAAGAAGGCTCTTACACATTGGGCAGAGTTGTTGCTCACCACCGCAATCCCTCGGTTGGACTCCTTAGCCGCCAGCAGCGCAGCCACAGAACCCGGCGTCGGAGCTCCAGCAACCTCAACCGCCCGAACCTCTGCTGCCGTTAGGGCCTGCTCGATCCTCTGGCCCAAGGCTGCGTCCGCCTCGTGGGCAATGCTGAGTACCTCGATGGGGTCGGTCGTTCCCATCGCCTTCGCCCCCGCAGCTCCATCTTCAGCCGAAAGCAGCCGCGCCAGCTCGTTGGCAACTTGCGGTGCCGGCAGTCCGGCGAACACATCGCAGAGAGGCCCGTCGAAGTCGAACAACAGGACACGGGCTCCGATGAGCGCCTGGCTGAGCGGGTCAGTGGGCATCGAGATCGAAGTCCCTTCCGATGGTTCCCCACACGCTGTCGAACCACATGCCAGCCTGCTGCACCTGTTGGGCACCGCTGGAGGATTCGCCATCGTTGAGGGAGTGGTGGAACAGCACAGTGTCCTTGCCCACCAAGTCGTAGATCTCGATGGTTTCGCCCTGGGCGACGACCTTGTTGGGCCGGATCGGGTAGTACCCGAAGAAGGCGTCCTCACCGTTGATGACGTACAGCTTGAAGAAGGGCGTCCCGCTGTGGACGCGCACCTGGATGCGGGTTTCTGAGACGAGGCCCAGGTGCTTCAGCTCAGCGAAGGAGTCACGGATGCTGCGGGTGTAGCTGATCATGATCTCCCGCATGCGGTCGCGGAGACGCTGATCATCCTGGCCGTCCGTCATCCGGACCGGCGCGGCCTGGGGCACCGACATGTCCGGGACGAGTATCCGCATGGTGATGCTCTGCGGCGTCAGCCTGCCTACTCGGATCTTGTCCAGTGGCTCTTGGAGTGCACCATGCAGGGTTTCGCTGGAGAACCCAGCGAAGTCGATGGTGACCTCATCCCGACTGAACGCCTGCTCTACATACGGGCGAAGACCAGAGGGACGCTCGGTGCGGTTACGGACGTAGACCCCGCTGCCCTTTCGGGAGATGACAAGGCCCTCGTCCTCCAAGTCCCGCAAGGCCCGTTGGATCGTGGCCCGCGCGAAGCCGTACAGCTCGGTTAGCTCCTTGTGGGAGGGGAGCTTCTCTCCGGGGGCGATTCGGCGGGTGCGGATGGCGGCGCTCAGGCTGCTTGCCACCTGTTCGTACGGCGGTCGGTCGTCGTCTGGATCCAACGGGTCGGGAACGTAGGTCATTTCTCGATGGTAGGTGACCGGAGGCGGACTAGGACAGTCATGTCAGCCAAGTTGTTGACATGGCTAGCCATGCTCTCTAACTTGGGACATGGCCAACCAAGCTAGTCAGGTTGGTCACGTCGGGGCGGCACCCTACGGCCAAGCAGATGTGCCGCCCCTCGTCCCCTGAGGGAGCTTCCATCATGCCTGCAACACTCTTAGCTGCGCGTACCAGTCCGGACACCTCCGCTGAGCGTGACTTGCTCGCAACCTTGCGGATGACGGGTGCTGAACGGACGGTCGCGCTGTACGCCTCGGACATGCCCACGGGCTTCTCCTGGTCGAGGGGCATCACACCGCAGGTGATCGCCTGGGTAGTGCAGGGCGTTGACCGACTCGGCTTCGAAGACGTGTACCGCTCCGGTGTGGAGGCGCAGCACTACAGGGTTCTGCGTCTGGCCGGTCAGGTCTCGACAGCGGCGCGGCGCTGGTTTCGTGGTCGTTTCCCCGACCGTGCGCGGCTGGACTGTGTGGAGCAGGCCAACGCCATGCTGACCTTCCGCCTGGGCGACTACGAGCCGGTCTCCGGCTACGTCGGGGACGACACTTTCCGGGTGTATCGCGCCTACGGCGATGACGTGGACGAGGTGGGCGTGTGACCGCCTTCCCCGATGACGCCCTGCACGCGGCTGAGTGGGCGGACGAGAGGCGTACCGAGCAGATCGGCATGTACCTCGACGCTCACGACGTCCACCCCTACACCCGGTTCTTCACCGTGATCGATGACGCCCACTACGCCGAGGAAGACGCCAAGGTGCGCGGGCTCTACCCGCCGATCGGGCACGGCTACCCGAGGGAGGACCAGTGACGGTCTTCCCCGTCGAGCCTTCGGCCGTGGCCGGTACTGCTGCGGTCGTGGGCACCGACCCCCTGACCCTGGCCGACCTCCTACGCGTCGCCAACGCTCCCGGTTTCGACCGGTGGCAGGAACAGGTACGCCGTACTGGTGGCTGCTCGGACCCGATCCACCTGGAGGGCATGACCACCACCCGCGACGCGAAGTCGGGACGGGTGCTCTACTCCTACAGCACCCAGGGCGAACCCGGCGGACGACTGCGGGTGGCCTGCGGGAACCGCCGTGCCTCCCGGTGCCCCTCCTGCGCCTGGACCTACGCCGGGGACACCTTCCACCTGATCCGCGCCGGACTGACCGGCGACGTGAACAAGGGCACCCCCACCACGGTGCGCACGCACCCCAAGGTCTTCGCGACCCTCACCGCCCCCTCGTTCGGCCCGGTCCACAACCGCCCCACCCGTGGCGTCTGCCGGTGCGGCACCGAGCACCCCGAAGGCTCCCCGGATCTCGGCACGGCCCTCAACCCGAGCACGTACGACTACGCCGGTGCGGTGCTGTGGAACAACCACGCCGGGGACCTGTGGCGCCGCTTCACGATCTACCTCCGACGGGAGGTCGCCGCTCGCGCCGGCCTCTCCCAGAAAGCCTCGGCCGAGGAGTGCCGGATCTCGTTCGGGAAGGTCGCCGAGTTCCAGAAGCGCGGCGCGGTCCACTTCCACGCGATCGTCCGACTCGACGGCCCGGACGGCCCCGACACCACCCCTCCGCCCTGGGCCAGCGTCGCTCTGCTGTCGGACGCGATTCAGGCGGCTGCTGCCCGTGTGAGCGTGCCCGTTCCGCCTTCGGGCGCCCAACCGGCTCGGACGCTTCGGTGGGGTGCTCAGGTGGACGTGCGGCCGATCGGCGCGGACAACGCAAACGACGACCTGACCGAACAGGCGGTGGCCGCGTACGTCGCGAAGTACGCCACCAAGGCGGCCGAGACGACCGGCACCGTGGACCGGCGCATCGGAGAGCTGGCCGAACTCGACAAGCTCACCGACCTCCCCGACCACGCCCGGCGCCTCATCGGAGCGTGCTTCGACCTGGACGACGCCTACCCCGAACGCAAGCTCTGGCAGTGGGCCCACATGCTCGGCTTCCGGGGCCACTTCTCCACGAAGTCCCGCCGCTACTCGACCACCCTCGGCGCACTGCGACAGGTCCGGGCCGACTTCCGCGCCCGCCAGGAGCGCCGGGAACGGGGCCTGCCCGATCCGGACGACTCCCCGGAGGGCTCCACGCTGACCCTTGCCCACTGGACCTACGCCGGACACGGCCACACCCCCGGCGAATCCTGGCTCGCCGCCAACATCCACCGCGACATCCACACCAACCGCGAAACCGCCCGCGACGCACGCGCCGAACTCGAAGCGCTCGACGGATCGGAGGTGTGGGCATGAGGCGTCCGCTCCCCGATCGCTATCTGACGCCAGTTGATCTGGCTGACCTCCTTGGCGTCCCGGTCGAGACGGTCTATCAGTGGCGCCGCAAGGACACCGGGCCCCGCGGCTTCCGCGTCGGCCGGCACCTCCGCTACGACCCCGAAGACGTGCGCGTCTGGGTCGCCGCGCTGATGGACAAGGAAGCTGCCTGATGGCCGGACACATCCAAGACCGCTGGTACAAGACCGAGCCGGGCCCGAACGGCAAGACGGTCAAGGTCGCGACCGAACGTCACGGCATCGGTATGCGCTACCGCGCGCGATACGTCGGTCCCGATGGCAGCGAGAAGTCCAAGAGCTTCCCGGACAAGCAGAAGCGCAAGGCCGAGACCTGGTTGGCGAACATCGAGGCCGACATGTCCCGTGGCGACTACATCGCTCCGGAGGCTGGTAAGGCCACTTTCGAGCAGTACGCCACGCAGTGGATGAAGACGCAGATGACTGACCCCTCCACTCGGGAGTCCGTCGAGATGCGATTGCGTCTTCACGCGCTCCCGCACATCGGCAAGCGCCCCATCGGTTCGTTCAACCCGACACACATTCGACTTTGGATGCGGATCCTTGAGGACGCGGGACTCTCGCCTGCATATCGGCGCGGCATCTTCGCTCACGTCTCGACCGTCTTCACGGCCGCTGTCGAAGACCGGGTGATCCGGGCCAATCCATGCAGCGCAAGGTCTGTGAAGGCTCCCCGCCTCGACCCGCGCAAGGTCAAGCCTTGGTCTGGTGATCAGGTCAAGGCTGTGCGGGCTGCCCTGCCTGAGCGGTATCGGGCGCTTGTCGACCCCGCCGCCGGGTGCGGTCTTCGGCAGGGGGAGGTGTTCGGCCTGGCTGTCGAGGACATCGACTTCCTCGGCGGTGTCGTGCACGTGGTCCGACAGGTGAAGCTCCTGCGCAACCGGCCCGTGTTCGCACCGCCCAAGGGTGGCAAGGAGCGGGAGGTTCCCCTGCCGGAGTCCATCGCCTTCGCGTTGGCCGGCCACCTCACGCAGTACCCGGCGGCGGAGGTCACCTTGCCCTGGAAGTCTTTGGACGGCCCGCCGATTACCGCTTCTCTGATTTTCCGGAGCCCTGAGGGCTTTTCCCTGAACCGGAATCGCTTCAACGACCGGCAGTGGCGCCCTGGTCTCCGTGCTGCCGGTATCGCCAACGGGAGGGATAACGGGATGCACGCGCTACGGCACTTCTATGCATCCGTGCTGTTGGACGCCGGGGAAAGCATCAAGGCCCTGAGCGAGTACCTCGGCCATCACGATCCGGGCTTCACGCTGCGGACCTACACGCACCTCATGCCGGCCAGTCAGACGCGTACGCGAGCCGCCGTGGACGCAGTGTGGGCCGCCCCGGTCGCCAATGACGGCCCCGAGACGGCCCACGAGAGTTCGTAGGTCGCTGACCTGCGGAATTCTTAGAAGCCGAAGTCCTGCGTCCACCAGGGGCCGCCGGAGCCCAGGTGGACTCCCACTCCGAGCGTCTTGTAGTCGCAGTTGAGAATGTTCGCGCGGTGGCCTTCGCTGCTCATCCAGGCGTCCATCACGGCCTGCGCGTCGGCCTGACCGCGGGCGATGTTCTCGCCGCCGAGGCCCTCCACACCGGCCGCGTCGGCACGGTCCCAGGGGGTGGCGCCGTCGGGGTCGGTGTGACCGAAGAAGTCGCGGGCGGCCATGTCGTCGCTGAAGTCCTGGGCGAGCGCGGTCAGCGCGGCGCTCGCGGTGACCGGACTGCAGCCGACCTTGGCGCGCTCCTGGTTGACGAGGCTGAGCACGGCGGCCTGGGCGGAGGTGGCGGACGGGCTCGCCGGCGCCTCGGCCTCACGGCTCGGGGTGGCCGACGAGGTCTTCGGAGCCGCCGGGGCCTTGGTCGCCGGGCCGGACGACGTGCTCTTCCTCGGCTCGGCCGCGGGGGCCTTCGTCCGCTCCGGCGTCTTCGTCGCCCGCTTCGAGGCGGTGGCGGAAGGCTTCTTGCTCGCCTTCTCGCTCGGGGTGGCCGAGGGGGACGTGGAGGGCGCGGCGGAACGGCCGGCACCGCGGTTGGCCTCGGCCGACGCGGACGCCGAGGTGCGGCTGGTCGGTTCGGCGGACGCGTCGCCCTGGGTCAGCAGGTCGGGAGCACCGCCCGCGTGGACCTGGTCGGATGCCCCGCCCCCGCTGACGCTGTAGCTGCCGCCCCCGGGCAGCAGGCCGGAGGCGACAGCGACGGCTCCGACGGCCACGGCGGCCGAGACGCCGAGAAGTCCGGCGCGCACGGGTATGCCGGTCCGCTTCTTCCGGCGAGCACTCCTGTGCCCCTCCGGGGCGTCCGCCGTGTACTGCTCAGCGGCGGGGGCCGCGCCTGCGCGTCGATGCCGTCCCATGCGCTGTGCCTTCCTCGTGCTCCGGGCGTCGTGGCGACGTCACCGTATTCAAGATCAAACTCACCCGTTCGGGTGAGGCTATTGCGAGGGGACCTTACGCCATGACGGATTGGGGCGAGGTGCTCGTGAAGCAATTGGCCGGTTAGCGTTCGGGCATGAACGAAGACGCACGACTCGTCGTATGGGTACGCGGCCGAGTACAGCAAGTGGGGTTCCGCTGGTTCACCAGGGCAAATGCTTTGGGGATCGGGAAACTCACCGGCTTCGCCCTCAATCTCGACGACGGCCGGGTACAGGTGGTGGCCGAAGGGCCGCGTGAGAATTGCCACCGTCTGCTCGACTGGCTCGGCTCCGACGACACACCCGGCCGCGTCGACGGCGTCACTGAGATCTGGGACACGCCGCGCGGCGGATACGAGGGATTCGCTATCCGTTGATCACGGCGGTGAAACGGGACCCGACGCGCTGTGCGCACGAGGGGTGCCGAGCGGTGGCCGGGAGGGGTAACGGGCGCCGCGCACCCGAAATGACCTGCGAAAGAAGCCGGCGTCCGGACATGGTTGCCAAGAAGCGCGCCTCATGCCAGGCTGCGGCATTGACGAAGATCTCCACGCCCTTCGGGACCCGCAGGAGAGCCGCGCCGCATGATCGCCGAGCCGCGCGCCCCCGGGACACCCGGCCCCCTGGCGTGTGATCGTGTTGACCGTCAAACTTTTTGGTGAGACGCTGAAAACCCCGCGCACCTCAGCTGTTCGGCAGAGCTGGTGACAGCAGAACAGCAGTGAACAGTGAAGACAGAAGACTGCCGAGCACCGCGGGTGCGATTCCCTCACGACCCACACCGCATCCGGTCGGTCACTCAGTGTGGAGGACCATCAATCATGGCAAAGGCGCTTCTCGGTTACGTCGGCGGTTCCGACCCGCGACTCCTCGCCGAGATGCGACGGCTTCAGAAGCGCGTCCAGGACCTGGAATCCGAGCTCGTACGGATCCAGGACGAGAACGACGCGCTCAACGCCGCCGCCCAGCACCAAGAGTCGCTGCTCGACAGCATCGACATCGACGTACCCCAGGCGGAGCCCGCGCTGACCTGACCCCCAGGCCCTGCCGGGGCCGGTAGGGCCGCACGCCAGTCCGCTCGGGATCAACCCACCGATATGACGTCGTCACGGATCGTCGTCCCGGAACTCCGAGAACTCCTCATGATCCGGCCCGCCCGCGATCCGTCACGCACGACTGTGCTCGGACGGCTGCACGCGCAGCACCGCGCACGATTCACAAGGGACGCTCCGGCGTCCCTTCTTTCTTTCCCCCCGGGGCCGTCACCGGCCTGTCGCTCTTCGCTTACCGTCTGATGTGCCCTGCACCTTCATCAGTGAAACCGGGAGTGAAAGGTAGAGTCCGGCGGCGTGCACCTCAAGGCTCTGACCCTCCGTGGTTTCAAATCGTTCGCCTCCGCCACGACCCTGCGGTTCGAACCGGGGATCACGTGTGTCGTCGGACCCAACGGGTCGGGCAAATCCAATGTGGTGGACGCGCTCTCCTGGGTGATGGGAGAGCAGGGGGCGAAATCCCTGCGCGGCGGCAAGATGGAAGACGTGATCTTCGCCGGCACCACGGGAAGGCCGCCCCTGGGCCGTGCGGAAGTGTCGCTGACCATCGACAATTCCGATGGCGCGCTGCCCATCGAGTACGCCGAAGTGACGATCACCCGGATCATGTTCCGCAACGGCGGCAGCGAATACCAGATCAATGGCGACACCTGCCGCTTGCTCGACATCCAGGATCTCCTCTCGGATTCCGGTATCGGCCGCGAAATGCATGTCATCGTCGGCCAGGGCCGGCTGGACTCGGTCCTGCACGCGGACCCGACGGGACGCCGCGCCTTCATCGAGGAGGCGGCGGGCGTGCTCAAGCACCGCAAGCGCAAGGAGAAGGCGCTGCGGAAGCTGGAGGCGATGGGCGCCAACCTCGCCCGTGTCCAGGACCTCACCGACGAGCTGCGGCGCCAGCTCAAACCGCTGGGCAGACAGGCGGCCGTCGCCCGCCGGGCCGCCGTCATCCAGGCCGACCTCCGGGACGCCCGGCTGCGGCTCCTCGCCGACGACCTGGTGCGGCTGAGGGAAGCACTGCGCGGGGAGATCGCCGACGAGGCAGCTCTCAAGCAGCGCAGGGAGAAGGCCGAGGCCGAGCTCAAGGCGGCGCTCGCCCGCGAGGCGGACCTGGAGGACGAGGTACGCCGGCTCGCGCCACGGCTGCAGCGGGCCCAGCAGACCTGGTACGAGCTCTCGCAGCTCGCCGAGCGCGTCCGGGGCACCATCTCGCTGGCCGACGCGCGGGTGAAGAGCGCCACCTCGGCACCGGACGAGGAGCGACGGGGGCGCGACCCCGAGGACATGGAGCGCGAGGCCGCCCGGATCCGCGAGCAGGAGGCGGAGCTGGAGGCGGCCCTCGAAGCGGCGGAGCACGCCCTGGAGGACACCACCGCGCACCGGTCCGAACTGGAGAGGGAGTTGGCGGCGGAGGAGCGCAGGCTCCGGGACGCGGCCCGCGCCATCGCCGACCGGCGTGAGGGCCTCGCACGGCTCCACGGGCAGGTCAACGCCGCCCGGAGCCGGGCGGGTTCGGCCCAGGCCGAGATCGACCGGCTGGCCGCGTCGCGGGACGAGGCGCGGGAGCGGGCGGTCGCGGCCCAGGAGGAGTACGAGCAGCTCAAGGCGGAGGTCGACGGCCTGGACGCCGGCGACGCCGAACTGGCGGAGCGGCACGAGGCCGCCAAGCGGGAACTCGCCGCGGCGGAGTCGGACCTGAGCACGGCGCGCGAGGCGGTCACCTCGGCGGAACGCAGCCGCGCCGCGGTCTCGGCCCGGCACGAGGCACTGTCCCTGGGGCTGCGGCGCAAGGACGGCACCGGCGTGCTGCTCGGTGCGGGGGACCGGCTCGCGGGACTGCTCGGACCGGTCGCGGAGCTGCTCACCGTCGCTCCGGGGCACGAGATCGCCGTCGCGGCGGCGCTGGGCGCCGCCGCCGACGCGATCGCGGTGACGGACCCGGCCACGGCGGCCGACGCGATCCGCCTGCTGCGCAAGCAGGACGCGGGACGCGCGGCGCTGGTGACCGGCGGAGCGGGGGCGGGGCAGGTACCCGCGCAGGGTACGGAGCCTTCCGCCGGGCCGGCCGGCCACGTACCCGGGCAGGCGTCCGGGCCTGCGTCCTCCGCGGTCTCCGGGCAGGCGTCCGGGCCTTTGTCCCCCGCCGTCTCCGGGCAGGCGGTGGCCGGTGCGGAGCAGCCCCAGGCCGCCTCCGAGCCGGCGCGCCGCGCCGTCGCCACCGGGGAGTGCGCCGCGCCCGCCGTCGCCGGACTGCTCCGGGGGCCCGCCGAGCTGATGGCCGCCGTGGGGCGGCTGGTGCGCGACATGGTGGTCGTCGGCACCCTGGAGGACGCCGAGGAGCTCGTCGCGGCCCACCCCGGGCTGACCGCCGTCACCGCCGAGGGAGATGTGCTGGGCACCCACTTCGCGCACGGCGGATCCGCCGGTGCCCCCAGCCTGCTGGAGGTGCAGGCCTCCGTCGACGAGGCCGCCGCCGAGCTGGCCGAGCTCGCCGTGCGCTGCGAGGAGCTCGCCTCCGCCCAGCGCGCCGCGGCTGCCCGGCGCGGGGCGGCCTCGTCGCTGACGGAGGAGCTCGGGGAGCGGCGCCGGGCCGCCGAGCGGGAGAAGTCGGGGGTGGCGCAGCAGCTCGGGCGGCTGGCCGGGCAGGCCCGTGGCGCCGCGGGGGAGGCCGAGCGGACGACCGCCTCCGCCGTCCGGGCGCAGGAGGCGCTGGAGCGTGCCACCGCGGAGGCGGAGGAGCTGGCGGAACGGCTGCTGGTGGCCGAGGAGACCCCGGTCGAGGAGGAGCCCGACACCTCCGTACGCGACCGGCTCGCCGCCGACGGCGCGAACGCGCGGCAGACCGAGATGGAGGCCCGCCTCCAGGCCCGCACCCATGAGGAGCGGGTGAAGGCGCTCGCCGGGCGGGCCGACGCCCTCGACCGCGGGGCCCGTGCCGAGCGCGAGGCCCGTGCCCGAGCCGAGCAGCGCCGGGCCCGGCTGCGCCATGAGGCCGCCGTCGCCACCGCCGTCGCGTCGGGCGCCAGGCAGCTGCTCGGCCACGTGGAGGTCTCGGTCGTCCGCGCGGAGGAGGAGCGGAGGAGGGCCGAGGCGGCGAAGGCCGAGCGCGAGCGGGGCCTGGCCACCGAGCGGGGCCGCGGCCGGGACCTCAAGAGCGAGCTCGACCGGCTCACCGACTCGGTGCACCGGGGTGAGGTGCTCGGGGCCGAGAAGCGGCTGCGCATGGAGCAGGTGGAGGCCAAGGCGCTGGAGGAGTTCGGCGTCGAGCCGGCCGGTCTGGCCGCCGAGTACGGGCCGGACCAGCCGGTGCCGCCGTCCCCCGCCGCGGAGGGCGAGGAGCTTCCCTCCGATCCGGAGGATCCACGCAACCGGCCGATGCCGTTCGTCAGGGCCGAGCAGGAGAAGCGGCTGAAGGCGGCCGAACGGGCGTATCAGCAACTCGGGAAGGTGAATCCTCTCGCCCTCGAGGAGTTCTCGGCGCTCGAGGAACGGCACAAGTTCCTCTCCGAGCAGCTGGAGGACCTGAAGAAGACGCGGGCCGATCTGATGCAGGTGATCAAGGAGGTCGACGAGCGGGTCGAGCAGGTGTTCACGGAGGCCTTCCGGGACACGGCACGGGAGTTCGAGGGTGTCTTCTCCCGGCTCTTCCCGGGCGGCGAGGGCCGCCTCGTCCTCACCGACCCGGACAACATGCTGACGACCGGTCTCGACGTCGAGGCGAGGCCGCCGGGCAAGAAGGTCAAGCGGCTCTCGCTGCTGTCCGGGGGCGAGCGATCCCTTACGGCCGTTGCCCTCCTGGTCTCCATCTTCAAGGCCAGGCCGAGCCCGTTCTACGTCATGGACGAGGTCGAGGCGGCGCTCGACGACACGAATCTGCAGCGTCTGATCCGGATCATGGAGGAGCTCCAGGAGAGCTCCCAGCTCATCGTGATCACGCACCAGAAGCGGACGATGGAGGTCGCCGACGCGCTGTACGGCGTCTCGATGCAGGGCGACGGAGTGTCCAAGGTGATCAGTCAGCGTCTTCGCTGACAACCGGGGCATACGGACTGACGGGCCATCACTCCGTCTTTACTCAATCTTCAATACTTCAACGCACCTTTTGGGTGCTCCTGGGTACTTGTGAAGAACGCCAGGAGTGTGACGGAGTCTTGACTTCGAAACTTGAACGCATAACCTCAGCAATGTTGTTTTTACCTTCAAGTGGTGGTCGACCGAAAGGTGTGCGCCACTAGGAGGGCTCACCCCCCACACCTGACGTTGCGGCCAGGTACCAGGAGTTCATGTGACCAGCAGAGCGCGCGGACCGGAGTCCGGAGCCCGGGAGGCCCACCCGGACCATCTCGGCCATGTCATCTTCATCACGGCAGCCGCTGCGATGGGCGGTTTCCTCTTCGGCTACGACAGTTCCGTCATCAACGGAGCCGTCGAAGCCATCCGTGACCGCTACGACATCGGGTCCGGGACACTCGCCCAGGTGATCGCCATCGCGCTGATCGGCTGTGCGATCGGCGCGGCGACGGCGGGACGCATCGCCGACCGGATCGGCCGTATCCGCTGCATGCAGATCGCGTCGGTGCTGTTCACCATCAGCGCCGTCGGGTCCGCGCTGCCGTTCGCCCTCTGGGACCTCGCCATGTGGCGGATCATCGGCGGTTTCGCGATCGGTATGGCGTCGGTGATCGGCCCCGCCTACATCGCCGAGGTCTCGCCGCCCGCCTACCGCGGGCGTCTCGGCTCCTTCCAGCAGGCCGCCATCGTCATCGGTATCGCCATCTCGCAGCTGGTCAACTACGGCATCCTGCAGATCGCGGACGGCGACCAGCGCGGTGAGATCGGCGGCCTCGAGGCCTGGCAGTGGATGCTCGGCGTGATGGTCGTGCCGGCCATCCTCTACGGGCTGCTGTCCTTCGCGATCCCCGAGTCGCCGCGCTTCCTGATCTCCGTCGGCAAGAGGGACCGGGCACGGAAGATCCTCGAGGAGGTCGAGGGCAAGAACGTCGACCTCGACGCACGTGTGGACGAGATCGAGACGGCCATGCGCCGGGAGCACAAGTCGAAGTTCAGCGACCTGCTCGGCAGCCGCTTCGGCTTCCTGCCGATCGTCTGGGTCGGTATCGGGCTGTCGGTCTTCCAGCAGCTCGTCGGCATCAACGTCGCGTTCTACTACTCGGCGACGCTGTGGCAGTCCGTCGGTATCGACCCGACCGACTCGTTCTTCTACTCGTTCACCACGTCGATCATCAACATCATCGGCACCGTGATCGCCATGATCCTGGTCGACCGGGTGGGCCGCAGGCCGCTCGCGCTCGTCGGATCCATCGGCATGGCCGTCGCCCTGGCGTTCGAGGCCTGGGCCTTCTCCGCGGACCTCGTGGACGGCAAGCTCCCGACGACACAGGGAACGGTCGCTCTGATCGCCGCCCACGTCTTCGTGCTCTTCTTTGCGCTGTCGTGGGGTGTCGTCGTCTGGGTCTTCCTCGGCGAGATGTTCCCGAACCGCATCCGCGCCGCCGCCCTCGGTGTCGCCGCGTCGGCGCAGTGGATCGCCAACTGGGCGATCACCGCGAGCTTCCCGAGTCTGGCCGACTGGAACCTGTCGGCCACCTACATCATCTACACCTGCTTCGCCGTGCTCTCCATCCCCTTCGTGATCAAGTTCGTGAAGGAGACCAAGGGCAAGGCGCTGGAGGAGATGGGCTGATCCCCGCTGCCCCTCTCTTCGACCCGCTGCCCCGGTCCGGCCCACGCCGGCCCGGGGCAGCGTTCTGCCGTGAGGAGGTCCGTCGGCACCGGCCGGAACCGGTGTCAGAACCGGACCGGTGCACCGCCCGTCCCGTCCGCCGGACGGGGCAGCAGGGCGGACACACCCGCCGCGACGAGGATCGTCGCCGCCCATCCCAGGCCGTCGCGCCCGATCCAGGTGGCGGCGAGCGGGCCGGTGAACCACTCCACGTCGGTGAACAGCAGCCCCACCACCAGCCCCGCGCCCCAGGCGCCCATGGCCTGCGGACTGAATCCCGCGGTGTACCAGTAGCCGCTGCGGGGGGTGGTGTCCATGAGTGCCGCCGGGTCGTACGTGCGGCCGCGCAGCAGATCCACGCCGAAGACCCCGATCCAGGCGGAGAACGTCACGCCGAGCAGGGTCAGGAACGAGAAGAAGGTGTGGATGAGGCTCGTCGCCACCATCATCAGCGTTCCGCCGAGCAGCAGGCTGATCGCCGCGTTCACGCCCACGGCCCAGGGGCGCGGGAGATCGAATCCGAGCGTCTGCGCGGTGAAGCCGGCGGAGTACATCGACAGCGCGTTGATCAGCACCATGCCGACGACTGCGGTCAGCAGGTAGGGAACCGAGATCCACTTCGGCAGCAGGTCGCCGATGAACGCCACGGGGTCCTTCGTGACGGCCAGATCCGGCGAGCCCACCGCCATCACCGCCCCGATCATCACCATCGGCAGAACGGTGACCAGCGCCCCTCCCACGGTCACGCCCACCATCGCCCGGGCGGACGCGGAGCGTGGCAGGTAGCGGGTGAAGTCCGGAGCGGAGGGCACCCAGCTGATGCCCCCGGCAGCCAGCGTGCCGATCCCCGCGATCACCATCCCCGCCGGTCCCGGAGGGCGGTCGAGGACGGTCCGCCACGGCGTCGCACCGATCAGATGGACCAGGACGAGCAGGCTCGCGCCCCCGAAGAGCCAGGCGGAGGTCCGGGAGGACACCCGCAGCGCCGTGATGCCGAGCCCGGACACCAGGAAGCTCGCTGCGACGAAGGCCGTCAGGGTCACCAGGACCAGGGTGTGGGTGCGCCGGACGTCGAACAGCAGGTCGAGCACGGCCAGCAGGGCCAAGGAGCCGGTGACCGCGTTGGCGGTCTCCCAGCCCCAGCGGGCCACCCAGAGCAGCGCTCCGGGGAAGAGGTTCCCGCGCTGTCCGAAAACGGCTCGGGACAGCGCCATGCCGGGAGCCCCGCCCCGCTTGCCCGCGATCGACACGAGGCCGACCAGCCCGAAGGAGAGGACCGGGGCCGTGGCCGCCACGACGAGGACCTGCCAGAGGTTGAGCCCGTCGAAGACGGTGAGACCGGCTCCCACGGTGAGCAGCAGCACCGTCATGTTGGCCGTCACCCAGGTGGGGAAGAGGGCACGGACCCGGCCGGTGCGCTCGTCGTCGGGGACGGGATCCAGGCCACGGTTCTCCACGGACAGGAGCGTACCTTTACGCCCAAACGTGGCATACGGGCCATGCGGTCCGTCACCGCGGTCGTCCGGAACCGTGCCCGGGCCACGGCCGTGGCCGATACTGGACGGGTTATGGAAATCGCCGAAATCGTCATCCTTGCTGTAGTCATCGCCCTGGTCGCGGTCGGCCTGATCAGCGGGCTCGTGGTCAGCAGCCGCAAGAAGAAGCAGCTGCCGCCCTCGGCGCCGTCGAGCACGCCGACCCTCACTCCTCCCGCCGAGCCCCATGTCGGCGAGGAGGCCGAGACGCCGCGCGACGAAGCGCGGCGCACCGTCGAGGAGGTCGGTCTCCCCGGCGACGGGACTCCCGTCGGGGAGGCCCCGGTCGTCATCGAGCCGGAGACCCCCGAGCTCGAAGTCCCCGAGCCCACCGCGGGCCGCCTCGTGCGGCTCCGCGCCCGGCTCGCCCGTTCGCAGAACTCCCTGGGCAAGGGGCTGCTCACGCTCCTGTCCCGCGACAACCTCGACGAGGACACCTGGGAGGAGATCGAGGACACCCTCCTCACCGCCGATGTCGGCGTCGCCCCCACCCAGGAGCTGGTGGAGCGGCTCCGCGAGCGCGTCCGTGTCCTCGGCACCCGTACGCCCGACGAGCTGCGCACCCTGTTGCGCGAAGAGCTCGTCACCCTGCTCGGCCCCGACTTCGACCGTGCGGTGAAGACTGAGGGCGGCGACGGGACGCCCGGCGTCGTCATGGTCGTCGGGGTCAACGGCACCGGCAAGACCACCACGACGGGGAAGCTCGCGCGGGTGCTCGTCGCCGACGGCCGCAGCGTCGTGCTCGGCGCGGCGGACACCTTCCGCGCCGCCGCAGCCGATCAGCTCCAGACCTGGGGCGAGCGCGTCGGCGCCCGTACCGTGCGCGGCCCCGAGGGCGGCGACCCCGCGTCGATCGCCTTCGACGCGGTGAAGGAGGGCATCGCCGAGGGCGCGGACGTGGTGCTCATCGACACCGCGGGCCGGCTGCACACCAAGACCGGTCTGATGGACGAGCTCGGCAAGGTCAAGCGGGTCGTCGAGAAGCACGGTCCGCTCGACGAGATCCTGCTCGTCCTCGACGCCACGACCGGGCAGAACGGCCTCGTCCAGGCGCGGGTCTTCGCCGAGGTGGTCGACATCACCGGCATCGTCCTCACCAAGCTGGACGGCACCGCCAAGGGCGGCATCGTCATCGCCGTCCAGCGCGAGCTGGGCGTGCCCGTGAAGCTCATCGGCCTCGGTGAGGGACCGGACGACCTGGCCCCGTTCGAGCCCGGCGCCTTCGTCGACGCCCTGATCGGCGACTGACCGGAGCAGCCCCACGCACGCGCCGAGGGCGGTGGACCCGGGAGGGGTCCACCGCCCTCGGCGCGTTCACGCGCGATGGCATATGTAGGCGAGCGTGCCCAGTAACAACCGTGCCTGCGGAGGAGCCGCGGCCGTGTCCGGCTCCGGGGCGCGCAGCCAGCGGACCGGGCCGAGGCCCCCGAGGTCCGAGGGGGGAGCGGTGACGTACGCACCGGGGCCCAGCGCCCGCAGATCCAGATCCGCGTCGTCCCAGCCCATCCGGTAGAGCAGCCCGGGCAGTCCGGCGGCGGCCCCGGGGGCGACGAAGAACTGGGCGCGGCCGGCCGGGGTCACCGCCACCGGCCCCAGCGGCAGCCCCATCCGCTCCATCCGCACCAGGGCGTGCCGGCCGGCTGCCTCGGGGACGTCGAGCACGTCGAAGGTCCGGCCCACGGGGAGCAGTACCGAGGCGCCCGGCACCTCGGCCCAGGCATCCGCGGCGGCGCCCAGGGTGGCGCCCGGCGGCACCTCACCGGCGAAGTCCAGCGGGTGCGCGCCGGGGGACGCGCACGCGGTGTCGCCGCACGAGCAGGCGCCCGCCGAGGCACGCGCGCCGGGAGCCACCGCCCAGCCCCAGAGTCCTGTGTACTCGGCCACCGCGGTCGCGCCGGTCCCGCGGCCGCGACGCCGCGTGCCGGACCGCATCTCCCGGATGCCGCCGATCGTGAAGCCCATGCCCCCTCCAACGGGTCCGACTCACCGGTGGTTACGACCCGGAGGCCTCGACGTCCTCCGTCACCGCCGATCCGTCGGCGCGCGGGGTGGCGTTCCAGGGGTGCGTGTCATGGCTCCCGCGCCCCTGAATGCTTCACTCCGCCAGCTACTGAACGCGGCCCGTCAAGTGAATCGCGGACCACGCCGGACGGGTTCACCCGAAGGGGTGGCGAATGGTGGCGTTTCAGCAACGACCCTCGCGGCGGCAGTGATCGTAGGATTACCGTCGGTACTCGAACCTGCAATTGCACGCGCTGGTGGGTATGCCCCGGGCAACCCGGTTTTCTGTTCGATGGTGCGCAACGCCGGTACGGGCGGCACCAGGGCACGGCATTCTGATAGAGGTTCGCGCGACAGGTTTCAGCGGGATGGGGGCGTTCCAGTGAGTGGCAGCGGCGCAGGCGAGACGAATGCCGGGAAGCGCCCCAACGGGCAATTGGGATCGTGGTTCGTGCGGAGCGGCTGGTCGAAGGGTGAGCTCGCCCGCCAGGTGAACCGGCGGGCCCGGCAGCTGGGCGCCCACCACATCAGCACCGACACCTCCCGGGTGCGCCGCTGGCTCGACGGCGAGCAGCCCCGCGAACCGATCCCGCGGATCCTCTCCGAGCTCTTCTCCGAGCGCTTCGGCGCGGTCGTCCCGGTCGAGGACCTCGGACTGCGCGCCGCCCACCAGGCGCCCTCGGTCGCGGGGGTCGACCTTCCCTGGGCGGGTCCGCAGACCGTCGCCCTGCTCAGCGAGTTCTCCCGCAGCGACCTCATGCTCGCCCGGCGCGGCTTCCTCGGCAGTTCCCTCGCCCTGGCCGCCGGCCCCACCCTCATCGAGCCCATGCAGCGCTGGCTCGTGCCCGTCGCCCGTACGGGGCAGGCGGAACCCGAGCTGCCGAGCGCGGAGAGCCGCCCGTCGCGGCTCTCCGGTCCCGAGCTGGACCTGCTGGAATCCACCACGGCGATGTTCCGTCAGTGGGACGCCCAGTGCGGCGGCGGACTGCGCCGCAAGGCCGTCGTCGGCCAGCTCCACGAGGTCACCGACCTGCTGCAGGAGCCGCAGCCCCACGCGACCGCCAGGAGGCTGTTCCGCTGCGCGGCCGAACTGGCCGAGCTCGCGGGCTGGATGAGCTACGACGTGGGTCTCCAGCCCACCGCCCAGAAGTACTTCGTACTCGCCCTGCACGCCTCCAAGGAGGCCGGCGACAAGCCGCTCGGCTCGTACATCCTCTCCAGCATGAGCCGCCAGATGATCCACCTCGGCCGGCCCGACGACGCACTCGAACTCATCCACCTCGCCCAGTACGGAAGCCGGGACTGCGCCACCGCGCGGACCCAGGCCATGCTGTATGCGATGGAGGCGCGCGCGTACGCCAACATGGGCCAGCCGAGCAAGTGCAAGCGAGCGGTCCGGATGGCCGAGGACACCTTCGCCGACGCCGTCCTCGACGACGAGCCCGAGCCCGACTGGATCCGCTTCTTCTCCGACGCCGAGCTGCACGGCGAGAACGCCCATTCCTACCGTGACCTCGCCTATGTCGCCGGCCGCAGCCCCACGTACGCCTCACTCGCCGAGCCCGTCATGGCCCGCGCCGTCGAGCTCTTCGGCGAGGACGACGAGCACCAGAGGTCCTACGCGCTCAATCTGATCGGCATGGCCACGGTGCACCTCCTCAAGCGCGAGCCCGAGGAGTCGACCGTCCTGGCCACCCACGCCCTGAAGATCGCCAAGAAGGTCAGGTCGGAGCGCGTCAACACCAGGCTCCGCAAGACCGTCGACACCGCTGCCAGGGATTTCGGTGACATCCCCGAGGTCGCGCAACTCACCGACCTGCTCTCCGAGCAGCTCCCGGAGACCGCGGAAGCGGTCTGACCGGCCCCACAGCCACCGGCCACGACGGCCGCCCCGTACCACCCGACTCGGCTCCCCCATTGCCAGGTCAGCGGGTCGCCGTCGTGGCCGGTTCACGTGTTCGGGCGTTCAACCGCACCGTATGCGGCGCAGGCAGCATGGTAGGCAGCGCAGCGGGTCCGACACCCGTGGTTCATCGCTCCGTAACACGCGGCGCGCCTTCGTCACTGTGGTGAAACATCGTGCGGCATTCGTGGAAACCGCGCTGCGCGAATCTCATGGCGCATAACCGGCCCGCACCTTTTCACCGTGGTCCCGCACCCCCGCACGTGGCCGCACCGACGACGAGGAGACGCCGATGCCCCCAGGCATCACGACGCTTGCCGCAGACGCCCCGCAGCTGTCTGCCGCCAACACAGGGTTCATGCTCATCTGCTCCGCGCTGGTGATGCTCATGACCCCGGGTCTGGCCTTCTTCTACGGAGGCATGGTCCGCGTCAAGAGCACCCTGAACATGCTGATGATGAGCTTCATCAGCCTCGGGATCGTCACGATCCTGTGGGTGCTCTACGGATTCAGTCTCGCCTTCGGCACCGACGTCGGCTCCGTCATCGGCTGGAGCTCGGACTACGTCGGCCTCAGCGGGATCGGCGTCACGGAGCTCTGGGACGGCTACACCATCCCGGTGTACGTCTTCGCCGTCTTCCAGCTGATGTTCGCCATCCTCACCCCGGCCCTGATCAGCGGCGCCCTCGCCGACCGGGTCAAGTTCACCTCCTGGGCCCTCTTCATCACCCTCTGGGTCACCGTCGTCTACTTCCCCGTCGCGCACTGGGTCTGGGGCGCCGGCGGCTGGCTCTTCGAGCTGGGTGTCATCGACTTCGCCGGCGGTACGGCCGTCCACATCAACGCCGGTGCCGCGGCCCTCGGCGTCATCCTCGTCATCGGCAAGCGGGTCGGCTTCAAGAAGGACCCGATGCGGCCGCACAGCCTGCCGCTCGTCATGCTCGGCGCCGCCCTCCTGTGGTTCGGCTGGTTCGGCTTCAACGCCGGCTCGTGGCTCGGCAACGACGACGGTGTCGGTGCCGTCATGTTCGTCAACACGCAGGTCGCGGCCGGTGCGGCGGTCCTCGGCTGGCTCGCCTACGAGAAGATCCGCCACGGCTCCTTCACCACGCTGGGTGCCGCGTCCGGCGCCGTCGCGGGCCTCGTCGCCATCACCCCCGCCGGGGGTGCGGTCAGCCCGCTGGGCGCCATCGCCATCGGCGTCATCGCCGGCGTGCTGTGCGCCATGGCCGTCGGCCTCAAGTACAAGCTCGGTTACGACGACTCCCTGGACGTCGTCGGCGTCCACCTCGTCGGCGGCATCCTCGGCTCCCTCCTCATCGGCTTCTTCGCCACCGGCGGTGTGCAGTCCGACGCCAAGGGCCTGTTCTACGGCGGCGGGCTCGACCAGCTCGGCAAGCAGGCCGTCGGTGTCTTCGCGGTCCTGGCGTACTCCCTGGTCGTCTCCGCTGTCCTGGCCTTCCTCGTCGACAAGGCGATCGGGATGCGGGTCAGCGAGGACGACGAGGTCTCCGGCATCGACCAGGTCGAGCACGCCGAGACGGCGTACGACTTCAGCGGAGCCGGCGGCGGCGCGGCCACCCGCACCGCCCCGCCGGCCCCCGGCACCACGGCAGCCCCGACGAACAAGAAGGTGGACGCATGAAGCTCATCACCGCAGTCGTGAAGCCGCACAGGCTGGACGAGATCAAGGAGGCCCTCCAGGCCTTCGGCGTCCAGGGCCTCACGGTCACGGAAGCCAGCGGGTACGGGCGTCAGCGCGGGCACACCGAGGTCTACCGTGGAGCCGAGTACACCGTCGACCTCGTGCCGAAGATCCGCATCGAGGTGCTCGTCGAGGACGAGGACGCCGAACAGCTCATCGATGTGGTCGTCAAGGCCGCCCGGACGGGCAAGATCGGTGACGGCAAGGTCTGGAGCGTCCCGGTCGACACCGCGATCCGCGTACGGACGGGTGAACGCGGCCCGGACGCACTCTGACCGACGGTCCCTGTGAACGGAAAGGCAACTGGGTGACGAGCACCGAAGTGACCACCGAATCCGAGGACTCGGGACCCAGCGGCTATGCGGCGGCCCGGCTGCGCCTCCTCCAGGAGGAGGCGCAGTCCGGGCCGCCGCGCCGTGCTGCCCTGGCCCGGCTCACCGACGACTGGCTCACCGGCCTGTTCACCACCGCCGCCGAGCGGGCGGGTGTCCGGGGCGCCGCCCTCGTCGCCGTCGGCGGATACGGCCGCGGCGAGCTCTCCCCGCGCAGCGACCTCGACCTGCTGCTCCTCCACGACGGCACCGCGGACGCCGGAGCCGTCGCCGCTCTCGCCGACGGGATCTGGTACCCCGTCTGGGACCTCGGCCTCGCCCTCGACCACTCCGTGCGCACCCCCGGCGAAGCGCGCAGGACCGCGGGGGAGGACCTCAAGGTCCAGCTCGGACTGCTCGACGCGCGCCCCGTCGCCGGGGACCTCGGCCTCGTCTCCGGCCTGCGGACCGCGATCCTCGCCGACTGGCGCAACCAGGCGCCGAAGCGCCTCCCCGCACTGGACGAGCTCTGCCGCGAGCGGGCCGAACGCATGGGCGAGCTCCAGTTCCTCCTGGAACCCGACCTGAAGGAGGCACGCGGCGGCCTCCGCGACGCCACCGCGCTGCGTGCCGTCGCCGCCTCCTGGGTCGCGGACGCGCCCCGCGAAGGGCTCGCCGAGGCACGCCGCACCCTCCTCGACGCCCGGGACGCCCTCCACCTCACCACCGGCCGGGCCACCGACCGCCTCGCCCTGCAGGAGCAGGACCAGGTCGCCGGGGCCCTCGGCCTCCTCGACGCCGACGCCCTGCTGCGCCACGTGTACGAGGCCGCCCGGACCGTCTCCTACGCCACCGATGTGACCTGGCGCGAGGTCAATCGCGTCCTGCGCGCCCGCTCCGCACGGCCCCGGCTGCGGACGATCCTCGGCGGCGGTGCCAAGGCCGCACCCGAACGCACCCCGCTCGCCGAGGGCGTCGTCGAGGCGGACGGCGAAGTCGTCCTCGCGCGCACCGCGCGCCCCGAACGCGACCCCGTGCTCACCCTCCGGGCCGCCGCCGCCGCGGCGGAGGCCGGGCTGCCGCTCTCCCGCCATCTCGTACGCCACCTGTCCACGGCGGCCCAGCCGCTGCCCGTGCCGTGGCCTCCCCAGGCACGCGAGGAGCTCGTCACCCTGCTCGGCGCGGGCGAGTCCACCGTCGGCGTCTGGGAAGCCCTCGAGGCGGAGGGCATCATCACCCGCCTGCTGCCCGACTGGGAACGGGTCCACTGCCGGCCGCAGCGCAACCCCGTCCACACCTGGACCGTCGACCGGCACCTCGTCGAGACAGCCGTCCGCGCCTCCCACCTCACGCGCCGCGTCGGCCGCCCCGACCTCCTCCTGATCGCCGCCCTGCTCCACGACATCGGCAAGGGCTGGCCGGGGGACCACTCCGTCGCGGGCGAGGTCATCGCCCGCGACATGGCCGCCCGCATCGGCTTCGACAAGCAGGACGTCGGCGTCGTCGCCACGCTCGTACGCCACCACCTCCTGCTCGTCGAGACCGCCACCCGGCGCGACCTCGACGACCCCGCGACCGTCCGTTCCGTCGCCACCGCCGTGGGCAGCGCCTCCACCCTGGAACTCCTGCACGCGCTCACCGAGGCCGACGCACTGGCGACCGGCCCCGCCGCCTGGAGCTCCTGGCGGGCCTCCCTCGTCACCGACCTCGTCAAACGCGTTGCCGCGCTCCTGGCCGGCGAGGAACCCCCCGCACCGGAGCCCCTCGCGCCCAGCGCCGAGCAGGAGCGCCTCGCCGTCGAGGCCCTGCGCACCGGCGAGCCCGTCCTGTCCCTGCACACCCGGCCCGAGCCCGCCCGCGAGGACGGCGAACCGGAGCCCGTCGGTGTCGAGCTCCTCATCGCCCTGCCCGACCGGCCGGGCGTGCTGCCCGCGGCGGCCGGAGTGCTCGCGCTGCACCGCCTCACCGTGCGCGCCGCCGACCTGCGCGCCGTCGAGCTCCCCACCGAACTGGGCGAGACGGCCGGGCTGCTGGTGCTCAGCTGGCGGGTCGCGGCCGAGTACGGCTCGCTTCCCCAGGCCACCCGGCTGCGGGCCGACCTCGTACGCGCCCTGGACGGCTCCCTGGACATCCGGGCCAGGCTCGCCGAACGCGAGGCCGCCTATCCGCGGCGGCGCGGGGTGAAGGCCCCGCCCCCCACGGTGACCGTGGCCGCCGCCGGCTCACGTCTGGCCACGGTGATCGAGGTCCGTGCCCAGGACGCCCCGGGGCTGCTGCACCGGATCGGACGGGCGCTGGAACACCGCGCGGTGCGCGTCCGCAGCGCCCATGTCTCCACGCTCGGGGCGAACGCCGTCGACGCGTTCTACGTCACGGACGCCGACGGCGCACCGCTGTCCCCGGAACGCGCCGCGGAGGTGGCCGGAGAGGTCGAGAAGGAGCTGGGCTGACCCCCCGTCCCGGGCCCGTTCGTCACGAGAATCGGGCGAGGGCTTTGTGTTCTCCGGGGTCCGGATACCCTGGAGGGCGACTGACCTGCCACGCCCCCGACCCTGAGGACCGACGAGCGCCGTGTTCGATACTCTCTCCGACCGCCTTAGCGCGACTTTCAAAAACCTCAGGGGCAAGGGCCGCTTGTCCGAGGCGGACATCGACGCCACGGCTCGCGAGATCCGTATCGCCCTGCTCGAGGCCGATGTCGCCCTCCCCGTCGTCCGCGCGTTCATCGCCAACATCAAGGAGCGCGCGCGGGGGAGCGAGGTCTCCCAGGCGCTGAACCCCGCCCAGCAGGTCGTCAAGATCGTCAACGAGGAGCTCGTCGGCATCCTCGGCGGCGAGACCCGGCGGCTCAGGTTCGCCAAGAACCCGCCCACCGTGATCATGCTGGCGGGTCTGCAGGGTGCCGGTAAGACCACCCTCGCCGGAAAGCTCGGCCTCTGGCTCAAGAGCCAGGGCCACTCCCCGCTGCTCGTCGCCTGTGACCTCCAGCGCCCCAACGCCGTCAACCAGCTGAGCGTCGTCGCCGACCGCGCGGGTGTCGCGGTCTACGCGCCGGAGCCCGGCAACGGCGTGGGCGACCCGGTCAAGGTCGCCAAGGACTCCATCGAGTTCGCCAAGTCCAAGGTCCACGACATCGTCATCGTCGACACCGCCGGACGCCTCGGCATCGACGAGGAGCTGATGCGGCAGGCCGCGGACATCCGCGACGCCGTCAGCCCCGACGAGATCCTCTTCGTCGTCGACGCGATGATCGGCCAGGACGCGGTCAACACCGCCGAGGCCTTCCGCGACGGCGTCGGCTTCGACGGCGTGGTGCTCTCCAAGCTCGACGGTGACGCCCGTGGTGGCGCCGCCCTGTCGATCGCCCACGTCACGGGCAAGCAGATCATGTTCGCGTCGAACGGTGAGAAGCTCGAGGACTTCGACGCCTTCCACCCCGACCGCATGGCGTCCCGCATCCTCGACATGGGTGACCTGCTCACCCTGATCGAGCAGGCGGAGAAGACCTTCAGCCAGGAAGAGGCCGCCAAAATGGCCTCCAAGCTGGCGTCGAGCAAGGGCAAGGACTTCACGCTCGACGACTTCCTGGCACAGATGGAGCAGGTCAGGAAGATGGGCTCCATCTCCAAGCTGCTCGGGATGCTGCCCGGCATGGGGCAGATCAAGGACCAGATCGCCAACATCGACGAGCGCGACGTCGACCGCACGGCCGCGATCATCAAGTCGATGACCCCCAAGGAACGCGCCGACGCGACGATCATCAACGGCTCGCGCCGGGCCCGTATCGCCAAGGGTTCCGGTGTCGAGGTCTCCGCCGTGAAGAACCTCGTGGAGCGGTTCTTCGAGGCCCGCAAGATGATGTCGAAGATGGCCCAGGGGGGCGGCATGCCGGGGATGCCGGGCATGCCGGGCATGGGTGGCGGCCCCGGCCGTCAGAAGAAGCAGGTCAAGCAGGCCAAGGGCAAGCGCAAGAGCGGCAACCCGATGAAGCGCAAGGCGGAGGAGCAGGCCGAGGCCGCCCGTCGTGAGCAGGCGGCGCAGGGCGGCGCCTTCAACCTGCCCGCCCAGGAGGACAAGAACTTCGAACTGCCGGACGAGTTCAAGAAGTTCATGGGCTGACCGGCCCGGACACCGACGAAGGGGCGCCCCGCCCGGCGGGGCGCCCCTTCGCGTTCCCGTCAGGTCACGCACACCAGGTAGCGGAAGACGTTCGGCATCCACACCGTGCCGTCGGGCCGCAGATGCGGATGCAGGGCCTCGGCGACCTCCTTCTCCACCTGCGTGCGGTCCGTGGCCCGGATCGCCGTGTCGAACAGCCCGGTCGACAGCAGGCCGCGGACCGCGCTGTCCACGTCCGCGTAGCCGAACGGGCAGGACACACGGCCGGATCCGTCCGGCTTGAGCCCGGCCCGCGCCGCGATCTCCTCCAGGTCGTCCCGGAGCGCCGGCCGCCAGTTGTTCCCGGAGCGCGGCGCACGCGCCGACTCCGTGAGCCGGGCCGCCACCCTCAGCACCGGAGCCGTGGCGCACCGCTCGGGCGGCCCCCAGCCGGCCAGCACCACCGTGGCTCCCCGCGCGGCCAGCGGCACGGCGGACACCAGCGCGGGCGCGAGCCCCTCCGAGTCGCCGGCCGCGCAGCCGATCGGCTGGAAGGCGGTCAGCAGGTTGTAGGGCGCCCCGCCGTCCGGGGCGGCCTCCCCGATGCTGTCGGCGAGCCTCGCCCGCCGCTCCGTACGGCCCGGGCCGGCGTCAGGTCCGGGACCGGACGCGAGGCGCTCGCGGGCCAGAGCGAGCCGTTCACGGTCGGCGTCGACGCCGGTGACGCGCGCCCCGCGCGAGGCCGCGATCAGCAGCGCCAGCCCGGAACCGCAGCCGAGGGAGAGCATCCGCTTACCGGCTCCCACTTCGAGGCGCTCGTACACCGCCTCGTAGAGCGGTGCCAGCATGCGCTCCTGGATCTCGGCCCAGTCGCGGGCACGGGTACCGGCGTCCACCTGGGCGGACGAATCCGCGTACCTGTGGTGCCGGACGAGCGTAGGTGTCATGGAATGCGCCCCAATCCGCCGTGAGGTCGGTCGTGCCCGAGTGAGGTCCCCCATGTCTATGTGCTGTGTGAGTACGCCCACAGCCCCCGTATGTCAGAGAACTCCGCATCGGCGGTCCCGTCCAGGGGTCGGACGGGGTGGGATGGCAATGCTTGCGTGCTCCGGTCGTGCGCCCCCGGCGCCGCGTGACGCGTGCGGGCGCCGGGAACAGCACGCCTGCTGCTCGCTTCCTCACAGTCTTACCCGACACGCGGGGCGCAGCACGTCGAGCGCCCCGGGCCCGGCCGCGCCCGGTGTGCGGCCGCCGCTCCGTGCCGGGTAGGGTCGCCCGTCGGGCGCCCGTCCACGCCGGTGCGTACGCGTTGCTACGTACCACCTTGGTGCGAGCTGTGAGACTTCTCCGCTGATCTGCGCACCCGCCCTCGTCCGGACGCATCAAGGGCAACTGACTGGTACGTGCAAATTATTTGGGATGCCCCGGAATAGGAACACCGGAGCACTCAGGCTCGTTGTCACGACGTGAGCACGACACCACCTGTACTTGCCGCAGAGCTGGCGCAGGCGTGGGCCGACATTCAGCGGTACCACCCCGAGCTGCCCGATCTTGCCGCGCCCGAGTCCCTGATCGGAGAGTCCTCGTCCGCCTGTGGCGCCGAGCTCTCCTTCGAACGGCTGCTTCATGAGGCAGTCCACGGCATCGCCGCCGCGAGAGGTGTCCGGGACACCTCACGCGCCGGCCGTTACCACAACCGACGTTTCCTCGCGATCGCCGAGGAATTGGGCCTCGATCACGCCGAGGAGCCCCACCCCAGCAGCGGATTCTCGCTGGTGACGCTGAATCCCGAGGCCAAACGCAGATACCGTCCCACGGCGGAACGGCTCCAGCGTGCGCTCAAGGCGCACACCGTGGCCACCGCGGCGGACACCAAGCGCTCGTTCCGCGGCCCCGCGGCGCGGCACGGCTCGTCCGGGGGAGGGGTGCGGGTCAAGGCCGTCTGCGACTGCGGACGCAACGTCCGTGTCGTCCCCTCGGTCCTCGCCCAGGCCCCGATCGTCTGCGGCGGGTGCGGCAAGCCCTTCCGCATCCCGGAAGGGGCGGTCGCGGTGGGGTGACCCGATGTGGTGTGGCACAATGGCTAGCTGTACTCGACAGTCGCATAGGACCCCTCTCTCCTCCGGCTGACGCGTCCATCGGGCACCCGAGTACCGCAACCCCACGTGGCATCTTTTGTGCCCAACCACGTCAGAGACCAGGAGACACCACTTCCGTGGCAGTCAAGATCAAGCTGAAGCGTCTGGGCAAGATCCGTTCGCCTCACTACCGCATCGTCGTCGCCGACTCCCGTACCCGCCGTGACGGCCGGGCCATCGAGGAGATCGGCCTGTACCACCCGGTGCAGAACCCCTCGCGCATCGAGGTCAACGCAGAGCGCGCGCAGTACTGGCTGTCCGTCGGCGCCCAGCCGACCGAGCCCGTCCTCGCGATCCTGAAGCTCACCGGTGACTGGCAGGCCCACAAGGGCCTCCCGGCCCCGGCGCCGCTGCTGCAGCCGGAGCCCAAGGCTGACAAGCGCGCCCTGTTCGAGGCCCTGGCCACGGACGGCGACGAGGCCAAGGGTGAGGCCATCACCCAGAAGGCCAAGAAGTCGGACAAGAAGGCGGACGAGGCGGCCGACGCTGCCGCGTCCACCGAGTCGACCGAGGCCTGAGCATGCTCGAGGAGGCTCTTGAGCACCTCGTGAAGGGCATCGTCGACAACCCCGACGATGTGCAGGTCGCCTCGCGCGACCTGCGCCGGGGACGCGTGCTCGAGGTCCGGGTCCACCCCGAAGACCTCGGCAAGGTGATCGGCCGTAACGGCCGCACCGCACGTGCCCTGCGTACCGTCGTGGGTGCCATCGGCGGGCGTGGAATCCGTGTCGACCTCGTCGATGTGGACCAGGTTCGCTGAAAGAGTTGAACACCGGCAGGGGCCGGGGAGGGCTTTCGAGCCGTCCCCGGCCTTTGTCGTCCGTACATGACCGCCTCCTCAGCAAGAGATCACCAGGAGAAGTAGCGTGCAGTTGGTAGTTGCGCGGATCGGTCGCGCCCATGGCATCAAGGGCGAGGTCACCGTCGAGGTGCGCACCGACGAGCCGGAGCTCCGGCTCGGTCCCGGGGCCGTGCTGGCCACGGAGCCCGCCGGTACCGGACCGCTGACCATCGAGACCGGCCGGGTGCACAGCGGCCGGCTGCTGTTGCGGTTCGAGGGCGTACGCGACCGTACGGGCGCCGAGGCGCTGCGCAACACGCTGCTGATCGCCGAGGTGGACCCGGAGGAACTCCCCGAGGACCCGGAGGAGTTCTACGACCACCAGCTGATCGACCTGGACGTCGTCCTCGCCGACGGCACGGAGATCGGCCGGATCACCGAGATCTCGCACCTGCCGTCGCAGGACCTGTTCATCGTGGAACGGCCGGACGGCACCGAGGTGATGATCCCCTTCGTCGAGGAGATCGTCACCGAGATCGACCTGGAGGAGCAGCGGGCCGTCATCAGCCCCCCGCCCGGTCTGATCGACGAGAGCGAAGCCGTGATCGCCTCCACGCGTGACGAGGACGGCACCGGGGACGGCATGGGGAAGGGGGCGGAGTGATGCGGCTCGACGTCGTCACGATCTTCCCCGAGTACCTCGAGCCCCTGAACGTCTCGCTCGTCGGCAAGGCGCGCGCACGCGGCCGTCTCGACGTGCACGTCCACGACCTCCGCGACTGGACCCACGACCGGCACAACACGGTGGACGACACCCCCTACGGCGGCGGCCCCGGCATGGTCATGAAGACCGGGCCGTGGGGCGAGGCGCTGGACGAGGCGCTCGCCGACGGGTACGAGGCCGGGGCGCACTCCCCGGTGCTCGTCGTACCGACGCCCAGCGGCAGGCCCTTCACGCAGGAACTGGCCGTCGAGCTCTCCGAACGGCCGTGGCTGATCTTCACCCCGGCCCGCTACGAGGGCATCGACCGCCGGGTGATGGACGAGTACGCGACCCGCATACCGGTCGTCGAGGTGTCCATCGGGGACTACGTCCTGGCGGGCGGCGAAGCCGCCGTCCTGGTGATCACGGAGGCCGTGGCCCGGCTGCTGCCGGGGGTGCTCGGCAACGCCGAGTCGCACCGCGACGACTCCTTCGCACCCGGCGCCATGGCCGACCTGCTCGAAGGCCCGGTCTACACGAAGCCTCCCGAGTGGCGCGGACGGGGCATCCCCGACGTGCTGCTCAGCGGCCATCACGGCCGGATCGCACGCTGGCGACGGGACGAGGCGTTCCGGCGTACGGCGCTCAACAGGCCCGATCTCATCGAGCGTTGCGAGGCGTCCGGCTTCGACAAGAAGGACCGCGAGATCCTCTCCATCCTCGGCTGGTCCCCGGAGCCCGGGGGCCGATTTTGGCGCAGGCCCGACGCCGTGGAAGAATAGGGCCGCTGTACGTCCGGCGTGCGCCCCTGCCACAGGGGGAAAGACGCCCGCCCGATGTGATCAGCATCCGAACTTCACTCTCTCCCGTCGATGACCTGTGGCATCGGCGAAGAAAGCAGACAACATGGCTTCCCTGCTCGATGGCGTCAACGCCGCCTCGCTCCGTACCGACCTCCCGGCGTTCCGCCCCGGTGACACCGTCAACGTCCACGTGCGCGTGATCGAGGGCAACCGCTCCCGTATCCAGCAGTTCAAGGGCATCGTCATCCGCCGCCAGGGCTCGGGCGTCAGCGAGACCTTCACGGTCCGCAAGGTCTCCTTCAGCGTCGGCGTCGAGCGCACCTTCCCGGTGCACAGCCCGATCTTCGAGAAGATCGAGCTCGTCACCCGCGGTGACGTCCGCCGCGCCAAGCTGTACTTCCTCCGTGAGCTCCGCGGCAAGGCCGCGAAGATCAAGGAGAAGCGCGACCGCTGATTCACCTCCGGCGTCCACAGCGTGGCCCGATAGGATTCGGCCCCGATGGACACGGAAGCACAGCACATGGAGCGCGATCGTTCCTCCGGCCCCGCAGACGGGCCGGAGGAGGGGTCGCGCTCCACGCATGTCCCGGACCGTTCGGCCGCCTCGATGTCCTGGGGGCGCACGGTCTTCCTGGGCATGCTCTGCACGACCGCCCTGCTGCTCTTCAGCACCTTTGTGCTGCAGCCCTTCCTCATTCCCAGTGGCTCGATGCAGCCCACGCTGCGGGTCGGCGACCGGGTTCTCGTCAACAAACTGGCGTACCGTTTCGGCTCGGAGCCCCGGCGCGGTGAGGTGGTGGTCTTCGACGGCACCGGATCCTTCGTGCAGGAGACCGAGCCGGAGAACGCCGTCGGCGCGCTGCTGCGCGGGGCCGCCGCATCCCTCGGGCTGGCCGAACCGGCCGGGTCCGACTTCGTGAAGCGGGTGGTGGGCGTGGGGGGCGACCGTGTGGTCTGCTGCGACAAGCGGGGGAGGCTCGAGGTGAACGGCGCTCCGGTGACCGAGGAGTATCTGCACCCGGGCGACCGCCCCTCCGAGGTCGCCTTCGACATCGTGGTGCCCGACGGCAGGCTGTGGGTGATGGGCGATCACCGCAGCAACTCCCGGGACTCGCGCGACCACCTGGGGGAGCCGGGGGGCGGCATGGTGCCGGTGGAGCGGGTGATCGGACGGGTCGACTGGCTCGGCTGGCCGCTCGGCAGGCTCGGCTCCCTGGAGGGCACGGACGCCTTCACCGGCATACGGCCGGCGGACCATGGGTAACCGGGGGCGCAGGCCGGGAGAGGCGGACACCGACCCGCCGCTGCCCACCGGGTCGAGGCCGACCACGGGCCGCTCCCTGCCCACGCGGGCGGAACGCCGCAAGCTCGCCCGGAAGGTGAAGCGCCGCAGGCGCCGTTCGGCGATCAAGGAGATACCTCTCCTCGTCCTGGTGGCGCTGCTGATCGCGCTGGTGCTCAAGACCTTCCTCGTCCAGGCCTTCGTGATCCCCTCCGGGTCGATGGAGCAGACCATCCGGATCGGCGACCGGGTGCTGGTGGACAAGCTGACCCCCTGGTTCGGCTCCGAGCCCCGGCGTGGCGACGTCGTCGTGTTCAAGGACCCGGGCGGCTGGCTGCAACAGGAGACCGCCGGCACCGAGGACCCGCCCGCCGGGGTCAAACAGGTCAAGGAGCTGCTGACCTTCATCGGACTGCTGCCCTCCGAGGACGAGCAGGATCTGATCAAGCGCGTGGTGGCCGTCGGGGGCGACACCGTGAAGTGCTGCGGGACCGACGGCAGGATCACGGTCAACGGCGTGGCGCTCGACGAGCCCTATCTGAATCCCGGCGATGTGCCATCCACTCTCAAATTCGAGGTAAAGGTTCCCCAGGGCCGCATCTTCGTGATGGGGGACCACCGGTCGAATTCCGCGGACTCGCGCTTCCACCTCGACAAACCGGGCAACGGCACGGTGTCGGAGGACGAGGTCGTCGGCCGGGCCGTGGTGATCGCCTGGCCGTTCGGGCATTGGCGCAGGCTGGAGGAGCCCGGAACGTACGCCTCCGTCCCCGACGGGAGCGCCGGAGCGACGGCTGCGGCGGGCCCGTCGAATAGTGTGTCCTCCCAGGATCACAACGGAATGGTCCTGCTCCCGACCCCTGCGGAACTCCCGCTCGTTATGGGAGTGGTGGGCCTGCGCCGATTCGGGCGCGGGCGGTGGCACGGAGTGAGGAGTGGATGTGGGGGATTTGGCGGTCGGCGCACGATCCGGACACGACGAACCCGAGGACCGGCCTTCGAGCGACGGGATCCCGGTGGGGGCGGAGAGTGACGGCGAGTCCCCGGAGGGTGGCAGTACGGCGGTGAAGAAGCCGCGCTCGTTCTGGAAGGAGCTCCCGCTCCTCATCGGTATCGCGCTCATTCTCGCGCTGCTGATCAAGACGTTCCTGGTGCAGGCGTTCTCGATCCCCTCGGACTCCATGCAGAACACGCTGCAGCGGGGCGACCGGGTGCTGGTGGACAAGCTGACGCCGTGGTTCGGCTCGGAGCCGGAGCGCGGCGAGGTCGTGGTCTTCCACGACCCGGGCGGCTGGCTGGAGGACACCGCGACGCCCGAGCCGAACGCGGTGCAGAAGTTCCTGAGCTTCATCGGACTGATGCCGTCCGCCGAGGAGAAGGACCTGATCAAGCGGGTCATCGCGGTCGGCGGCGACACGGTCGAGTGCAAGAAGAACGGGCCGGTCACGGTCAACGGCAAGGCGCTGGACGACAAGTCGTTCATCTTCGCCGGCAACAGCGCGTGCGACGACGAGCCGTTCGGACCGATCCATGTGCCCGAGGGCCGGATCTGGGTGATGGGCGACCACCGGCAGAATTCGCTGGACTCCCGCTACCACCAGGAGCTGCCCGGTCAGGGCACGGTCTCCACCGACGAGGTCGTCGGGCGGGCCGTCGTCATCGCCTGGCCCGTCAACCGCTGGGCGACCCTCCCGGTGCCGAGCACCTTCGACCAGCCCGGACTGAACGCGGCCGCCTCCGCCGCGGTGCCGGGAGCACTGGGTGTAGCCGGAGCGCTGCCCCTCGTGTTCTGGCGTCGCCGCAGGCTGACCCGGGAGCGTACCGCCGGGTAAGGTGCCGACTCGGATCAGCGATTGTCGATCTCCGATGGGGGACGCTGGGATGAGTGGATCAGGACGTCATGACGGCCGCGGCCGGCTCGGCAACGTGTTGTCGAACCTGGCCGTGGCCGTCGGCTGTGTGCTCTTCCTCGGCGGATTCGCCTGGGGCGCGGTGGTGTACAAGCCGTACACCGTGCCGACGGATTCGATGACGCCGACGGTGAACGCCGGGGACCGGATCCTCGCGGAGCGGGTGGACGGCGGTGACGTCCGGCGCGGCGACGTGGTGGTGTTCACCGATGCGACGTGGGGCGACGTGCCCATGGTGAAGCGGGTCGTCGGTGTGGGCGGTGACACGATCGCCTGTTGCGACAAGGACGGACGGCTCACCGTCAACGGCAAGGCCGTCGACGAACCGTATCTGCGCGCGGACGGCGCCTCGTCGCTCGGCGGCGCGGCCGGTGGTCCGGCCTCCCCCCAGAACTTCACGGCCGAGGTGCCCGAGGGGCAGCTCTTCCTCCTCGGTGACGAGCGCAGCACCTCCATGGACTCCCGCGTCCACCTGGAGGACGCGGGGCACGGTTCCGTGCCGCGCAGTGCCGTCGAGGCGCGGGTGGACGCCGTCGTCTGGCCCTACAAGGGCATGATCGGCCGGCCCGGGGCCTTCGCGGCCCTGCCCGGCGGCGTGTCCTCCGAGGGACCGCTGCCCCTGCAGGCCGGTGCCCTCGTGCTCGGCGTGGTGCTCATCCTGGGCGGGGCGGCCTACGGCCCGCTGGTGGCGCGGTCCGGGCGCGGTGCCGAGCGGCCGAAGGCGTCCGCCGGTGCCCGCTGAGGCACGCAGGGTCGCTCGGGTGGTGCTCCTGGATCCGGACGACCGGATCCTGCTGTTGCACGGTTTCGAGCCCGAGGACCCGGCCGAGAGCTGGTGGTTCACCCCGGGCGGAGGCCTGGAGGGCGACGAGACGCGGGAGCAGGCCGCCCTGCGTGAGCTCGCCGAGGAGACCGGGATCACCGATGTCGTTCTCGGCCCCCTGCTGTGGACGAGGATCTGCTCCTTCACGTTCGACGGGCGCCGCTGGGACCAGGACGAGTGGTACTTCCTCGCCCGCACCTCGCAGACGGCCACCGACCCGAAGGGCCTCACCGAGCTGGAACTGCGCAGCGTCGCCGGTCTGAGGTGGTGGACTTCCGCCGAACTTCTGGCCACGCGTGAGACGGTGTATCCGACCAGGCTCGCCGGGCTGCTGCGCACGCTGCTCGACGAGGGTCCCCCGAGTGTTCCGCTGGTTCTCGCCCCCGAAATCGTCTAATCGGCCAGGGGTGCGCGGGGCTGACGCACAATAGGGGGACGCACGGCTGAAGGGGAACATGCCATGAGTGCCGAGGACCTCGAGAAGTACGAGACCGAGATGGAGCTGAAGCTCTACCGGGAGTACCGCGATGTCGTCGGTCTGTTCAAATATGTGATCGAGACCGAACGGCGCTTCTACCTCACCAACGACTACGAGATGCAGGTGCACTCGGTTCAGGGTGAGGTCTTTTTCGAGGTTTCCATGGCGGACGCGTGGGTCTGGGACATGTACAGGCCTGCTCGGTTCGTCAAGCAGGTCCGTGTCCTAACGTTCAAGGACGTGAATATCGAGGAGCTCAACAAGAGCGACCTCGAACTGCCGGGCGGCTGATCCCGGCAGCTGGTCCCGGGGCTGATCCCGGCAGCTGATCCCGGGGGGTGTCCCCCAGCCCTCCTGGCGTGCCCTGCGGTGTCCCGGTTCACTCGTCCGAGTGGCCGGGATATGCACAACGGCCTGGTTGTCCACCAAGATCCAATGGATCGGGCGGGGAGCGTCACAGTCGGTGCCGGAGGTGTTGCCGATATGAACGCACGGGGGGCACTCGGGCGGTACGGCGAGGATCTGGCGGCACGGCTGCTGGCCGACGCCGGCATGACCGTCCTGGAGCGCAACTGGCGGTGTCGCGCAGGAGAGATCGACATCGTCGCCAGGGACGGCGACGCGGTGGTCGTCTGCGAGGTGAAGGCCCGCAGGGCGGGCTCCTTCGAGCATCCGATGGAGGCTGTGACACCGGCCAAGGCGGACCGGCTGCGCAGGCTCGCGGAGATCTGGCTCGACCGGCACGGCGGACCGCCGCCGGGCGGGGTCCGTATCGATCTGGTCGGTGTGGTCCTGCCGAGGCGCGGTGCCCCGGTCGCCGAACATGTGCGGGGCGTGGCCTGATGGGGTTCGCACGGGCCTGTTCGGTGGCGCTGGTCGGCGTCGAGGGTGTGGTGGTGGAGGTCCAGGCGGACCTGGAGCCGGGCGTGGCGGCGTTCACGCTGGTGGGTCTGCCTGACAAGAGCCTGGTGGAGAGCCGGGACAGGGTCAGGGCCGCGGTCGTCAACTCCGGGGCGGAGTGGCCGCAGAAGAAGCTCACGGTGGGACTCTCTCCCGCCTCCGTACCCAAGAGCGGATCCGGATTCGACCTCGCTGTCGCGTGCGCGGTGCTCGGGGCGGCGGAGCGGATCGATCCGGCGGCCATCGCCGATGTGGTGATGATCGGGGAGCTCGGCCTCGACGGCCGGGTGCGCCCGGTGCGCGGGGTGCTGCCCGCCGTGCTCGCGGCGGCGGAGGCGGGGTACCGGCAGGTCGTCGTCCCGGAGCAGACCGCCGGGGAGGCCGCCCTCGTGCCGGGCGTCTCCGTCCTCGGCGTCCGGAGCCTGCGCCAGCTGATCGCCGTGCTCGGCGACGAGCCGGTGCCCGACGAGCCGGCCGCCGACCAGGGCCGCCCCGACACGATGCTGGCCGGGCTGATGGTGCCCGGCGCGGGTCTCGGCACGGGGCTCGCACCACTGTCGGCCGACGGCACGGCGCACCGGCCCGATCTGGCCGACGTCGCCGGCCAGGGCCGGGCGCGCACGGCCCTTGAGGTAGCGGCGGCAGGGGGGCACCATCTCCTGCTCTCCGGGCCGCCGGGGGCGGGGAAGACGATGCTGGCGGAGCGGCTCACGGCGATCCTGCCGCCGCTGTCCCGGCGGGAATCCCTCGAAGTGACGGCGGTGCACTCGGTCGCGGGCATCCTCCCGCCGGGTGAACCTCTGATCAGCAGGGCGCCGTACTGCGCGCCGCACCACTCGGCGACGATGCAGTCGCTCGTCGGCGGGGGCAACGGCCTGCCGAGGCCGGGAGCGGTGTCCCTGGCGCACCGGGGAGTGCTCTTTCTCGACGAGGCGCCGGAGTTCTCCGGGCGGGCCCTCGACGCGCTGCGCCAGCCCCTGGAATCCGGGCACGTGGTGGTCGCGCGAGCGGCCGGGGTGGTCCGGCTGCCCGCGCGTTTCCTGATGGTCCTGGCCGCGAACCCCTGCCCCTGCGGCAGGCACACCCTGGCCGGTGCGGGCTGCGAATGCCCGCCCTCCACGGTCCGCCGCTATCAGGCGAGACTGTCGGGCCCCTTGCTTGACCGGGTGGACCTCCGGGTCGAGGTGGAGCCGGTCGGAAGGGCGGATCTGATGGGACAGGGGGGCCGGGGGGAATCCTCCGCCGAGGTGGCCGTCCGGGTGCGGGAGGCCAGGGAGCGCGCGGTCGAGCGGCTCGCGGGCACGCCCTGGACCACCAACAGCGAAGTGCCCGGGCACGAGCTGAGGACGAGGCTGGTCGCGGCGCCCGGCGCCCTCATGGCGGCCGAGCGCGACCTGGAGCGAGGCGTCCTCACGGCCCGCGGCCTCGACCGGGTCCTGCGCGTGGCGTGGACCGTGGCGGACCTGCGGGGCGCCGACCGCCCGGACGCCTCGGACGTCGCGGTGGCGCTGGAGCTGCGGACGGGCGTCCAGCGTGGAGTCCCGATGCAGGCGGGTGCCCGGTGACCGCCCCGCCGGCCCCGGCCGACGACGGGCGGGAGCGGCTGGCGCGTGCGGCCCTGACCCGGGTGTTCGAGCCGGGGGACGAGCGCGGTGGCCGCTGGCTCCGCGAGGCCGGTCCCGTCGAGCTGATGCGGCGTCTCACCGGCGCGGAGGGAGCCGCGCGGACGCTCAAAGGGATGACGGCGGCCCGCCTCGCCGGCTACCGCCTCCGGGCATCGGGCGCCGACCCCGTGCGGGACCTGGCGGACGTGGCCGCGGCCGGCGGGCGGTTCGTCTGCCCCGGTGACCGGGAGTGGCCGAGCCAGCTCGACGACCTGGGCGACGCGCGGCCGATCGGACTCTGGGTGCGTGGCAGGTCCGACCTGCGTCTCTGGGCGCTGCGCTCGGTCGCCCTGGTCGGCGCCCGGGCCTGTACGCCCTACGGGGCGCACATGGCGGCGACGCTGGCCGCGGGGCTCGCCGAGCGGGGCTGGGTGGTCGTCTCCGGGGCGGCGTTCGGGGTGGACGGCGCCGCCCACCGAGGTGCACTGGCCGCGGGTGGGGCGACTATGGCGGTGCTGGCCTGCGGGGTGGACGTGGCCTATCCCCGGGGCCATGCCGAACTGATCGGGCGCATCGTGGAACAGGGCCTGGTCATGGGTGAGCTGCCGCCCTCGGAGCATCCGACGCGCAGCAGATTCATCCTCCGCAACAGGGTGATCGCGGCACTCACGAGAGGCACCGTGGTGGTGGAGGCCGAATACCGCAGCGGCTCACTCGTCACGGCGAGGAACGCCCAACGGCTGGGCCGCTTCGCCATGGGGGTGCCCGGCCCCGCCACCAGCGGTCTCTCGGCCGGGGTCCATGAACTCCTGCGTGGCGAGGGCGTCCTGGTCACCGATGCCGCCGAAATCTGCGAGCTGGTGGGGGAGATCGGCGACCTCGCCCCCGCCAGGACCGGACCGGTCCTGCCCCGGGACCTGCTCGACGCCGCCTCCGCGAGGGTCCTGGACGCCCTGCCCGGAACGGGTTCCCTGGGCGGGCGTGACGTGGCCCGGAACGCCGGCGTGTCGACGGACGAAACCCTCGGGCGCCTGTACGAACTTCACTCACTGGGGTTCGTCGAACGCGAGGGCGACAGGTGGCGGTTGACGCCAGGACGGACACGCGATGGCGACGCGCGGCGAGGCGGTACTTGACCCGGAGCATTCGGGTGAAAAGGTGATGCCGGTGGCCTCGGCAGCACCCGGCCGGGCCTCCGGGAACCGTGCGACCGCCGACGGTTCCCGCTGTCGGTCGTGTCCGGCGACGAAGGGGTGGCCGGGTGATTCGGGACCGAATCACACCCCACGGCTCCTTTGTCCTGCGCGCACCGCAACACCTCAGTCACGCTACGCTCACGAGGAATCCGCCCCAGAGACACGTCCCAGCACTTCACGGCAGAACGGCTCAAGGCACCACATGCCCCAGCACACCTCCGGGTCTGACCGCGCGGCAGTACCACCGGCTGCGCGTGGCACTGTGCGCCCTCCCGCCCCCTCCTCGCTCGACGAGTTGTGGCGTTCGTACAAGACCACGGGCGACGAGCGGCTGCGGGAGCAGCTGATCCTGCATTACTCACCCCTGGTGAAGTACGTCGCCGGCCGGGTCAGTGTGGGGCTGCCGTCCAACGTGGAGCAGGCGGACTTCGTCTCGTCCGGGGTCTTCGGGCTGATCGACGCCATCGAGAAGTTCGACGTCGAGCGGGCCATCAAGTTCGAGACCTACGCGATCACCAGGATCCGCGGCGCGATGATCGACGAACTCCGCGCCCTGGACTGGATTCCCCGGTCCGTCCGGCAGAAGGCGCGCAACGTCGAACGTGCCTACGCCACGCTGGAGGCCCAGCTGCGACGCACCCCCTCCGAGGCCGAGGTCGCCGCGGAGATGGGCATCGCGCTGGAGGAACTCCACGCTGTTTTCAGCCAGTTGTCGCTCGCCAACGTGGTGGCCCTGGAGGAGCTGCTGCACGTCGGCGGCGAGGGCGGTGACCGGCTGAGCCTGATGGACACCCTGGAGGACACCGCGGCCGACAACCCGGTCGAGGTCGCCGAGGACCGCGAGCTCAGACGGATGCTCGCCCGCGCCATCAACACGCTCCCCGAAAGGGAGAAGACCGTGGTCACCCTGTACTACTACGAAGGCCTCACCCTCGCCGAGATCGGCAACGTCCTCGGAGTCACCGAGAGTAGGGTCAGCCAGATCCACACCAAGTCCGTGCTCCAGCTCCGGGCGAAACTGGCCGACGCCGGACGCTGAACCCGAGCCGCTCCGGCCACCCGGCTCCGGACGCGGACCCCGCTCCGAGGCGACGCCGCCGTAGAGTGGACGGGTGCCCAGGATTCGAGCGGCCTCCGTGGCCGAGCACCGGACCATGCAGCGCGGCGCCCTCCTGGACGCCGCTCGCTCCTTGCTGTCCGAGGGCGGTACGGAGGCGCTGACCTTCCCCGCCCTCGCCGAGCGCACCGGCCTCGCCAGGTCCTCCGTCTACGAGTACTTCCGCTCCCGCGCGGCCGTGGTCGAGGAGCTCTGCGCCGTCGACTTCCCCGTCTGGGCCGCCGAGGTCGAGAACGCGATGGAGCGCTCCGGTACCCCCGAGGCGAAGATCGAGGCCTATGTGCGCAGGCAGCTCGACCTGGTCGGGGACCGGCGCCACCGCGCGGTCGTGGCGATCTCGGCCAGCGAACTGGACGCGGGGGCACGGGAGAAGATCCGCGCCGCGCACGGCGGGCTCATCGCCATGATCGTCGAGGCGCTCGCCGACCTGGGCCACACCGAGCCGAGGCTCGCGGCCATGCTGCTGCAGGGTTCCGTGGACGCCGCGGTGCGCAGGATCGAGCTGGGCGCGGCGGAGGAACCGGGCATCGTCGCGGACACGGCCGTCGCCATGGTCCTGCGCGGCGTCCGGGGCTGAGCACCGCTCCAGGCGCTCCGAGCAGGCATGGGGCCCGCCTCCGTGAGGGGTACGCCGAACACCGGCAGCAGCCGGGAAGGGCCCCGTAGCAGCAGTGACGGAGGAAGCAGCGTCAGCGGATCCAGGTAGACGTCACCGCGCCGCAGCCCCCAGTGCAGGCACCCGGAGGCGCAGTGGGAGGGCTCCGGCCCCACCACCCCCACCACCTGCCCCGCGGTCACCTCGTCGCCCGCGGCGACCCGCGCCCGCACCGGCTCGTACGTGAAGCGGAGCGGTGGCTCCCCGCTCCCCGCCACATCGACCGAGACCACCCCGCGCCCCGCCACCGGCCCAGCGAAGGCGACCAGGCCCGAGGCGGCCGCCAGCACCGGGGTGCCCGGCGGGGCGGCCAGGTCGACCCCGCGGTGCCCCGGTCCGTAGGGACCGGCGGGGGGCTCCCAGCCCCTTACGACAAGGGGCCTGCCCGCGAGCGGCCAGACCCGGATGTCACCCGGCGGCGGCGGGCCCGTCGCCGCCCTGGCGGTGGCCGCTCCCGGCACGACCGCGAGCAGTGCCGCCAGCAGGCCGGCGAGGAGCCAGGCGAGGAGCCCGGCCGGGGAAGCGGCGGCAGAGGGAGCGGCGGCCGGGGGAGCGGCGGCTGCTGGGCCGGTCACCGGTGGGACGGGCCCGGCCGACCGCGGAACCGTCGGCGCACACGCCCGCGACGGGCCCGGCGCGGGCGGCGCCTCCGGGCGGGCGGCACGGCAGCGGCCGGCGGTCTTTCCTGGTGAGCGGCGCATGACGGAACGATCTCCCGGATGCCCGTCCCGCGGGGATCACGGCCCGGATCTGTGGACGACCGGTGGGTTGTGGACATCGCCGTCACCCGGCACCCGGCGGGTCCCGTACACTTCTTCTGGCGATCCGGGTCACCGGGTCGACTTCGCACGCCCCGCCACCTCCCTCTCTGCGGACGGTGGCCGCGCTCCTCGGTCCCTCGTGGCACGGCGCGTCGGGGCGTCAGGCGCGACAGCAATCCTGCGGTCGCGACAACCGAGCACCTCAAGGAGTACGGCCATGGCCGTCGTCACGATGCGGGAGCTGCTGGAAAGCGGCGTCCACTTCGGTCACCAGACCCGTCGCTGGAACCCGAAGATGAAGCGCTTCATCTTCACCGAGCGCAACGGCATCTACATCATCGACCTGCTCCAGTCGCTGTCGTACATCGACCGCGCCTACGAGTTCGTCAAGGAGACCGTCGCCCACGGCGGCTCCATCATGTTCGTGGGTACGAAGAAGCAGGCCCAGGAGGCCATCGCCGAGCAGGCGACGCGCGTCGGCATGCCGTACGTCAACCAGCGTTGGCTCGGTGGCATGCTCACCAACTTCTCCACCGTCTACAAGCGCCTTCAGCGTCTGAAGGAGCTCGAGCTCATCGACTTCGAGGACGTGGCCGCCTCCGGCCTCACCAAGAAGGAGCTCCTGGTCCTCTCCCGCGAGAAGGCCAAGCTGGAGAAGACCCTCGGTGGTATCCGCGAGATGCAGAAGGTGCCGAGCGCCGTCTGGATCGTCGACACCAAGAAGGAGCACATCGCCGTCGGTGAGGCGCGCAAGCTCCACATCCCGGTCGTCGCGATCCTCGACACCAACTGCGACCCCGACGAGGTCGACTACAAGATTCCGGGCAACGACGACGCGATCCGCTCCGTCACCCTGCTCACCCGCGTGATCGCCGACGCCGTCGCCGAGGGCCTCATCGCCCGCTCCGGTGCCGCCACCGGTGACTCGAAGCCGGGCGAGAAGGCCGCCGGCGAGCCCCTCGCCGAGTGGGAGCGCGACCTGCTCACGGGCGAGAAGAAGGACGACGCCGAGGTCCAGTCCTCCGCCGAGACCGAGAAGGCCGCCGACGCCGAGCCGGCCGCCGCCGCCGACGAGCAGGCTGCCGAGCAGGCCGAGGCGCCCGCCGCCGAGGCCCCCGCCGCCGAGGCCCCGGCCACGGACGAGCAGGCCTGACACCCGTCAGTCACGGCTGAATGACGGCGGGGGCCGGTGCACTGGCACCGCCCCCGCCGTTCACCCGTAGATCTTTCAGACTTCGAGAGAGAAACAGACTCATGGCGAACTACACCGCCGCTGACGTCAAGAAGCTCCGCGAGCTCACCGGCGCCGGCATGATGGACTGCAAGAAGGCGCTCGACGAGGCCGACGGCAATGTGGACGGTGCCGTCGAGGCGCTCCGCATCAAGGGCCAGAAGGGCGTCGCCAAGCGCGAGGGCCGTTCCGCCGAGAACGGTGCCGTCGTCTCCCTCCTCGCCGAGGACAAGACGTCCGGCGTCCTGCTCGAGCTGAAGTGCGAGACGGACTTCGTCGCCAAGGGCGACAAGTTCCAGGCCGTCGCCAACACGCTCGCCGCCCACGTCGCCGCGACCTCCCCGGCCGACATCGAGGCGCTCCTCGCCTCCGAGATCGAGCCCGGCAAGACCGTCCAGGCGTACGTGGACGAGGCCAACGCCAACCTCGGCGAGAAGATCGTCCTGGACCGCTTCGCGCAGTTCCAGGGTGCCTACGTCTCCGTGTACATGCACCGCACCATGCCCGACCTGCCCCCGCAGATCGGTGTCATGGTCGAGCTGGACAAGGCCGACGCCGAGCTGGCCAAGGGCCTCGCGCAGCACATCGCCGCCTTCGCCCCGAAGTACCTGTCCCGCGAGGACGTCCCGGCCGAGGTCGTCGAGGCCGAGCGCCGCGTCGCCGAGGAGACCACGCGCGCCGAGGGCAAGCCGGAGGCCGCGCTCCCGAAGATCGTCGAGGGTCGCGTCAACGGCTTCTTCAAGGAGGCCACCCTCCTCGGCCAGCCCTACGCGCTGGACAACAAGAAGTCCGTCCAGAAGGTCCTGGACGAGGCCGGTGTCACCCTGAAGCGCTTCACGCGTATCAAGGTCGGCATCTGAGTCCGTCCGCGAACAACGGTGGACCCCGATAGGGTCTGGTGCAGTCGACGGCCGCACCTAGCCGGACGACCGCAGATCTGACGAGGAGGCCATTGCCGCTGAGGGACAACAGACCCACCGGCAATGGCCTTCTTCGTATGTGCACGAGGAGAATCTCCATGAACAAGGGCGCGGACGCCACACAGGGTGACCACAAGCGCGACGACGGCACGATTTCCGGACGCTTCATGCTGAAGCTGTCCGGCGAGGCCTTCGCCGGTGGCGGAGGCCTCGGTGTCGACCCCGATGTCGTGCACGCCATCGCCCGCGAGATCGCCGCGGTCGTACGCGACGGCGCGGAGATCGCCGTCGTCATCGGCGGCGGAAACTTCTTCCGTGGCGCCGAGCTCCAGCAGCGCGGCATGGACCGGGCGCGGTCCGACTACATGGGCATGCTCGGCACGGTCATGAACTGCCTGGCGCTGCAGGACTTCCTGGAGAAGGAAGGCATCGACTCACGCGTCCAGACCGCCATCACCATGGGCCAGGTCGCGGAGCCGTACATCCCGCTCCGTGCCGTACGGCACCTGGAGAAGGGACGCGTCGTGATCTTCGGTGCCGGCATGGGGATGCCGTACTTCTCCACCGACACGACCGCCGCCCAGCGCGCCCTGGAGATCGACGCCGAGGCGCTGCTGATGGGGAAGAACGGCGTGGACGGGGTCTACGACTCCGACCCGAGGACCAACCCCGGCGCGGTGAAGTTCGACGCCCTGGAGTACGGCGAGGTGATCGCCCGCGACCTCAAGGTCGCCGACGCCACCGCGATCACCCTCTGCCGTGACAACCAGCTCCCGATCCTCGTCTTCGAACTGACCCAGGAGGGCAATATCGCCCGCGCGGTCAAGGGTGAGAAGATCGGCACGCTGGTGAGCGACGAGAGCACCCGGGCCTGACGGCCCACGAGATGGACAACGGCCTGCCGGTCGGACACCGTGCAGGTGAGGACGCGACGCAGGATCCGCAGGACCCGACGATGCCGGGTCCGATCAAGACACGCAGGAGCACGTGGTGATCGAAGAAATCCTCCTCGAGGCCGAGGAGAAGATGGAGAAGGCCGTCGTCGTCGCGAAAGAGGACTTCGCCGCGATCCGCACCGGCCGTGCGCACCCGGCGATGTTCAACAAGATCGTCGCGGACTACTACGGCGCGCTGACCCCGATCAACCAGCTGGCCTCGTTCTCGGTCCCCGAGCCGCGGATGGCCGTGGTGACCCCGTTCGACAAGACGGCGCTGCGCAACATCGAGCAGGCGATCCGTGACTCCGACCTCGGGGTCAACCCGAGCAACGACGGCAACATCATCCGTGTGACGTTCCCCGAGCTCACGCAGGACCGCCGCAAGGAGTACATCAAGGTCGCCAAGACCAAGGCCGAGGACTCCAAGATCTCGATCCGCTCCATCCGCCGCAAGGCCAAGGAGTCGCTCGACAAGCTCGTCAAGGACAAGGAGTCCGGCGAGGACGAGGTCCGCCGCGCGGAGAAGGAGCTCGACGACACCACCGCGAAGTACGTGGCGCAGGTGGACGAGCTGCTCAAGCACAAGGAAGCCGAGCTGCTCGAAGTCTGATGAACGACTCTTCCTGGGGCGCCCCGCAGGGAGCCGGATACTGGAGCGCTCCCGAGATGGGGGCCGCTCCGGCGGGTCCTGCATACGATGTGCACGGCGCCCAGCAGACTCGGCCCATGCCCATCGTGCCGGACGTTCCCGACGCAGGTAGAGACGCTGACGACCGCGACGACCGGAACGGGGGCGCCGCGCGCGTCAGCGGCCCCCTGTTCCGTGACGAGAAGCCGCAGGAGCCCATGTCCACCCCGCTGCCGTCCCCGCCGCCCAAGAAGCGGGCGGGGCGTGACCTGCGCGCCGCCATAGGGGTCGGTGTCGGTCTCGGTGCCCTCGTCGCCGGCTCCCTCTTCATCGTGAAGGCCGTCTTCGTCGGTGTGGTCGTGCTGGCGGTGGTGGTGGGCCTCTGGGAGCTCACCTCCCGCCTCAAGGAGCGCAAGGGCATCAACGCCCCCCTCGTGCCGCTCGCCGTCGGCGGCGCCGCGATGGTGGTCGCCGGTTATGTGCGGGAGGCGGAGGGTGCCTGGGTCGCCATGGCGCTCACCGCGCTCGCGGTGCTCGTCTGGCGGATGACGGAGCCGCCCGAGGGATACCTCAAGGACGTCACGGCGGGTGTCTTCGCCGTCTTCTACGTGCCCTTCCTGGCGACGTTCGTCACGATGATGCTCACCGCGGACGACGGTGCGTGGCGTGTGCTGACGTTCCTGCTGCTCACCGTGGTCAGCGACACCGGTGCGTACGCCGTGGGCTGGCGCTTCGGGACGCACAAGCTGGCTCCGCGCATCAGCCCCGGGAAGACCCGTGAGGGTCTGTTGGGTGCCGTCGGTTTCGCGATGGTGGCCGGCGCCCTGTGCATGGAGTTCCTGATCGACGACGGGACCTGGTGGCAGGGTCTGCTGATGGGGCTCGCGGTCGCCGCCAGCGCCACGCTGGGCGACCTGGGTGAGTCCATGATCAAGCGGGACCTGGGCATCAAGGACATGGGCACGCTGTTGCCCGGTCACGGCGGCATCATGGACCGGCTCGACTCGCTCCTGCCGAGCGCTCCGGTCGTGTGGCTCCTGCTGGTGCTGTTCGTCGGATCGGGCTGACGTTCCCGGTTCCGCCTCGCGTTCCCACGAAGGGCCCGCCGTCCACGGCGGGCCCTTCGCGTGTACCCGGGGCCGCCGCTCAGCGGTTCTGCTCGGCGGGTGCCTGCTCAGCGGCGTCGGGGAAACCTCCAGCCGTTCCTGCGGAGCCGCACGAGGACGTACACCCCGCACAGGGCCCACACCCCCAGGAAAGCCCATCGGAACCAGGGCGGGCCCTGCCAGCGCTCGGCGAGTTCGACCGCGAACGGCATGTGAGGGGTCATGCGCTGCGTGTGCCCACGCTCCGGGCGGGGACACGCGGCGTGTGGATACCGGGGCCCGCGCCTCTGGACGCCTGTGGGTCGCCCACCGATACCGGCGGTGTGGAATTCGCCGTCTTCATGACGGCGATCCGGCCGCCGAAGCCGGGCCAGGGACCTCACCGGGGAATGTGTGACGCCGGTGACGACGGCGTACGCGTACGCGCTTCCAGATCGCCAGCAGGTGACCGCACCTCCCGCTGTCCGCCGTGCGATCGGTCACGGTCCCCGCGCGTGCGCCGGGCCGTTCCGGGGCCGTCGAGAGGCGCCCACGTCGGCTGATGGCGGCCGGTGACGCCCGGGGCCCCCGGCCCCTCGCCCCTCCTGGGCCTGCGGAGGTCTCTGGGACCACGGCGTGTCTGTAACACTGGAGGAACCATGCCTAAGCCCGGAGAACTCACTTTCGTCGCGCCCCGTGGAGCCAAGCGGCCGCCGCGGCACCTCGCCGACCTCACGCCCGACGAGCGCAAGGAAGCAGTCGCCGCGACCGGCGAGAAGCCCTTCCGCGCCAAGCAGCTGTCGCAGCACTACTTCACGCGGTACGCGCACGACCCGGCGGAGTGGACCAACATCCCGGCCGCGTCGCGCGACAAGCTCGCGGAGGCGATGTTCCCGGATCTGATGTCGGTCATGCGCCATATCAGCTGTGACGACGACACCACCCGCAAGACGCTCTGGAAGCTGCACGACGGCACGCTCGTCGAGTCCGTCCTCATGCGGTACCCGGACCGGGTGACCATGTGCATCTCGTCGCAGGCGGGCTGCGGGATGAACTGCCCGTTCTGCGCGACCGGGCAGGCGGGGCTCGACCGCAACCTGTCGACCGCCGAGATCGTGCACCAGATCGTGGACGGCATGCGGGCGCTGCGGGACGGCGAGGTCCCGGGCGGGCCGGCCCGGCTGTCCAACATCGTCTTCATGGGCATGGGCGAGCCGCTGGCCAACTACAAGCGTGTGGTCGGGGCGATCCGCCGGCTGACGGACCCCGAGCCGGACGGCCTGGGGCTCTCGCAGCGCGGGATCACCGTCTCCACGGTGGGCCTCGTGCCGGCGATGCTGCGCTTCGCCGACGAGGGCTTCAAGTGCCGCCTCGCGGTCTCGCTGCACGCCCCGGACGACGAGCTGCGCGACACCCTCGTCCCCGTGAACACCCGCTGGAAGGTCCGTGAGGTCCTGGACGCCGCGTGGGAGTACGCGGAGAAGTCGGGCCGCCGTATCTCCATCGAGTACGCGCTGATCCGCGACATCAACGACCAGGCGTGGCGGGGCGACCGGCTGGGCCGTCTGCTCAAGGGCAAGCGGGTGCACGTCAACCTCATCCCGCTGAACCCGACCCCGGGCTCGAAGTGGACCGCCTCGCGGCCCGAGGACGAGAAGGCCTTCGTCGAGGCCATCGCCGCCCATGGGGTGCCGGTGACCGTCCGCGACACCCGTGGCCAGGAGATCGACGGCGCCTGCGGGCAGCTGGCGGCCTCCGAGCGCTGAGGGGGTTCCGCCGGGCCGGTTCGATCCGGCCGGTCCGGCGTGATCCGACCGGTGTAGCCTGGCCCCGAAATCAACTTCATATTCCGACAGGGGAGCGCCACAGCGCTGAGAGTGCGGCACCGAGGACAGGTCGGCCGCAGACCCTCTGAACCTCGCCCGGGTCATTCCGGGTAGGAAGTTCGGACCTTACTCAAGCTGTTGCGCCCTGCCCGCTCACGAGCGGGCGGGGCCGCGTCTCTTCCTGGTCACCTCCAGGAGGAATCACATGAACACCACCACGAAGTACGCGGCGACGGCGCTCGCCGCCGCGCTCGGCGTCACCGTGCTCGCGGGCTGCGGCGGTTCCGACGACAAGGCTTCCGGTGACACGGGGGCCGGTTCCAAGACCGTCACGCTGGTCAGCCACGACTCGTTCAACGCCTCGGACGCCGTCCTCAAGGCGTTCACGAAGGAGACCGGCTACCAGGTCAAGGTGCTCAAGAGCGGTGATGCCGGAGCCGCGCTCAACCAGGAGATCCTGACCAAGGGCTCCCCCCGGGGCGACGTGTTCTTCGGCGTCGACAACACCCTGCTCTCCCGCGCCCTGGACAACGGCCTGTTCACGCCGTACGAGGCGAAGGGCCTCGACCGCGTCGAGGCCGACACCCAGCTCGACGCGGACCACCGGGTCACGCCCGTCGACACCGGCGACATCTGCGTCAACTACGACAAGAAGTACTTCGCCGACAAGAAGCTCGACCCGCCGAAGTCCTTCGACGACCTGCTGAAGCCCGCGTACAAGAACCTCCTCGTCACCGAGAACGCCGCGACCTCCTCGCCCGGCCTCGGCTTCCTCCTCGGTACCGTCGCCACCTACGGCGAGACCGGCTACCAGGACTACTGGAAGAAGCTGAAGGACAACGGGGTCAAGACCGTCGACGGCTGGGAGCAGGCGTACAACGAGGAGTTCTCGGGCTCCGCGGGCGGCAAGAAGGCCAAGGCCGACCGTCCGCTCGTCGTCTCGTACGCCTCCAGCCCGCCCGTCGAGGTGCTGTACGCCGATCCGCGGCCCACCGAGGCGCCGACCGGGGTCGCCACCGGTACCTGCTTCCGCCAGATCGAGTTCGCCGGCCTCCTGGACGGTGCGAGGAACGAGGCGGGCGGCAAGGCACTGCTGGACTTCCTGATCAGCAAGCAGTTCCAGGAGGACATGCCGCTGAACATGTTCGTGAACCCGGTGGCGAAGGACGCGAAGCTGCCGGAGCTCTTCACGAAGTTCGGTGCGTCCGTCGACAAGCCGGCGACGGTGGACCCGGAGAAGATCGCCAAGAACCGTGAGCAGTGGGTCCAGTCGTGGTCCTCGCTCGTCGTGAAGTAGCCGCGCGGCCCGCGGGCGGGGGTAACGCGGTGCGGCTCGGCCTGATGGCCGTGCCCGTCGCGTTCTTCGCGCTGTTCTTCGCCTACCCGGTCGTCGCGATCGTCGGCCGGGGGCTGAAGGCGGGGGGAGACTGGCAGTTCGGCCGGATCGGCACGGTGCTGAGCCGGCCGGACATCCTGGACGTCCTCTGGTTCACGACCTGGCAGGCTCTCGCCTCCACCGCGCTCACCCTCCTGATCGCGCTGCCGGGAGCCTACGTCTTCGCCCGCTTCGACTTCCCCGGCAAACAGGTGCTGCGCGCCGTGGTGACCGTGCCGTTCGTCCTGCCCACGGTCGTGGTGGGCACGGCGTTCCTCGCCCTGCTGGGACGCGGCGGGTTCCTCGACGAGCTCTGGGGGGTCAGGCTCGACACGACCGTGTGGGCGATCCTGCTCGCCCATGTGTTCTTCAACTACGCCGTGGTCGTACGGACCGTGGGCGGCCTGTGGTCACAGCTCGACCCCCGCCAGGAGGAGGCCGCCCGGGTGCTCGGGGCCGGCCGCTTCGCCGCCTGGCGGCGGGTGACCCTGCCCGCGCTGGCCCCGGCCGTGGCCGCCGCGGCGCTGATGGTCTTCCTCTTCACGTTCACCTCCTTCGGAGTGGTCCAGATCCTCGGCGGTCCGGCCTACTCCACGCTGGAGGTGGAGATCTACCGGCAGACCGCGCAGCTGCTGGACCTGCCGACGGCCGCGGTGCTGACCCTGGTCCAGTTCGCCGCCGTGGGCGGGATCCTCGCCGTGCACGCGTGGACCGTGCGGCGCAGGGAGACCGCCCTGAGGCTGGTCGACCCGGCGCAGACCGCCCGGCCGCCCCGGGGAGCCGGACAGCGGGCGCTGCTCGGCGGCGTCCTGCTGACGGTGCTCCTGCTCATCCTGCTGCCCCTCGGCGTGCTGGTGGAGCGCTCCTTCGACACCTCCGGCGGCTACGGACTCGCCTTCTACCGCGCACTGCAGTCCGTCGACGCCAACGGTTCCACCTTCCTGGTCCCGCCGCTCGACGCCATCGGCAACTCGCTGCGCTACGCGCTGGTCGCGACCCTCATCGCCCTGGTGGTCGGCGGCCTCGCGGCCGCCGCGCTGACCCGGCGGGCGGGCCGTCTGGTACGGGGTTTCGACGCGCTGCTGATGCTGCCGCTCGGCGTCTCCGCCGTCACCGTCGGCTTCGGCTTCCTCATCACGCTGGACGAGCCGCCGCTCGACCTGCGGACGTCCTGGATCCTCGTCCCGCTCGCGCAGGCGCTGGTGGGTGTCCCCTTCGTCGTACGCACGATGCTGCCCGTCCTGCGCGCCGTGGACGACCGGCTGAGGGAGGCCGCCGCGGTGCTCGGCGCGTCGCCGCTGCGGGCCTGGCGCGAGGTGGACCTGCCGCTCGTCCGACGGGCGGTGCTGGTCGCCGCGGGCTTCGCCTTCGCCGTGTCGCTCGGGGAGTTCGGGGCGACCGTCTTCATCGCCCGCCCCGACAACCCCACCCTGCCCGTCGCCGTGGCCAGGCTGCTGGGTCGCTCGGGAGAGCTCAACTACGGCCAGGCCATGGCCCTGAGCACGATTCTGATGCTCGTCTGCGCGGTGTCGCTGCTCCTGCTCGAACGTATCCGCACCGACCGATCCGGGGAGTTCTAGAGATGCTGGCAGTGGAGACCGCCACGGTCCGGTTCGGGGGGCGGACCGCGCTGGACGCGGTGGACCTGGAGGTCGCGGACCACGAGATCGTCTGTGTGCTGGGGCCGAGCGGCAGCGGCAAGTCGACGCTGCTGCGTGCCGTGGCCGGGCTGCAGCCCCTGGACGGCGGGCGGGTGCTGCTGGACGGGGAGGACCAGGCGCCGCTGCCCGTGCACCGGCGAGGGCTCGGGCTGATGTTCCAGGACCACCAGCTGTTCCCGCACCGGGACGCCGGCGCCAACGTCGCCTTCGGTCTGCGGATGCACGGCGTCCCCCGGGCCGAGCGCGACCGCCGGGCCGACGAACTGCTGGACCTGGTCGGCCTGCCCGGAGCCGGCCGGCGGGCGGTCACCGCGCTCTCCGGGGGCGAGCAGCAGCGGGTGGCGCTCGCCCGGGCCCTGGCGCCCCGCCCGAGGCTGCTGATGCTGGACGAACCGCTGGGACAGCTGGACCGGAGCCTGCGTGAACGGCTCGTCGTCGAACTCCGCACCCTCTTCGGCCGGCTGGGCACCACGGTCCTCGCCGTCACCCACGACCAGGGCGAGGCCTTCGCGCTCGCCGACCGGGTCGTGGTTATGCGGGACGGCCGCATCGCCCAGGCGGGCACCCCCCTGGAGGTCTGGCAGCAGCCCGCGTCGGCGTTCGTCGCCCGTTTCCTCGGCTTCGACAACCTGGTCGACGCCGTGGTCACGGGCACGGCCGCCGACACCGCCTGGGGCAAGGTGCCGGTGCCGGACGGCTCGCCCCAGGGCGCGTGCGAGCTGCTCGTGCGGCCGGGCGGCGTCCGGATCGGGAGCCCGAAGGACGGCCTGCGCTGCACGGTGGGCGTCCGCACCTTCCGCGGCCACCACGTCACCGTGCTCCTGCACCCCGTGGACGGCCCGGCCCTGGAGGCGGAGTGCGGGTTGAGGGACACCCCGGACGAGGGAGCCGTCGTCGGCGTGGCCTTCGACCCGGCGGAGACGGTGGTCCTCCCCCCGGCCTGACCGGTGGGGCGGCGCTCCTTCCCCCGGGCTGACCCGTCCGCTGGCGTTCGTCCCCGGAGCCTGGTCCTCTGGACGGGCAGGGGGCCGAGGCGTCGGAAGGGAACAGGGCCATGGCCGAGTCAGCACGCGAGGGCATCGACATCACCCGAGTCGTCGCGGCTCCGCGAGACCGGGTCTTCGAGGCCTGGACCGTCCCCGAGGACTTCGCCGCCTGGTACGGGGGCGAAGCCGACGTGCCGCTGGACCGGGTGTCGATGGACGTCGTGCCGGGCGGTGCGTGGAGCCTGGTCATCCTGGTCCCCGGCGTGGAGATGCCCTTCCACGGTGTCTACCGGGAGGTGACGGCCCCCGAGAGGCTCGTCTTCACCCTGAAGGACGGGAGCGCGCCCGAGGACATCGAGGGGGAGACCGTGACCGTCACCCTGACCGAGCTGGGCCGGAAGTCCACCGAGATGGTCTTCCGCCAGCGCGGCGGCCATCTCACACCCGAGCAGTACGCGGCGGCCGAGGACGGCTGGGAGGCGTTCTTCGACGCACTCGACGCCCGGCTCGCCGCCCGCTGAACCCGGCCGGTCCGGGTCAGCCCGTCAGCCGGGCGAGCGCCCCGGCCGCCTCCTCCACCGTGTCGACGAGCGCGATCCGGGACTCCATGGCCCGGCCCTCCGCCAGCGCGCTCAGCAGCGGCCAGGCGGGCAGCTTCTCCGTCCAGTGCGCGCGGTTCACCAGCACCATCGGTGTGGGCGCGGAACGCGACTCGTAGTAGTTCGGCGTCGCGTTGTCGAAGATCTCCTGCACGGTCCCGGCGGCGCCCGGGAGGAAGATCACGCCGGCGGTGGAGCGGGCCAGCAGCCCGTCCTCGCGCACGGCGTTGGCGAAGTACTTGGCGATGTTGTCCGCGAAGGCGTTCGGCGGCTCGTGACCGTAGAACCACGTGGGGATCGCGACCGAGGAACCCCCGTCGGGCCAGCGTTCCCGCACGGCGAACGCGGCCTTCGCCCAGTCCGTGACCGAAGGGCTGAACGACGGGGCAGAGGCGAGCAGTTCGCAGGCCTTGAGGAGCATGGCGTCGGAGTGCGGCGCCGCGTACGCGCCGAGGTTGGCCGCCTCCATGGCACCCGGGCCACCGCCGGTCGCCACGGTCAGACCGCTGCGGGCCAGCTCCCTGCCGAGCACGGCGGCACCGCGGTACGCCTCGGAGCCCCGGGCCATCGCGTGGCCGCCCATCACGCCCACCACGCGCGCCCCGACGAGGTGTTCGTCCAGGGCGTCGGAGACCGCGTCGTCGTGCAGGGCCCGCAGCATCGAGGCGAAGACGTCGCCGTTCGCCTTGGTGAGCTGGAACCAGCCGTACGCCCGCGCGTCCGGGGTCGCCCCGTAACCGCCCTCCGACAGGCCCTCGTACAGCGCCTGAGGGGTGTAGAGCAGCCCGCGGTACGGGTCGAAGGGCAGGCCGGGCACCGGCGGGAAGACGAAGGCCCCGTCGCCGCGTATCTTCGCGTCGGCGCGGGGCTCCATACGGCAGCCGAGGAAGACGGCGCCCCGGGTGTCGGTCGCCAGGAGCGCCTCGCCCCGGTCGGTCAGGTCGACGGACTGGATGCGGTGGCCCGCGAGGGTCCCGGCCGCGACGGCCCGGTCGAAAGCGGTGAGCGTCTCGATCTCGACGCCCGGCGGGTAGGTGTTCTCGTCCGGATTCTCCACGCCGCCATGCTACGTACCGCCCCGGGCGGCGGGTGTCACCCCGTCAGAGGCAGCGCTGCGAGCTCCGCGATCGCCCAGGTCAGCGGCGCGAAGACGGCCAGCAGCACCAAGGCCCGCAGGGCGGCGGCGGTCCGGAGCGCGGACGCCGGGGCGCCGAGCCGCAGCAGCGTCGCCGCCGTCCGGGCACGGGCCTGCTTGGCCTCCAGCGCGGTGGTCAGCAGCGTGGCCAGGGTGCAGCCGATGACGAGGACGGCGCCGAGCGCGGTGAGCGGGCCGAAGGGGCGGGGTCCGCCCGTGTACAGCACGGAGGCGGCGATCACCCCGGACGCCACGGCGCAGACGATTCCCAGCGGACGGCCGATGCGGGAGGCCTCATCCATCAGGACCCTGCCCGCCAGGAGCCGTACGGCTCCCGGGCGCACCGCCTGGAGCAGCCGTCCGCACAGGTAGGTCAGGCCGGGCCCCGCCATGGCCAGACCGATCGCGGTGAGCGTCCAGCCCACGAGGACGGCCGTGGGGGTGGCGTCCAGCCGCCCCGGCAAGGGGAAGGGGCTGCCCGCCGAGCCGCGGCTCGCGTACGCCTCGACCGCGAGACCGGCCGCGGTGAGCGCGACTCCCCAGGGCAGCCCCGTCGGCGTCGGGGACGGCGCGAGATCCGCCTCGGTCTCCTGGGCCTCGGACGGCGCGACCGGCCTGGAGCGCAGGGCGAGACCGCCGGCGGCGGACGCGGCCAGCGGGACGACGGCCAGCAGCGTCAGCGCCGCGGCGAGCGGCAGCGGGGTGCCCGCGCCGAGGAACTCCGCCGCACCGCCGTCGAACGGCAGTCCGGTCAGATCGCCGCGCAGATGGAGGAAGAAGAGCAGCGCCACCACCGACCCCAGCGTGGTGGACACCGCCGTCGAGATCGCCGCCAGCACCGCGAGACGGGCCGGGCCCAGGCCTGCGGCGAAGAGCGCGGGCCTCGGGCGGGTGCTCGGATCCGTGCGCGCGACGGCGACCGCGAACTGCACGGTCGCGGCGAGCGGCACGGCGCACCACAGCAGCCGCAGGACGGAGCTCGACGCGTGCGCCGGATGCCCGGAGGCGTACCCCAGGGTGCACAGGAGCAGGAACCCGACCCCGGCCGACGCGGCGGCGAGCAGCAGCCGGCGCATCAGGACGAGGGGGTGCGAGCCACGGGTCAGACGGAGAGCGAGCACGCCGAGCGGCCTTCCGTATCGGGCGCGGCGGGCAGGGAGACGGTGTTGACACGGCGGCCGTCCAGCATGCTGACCACCCGGTCGGCGAGTGCGGCGACCTCGGCGTCGTGGGTGGCGAGCACGACGGTGATCCCGTGGGACCGTGCCGCGGTGGTGAGCGTGCGCAGGAGCTGCGCGCGCTCGGCGTGGTGCAGGGACGCGGTCGGTTCGTCCGCGAAGATCACGGACGGCGACGCGGCCAGCGCGCGGGCCACGGAGATCCGCTGGCGCTGCGACTGGAGCAGGGTGTGGGGCCGCTTCTTGGCGAGAGGCCCGATGTCCAGGCGCTCCAGCCACTCCGTGGCGGCCTTCTTCGCGGCCCGGTGCGAGACGCCCCGCAGCAGCAGCGGCAGCGCGGCGTTCTCCCAGGTGCTGAGCTCCGGCACGAGCTGCGGCTCGGCCGCGATCCAGCCGAACCTGTCCCTGCGGAGCTGTTCGCGGAGCCGGGGGCCCATGGTGTGGACGGGCACGCTGTTGAACCAGACCTCGCCCTGGTCGGGCACCAGCTGGCCGGAGAGGCAGTGCAGCAGGGTCGTCTTCCCGCACCCGCGGGGCCCGGCCACGGCGAGGACCTCGCCGTCACGGACGCCGAGGGAGACACCACCGAGCCCCGGCGATCCGTTGTGGGAGTGGTGCAGGGAACGTGCCCAGATCACGTCGTTGTCGGGCGGGGCCACCATGGCGTACACCTCGGTTCGGATCAGTTTTCCTGTTCCCCCCTACGGGGGAACGAATACAACGAAAAAGAGGCCGATCGGTCACTCGGCACGCTAGGCAGCCGAAGCGAGGTGTCGGGACAGTACGCGGCCCGGACGCCCCCCTTCTCACTCGAACGGGTGCATCCGGGCCGCGTGGTCCGTATGAAATGACTGCCGGAAGCCGTGGTGCCGGCAGTCGGTGGCGTCGGTCAGAGCTTCGTCCAGGCCTCCGTCAGGACGTTCCGCAGGATGCCCTCGATCTCGTCGAACGTCGACTGGTCGGAGATCAGCGGCGGCGCGAGCTGGACGACCGGGTCGCCGCGGTCGTCGGCCCGGCAGTAGAGGCCGTTCTCGTACAGCGCCTTGGAGAGGAAGCCGTAGAGGACGCGCTCGGTCTCCTCGTCGGTGAAGGTCTCCTTGGTGGCCTTGTCCTTCACCAGCTCGATGCCGTAGAAGAAGCCGTTGCCGCGGACGTCGCCGACGATCGGCAGGTCGTGCAGCTTCTGCAGTGTCGTCAGGAACGCGTTCTCGTTGTCGAGGACGTGCTGGTTGAGGCCCTCGCGCTCGAAGATGTCGAGGTTGGCGAGACCCACCGCGGCGGACACCGGGTGGCCGCCGAAGGTGTAACCGTGCAGGAAGGTGTTGTCACCCTCGTAGAACGGCTCGGCCAGCCGGTCGGAGATGATGCAGGCGCCGATGGGGGAGTAGCCCGAGGTCATGCCCTTGGCGCAGGTGATCATGTCCGGTACGTAGCCGAACTTGTCGCAGGCGAACATCGTGCCGAGGCGGCCGAACGCGCAGATGACCTCGTCGGAGACGAGGAGCACGTCGTGCCGGTCGCAGATCTCGCGCACCCGCTGGAAGTAGCCGGGCGGGGGCGGGAAGCAGCCGCCGGCGTTCTGCACGGGCTCCAGGAAGACCGCCGCGACGGTGTCCGGGCCCTCGAAGAGGATCTGCTGCTCGATCTGGTCGGCGGCCCAGCGGCCGAAGGCCTCCGGGTCGTCGCCGAAGAGCGGGGCGCGGTAGATGTTGGTGTTCGGCACCTTGTGCGCACCGGGCACCAGCGGCTCGAACGGGGCCTTGAGCGCGGGCAGTCCGGTGATCGACAGGGCTCCCTGCGGGGTGCCGTGGTATGCGACCGCGCGCGAGATGACCTTGTACTTGGTCGGCTTGCCCTTGAGCTTGAAGTACTGCTTGGCCAGCTTCCATGCGGTCTCGACCGCCTCACCGCCACCGGTGGTGAAGAAGACCTTGTTGAGGTCGCCCGGGGCGTGGTGGGCCAGCCGCTCCGCGAGCTCGACGGCCTTGGGGTGGGCGTAGGACCACACCGGGAAGAAGGCCAGTTCCTGCGCCTGCTTGTACGCGGTCTCGGCGAGCTCGTGGCGGCCGTGTCCGGCGTTGACGACGAACAGGCCGGAGAGACCGTCGAGGTAGCGCTTGCCCTTGTCGTCGTAGATGTAGGTGCCCTCGCCACGCACGATGGTGGGAACGGGCGCGTTCTCGTAGTCCGACATGCGGGTGAAGTGCATCCACAGGTGGTCGTACGCGGTTCGGCTGAGGTCCTTGCTCACGGCTATCGGGTTCCCCACATATAGGTCTGCTTCTTGAGCTTGAGGTAGACGAAGCTCTCGGTGGAGCGCACACCGGGTATGGCCCGGATGCGTTTGTTGATCGTCTCCAGCAGGTGGTCGTCGTCCTCGCAGACGATCTCCACCATGAGGTCGAAGGAGCCCGCGGTCATCACCACGTACTCGCACTCGGCCATGGCCGACAGGGCCTCGGCCACCGGGTCGAGGTCGCCCTCGACGTTGATGCCGACCATCGCCTGGCGCCGCAGTCCCACGGTGAGCGGGTCCGTGACGGCGACGATCTGCATCACGCCCTGGTCGAGCAGCTTCTGGACGCGCTGGCGCACGGCGGCCTCGGAAAGGCCGACGGCCTTTCCGATCGCGGCGTACGGACGCCGCCCGTCCTCCTGGAGCTGCTCGATGATTGCGAGGGAGACGGCATCGACCGCTGGTGACGATCCGCTCCCGTTCCTGGAGTCTGCGCTACGGCTGGCCACAACCCCACTGTGCACCGCGACTCGTCTGTCTGGCAAGCCTGAATCAATGAATTTCGTTGTCTGCATGCCTGAATCTGACTGAATCCGAAGGAGACGGCGGTTGGGTATGTCGAAAGCGTCACCGAACGGTCTAGGGTGGAAGTCTCACCCATCGGACAGCCGACAGGAGGGGTGGTCGTGACCACCGAGGTGCGCCGCCTGCGCAACTACATCAACGGAGAGTTCCGGGACGCCGCGGACGGGCGGACCATCGACGTGGTCAACCCGGTGACGGAAGAGGTCTACGCGACCTCACCGCTCTCCGGACAGGCCGACGTCGATGCCGCCATGGACGCCGCCGCGGCGGCGTTCCCCGCCTGGCGCGACGTGACGCCCGCCGAACGACAGAAGGCGCTGCTGAAGATCGCGGACGCCTTCGAGGAGAGGGCCGAGGACCTCATCGCGGCGGAGTCGGAGAACACCGGCAAGCCGCTGGCCCTCACCCGCACCGAAGAGATCCCGCCGATGGTGGACCAGATCCGGTTCTTCGCGGGTGCCGCCCGGCTGCTCGAAGGGCGTTCGGCCGGCGAGTACATGGAGGGGCTCACCTCCATCGTCCGCCGCGAGCCGGTGGGCGTCTGCGCCCAGGTCGCGCCGTGGAACTACCCGATGATGATGGCCGTGTGGAAGTTCGCCCCGGCGCTCGCCGCGGGCAACACCGTCGTCATCAAGCCCTCGGACACCACTCCGGCGTCGACCGTGCTGATCGCCGAGATCATCGGGCAGATCCTTCCCAAGGGCGTCTTCAACGTCATCTGCGGCGACCGCGACACCGGCCGCGCGATGGTGGAGCACCCGACCCCGGCGATGGCCTCCATCACCGGCTCGGTGCGGGCCGGCATGCAGGTCGCCGAGTCCGCCGCCAAGGACGTCAAGCGGGTCCACCTGGAGCTCGGGGGCAAGGCCCCGGTCGTCGTCTTCGAGGACACCGACATCGCCAAGGCCGTCGAGGGCATCTCGGTGGCGGGTTACTTCAACGCGGGCCAGGACTGTACGGCCGCGACCCGTGTCATGGTCCACGAGTCCATCCACGACGAGTTCGTCACCGCGCTCGCCAAGGCGGCGGCCGACACGAAGACCGGCCTGCCGGACGACGAGGACGTGCTGTACGGCCCGCTCAACAACGCCAACCAGCTGACGCAGGTCAGCGGCTTCATCGAGCGGCTCCCCGCGCACGCCAAGGTCGAGGCGGGCGGCCACCGGGTCGGCGACAAGGGCTACTTCTACGCCCCGACCGTCGTCTCCGGCCTCCGCCAGGACGACGAGATCATCCAGCACGAGGTCTTCGGGCCCGTCATCACCGTCCAGTCCTTCACGGACGAGGCGCAGGCCGTCGAGTACGCCAACGGCGTCGAGTACGCCCTGGCCTCCTCGGTGTGGACCAAGGACCACTCCCGCGCGATGCGGATGTCCAAGAAGCTCGACTTCGGCTGTGTGTGGATCAACACCCACATCCCGCTCGTCGCCGAGATGCCGCACGGCGGGTTCAAGAAGTCCGGGTACGGCAAGGACCTCTCCGCGTACGGCTTCGAGGACTACACCCGCATCAAGCACGTCATGACGTCGCTCGACGACTGACCGGAGTGCAGCGGTGACGAACGGCCCCGGGCGTCGCCCGGGGCCGTTCGCGCGTCCTCGTTCGCGTGCCTCGTGCCCCGTGTGCCCGTTCCGCGTGTCTCCGTTTCACGTGTCCTCGTTCCGTGCGCCGGCGACATGGGCAGGATGTGCGCAACCGGCTGCTCCCGCTGGACGGTTGGTCCATTGCCCGGCGCGGCGCCGGACCGCCATGCTGCGCGGGTGCGCTCGATTCCGGACCACCTCATGCCCCGTCGTTCCCTCCTGCGCGCCCTCGGCGTCGGATCGGCCGGTGCCGCTCTGGCCGCCTGCGGCGTGCCCGCCGCCTACGTGGAGCCCGGCGACCGGGCCGGCCGCGACCGGTCGGACAGCGAACACTTGCTGCACTTCGCCAACTGGCCCCTCTACATCGACACCGACGACGAGGACGAGTCGAAGCGGCCCACGCTCGACGCGTTCGCACGCCGTACGGGGATCTCCGTCACCTACACCGAGGAGATCAACGACAACGACGAGTTCTTCGGGAAGATCAGTCCGGCGCTGATGAACCACCAGCCGACGGGCCGGGACCTCGTCGTCATCAGTGACTGGATGGCGGCGCGCTTCGTGCGGCTCGGCTGGGTGCAGGAGATGGACCGGTCGCGGCAGCCGAACGTCGCCGAGCACCTCGACCCCCAGCTGCGCGCGCCCGCCTTCGACCAGGGGCGGTCGCACAGTGTGCCCTGGCAGTCCGGCATCACCGGGATCGCGTACAACCGGGAGAGGCTCGGCAGGGAGATCCGGCACACGGGTGAGCTCTGGGCGGACGACCTGCGGGGCAGGGTGACCCTGCTGTCCGGTCTCGACGAGGCCTTCGCCCTGCTGATGCAGGGCAACGGCGCCGACATCACCCGCTGGACCGCCGACGACTTCCACGAGATGTGCGACCAGGTGGAGCGGCGGGTGAGGTCGCGCCACATCCGCCGCTTCACCGGCAACGACTACATCAAGGACCTGGCCAACGGGGACGTGCTCGCCTGCCAGGCCTACTCGGGGGACGTCATCCAGCTCCAGGCCGACAACCCGGACATCGAGTTCGTGGTCCCCGAGGAGGGGGGCGAGCTCTGGTCGGAGTCCCTCATGATCCCCAACCTCGCGCGGCACAAGCGCAACGCGGAGAAGCTCGTCGACTTCTACTACGAGCCTGAGGTCGCCGCGGAACTGGCCACCTGGGTCAACTACGTCTGTCCGGTGCCGGCCGCCCGCGACATCCTCGCCTCCTCCAAGGACGAGGAGACGGCCGCGCTCGCGGAGGATCCGCTGATCTTCCCCGACGGTGCCCTGCGTGAACGGCTGGCCATCGCCCGCGACATCACCTCCGAGGAGCGCGTCGGCTTCGCGAAGAGGTGGAACTCCGTCGTCGGTCTCTGAGGGGCACCCCTGGTGCCCCTCAGAGGCCGGTGCGGCTCACCGGCCCCACTTTTTGAACGTGTTCATGGTGAGCGTACGCTGCGGGCATGAGCGAGCGAGCCCTCTTGCGGCGCATACGCGTGTGGTTGGTCGTCTTCATCGTCTGTCTGGTGCTCAGTGGGCTGACCGCCTTCCCGCTGGTCACCGAACTCCACTGGGCCGAGGACCTTCTGACGTCCTCCGCCTCCCCCGTACCCGAGCACTTCCCGGCCCTGACGGACTGGATCACCCGGGTCCGGACCGGCCTCGACGAGGCCGACGCGACCTACCCCTTCGTCCTGTACGGCACCGACTGGCTGGCCTTCGCCCACCTCGTGATCGCGGTCGCCTTCTACGGCCCCTACCGCGACCCGGTCCGCAACATCTGGGTGGTCGAGTTCGGGATGATCGCGTGTGCCGGGATCATCCCGCTCGCCCTGATCTGCGGAGCGATCCGCGAGATCCCCTTCTGGTGGACCGTCATCGACATGTCCTTCGGGGTCTTCGGAGTCATCCCGCTGCTCGTCGTCCGCCGCATGATCAAGCGCCTGGAGGGCGACAGCCGTGACGGTGTGAAGCCCCTGGAGGCGGCCGGGACGGCGTGACATCACTTCGCCGGCGGCGCCCCGAAGGCGGCCACCACGATGTCCATCGCCGTGGCGTTCATGTCCTGGCCCTTCGCGTCGGTGGAGTTGACGCTGTACACCAAGGTCCTGGACAGATCTCGGGTGGCCGCCACCACCGTGTTGTAGCCCCAGCGGCCGCCCGTCTTCCCCCACACCTCACGCCCGCCCAGGGTCAGTGCGCTCAGCCCGGCGCTGTACTGGGCGGGCCCGCCCGTCCGGTAGGTGCGCACCGAGGGGTCGGGCAGCGTGAACATCTCCTCCAGCAGCGGACCGCGGACGACCCTCCCGGCGAACAGCGCACGGGTGAAGCGCTCCAGGTCCGCCGTGGTCGAGACGATGTCCCCGGCCGCCCAGGCATCGGTCACGCCCCACACCGTCACATCCCGCAGCTCCGTACCACCACCCGGGGTGTCGAAGGTCTGGTAGCCGTGGTTGTGCGGCCCCCGGAGCCGCGGGTCGGTGCCGGGGAACGATGTGGAGCGCAGACCCAGCGGGCGCAGGACGCGCTCGCCCACCTGGTGTGCGTAGGAGTCGCCGGTCACTCTCTCCACGAGCAGTCCCAGCACCGTGTAGTTGATGTTGAGGTAGTGCTGGCTCAGACCGGGCGTGAACTCCGGAGCCTGTGCCATGGCCGAGGCGACCATCCCGCGGGGCGTGTGCAGGTCAAAGCGGTGGGCGTACGCCTCCTCCAGGGTGGTGCCGGGCATCCGCGCGGCCGGTATCCCGCTGGTGTGATTGAGCAGCTGCCGGACGGTGACCCGGCCGTAGGAGACCGGGATCAGGTCCGGGAGGTAGTGCCTGGCCGTGCGGTCGAGGTCCAGCTTCCGCTCGCCGGCCAGTTGCAGGACCGTCGCCGCGGTGAAGACCTTGGTCACCGAGCCGGCCCGGAAGCGCGCCGCCGGATCGGCGGGGCGGCCGGAGACCAGGTCGTGGACGCCGGAGCTGCCGCGCCACGTGCCGTCGGTCCCGCTCACCCGCACGAGTGCGGCGGTGGCGTCGCCCTCCGCGGGCAGTCCGGAGATCGCCGCGCGCAGGGCTCCGGCGTCCGCCGCCGGGACGGTCCGCGTGCGTGCCTCGGCGGCGTGTGCCGGGGCGGGGGCCGCGTGCGCGAGGGCGGCCGGAGCGGCGGGCCCCGCGGCGACACCGAGGACGACGGCCGCGGCGAGGAGCGTGCGGGTGCGTGTGTTCATCAGGCGTCTCCAGGGAGGAAATCGGTAACTGCTCGACAGCTCCATCCTGTTGGTCCGGAGACGCGCCTGGATCACCCGAGCGAGGGGTCGTGCGGGGGAGATCTCCTCACCCGTGCGGGGGAGGTGCCGGCGGATCCTCCCTCGGACGAGGGAGAGACGAGCCCCGTCTCGTAGGCGCAGATCACGGCCTGTACGCGGTCCCGCAGACCCAGCTTGGACAGCACGTTGCCCACATGGGTCTTCACCGTGTGCTCGCTGAGCACGAGCGCCGCCGCGATCTCCGCGTTGGAGAGTCCCCGCGCCAGGTGAAGAAGAGTCTCCCGCTCCCGGGCGGTGAGTGCGTCCAGCCGGGCCGGCCCCACGGGGGAGCGGCCGGGAGACGGCCGTGAGGTGTACTCGGCGATGAGCCTGCGGGCCACCGACGGCGCGACCAGCGACTCCCCGGCCGCCACCACCCGCACCGCGTGCACCAGGTCGTCCCGTCGGACGTCCTTCAGCAGGAAGCCGCTGGCGCCCGCGTGCAGTGCCTCGTACACGTACTCGTCGGCGTCGAACGTCGTCAGCATGACCGTGCGGCAGTCGCTCCCGCCGGTGATCGCCCGGCACGCCTCGATGCCGTCCATGACGGGCATCCTGATGTCCAGCAGTGCCACGTCGGGGCGCAGCCTGCGCACCGCGTCGAGAGCCTGGGCGCCGTCCCCCGCCTCGGCGAGCACCTCGATGTCCGGCTGAGCGTCCAGGATCATCGCGAAGCCGCTGCGCACCAGCTCCTGGTCGTCCGCCACCACCACACGGATCGTCAACTGCCCACCTCCTCGGGGGAGGTTACAACTCGGGTGAGGGCGCGACGGGCAGGACGACGAGCACCTGGAAGCCCCGGCCGCCCGGCCCCGCTCCGGCCCTGGCGGTCCCGGCGTGCGCGGCGGCCCGTTCCCTGATGCCGATCAGCCCCAGGCCGGTGGTGGAGCCCGGCCCCCGGCCGTCGTCCGTGACGGTCACGGTCAGCTCCGTCGGGGAGTGGTCCAGTTCGACCGTCACACGCCTCGCGCGGGCGTGCTTGACGACGTTCGTCAACGCCTCCTGCACGATGCGGTAGACCGTGGCCCCGGTGTCCGCCGGCAGTGGGCCGGGCGTCCCCGTCACCGTGCAGGTGACCTCGGGCCCTCCGGACCGCACCCGGTCCAGCAGTTCGGGCAGCTCGGCCAGTGCGGGCTGCGGAGCACGCGGCGGCGGTGGGCCCCCGTGGCCGTCGTCCCGCAGCACCCCGAGCATCCGGCACAACTGCACCATGGCGTCCCTGCCGGTCTCCGAGATGGCGTCGAACGCGGCCTCCGCCCGTTCGGGAGCCGAGCGTACGGCCACCGGACCCGCCTCGGCCTGCACGATCATCAGGCTCACCGCGTGGGAGAGGATGTCGTGCATCTCCCGCGCGATCCGGGCCCGCTCCCGGGCCGCCGCCTGCTCGGCCTCGATCCGGTGGGTCACCTCCAGCTGTCGCGCGCGGTCCTCCATCGCCCGGATGTAGGCCTTGCGGGTGTGGGTGAACCGGCCGAAGGCGTACGCGGCCGCGAACACGAACAGTGAGAACAGCAGCTCCCTGGCCTCCCCCGTGTTCCACGCCACCGAGGGGAACACCGCCGCCAGCACCAGTGCGGCGACCGCCAGCCGAGGCCGTGGCGACGACAGCTCGGCCACCGTGTAGAAGGCGACCAGCCCGGTGTACGGCAGGGGCTGCCCCGGGCCGTCCACACCGAACCTGTACAGGGCGCCCGCCGCCAGCACGGCCAGCAGCACGGCGACCGGTGCGCGCCGGCGGGCCACCAGCGGCAGCACGGTCAGCGTCGTCAGCCCGTACGCCGCCCAGGTGGCCGGCGGCAGCCCGGGGGAGCGGGGCACCACGAACGGCATGGTCACCGCGGCCTGCACCAGCAGGGTGACGCCGATGTCGACCGTCCACGCGTCGCGCGGCAGCCACCGGGGCCGCGGCCCCCGCGACCGGGTGCTCCCCACCGGGGGTCTTCGCATCAGGGCTTCCGGCCCACCGCGCCGAACTGGGCCACCTCCGGGGTCCGGGGCGCGGGACCCGACCGCCAGCGGGAGCAGGACACGATGCCCGGCTCGAGGATCTCCAGGCCGTCGAGGAGCGAGGAGAACTCGGACCGGCTGCGGGCGGTGATCGGCGGGGTGGCGTTCTCGTTCCAGAAGCGCATCGCTGCCTCGTTGCCCTCGCCGCCCAGCTCCAGCGTGGGATGGGTGAGCACCAGGTGGCTGCCCGGCGGCAGGGCGCCCATCAGCGTCGTCACGACGGCCCGCGCCTCGTCCGTGTCCAGGACGAAGTTGAGGATGCCCAGCATCATGACCGCGACCGGGCGCCGGAGGTCCAGGGTCCGTCCGGCCGCGCGCAGGATCCGTTCCGGGTCCCGTGCGTCCGCCTCGATGTACTCGGTGGCGCCCTCCGGCGAACTGGTGAGCAGGGAACGCGCGTGGGCCAGGACGATCGGGTCGTTGTCGACGTAGACGACCCGCGCGTCCGGAGCGGTGTGCTGGGCGACCTCATGGGTGTTCTCCGCGGTCGGCAGCCCGGTGCCGATGTCCAGGAACTGGCCGATCCCCGCGTCACCGGCCAGATGGCGCACCGCCCGGCCCAGGAACGCCCTGTCGGCACGGGCCACTTCGCCGATGCTCGGATACATCCCGGTGACCCGGTCGCCCACCACGCGGTCCACCGGGTAGTTGTCGGTGCCGCCCAGCCAGTGGTTCCACACCCGGGCGTTGTGGGCGATGTCGGCACGGACACGGGAGGGTGCGGTACGGGGACCGGGCTCGGTCACGTCGGCTCCTGGGATCAGGGACGGGGCGGACGGTCCATGATGCCGGACCGATCAAGAGGCGTCGCGCGGGGCCGAGTTGGCCAGCTGCGCCCGAAGCGCGTCGATCCGGTTGGTGGTCATCGAATCGACGCCGTACGCCAGCAGCCGCCGCATCGTGCGCCGGGTGTCGACCGTCCACACGGAGACCAGCAGCCCGTCGGCGTGGACACGGTCGGCCAGCTCGCGGCTCAGCAGCCCGAAACGGTAGTTCAGCCAGCGGGGCCGTACCGCGTCGAGCAGGACGGCGCGGGGCGGCGCGAGCGTCGTCCAGGTCAGAGCGATCTCCGCGGACGGATCGGCCGCGCGCACCTTCAGCATCGCGTGCGTGTCCGCGCAGTAGTAGACGCGCTCCCGCGCCCCGCACTCCCGCACGGCGCCGACGATCTCCCGTACGGACGCGTCGGTCGCACCGGGCAGATCGAGCATGATCCGGCGGTCGCCGGCGGCGGAGAGCGCCTCGCGCAGGGTGGGCACCCCGCCGCCGGTCCTCTCCGTCAGCTCCCGGTGGTCCAGCCGGTCGAGACGGACGTCGTGGCCCCACAGGCGCTTCAGCGTGGAGTCGTGGAGCAGCACGGGCACCCGGTCCCGGGTGACGCGGACGTCGATCTCGACCGCGTCCGCCCCCCGGTCCACGGCGGAGCGGACCGAGGGGAGCGTGTTCTCGCGGGCACGGTAAGGATCGCCGCGGTGGGCCACGGCGGTGACGGTGGTGGTCATGGGGCCATTGTGACCGGAGGGGTCACCGGCCCGGAGCCCTCAGCCAGTTCGTCGTGTACGTGTCGATCTCGGTGGCCAGCGCCCGCTTGCCCGCCGGGTCGAGGAAGGAGGCCTCCACCGCGTTCTTCGCCAGATCGGCCAGGCCGCGTTCGTCCAGGCCGAGCAGACGGGCCGCCACCCCGTACTCGTTGTTGAGATCGGTACCGAACATGGGCGGGTCGTCGCTGTTGACGGTGACGAGGACGCCCGCCTCGACCATCTCCCTGATCGGGTGCCGGTCGAGGTCCGTGACCGCCCGGGTGGCGATGTTCGACGTCGGGCAGACCTCCAGGGCGATGCGGTGCTCGGCCAGATGGGCCAGCAGCTCCGGGTCCTGGACGGAGCTGGTGCCGTGCCCGATGCGCTCCGCCCGCAGCGCGGTGAGCGCGTCCCACACCGTCCGCGGGCCCGTGGTCTCCCCGGCGTGCGGGACGGAGTGCAGGCCCTCGGCGATCGCGCGGTCGAAGTAGGGCTTGAACTGCGGGCGCTCCACCCCGACCTCGGGACCGCCCAGGCCGAAGGAGACCAGCCCTTCGGGGCGCAGGTCGACGGCGAGCCGGGTCGTCTCCTCGGCGGCTTCGAGACCGGCCTCGCCCGGGATGTCGAAGCACCAGCGCAGGACGACGCCGAGCTCGGCCTCGGCCGCCTTGCGGGCGTCCTCGATCGCCTCCATGAAGCCCTGCTCCGGGATACCCCGGCGGGTCGAGCTGAACGGCGTGACGGTCAGCTCCGCGTACCGGATGTTCTGCCGCGCCATGTCCCTGGCGATCTCGAAGGTCAGCAGCCGGACGTCCTCCGGGGTGCGGACCAGGTCCACGACCGACAGGTAGACGTCGATGAAGTGCCCGAAGTCGGTGAAGGTGAAGAAGTCCGCGATCGCCTCAGGGTCCGTGGGGACCTTGGAGTCGGGGTGGTGGGCCGCGAGTTCGGCCACGATGCGGGGTGAGGCCGACCCGACGTGGTGGACGTGGAGCTCGGCCTTGGGCAGCCCCGCGATGAAGGGGTGCAGATCGCTCATCGGATACTCCCGGTTCTCTGAATTCGGCCGGGTGTACCGGCTGCACCGATCATCGTAGGCGGGGGCCTGCGGTGGGATGCCGGGCCGTAGCATGGCGGGACCACGATGGGGGAGGCCCATGTCAGACAACACACAGCAGCCCGGCGGCGAGGGCGCGCCGCGCGATCCATGGGCTCCGCCGGACAGCAGGGTCGAGCTGGGCAAGCAGCCCGCGGACGCCGTTCCGCCCGCCGTGCACGACCAGCCGACCATGACGTCGATGCCGAGTGCCGACGGGAGCACCGGTCCCATACCCGCCGGAGCCTTCGGCCCGCAGCAGCCGCCGGTGCCCGCGCCGCCGGTCGGTCCGAACGGACCGGGACAGCCCGGCCAGTACGGCTATCCGTCCGCTCCCTCCGCACCCTCCGCGGCGTACGGCTACCCGGCCGCCCAGCCCGCACCCCCGGCGTCCTACGGATACCCGGGATACCCCGGCTACGGAGGTCAGCAGCCCTGGGGCCCTGCGCCGGCGAACGGGCTGGGGATCGCGGCGATGGTCCTGGGGATCATCGCCGTGGTCGGCTTCTGCATGTGGGGATTCGGCATCATCCTGGGCATCCTCGCCCTGATCTTCGGCATCATCGGCCGCGGCCGCGCCAAGCGGGGCGAGGCGACCAACGCGGGCATGGCGCTCGCGGGCATCATCCTGGGATCGGTCTCGATCGTGATCAGCGCGATCTTCCTCGGATTCCTGATCTGGACCGTCGCCAACGACGAGTCGGGCAGCGACTACGACTACGACGACCCCTACGCCACCTCGCTGGTCGTCGGTTCCTCCCACTGACCCGCGGCCGGCGTCCGCACGCGGCCGGGCCGGGAGCTCCTCCCGGCCCGGCCGCGTGCCGTGTCAGCCCGCGCGCAGCCGCGCACGCGCCTCCATGAGCGCGAAACCCAGCAGATTCAGCCCGCGCCAGGAGGCCGGGTCCGCGGCCCGCGGATCGTCCTTGGCGAGCCCGATGCCCCAGATCCGGTCCATCGGACTGGCCTCGACGAGAACGCGCTCGCCCGTGCCCAGCAGGTACGCCCGCAGCGCGGGATCCTGACCGAACTTGTGGACGCTGCCCTCGACGACCAGGGCGAACCGCTCCCGGGTCCAAATGCCGTCGTCGAAGCCCTTGACCAGCCGGCCCACCTTCTTCGCCGCCGCGGGACTGCTCGCGGCCACGGCCAGCGCCTCCGCCTCGGTGTCCCCGAAGAGCCGCGCCTTGCCGGCCATCATCCAGTGCTCGGCCGACGCGTACGTCACCGAGTCGACCGTGAACGGCGCCGGCCACCACTGGCTGAGACAGCTCGCCCCGAGCCCCCCGTCCGGACGGGGCCTGTGTCCCCAGAACGGCAGGTACTTCACGCGCTCACCGCGTGCCGTGCGCGCCAGCAGTCCGTCCATGTGTTCCTGTCCCATGGCAGCCGAGTCTGGCATCCGCCACTGACAGCGGGTATGGGGTTTTCCGTGTTCACGCGACACAACGTCGACAGATTCCGTCGCGTAATCAAAAGGAAACAACGGAATCACTTGTTGGTGGAGGTCTCCTCTGTCAGGATCGGCACTCAATTCGGGAAGAAGCTACGCCGCCCCTGGTCAGGGGGACGGCGGAGGAGAGCGTCATGGGCAACGGATTCCAGGTGCAGGACCGCTTCGCCGAGGGGGCGCAGTACATCGGCGGACGGCTGTGCCGCGGCACGTCGGGACACCACCAGGAGGTGGTGGACCCCGCGACGGGCACGACGGTGCTCCGCTACGAACTGGCCGGTACCGACGACGTCGACGCGGCCGTGGCCGCTGCCCGCGCCGCGTTCCCGGGCTGGTCGGGTCTCACTCCCGCCGAACGCTCCGAGGCGCTGCACCGCTTCGCCGCCGTACTCGCGGAGCAGGCGGACGACTTCGCGTACGCCGAGTCCCTGCAGTGCGGCAAGCCCCTCAAGCTCTCCACCGAGTTCGACGTCCCCGGCACCGTCGACAACGCCGCCTTCTTCGCCGGCGCCGCCCGCCACCTGGAGGGGCAGGCGGCCGCCGAGTACAGCGGCGACCACACCTCCTACGTGCGGCGGGAGGCCATCGGGGTCGTCGGATCGATCGCACCGTGGAACTACCCGCTCCAGATGGCGGCCTGGAAGATCCTCCCGGCCGTCGCGGCGGGCAACACGATCGTGCTCAAGCCCGCCGAGATCACCCCGCTGACCTCGCTGATGTTCGCGCAGGCCGCCACGGAGGCAGGCATCCCGGACGGCGTGGTCAACATCGTCTCCGGTGCCGGCCGGGACGCGGGCGAGCACCTCGTGGGCCACCCCGACGTCGTGATGACCTCCTTCACCGGCTCCACCGCGGTCGGCAAGCGGGTCGCCGAGATCGCCACCTCCACCGTCAAGCGTCTTCACCTGGAACTCGGCGGCAAGGCGCCGTTCCTCGTCTTCGACGACGCCGATCTCGACGCGGCGGTGAACGGCGCGGTCGCCGCCTCCCTCATCAACACCGGCCAGGACTGCACGGCCGCCACCCGCGCCTACGTCCAGCGCCCGCTGTACGACGCGTTCGTGGAGGGCGTGGCAGCACTGATGGAGAGCGTCCGGCTCGGTGACCCCTTCGACCCGTCGACCGATCTCGGCCCGCTGATCAGCCACCAGCAGCGTGACCGTGTCGCCGGTTTCGTCGAGCGCGCCCGTGCCTACGCCACCGTCGTCACCGGCGGCGAGGCCCCCGGTGGCGAACTCGCCGCGGGCGCCTACTACCGGCCCACCCTCATCGCGGGCGCCGCCCAGGACAGCGAGGTCGTCCGCTCGGAGATCTTCGGCCCGGTCCTCGTGGTGCTGCCCTTCGACACCGACGACGAGGGAATCGCCCTCGCCAACGACACCCCGTACGGCCTCGCCGCCTCCGCCTGGAGCCGCGACCTCTACCGGGCCAACCGCGCCACCCGCGAGATCGCGGCGGGCTGCGTGTGGATCAACGACCACATCCCGATCATCAGCGAGATGCCGCACGGCGGATACAAGGCCAGTGGCTTCGGCAAGGACATGTCGTCGTACTCCTTCGAGGAGTACACGCAGGTCAAGCACGTCATGTACGACAACACCGCGGTCGCCCGGAAGGACTGGCACCGCACCGTCTTCGGGGACCGATAGCAGCGGCCGCCGGCCGGCGGCCCCACCCACCCGGAAGGGCAACGCGTATGGAGCAGTACGAGCCCGAGCGCCTCTCCGCGCCCCAGCTTGCCGCGATGAGGCGCAGCCTCACCGACGGTCGGGGTGCCCTCACCCGCCGTTCGCTTCTGAGGGCATCGGGCATGGGCGCCCTCGCGCTCGGCGGCCTCGGCACCCTGAGCGCCTGCGGCATCCCGCCCGCCAAGCGGGAAGGGGACACCGCGGCGGCCTCCGACGACCACTCCGCGGCGGAGAAGCGGATCAACTTCTCCAACTGGACCGAGTACATGGACGTCAGCGAGGACGAGAAGAGCCGTCCGACGCTCGACGCGTTCACGAAACGCACCGGGATCAAGGTCAAGTACACCGAGGACATCAACGACAACGTCGAGTTCTTCGGAAAGATCAAGCCGCAGCTCGCCGCGGGCCAGGACACCGGCCGCGACCTCATCATCGTGACGGACTGGCTCGCCGCCCGCATCATCCGGCTCGGCTGGGCGCAGAAGCTCGACCACGCGAACCTCCCGCACGCCTTCGCGAACCTGTCGCCCCAGTTCCGCACCCCCGACTGGGACCCGGGGCGCGCCTACTCCTACCCCTGGACCGGCATCCCGACCGTCATCGCCTACAACGCGAAGGCCACCGGTGGCCGCAAGGTCGACTCCATCACCCAGCTGCTGGACGACCCGAAGCTCAAGGGCAAGGTCTCCTTCCTCTCCGAGATGCGCGACTCGGTCGGCATGACGCTCCTGGACATGGGCAAGGACCCCGGCTCGTTCACCGACGCCGACTACGACGCCGCCATCGGCCGTCTCCAGAAGGGCGTCGACAGGAAACAGATACGCCGGTTCACCGGCAACGACTACACCGCCGACCTCAGCAAGGGCGACATCGCGGCCTGCGTGGCCTGGGCCGGCGACATCATCCAGCTCCAGGCCGACAACCCGGACATCAAGTTCGCGATCCCGGCCGCCGGCTACATCACCTCGAGCGACAACATGCTGGTCCCGGCCGAGGCACGGCACAAGACCAACGCCGAGAAGCTCATGGACTACTACTACGAGCCCCCGGTCGCCGCGCAGCTCGCGGCCTACATCAACTACGTCTGTCCCGTGGACGGGGTCGCCGCGGAGCTCGCGAAGATCGACGCGTCCATGGCGTCCAACACGCTGATCCTCCCGGACAAGGCGATGGCCGCGAAGTCACGGGCCTTCCGCTCCCTCAGCGCCGAGGAAGAGACGGCGTACGAAGAGAAGTTCGCCAAGCTCATCGGCGCCTGACCTGCCCGCCTCCCCGTCCGTTCTCCCTCCGACACCACCGGGACCGCGACCCATGACACAGCAGCAGACAGCGGGCGGCGACGTCCGACTCACCGGGATCAGCAAGACCTACGGCTCCTTCACCGCAGTGCACCCCCTCGACCTGACCGTCCCGCAGGGCTCCTTCTTCGCGCTGCTCGGCGCGTCCGGATGCGGAAAGACCACCACCCTGCGCATGATCGCGGGTCTGGAGGAGGCGACCACCGGCACGGTCTCGCTGGGCGGCCGCGACATCACCGGCCTCCCCCCGTACAAGAGGCCCGTCAACACCGTCTTCCAGAGCTACGCGCTCTTCCCGCACCTCGACGTCAGCGAGAACATCGCCTTCGGCCTCCGCCGGCGCGGCATCAAGTCCGTGAAGAAGCAGGTCGACGAGATGCTGGAGCTCGTCCAGCTCGGCGACTTCGCCCACCGCAAGCCCCACCAGCTCTCCGGCGGCCAGCAGCAGCGCGTCGCCGTGGCACGCGCGCTCATCAACCACCCCCAGGTCCTTCTCCTCGACGAGCCCCTGGGCGCCCTCGACCTCAAGCTGCGCCGCCAGATGCAGCTGGAGCTCAAGCGCATCCAGACCGAGGTCGGCATCACGTTCGTCCACGTCACGCACGACCAGGAGGAGGCCATGACCATGGCCGACACCGTCGCGGTGATGAACGGCGGCCGGGTCGAGCAGCTCGGCGCGCCCGCCGACCTCTACGAGAACCCGCGCAGCACGTTCGTCGCCAACTTCCTCGGCACCTCCAACCTGATCGGGGGCGAGATCGTCTCCACCGGCAGCGAGGTCGTCGTCGCGGCGGGCGGCGGGAAACTCTCCCTGCCGAGCGAGCGCTGTCAGGCTCCGACCACCACCGGCGGGCGCCTCCTGCTGGGGATCCGGCCCGAGAAGATAGCCCTGGTCCGCGCGGACGACGCGCACGCGATAGCGGCCGGCCGCAACCGTGTCTCCGGCCGCGTCGTGGACTCCAGCTTCATCGGCGTCTCCACCCAGTACGTCGTGGAGAGCCCGGCCGGAACGGCCCTCCAGGTGTACGAGCAGAACGTCGACAGGCGTGAGGGACTCCTCCCCGGCTCCGAGGTCGTCCTGCACTGGGACCCCGCCCACACCTTCGGTCTCGACGCGGACCAGGACATCGACGCGGGCGCGGCGAGCGTGGAGGACGCGGCGTGAGCCTCACCGAGGCGCCGCCCGCGCCGCCCACCGGACCCGGGGAGCCGAAGCTCCGCAAGCCCTCCACCCGCAAACGGCTCGTGCCCTACTGGCTGCTGCTCCCCGGCATCCTGTGGCTGGTCGTCTTCTTCGCCCTGCCGCTCGTCTACCAGGCCTCGACCTCGGTGCAGACCGGCTCGCTGGAGAAGGGCTTCGAGGTCACCTGGCACGTCCAGACGTACGCGGACGCCCTGCGCGACTACTACCCGCAGTTCATCCGGTCCCTGCTGTACGCGGGCACCGCCACGGTCCTCTGCCTGCTGCTCGGGTACCCGCTGGCCTATCTGATCGCCTTCAAGGCCGGCCGCTGGCGCAACCTGGTGCTCGTGCTGGTCATCGCGCCGTTCTTCACCAGCTTCCTCATCCGCACGCTCGCCTGGAAGACCATCCTCGCCGACGGCGGCGCGGTCGTGGACGTGCTCGGCACCCTCCACGTCCTGGATGTCACCAGCTGGCTCGGCTGGACCGAGAACAACCGTGTCCTGGCCACCCCGATGGCCGTCGTCTGCGGTCTCACGTACAACTTCCTGCCGTTCATGATCCTTCCGCTCTACACCTCCCTGGAGCGGATCGACGGCCGGCTGCACGAGGCGGCGGGCGACCTCTACGCCACCCCCGCCACCACCTTCCGCAAGGTGACGTTCCCGCTCTCCATGCCGGGCGTCGTCTCGGGCACCCTGCTGACCTTCATCCCGGCCAGCGGCGACTACGTCAACGCGGAACTCCTCGGCTCCACCGACACCAAGATGGTCGGCAGCGTCATCCAGAGCCAGTTCCTGCGGGTCCTGGACTATCCGACGGCCGCCGCCCTCTCGTTCATCCTCATGGCGGTCGTCCTGCTGATGGTCACCGTCTACATCCGCCGCTCAGGCACGGAGGACCTGGTCTGATGCCCGTACTCCGATGGATACGCCGGAATCTGGTCGTGCTCGCGGGACTGCTGACCCTCGCGTACATGATCCTGCCGAACGCCGTCGTGATGGTGTTCTCCTTCAACAAGCCGAAGGGGCGCTTCAACTACGCCTGGCGGCAGTTCTCCCTGGACGCGTGGAAGGACCCCTGCGGGGTCGCCGACCTGTGCGGTTCGCTCTCCCTCTCGCTCCAGATCGCGTTCTGGGCGACCTTGGGGGCCACCGCGCTCGGCACCATGATCGCCTTCGCGCTGGTCCGCTACCGGTTCCGGGCGCGCGGCACGATCAACTCGCTGATCTTCCTGCCGATGGCCATGCCCGAGGTCGTCATGGCCGCCTCGCTGCTCACGCTCTTCCTCAACATGGGCGCCCAGCTGGGGTTCTGGACGATCCTGATCGCCCACATCATGTTCTGTCTGAGCTTCGTGGTGACGGCGGTCAAGGCACGGGTGATGTCGATGGACCCGCGGCTGGAGGAGGCCGCCCGCGACCTCTACGCGGGCCCGGTCCAGACGTTCGTCCGGGTGACCCTCCCCATCGCCGCCCCCGGAATCGCCGCGGGAGCGCTTCTCGCCTTCGCGCTCTCCTTCGACGACTTCATCATCACCAATTTCAACGCGGGCTCCACGGTCACCTTCCCCATGTTCGTCTGGGGATCGGCCCAGCGTGGAACACCCGTGCAGATCAACGTCATCGGCACGGCCATGTTCGTCATCGCCGTGGCGGTGGTTCTCGCCGGTCAGCTCATGGCCAACCGGCGTAAGAGTAATGCGGGAAAATAGAACCCGAAGGAGTTGGAAACCATGGCCCCGGATGCCATGCGTACCGCAGCACAATCCCTTTCCGACGCGCGTCCCGTGTCGTACTGGCTCGACGACCCCGCGAGGCCGCGGGCCCTCCCTGCGCTGACCGGGGACGAGCACTGCGACCTCCTCGTCGTCGGCGGCGGCTACAGCGGACTGTGGACGGCGCTGCTGGCCAAGGAGCGCGACCCCGGCCGCGACGTCGTCCTGATCGAGGGCGACGAGGTCGGATGGGCGGCCTCGGGCCGCAACGGCGGTTTCTGCGCGGCGTCCCTCACCCACGGCCTGGCCAACGGGCTGGAGCGCTGGCCGGAGGAGATCGGCACGCTGGAGAAACTCGGTGCGAGGAACCTCGACGCCATCGAGGAGACCGTCGCCCGCTACGGCATCGACTGCGAGTTCGAGCGCACCGGTGAGATCGATGTCGCCACCGAGCCCCATCACCTCGACGAGCTGCGGGAATGGCACGAGGAGCTCCACAGGCGCGGCATCACCGGGGTGGATTTCCTGGACCGGGACGCCGTGCGCGCCGAGGTCGACTCGCCCACCTTCCTCGGCGGTCTCTGGGACCGGCGCGGCGTGGCGATGCTGCACCCGGCCAAACTCGCCTGGGGCCTCAAGCGGGTCTGTCTGGACCTCGGCGTACGGATCTACGAGCACACCAGGGGCCTCGACCTCGTGCGCTCCGGCTCCGGCATGGCGGTCCGCACCCCGTACGGCCGGGTCTTCGCCGGCCGGGTCGCGCTCGGTACCAACGTCTTCCCCTCGCTGGTCAAGCGAGTCCGGTCCTACACCGTGCCGGTCTACGACTACGCCCTGATGACCGAGCCGCTCACCCCGGAGCAATGCGCGTCCATCGGCTGGAAGGGGCGCCAGGGGCTCGGTGACAGCGCGAATCAGTTCCACTATTTCCGGATGTCCGCGGACAACCGGATCCTGTGGGGCGGATACGACGCGGTCTATCCCTACGGGGGCCGTCTCAGCGCCGATCTGGACCAGAGGCCGGAGACGTTCCTGAAACTCGCCGGGCAGTTCTTCGCGTGTTTCCCGCAGCTTTCCGGAGTGCGTTTCTCGCACGCCTGGGGAGGTGCGATCGACACCTGTTCCCGATTCACCGCGTTCTTCGGCACGGCCCACCGGGGACGTGTCGCGTACGCCGCCGGGTACACGGGTCTCGGCGTCGGCTCCACCCGGTTCGGCGCGGAGGTCATGCTCGACCTGCTGGCCGGGGAGGAGACCGAGCGGACCCGGCTGGAGATGGTCCGCTCCAAGCCGATGCCGTTCCCGCCCGAGCCGTTCGCCTGGGCCGGGATCGAGATCACCAAGCGGTCGCTCGCCCACGCCGACAGCAACGGCGGACGGCGCAACCTGTGGCTGCGGACCATGGACCGGCTGGGGCTGGGTTTCGACAGCTGAGCCCTGGTGACGCAGGTCACCGGAGACGGATGCCCGAACCCGCGTCATGATCCGCTCCGCGCGCCCTCTCTCCCGTGAACGCACCGGCATCAGCCGCCGGTGCCCACGGGAAGGGAAGGTGGCCCATGACCGGCACGGGGGCGAAAGCCGCGGTCGCATGGCTCGCATCGGTGGCACCGGATCCGGGTGCCTGCCGGAGGATGTGGGAGCGCGACCCGCACGGGATCGCGCTCCTTCCGGCCGGGAAGCGCTGGGACGTGCTGATCGTCCCGGGGGAGCTCGGCCATCCGACGCTCGACGTGCTCACGCGCCTCGTCGACCGGCCCGGTCCCGTCCTCGCCGGCTTCGGCGACTCCAGGATGGGCTTCTTCGTGCCCCCGGGGACGGCGGCCCGCTGGGTCGGGACGGGCATCCGCGGGGTCGGCGGGGGGACCTGGATCGTCGTCCCCCGGCCGGGCAGCACCGTGGGCGGGGTGCGATGGCTGATCCTCCCGGACGGCTCGGGCACGCTCACCGACGCGACCCTCCTGGAACTGGCTCTGCACGAGGCCGCGGCGGCGCGTGGCGCGAGGGGAGGCGGGGGCTGAACCACCGCCAGAGGTCTTGACAACCTGATTGGTCTGGACCATGTTGTGCGCGGACAACTCAATCCCCCCTTGCACGGAGGCTGTTGTGGAACGTAGCGGACCACCCCTGAGACCTTCCGGACTTCTCGCCGCGTTCTCCGCGGTGGTCCTCGCCACCGGCGCCCTCCTCGCCACGGCCCCGGCCGCCGGGGCGGCCGACGCCGATCTGGCGCGCAACGGCGGCTTCGAGGCGGGGCTGGACGGCTGGAGCTGCTCCGGTGGCAGCGGCGCGGCCGTCAGCACGCCCGTGCACGGCGGGAGTTCGGCGCTGAAGGCGACCCCCGCGGGGAGCGACAACGCCCGGTGCTCCCAGACGGTCACGGTGAAGCCGGACTCCGCCTACACGCTCAGCGCCTGGGTGCAGGGAAGTTACGTCTACCTGGGGGCCACCGGCACCGGGACCACCGACGTCTCCACCTGGACCCAGTCCGCCGGTGCGTACAAGCAGCTGACCACCACGTTCAGGACCGGCCCCTCGACCACCTCGGTGACCGTCTACACCCACGGCTGGTACGGCACCCCCGCCTACTACGCCGACGACCTCACCCTCGTCGGCCCCGGCGCCGGCCCGGTCGCCGTGCCGGCCGCCCCCGCCGGACTGCGGGCCGGCACCGCCACCGCCTCCTCCGTCCCGCTGTCCTGGACGGCGTCGGCCGGTGCCACCGGTTACCGCGTGTACCGCAACGGTACGAAGATCCTGGACGCCACCGGCACCTCGGCGACCGCGACCGGTCTGGCCGCGTCGACCGCGTACAGCTTCCAGGTCACGGCGGTCAACGCCGCGGGCGAGTCCGCGAAGTCCGGAGCCGTGAGCGCCACGACGGCCGCGGGCGGCGGGGGAGGGGGCGACGCGGGCCTCCCGGCCCACGCGCTCGTCGGCTACCTCCACTCCAGCTTCGCCAACGGCTCCGGCTACACGCGGATGGCCGACGTGCCCGCCTCGTGGGACGTCATCAACCTCGCCTTCGGCGAGCCCACCTCCGTGACCTCCGGAGACATCCGGTTCTCGCTCTGCCCCGTCGCCGAGTGCCCGGGCGTGGAGACCGAGGCGGAGTTCAAGGCGGCCGTCAAGGCCAAGCAGGCCGCGGGCAAGAAGGTGCTGATCTCGATCGGCGGCCAGAACGGACAGGTGCAGCTCGCCTCGACCGCCGCGCGGGACACCTTCGTCACCTCCGTCAGCAAGATCATCGACACCTACGGCCTCGACGGCCTGGACATCGACTTCGAGGGCCACTCGCTCTCGCTCGCCACGGGCGACACCGACTTCCGCAGCCCGACCACACCGGTCATCGTGAACCTGATCTCCGCGGTGAAGACGCTCAAGGCCAAGTACGGTGACGACTTCGTCCTCACCATGGCGCCCGAGACCTTCTTCGTGCAGCTCGGCTACCAGTACTACGGCTCCGGCCCCTGGGGCGGCCAGGACCCGCGCGCCGGGGCCTACCTGCCCGTCATCCACGCCCTGCGCGACGACCTGACCCTGCTGCACGTCCAGGACTACAACTCCGGCTCCATCATGGGCCTCGACAACCAGTACCACTCCATGGGCGGCGCCGACTTCCACATCGCCATGACGGACATGCTGCTCACCGGCTTCCCCGTCGCCGGCGACCAGAGCCGGGTCTTCCCGGCGCTGCGCCCCGAGCAGGTCGCCTTCGGCCTCCCGGCGTCCACCCAGGCGGGCAACGGCCACACCTCCCCGGCCGAGGTCACCAAGGCGCTGAACTGCCTGACGAAGAAGACCGACTGCGGTACCTACCAGACGCACGGCACCTGGAGCGGGCTGCGCGGGCTGATGACCTGGTCGATCAACTGGGACCGCTTCAACAACTGGGAGTTCTCCAAGAACTTCGACGCCTACTTCGGCGGCTGACCGCTCCTGCTCCCCGCCCGCAGGGCGATCAGCAGGATCCCGCTCAGGCACCAGGCGGCCACCACGTCCAACGGCCAGTGGTAGCCGCGCAGCACCAGACCGACGCTCGTCGCCGCCGTCAGCAGGACGGCGGCGACGGGCGTCATCCACGTCCGCCGCAGGTACGGGGCCAGCAGCAGGGCCGCGGCCCCGTACGCGACCATCGCCGTGGTCGTGTGGCCCGAGGGGTAGTAGCCGGTCGCCTCCGTCAACGGGCCCTGACGGTCCGTCCACAGCTTGAGCGGGACGACGAGGGCCGGGACGGCGGCCATGGCCAGGACGGCACAGAGCGCGGCGCGCCTGGCGCGGCGGAGCCACGCGACGACGACCGCGCACGCCAGCACGGGAACGGCGACCTGCATGTTGCCGAGATCGGCGAAGAGGTCGGCGAGCGGCGCGGGGCCCCGGCCGGCCAGCTCAAGGCCGAGGCGCTCGTCCGGACCGAGCAGGGGGCCGTCGGCGAGCACCTGCCAGGTGATCACGGCGAAGAGCGCCGCCAGGGCGGCCGCAACGAGAAGAACCGGCCACCGGGGAACAGGGGGGATTGTTCCGAGGTGGCCGGTCGGATCGGTTTGCCGCGCGCCCCGGGGGGTGTGGGGCGAGCGGCCATCCGATCGGTGAGGAGTCCCGGAGCCCGAAGCTCCAGCGGTGTGCGCGACGGCACGGCCGGATCGGCGCGGGGGGAGCCCCGGTCCGGCATCACCCGCAGTCCCCTGCGGGCGGGGTGTTTCTCTCATCTGGGAAGACCGTACGTCAGGGGGAGGAGGCGCCGGAAGTGACAACCGTAACCCGCCATCGCCCCCGCACACCTTCTTCACACGCCCTCACGCCGACGCCGTCCGACCGCTCCCCGGAGCGGTCGGACGGCGTCGGGGACTCGCACGGATCAGAGGCGCGCGAACGCCTGCTCGATGACGTCCAGGCCCTCGTTCAGGAGGTCCTCACCGATGACGAGCGGCGGCAGGAAGCGCAGGACGTTGCCGTAGGTGCCGCAGGTCAGCACCAGCACGCCCTCGGCGTGGCAGGCCTTGGCCAGGGCACCGGCGGCGGCCGCGTCCGGCTCCTTGGAGCCAGGCTTCACCAGCTCGATCGCGATCATGGCGCCGCGGCCGCGGATGTCGCCGATGATGTCGCCGTTGGGGAGCTTCGACCGCATCTCGGCGAGGCGGCCCTTCATGACCTCCTCGATCCGCCTGGCCTTGCCGTTCAGGTCCAGCTCGCGCATCGTCTCGATGGCGCCGAGCGCGCCCGCGCAGGCCACCGGGTTGCCGCCGTAGGTCCCGCCGAGGCCGCCCGCGTGGGCGGCGTCCATGATCTCGGCGCGGCCGGTCACCGCGGAGAGCGGGAGGCCGCCGGCGATGCCCTTGGCCGTGGTGATCAGGTCGGGCACGAGGCCCTCGTCCTCGCAGGCGAACCACTGGCCGGTGCGGCAGAAGCCCGACTGGATCTCGTCCGCGACGAAGACGATGCCGTTGTCCTTCGCGAACCGGGCGATCTCCGGGAGGAAGCCCTTGGCCGGCTCGATGAAACCGCCCTCGCCGAGGACCGGCTCGATGATGATCGCGGCGACGTTGTCCGCGCCGATCTGCTTGGTGATCTCGTCGATGGCCTGCGCGGACGCCTCGGCACCCGCGTTCTCCGGGCCGGTCGGCCAGCGGTAGCCGTACGCCACCGGCACGCGGTACACCTCGGGGGCGAACGGGCCGAAGCCCTGCTTGTACGGCATGTTCTTCGCCGTCATGCCCATGGTGAGGTTGGTGCGGCCGTGGTAGCCGTGGTCGAAGACGACGACCGCGGTGCGCTTCGTGTACGCACGGGCGATCTTCACCGCGTTCTCGACCGCCTCGGCACCCGAGTTGAACAGCGCGGACTTCTTCGCGTGGTCGCCCGGCGTCAGCTCGGCGAGCTGCTCGCAGACCTCGACGTACCCCTCGTACGGCGTGACCATGAAACAGGTGTGGGTGAAGTCGGCGAGCTGCGCCGAGGCGCGGCGTACGACCGCTTCGGCGGACGCGCCCACGGAGGTCACGGCGATACCGGAACCGAAGTCGATCAGGCGGTTGCCGTCCACGTCCTCGATGATGCCGCCGCCCGCCCGAGCGGTGAAGACCGGCAGGGTGGAACCCACGCCCGCGGCCACGGCCGCGACACGGCGGGCCTGCAGCTCGGCCGACTTCGGGCCGGGGATGGCGGTGAGGACGCGGCGCTCCTGCGGGATGTCGGACATGCGGGGCTCCTGGGGGTGTTTCGGACGCTTCTGTTTCTGCAGGCTAGGGGCGGGCACGGGCGGCGGTCATGCTCCGATCGGGAGTGGTGGCGGCGTGTCCTTGTCCGCCGCGGACAGATACCCCGGAGAGCCCGCCGGGCGACATCCGCGCCGGGCCGTACGGCCGCATGGCTGAACTCCCCGGGCACGGGCACTAGATTGGCCGGTGCAGAAGGCGGACCTGGCTGGTCAGGGGGCAGCGGTTCATGGACACCGAAGGCACGTACGACGCACGGGGCACGGGCGCGGACCGGGTGCCCCGCCCTGCCGGGCCACCGCCCGCGGCGCCACCGCCTCCCCCGTACGCCCCGTACGCCCCGCACCCCCGGCGCCCGCAGGCCGGGGACGACGGTGTCGAGGCATGGCTCCGCACTCCCCGCCCCGTGCGGGAACCCGGCGTGTGGCGCTTCGGGCACACCCCGCGCCCGCCCGAGACGCCCGAGGGCGTCTCCGACCGCTCCCTGCTGGTCGGCGTGCTCATCTCCGTACTCAGCGGACTGCTGCTCTGGTCGCTGTGGCGCAACGGCTACATCCCCTACCGGCTCGTCCCGCTGAAGCTCTTCACCCCCGGTGACTGGTGGTACGCCGGTACGTTCGGCGGGCCGCGCACGATCGAGGGCGCGGACGCCCTCACGGTCTACGAGGCCGCCCTCTTCGGGCTCCTCGTCTACGGCTGCGGGCGCCTGGGCAACTGGCCGGAGCTCTTCCGGCGCCATGTCGCCGGACGGGGGCAGCCCTTCCTCGCCCTGGCCACCGCCGCCGCGGGCGGCCTCGCCGAGCTCCTCGTCTGGAAGGACGGGGTGCCGGTCGTCCGGCCGGTCCTGATCCTCGTCGCCTCGGTCGCGGGCGGCGAGATCTACCAGAGCCAGGCCGTCGTCAACGTGATCTACACCCTGATCGCCCTCGGGGTGCTCTGGCCCTTCGCCCTGCTCGGCCGCTGGCGCCGACTGCTCGCCGACCGGTCCGGGAAGAGCGCCGCCACGGCGTCCTCCGCCCCGGCAGCGCCCCCGGAGGCCCCCACCCCCGAACAGTGGCCGGAGCTCCGCGCGGCGGGGCGCACGGACGCGGCCGACGCCCTCACCGCCGAGGTGCGCACAGGCCGGATGAACGACGTCGACGTCGCGCGCCTGCGCCACGCCTGGACCGTGGGCCGGGCGCACCCGGAGCGCCTGGACGCGCTCGACAAGGCGGTCCTGCGCGCCGGGGGCGCCGCCGCACTCCACCCCTCGGGCGCCCGTGACCTGCCGGTCCGCACCGCCCGGCACGACCTGCTCACCGGCCAGGTCCGGCTCGGCAGCTGCGCGGAGGACCCGCACAACCCGTACGCCCGCCGGGGCTCGGGCATCGCCCTGGAGCCGGCGCTGCTGGGCACCTCCCTGCTGGCGGTGGGCCCGCCCGGGGCGGGCAAGTCCGCCCGGCTGGTACGGCCGGTCGTGGAGTCGCTCGCCCTGCAGGCGCTCGCCGGCCGGGCGGCGGTCCTCGCCGTCGGTGGCGCCGGCGGCGAGCTCGGCCCGGACGAGGCGTTCGACGTCGTCGTACGGATCGGCGACCCGGCCTCCGCGCACGACTTCGACCTGTACGGCGGCACGACCGACCCCGACGAGGCCGCGAGCGTGCTCGCCGAGGGACTCGTCGGCGACGTGACGCACCTCGACAGCCGCCGCGCCGCAACCGTCCTCGCCCAGCTGCTCGGTCCCTACGCGGCCGTCCACGGGCACTTCCCCGGCGTGCCGGCGCTCCGGGAGCTCCTGGACGGGGACCTCGCCGCCGTCGACGCGCTGCGTGAGGCGCTCGCGGCCGGCGGCCACCAGGCCATGCTGCGCGAGCTGGAGGCCCGCACCCGGCAGAGGGGCGGCGCCGGAGACCCCGGACCGGTGCTCGCCGACCGGATCGCCCTGCTCGACAGGCCCGCCTTCGCGACGTTCTTCACCACCGGGGAACAGGCCCGGCCCTTCTCGCTGCGCTCCCTGGAGCACCTGCCGCTCCGGGTCAGGATCGACCTCCCGGAACGGGCGCACGCCGAGGCGTCACGGCTGCTCGCCCGGCTCGTCCTCGCCCAGTTCACGGCGATCGCAGCCGCCCGCGCCGACCGGTCGCTCTTCGTCTGCCTGGTCCTGGACGACGCCACGCACACGGTCACCGCGGAGACCGTCCGGGGCGTCCGGAGGCTCCGTTCGGTCAACGCGGGAGCGGTCCTGACGCTGCGCACCGTCGACGACGTCCCCGAGGGGCTGCACACCGCGCTGCTCGGGGCGGTCGGCTGCTGCATGGCGTTCAGCGGGGTCACCACCTGGGACGGCAAGCGCTTCGCCGAGGTGTGGGGCAAGGAGTGGGTGGAGACCCGCGAGGTCGCCCAGCACGCCGTCTTCGCCGACCAGCCGTTCACCCGCGCCCTGCACGGACTGCGCAAGCTCGTCACCGGCAAGGCCGTGACCAGGGACGCCGTGACCGTACGGCGGGTCGAGCGGGAGCGCTGGTCCGCGTCGGAGCTGGCCTACCAGCTGCCCGCCGGCCACGCGGTCCTGTCGCTGACGACGGTGGACGGCGAGCACGCGCCCCCGCTCCTTGTCGAGCTGGGACGCTGAGCTGGGGCGCTGAGTGGCGAGGTTACGGGGACCCTGCCGCCCTGGCAGACTTGAGTGCGGCCGTCTGTACGGGACGGCGCATTCGAGCCGTCCGCGCGGGGCGGCCCCATCGAGCCGTTCCCACGGACGGCGTCATCGACTCCAGAGGTCCGGCGGTCCCATGCCTCCCACTCTCGCCTCGCTCGTCCAGCACTCGGCGCTCAAGCTCACCGTCCGGGCGGGCGCCGACCGGCTCTCCACCCCCGTGCGCTGGGCGCACGCCAGCGAGCTCGCCGACCCGGTCCCGTACATGGACGGCGGCGAGCTGCTCCTCGTCACCGCGACCAACCTGGACGCCCGGGACCCGGCGACGATGCTCCGCTACGTGCAGAGGCTGGCCGGCGCGGGTGTGGCCGGGATCGGCTTCGGCGTGGGCGTCACCTACGACGAGATCCCGCCGGCCCTCGTGGACGCCGCCGAGGAGACAGGGCTGCCGCTCCTGGAAGTGCCCCGGCGTACGCCGTTCCTCGCCATCAGCAAGGCCGTGTCCGCGGCGATCGCAGCCGACCAGTACAGGTCCGTCACGGCCGGCTTCGAGGCCCAGCGGGAACTGACCCGCGCCGCGGTCGCCGGGGACGGCCCCGCCGAGCTGCTCACCCGCCTCGCCGCGCACGTCGACGGCTGGGCCGCGCTCTACGACTCCTCGGGCGCCGTCGTCGCCGCCGCGCCCGACTGGGCCGCACGCCGCGCCGCCCGGCTCACCCCCGACGTGGAGCGGCTGCGGGAGCGCCCGGCCCCGGCCAGCACCGTCGTCGGCGACACCGAGGGCGACGACCGGGTCGAACTCCAGTCGCTGGGAACCGGCCGCCGCAACCGCGGGGCGCTGGCCGTGGGCACGGGGGCGGCGCTCGGCACGGCCGAGCGCTACGCCGTGCACTCCGCCGTCGCCCTGCTGACGCTGACCACCGCCCGCTCCCGAGCCCTCCAGGGCGCGGAGCAGCGCCTAGGCGCCGCGGTCCTGCGCATGCTGCTCGCGGGCGAGTCCGACCACGCCCGGGCCGTCGCCGGAGACCTCTACGGCGGGCTGCTCGACGCCCCCTTCCGGCTCCTGATCGCCGAGGCCCCGGCCCCCGCGGGGACGGAACTGCTCGCCGAGACGATGGAGGCCGTCGCCTCCCGGTCCGGCGAGACCCTGCTGATGGTCCCCGAGGGCGACCGCCTCATGGTGCTGGCCGTGGACGGCGGCACGGCGGTCGAGGCCTGCGCCGCCCATGCCCGGACCGCGGACGACCGGCCGGCGCGCGAGCCCGGCCCCGACGACACCGAGGTGGTCGTCGGCATGTCCGCCCCCTCCGGGCCGATCGCCGTGGCCGCCGCGTACAAGCAGGCCGAACAGGCCCTCTCGGTCGCCCGCCGCCGGGGCAGGACCCTGGTCGAGCACGAGGAGCTCGCGGCCGGCTCCGTCCTGCCGCTCCTCGCCGACGACGCCGTACGGGCCTTCGCCGACGGGATGCTGCGCCCGCTGCAGGAGCACGACGCGAAGGGCCGCGGCGATCTGGTCGACTCCCTGCGCGCGTGGCTCTCCCGGCACGGCCAGTGGGACGCGGCCGCCGCCGACCTCGGCGTCCACCGCCACACCCTGCGCTACCGGATGAGACGGGTGGAGGAGATCCTCGGCCGCTCCCTGGACGACCCGGACGTACGCATGGAGCTGTGGCTGGCCCTGAAGACGTCGGCCGCCTCGTCGGGTACGCACTAGCTGTATCGACCCGCCCGCTACGACAAACCGGCGCACCGGGCCCCCGCTCCACTCCACACAGGACAAACCTCATCCGCGACGGCTCGCCCTACGGTGGCCGGAGGGCGCCCGCACGGTGCCCGGCGATCGTGTTCACCACCCCTGAAGGGCCGGAACCGCCATGACTTCCACCCACGCCTTCTGGCTCGCCGGCCGCCAGGCCACCGGCGAGGACAGCTTCGACGTCACCAACCCGTACGACGGCCGCCTCGTCGGCACGGTCTCCGTGCCGACCGACGCCCAGGTCGAGGAGGCCGTCGCCGCCGCGTACGCGGTGCGCGAGGAGTTCGCCGCGACCCCGGCGCACGTACGGGTCGCCGCGCTGGACCACGTCGTACGCCGCCTCACCGAGCGGACCGAGGAGATCGCCCAGCTGATCTCCGCCGAGAACGGCAAGCCCGTCAAGTGGGCCCGCGGTGAGGTCGGCCGTGCCGTGTCCGTCTTCCGGTTCGCCGCCGAGGAGGCCCGCCGCTTCAACGGCGGCGACGCCCAGCGGCTCGACACCGACGCGGGTGGCACCGGCCGCCTCGGGCTGACCCGGCGCTTCCCGCGCGGCCCGGTCCTCGGCATCGCGCCCTTCAACTTCCCGCTGAACCTGAGCGCCCACAAGGTCGCCCCCGCCATCGCCGTCGGTGCGCCGATCATCCTCAAGCCGGCACCCGCCACCCCGATCTCGTCCCTGATCCTGGGCGAGCTGCTGGCCGAGACGGACCTCCCGGCCGGATCCTGGTCCGTGCTGACCGTGCCCAACGACAAGATGCCCGCACTGGTCCAGGACGAGCGGCTGCCGGTGATCTCCTTCACGGGATCCGGCCCGGTCGGCTACGCGATCATGGAGTCGGTGCCGCGCAAGCACTGCACCCTGGAGCTCGGTGGCAACGGCGCGGCCGTCGTGCTCGGCGACTACGCCTCCGAGAAGGACCTGGACTGGGCCGCGACGCGCATCGCGACCTTCTCCAACTACCAGGGCGGCCAGTCCTGCATCTCCGTGCAGCGCGTGATCGCCGACGCCGCCGTGTACGACCGGCTCGTCCCGAAGATCGTCGCGGCCGTCGAGGCCCTGGTGACCGGTGACCCCTCCGACGCGGCCACCGACGTCGGCCCGCTGGTCAGCGAGGACGCCGCCCGCCGGGTCGAGTCCTGGGTCGACGAGGCCGTCACCGCCGGCGCCACGCTGCTGACCGGCGGCAGGCGTGACGGCGCCACGTACGCCCCGACGGTCCTCACCGGCGTCCCGGACACCGCGACCCTCGCGGACGAGGAGGTCTTCGGCCCGGTCCTGCACATCCAGCGGACCGACGGCGAGGCCGAGGCATTCGCCGCCGTCAACGCCTCCAAGTACGGACTGCAGGCGGGCGTCTTCACCCACGACCTGCAGACCGCCTTCCGCGCCCACCGCGCCCTGGAGGTGGGCGGCGTGATCATCGGCGACGTTCCCTCCTACCGCGCCGACCAGATGCCGTACGGCGGCGCCAAGCAGTCCGGAGTGGGCCGCGAGGGCGTGCGCTACGCCATGGACGACTACACCTACGAGCGGGTCCTCGTCCTCACGGGCCTGGCCCTGTAGCCAGGAACCACGGAACGGACCGGCCTGAGCCCGCTGTGCGGGGGCTCAGGCCGGTCCTCTTGCTGCCATCCCCCGTACGGCTGCGGGTGACGGGGAGGGCTGTTCGGGACGGTGGCGCGGCCGGGCCAGGCGCGGTGGCCGGACTCCCAGGAGGTCCTCAACTCGCGGGTGGTCAGGGGCACGGGCGCCCGAGCAGGGAGCCTCCGGTTCCGGGGGTGGGCGCCCCATCCAGCCGCCCCCGGCCTGGCACGGCAGGAGCGCCGGCCGCATGCGTCACCACCGGCGTGACGCCCTGGACGTGAGCGGACTCGACGCCTCGCAGCGGATGCGGCTTCTCGAGCACGAAGCCGGTGAGCTCGCCAATGACGCCCAGAAGGCTTCGGGGCAACAGCCGGAGGGCAAGGACCGGATTCCGCAGGGCTGCTCCGGGGCCCTGGTCCACGACGACGTCATCACCTCACACACCAGCTCGCAGGGACGGCACGGGCAGAAGTACCCGGACACCCACTCCGCCCTGCAATCCGCCTACGACGACGTCCAGGCCCGGGCGGACCGAGGGGAGCTGGTCCTCGGCCGAGGGCACGGCAGATGCGCGGAAGTATCCTTGATCTCCGACCGGTTGCACGAGCTCGGGCGTACGGAGAGCATCTCCACCACCGACGACGCCCGCCGTGCCCTGGCCGGGAGCAAGATCTACACCGTGGCTGTCGGCGAGCAGTTCGACAACGACGGCAACAAGGTCGCGCACGGCTCGTACCTGCCGCCCTGCCGGAGTTGCGGCCCCGTGCTGGAGGCCCTGGGCGTCGGTCTGCACAGCTGACCTGCCGGCCGTTGATCCCCTGAAGCAAGGAACACGATGAGACCACCACCCCCCAGGGACGAGCTCGACGCCTGGCTGCGGGCCAACGGCTGGTATCCGGGGCGAGAGAACGAGGCGGAGGCCGAGCGGCTGATCGCGGTCCGTGTCCGCGGCTCCGCCGACCAGGGCTTCCCGCTGCAGCCGTGGGACGAGGTGTACCGATTCGTCTCGTCCTACGCCGGCCTGGAGTTCCCCATGCCCCTGGCGCCGGAGAGGAAGTTCCGGGCCGATCCCACCTTCGGCTATGAAGGCGACGCCGAACTCGTCGTCGAACTGGCGCAGAACCTGGGGCGCCGGCTCTTCCCCGTGGGCTGGGAGACATCCGAGAACGGCATCGTCCTCCTGGACGATGTGGGGCGCTTCTTCTACCTGCACCACACCGGGCCCTACTTCCTCGGTGGGAATGACATGGAGGCCCTGGCCAGTCTGATGACCGGCGACCAGGAAGACGCGGAGAGCTACTTTGTCTGACCTCGTACCAGGTGTGGCCGCCTCCCTGCTCATCCAGGGAACCATCGTCAGCCACACGAATCTGACCGGTGACGAAACGCCTCGGCTTCACCCCGCCGTGCAGGCGTTCCTCGACGCACTGCCCGCCGGCCTGCGCGAGCCCTTCATCGGCTACTGCGCCGAGTCCGCGCTCGTCTCGGACCAGCTGTGGGCGCTGGACCGGCAACGCGCCGACCGGGGGAGCACGAGCCTCGCCGAGGCACGGGACCACTTCGCGGGCTCCGCGCTGGTCGCGAAGAAGATCCGTGCGCAAGGGGATCCGGAACACGGGACCCCCGCCCGCGTCTGCCGTTCCTGTTCCGCGCTGCTCGACGAACTCGGCGTCGACGTCATCGGTTCATGAGCACGGACGAGGACGCGCTGACCGCCGCGGGGTGGCACCCCGGCAGGGACGCCGGTGACCGTGCCATGTCCGCCGCGCTCATGACCACGGCCGTCGTCCCACCCGCCACCGGCATCCGCGGCTGGGAGCTCTTCCCGGCCGCGCGGAGGGCGCTGCGCGAGTTCTTCGGGCTGGTGCTCCACCCTGTCGCGGAGGGCGCCGACGTCGCCGCGACGGGCTGCGTCATCGACCCCCGTGAGGGGAGACACGCGCTCCATGCCTTACGGGCGCTCGGTGACACAGTCGGGGAGGACGTGTTTCCGCTCGGCCGCACGGACGCGGACGGGCTGATCGCGGTGACCGAGTCGGGGCGCCTGCTGTGCGTCGACCACGGCGGCCGGTGGCTGCTCGGCGACACGGTGGCGGACGGGCTCCGTGCTCTGGCCCGAGGACGGGCTCCGCGCCGGATCACGCCCCGGCGGTGGACATGGGCGGTACCCGTCATGCACGAGGACCCGCTGGAGAACGCGGTGCGCACCGCACTTGTGGGGGTGTACGCGCTGCACCACAGGCAGCTCTTCGACGCCCGGGCCCTGCGGCTGACGGTGACCGCCCTGCGTGGCATCGGCGCTCAGGTACTGGACCGTGCGGTGCCACTGCCGGGTGGTTCCCTGGACGAGTTCGCCGCGCCGCTGGTGGCGCGCATGCGGCCGCTCATCGATGCCGAGGGGGCACACCTGCGAAGCTGCGCGCTCACGGTGACGGTGAGCGTCCCGGAGGGGACCACTGCCCCGTACTCCTCGGTGAGCTGCGCCGTACGGGTCGGGCACTCGGCGGCGGCTCCCACGGCGACGGAACTGTCCCTGGCAGCAGGAGCCGGGACGGCCTTCGGCCGGCCGTGGGAGGCCGTCCAGGGATGTGTCAGGGATCTGGACCGCTATACGGGTCGGGTGGCCGACCGGGTCGTACGGCCCCGCTGAACGACGTGCCCGGGTCCGCGCGGTCCGTACGGTGGAGGGCGCCGGACCCGGGCCCGCTCAGCGCGGCTCATGAAGCAGACGGGGAGGTGTCCGCCTTCGTCGGGCCGCACTCCTGCGGCCGGGAATCGCGGTCGCCCGATCAGCCGAGTCGTCAGGCGAACTTCGAGTCTCCCCGTCTCCTGCTCCGCGTAGAGGGTGACCGGGCGGGCAACGAACCGGCCCGAGCCCGCTGTGCGGGGGTTCAGGCCGGTTCCGTATGCCTCGGGAGGCCGCCGCACGGTGGTGGGGGTGGCGGGGATCGGGTAGATACGGACAAGTGACACCGATCGGCACGCGTACGGCCCGACCCATATCCCGACTCGCGGCGAGGTGAGCTCCTCATGTCCGCCCCATCCGACATCCCCCAGGCCCCCAAAGTCACCGAGCGCGAAGCCCGGCAGGTGGCCGAGGCCGCCCGCGAACAGGACTGGCGCAAGCCGAGTTTCGCCAAGGAACTCTTCCTCGGACGCTTCCGGCTGGACCTGATCCACCCCCATCCCCAGCCCGCCCCGGACGACGTACGGCGCGGTGAGGCCTTCCTCGCCCGGCTGCGCGAGTTCTGCGAGACGCGGGTCGACGGCGCCCTCATCGAGCGCGAGGCCAGGATCCCCGACGAGGTGATCAACGGCCTCAAGGAACTCGGCGCCCTCGGCATGAAGATCGAGACCAAGTACGGCGGCCTCGGCCTGACCCAGGTCTACTACAACAAGGCCCTCGCCCTGGCCGGTTCGGCGAACCCCTCGATCGGCGCGCTGCTCTCCGCGCACCAGTCCATCGGCGTACCGCAGCCGCTGAAGATGTTCGGCACACAGGAGCAGAAGGACACGTTCCTGCCCCGCCTCGCGCGGACGGACATCTCCGCCTTCCTCCTCACCGAGCCCGACGTCGGGTCCGACCCGGCACGGCTCGCGACCGCGGCCGTGCCCGACGGGGACGACTACGTCCTGGACGGCGTGAAGCTCTGGACGACCAACGGGGTCGTCGCCGACCTGCTCGTCGTCATGGCCCGGGTCCCCGGGTCCGACGGGCACAAGGGCGGCATCACCGCCTTCGTCGTCGAGGCCGACTCCCCGGGCATCACCGTGGAGCACCGCAACTCCTTCATGGGCCTGCGCGGCATCGAGAACGGTGTGACCCGCTTCCACCAGGTCCGGGTGCCCTCCGCCAACCGCATCGGCCCCGAGGGCGCGGGCCTCAAGATCGCCCTCACCACCCTCAACACCGGCCGCCTCTCGCTGCCCGCCATGTGCGTCGGCGTCGGGAAGTGGTCCCTGAAGATCGCCCGGGAGTGGACGGCGGTCCGCGAGCAGTGGGGCAGGGCGGTCGCCCGGCACGAGGCGGTCGGCGCGAAGATCTCCTTCATCGCCGCGACCACCTTCGCCCTCGAAGCGGTGGTGGACCTCTCCTCGCAGATGGCCGACGAGAGCCGCAACGACATCCGCATCGAGGCCGCGCTCGCCAAGCTGTACGGCTCCGAGATGGGCTGGCTGATCTCCGACGAGCTCGTCCAGATCCGCGGCGGACGCGGCTTCGAGACCGCCGCCTCGCTCGCCGCCCGAGGCGAACGCGCCGTCCCCGCCGAGCAGATGCTCCGCGACATGCGGATCAACCGGATCTTCGAGGGCTCCACGGAGATCATGCACCTGCTGATCGCCCGCGAGGCCGTCGACGCCCACCTCAAGGTCGCGGGCGACATCATCGACCCCGACAAGCCGCTCTCCGACAAGGCGAGGGCCGGGGCGAACGCCGCCGGTTTCTACGCCCGATGGCTCCCGAAGCTGGTCAGTGGCCCCGGCCGACTGCCCAACTCCTACGGCGAGTTCCGCGTCCCCGGGTACCCCGACCTCTCCGCGCACCTGCGGTACGTCGAGCGCTCGTCCCGCAAGCTGGCCCGCTCCACGTTCTACGCGATGTCCCGGTGGCAGGGCCGCATGGAGACCAAGCAGGGCTTCCTCGGCCGCATCGTCGACATCGGCGCCGAGCTCTTCGCGATGAGCGCGGCGTGCGTCCGGGCCGAGCACCTGCGGGCCGACGACGACCACGGGCGCGAGGCGTACCAGCTCGCCGACGCCTTCTGCCGGCAGTCCCGCATCCGGGTGGAGGAGCTCTTCGGCCGGCTCTGGTCCAACACCGACGACATCGACAAGCGCGTCGTCGACGGTGTCCTCTCCGGGACCTACACCTGGCTGGAGGAAGGCGTCCTCGACCCCAGCGGCGACGGCCCCTGGATCGCCGACGCCACCCCCGGCCCGGCGACCGGGGACGACGTGCACCGCACCGTCCGCTGAACCCGGCACCCCCGCGGGACGCGTCCACTGCCTGGACGCGTCCCGCGGGCACGGGCGCCGCACGGCAAAATGGGCGCCCGTGACCGTCATAGACATCCCCGGATCCAAGTCCGTCACCGCCCGCGCCCTGTTCCTGGCCGCGGCTGCGAACGGCACCACCACCCTTCTGAGGCCCCTCCACTCGGACGACACCGAGGGGTTCACCGAGGGCCTGACCCACCTCGGCTACGGGGTGAGCCGTGAACCGGACCGATGGCACATCGAGGGGCGCCCCTCGGGGCCCGCCGCCGAGGACGCCGAGGTCCACTGCCGTGACGGCGCCACCACCGCGCGCTTCCTGCCCACGCTCGCCGCCGCCGCGTCGTCCGGCACGTACCGCTTCGACGCCTCCGCGCAGATGCGCCGCCGGCCCCTCGCCCCGCTCACCCAGGCCCTGCGGGCCCTCGGTGTCGACCTGCGCCACGAGGGGGCCGAGGGCCACCACCCGCTCACCATCGAGGCGTCGGGCGTCAAGGGCGGCACACTCACCCTCGACGCGGGGGAGTCGTCCCAGTACCTCACCGCCCTGCTCATGCTCGGCCCGCTGACCGACGAAGGCCTCCGGATCGACGTGACGGAGCTGGTCTCGGCGCCGTACATCGAGATCACCCTCGCGATGATGCGCAGCTTCGGTGTCGAGGTCGTCCGGGAGGGGAACACCTTCACCGTCCCGCCCGGGGGCTACCGCGCCACGACCTACGCCGTCGAGCCCGACGCGTCGACCGCGAGCTACTTCTTCGCCGCGGCGGCCCTCACCGGCCGTGAGGTCACCGTTCCCGGTCTCGGCACCGGCGCGCTCCAGGGCGACCTGCGCTTCACCGACGTGCTGCGCCGCATGGGAGCGGACGTCCGCACGACCGCGGACTCCACGACCGTCAGCTCCTCCGGCCGGCTCTCCGGCCTGACCGTCAACATGCGCGACATCTCCGACACGATGCCGACCCTCGCCGCCATCGCGCCGTTCGCGGGTTCGCCCGTACGGATCGAGGACGTCGCCAACACCCGGGTGAAGGAGTGCGACCGGCTGGAGGCGTGTGCGGAGAACCTGCGGAACATGGGGATCACCGTGCACACGGGACCCGACTGGATCGAGATCCACCCGGGCACCCCTCGCCCCGCCGAGATCGTCACCCACGGCGACCACCGCATCGTGATGTCGTTCGCCGTCGCCGGACTGCGCACACCCGGCGTGAGCTACGACGACCCCGGCTGCGTACGGAAGACCTTCCCCCGGTTCCACGAGGAGTTCGCCGCGTTCGTGGCGGGTGGCGCCGCCGGGAAATGACGGTGCGCTCCGACGCGGGGCGGACTACGGTCGCCCGCATGATGTCCCGGAACGACGTCCTGTCCGTCCTGGCCCTGCTGCGCGCGGCGGGCACCGACGTGGTGGTCGCGGGGGGCTGGGGCGTCGACGCCCTGCTCGGTGAGGAGACGCGCGAGCACCGTGACCTCGACCTGCTGCACGTCCGTGAGCAGGAGCCGGCGGTCGTGGCGGCCCTGGAGTCGGCCGGATACACCGAGACGCTGGACTGGCGTCCGGCCCGCTTCGTGCTCAGCCACCCCTCCGGGCTCGAGATCGACCTGCACCCGCTGGAGTTCGCCGCAGACGGCTCGGCCGTCCAGTCCTCCCTGGATCCCGCCGAGCCGTTCCGCTACCCCGCCGACTGCTTCGTCACCGGCACCGTCGGCACGACGACGGTGCGATGCATCTCCGCCGAGCAGCAGGCCCTGTTCCACCAGGGCTACGAACCGGCCGAGCGCGATGTGGCGGACATGCGGCGGCTGAGGGAGAAGTTCGGTCTCGATACGCGTTTCTGACCCCGTATGCCGCACAATCGAGCCTCGGCCGCGACCGGACACCGGTCCCGGCTCGTCAACAGGAGACAGGGGCGGGGATGTTCGGGGTGTACGGGGCGGGCGGCCGACGGGGCGGCCTGGTTGCGGGATGCGCGGTGCTGGCGCTCACGGGTCTCACCGGATGCGGGGGCGACGACGACAGCGGCAAGGGCGGAGCCGGGAGGAGTCCCGCCGCCTCGCAGCCTGCGAGCACGGCGCCCGCGGGTGGCGCGCTCACCGAGGCGCAGCTCACCGCCCTCGCCTTCACCGACGGGGAGCGGGCCGGCACGCTCACCGCGTCCGAGTACGCCCTGGACGGGCCGCTCGGAGACGCGTACACCGCCGACCCGGCCGTCTGCCAGCCGCTCGTCAGCCTCTCCGGCGACGTCAGCGGCCACGAGCCCGTCGCCCAGGTGCGGCGCAAGGCCGACAAGCCCGAGGAGATGCTCGGCGTCACCGTCGACGTGACCCTCCGCTCGTACGGTGACGGTGAGGCCGCGAAGGTCATGGAGTCCCTGGAGAGGGCGGGCCGGGACTGCGCCGGCGGCCTCACCGAGGAACGGGCCGTCGCGCGCGCCAGGTACGAGAAGGTCGAACCGGCGTCGCTCCCCGCCTTCGCGGACGAGGCCGACGACGCGAAGGCCTACCGCTTCACCGTCCTCGACGTGAAGGGGAAGCTGAAGCTGTACGAGTACCTCACCGTCCTGCGGTCCGGGCCGACCACCCTCGCCTTCCGCGCGGAGGTCCTGGGCACCGAGGACATCGGAGGAGTTCCGGAGGACGTCATGGCCGCCCAGTGGAAGAAATTCCGTGCCGGGCAGGCCTGAGGCACGCGCTGACAGGGGCGCCCTGTCAGCGCGCACAGCGGATGCGGCAACAATGGGGGGCATGAGCGACAGCCCCTCACCCCTCGCCGATCCGCATCGTGTCTTCGACGCGACGGAAGGCCGCCGGGATCTGGTGATCCTCGGCTCCACCGGGTCCATCGGCACCCAGGCCATCGACCTGGTCCTGCGCAACCCCGGCCGTTTCCGCGTCACCGCGCTCTCCGCCGCGGGCGGCAGGGTCCGGCTCCTCGCCGAGCAGGCGCGGCAGCTGCGCGTACGCACGGTCGCGGTCGCCGACGAGGGCAAGGTGCCGGCGCTCACCGAGGCCCTGCGCGAGGAGTACGGCACGGGGGAGCCGCTCCCGGAGGTCCTGGCCGGCCCCGACGCGGCCACCGATCTCGCGGCGAGCGACTGCCACACCGTGCTGAACGGCATCACCGGCTCGATCGGCCTCGCCCCCACGCTCGCCGCGCTGAAGGCCGGCCGCACCCTCGCCCTGGCCAACAAGGAGTCGCTGATCGTCGGCGGCCCGCTGGTGAAGGCGCTGGCCGCCCCCGGGCAGATCATCCCGGTCGACTCCGAGCACGCCGCGCTCTTCCAGGCCGTGGCCGCGGGGAAGCGCGCCGACGTCCGCAAGCTGGTCGTGACCGCCTCCGGCGGACCCTTCCGCGGCCGTACGCGCGCCGAGCTGGCCGACGTGACCCGGGAGCAGGCCCTGGCGCATCCGACCTGGGCCATGGGCCCGGTCATCACCGTCAACTCCGCGACCCTGGTCAACAAGGGTCTGGAGGTCATCGAGGCGCACCTGCTCTACGACATCCCGTTCGACCGCATCGAGGTCGTGGTCCACCCGCAGTCGTACGTGCATTCGATGGTGGAGTTCACCGACGGCTCCACCCTCGCCCAGGCGACCCCGCCCGACATGGGCGGGCCCATCGCCATCGGTCTCGGCTGGCCCGAGCGGGTCCCGGACGCGGCCCCCGCCTTCGACTGGACGAAGGCATCCAGCTGGGAGTTCTTCCCGCTCGACACCGAGGCGTTCCCCTCGGTCGGGCTCGCCCGGCACGTGGGCACCCTCGGCGGCACGGCGCCCGCCGTGTTCAACGCGGCCAACGAGGAGTGCGTGGAGGCGTTCCTGTCCGGACGGCTCCCCTTCAACGGCATCATGGATACGGTCACGACGGTGGTGGCCGAACACGGCACCCCTGCCACGGGAACTTCACTGACGGTCGCGGACGTCCTGGAAGCGGAGACCTGGGCCCGGTCCAGGGCCCGTGAACTCTCGGCGGCAGCGACAGCGGAGGCGCACGTATGAGCATGACGACGATCCTGATGACGATCCTCGGGATCGCCATCTTCGCCGTGGGTCTGCTGTTCTCGATCGCCTGGCACGAACTGGGCCACCTGTCGACGGCCAAGCTCTTCGGCATCAGGGTGCCCCAGTACATGGTCGGCTTCGGGCCGACGGTCTGGTCGCGCAAGAGGGGCGACACCGAGTACGGCATCAAGGCCATCCCCGCCGGCGGCTACATCCGCATGATCGGCATGTTCCCCCCGGGGCCCGACGGCCGGATCGAGGCACGCTCGACCTCGCCCTGGCGCGGCATGATCGAGGACGCCAGGTCCGCGGCCTTCGAGGAGCTCGAGCCGGGCGACGAGACGCGCCTCTTCTACACGCGCAAGCCGTGGAAGCGCGTGATCGTGATGTTCGCCGGGCCCTTCATGAACCTGGTCCTCGCCGTCGCGATCTTCATGGGCGTGGCGATGACCTTCGGCTTCCAGACCCAGACCACCGAGGTCGCGGGCGTCCAGCAGTGCGTGATCGCGCAGAGCGAGAACCGCGACACCTGCAAGTCGTCGGACCCGGTCTCGCCGGCGAAGGCCGCGGGTCTCGAGGAGGGCGACACGATCGTCGCCTTCAACGGGCAGAAGATCGACGACTGGGCCACCCTGTCGGACAGGATCCGGCAGACCATCGGCCCCGCCACCCTCACCGTGGAGCGCGACGGCCGGGAACAGACCCTGAGCGCCGTGCTCAAGAAGAACGCCGTCGCCAAGAAGGACGCCGACGGTGAGGTCGTCCCGGACCAGTACATCAGCGCCGGCTACCTCGGCTTCGCCGCGAAGACGGAGATCCTGCCGCTCTCCTTCGGCGACTCGGTCGTCCGCATGGGCGACATGATCGAGAACGGCGTCGACTCGATCATCGCCCTGCCCTCCAAGATCCCCGACCTCTGGAACGCGGCGTTCGGCGACGGCGAGCGTGCCGACGACTCGCCGGTCGGTGTGGTCGGCGCGGCCCGGATCGGCGGCGAGGTGATGAACCTCGACGTCCCGGCGCAGAACCAGATCGCGATGATGCTGTTCCTGCTGGCCGGCTTCAACCTCTCGCTGTTCCTGTTCAACATGCTCCCGCTGCTCCCGCTCGACGGCGGGCACATCGCGGGCGCGCTCTGGGAAGCCCTGCGCCGCAACGTGGCCAAGGTCTTCAAGCGGCCCGACCCCGGCCCCTTCGACGTGGCGAAGCTCATGCCCGTCGCCTATGTGGTCGCCGGGATCTTCATCTGCTTCACGCTGCTGGTGCTGGTCGCCGACATCGTGAACCCGGTGAAGATCACCTGACGTCCCACCTGTCCCACGGGTGGCGGCCGGTCACACAGACGGTGTCCGGCCGCCCACCTACGGGCGGTTTGACGGCACGGGTGCGTCCTGTTCGGCTCGGGTGCCGTAACCTCGAAGCCTGGAGTCCGCCGTTCTCGGTACCTCGATCCACACTGATCCACACCTTGGGGATGCTCAGCGCATGACTGCGATTTCTCTCGGAATGCCCGCCGTTCCGACCAAGCTCGCCGAACGACGCGTCAGCCGTCAGATCCAGGTCGGCACCGTGGCGGTCGGCGGGGACGCGCCCGTGTCGGTGCAGTCGATGACGACCACGCGTACGTCGGACATCGGTGCGACGCTGCAGCAGATCGCGGAGCTGACGGCCTCGGGCTGCCAGATCGTGCGCGTGGCGTGCCCGACGCAGGACGACGCGGACGCGCTGGCGACGATCGCGCGGAAGTCGCAGATCCCGGTCATCGCCGACATCCACTTCCAGCCGAAGTACGTGTTCGCGGCGATCGACGCCGGCTGCGCCGCGGTCCGGGTGAACCCGGGCAACATCAAGCAGTTCGACGACAAGGTCAAGGAGATCGCGAAGGCGGCGGGCGACGCGGGCACTCCGATCCGCATCGGTGTGAACGCCGGCTCGCTGGACGCGCGGCTCCTGAAGAAGTACGGCAAGGCGACGCCCGAGGCGCTCGTGGAGTCGGCGCTCTGGGAGGCGTCGCTCTTCGAGGAGCACGGTTTCCGGGACATCAAGATCTCGGTGAAGCACAACGACCCGGTCGTGATGGTGAACGCCTACCGTCAGCTGGCCGCGCAGTCGGACTACCCCCTCCACCTGGGTGTGACGGAGGCCGGCCCGGCGTTCCAGGGGACGATCAAGTCCGCGGTCGCGTTCGGCGCGCTGCTCTCCGAGGGGATCGGGGACACGATCCGGGTCTCGCTGTCCGCCCCTCCGGCGGAGGAGGTCAAGGTCGGTCTGCAGATCCTCGAGGCGCTGAACCTGAAGCAGCGGCGGCTGGAGATCGTGTCGTGCCCGTCGTGCGGGCGCGCCCAGGTGGACGTCTACAAGCTGGCGGACCAGGTGAGCGCGGGCCTGGAGGGCATGGAGGTCCCGCTGCGGGTGGCGGTGATGGGCTGCGTCGTGAACGGTCCGGGTGAGGCCCGCGAGGCCGACCTGGGTGTGGCGTCGGGCAACGGCAAGGGCCAGATCTTCGTGAAGGGCGAGGTCATCAAGACCGTCCCGGAGTCGAAGATCGTGGAGACCCTCATCGAGGAAGCCATGAAGATCGCGGAGCAGATGGAGAAGGACGGCATCGCCTCGGGCGAGCCCCAGGTCTCCATCGCCGGCTGACCTCCCCGTCCTCTCCGTGCCCCCGCAGGCGGTGCTCTGCGGGGGCACAGGTGCGTCCGCCCTCCCTCACCTGTGATTACTCCCGCGGGGCGGCACCCCACAGGCTTGTTGGGTACAGTGCGGACATCAGCAGACCGTTTGGTGAGGCCCCAGTGTTGACGCAGACCACTACCCGGGTCCTCGACCCCGGCGAGCTCCCCGCCGCGCTCGCCATCCTTGAGAGCGCCCCCGTCGAGAACGCCTTCGTCACGTCGCGCGTCCAGGTCGCCGGGCTCGACCCCTGGCGTCTCGGCGGAGAGATGTGGGGCTGGTACACCGACGGCCGGCTGCGCTCACTCTGCTACTCCGGGGCCAACCTCGTACCCATCTGCGCCACCCCCGAGGCCGTCAGGGCCTTCGCCGACCGCGCCAGGAGAGCCGGCCGCCGCTGCTCCTCGATCGTCGGCCCGGCGGGCCCCACGGCCCAGCTGTGGCGCCTGCTCGAACCCAGCTGGGGCCCCGCCCGTGAGGTCCGGCCCAACCAGCCGCTCATGGTGACCGAGCACCCCTCGGCCGAGGTCGCACCCGACCCGCTCGTGCGCAGGGTCCGCAAGGACGAGATGGACGTCCTCATGCCGGCCTGCGTGGCCATGTTCACCGAGGAGGTCGGCATCTCCCCGCTCGCCGGCGACGGCGGACTCCTCTACCAGGCGCGGGTCGCCGAGCTGATCGCCACCGGCCGGTCCTTCGCGCGCATCGAGGACGGCAAGGTCCTCTTCAAGGCGGAGATCGGCGCGGCCACCTCCCGCGCCTGCCAGATCCAGGGCGTCTGGGTCGCCCCCGAGGCCCGGGGACGAGGACTCTCCGAGACGGGCATGGCAGCCGTCCTGCAGCTCGCGCTCCGCGATGTCGCACCGGTCGTCAGCCTCTACGTGAACGACTACAACACCGCCGCCCGCAGGGCGTACAGCCGCGTCGGCTTCCGCGAGACGGGCACGTTCATGAGCGTGCTGTTCTGACCCGGCGGTACGGCCAGTAGGGTTCCCGCATGGCAGCAGCAACGCCCACGTCCCCCCGGGACCCCGGGACCCCCGACATCGTGGTCGGACCGCTCGACCTCGCCGCCCGTGTCGACGAGGCCCTCGCCGTGCAGGCCCTCGCCTTCGGCCTCACCCAGGACGAGATCGACGTACGCCGCCATATCGTGCTGCGGCACCTCGACCACCCGCGGGCACGCGCTCTCGGCGCCACCACCGCCGACGGACGGCTCGTCGGGTTCGTCTACGGGCTGCCGAACGACCGGGCGCACTGGTGGTCCACCGTCGTGGAGCCGTATCTGCGCGCCACCGGCTCCGAGGGCTGGCTCGACGACTCGTTCGTGATCACCGAACTCCACGTCCACCCGGAGTTCCAGCAGCGCGGCGTCGGCCGCGGTCTGATCACCACCATCACGGACGCCGTCGACCTGCCCCGTTCCATCCTCTCCGCGATCGACACCGAGAGCCCCGCCCGCGGCCTCTACCGCGCCCTGGGCTACCAGGACCTGGCCCGGCAGGTGCTCTTCCCGAGCGCGCCCAAGCCGTACGCGGTGATGGGCGCGCCCCTCCCGCTGCGCCGAGGCTGAGGAATCGATTTCCGCCCGCGCGGGCCCCCCGGCTAACCTCGGGCTCACCACCCTTCCGAGCAGGAGTTCATCATGGCCCAGGTCCAGCGCATGTCCCGATTGATGATCAAGACACTGCGCGACGACCCGGCGGACGCCGAGACGCTCAACCACAAGCTCCTCGTCCGCGCCGGTTACGTACGCCGCACCGCGGCCGGCATCTGGTCGTGGCTGCCGCTCGGCAAGAAGGTCCTGGAGAACATCACCCGCGTCGTCCGCGAGGAGATGGACGCCATCGGCGGCCAGGAGGTCCTCCTCCCCGCGCTCCTGCCCAAGGAGGCGTACGAGGCGAGCGGCCGGTACGACGAGTACGGCGACCTGCTGTTCAGGCTCCAGGACCGCAAGGGCGCCGACTACCTCCTCGGCCCCACCCACGAGGAGATCTTCACCCAGGTCGTCAAGGACATGTGCTCGTCCTACAAGGACCTGCCCGTGATCCTCTATCAGATCCAGACCAAGTACCGCGACGAGGCCCGCCCCCGCGCCGGTGTGCTGCGCGGCCGCGAGTTCCAGATGAAGGACTCGTACTCCTTCGACACCACCGACGAGGGCCTGGCCGAGGCCTACCAGCTGCACCGCGCGGCGTACATCCGGATCTTCGACCGCCTCGGCCTCGACCACCGCGTCGTCTCCGCGGTCTCCGGCGCCATGGGCGGTTCCGCCTCCGAGGAGTTCCTCGCCCCCGCGCCCGCCGGCGAGGACACCTTCGTCGACTGCCCCCACTGCGACTACGCGGCCAACACCGAGGCCGTGACGTACAAGGTCACGACGGTCGCCGACGCCTCCGGGGTCGCCGCCGTCGAGGAGCTGGACACCCCCGACACCCCGACCATCGAGACCCTCGCCGCCCACCTCGGCGTCCCGGCCTCGGCCACCCTGAAGAACCTCCTGGTCAAGGTCGACGGCGAGATCGTCGCCGTGGGCGTGCCCGGCGACCGTGAGGTCGACCTCGGCAAGCTCGGCGAGCACCTCGCCCCCGCCGTCGTCGAGCTCGTCACCGCCGAGGACTTCGTGGGCCGCCCCGACCTGGTGCGCGGCTACGTCGGCCCGCAGGGCCTGGAGAAGGTCCGCTACATCGCCGACCCCCGGGTCGCCGCCGGCACCGCCTGGATCACGGGTGCCAACAAGGAGGGCAAGCACGCGAAGAACGTGGTCGTGGGCCGCGACTTCGAGGTCGACGACCACCTCGACGTCGTCGTCGTCGAGGCGGGCGACCCCTGCCCCAAGTGCGGCACCGGCCTCCAGGTGGACCGTGCGATCGAGATCGGGCACATCTTCCAGCTCGGCCGCAAGTACGCCGACATCTTCTCCCTCGACGTCCTCGGCCAGCAGGGCAAGCCGGTCCGCGTCACGATGGGCTCGTACGGCATCGGCGTCTCCCGTGCGGTGGCCGCGCTCGCCGAGCAGACCGCCGACGACAAGGGGCTGTGCTGGCCCCGCGAGATCGCCCCGGCCGACGTGCACGTCGTCGCCGCCGGCAAGGCGCTCCAGACCGAGCTGGCGCTCGACGTCTCCGAGAAGCTCGGCGCCGCGGGCCTGCGCGTCCTGGTCGACGACCGCCCCGGTGTCTCGCCGGGTGTGAAGTTCACCGACTCCGAGCTCATCGGTGTCCCGAAGATCCTCGTCGCCGGACGCCGTTCGGCCGAGGGTGTCCTGGAGCTGAAGGACCGCCGCACGGGCGAGCGCGAGGAGCTCACCGTCGACGAGGCGATCGCGCGCCTGACCGACCAGGGCTGAGCCGCCGGACAGCAGAGGGCCCCGCGCACCGCGCGGGGCCCTCTCCGTGCGTCCGGCTACAGCCAGCCCGCGAACTCCAGCGAGAGCTCGCCGTCCTGCCCGCGCCCCGCCGTCAGCGCACGCGTGCCGGACTCGACGGCCCGGAACAGCGTCCAGCCGCGCAGCCGCGCCTGGTCGACCTCCAGCGATTCCGCGAGCTTCTTGACCCGGCGACGGGCCGTCGCGGCGCCGCCGGGCGAGGCGATCAGGTCCTCCACCCGGTCGCGCACCAGGCGGGCCAGGTCGTACGCCCGCTCGCCGGTCAGCGGCTCGGGACCGACCGCGAGCCACGGGGCACGCTCGCCCGAAAGGACCTTGCTCTGCCGGAAGTTGCCGTGCAGCAGGACGTGCTCGGGGGAGTCCTGGAGCAGCTCCTCGCGGGCCGCCAGGGCCGCCGAGACGAGCGGTTCGAGCGAGGGGTCCAGCCCGGCGGCGGCCCGCATCGGCTCCACCTGCCGGGCGGTGCGCTCCGCGACGCTCTCGAAGGAGTGGCCGGCCGGCGGGTCGACCCACAGCCGCCGTACGATGCCGGCGGCCTCCAGCAGGGCCTTGGCCTCGGGCAGGGAGCGCAGGGACACCTCGTGGTGCAGCCGTTCCACCAGCAGCGCGTGCTCCGCGACCGGAGCGTCCGGAGCGTCGAGGAGCTCGACCGCGCCCCAGCCGTCCCAGTGCGCGAGCGCCGCCCGCTCGGGCGCGGGTCCGGCAGCGGCAGGCGCGAGCTTCAGCGCGGCGGGCGTGCCGTCCGCGCGGCGCACCAGGAGGACGAGGCTCGTCCGCCCGCCGGGGGCGCACACCCGGTCGAGGGAGACCGAGTGCGCGGACAGCGCGTCGTCGGCGAGCGCGGGGAGCCGCCCGAGCCACTCGGCGGCGGCCGCGTCCCCGCACGTCTCGCCGAGCGCTCGCACCAGACGCTGCGGCGGTTCGAAACCCATACGTGCCTTGTTCCCTTTCAGAGCGTGCTCAGTGCGTGCTCAGTACGTGCTCAGTGCGTGACGCCCGTGGCGCCGGCCTCCGCTGTGTTGTCGGCGGGGGCGGCCTTCTCGACGAGCCCAGGAAAGGCTACGCCGGTGCCGCGCCAGCGCACCGCGCGCACCGCGGCCTCCCGGAGCGCGCCCGCGGCGTCCTGGCGCAGCGGCCCCCGGGCGGCCCGTACGAGGTCGGAGTACACGCCGGCGACCCGGTCCTCCAGCACCGCGGCGAGCCGCATCGCGGCCGCCGGGTCCCGCGCGGCGAAGGGCAGGGCGTACGCCGCGTGCGCGGCCACCGGCGCACCGCCCAGGTCACGCACGGTGCGGGTGAGCGCGTCGCGCCGGGACCGGTGCGCGTCGCGGGCCGCCGTGGCGTCGCCGCGCCGGCCGCCCTCCAGCCGGCCGCCGAGCACCCCGTAGCCGTACACCGCGGCGTGCTCGGCGGCGAGCGCGGCCTGTGCGGCCCGCAGCGTCTCCTCGGTGCCGTCCGTGCTGTCGGTGTTGTCCGTTCCGGCCACCCGGGTCATGACGAGGTCTCCTTGGCCAGTTCGGTGAGCAGATAGGCGTGGGCCGCGCCGGCCGCGGCGACCGAGGCCAGCAGCCTGGCCAGTTCCGGTTCGGCCGTCAGCAGTGCCGCGGCGCGGACGTCGGACACCCGGCGCTCCTCGGCCGCCAGCTCCCTCAGCGCCGCCCGCGGGTCCGTGGGGGCGGCGGCCGGAGGGGCGGGGGCGGGGGAGCCGCCCGATGCCTTCGCGGGCTCGCCCAGGGCGCTCAGGTGCTCCCGCACGGTGGCCCGCAGCGGTGCGAGCCCGGCCTCCGCGACCGGATGGGCGGCCGCGACCAGGTCGTAGCGGGAGAGCAGCGAGACACTGTCACGGGCGGCGGCGGCCCGGAGCGCCTTCCCCGCGCGGAGCGAGGCGCTCCGCGCGTCGGCCGCCGCAGGGCTCCCCGGTGCCTCCTGGCCGCCCCCGCAGCCTGCCAGTACCGCGCCCAGGGCGAAGGCTCCCGTAGCGGTGAGCGCACCCCTGCGCGTCGTCCCCGTGCGGTGCACTTGTCTCCTTCAGCCTGGTTTTTGACAGTTTCTGACGTGAAGTGATCACCGGAAGTGAGCGTACCCGCGGCCGGGCGGGAGGCGGACGGCAACACCCCTGCGGACCGGATACCCTTTGACCTGACACGCGACGATCCCCACAACAGCACACGCGGCCGAGGAGTCACCCGGATGAGCACCACCCAGAGCGACAGGCTGCGCGAACTGCTGGAGCCGCTCGTCAGCGCCAAGGAGCTGGACCTCGAGGAGATCGAGGTCTCCCGGGCGGGCCGCCGCCGGGTGCTGAGGGTCATCGTGGATTCCGAGGACGGCGTGGAGCTCGACACCTGTGCGGAGCTCAGCCGCAGCATCTCCGAGACGCTGGACGAGACCGACGCCATGGGTGAGGGCGAGTACGTCCTCGAGGTGAGCTCTCCGGGCGCCGACCGCCCGTTGACCGAGCACCGCCACTACGTACGCGCCACCGGCCGGCTGGTCGGACTGACCCTGGGCGAGGGCGGCGAGCTGGTGGCCCGCATCCTCGGGGTGGACGACGAGGGACTCGATCTGGAAGTGCCGGGCGTCAAGGGCCGCAAGCCCACGGCGCGCCGTGTCGCCTTCGACGAGATCGTCAAGGCGCGCGTGGAGATCGAATTCAACCGCAAGGACAAGAAGGAAGAGGAGGCGTAGCCGTGGACATCGATGTGAAGCTTCTGAAGGGCTTGGCGCAGGACAAGGAGATCCCCTTCGACGTGCTCGTCGGGGCGATCGAGTCGGCCCTCCTCATCGCGTACCACCGCACCGACGGCAGCCACCGCCGTGCGCGCGTCGAGCTGGACGCCGGCGGCCACGTCACGGTGTGGGCCAAGGACGACCCGGCCGAGCTCGAGGAGGGCCAGGAGCCCAAGGAGTTCGACGACACGCCGTCCGGTTTCGGCCGTATCGCCGCCACCACCGCCAAGCAGGTCATCCTGCAGCGGCTGCGCGACGCCGAGGACGACCGGACGTTCGGCGAGTACGCGGGCCACGAGGGCGATGTCGTCACCGGCCTCGTCCAGCAGGGCAAGGACCCGAAGAACGTCCTGGTCGACATCGGCAAGCTGGAAGCGATCCTGCCCGTGCAGGAGCAGGTGCCGGGCGAGGAGTACACCCACGGCCTGCGGCTGCGCACCTATGTGGTCCGGGTGGCCAAGGGTGTGCGTGGTCCCTCCGTGACGCTCTCGCGCACCCACCCGAACCTGGTGAAGAAGCTCTTCGCGCTGGAGGTCCCGGAGATCGCGGACGGCTCGGTCGTCATCGAGGCCATCGCCCGCGAGGCCGGCCACCGCACCAAGATCGCCGTACGCTCCACCCGCGCCGGCCTCAACCCCAAGGGCGCCTGCATCGGCCCGATGGGCAGCCGGGTGCGCAACGTCATGGCGGAGCTGCACGGTGAGAAGATCGACATCGTGGACTGGTCGGACGACCCCGCGGAGATGGTCGCCAACGCGCTGTCACCCGCACGGGTGAGCAAGGTCGAGGTCGTGGACCTCGGGACGCGCTCCGCCCGGGTGACCGTGCCCGACTACCAGCTGTCGCTCGCGATCGGCAAGGAGGGGCAGAACGCCCGCCTGGCCGCCCGCCTCACCGGCTGGCGCATCGACATCCGCCCGGACACCGAGACCGACGCCGAGCGCGACATCGCCGACCGCGAGCGCGCGGAGCGTGCCCGGGAGCGTTCCGAGCGCGGCTGAACCCCTGCGAGGTCCGGCCCGCGCGACGGGCCGCGACCACGTCCGATGGAATAGATCACAGCGCCCTGGCGCTGAGATCACGACAACATCCGTTCGATTTTTGCCCCAAACGGGTGAGGTCGGTGCGGGGAGGTAGACTTAGCCGTGTCTGGCCGGACGCAAGCCCGCGCTTGCCCCGAGCGAACCTGTGTGGGATGCCGGGAGCGGGCGGCCAAGAGCGAGCTGCTGCGCATCGTGGTGGACGAGGGTGAAGTTGTCCCTGATCCACGCGGTACGCTGCCCGGCCGGGGTGCGTACGTGCACCCCGCCTCTGTCTGTCTCGACCTGGCGGTCCGCCGCCGGGCATTCCTCCGGGCCTTCAAGGCCAAGGGGCCGTTCGATTCCGCGGCACTGCAGCGGTTCGTCGAGCGGTGACACCGTAAGAAAGTGAACGGCACGGGTCCCCGTGCGGTCAGGTACCTCGCGAGTTGGAAGTAGGTCGAGATTGCGATGAGCACTCGATGAGTACGCGATGAGTACGCCCATGAAGTAGCGACGGTCCGGCGGTAACCCGGACCTAAAAGGAGCGAAGTGGCTAAGGTCCGGGTATACGAACTCGCCAAGGAGTTCGGCGTCGAGAGCAAGGTCGTCATGGCCAAGCTCCAAGAACTCGGTGAATTCGTCCGTTCGGCGTCCTCGACGATCGAGGCGCCGGTTGTACGCAAATTGACTGACGCACTGCAGGGTCCCGGCGGCAACGCCGGCAAGTCCGCTGCAAAGCCTGGCGCGCCTCGCAAGGCCGCCCCCGCAAAGCCCGCGGCGCCGTCTCCGGCCGCCGCGGCACGTCCCGCTGCCCCGAAGCCCGGCGCCCCGGCCCCCAAGCCGGCCGCCGCGGAGACCCCGGCGAGCAGCACCCCCGCGGCGCCCGCCGCGCAGTCCGGCGGACCCCGTCCGGGTCCCAAGCCCGCGCCGAAGCCCGCCCCGGTCACCCCGGTGCCCGCCGCGGAGTTCTCGGCTCCGGCTCCGGCCCAGCAGCCGGCCGCACCGCAGCAGGCCCCGCGTCCCGCGGGTGCCACCCCCGGCCCCCGCCCCGCCCGTCCGGCTCCGGCCGGCGGTCAGCGTGACGGCGGCCAGCGTGACGGCGGCCAGCGCGGCGCCGAGCGCGGCGGAGACCGTCCCGCACGTCCCGCGGGCCAGGGCGCACCGCGTCCCGGCGGCGCGCGTCCGGCCGGTCCCCGTCCGGGCAACAACCCCTTCACCTCCGGCGGTTCCACCGGCATGGCGCGCCCCCAGGCGCCCCGTCCCGGCGGTGCCCCGCGCCCCGGCGGCGGTCAGGAGCGCCCCGGCGCCCCGCGACCCCAGGGTGGTCCCGGCGGCGCCCCGCGCCCGCAGGGTCAGGGTGGCGCACGTCCCTCTCCGGGCGGCATGCCCCGTCCGCAGGCTCCCCGTCCGGGCGGTGCCCCCTCGGGTAACCGTCCGAACCCGGGCATGATGCCGCAGCGTCCCGCTGCGGGCCCGCGTCCCGGCGGTGGCCCCGGCGGCGGTGGCCGTGGTCCCGGTGGCGGCGGTGCCCGTCCCGGTGGCGGCGGCGGTCGTCCCGGTGGCGGCGGCTTCGCAGGCCGTCCGGCAGGTCCCGGTGGTGGCGGCGGCGGCTTCGCCGGCCGTCCCGGTGGTCCCGGCGGCGGTGGCGGCGCAGGCCGTCCCGGTGGTGGCGGCGGCTTCGGCGGTCGTCCCGGCTTCGGTGGACGTCCCGGCGGCCCGGGTGCCCGTGGTGGCACACAGGGTGCGTTCGGCCGTCCCGGTGGTCCCGCGCGTCGTGGTCGCAAGTCGAAGCGTCAGAGGCGCCAGGAGTACGAGGCCATGCAGGCCCCGTCGGTGGGCGGCGTCATGCTGCCTCGCGGCAACGGGCAGGCTGTCCGGCTGTCGCGCGGTGCGTCCCTGACCGACTTCGCGGAGAAGATCAACGCCAACCCGGCGTCGCTCGTCGCCGTGATGATGAACCTCGGCGAGATGGTCACCGCCACGCAGTCCGTCTCCGACGAGACGCTGAGGCTCCTCGCGGACGAGATGAACTACGTCCTCGAGATCGTCAGCCCGGAGGAGGAGGACCGCGAGCTGCTCGAGTCCTTCGACATCGAGTTCGGTGAGGACGAGGGCGGCGAAGAGGCCCTGGTCTCCCGTCCGCCGGTCGTGACCGTCATGGGTCACGTCGACCACGGTAAGACCCGGCTGCTGGACGCGATCCGCAAGACGAACGTCGTCGCGGGCGAGGCCGGCGGTATCACGCAGCACATCGGTGCGTACCAGGTCTCCTCCGAGGTCAACGGCGAGGACCGCCGTATCACCTTCATCGACACCCCGGGTCACGAGGCGTTCACCGCCATGCGTGCACGTGGTGCGAAGTCCACCGACATCGCGATCCTCGTGGTGGCGGCGAACGACGGTGTGATGCCCCAGACGATCGAGGCGCTGAACCACGCCAAGGCGGCCGAGGTGCCGATCGTGGTCGCGGTCAACAAGATCGACGTCGAGGGTGCCGACCCGACCAAGGTGCGCGGTCAGCTCACCGAGTTCGGTCTGGTGGCCGAGGAGTACGGCGGCGACACGATGTTCGTCGACATCTCCGCCAAGCAGGGCCTCAACATCGAGGCGCTGCTGGAGGCCGTCGTCCTCACCGCCGACGCCTCGCTCGACCTGCGGGCCAACCCGGAGCAGGACGCGCAGGGTATTGCGATCGAGTCCCACCTCGACCGCGGCCGCGGTGCCGTCTCGACCGTCCTCGTCCAGCGCGGAACACTGCGCATCGGCGACACGGTGGTCGTGGGCGACGCGTACGGCCGTGTCCGGGCGATGCTCGACGACAGCGGTCAGAACGTCCAGGAAGCGGGTCCCTCGACCCCCGTCCTGGTGCTCGGTCTCACCAACGTCCCGGGTGCCGGCGACAACCTCCTGGTGGTCGACGAGGACCGTACGGCCCGTCAGATCGCCGAGAAGCGTGCCGCCCGTGAGCGCAACGCCAACTTCGCCCGCAAGGGCGTCCGGTTCTCCCTGGAGAACCTGGACGAGGCGCTCAAGGCCGGTCTGGTCCAGGAACTCAACCTCATCATCAAGGGCGACGCGTCCGGTTCGGTGGAGGCTCTCGAGTCCTCGCTGCTCCAGCTCGACGTCGGTGAAGAGGTCGACATCCGGATCCTGCACCGCGGTGTGGGTGCGGTCACCGAGTCGGACATCAACCTGGCGACCGGCTCCGACGCCATCGTGATCGGCTTCAACGTGCGCGCCGCAGGGCGTGCCGAGCAGATGGCCGAGCGCGAAGGCGTGGACGTCCGGTACTACTCGGTCATCTACCAGGCGATCGAAGAGATCGAAGCGGCCCTCAAGGGCCTGCTCAAGCCGGAGTACGAAGAGGTCGAGCTCGGCACGGCGGAGATCCGCGAGATCTTCCGCTCGTCCAAGCTGGGCAACATCGCCGGTGTGCTGGTCCGCTCCGGCGAGGTCAAGCGCAACACGAAGGCGCGCCTGCTGCGCGATGGCAAGGTCATCGCGGAGAACCTCAACATCTCCGGTCTGCGCCGCTTCAAGGACGACGTCACGGAGATCCGCGAAGGCTTCGAGGGCGGTATCAACCTCGGAAACTTCAACGACATCAAGATCGACGACGTCATCGCGACGTACGAGATGCGCGAGAAGCCGCGAGGCTGATCCACGGGATTCCCGGGGGGAGACCCCCGGGCCCTCCTGCACGGTCGGGGCCGGTCGACGGGTCGTATTTCCGTCGATCGGCCCCGGCCGTTCCGGTACGGTTCGGGTGTCCCCGCCGAGTGACGGCGGGGCGTGGCTGTGCCACTCCGGGGGGCGACCCCCGGGCCCCCGAACCCGAACCGGCGGGACATCCGGACATACATGTATGTGGGGACACTGTCCTTCGATCTGCTTCTCGGCGACGTACGGTCGTTGAAGGAGAAACGCTCCATCGTCCGCCCGATCGTCGCCGAGCTCCACCGCAAGTTCGCGGTGAGCGTCGCGGAGACGGGCGGCCAGGACCTCTACCGCAGGGCCGAGATCGGTCTTGCCGTGGTCTCCGGGGACACCGGGCACCTCACAGACGTACTCGACCGGTGCGAGCGCATGATCGCGGGCCGGCCGGAGGTGGAGCTGCTGTCCGTACGACGGCGGCTGCACAACGACGAAGAAGATTGAGCACGTTCAAGAAGGAGACGGACCAGTGGCCGACAACGCGCGGGCGAAGAAGCTGGCAGACCTCATCCAGGTGGTGGTCGCCGAGAAACTGCAGCGCGGTATCAAGGACCCGCGTCTGGGCACGCACGTGACCATCACGGACACCCGTGTCACCGGCGACCTGCGGGAGGCCACGGTCTTCTACACGGTCTACGGCGACGACGAGGAGCGGGCCAGCGCGGCCGCGGGCCTCGAGAGCGCCAAGGGCATCCTGCGCTCGGCGGTCGGTGCCGCGGCGGGGACCAAGTTCACCCCCACCCTGGCCTTCGTGGCGGACGCCCTGCCGGACAACGCCAAGGCGATCGAGGACCTCCTCGACCGGGCACGCGCCTCGGACGCCAAGGTGCGTGAGGCGTCCTCGGGCGCCACGTACGCCGGCGGAGCGGACCCGTACCGCAAGCCGGAGGACGAGGACGAGAACGGCGAGGGCTCACCTTCCGCATGACGCAGAACAAAACGCCGGACGGCCTTGTCATCGTCGACAAGCCGTCCGGCTTCACTTCGCACGACGTCGTGGCCAAGATGCGCGGCATCGCCCGCACCCGGCGGGTCGGTCACGCCGGCACGCTGGACCCGATGGCGACGGGCGTCCTCGTCCTGGGCGTCGAGCGGGCGACCAAACTGCTCGGCCATCTCGCGCTGACCGAGAAGGAGTACCTGGGCACGATCCGGCTCGGCCAGGACACCGTCACCGACGACGCGGAGGGCGAGATCACCTCGTCCACCGACGCCTCGGGAGTGACCAGGGAAGGCATCGACGCCGGGGTCGCCGTCCTGTCCGGCCCGATCATGCAGGTGCCGTCCAAGGTCAGCGCCATCAAGATCGACGGCAAGCGGTCCTACGCCCGGGTGCGTGGCGGCGAGGAGTTCGAGATCCCGGCCCGCCCGGTGACCATCTCGTCCTTCCGCGTCTACGACGTCCGCGAGGCGGTCGCCGAGGACGGCACCCCCGTCGTCGACCTGGTCGTCTCCGTCGTGTGCTCCTCGGGTACGTACATCCGCGCCCTGGCCCGTGACCTCGGCGCCGGGCTCGGCGTCGGCGGGCACCTGACGGCGCTGCGGCGCACCCGCGTCGGCCCGTACGGCCTCGACGCGGCGCGCACGCTCGACCAGCACCAGCAGGAGCTGACCGTGATGCCGGTGGCCGAGGCGGCCGCGTCGGCCTTCCCCCGCTGGGACGTGGACGAGAAGCGCGCCAAACTGCTCCTCAACGGCGTGCGGCTGGACATGCCCGCCTATCCGCCGGGGCCGGTCGGTGTCTTCGGGCCCGACGGGGCGTTCCTGGTGCTCGTCGAGGAGCAGAAGGGCAAGGCCAGGAGCCTCGCCGTCTTCGCCTGACGAAGGCCCCACGAGCGGTTTCACGAACGGCTCCACGAGCGGCTCCGTCAGGACCGGGCCCATCGTGGAGCGGGCAGTCCCCCCGGTGCGTGCCCGCTCCACGATCCCCCTCCCGCGCCCATTCCTGTCCACGGGGACGCACCGATTCACCCCGATGGACGGGCGCTCGGAGCGACAGGGGGGTGTGAGGGGGGCGCTCACGCCCCCTGAGTTTCGTGTGCCGATCACCCTGGACCTACGGTCGGACCATGGGCAGCGGGGACCGGTCGACACTGGTGAGAATCTGCGATCAGGCCGGCCGGCCGCGAGGGACGGGATTCGTGGCGGACGACCGTGGCACGGTCGTCACCGGCCACCAGGCCGTCGCACGTTCCGAGGTCCTGACGCTCCACGGCGCGGACGGCCGCACCTGCGTCGTCGGCCCCGACGACATCGTCGCGATGCCCGCCCTGGGGCTCGCCCTGCTGCACACCGGCGGCCCGGGAGTCCTGGGGGTGGAACCGCTCCCCATCGCCGTCCGCGAGGAGATCGGGACGGGCACCTACGTGCGGATCGCCGCCCACGGCTGGCGCGAGGCACGCGTGCTCGGGACGACCCCGGCGACGTACACCGAGGGCGGACGCGACCATCCGGTGGGCGACGCGCTGGAGCTCGTCCTCGGCACGGACGGGCGCGACGCGCTGCGCTCCGGCGGTGCCGCCGTCGGAGGGCCCGTCACCGACCCGCGCACCGGGGCCGTCCTCGGAGTGCTCTCGACCGCTCTGAGCGCCGGGCACGAGACCGCCGGACTGGCACTCCCCCTGACCCCCGAGGACGCCCCGAGTCCCCTGGCGGAGGTCCTCCGGCGCAACGCGAGCAGCGTGCCGGGGTACGGCCGCGACCTCAACCTCGCGGGAGCGCTGCAGCTGACCGCCACCTCGCTCGGCCATGCCGAGGGCCGTCCCGGTGACGCCGAAGCCGTCGAACGCCCGCACATCAGCGCCGAGTTCACCGCCTTCGAGACCGGCACGGGACCCGTCCTCGGCCTGGTCGGCGCGCCGGGGACCGGCCGCACCACGGAGCTCGCCGCGCTGGCCGCCCGTCGCGCCCGCGGCCCGGTGCCCGCTCTCACGCTCTGGCTGCGCGGAGCGGATCTGCTGGCCGACGACGCCTCGGTCGCCGACGCCATGACCCGGGGGCTGCGGCGTTCCGGGAGGATCATCAGCGCCGCCGGGACCCCGGGGGACATGGAGGAGGCCACCTCGGAGCGGGTGGCCGCCCTCGCCGCGGCCTCCGGGAACCCGCTGCTCGTCGTCGTCGACGGTCCCGAGGAGATGCCGCCCCTGCTGGCCCACCGGCTCACCGCGTGGGCGGGCGCGACGGCCGACTGGCTCCTCACCCACGAGGTCCGCATGGTCGTCGCCTGCCGCCCCGAGCACTGGGAGACCGCCGGCGCGCTCTACCCGCGGGGCGCCCTGCACCGGCCGGAGCGGCCCGCCGGAGGACTGCCGCCCGCCGTCAGGCTCCGCGATCTCACGGCGGAGCAGGCCGAGCGGGCGTGGGAGCGGTACGGCATCCCGCCCGGCATGCTCGCGCCGGGCCACGACCGGCATCCCCTCACCCTGCGGCTGCTCGCCGAGGTGCGGGAGGCGCTGCCCCCCGACGTGCCGGGCCGGCCCGGCACGGAGGAGGTCTTCGCGGCGCACCTGGACCTCGCCTGTCTCCGCATCGCCGTCCGCATCGGCGCAGAGGCCGAACCCCGGCTGCGGGGCACGGCGGTCCGCAGACTGGCTGCGAAGGTGGCGGGCCAGATCCACGAGGCGGCCAGGCGCTGCCTCGGCCCCGGGCAGGGAGAGCTGGACCGGGCGTCGTTCGAGGAGATCTTCCCCTGGCGCACGGGGTGGGCGTCGGCGGTCCTCACCGAGGGACTGCTGGTCCCGGCGGGCGCGGGATACCGCTTCGCCCACGAGGAGCTGGGCGACTGGGTGCAGGGCGCCCACCTCGACCTGGACGCCGCCCTGCACGCGCTGGTCCACCGCTGGCACGCGGAGGGGGCGACCGCGGTGCCCGCACCGCCCCCGCAGGGCGCCGGGGAACCCCGTAACCTCCCGGTGCCGCGCCACCGCATCGGCCCGGTCCTCCAGGCGATGCTCCTGCTGGAGCGGCGCCAGGGGCACGCCGCGCTCGCCCACCGCATGGCCGACCTGATCGAGGCGATGGACCGTCTGGCGCCCGCGCCGGGCGCGCGGGAGCGGCTCCCCGACGCCGCCTGGTGGGCGGCCCACCTGCTCCGCGAGAGCCTGCTCAGGGTGGACGACGCCCGGCCCTGCCTCGGGGTGCTGAAGGTGCTCGCCGGCCGGATCGCCCGGCGCTCCCTGTCGGGGGGCCGGCCGGCGCTCGGTCCCTACGCCGTGTTCGGGCCGTGGTTCTGGCGCCGGATCCTGCTGCCCGAGGGCGCCCGGATCGACCTCCTGCGCAGGCTTCTGCCCGCCGACGGAGCCCCTCGCGCGGACGGCGGCGAACGGTATCTGGACGCGGTCGCCCGGCGTCTGGCCGCCCACCCCCGGACCGTCCAGCCGCTGCTGTGCCACTGGCTCGGTGACGAGAGCCCCCTGCCCGCCGAGGACGGCGCGCCGATGCGGCTCACCGTGGCCGCCGCCGCGCAGGCCCTCCTCTACGCCCGCAGGGACCTCGCCGTCGACGATCTGACCGAGGCCCTCGTCGACACCGACCACCCGCGGGCCGCGGAACTGCTCGCCACCCTCGCCGAGGACGAGCCGGCCGCCCTGTGCCGGGCCGTCGACCGGTGGGCGCGCGACGAGGACCGGCCCGCGCGGCGCGCCGCCGCCGCGTTCCACGCCACACTCGCCGCCGCTTCCGCCCTGACCGAGGCCGACCGTGCCCTGCTGCGGGGCGCGGCCCTCACCCTGCTGGCCCGGCCGGACGACACCGCCCTGCACGCCCAGGCGCTCACCGTCCTCGTGCGTGACCCGAGGGCCGGGGGCCGCTACCTGCCGCAGGCCCTGCGGATCTTCGCCGCGGGTGACCCCAGGCTGCCGCTCCCGTTGCTGGCGGAGGTGTTCCCCAAGTACCCCGAGCCGGTCCTCGCCGCGCTTCGCGCCCGCCTGTCGCTCCCCGGCCGGGCCGCGGACGACGTCCTGAGGGAACTGGCTTCCCTCGACACCCCCGCCCTGGCCCTGCACGCCCCCGGTCTCGTACGGCTGTACATCGACAGCCGGCCCGGGGAGGACGCCGGGGCGCAGGCCGCCGCGTACGTGGATCTCAGGCTGGAGCACAGCCCTGCGGCGCGGGCACTGCTCCTGCCCATGATGACCGCGCTGCTGAGGGACCGCCCCGCGCCACCGCCCGTGCGCGCCGCGCTGGCCCGGGTGCTGGCCACCCCCGGAACCGCCGCCTCGCGGCCGCTGCGGGCCGAGCTGCTGGAGGTGCTGCTGGAGTTCGAGCAGGGCACCGGGAGGGACCCCGAGGTCCTCGACGCCCTGCTCAGGGCGGCGGCGGCCGGTTCCGGACGCCGCCCCGAGGCCCGCACCCGGGCGCTGGTGCACCGCACCGGGATGCTCCTCGCTCGGACGCCCGAGGGCGCGGCCCGCTTCGACCGCGGGCTGGTCGAGATCGCCCGCGACGTCCCCGGATTCGCGGCGCTCGTCGTCCGGTGGCTGACCGACGCCCCGCAGGAGTGGGCCGCCGTCGTGGGTCCCGGCGCCCGGCGGACGATGGAGTCCCTGGACGGGGCGCGCCCCGGCATCCCGATGCCGATGCAGGCAGCGGGACGTGAGCATGGCAGTCTTAGACCTGCGTAATGGACATACACACGTACACGGGTTCGGGCGAGGAGCGGTCACAGTGCACTGCTGGCGTGGCTTGGAGGACATCCCTGAGGGCTGGGGACGCAGCGTCGTCACCATCGGCTCCTACGACGGGGTGCACCGCGGGCACCAGCTGATCATCGGCCGGGCCGTGGAGCGGGCGCGGGAGCTGGGCGTCCCCTCCGTCGTCGTCACCTTCGACCCGCACCCCAGCGAGGTCGTCCGCCCCGGCACGCACCCGCCGCTGCTCGCCCCGCACCACCGGCGTGCCGAGCTCATGGCAGGACTGGGCGTGGACGCGGTGCTCATCCTGCCGTTCACCACCGAGTTCTCGCAGCTCTCGCCCGCCGACTTCATCGTGAAGGTGCTCGTCGACAAGCTGCACGCCGAGCTGGTCATCGAAGGACCCAACTTCCGCTTCGGGCACCGGGCGGCCGGCAACGTCGCGTACCTCGCCGAGCTCGGTCCCACCCATGGCTACGGCGTCGAGGTCATCGACCTCTACGTGAGCGGTGACGCCGGCGGCGGCGAGCCGTTCTCCTCCACCCTCACCCGCCGTCTGGTCGCCGAGGGCGACATGGCGGGGGCCGCCGAGATCCTCGGCCGCCCGCACCGGGTCGAGGGCGTCGTCGTGCGCGGAGCCCAGCGCGGCCGTGAGCTCGGCTTCCCCACCGCGAACGTGGAGACCCTCCCGCACACGGCGATCCCCGCCGACGGCGTCTACGCGGGCTGGCTGACGGTGGCCGGCGAGGCGATGCCCGCCGCGATCTCCGTGGGCACCAACCCGCAGTTCGACGGCACCGAGCGGACCGTCGAGGCGTACGCGATCGACCGCGTCGGCCTCGACCTGTACGGACTGCACGTCGCGGTGGACTTCCTCGCCTACGTGCGCGGCATGCTGAAGTTCGATTCGATCGAGGACCTGCTCGTGGCCATGGCCGCCGACGTGAAGCGGTCCAGCGAGCTGGTCGCGGCGTACGAGCGCGCCTGACCCCTTCCTGTGGTGCGCACGCCGGGACCGGGGCATCGTCGGGGGCAGGAGCCGTCGATCCGGAAGGGCGTCCACCGTGCGTGAACTGCTGTCGGAACTGCGTGCCTGGCAGACCACCGGTACGCCTTTCGCGCTGGCCACCGTCGTCGCGGTGCGGGGCAGTGCGCCGCGTGCCCCCGGCGCCGCGATGGCGGTGACCGCCACCGGCACGGTGGCGGGCAGCGTCTCCGGGGGCTGTGTCGAGAGCGATGTGTACGAGGTCGCCACCGAGACGCTCACCACGGGCGAGACGCGGCTGAGGACGTACGGCATCAGCGACGAGGAGGCCTTCGGCGCCGGTCTGACCTGCGGCGGGACGATCGACGTCCTGATCCGGCCCTGTGTCACCGCGGCCGACCGGGACGGGCTGCGGGAGCTGGCCGACCTCGTCGCCGCCGGGGAGCCCGTGGCGCTCGCCACCGTGGTGTCCGGAGCCGCTCCGGGCGCCTGCCGGACGGTTCTCGACGGCCGCACCAGCGGCTCGCTCGGCGACGAGGGGCTCGACGCGGCCGTCACCGACGACGCGCGCGGGCTGCTCGCCCAGGGAGCGACCGGAACCGGCCGGTACGGCCCGCACGGTGAGCGCCGGATGCAGGACGTCACCGTCTTCGTCCAGACGTTCGCCCCCGCGCCGCGCATGCTCGTCTTCGGAGCCATCGACCACGCGGCGGCCACCGCGCGGATCGGGTCCTTCCTCGGCTACCGGGTGACCGTCTGCGACGCCCGCCCCGCCTTCGCCACCCGGGAGCGCTTCCCCACGGCCGACGAGGTCGTCTGCGCCTGGCCGCACACCTATCTGGAGTCGACCGAGGTGGACGCGCGCACGGTGGTCTGCGTCCTGACCCACGATCCGAAGTTCGACGTGCCCCTGCTCGCCGCGGTGCTCCGCACACCCGCCGCGTACATCGGCGTGATGGGCAGCCGGCGCACCCACGCCGACCGGATCGCCCGGCTGCGGGAGACCGGGGTGGACGAGGCGGAACTCGCCCGCCTCGCCTCACCCGTGGGCCTCGACCTCGGAGCCCGTACGCCGGAGGAGACGGCCGTCTCCATCGCCGCCGAGATCATCCAGCACCGCTGGGGCGGTACCGGCCGTCCCCTGGGGGAGCTGACGGGCGCGATCCACCACGCCCCCGGGGTCCGAGGGCCCGCCCCGGGGTGACCGCGCCTCCCGGGAGCTAGGAGACCGCCTCCACCTCCGCCGCGGCCCAGTGGCAGGCGACCTGCGCACGGCCGTCCCCCTCCAGCACCGGCAGGTCCTTCGTACGGCACGCGTCGGCGACGCCCGCACGCTCCGCCTCGCCCGAGGCGAGGATCTGGCAGCGGGCGTGGAAGCGGCAGCCGGACGGGACCTTCGAGGGATCCGGCGGCTCGCCCGACAGGATCACCGGCTCGCCGTCCGCCTCCGGCAGCACGGACAGCAGCGCCTGGGTGTAGGGGTGCCGGGGAGCCGTGAGGATCTGCTCGACGTCACCCGTCTCCACGATCCGGCCGAGATACATCACGGCGACCCGGTCCGCGATGTTCCACGCCAGCCCCAGATCGTGCGTCACCACCAGCGCCGACAGGTTCAGTTCGTCGCGCAGACGCAGCAGCAGCGCCAGGATCTCGCCGCGTACGGACGCGTCCAGCGAGGCCACGGGCTCGTCCGCCACGATGAGCTCCGGCTCCAGGACCAGCGCGCCCGCGATCACGACGCGCTGGCGCTGACCGCCCGACAGCTCGTGCGGATAGCGAAGGAAGAACCGCTCAGGGGGGCGCAGCCCCGCCCGTGCCAGCGCCCCGGACACCGCCGCGTGCTCGTCACCCGCGTAGCCGTGGATGCGCAGGCCCTCGGCGACCGCGTCGTACACGGTGTGGCGGGGATTGAGGGAGCCGCTCGGGTCCTGGAGCACCAGCTGCACCCGCTTGCGGTACGCCTTGAGCGCCCGGCCCGCGTAGTCGAGGGGCTCGCCGCCGAAGGTGACCCGGCCGGCCGTCGGCGCCACCAGACCCATCAGCGACCGGGCCAGCGTCGTCTTGCCGCAGCCGGACTCGCCGACCAGGGCGACGATCTCACCGGGACGGATGTCCAGGTCGACCCCGTCGACCGCACGCGCGGTCGCCGCTCCGCGACGGCCCGGGAAGGCGACCTCCAGCGCCTGGGCGCTGAGCAGGGGGGCCGGGGGAGTGGTCGTCATGAGGTGCTCCTTGCTTCCTCGGCGCCGCCGGACGGACCGGCTGGCGCGGTGGCGCCCGGCTCCACCAGCACACAGGCCGCCCGCCGGGACGGCCCGGCGGCCCTCAGCTCCTGGTCCTCGGTGGCGCAGGAGTCCAGCGCCACCGGACAGCGGGGGTGGAACGTACAGCCGGAGGGCAGCGCCGACGGGTCCGGCGGATCGCCCGGCAGGCCCTTCGGCGCGTGCCGGGACGCGAGGTCGCCGATCCGCGGGAAGGCGGCCGACAGCGCGGCGCCGTACGGGTGCCTCGCGTTCTCGTGGACCTGCTTCGCGGGGCCCTCCTCGACGACCCGGCCCGCGTACATCACCGACAGCCGGTCGCAGGTGTCGGAGAGCACCGCCAGGTCGTGGCTGATCATGATCAGGCCGAGGTCCTGGTCGCTGACGAGCTGTTCGATCAGCCGCAGGATCTGGGCCTGGATCATCACGTCGAGGGCGGTGGTGGGTTCGTCGGCGATGATCAGCCGCGGGTCGCAGGCCAGCGCCATGGCGATCATCACGCGCTGGCGCTGACCGCCCGACAGCTCGTGCGGGTAGGCGTCCGCACGCGCCGCCGGAAGCCCCACCTGCTCCAGCAGCTCACCGGCGCGCCTGCGCGCCGCCGCCGGGGTGGCCCCGCGGTGCAGAAGGATCGGCTCGGCGATCTGGTCCCCGATACGGTGCACGGCGTTCAGCGAGTGCATCGCGCCCTGGAAGACGATCGACGCCCCCGCCCAGCGCACGGCCCGGAGCCGGCCCCACTTCATGGTGAGGATGTCCTCGCCGTCCAGCAGGATCTCGCCGCTCAGGGTCGCGGACGGGGGGAGCAGGCGCAGCAGGGCGAGCGCCAGGGTCGACTTCCCGCAGCCGGACTCCCCGGCGATGCCGAGCTTCTGGCCCGCCTCGACCCGCAGGTCGACCCCCCGCACGGCCGGGACGGCCGAGGCCCCCGAGCCGTAGGTGACATGCAGGTTCCGGACGTCGAGCAATGGCTGCCCGGTCTCCGGTTTCGGAACGCTCTCGGTCTTCACGGCGGTCAACGGGACACCCCCAGCTTGGGGTTGAGCACGGTCTCGATGGTGCGGCCGCACAGCGTGAACGCGAGGGCGACGACCGCGATGGCGAGTCCGGGCGGAGCGAGGTACCACCAGTTGCCGGAGCTGACCGCTCCGGCCTCACGGGCGTCCTGGAGCAGGCCGCCCCAGGAGACGATCGTGGGATCGCCGAGGCCCAGGAAGGCGAGGGTCGCCTCGGTGAGGATGGCGGTGGAGATCACCAGCGTGGTCTGCGCGAGCACCAGGGGCATCACGTTGGGCAGCACGTGGCGGGACATGATGTGGCCGTGCCCGCCGCCGAGCGCCTTGGAGCGCTCGATGTACGGACGGGACTCCACGGACAGCGTCTGCGCGCGGACGAGCCGCGCGGTCGTCGGCCAGGTCGTCACGCCGATGGCGAGGACCGTCGTCCACAGGGACCGCGAGAGCACGGTGGCCAGCGCGATGGCGAGCACGAGCGTCGGCATCACCAGGAACCAGTCGGTGATCCGCATGACGACGTTGCCGTACCACCCCTTGAAGTGGCCGGCCGTGATGCCCACCAGGGTCCCGATGGCCACGGACAGGAACGCGGCGAGCAGGCCCACGGTCAGGGACACGCGCGTCCCCCACACAAGGAGGGCGAGCAGACTGCGGCCGAACTGGTCGGTGCCGAGCGGGAACTCCGCGCTCGGGGACTCCAGCGCCCCGCCGGGCGCCTCGGTGACGCTCCGGGAGTCCGCGCCCACCAGCAGGGGGGCGGCCAGCGCGACCAGGGCGATCAGGGCGAGCACGGCAAGTCCCGCCAGGCCGGCCCGGTGGGTGCGGTACTGCTGCCAGAAGCGGGTGGCCGCATGGCGCCGGCGGGCCCAGGTCAGCGCGCGCGGGCTGGTGGCCTTCGCGGCGTCGGTCGTGGTCGTCATCGGCCCACCCGGGGATCGAGGAGCGGATAGATCACATCGGCGAGCGTGTTCATCAGGATCACCGCGGCGGCGAAGACGAAGAACAGCGCCTGCACGAGTGGCAGGTCGGGCACGCTCAGCGCCTGGTAGAAGAGTCCGCCCAGACCGGGCCAGGAGAACACCGTCTCCACCAGGATGGCGCCCGCCACCGTGTTGCCCAGGTTGACGAAGAGCAGCGTCACCGTCGGCAGCATCGCGTTCGGGACGGCGTGGCGACGACGTACGAGGTCGTCGCGCAGCCCCTTGGCACGGGCCGTCGTCAGGTAGTCGCTGCCCATCTCGTCGAGCAGCGAGGACCGCATCACCAGCAGGGTGCGCGCGTACTCGACGGCGACGAGCGTGACGACCGGCAGGACCAGGTGGTGCGCGACGTCGAGGACGTATCCGAAGCCGCTCGAGTTGCCCGACTCCATGCCGCCGGTCGGGAACATGCCCGGGATGGGCCCGATGCCCACCGACAGGGTGATGATCAGGAGCAGGCCGAGCCAGAACGAGGGCACCGAGTACAGCGTCAGGGCGAAGGCGGTGTGGAAGCGGTCACCGGCCGAGCCGTTGCGCCAGGCGGACCTGGCGCCGAGCCAGATGCCGATCGCCGTGTAGATCACGAACGCGGTGCCGGTGAGCAGCAGCGTCGCGGGCAGCGCCTCGGAGATCTTGTCCATGACCGGGGCGTGGAACTGGTACGACGTACCGAAGTCCCCGGTCAGGGCCTTGCCGCAGTACTCGGTGAACTGCTGCCACAGGGGCAGGTCCAGGCCGAATTCCCTGCGCATCGCGGCGATCTGTTCGGTCGACACCTGCCGGCCGCCGGTCATCTGCTTGACCGGGTCGCCGGGGATCAGGCGGAACAGGAAGAAGCTGGTGACGAGCACGGCGAACAGCGAGACGGCCGCACCGGCCAGCTTGCCCGCCGCGTAGCGGAGATAGGCGGTCGTGCTGCGGGCGCGTGGACTGCGGGCCGACGGCCCGGCCGGAGCCGGGCCGTCGGTCTGCACAGCGTCCACGCCCGCCGCGCCCTTCAGGAGCGCGGGAGTGCTTTCTGTGCTCATGGACTATTCACGGTCTTCCGCGGTGGAACGACGACGCATGGCGAACAGCAGCCCGCCACCGGCGAGGACGACTACGGCGACACCGACACCGATGAGGACTCCGGTGGAGCTGCCGCTGTCGCCGGACGAACCGTCCGACGCACCGGCGGCCGGGACCGCCGACCACCAGCTCCAGTAGCCGTCCTGACCGAAGATGTTGCCCGCGTCCGAGGGCATGGTCGTGATGGACTCGATCTGGTCGGTGCGGTAGGCCTCGACGGCATTCGGGTACGCCATGACGTTCATGTACCCCGTGTCGTACAGCCGCGACTCCATCTGCTTCACGAGGTCGGCCCGTTTGGCGGGGTCGTACTCCGCCAACTGCTTCGAGTAGAGCTCGTCGTACTGCTTGTCGCAGATGAAGTTGTCCGTCGCCGCCGTCTCCTTGGCCTTGGCCGGGAGCGCGGCACAGGTGTGGATCGACATGACGAAGTCGGGGTCCGGGTTGACGGACCAGCCGTCGAAGGCGAGGTCGTACTCACCCGCGTACCAGGGGTCGGAGACGTTGTCGCGGCAGTCGACCTTCAGGCCGACACCCAGGTCGCCCCACCACTCCTGGAGGTACTTGCCGACAGCCTTGTCGTTGGGGTCCGTGGCGTGGCACAGGATGCGGAAGTCGAGCGGCTTGCCGTCCTTGCCGGCCCGCTTGCCGTCGCTGTTCTTCTTGTAGCCCGCCTCGTCGAGCAGGGCGCCCGCCTTCGCCGGGTCGTAGGCGAGCTTCTGCCCGGCCTCGGGCTTCCAGAAGTACGAGTCGTAGCGGGGCGGGATGTAGCCCTCGCCCTCTATGGCGTAGCCCTGGAAGACCTTGTCGATGATCGTCGTGCGGTCCACGGCCATGAACAGCGCCTGGCGGACCTTCTGGTCCTGCAGCGCCGCGTGCCCGTCGCCGAACTTCTTGCCGTCCTTGGTCTGCGCGCCCGGGTTGGTGGCCAGCGCGTAGAAGCGGCGGCCGGGGGCGTCGTTCACCTTGATGTTGGCGGCGGTCTTCAGCGACGCGGCCTGAGCGGGTGTCAGGCTCGGGCTGCCGGCGACGAAGGAGACTTCACCCTTTCGGAGGGCGGCGACGGCTGCGTCCTGGTCCTTGTAGTACCGGAAGACGAGCTCGTCGAACTTGGGCGCGCCGCGCCAGAAGTCCTTGTTCGCCTTGAGCTTCACATAGCTGTCGACCTTGTAGTCCGTCAGGATGAACGGCCCGTTCCCCACGATCGGGAACTTCGTGTCGTTGTTGAACTTGGAGAAGTCGCCGACCTTCTCCCAGACGTGCTTGGGCACGATGGGCACGTCCAGCGCCGTCATCGTCGCCTGAGGCTTCTTCAGCTCGATGACCAGCTTGTCCGGGCTGGGCGCGGTCACCTTCTTGAAGTTGGAGACGAAGCTGCCGTTCGAGGTCGCGGCCCCCTCGTCGGTCATCATCGTGTTGAAGGTCCACGCCGCGTCCTCGGCGGTGGCCTTCTCGCCGTCCGACCACTTCGAGTCGGTCCGGATGGTGTACGTCCACGTCAGCTTGTCCGGCGACGGCTCCCACGTGGTCGCGAGGCCGGGGATCGTGTGGCTGTCCTTGGCGTCGTAGTTGGTCAGGAAGTCGTACATCAGCCGGCTGATGCTCGTGGAGAGCAGCCGCTGGGCGAGGAACGGGCTCAGGGAGTCGACGCTCTGCGCGACCGCGACCGTGAGGGTCGACGAGCCGTCAGCCGCCTGCGCCTCCTGCGGGGCGGGGCCGATCGGGTTTCCGGGGACGACCGATCCGGCGGCCAGCGCCAGGGCGGCGGCTCCGGAGGCGAGAAGAATGCGCAGACGGCCGCGTGGGCGGGAGGAGCGTGGTGGAAATCTTGTGACCATGGACGTGGACCTCGCGTCAGGACTCGCACGGTGAAGGCGGGCAGATCTCTGGTTCGCCAGCTGGTGAAGCGAAGGTTTATCAGCGGCGGTCGAGTCGCGTCAACGGTCGGCCAAACCGCGTGTGGTCTGCGGGAATGCGATGAGGGCCCGCACCGTGCGAACGGTGCGAGCCCTCATTGGTTTAGACCTCTACTGCCTTACTGCTGAGGCGCCGACGGTGGCTGCGGGGGGTGCTGCTGCCAGCCCGCGGGCGGAACGGGGCCTTGCAGTTCGGGCTGCCCGGACTGATGTGCCTGGCCATCGTGCTGGGCGGGCGGCGGGGGCGGCCCGGCCGGAGCCCCGCCGGGCTGTCCCTGGGCGGGGGGCAGCTGCTGCCAGCCGTTGTTCTGCGCGCCCTGGCCGGGGTGCGGCGGGTATGCCTGCTGCTGCGGCGCGGCGGCCTGCTGGGCCGGGGGCTGCTGTCCCCCGTACGGCTGCTGCCCGCCATAGGGCTGCTGGGGTGTATACGGCTGCTGCGGCTGCCCCGGGTAGGGCTGTCCGGGGTACGGCTGTCCGGGTTGCGGCTGTCCCGGGTACGGCTGGCCCGGCTGCTGCTGCGGCGCGTACTGCTGCTGGCCGGGCACCTGCTGACCCGGCATCTGCTGACCCGGCATCGGCGGCGCGAACTGCGGGGGCGGGTTGCTGCCGTCCGCCGTCCACAACCCCTGCTGCTGCTGGGCCCGCTGGAAGTCCTCCGCGACGAGCGCGGAGAGGTTGAAGTAGGCCTCACGGGTCTTCGGGCGCATCATGTCGAGGTCGACCTCCGCGCCCGCCGACAGGTGTTCGTCGAACGGCACGACCACCACACCGCGGCACCGCGTCTCGAAGTGCTGCACGATGTCGTCGACCTTGATCATCTTTCCGGTCTCACGGACACCGGAGATGACGGTCAGGGACCGCTGCACGAGCTCCGCGTAGCCGTGCGCCGACAGCCAGTCCAGCGTGGTCGACGCGCTGGAGGCACCGTCGACGGACGGCGTCGAGATGATGATCAGCTGGTCCGCGAGGTCCAGCACACCGCGCATCGCGCTGTAGAGCAGGCCGGTGCCGGAGTCGGTGAGGATGATCGGGTACTGCTTGCCGAGGACGTCGATGGCCCGCCGGTAGTCCTCGTCGTTGAAGGCCGTGGAGACCGCGGGGTCCACGTCGTTGGCGAGGATCTCCAGGCCGGAGGGTGCCTGCGAGGTGAAGCGGCGGATGTCCATGTACGAGTTGAGGTACGGGATTGCGCCCACCAGGTCGCGGATGGTGGCCCCGGTCTCGCGGCGCACCCGTCGGCCGAGCGTGCCGGCGTCCGGGTTGGCGTCGATCGCCAGGATCTTGTCCTGCCGCTCGGTGGCCAGGGTCGATCCGAGCGCCGTGGTCGTCGTGGTCTTGCCGACGCCGCCCTTGAGGCTGATGACCGCGATCCGGTAGCAGGACAGCACCGGCGTGCGGATCAGGTCCAGCTTGCGCTGCCGCTCGATCTCCTCCTTCTTGCCACCCAGCTTGAAGCGGGACGCGGCGGAGGGGGTGCGGCTGCTCTTGGCCTTCTGCTTGCCCCGGACCAGCCGGTCCGACGACAGCTCCACCGCGGCCGTGTAGCCGAGCGGGGCGCCGGGGACGGAACGCTCGCGCTGGTCATGGGTGACCGGCGTCGGCCACGCGGACCCGGTGCGCGGGTCGACGGGCGGTGCCTGGGGTGCGGGCGGCTGGGGCTGGTAGGCCTCGGGCTGCTGCTGCTGCTGCTGCTGCTGCGGAGCGGGCAGGTTCGGTGTGCCCTGGGCCGGCTGCTGAGGGATCTGCGGGGGGAGCGGTGCTCCCTGCGCGGGGTAGTGCGGCGGCTGGGGAGCCTGCGGGGCCGGGAAGCCGTAACCGCCCTGAGGCTGTCCGCCCGGGGGCAGTGGAGGCGCACCCTGTACGGGCGGCTGCTGCTGGGGCTGCTGAGGGAACCCGTAGCCGCCCTGTTGCGGCGCCTGGGGGAAGCCGTAGCCGCCCTGCGGAGCCTGTGCGTCGGGTCGCACCGGCTGCTGGGGTGCCTGCGGCGACGGCTGTGCGGGCGGCGGCGTGGGTGCCTGCGGGAAGCCGGGGCCCCCCTGCGCGGCCTGCGGGAACCCGTAGCCGCTCTGTGCCCCGGCGGCCGGAGCGGCCGGCTGCTGCGCGGGCCACTGCGGCGCGGGCTGAGGCGCGTTCGGCTGCTGCGCGGCCGGCTGGAAGGCCGGGGGCAGCGGCGGAAGGGCGCCCTGTGCGGGGGGCGCGGGGGACCACGGCGCCGGTGCGTCCGAAGGCGCGGCGCTCCGGGGTGCCTCCTCCGGGGACCCGTCGGCGGTCGGTGCGCCCGCCGGCGGGGTGTCCTGGGGCGCCGCGCCGGACGCCGTGTCCATGGGCCCGCCGGCCTGGGGGGCGGTCCGCACGTCGACGGGCCAGTCGTCCACCTCGGGGGCGTCGGCTGCGGCACCCCCGGAGTCCTGTGCCGTGCCGGCCTCCGGGGCGTCGGTCTCGTCCGTCTCTGGCGCCTCGTCCGCCTCGTCCGCCTCGTCGGTCTGCGAGGTAGTGGCGGAATCCTCTGTGGAGGCCTTCGCGCCGACCGGACCGGCCTGCTCCTCGCCGTCGTCCCCGGACGGAGCGTCCGAAGACGAGGGCTCGGCGGAATCGCCGGAACCGGATGCCGCCGTCCCGGCCTTGTCCGCCTCCCGCTCGGCGATCTCCCGCTTCAGCGCGGCGGGGGAGAAACGCATGGTCGCGCCGCTCTCCACGTCCCCGCCACCGAACGGGCCGGACGTGCCGCTCACCGCGCCCGGCTCCTCGGAGGGCGCCGGAGGCGAAGCGGGCGCGGGGGCCGGAGGCGATGCGGGTGCCGGAGCGGGGGCCGGGGGCGCGGGCTCGAAGGAAGGCGGAGGCGGCTCCGCCGAGGCGGCCGGCGCGGTCTCCGACGGTGCGGCCGGCGTCGGCCGCCAGCCGGGCTCGAATCCGCCGGACGCCGGAAGCCCCGGCACGGGCAGAGGCGCCCCCTGCGGCGGCGGAGGCGGAGCCAGGTGCGACCCGGCGCCCCCCGACGTGTCACCCGGTGTGTTCTGTGTGTACCAGGCGGGAGGGGTGTAGTCGATGGTGAACTCACCCGTCATCTCGGCGGGATCCGCGTCGGACGACTCGTCGACGGGCGTGTTCCATCCCCCGCTGATCTCGTCCCGATCGCCGTTCACTTTGCCTCCTGGTGTGGTCGAGCACCCTTGTGCCGTGGTGGGTGGGGGCGACCGTTCCCGATGTCCGGTCCGCCCGGCTCTCCCCCTTGCGACGCGCAGTGCCTGCCCGCAGGTTCCTCTGCCGCGCCCCCACCCACCCTAATCGCCATGGGGCGCACTGCGGCAGGCTGTATCGCCCAGCGTCAACTGTCCCGTAGGTCACGTTCGGCCCCCGGGCGGAGCGAGTACGCCGGATCGTGGGGGACTGGGCCAAATGTCACCCACGGGGGGCGCGACCGGACACGGCGAGGGGGCGACCGTCCATGACAGCCGCCCCCGCGCCGTGCGGTCCGCTACTTCAGGTCGAACTCGCCGTCCCGCGCGCCCAGTACGAACGCGCGCCACTCGGCCTCCGTGTAGCGCAGCACCGTCTCCGGATCCAGCGACGAGCGCATGGCGACCGCGCCGTCCGGGAGATGGGCGATCTCGACCCGCTCCTCGACGTTCTCGGTACCGGGTGCGCTGAGCCACTCCACACCCGAGATGTCGAGAGCGTAGAGCTCTTCCTTTTCCTGCTGGGTGCCCATGGCACGTCCCTTCCGTCGAACTGTGTCGTCCACCCGCCATGATCCTGAAAATCGGCGCGTCCGGGGTGCGAACGAGGCAGGAATCAGTCCATCCGACGAGCTGTGCCCAGCAGTCCCGTCTCGACGTCCGTCGCGCTGGTCATCACCCAGTGGCGGTCGCGGCCGGCCACCCAGAGCGTGACACCGTCCGCCAGGGTCGGCAGCGCCTCGATCTCCGTCCGCGCGAGCCCCAGGATCCGTCCGGTCTGCTCCGCCTCGGCGGGTGACACCCGCTGGATGCCCACGAGCGTGGCCGAGCGCATCAACCTGGGCGCCACCGGGCTCAGATAGGGCAGCAGCGTCAGGACCGACTGCCACGGCGAGGACACCACCCGGCCGCGTGGCGGACGCATGCCGCAGTCGCGTACCACCACCACCGGGCTGCTGACGGTGGCCCCGGTCGGCGGAACCCTGCCCACGTCGTGGAGGGAGATGCACTCGAGGCCGGCGCCCGCAGCCTGCGCCAGGGTCGTCCACGCCTGGGTGCGTCCGGTCTCGACCGCCACCCTCGCACCGGTGGCGGCCGCGCGCAGCGCCAGCACCTGAGCGGTCCACAGGCCGCCGATCAGCAGGATGTCGTACGGCGCGGGCCGGTGGAACCCGATCATCTGCGGGCGGCCCTCGGCGTCGTCGCCGATGATCACGCCGTCGTCCCCCACGGGCAGCGAGAGCGCGCCCAGGTGATCCGCCGCCAGGGTGTGGCCCGCGTGACGGGGACCGAGCAGTCCCCGCCTCGGGACGAGTCGCCGTGTCACTGTGCGCCTCCCAGCGGGAGCGTGGCGAGGACCCCCGGCAGCTGTTCGCGGTCCAGCCGTACGAGGCCGACCTCCGCGTGCCGTGCGGCCTGCTCCAATGTCCTTCGTACTCCGACCAGTTCGGTGTCCGAGCCGCCGGTGATCCGTACGTGGCCGCGCACGGACACATGGCCCTGGTGCGTACCGCGTCGCACCGTCAGGCTGAACGTCGTCGCGTACGCCGGCACCGAGGTCAGCAGCGCGACGAGCCGCGGAAGCGGGGTCGCGCCCCTGCCCAGCTCGGGCCAGCGGTCCACCGCGTACGTGGTGTGCCAGCGGTCGTCGCAGCGCCAGACCCGCGCCGTCTCGGCCGTCCGACGCTGGGGCGCGGCGTCGGGGCGTCCGGCGCGGGCCGACAGGATCGGGTTGGCGCACGCGGACGTCGCCAGGGCGGAGTTCAGCTCGTCCTGGTCCAGCACCGCGGCCCGGAAACCCGCGCCGGTGATCCGGCTCGCCACATGGTCCGCGACCCGCACCAGACAGCGCTGAGCCCCTCCCATGCCGCCGCCGCGCGCCTCCACGGCCTCCCGGCACAGCTCCGGATCCAGCTTCACCGCCACCCAGGTCATCCGCAGCGCGGGTGCCCCGGTCCTGTCCTGCAGAGGACCGTACGAGAGCCGGGCGACCGACCGCTCCGGCAGGTGCGGCGCCGGAGCGGGCCGCACCTGCTGCACGAGCTGCGCGGACTCCAGCACGATGTCGTCCACCGCGAGCGCCTCACCCAGGAGGGACAGCGGAAGCGCCCGGGCGCCCATGGCCTGGCGCAGCGACTCACCGCTCGCCTCGACCCGCACCACCGCCGTCAGGAACGTGCCGTCCCCGACCATGCCGACCGTGCGGCGGGCGCCGTCCACGTAGATGTACGGAGCGAATCCCGGCACGCTCTCCGCCACGGGCGCCAGTTGGGGCTCCGTCTCCGGGGGCGGAGCCGCCGCGGTGTTCCTGCGGCGGCGGAGGGACGACACCGTGGACAGCCAGTCCTGCACGGCCCGGCCCCGTCGGCGTACCACCGCGAGGAGGATCAGCAGACAGGCGATGACACCGGCGGGGATCACCCAGGCGCCCCCCATCGCGGCGCCCACCACGGCGACTGCCAGGGCCGCCTCGACCAGCACCAGCCGGCGCAGCGCGGGACCGACGCGGCCGGTCCTGGAGATCGAGTGGAGAGTGGTCGCCGCGGGGGCGTCCGCCGACGGGCGGGGGGCTGTGCCGTCAGGCCCGTTGCTGCGTTGCCGTCGGGAAGGGCCGGGCGTTCGGTGGGCAGACCGCCTCGTGCGCTCCCCCGTCGCTGCACCCATCGCCGCGTTGCCCCCTCGTGTCCGTATTCATCGTTTTTTTCACGGGCGTTGATCGGGCGATCACCCTACCTGAGCGGTGAGAGCCAAGTGCCAACAGGCATAGTAGGGGTCCCGGTCGGCGGCGGCGGTCCACGGCGGGTGTGGGAACCTGGTCGCCCACTGGGGAGAAGGGGCAGCGCGCACATGGCATCACGGCGGGACGAACTCAATGCCTACACCTTCGCGAAGCGGAGGTTGGTCGCACAGTTCCTGCAGCCCCACCCGTCCGGCTCGGAGGAGGGGGCGCCACGCCCTCTTCGCGCGGTCGTGCCCGGAGTGATCGTCGGCGCGGTCGTCCTGGCGGTGTTCGGGGCCTGGGGGATGTTCAAGCCCGTCGCCCCGCAGAAGTGGGACACCCCGTACGAGAACGTCATCATCGCCAGCAAGTCCACCACGCGGTACGTGGTGTTGAAGACCGACGGCAAGACGCAGCTCCACCCGGTGCTCAACATGTCCAGCGCCAAGCTCCTCCTCGCCCCCGACAAGGGGACGGTCGTCAACGTCGACGAATCGGTCCTCGACAGCGGCAAGATCCCGCACGGGGCGACTCTCGGCATCCCGTACGCCCCGGACCGCCTGCCCGACAAGACCGAAGCCGGTTCCACGAAGCGCTGGGCCGTCTGCGAACGGCCCGGTGAGGGCGGCCGGGCCATCCAGAAGGCGGCCTTCGTCTTCGCGGAGCGCGAGCAGAAGAAGACCGACGGCACCGGCAAGCTGCGGGGCGGCGAGGTGGCGTACGTCGAGGGCCCGGGTCCGGAGCGGACCCGCTACCTCGTGGACGCCACGGGGAAGGCCTACCCGGTGAAGAACGACGAACTGCTGCTGCGCACCCTCGTCGACGAGGGCCGCGCCCAGCGGGTGTCCGCCGACTGGCTCGCCACGCTGCACATGGGGGACGCCGTCTCCTTCCCCTCCATCGACGGAACTCCCGGTACCGACGCGGGTGTTCCGGGCCAGCTGCAGCCAGGGGACAACAAGGTGGGCATGGTCCTCGCGGCCACCGCCGGCACCAGGACCCAGCAGTACGTGGTCCTGCCGGGCCGGGTCGCCCCGGTGTCCGACTTCGTCGCCAAACTCCTGCTCAACAGCCGTGCACTGGTCAACCTGAACCCGGACGGCAAGGTGAAGCACGTCAGCGCCGGAGCCTTCGAGCCCGGTGAGGCGTTCGGGCAGGAGTGGGACTGGCCCACGAGCGTGCCGGAGCCCGTCAACTCCGCGAGCACGACGAGCGGAAGCCGCAACACCGTCTGCAACGTCCTGCGCGACGTCGCGGACAAGGACGGCGCCACCACGCTCAGCACCTGGGTGGGCAAGAGCTTCCCCGCCACACTCCCCACCGGATCCAGCAGCGCCTACGTCACCCCCGGATCCGGGCAGCTCTTCCGGCAGTTCAAGGGATCCAGCCCGGAATCCGGTCCGCTCTTCCTGGTGACCGACACCGGCCTCCGCTATGCCATGCAGTCCAACGGCGACAGCGTGCAGGGCGACTCCGGCATCGGTGAGTCCGGCACGAAGGAGGAGCGGGAGCAGCGGCAGCAGGAGGCCCAGCAGGCGCAGAACCAGCTCGGGTACAAGGACGTCGCCCCCGCGGCCGTTCCGGCCGCCTGGTCCGCCTTCCTGCCGACGGGACCGCGCCTGTCGACCGGCGCCGCACGCCAGCCGCAGGGTTCGTGAGGAGCGACCACGTGACCACGCACTCCTCCTCCCCCTCTTCCTCCCGCCGGCGCCTGCTGACGGCCGGGGCCGCCACGGCCGTCCTCTTCGTCACCCTCCCGGCGCTGCCCGCGGCCGCCGAGGACTCCACCCAGTGCACCTTCCCCTCGAAGAAGTACGTGGGCCGCCCCTGGGCGCTGCAACGCGTACTGATGGACGAACTGTGGGAGGAGTCCACGGGCAAGGGCGTACGGGTGGCGGTCATCGACACGGGTGTCGACGTCAAGAACCCGCAGCTCACCAAGGCGGTGGACACCGGGAGCGGCCGCAACCTCCTGGACAGGAACCTCAAGGACGAGAACGGCAACAAGCTCGAGCGCGGCAAGGAGAACGGCACCACCGACGTGGTCGGCCACGGCACCAAGGTCGCCGGCATCATCGCCGCCCGCGAGGTGAAGGGCACCGGCTTCACCGGCCTGGCCCCCGACACGACGATCATCCCGATCCAGCAGAACGACGCCGAGGGCCACGGCACGGCCGAGTCCCTCGCCGCCGCCATCCGGTACGCCGCCGACCAGGCGGACGCGGACGTCATCAACATCTCGCAGGACACGGCCAACGCGGTCGAGCCCACGACACGTCTGCAGGAGGCGGTGAACGCCGCCCTGGCCAAGGAGATCGTGGTCGTCGCCTCGGCCGGCAACGACGGCCTGGGCGGAAACGTCAAGAAGACCTACCCGGCCTCCTACGACGGCGTCCTCGCCGTGGCCGCTTCCGACCGCAACAACGAACGGGCGGCCTTCTCCCAGTCCGGGGACTTCGTGGGTGTCGCCGCCCCCGGCGTCGACATGATCTCCACGGTTCCCGGCGGGGGACACTGCTCCGACAACGGCACCAGCTTCTCGGCCCCCTACGTCGCGGGAGTCGCGGCGCTCATCAAGGCCAAGCACAAGGACTGGACGCAGGAGCAAATCGTCGCGCAGATCGAGCAGACGGCGGAACGCTCGATCGCGGGCCATGACCACCTGGTCGGCTGGGGCGTCGTCGATCCGGTGCGCGCCCTGACCGAGGACGACAAGCCCATCGAGAAGCCGGTGGCGCACGAGGGCGTGAGCAAGGGCGAAGAGCCCATGCCCGCCGCGTTCCACCTGGGTGAGACCGCCGACGAACGCAACGCACGACTGGCGACCTACGTCGTGGTGGGCGGTGGCGTCCTGGTCGCCGCCATAGCGGGGGCGGCCGTGGCGGTGCGCGACAGGCGACGGCGGCAGGGACGACCGGGCGGTGCGTGACCCCGGGTGGCAGGACGCGTCAGGTCGTGTCAGGGAAGTCACGTGATGGACAAGACAGTTGGTCCTGTCAGTGCCATTGGCTAGAGTGATGTGATGGGGCCAGTGGTGTTCACGCGGGTGCGATAGCAACGCGAAACGGACTGTGCAAACGGGGAAACGGGGAAGGGCAGCGACGTGACCAAAGGCAAAGGGGATCTCCGTAAGGGCGTAGGCGCCCTGGAGAAGTTCCAGAAGAGCGTGAACACGCTGCTGGCGGAACTCGAGAGCTCACCGGCCGGCAAGTCGAAGGTCGCGGCGCAATCGGTGTCGCGTTCCTCCTTGAGCGGGCAGAACGCATGCTTCGCGGAAGCCGATGGGCTCTACACCCAGTACAACCGCGTCCACGAGTCGCTCGTCACGCTCTCCAAGTCCCTGGGTGACCAGATCGAGTACCTGAGCCTCGGTGTGCACGCGGCAGCGGTCGGCTTCGACAACGTGGACGACGACACGCGGCGGCGGTTCTACGAGATCCAGGCAGACCTGGACGAGCAGCGGGAGAAGGCACAGGCGGAGAAGAAGCCTGCGCCGGAGCAGCCGCGTTCCGACGATAAGACCGGCTCTGCCTACGACGACTTGGGTGACAGCTGATGAGCGGCGAGAAGCATCCGGAACTGACTCCTGCGGAACAGCAGAAGGAGGACAAGGAGCGCGTCCAGGGACAGTTGGTCGTTACGGACGTCACCCGCCAGATGCAGGGCGTCATGGAGGCGTTCGGCTTCGGGAGCTCCGGCTCCTCGGGGCGGACGTCCTTCGAGGGGCATGAGCTCAACGCGATGATCGACCTGATCGAGAACTCCAATCCGGAGCACCTCGAACAGGCGGGCCAGGCGCTCCTGAAGGCGAGGAGCTCTCTCAACGACGCCGCCAAGGAACTGGGCGGCTTCATCGAGGGGGTCGACTGGGAAGGTGAGTCCGGAACGGCTTTCCGGGACTGGGGCAGCGGTCTGGTCGCGCACGCCTACAAGCTGGGCGAGTTCGCGGAGACGGCCGGCACTCAGATCACGGTCGCGGGCACGGGCCTCGCCTCGGTGCGCAGCTCTCTGCCGCCCCGCGACACCCGCCTGGTCCGCAAGTCCCCGGACGACATCGAGACTCCGGCACAGATCGAGGGCAACCCGGAGTACGCCGCGGCGGTGAAGGTCGAGAAGGACCGCCAGGAGGCCATCAACCAGGCGAACCGGCTGGCGTCGTACTACGCGGTCTCGGAGGAGACACTGGCGGCCCAGGAGCCGCCGCGGTTCGAGAAGAAGCTTGATGTGGCGATGCCCAAGCCGGGGCGATACCGGTTGGGCGAAGACACCGGGGAATCATCGACGGGCTCCGACGGTCCATCTCGTGCGACAGCCCCAGGTGAGCCGGGCGGATCCACGAGTTCAGGCACGACAGGTCACCAGGCTTCCGTCGCGGCACCCAGGTCGGTTGAGCCTGTATTGGACGAGAGCATCTCCACGGAGATCAACAGTGTGGCAACACCAACGGCCCCGGTGACCACGTCGGGACCCTCTGCTCCAGCTCCCACGAGTCCTGTCGGTCCGGCCGGAGGCCCAAGTCTGACTCCTCCCATGGCAACCGGCTTCGTGAACCCCGTTACTGCTGGCTCAAAGGGTCTACAGGGCTCAATGGGCGCCCCCAGAGCCACTGGTCAGACAGCGGGCGGCGGGGCCCGAGCAACCGGCCCCACGGCTGGCAGTTCTTCGGCGAACGGCCGCTCCGGACCGCCAGTGGGACGCCCCTCGCCCATGAGTGGGGGCTCGACTTCGGGAGGGACCGGCCGGGCTGGTGGCGGCTCCCAGACCCCAACTGCCGGCCGGTCTGGTATCACCGGCGGCAGGCCCATGGCGGCAGGCCATGCAGGGGCTTCCGGAACGACCGGTCCGCGTGCTGGTCGAGCGAGCGGCATCGTTGGGGGCACCCCTCAGCGTGCCGCTCCGGGCACGACTGGCGGAGCCCGTGGCGTCCCGCGCGGCACAGTCGTCGGAGCCGGCGGAGCGGCCCGAACAGGCGGTCCTGCTGGCCCGGTCGGACAGAGGGGTGTCGTCGGCTCCGGTGGAACGAAGGGCGCGTCCCGGCCCGGTGGGCGAGGTACTCCCACGACCAATGGTGTTGTCGGTACACCTCGCGGCGGTGCGGGAGCCCGTGGCGGCGCCAAGGGCTTCACCACCGGTGGCGCAGGTCTCGTACGCGGCCCTGCAGGTCGCAAGGACTCCGGAGATCAAGACCAGGACGACGGTACGCCGCGCCCGGACTACCTGACGGAGGACCGCGAGACGTGGGAGGCCGGACGCCGTGGAGTCGCACCGCCGGTGATCGAGTAGGTACAGGGAAGGTTCGGAAGTCAGGATGACAGCAGGAATGAGCCAGACCCGTAAGCGTCGCATGCCGCTCAGAGTGCGAGGGCGCCTACTTGGCACGATGGCTGTGGCCGCTGCCTGGAGTGTGGGGTTCGCGGGGGTTGCGCCTTCCGCGTTTGCTGCGGATGTGCAGTCCAAGCAGTGGTACCTCAGCGCGATGCAGGCCGACAAGATGTGGAAAATTTCCACGGGCGAAGGCATCAAGGTCGCTGTCATTGACTCCGGGGTGAACTCGTCGACGGCTTCCTTGAAGGGGCAGGTCCTGAAGGGATTTGATGCGACAGGTGCCGAGGGTGACGAGTACGACGATTATCGCGGGCATGGCACCACCATGGCTGAGCTGATTGCTGGAACGGGCAACGGTGGAGGTCTGAAAGGTCTCGCACCGGGGGCAAAAATCATCCCGGTGAGAATTACTGATACGGAATTTCAGAACGAACATTCGGTGAATGCATACGACACGCGGGACGCGATCAAAGCTGCGGTTGACAGTGAAGCGCAGATCATCAGCATGTCGTTCGGTAGTGAGTTCCCAACCACCGAAGAACGAGAAGCAGTAAAATACGCGCAGAGTAAGGGGAAGTTGTTCTTCGCGGCTGTCGGAAATGAGGCCGAGGAGGGTAATGAGGCGAGCTACCCGGCGGCATACCCGGAAGTCGTCGGAGTTGGGGCGACTGACGCGCAGGCGAAGGTATCTGACACCTCCCAGCACGGTGACTTTGTGGACATTGCCGCGCCCGGTGATGATCTTCCATTCTGGTGTGACCAGAACTTTTCACGCTATTGCCAGGGCAATGGTGGGACCAGTTCCGCAACAGCTATCACCTCAGCCGCCGCTGCCCTGATCTGGTCCGCCCACCCGGAGTGGACAGCTAACCAGGTCCTCAACGTCCTCTTCGACACTGCTGGCCGTGACTGGGAGAAGGGCACGCTCAGCAACTACCTCGGTCACGGCATCATTCGCCCTGCCGTCAACATCCTGAAGGGCAAAGGCGAGCCGGGCGCTCCGGACATCAGCCCTCTCACCAAGGAGAAGACGTCCGGCTCCGCAGGCTCAGCCGCCCCATCTGCATCAGCCTCGTCACAGCCTGAGAAGAAGGAGAAGGCTGAGGACGCGGCCATGGCAGGCTCCAGCACTGAGAAGGACGACGACAGCCAACTCGGCCTGATCATCGGCGGAGTAGCGGCCGTGCTCGTGCTCGGCGGCGGCGCATTCGCGTTCGCCCGCAAGCGCCGCGCCGCCTGATCGCTCGTAGCTCCTCATATACGCCCCCGGCGGTCACGCCGGACTGAACAAGAGCACCAGGAAGGAAGCCAGCACCATGGCAGATCAGAAGCTTTCAGATGAAATGCTGCTCAAGCTCGAAGGCGAGCTCAGCAAGCGCTTCGACTCCGTGAAGGGCCAGCTCAAGACCCTCCAGGCAACGATCGACAGCCTGGAAGGCGCATGGAAGGGCGTCGGCGCCAACGCCTTCAACGCCAAGCAGGACAACATCAACCGGATGATGGGCAACATCGCCACCCGGCTGGTCAACTTCCAGGAAGCGATCAAGGCGGCCCGCACCATCTCGGGCAACACCGAGGACGAGATCAGGCAGGCCCTCCAGGGCGTCGATGTCGTCGGCGGTTACTCGACGGGCTCCGAAGCCAAGACGTCGGCCATCAACGCGCTCTGATCTCTTTCGTGCTCGTACGACGTACGACGTACGAGAACCGTCTCACCGAACTAGATTGAACTGGAGGACCGCATGCCTAGCAACGACGGCACGATGGTTGTCACTTATTCAAGCCTGGACCAGGCCGCCGGGGACATCGACCGGCAGAGCAGGCAGCTCCAAGAGGACCTGGCGGCGATCAAGCGCATGGTCGCCAACGTGTCCGAGCTCTGGGTGGGCGAGGCCAAGACGGCGTACGACGCCGCCCAGGCCGGCTGGGACCGCGACGCCACGGGGATCCACACCGCCCTGTCGGAGATCTCTCGCAAGGTGCGCGACGCCGGCACCGCCTACCAGGCCGGTGACAAGCGGGCCAGGGCCAACTTCGAGTAGGCACAGCGGAAGAACGAACACGGTCAGGGTGGGCACGCACGGGAGGTGCCCACCCTGACCTGTGTCATGAGGCGTCGCTGCTCCACGATGTACGGCGAGATACGACGACCTCGCGGTTGGCCAGAGGAGGCGAGAGACGCCCGTCCTTGTCTCGGCCACCGCCCAACGGCCGTGAACGCTCATACCGTGCGCTGCATGCACACCAGTTGAACCCGCTCATCCCATGACTGGGTGACGGCGAAGCCGAGTCGCTCGTACAAGGCGATGGCCCCGGTCCGCCACTCCCACACCGAGAGCCGGACGGTGGCGCCTTGTTCCGCAGCATGAGCGAGCGCGGAACCGAGCAAGGCGGACGCAATGCCTCGGCCACGGAACTCAGGGTCGGTCCAGAGCCTCTTGATCTCCGACTGCCCATCGGTCAGGGAGTTCACCACCAGACAGCCCACAGCGGTGTCCCCCAGAAGAGCCACCAGTACGACATCATCGGCGAATGCGGTCCGAGGGTCGGTGATCTCTGCCCGGTAGCGATCCGGCAGTTCGTCCACACAGGCGACCGGTTCGCCCTTCTCGGCCTCGGTCCGCAGATGGTAGGCCGCCAGCAGGGCGGCCAGGCCATCGTCGATCGCAGGGGTCCGGCCCGGCCAGCGGAGTACGGCAACCTCGCGGTGATCACTCATGACGCCAGCATCACACGGCGGGGAGGGCCTTCCGCGTGAGCCCCGGACATCCGCGTCGACAGACGCGCACCCCTCGCCCGAACCCGCTTCGCCACAGCCTGCCGAGGGCGAGGAATCGGTCGGCGCCTCCGTGGCGGACATCAGCTGGCTAGGCTCCGCTCATGACTGCTCAGTGGTACGTCCTCATAGAGGAGGACACCCGTGTGAGTCGACGAGCTGACGGCGTCGACCTGAAACTGCACCGCTGGACACTGGCGGCCAGTCACCCCATCAGTGGCACGGAGGAACAGGCCCGTGCAGCGGCCGAAGATGCGGCCCTGCACTACATGCCGGCTGTCCTGGCACGCCATGCCCGACCGGGGGAGTCCCCGGCCCGCCGTGCTTTCCTCACCTCCGACGGCGCCTGGCTGGTCCGGCTCCAACAACACCACCGCGAGTGCCACATACGCGTGACGACTGCCCGCCTGGTACACACGCAGGAGGAGAAGCAGGCCCCGCAGAAGTCCTTCAAGGAGAAGGTCAAACGCGCTCTGGATGGCCCCGAGCCTCCGGAGAACCCATGGGCGCCCAAAGGCTAGGGAATGGTCCGCGGTCGGCTCTCCATGGGGGATGTGCGGCCGGGGGGATGCCGCTTCCCGGGTACGGCAGTCCCTCGAAGGGTTCCCACACAGGCCGACAGGTCCAGCAGACGACCACACCGCTCGATCGGCCGCACACCTCCCTCCCGGAGGGCTCAGCTCTTCAACAGGGTCCACCACCAGGCGATGCTGGCGATGGGCAGAGGCTGGTCCGCCTCCCTCTCCTGGAACGGCGATGCGGCGCTGCCGGCAGGAAGGTCGGCGGGGTTCTCCGGATTGACGTAGCGGTTGGTGGTGAGCGACCAGTCGTAGTCGGCACGGATCCAGGAGTCGCAGTCAGTGATCCACCGGCTGAGTTCGGGGCCGGCGTCGCGCAGGATCTGGTCGCGGAGGCGGAGGTAGAGGGCCATGGCGCGGGTGTGCATCATGGCGGTCTCGTTCACCGCCTCATCGAGGGAGCACCCCCGTTCGTACGCGATCAGGTCGACGATGTTGCCGTACCCGTCCTGGCTGCGCTCGCGCTCCTTGTGGTACGAGACCAGATCATTGGACCACCCGATGATCGAGGCGAAGACCTCGACGAACCCGCGGACCTCGTGCCGCTCGTAGTCGGCTGCGGGGAGGTCGTACCCGTGGATGATCTCGCTGAGTGTCGAGAAGATCTTGACGCCCGAGGAGTCGAGCCGGACCGCCAGGTGGTCGGAGAGGCTCGGAACGCGTCCGTGCGCACTGTTGGCGGTCATCCAGATCTGGCCCTGGAGGTAGGCACGGAAGCTGGCTGCCCACCGGGCTGTCTGCACGGGGGACGTCAGCTCGTCGAGGCGCAGACGTAACTCGCTCAGAGCGGCGCTGTAGCTGTCGTCGACGACGGCGGCCCAGGGGACTTCGACGACGCGTTGCAGCTTGGTGATGATGAGCAGGGTGGCGTCCGGGGAGGCCGCGGACGGGCCCTCGTCGCAGAATTCGTCGTCGAACGCGAAGAGCCACATCAGGAAGTCCGAGGTCCACTGCAAGGCAGGGAGGCGCCCGGTGGGTGCGCCGCGGCCGGTTATCTCGCCCACCGCGATACGCGCCAGCCGTTCGCGCTGGGCCCGGTCGGAGTAGAGACCGAAGCGATCGAGCCAGGCAGCCGATGTTTCGTCGATCTCACGCCAACGCGGATGGATTCCCGACGGGAGCGGAACCCACAGCTGAGGGATCTTCGGCGCTGGAGCTGGGGACGTCATGTACCGCCCTTTCACATGTGCTTTTCAATGCCTCCGAGCCCCGGAAGTTAGCAAGGTGCACGAAGAACGGGTACGGCTGTTTCAAGCCGGGTTGGCCTGTCGGCGGCTGTCCTTTTCGGCCTCGGATCGGGCTCCGGATCCGTCATGGGCACCTGCGAGACAGTCGAAAACGGTTGATCATGCATGTGTCTGCGGCTGATCAGTCCCGGCACGCCGTTGGCCCGAAAGTGACTCTTGCGAGTTCGGGATTCACCAGTTCGGGGTGGAATATGCTCGTCCGGCTGGAGGACAGCAGCCGGCTGTCCCCTCCCGTCGGTGAAGACGGCGGCCTCACGGCGTTCTGCTTGTCCTTGCCGGAGACGAACCGATCCCGGTTCTTGCGACCCACGGCCGGGTGGCGGACACGATGGTGCATCCATGTTCCGCTAGTAGGGGCCGCACCTCGCCGACCACCCGTGTGTCGGTCGAACGGTCCACGCCGAATCAGCAGGCCGGCACGTCACGAGTAGCCCGTGGCGAAGGTGCACGAGGGTGGCCAGGAGCCGGTCGACGAAGATCGTGCGGAGCTTCGTACCGGTGCCCACCGTGCGCTTCCGCAGCCGGGACGCACGCCCGGCCCGGCGCCGGCCATGCCGCAACGGTCCAACCGCGACAACGAGTTCAGCGATCACAGCGACCGACAGGCCGGTGATTCTCCGGTCGCTGATGATCGCTGTGCGCGTCGCGTGCCCCACCGTGTGGCCATGATCGCTATTCAGCGCCCGACGCCCCCCGCTAACCGTGCACGAGGTCGTCAGCAGCCAACGTCCACGCCACTCTGTGGGGTGTCTCCGACGCCGTTCTCGGCGGCTCCGTCTTCGTACCCTCGCGAACTCCTCGTCGAAGCAGCCGGCTTGCCGAAGAAGCCAGCAACGCGAAGTGCCGTCCAGCTCTGTCATGGCCAGGCGGACCACTCTGGAGCCCGCCCGTCATCGCTCCGCTCCGCTTCGGTGGCTACGGCCACTGGAACACGGAGATGACGCATACTCCCGCTAGCACAAAAAGAAATACGCGCGCTGCGATAAAAGAAGAATGGGGTATTTCGGGTGCGGAGGGGTTGATTGACTCACGCCACCCGCGTACTCGGTCTGCCTTGAGGCAGCCCATGGTGACGAGTCCTGCAGCCACCACTATAAGGATCACGTTCAGTGCGATCAACGCCTGCCTCTTTCAGTATGCACAATGTGTGGGCCGCGCACCGATATGACTGACCGGCACCTGCTCTTGCGGTGTTCATATTTCTGGACGTAGCAACTGTGATGAACCACGATTGCGCGAACCTGGGACAGATGTCGAATTCCGACCTGGCACGATTCAACCCTTGGGAGGAAGAGTAAGGTTTTTGCAGCCGTGCCGGTCTGCTGAACGCTCGGCAAAGGTGCGGAGATCCGCGTACTCCTGCGCTGTAGGCGGCCTTTCGGAAAACCCTTCCCTCTCTCCTTCCTGTTCGGCAGCCGCAGTGAACTGGGCGTACTGCAAGCCCCCAGAGCATTGAGCTGTCCCCCAGAAGGTAGATTTGTTCTCTCCTCTCAGGTCGTCAGGGCCTTCTCCTTCGAAACCGCCGAAATCGGAACCCGCAAATTCTCCATACAGTGCCGACAGGCGCAGCCCGTCCTTGAGTATGCAGTATTCTACCGGTGCGGTACTTGCGGCCGTCTCCAAGACGGTGCGCTGCGATTCCACGCCTTCGCAGGTTCCTGTGGCCCGATCTGCTTCCTTGGCCTTGGTGACGGCGCGGTCAATTCTATTTACTGGCGTCCCCAATTCCGCCTTGCACGCGGTTTGTTCGGCAGTGCGTTCTGCGGCTGTGGTGATGATTTTAGCCAGCCTTTTATGAATTTCTGGTGCATATCCATTGACATTGCCCCATGCACCGGTGACCAGGATTCCCTTGCCCTGGCCTTCCCTCCAGCCCGGGCAATCGAGAACCACTGACCCGGAGAGCGCCTTTTCTGACGGCGCCAAAAACCCGGACCAGCTGTTGCCCAGCGGAATTGGCAGCACTTCCCCGCCGTGCGGAGAGACGTAGGTGGCGAATGGTTTGGAGTCTTCCATGGCCTCGATGGATACCCGGAATGCCCCGGGTTTGTTAATACTGCAGACAGTTCCCAGTTCACCCGTGTTGCGAAACTCATTCGTGTGAAGGCTGCCGAGTCTGCCCCCAGAGAAACCGTTGGCATTCGTGCCTGTAACCCTCAGCATTTCGTCAACAGGTAGCACGCCATCACAGAAATTTGCCAAGCGGACGGCAGGTGTACCTTCATGATGCCAAAGATATCCACCCGTCAGAAGAGCCAATAGCGCAACCACGATTACGCCGCGCCTCACTCTTTTTTTAGTATCCAACGAAATGCTCCTTCTCGCGGTAGATCTGTCTGGGAATGGGTGGACAAGATCGGAGGTTTATCCGATCAGGTGGGGATATCTGTCTCCAGGTCATCCGCCATTTGTTGTGCCGCCGTTGAGGCGTCACCAAAACCGTCCTTGGTGCCGACTCGCGTCCATTCCATGAACTGCCCTATGTTGCGCGAATTGTGCACATTTCCCGCGCTTTCTGCCGCAGTTTTTGCGAGTTCGGTATTCCTCCTCGAGTTGTCCTCCCAGAGCTCGCCTACGGTCTGTCCAGAACTCTTTACCTTTTCGGGTTCAGTGTCCTTGAACAGCTGTTCCAGGACGGCCCCGCTGACAGTTCCCGCAACGCCGCCCACAGCAGCCCCGACGACCGGGCTGGCGACAAAACTGGTGCCAATGCCTACACCTGTGCCAATGACACCTGAAGCGATACCCTTCTTCTGATTCACAGCATTCTCGAAGTTGTCGTCGTCTTCCTTGGCTTCCCCCAGTACTGCTTCCTGGCGCCCAATAGCCAGTGTCCCGCCGACCTCGCCCGATCGGCGAGAAATTTCCTTGACCGTATCTTCGGTGGAGTGCGGGTACTTCTGGTCGTCGGCTAGGTTCGGGTTGAGGTGATAATCCATGAGGCTGGCCATGTATGATTTCTGGCCCACTTCGACAGCGCTGTAGCCCTCCGGGTTCTGCCCCAGGCTCACCAGTAGGCGAGTTACATCCGTATGGCCCAAATTGGCTGCAGAACCGGCAATCGGGAAGAGTTTGGGAACGCTCGTATTATCTTCGCTGGCATCGGTGGTGGCTCTGTTGATGTCAGGCAGATACTCAGACGCAATCTGGCCGATGCTGTCAGACATGTATCCGTGGTCTGTCAGGCGCCCAGGATCCTCCGAGATGGAGGCGGTAAGGCTTTCCATAAGCTTCGCCTGACTTTCGCTGTGGGCCGACAATCCTGCCGAGGGTATTTCTCCTGCAGGGTGCCCGGTGATTGCCGCTTCCAGAGCCAGGGCCATCGCGTTCCGGCCGGAGATACTGTCCTCGCCCTTGTCGGTATAGTCCTTCGGCCAGTCTCGCTCTTCGAAGAGGTAGTCGAAGTTACTGAGCTCCCTTATTCCCATCTTCTTGTCGCCATCCGTGTCCTCCTTGAACTCGTGGTCCTCCTCCTTCGTCAGGAAGGTGTCACTGAAGAACTCGGTCGCAGCATCGGGGCTGTTCGAGAGGGCCTTCATGAAGCCCGTCAACGGGTCGGTTCCGGAATCCGAGCCCGTGCGGTTGAGGATCGGGTCCATGGGGGCACCGACCCGCCAGGCCTCGTGCCTGCCGTTGTCCGTGCGTTCCTTCTCGGCCTTGATCAGTTCGTTCCCGTAGTCGTCGAGGAACTTGTTGTCGTAATTGCCCCAGCGCATGAGGTTGCTCATCACCTGGAAGCCGACGGTGCCCGAGTTCCGAGAGATGGGCTGGTTGCCGAGATCCACCATCTCGCGCTTCCAGTTCCTCATCTCGTACGAGTCGCTGTGGCTCGCAGTAGCCAGAGTCAGGCTCAGGTTCTTCTGCAGATCGTCGAACTGGCCGCCCCGGGCGCTCTGCAGGTCTGTGGGCCTCGGAGTGTTCAGCCCTGCCCAGAAGTCCAGCGTTCCCTGGGCCCCCAGGTTCCCCGCGAAGCGGGAGCTGAACAGCTCGTCGCCCGACATCTTCTTGAGCCCGGTGTTCAGCTTGTCGAACTCCTTGGCCGTGAGGTCCTCCGGGTTCTTCTTCGCGAGCGCCGAGAGATCATCGGCCTGCTTGATCGCGTTGGCAGCGGTGTCCCGGTCCTTGTATTCGGCGCCCGTGAACCCGAGTGCGGCCTGGTCCGCGAGGGCCTTCAGGGCGCCGGAGCCCGTGTGATCGCTCTCGGTCGCCTTGTCGAGAATCCTCTGGAGTTCGTCGCGAAGCGCGGTGACGTCGTTCTGCTCGTGGTCGGGAACAGCCGTCCCCTTGGCCGCACGGTCGGGGTGGATGTTCATCGTGACGGTGAAACCGCCACCACCTGTCGTGGTGACCGTGAGGTTCTTCTTCAGCCCGCGTCCCAGTGCGTCGTCGAGCTGCCCTTGGTACGTCTTCAACTCGTCCCGCGTGTCCTTGAGGATGCTCCACAGGGACTTGGCCTGCTTGTGGGCGTCATCGAACTCGCGCACCGTCCTGTCGACGAACCCTTTGGTGACAGTAGCGTTCTCGCCGGACCAGTCGGCCTTGTCTGCCTTTGCCTTGAGGCCGTCGCGGGCATCCTCTTTCAAGGTGGCGAGGTTGGTCACCATGGCCGACCAGTCCGTGACTGCCGCGTCCAACTGGCCGAAGGTGGCGAACCGCAGGGTTTCGAGATCCATCAGTTGTCCGCCTTGTTCTTCTCACCCTTGGGCGCGTTGTCGTCATCGAATGCCTGGTCGAGCGCGGCGATACTGCTGACCCTGCTCCTCACGTACTGGTCGTCGCCGTTGTGGAGGAACTTCGTGAGGTCCACGTGGTTCGCAATGTGGCCGCAGGCGTCCATCAGAGACTTGAGCTGTACGTCCCACCGGTCCGACACGTGCCGAAGGGCTCCTCCGAGCTCGAAGCCCTGAGTGCTGAGGTCGCCTGCGGCTGATTCGCTCGTGGGTACCGCGACGCGGGCCTCTTTCCACAAGCGGGTGTTGAGTGTGGATGCCTCGTCACGGACGCCCGACAGGTCCGTCTGATTGACGGCGAGGTCGCCCTTCTTTCCCCCGCCGCCCCCGGGTTCGGCCTTGTTCAAGCGCATCTGCGTGCTGCCCTTGTCGGTCGCTTCAGCCTTCAACTGCTCCCACTCGGCCCATGCCATGTGCGGGACCCCCTCAGTCAGTACGTGTCAGTACGTGGAAATGACGAATCTCCGGCATCGCTCCACCTCGGTGGACCGTCCGGACACCGGAGCGGGCGGTGACATCGGCGCGTACACCGCCCGCCGTCACCGCCCGCCCCCTCACCGCGGTACGCCCTACCGCTCGACGTCCATGAGCCCGGACTGCACCAGCGGGTTCCCGCGGCGCCGGGTCACGAAGACCCCGCGCCCCGGGGGCATCGGGCGCGGTCGTACGTTGCCGAGGATGTCGCCCTCGATGGGGTCGCCGGAGAGCATCAGGCCCTGGGCCCCGAGCTCCAGCATCCGCTGCATGAAGGGCTCGTACAGGGCGCGGCCGGCGCCCGCCGTGCTGCGGGCGATGATGAACCGGACGCCGACGTCCCTGGCGAACGGCAGCATCTCCGCGAGCTTGCCCAGCGGGTTCCCGCTGGACGTGGAGACCAGGTCGTAGTCGTCCACGACCACGTACACCGTCGGGCCGCTCCACCAGCTGCGCTCACGCAGCTCCTGGGCCGTGACGTCGGGGGACGGTGTGCGGCGCTTCATCAGGTCGTACAGCGCGTCCGTGTGGTGCTCCATGTTGTTGGACATGGGCACGTACTCCGCGAGGTGCGTCGCGGGGGTGACGTCGAGCAGCGCCCGCCGGTTGTCGATGACGAAGAACTTGGCGGCGTTCCCCTCGTACCGCTCGGTCAGCTGCTTGATGAGCAGGCGCAGCATGTTGGACTTGCCGGACTCGCTCTCGCCGAACACCAGGAAGAACGGGTCCCGCTCGAAGTCGAGGAAGACCGGCTCCAGGTTGTTCTCGTCGATGGCGAACGCGACGCCCCGCTCCGGCTGCGCGTAGCCCGCCGGCAGCTCGTGCGCCGGGAGTTCGCGGGGGAGCAGCCGGACGGCCGGGGCGGGAGCCGCCGTCCAGTGGCGGGCGACCTCCTGGTTCATCGCCGCCGTGGCCTCGGAGAGGTCGCTGTCGGAGTTGATGCCGTCGATCCGCGGCACCGCGGCCATGAAGTGCAGCTTCTCCGGGGTCAGACCCCGGCCGGGTACGCCGGCGGGCACGTTGACCGCGGCCTTGCGGTCCAGCTCGGAGTCCATGACGTCACCGAGCCGCAGTTCGAGCCGGTTCATCAGGTGGTCCTTCAGGTTGGCCCGGACCTCCATGGAACGCGACGCCGTGACGATCAGGTGGATGCCGTAGCCGAGGCCGCGCTGAGCGATGTCGATCGCGGCCGCTTCGAGGGCCTCGTAGTCCGTGCGGAAGTTGCCCCAGCCGTCGATGAGCAGGAAGACGTCGCCCCACGGCTGATCCGTCACCGAGATGTCGCCGCGCGCCCGGAGCCTGCGGAAGGTGGCGATGGAGTCGATGCCCGCGCTGCGGAAGTACTCCTCACGGCGCGCCATGATCCCGTAGACCTCGGCGACCGTACGGCGCACGCGCTCCGGGTCGAGCCGGGACGCGATACCGCCCACATGGGGCAGGCCGGAGACGGACGCCATGCCGCCGCCACCGAAGTCGAGGCCGTAGAACTGGACCTCCTGCGGCGTGTGCGTGAGGGCGAAGCCCGCGATGAGCGTGCGCAGCAGCGTGGACTTGCCCGACTGCGGACCACCGGTGATCTGCATGTGGCCGGCCGCACCGGAGAAGTCCCGGTAGAGCGTGTCGCGGCGCTGCTCGTACGGCTTGTCGACCACGCCCAGCGGCACGACGAGGCGCCCCGAGCCCTCGAACCCGGGCTGGGTGAGCCCCCGGCCCTCGACCGCGGAGAGTCCCGGCAGGAGCTCGTCCAGCGACGGCGGATTGTCCAGCGGGGGCAGCCACACCTGGTGCGCCGAGGCACCCCGGCCCTCCAGCCGGCGCACGATCACGTCGAGCACGGTGTCGGCCAGGGCGTCGTCCTCGGCCTTGCGCGCCTCGGGCACCCCGGGCTGCGCCGTCGGCTGCACGTAACGCACCGGCACCGGAGCGGCCGTGAAGAGCACGGGCCGGCGGTCCACCGGCAGAGGACCGGAGGACGCCGCCGGCTGGGAGCCCGAGCGGTACACCCCGGAGACGTACGCCGCCTTGAAGCGCACCATCTCGTCCGTGCCGTACTTCAGATAGCCCGAACCGGGGACGTTGGGCAGGTGGTAGGCGTCGGGGACGCCCAGTGCGGCCCGGGACTCGCCCGCGGAGAACGTCCGCAGACCGATCCGGTACGACAGGTAGGTCTCCAGGCCGCGGAGCCGCCCCTCCTCGAGGCGCTGCGAGGCCAGCAGCAGGTGGACGCCCAGCGAACGGCCGATGCGCCCGATCTGTACGAACATCTCGATGAAGTCCGGCTTGGCCGTCAGCAGCTCGCTGAACTCGTCGATGACCAGGACGAGGGAGGGGATGGGCTGGAGCGGTGCGCCCGCGGCCCGCGCCTTCTCGTAGTCGTGGATGTTCGCGTAGTTGCCCGCGTCGCGCAGCATCTCCTGGCGGCGGTTGAGCTCACCGCTGATGGAGTCGCCCATGCGGTCCACCAGCGTCAGGTCGTCGGCGAGGTTGGTGATCACCGCGGCGACATGGGGCATCTGTGCCATGCCGGCGAAGGTGGCACCACCCTTGAAGTCCGCGAGGACGAAGTTGAGTGTCTCCGAGGTGTGGGTGACGGCCAGGCCCAGTACGAGCGTGCGGAGCAGCTCGGACTTGCCGGAGCCGGTGGCGCCGACACACAGGCCGTGCGGCCCCATGCCCTCCTGCGCCGCCTCCTTGAGGTCCAGCATCACCGGGGAGCCGTCCTCGCCGACGCCGATCGGCACCCTGAGGCGCTCCGCCTGCGAGCGAGCCCGCCAGGTCCGGCTGACGTCGACCGAGGCCGCGTCACCGAGGTTCAGCAGATCGGTGAACTCCAGATTGGCGAGCAGCGGTTCGTCGTCGTCACCGCCCGAGGCCACGTGCAGCGGGGCCAGCTGACGGGCCAGCGCCTCCGCGGCCTCCTGGCTCAGCAGATCGGGGACGCCGTCGTACACCAGGCCGTGCCCCGACTCCAGCTGGAGCGCGTGGGGATCCACCACGACGGAGAGGCCGCCGCGCGCTCCGTTGACCTGGCCCGTGACGATCTCGACGACCGTCACGCCCTGGAGGCCCTCGGCGGACGCGAGCGCGGACGTCGCGGGTACGGACTCGCCGTCGAGCACGACGACGACGTGGGGCTGGTCCATGAGCGGCTGGCCGCCCGGCTGGAAGCGGGGCCGGCCGTCGAGACGGCCCGCGAGCATCTCCTCGAGCTCCGCGACGCTGGTGCTGATCAGGCGGCGGCTGCCGGCACCGTCCACGGCGCCGCGCGCCTGGACGTGCGGGAGCCACTTCGTCCAGTCCCAGCGCGGAGCGGAGTCGCGGCCCGTCGCGACGGCGATGATCAGGTCCTCGGGGGAGTGGAGCGACGCGAGGGCCCCGATCATCGCGCGTGCCGTGGCCCGCGCGGACTCCGCCTCGCCGCTGATCGTCAGGTGGTAGAAGGCGCGGAGGGAGACGGCCATCGGAAGGCCGTCCAGCGTGCTGTGCGTCGTCAGGAACTGCTGCATCGCCCCGGCGGTCAGCGGCTCCAGCTCGTCGACCGGCGCGGTGTCGGGTGCGACGAGCGGTGTGGCGAGCTCCTGGCTGCCCAGGCCGATGCGTACGTGAGCGAAGTCCGCGTCCCCGACACGGCGCTCCCACACCCGGCTGCCCTCGGCGACGAGCGCCCACAGCTGCTCGGGGGACGGGTGGAGGTAGAACTGCGCGTCGCGCTGCTCCCGGGCCGTCCTGAGCACGGCGCGACGGGTCTGCGTCAGGTACTTCAGATAGTCGCGTCGCATGTCCGCGAGCTGGCCCTGGGTGCCCCGCCGGAAGCGGAGGATCATCGCGACGGCCATCGCGACGGTCGACGCAATCATGATCATGCCCATGATCCGCATGATCGGGTTCGGCGTCATGAAGAAGAAGACGACGGAACCACCCATGCCGAGCATCGGCAGCAGCTGCATCATCACCCCCTCCTGCTGCCCGCGAGGCAGCTCGGGCGGAGGTTGCAACTGCACCTGCTCGCCCGGAACTTCGGAGGGGAGGGCCCGCGGTGGGCGCTTGACGACGATCTGGCTCACAGCTCACCAATTCCCTTGCCGGACGGAACTGTTCCTATCGGCGCCCCCGTGGCGACGGGTTCCGTCCGCGGGAGGATCCTACTGGCGTACCCGGTGACCCGAGGGCGGTAGGGTGTCGCGACGCGTGTACGCATCCGCTAACTACCGCAAAAAAATGGGTCATTCGGGACGGAGTCGGAACCGGTGATCCAGGGGTGCGTCGCAGGAGGTCCAGGAGCAGCATGAGGGGGAGCAGCACGTGACTATGACGGCCCAGACGGCGGCTACCGGATCCGGTCGGCCGGGTCCCGGAGTTCAGGCGGGCAACGGAACCGGTTTCTGCCGGGTCACGGTCGTCGCGCCCGACAGCCGCGTCGACGTGGCGCTGCCCGAGGACGTCGCCGTCGCCGACCTCTACCCGGAGATCCTCCGGCTGTCGGGGCAGAGCCCCGCCCCGGGCGCCCCGGTCGGCTACCACCTGGTGCGCCGTGACGGCACCGTCCTCGACGGCGGGCGCACGCTGGCGGGCCAGCGCATCCTCGACGGCGAGCTGCTGTCCCTGCGGCCCTTCTCGGAATCGCTGCCCCCCGCGGTCTTCGACGACGTCTCCGACGCCGTGGCGACCGCCGTGGCCCGGGACCGGACCCTCTGGGGCGACAGCCTCATGCGCACGGCCGGACTCTTCGGCGGCTCGGTCCTGCTGGTCCTGCTCGGCTTCGTGCTGTGGACCTCCGACATCCGGCACGACATGCACGGCCTGCCGGGCATCCTGGCCGCCGTCACCGCCGTACTCCTGCTCGCGCTGGCCTGCGTCCGCGCGCGTGTCTACGCGGACCGCGGCTCGTCCATCGCCCTGGGGATCGGCGTGCTCGCCAACGCGGCGGTCGCCGGTGCCGGCCTGCTCCCGCTCAGTGAGGGCCAGGGAGTCGGAAGGCTCCAGTTCCTCCTCGCCTGCGCCGCCGTGCTGGTGGCGTCGGTGATCCTCATGATCGCCGCCCCCGAGGGCGACGGGACCTTCGTCGCCTTCGTCTTCGCCTCCGTGATCGGGGCACTTGTGACCTTCGTCGCGATCATGACCGGCATGGAGCCGGCCGAGACCGCGGCCGTCTGCGCCCCCCTCTCGGTCGGGCTCCTCGCGTTCCTGCCCGGGCTCTCCACCCGCTTCGCCCGTCTCCCGATCGGCTTCGAGCCGCCCCGTACCACCGTGGGCGACTACGGCACGGCCGACCCCGCGCCGCAGGGCCCGGTCGACGCCGACCGCATCGCCGCCCAGGCGCGGCGCGGCCACGAACTGCTCCTCGGCCTGGTCGGCGGATGCGCACTGGTGGCCGTCGGAGCAGCCGCGGTGCTCGGCTTCTCGGACGGCGTCTGGGGCCAGCTGCTGGCGCTCGCCACCGGCGTGGCCATGCTCATGCGCGCCCACCTGTTCCGCTACACGGCCCAGGTCGGCTGCGCCCTGGGGGCCGGTCTCGCCGCCCTCGTGCTCCTCGGCCTCGGCCTGTCGCTCAACCCGCCGCTCGAACTGCTCTCCGAGGCGGCCCACGGGGACGGCGCCGGACTCGACATCCGTACGATCTGGCTCACCGCCGCCGTCGCCGGTGTCGCCGCTCTGATCACCGCGATCGGGCTCATCGTGCCGCGCAAGGGAGTCACCCCGTTCTGGGGACGTTTCCTGGAGGTCGCCGAAGCGTGCGTCCTCCTCACGCTGCTGCCGCTGTGCCTCGCGGTCTTCGACGTCTACCACTCGATCCGGGCGCTCACCAGCTGATCCCTCCGGGGCCGAGGGCAACCGGGTCCGTGGCGGCTGGTACGCTGTGTGACGGCCGTTTGTGTACGCGCCTCCGGGATCATCCTGAGGGCTGCGCTCATCGGACCTTCGCCTCCGAGTCATGGAAGCTCCCCTGAGATCAAGACCAGGGGCACTCGTGGGCGCATCGAACACCAAGAGGAGTACGCGTGCCGCTCGACGCCGCTACGAAGAAGCAGATCATGTCCGAGTTCGCCCAGAAGGAGGGTGACACCGGATCCCCCGAGGTTCAGGTCGCCATGCTCTCCCGCCGGATCTCGGACCTGACGGAGCACCTCAAGACGCACAAGCACGACCACCACTCCCGTCGTGGTCTGCTGATCCTGGTCGGCCAGCGTCGCCGCCTCCTGCAGTACCTGGCCAAGAAGGACATCCAGCGCTTCCGTGCGCTCGTCGACCGCCTCGGCATCCGCCGTGGCGCGGCCGGCGGCGCCAAGTAAGGACGCTGTGAAAGGGAGCGGTTCCCACTTCTAGGGGGCCGCTCCCTTTGCCGTACGTGCGGGACCGGGGGCAACCTCAGTAACCTGGACGTACGACAACGACGAGGAGAGGCGCGCCACGGCCGCCGCCGGTCCTCGGTAGTGGCCCCCGGGACAACGCCCGGGAGCTTCGATCGAAGACCGGCCCCGCACACACGGTGCGCTTCTCCGCACCGTCCTGAGCCACACGGGCGTCAGGACGAAAGACGACGAGTATGGAGAAATCACTAGTGGAGAACGAGACCCACTACGCCGAGGCCGTTATCGACAACGGAACCTTCGGCACCCGCACCATCCGCTTCGAGACGGGCCGCCTGGCCAAGCAGGCCGCAGGCTCCGCCGTCGCGTACCTGGACGACGACACCATGGTGCTGTCGGCCACCACCGCTTCCAAGCGGCCCAAGGACCAGCTCGACTTCTTCCCCCTCACGGTGGACGTCGAGGAGCGGCAGTACGCGGCCGGCAAGATCCCCGGCTCCTTCTTCCGCCGTGAGGGCCGGCCCTCCGAGGACGCGATCCTCACCTGCCGCCTGATCGACCGCCCGCTGCGCCCCTCCTTCAAGAAGGGCCTGCGCAACGAGATCCAGATCGTCGAGACGATCATGGCGCTCAACCCCGACCACCTGTACGACGTGGTCGCGATCAACGCCGCCTCCGCTTCGACGATCCTGGCGGGCCTGCCCTTCTCCGGCCCGATCGGCGCCACCCGCGTCGCCCTGATCAAGGGCCAGTGGGTCGCGTTCCCGACGCACACCGAGCTCGAGGACGCCGTCTTCGACATGGTCGTCGCCGGTCGCGTCCTCGAGGACGGCGATGTCGCGATCATGATGGTCGAGGCCGAGGCCACCGAGAAGACCATCCAGCTCGTGAAGGACGGCGCCGAGGCCCCGACCGAAGAGGTCGTCGCCGCGGGCCTCGAGGCCGCGAAGCCCTTCATCAAGGCGCTCTGCAAGGCCCAGTCCGATCTCGCCTCCAAGGCCGCCAAGCCCACCGGCGAGTTCCCGGTCTTCCTCGACTACCAGGACGACGTCCTGGAGGCGCTCAGCAAGGCCGTCAGCACCGAGCTCGCCAAGGCGCTCACCATCGCCGGCAAGCAGGAGCGCGAGGCGGAGCTGGACCGCATCAAGGAGATCGCCGGCGAGAAGCTGCTCCCGGCCTTCGAGGGCCGCGAGAAGGAGATCTCGGGTGCCTACCGCGCGCTGACCAAGAAGCTGGTCCGCGAGCGCGTCATCAAGGACAAGGTCCGCATCGACGGCCGTGGCGTCACGGACATCCGTACGCTCGCCGCCGAGGTCGAGGCCATCCCGCGCGTGCACGGCTCGGCGCTGTTCGAGCGTGGCGAGACCCAGATCCTGGGCGTCACCACCCTCAACATGCTCCGCATGGAGCAGCAGCTGGACACCCTCTCCCCGGTGACCCGCAAGCGCTACATGCACAACTACAACTTCCCGCCGTACTCCGTCGGTGAGACCGGCCGCGTGGGCTCGCCCAAGCGCCGCGAGATCGGCCACGGCGCGCTCGCCGAGCGCGCCATCGTGCCGGTGCTGCCGTCGCGCGAGGAGTTCCCCTACGCGATCCGCCAGGTCTCCGAGGCGCTGGGCTCCAACGGCTCGACGTCCATGGGCTCGGTCTGCGCCTCCACCATGTCCCTGCTGAACGCCGGTGTGCCCCTCAAGGCCGCCGTCGCCGGTATCGCCATGGGCCTGATCTCGCAGGAGATCGACGGCAAGACCCACTACGTCGCCCTCACCGACATCCTCGGTGCGGAGGACGCCTTCGGCGACATGGACTTCAAGGTCGCCGGCACGAAGCAGTTCGTGACCGCGCTCCAGCTCGACACCAAGCTCGACGGCATCCCCGCCTCGGTCCTGGCCGCCGCGCTGAAGCAGGCCCGTGACGCGCGTCTGCACATCCTGGACGTCATGAACGAGGCCATCGACGTCCCGGACGAGATGTCCCCGAACGCCCCGCGGATCATCACCGTCAAGATCCCGGTGGACAAGATCGGTGAGGTCATCGGCCCCAAGGGCAAGATGATCAACCAGATCCAGGAGGACACCGGCGCCGACATCACGATCGAGGACGACGGCACCATCTACATCGGTGCCCAGCAGGGCTCGCAGGCCGAGGCCGCCCGCGCCACGATCAACGCCATCGCCAACCCGACCATGCCGGAGGTCGGCGAGCGCTACCTGGGTACGGTCGTCAAGACCACCACCTTCGGTGCTTTCGTCTCCCTGATGCCCGGCAAGGACGGTCTGCTGCACATCTCGCAGATCCGCAAGCTCGCCGGTGGCAAGCGCGTGGAGAACGTCGAGGACGTGCTCGGCGTCGGCGCCAAGGTCCAGGTCGAGATCGCGGAGATCGACTCCCGCGGCAAGCTCTCCCTCATCCCCGTCATCGAGGGCGAAGAGGACGAGAAGAAGGACGACACCGACAAGTGACGTCCCGTAGTTCCGTGACGACGGCCCGCCCCTCCTCGGAGGGGCGGGCCGTCGCCCGTACCCAAACCCTTCTCAAGGGCAGCAACGGCATCGGCACCGTCCGCCGCACCGTCCTCCCCGGCGGTCTCCGGGTCGTCACCGAGACGCTGCCCTCCGTCCGCTCCGCCACCTTCGGGATCTGGGCCAACGTCGGTTCGCGCGACGAGACGCCCACCCTGAACGGCGCGACGCACTACCTCGAGCACCTCCTCTTCAAGGGCACGGCCAAGCGCAGCGCCCTCGACATCTCGTCCGCGATCGACGCGGTCGGCGGCGAGATGAACGCCTTCACGGCGAAGGAGTACACCTGCTACTACGCGCGGGTCCTGGACACCGACCTCCCGCTGGCCATCGATGTCGTCTGCGACATGCTGACCGGCTCCCTGATCGCCCCCGAGGACGTCGACGCCGAGCGCGGCGTCATCCTCGAGGAGATCGCGATGACGGAGGACGACCCGGGCGACTGCGTGCACGACCTGTTCGCGCACACCATGCTCGGCGACACCCCGCTCGGCCGCCCGGTCCTGGGGACCGTGGACACGATCAACGCGCTGAACCGCGGCCAGATCGCCCGCTTCTACAAGAAGCACTACGACCCCACGCACCTCGTCGTCGCCGCCGCGGGCAACGTCGACCACGCCACGGTCGTACGCCAGGTCCGCAGGGCGTTCGAGCGCGCGGGCGCCCTGACCCGCACCGACGCCGTCCCCACGGCGCCGCGCGAGGGCTCCCGCACCCTGCGTGCCACCGGCCGTGTCGAGCTGCTCAACCGCAAGACCGAGCAGGCCCACGTCGTCCTCGGCATGCCCGGCCTGGCCAGGACCGACGAGCGCCGCTGGGCGCTCGGCGTCCTGAACACCGCGCTCGGCGGCGGAATGAGCTCCCGCCTCTTCCAGGAGGTCCGGGAGAAGCGCGGCCTCGCCTACAGCGTGTACTCGTACACCTCGGGCTTCGCCGACTGCGGACTCTTCGGCGTCTACGCCGGCTGCCGGCCCAGCCAGGTGCACGACGTCCTCAAGATCTGCCGCGACGAGCTCGACCGCGTGGCGACGGACGGCCTCGGCGACGAGGAGATCAGCCGCGCCGTCGGCCAGCTCGCCGGTTCCACCGTCCTCGGCCTGGAGGACACGGGCGCGCTCATGAACCGCATCGGCAAGAGCGAGCTCTGCTGGGGCGAACAGATGTCCGTCGATGACATGCTGGCCAAGATCGCGGCGGTCACCCCCGACGAGGTCCGGGCCGTGGCGGCCGACGTCCTCGGACAGCGGCCCTCGCTCTCGGTCATCGGCCCTTTGAAGGACAAGCAGGCGGACCGCCTCCAGGAAGCCGTCTCCTAACCTCCCCGTAAGGAAAAAGAGCACATGAGCAAGTTGCGCGTGGCCGTTCTCGGCGCCAAGGGACGCATCGGTTCCGAGGCGGTACGAGCCGTGGAGGCCGCCGACGACATGGAGCTCGTCGCCGCGCTCGGCCGCGGCGACCGGCTGGAGGCCCTCACGGACAGCGGGGCCCAGGCGGTCGTCGAGCTGACCACGCCCTCGTCGGTGATGGACAACCTCGACTTCTGCGTCCGGCACGGGATCCACGCCGTCGTCGGCACCACGGGCTGGACCGACGAACGGCTCGCGCAGCTGAACACCTGGCTCTCCGGCTCCCCGGAGACCGGCGTGCTCATCGCGCCGAACTTCTCCATCGGCGCGGTCCTCACGATGACGTTCGCGGAGCAGGCCGCCCGTTACTTCGAGTCCGTCGAGGTCATCGAACTGCACCACCCGAACAAGGCGGACGCCCCCTCCGGCACGGCCACCAGGACCGCGCAGCTCATCGCGGCGGCGCGCGACAAGGCCGGAGTAGGGCCGCAGCCCGACGCCACCGCCACGGCGCTCGACGGTGCCCGCGGCGCGGACGTCGACGGCGTCCCGGTCCACTCCGTCCGCCTCCGCGGCCTCCTGGCGCACCAGGAGGTCCTGCTAGGCGGCGAGGGCGAGACCCTCACCATCCGGCACGACTCGCTGCACCACAGCAGCTTCATGCCGGGCATCCTGCTCGGCACCCGCCGTGTGGTGACCACTCCCGGCCTCACCTTCGGCCTGGAACACTTCCTCGACCTGAACTGACTGGGCCCCACCCCATGCGCGCAAAGCTCACCTACGCCGTCACCGCCGCCGTCCTGGTCTTCTACTTCGTCCTGGCCGGCAGCCGCGGCGTCCTGCTCATCAAGCACGGCACGCTGCTCACGGTCACCTTCGGCGTGGCCGTGCTGATCCTGCCGGTGATCGGCATCTGGTTCCTCTGGAAGAACACCCAGTTCGTCCGCAGGGCCAACGCCCTGGCCGCCGAACTGGACGCGGAGGGCGGCCTCCCCGTCGACGAGCTGGTGCGCACCCCCTCCGGGCGTATCGACCGCGACTCCGCCGACGCCGTCTTCGCGCGGCGCCGCGAGGAGACCGAGGACAGCCCGGACGACTGGCGCTGCTGGTTCCGGCTGGCGGTCGCCTACCAGGACGCCAGGGACACCCCACGCGCCCGCAAGGCGATGCAGCGCGCCATCGCCCTGCACATGGACAAGCCGGTACGCGCCTGAGCGGCGCCGTACCGGCTTGTGGGGGTCCCTGCGGCCCCGAGGGGCCGCGGCGGGTCAGCCGGCGCGGTACTCGTCGCCCCAGGCCTCGATGGAGTCCGTGGCACGCTCGAACGCCTCGGCGCGGGCCAGGAAGTCCGCGTTGTGGTCGGTGACCAGCGGAGCCAGCGGCTGGCCCCCCTTGCGCACCACGACCAGGGCCTGCCCCTGGACCGTGCGCGGGAGACCGAGCCACTTCACCGGCTGCTGCACCGTGCGGACCGCCGTGGCGTCCGCCCAGCGCACGGTCGTCGTGCGGAAGAAGCCCACGCGGCGTACGCCGTGGCGGCTCACCCAGGCGCCGACCCTCAGGAGCCGCAGTGCGCCGGCGATCACCACGGCCGCGAGCAGGAAGCACAGGCTGGCGCTGGACAGCGATCCGGCGAAGGTGATGATCATCGCGGCGAGCAGCACGAAGGACGCCAGCAGCAGCAGGGTGGCCGCCGCCGCGACCCGCCACGGGCCGGGGCGGTAGGGACGCCGCCAGCTGTCGTGGTCGTCGAACGGCAGCGCGATGTCCTCTGCGTCCGCGTCGAATACGCGGTCGGCCGTCAGGAAGGGCAGGGGCACGACTGATCCTCACTCACAAGCACGCTCGATTGCTGTGCCCGGTGAGGCTACCGAGCGGCCCCCCGGCCGACCACTCCAGGGGGCCCGTACGGGTCAGCGGTGCTGGGAGGCCTCGGACGTCTGACCGTGGGACGGCGTCGGATCGGTGTCGAGGGCCGGCAGACCGAAGAGCAGCGATCCGGCGAAACCGGCGATCAGCGTGAGCCCCACGAGGGAACGAGAGGCCAGCTGGGAGCGACTGGCTCGCCGGCGGGGAGGCGGGGTGACATTACTGCGGAACCGGTCGGCCTCGGCGACGAACGAGAACGGGACGGATTCACGCCGGCGGAACATGAGGAAACTCTCCTTGAACTGTGTGACGGGTGCTGCTAATGAGTCAGACGTACGAGAGACACGATCGGTGCCCCGAATCGCCGATCTCCTCCAGATTTCCCGCTGACGGATCGCTTCCCCACGGCCCGTAGAGTGGACGCCGCCCGAGCGAAGCAATTGGAAGGACCCCCGCCGGTGAGCGACACCCCCGAGCCCACGAAGGCCCACTTCCGCAGCGATGTCACCGTTGACCTGGTGAAATCAGCGGCCGGCGACTCCGACGTGCTGTTCGCAGCCCGTGTGTCCACGGCCGGGGAGCAGTCCCTGGAAGAGGTCACGAAGGACCCCGAGCGCTCCAAGGGACTCATCAACTACCTGATGCGGGACCGGCACGGCAGCCCGTTCGAGCACAACTCGATGACCTTCTTCATCAGCGCCCCGATCTTCGTGTTCCGTGAGTTCATGCGGCACCGCGTGGGCTGGTCGTACAACGAGGAATCGGGCCGCTACAGGGAGCTCGAGCCGGTTTTCTACGTGCCGGGGGAGTCCCGCAAGCTCATCCAGCAGGGCCGCCCCGGAAAGTACGAGTTCGTCGAGGGCACCCCGGAGCAGCACGCGCTCACCAGCCGTGCCATGGAGGACTCCTACCGCCAGGCGTACGACGCCTACCAGGAGATGCTCGCCGCCGGAGTCGCCCGTGAGGTCGCCCGCGCCGTGCTCCCCGTCGGTCTCTTCTCCACGATGTACGCCACCTGCAACGCCCGGTCGCTGATGCACTTCCTCGGTCTGCGCACGCAGCACGAGCTGGCCAAGGTGCCGTCGTTCCCGCAGCGCGAGATCGAAATGGTCGGAGAGCAGATGGAACAGCACTGGCAGACCCTGATGCCGCTCACTCATGCCGCCTTCAACAAAAACGGACGGGTCGCCCCATAGGCGGTGTCCGTATTGCGGCGTTTCATGAAGTTCATCTAGGCTGATCAAACGGACCCGGCACTGCCTGAACCCCCGAGCAGGCAGTGCCGGGCTCCTCTTCCTCGTCCCCCCGAGGGGGCACGACGCTCCGAGCAACGAGTAGCGTGTTACCCATGGCTCCGATCTCCACTCCGCAGACCCCCTTCGGGAGGGTCCTCACCGCTATGGTCACGCCCTTCACGGCGGACGGCGCAATCGACCTCGACGGCGCCCAGCGGCTCGCCGCCCATCTGGTGGACGCAGGCAACGACGGCCTGGTCGTCAACGGCACCACGGGCGAGTCCCCGACCACCAGCGACGCGGAGAAAGACCAGCTCGTCAGGGCTGTGCTGGAAGCGGTAGGAGACCGCGCCCACGTCGTCGCAGGCGTCGGCACCAACGACACACGGCACAGCATCGAGCTGGCACGCACCGCCGAGCGCACCGGCGCCCACGGCCTCCTCGCGGTCACGCCGTACTACAACAAGCCGCCGCAGGAGGGCCTCCTCCGCCACTTCGGCGCCATCGCGGACTCCACGGAGCTCCCGGTGATGCTGTACGACATTCCCGGCCGCAGCGGTGTGCCGATCGACACAGAGACGCTCGTGCGTCTCGCCGAGCACCCCAGGATCGTCGCCAACAAGGACGCCAAGGGAGACCTGGGCCGTGCCAGCTGGGCCATAGCTCAGTCCGGCCTCGCCTGGTACTCGGGCGACGACATGCTCAACCTTCCCCTGCTCTCGGTCGGCGCCGTCGGCTTCGTCTCCGTCGTCGGCCACGTCGTCACCCCGGAGCTCCGCGCGCTCATCGAGGCACACCTCGGCGGTGACGTGCAGAAGGCCACGGAGATCCACCAGAAGCTGCTCCCGGTCTTCACCGGGATGTTCCGCACCCAGGGCGTGATCACCACCAAGGCCGCGCTCACCCTGCAGGGCCTGCCCGCCGGCCCACTGCGCCTCCCCCTGGTGGAACTCACCGCACAGGAGACGGCCCAGCTCAAGATCGATCTGGCTGCCGGTGGGGTACAGCTCTGACCACGGACTTCACAACTGAATACGCGAGGACACTCGCGGCGGAAACACCACCTGACAACAGCAAGTGCACGAATGACATGCGCGCCACGTGCCCTCAGCGGTACGTGGCGTGCGTGGTAAGGAGAGTCTTTTGAGTCATCCGCATCCTGAACTCGGTACGCCGCCGAAGCTCCCCAAGAACGGCCTGCGGGTCACCCCGCTGGGCGGCCTGGGCGAGATCGGCCGCAACATGACGGTCTTCGAGTACGGCGGCCGTCTGCTCATCGTCGACTGCGGTGTGCTCTTCCCCGAGGAGGAGCAGCCCGGGATCGACCTGATCCTTCCGGACTTCACCACCATCCGGGACCGCCTGGACGACATCGAGGGCATCGTCCTCACGCACGGCCACGAGGACCACATCGGAGCCGTCCCGTATCTGCTCCGGCTGAAGCCGGACATCCCCCTCATCGGCTCCAAGCTGACCCTCGCACTCATCGAGGCCAAGCTCCAGGAGCACCGGATCCGTCCCTACACCCTCGAGGTGACCGAGGGACAGCGTGAGCGCATCGGCATCTTCGACTGCGAGTTCGTCGCGGTCAACCACTCCATCCCGGACGCCCTCGCGGTCGCCATCCGCACCCCTGCGGGCATGGCCGTCGTCACCGGCGACTTCAAGATGGACCAGCTCCCGCTGGACGGCCGTCTCACCGACCTGCACGCCTTCGCGAGGCTGAGCGAGGAAGGCATCGACCTCCTCCTCTCCGACTCGACGAACGCGGAGGTCCCGGGATTCGTTCCGCCGGAGCGGGACATCTCCAACGTCCTGCGCACGGTGTTCGCCAACGCGCAGAAGCGCATCATCGTGGCCAGCTTCGCGAGCCACGTGCACCGCATCCAGCAGATCCTGGACGCCGCCCACGAGTACGGCCGCAGGGTCGCCTTCGTGGGACGTTCCATGGTCCGCAACATGGGGATCGCTCGTGACCTGGGCTACCTGAAGGTGCCCGCCGGCCTGGTCGTGGACGTCAAGAGCCTCGACGACCTGCCCGACGACGAGGTCGTGCTCGTCTGCACGGGCTCCCAGGGCGAGCCCATGGCCGCGCTCTCCCGCATGGCCAACCGTGACCACCAGATCCGGATCGTCCCGGGCGACACCGTGATCCTGGCGTCCTCACTGATCCCGGGCAACGAGAACGCGGTCTACCGCGTGATCAACGGCCTGACCCGCTGGGGCGCGAACGTCGTCCACAAGGGCAACGCCAAGGTCCACGTCTCGGGCCACGCCTCGGCCGGCGAGCTGCTGTACTTCTACAACATCTGCAAGCCGAAGAACCTGATGCCGGTGCACGGCGAATGGCGCCATCTCAGGGCCAACGCCGAGCTCGGTGCGCTGACCGGGGTGCCGAAGGACCACATCGTCATCGCGGAGGACGGCGTCGTCGTCGACCTCGTCGACGGCAAGGCGAAGATCGTCGGCAAGGTCCAGGCCGGTTACGTGTACGTCGACGGCCTCTCGGTCGGCGACGTCACGGAGACGTCCCTCAAGGACCGTCGCATCCTCGGCGACGAGGGGATCATCTCGGTCTTCATCGTGGTCGACAGCTCGTCCGGCAAGATCGTGGGCGGTCCTCACATCCAGGCCCGCGGCTCCGGCATCGACGACTCCGCGTTCAGCGCCGTGGTGCCCAAGGTCCAGGACGCCCTCAACAAGTCGGCCCAGGACGGCGTGATGGAGCCGCACCAGCTCCAGCAGCTGGTCCGGCGCACCGTGGGCAAGTGGGTGTCGGACACCTACCGCCGGCGTCCGATGATCCTTCCGGTCGTCGTCGAGGTCTGACCCGACGGGCGCCGACAGGTCGCCAACCAGGAGCGGGGCGCCTCGATTTGCATCGGGGCGCCCCGCTCCAGTACGTTTGCGATTCCGCCTGAACGGGAAGCAGCTCGCGCACCTGTGCGCCGAGAGGCACCCCGAGGGGGCGGGAAATCCGGCTCAGAATCTCTGATAAAGTCGGGTCCGCCGAAAGGCAAAGGCCACTCCGCAGGCCGCTGGATTCTGATTCGGACCGGAAACGGAACGGAAAAGAGTCTGGTAAAGTCGGACTCGCCGGAAAGGGAAACGCGAAAGCGAAGAACTGGAAAGCGAAACAGCAGGAACCCGCTTCGGCCGGGAATCGGACACGAAAGAGTCTGATAGAGTCGGAAACGCAAGAACGAAGGGAAGCGCCCGGAGGGCCCCGGTGAAACGGGACCGAAGGAAGCGTCCGTTCCTTGAGAACTCAACAGCGTGCCAAAAATCAACGCCAAATTTGTTGATACCCCGGCCCACTTCGGTGGGTTGGTGGTTCCTTTGAAGTCCTACCGGCCCATGTGGCGGGTAGGCAACATCAGCGAGGACGCTGTGGACGACCATCCCTATTCCGGATCGGTCGTCCCGCTCTTCTATGGTGCTCTCCCGATTACGGGAAAACATTCATGGAGAGTTTGATCCTGGCTCAGGACGAACGCTGGCGGCGTGCTTAACACATGCAAGTCGAACGATGAAGCCCTTCGGGGTGGATTAGTGGCGAACGGGTGAGTAACACGTGGGCAATCTGCCCTTCACTCTGGGACAAGCCCTGGAAACGGGGTCTAATACCGGATAACACTCTGTCCCTCATGGGGCGGGGTTAAAAGCTCCGGCGGTGAAGGATGAGCCCGCGGCCTATCAGCTTGTTGGTGGGGTAATGGCCTACCAAGGCGACGACGGGTAGCCGGCCTGAGAGGGCGACCGGCCACACTGGGACTGAGACACGGCCCAGACTCCTACGGGAGGCAGCAGTGGGGAATATTGCACAATGGGCGAAAGCCTGATGCAGCGACGCCGCGTGAGGGATGACGGCCTTCGGGTTGTAAACCTCTTTCAGCAGGGAAGAAGCGAAAGTGACGGTACCTGCAGAAGAAGCGCCGGCTAACTACGTGCCAGCAGCCGCGGTAATACGTAGGGCGCAAGCGTTGTCCGGAATTATTGGGCGTAAAGAGCTCGTAGGCGGCTTGTCACGTCGGATGTGAAAGCTCGGGGCTTAACCCCGAGTCTGCATTCGATACGGGCTAGCTAGAGTGTGGTAGGGGAGATCGGAATTCCTGGTGTAGCGGTGAAATGCGCAGATATCAGGAGGAACACCGGTGGCGAAGGCGGATCTCTGGGCCATTACTGACGCTGAGGAGCGAAAGCGTGGGGAGCGAACAGGATTAGATACCCTGGTAGTCCACGCCGTAAACGTTGGGAACTAGGTGTTGGCGACATTCCACGTCGTCGGTGCCGCAGCTAACGCATTAAGTTCCCCGCCTGGGGAGTACGGCCGCAAGGCTAAAACTCAAAGGAATTGACGGGGGCCCGCACAAGCAGCGGAGCATGTGGCTTAATTCGACGCAACGCGAAGAACCTTACCAAGGCTTGACATATACCGGAAAGCATCAGAGATGGTGCCCCCCTTGTGGTCGGTATACAGGTGGTGCATGGCTGTCGTCAGCTCGTGTCGTGAGATGTTGGGTTAAGTCCCGCAACGAGCGCAACCCTTGTTCTGTGTTGCCAGCATGCCCTTCGGGGTGATGGGGACTCACAGGAGACTGCCGGGGTCAACTCGGAGGAAGGTGGGGACGACGTCAAGTCATCATGCCCCTTATGTCTTGGGCTGCACACGTGCTACAATGGCCGGTACAATGAGCTGCGATGCCGCGAGGCGGAGCGAATCTCAAAAAGCCGGTCTCAGTTCGGATTGGGGTCTGCAACTCGACCCCATGAAGTCGGAGTTGCTAGTAATCGCAGATCAGCATTGCTGCGGTGAATACGTTCCCGGGCCTTGTACACACCGCCCGTCACGTCACGAAAGTCGGTAACACCCGAAGCCGGTGGCCCAACCCCTTGTGGGAGGGAGCTGTCGAAGGTGGGACTGGCGATTGGGACGAAGTCGTAACAAGGTAGCCGTACCGGAAGGTGCGGCTGGATCACCTCCTTTCTAAGGAGCATCTAGGTTTCCTTCGGGGAATCCAGAGACCATTACGTCGGCAAATGTTCGACGGTGGTTGCTCATGGGTGGAACGTTGATTATTCGGCACGATGAGCACGGTTCTGTGAGTACTGCTTCGGCGTGGAAAACAGGATCGGGTTGGTCGGGTCGGGCACGCTGTTGGGTATCTGAAGGTACGGGCTCGTTGAGTCTGGATCTTCGGTTGCCGGCCCCAGTGAACTCGCCTGTTTGGGCGGGGTGATGGGTGGCTGGTCGTTGTTTGAGAACTGCACAGTGGACGCGAGCATCTGTGGCCAAGTTTTTAAGGGCGCACGGTGGATGCCTTGGCACCAGGAACCGATGAAGGACGTGGGAGGCCACGATAGTCCCCGGGGAGCTGTCAACCAAGCTTTGATCCGGGGGTTTCCGAATGGGGAAACCCGGCAGTCGTCATGGGCTGTCACCCGCTGCTGAACACATAGGCAGTGTGGAGGGAACGAGGGGAAGTGAAACATCTCAGTACCCTCAGGAAGAGAAAACAACCGTGATTCCGGGAGTAGTGGCGAGCGAAACTGGATGAGGCCAAACCGTATGCGTGTGATACCCGGCAGGGGTTGCGCATGCGGGGTTGTGGGAGTTCTCTTGATCAATCTGCCGATTGGTCGGCAAGTCAGAAACCGTTGGTGTAGGCGAAGGACATGCGAAAGGTCCGGCGTAGAGGGTAAGACCCCCGTAGCTGAAACATCAACGGCTTGCTTGAGAACCACCCAAGTAGCACGGGGCCCGAGAAATCCCGTGTGAATCTGGCGGGACCACCCGCTAAGCCTAAATATTCCCTGGTGACCGATAGCGGATAGTACCGTGAGGGAATGGTGAAAAGTACCGCGGGAGCGGAGTGAAATAGTACCTGAAACCGTGTGCCTACAAGCCGTGGGAGCGTCGCTGGCAGCACTTGTGCTGTCAGTCGTGACTGCGTGCCTTTTGAAGAATGAGCCTGCGAGTTAGCGGTGTGTAGCGAGGTTAACCCGTGTGGGGAAGCCGTAGCGAAAGCGAGTCCGAATAGGGCGATTGAGTTGCACGCTCTAGACCCGAAGCGGAGTGATCTAGCCATGGGCAGGTTGAAGCGGAGGTAAGACTTCGTGGAGGACCGAACCCACCAGGGTTGAAAACCTGGGGGATGACCTGTGGTTAGGGGTGAAAGGCCAATCAAACTCCGTGATAGCTGGTTCTCCCCGAAATGCATTTAGGTGCAGCGTCGTGTGTTTCTTGCCGGAGGTAGAGCACTGGATAGGCGATGGGCCCTACCGGGTTACTGACCTTAGCCAAACTCCGAATGCCGGTAAGTGAGAGCACGGCAGTGAGACTGTGGGGGATAAGCTCCATGGTCGAGAGGGAAACAGCCCAGAGCATCGACTAAGGCCCCTAAGCGTACGCTAAGTGGGAAAGGATGTGGAGTCGCAGAGACAACCAGGAGGTTGGCTTAGAAGCAGCCACCCTTGAAAGAGTGCGTAATAGCTCACTGGTCAAGTGATTCCGCGCCGACAATGTAGCGGGGCTCAAGCGTACCGCCGAAGTCGTGTCATTCACACATATAGGGCCAACGCCTGTGTGGATGGGTAGGGGAGCGTCGTGTGCCGGGTGAAGCAGCCGCGGAAGCGAGTTGTGGACGGTTCACGAGTGAGAATGCAGGCATGAGTAGCGATACACACGTGAGAAACGTGTGCGCCGATTGACTAAGGGTTCCTGGGTCAAGCTGATCTGCCCAGGGTAAGTCGGGACCTAAGGCGAGGCCGACAGGCGTAGTCGATGGACAACCGGTTGATATTCCGGTACCCGCTTTGAAACGCCCAATACTGAATCAGGCGATGCTAAGTCCGTGAAGCCGGCCCGATCTCTTCGGAGTTGAGGGTAGTGGTGGAGCCGACGAACCAGACTTGTACTAGGTAAGCGATGGGGTGACGCAGGAAGGTAGTCCAGCCCGGGCGGTGGTTGTCCCGGGGTAAGGGTGTAGGCCGTGTGGTAGGCAAATCCGTCACACATTAAGGCTGAGACCTGATGCCGAGCCGATTGTGGTGAAGTGGATGATCCTATGCTGTCGAGAAAAGCCTCTAGCGAGTTTCATGGCGGCCCGTACCCTAAACCGACTCAGGTAGTCAGGTAGAGAATACCGAGGCGTTCGGGTGAACTATGGTTAAGGAACTCGGCAAAATGCCCCCGTAACTTCGGGAGAAGGGGGCCATCACTGGTGATCCGATTTACTCGGTGAGCTGGGGGTGGCCGCAGAGACCAGCGAGAAGCGACTGTTTACTAAAAACACAGGTCCGTGCGAAGCCGTAAGGCGATGTATACGGACTGACGCCTGCCCGGTGCTGGAACGTTAAGGGGACCGGTTAGTGCACTTTCGGGTGTGCGAAGCTGAGAACTTAAGCGCCAGTAAACGGCGGTGGTAACTATAACCATCCTAAGGTAGCGAAATTCCTTGTCGGGTAAGTTCCGACCTGCACGAATGGCGTAACGACTTCTCGACTGTCTCAACCATAGGCCCGGTGAAATTGCACTACGAGTAAAGATGCTCGTTTCGCGCAGCAGGACGGAAAGACCCCGGGACCTTTACTATAGTTTGATATTGGTGTTCGGTTCGGCTTGTGTAGGATAGGTGGGAGACTTTGAAGCAGCCACGCCAGTGGTTGTGGAGTCGCCGTTGAAATACCACTCTGGTCGTGCTGGATGTCTAACCTGGGTCCGTGATCCGGATCAGGGACAGTGTCTGATGGGTAGTTTAACTGGGGCGGTTGCCTCCTAAAGAGTAACGGAGGCGCCCAAAGGTTCCCTCAGCCTGGTTGGCAATCAGGTGTTGAGTGTAAGTGCACAAGGGAGCTTGACTGTGAGACCGACGGGTCGAGCAGGGACGAAAGTCGGGACTAGTGATCCGGCAGTGGCTTGTGGAAGCGCTGTCGCTCAACGGATAAAAGGTACCCCGGGGATAACAGGCTGATCTTCCCCAAGAGTCCATATCGACGGGATGGTTTGGCACCTCGATGTCGGCTCGTCGCATCCTGGGGCTGGAGTCGGTCCCAAGGGTTGGGCTGTTCGCCCATTAAAGCGGTACGCGAGCTGGGTTTAGAACGTCGTGAGACAGTTCGGTCCCTATCCGCTGTGCGCGTAGGAATATTGAGAAGGGCTGTCCCTAGTACGAGAGGACCGGGACGGACGAACCTCTGGTGTGCCAGTTGTCCTGCCAAGGGCATGGCTGGTTGGCTACGTTCGGAAAGGATAACCGCTGAAAGCATCTAAGCGGGAAGCCTGCTTCGAGATGAGTATTCCCACCACCTTGAGTGGTTAAGGCTCCCAGTAGACGACTGGGTTGATAGGCCAGATGTGGAAGCCCGGTAACGGGTGGAGCTGACTGGTACTAATAGGCCGAGGGCTTGTCCTCAGTTGCTCGCGTCCACTGTGTTAGTTCTGAAATAACGAACGGCCGTGTTTTTGCCCGGTGTTGGTTAATTTCATAGTGTTTCGGTGGTCATTGCGTTAGGGAAACGCCCGGTTACATTCCGAACCCGGAAGCTAAGCCTTTCAGCGCCGATGGTACTGCAGGGGGGACCCTGTGGGAGAGTAGGACGCCGCCGAACAATTATTCCGGGAAAGCCCCGTGCCCTTGTGGCACGGGGCTTTTCTGCGTTCCGGATCAGTAAGGTGCAGTCGGGACAGAGCCTGTGGTGCCGGCCGCCGGTGCCATCGGTCGATCCCTGCAAGGCCGGGGCGTGGCAGGCGACTGCCCCGCAGGACACGAGCACCGGACGGCGCGTCAGGATGGTTTTGAGTACCCCCCTGTTCGGGGTATGCTTTATCTCGTTGCCGCAGGGCAACAAGGCCCCAATAGCTCAGTCGGTAGAGCGTCTCCATGGTAAGGAGAAGGTCTGCGGTTCGATTCCGCATTGGGGCTCAGCAGAGAAAGGCCCCCGCCCCACGGCGGGGGCCTTTTCTGTGTCCTGGCTACCGGGCCCGTGCGTCCAAGAGGTGTCCCGCACCTTCTGATCGAGGCGGACGCCTCGGACATGTGCGATCACGTCTGGTGGGCCCAGGCCGGCACGGTTGATCCGGCCTCGGCCTCGGATCACGCCGTCTGCGACCAGTGTCTTCCGCAGCGCGTCGGGTGCCAGTGAGTCCTCGAAGCCCTCGCTGAGGCCTCGCCCCGTGTCTGCGTACTCGTACCGGACCGCGTACATGCTTCCCTCGTGATGCCATTCCCAGCGCACCAGAGGTCGCGCGAGGACCGCTTCGAACCACTCTGCCGCTCTGTTCCCCAGCTCTGTCGGGCTGCCCGCGGCGACGAGGCTGAACTCACTCGCGGCCTGCTGGACAGTGAAGTGCTGGTTATGGAGTGTGCCCCCTCGGACGACACAGCCGTCGAAGTGGGCGCCCACAGTCAGAACTCCCTGGTTGCGTTGAGGGTCACCGATGTCCAGGTAGACGATCAGCCGGCCGTCGAAGGTGGAAGCCGAGGGCAGCACCACGGTGTCGAGCGGGTCCACCAGCCAGGTTCCCGCGCGGTCGGCCAGAACATCTACGAACGCGCGTTGCGCCCCGTCCAGGTCGTCCTCGTCGTACTCGAACCAGGGGATCTCATCCATTACGCACTCCATGGTCGGCACAAGGCTGCCCGAAAGCTGCCGGTCACGGGTGAGATGATCTTGATATGGCTGTCGCAGTGGGCATGAGCGCTTCCACGTCGTCCGTGGTGGTGCCGTCCGGTCTCCGTCCGAAGGACGCCTCAAGGACCACGGGAAGGTCCGCTTCGGCGACCCGGGCGCGTATCCCCGGCAGGACCTGGCGGAACTCGCCGTCACTGATGACGCCCAGGAACTCCTGACGCAACCCGTGGATGACATCGACGAGTTCCGGCCGAAGGCGCATCCATGCACGCGACGTGCGGATCTCCGCGTCCACCTGGTCCATGAACCAGCGAATCACCGCGTACGGGATGTCCAAATGCTCTCCGTGGGTGTCGAAGCACACCGTCGGCTCACGCGCCGGATCCTCGTCGGGAACGATCGCGATGACCAGGGTCCGGTCGGTGGACGAGTGATCCAGCTCCAGGTACCAGGAGTCGTCGGGCACGGAGTACATCGTGGTGATCGCGTAATCGCTGTCGGGCGAGGGAATGGTCATGGCGGCATGCTGCCAGGCCGGAGCCGGCTTCCCTGGTGGATCCGACCACCGCGACAGACAAGGTGAACGTATGGCATGGACAGCACCGCCCGTCGTCCGGACCGTGGAGCTCGGCAGTCTGGGAGTCCTCCCCGAGCGTCAGATGCTGGAGGGCTGGCTGCAGTGGCACCGGGAGACGCTCATGGCCAAATGCGCCGGGCTGTCGTCGGTGGACCTGGCCAGGACGACGGTGGCACCGTCCACGCTCAGCCTCCTCGGACTCGTCCGTCATATGGCGGAGATCGAGCGCTGGTGGTTCCGGCGGAGCTTTGCGGGTGAGGCTCTCGGCTGCGTCTTCACAGGCCCGGAGGACGGAAACGAAGGGCTGGACGGAGTCGAGGCGGCGAATGCGGCTCGGGCATTCGAATTGTTCCGGACCGAGATTCGCCTGAGTGACGCAGCAGCTGCCGGCCGCGACCTCGACGAGACGTTCCGGTCGGCCGGGGGAATCCCTCTCAGCCTGCGCTGGGTCTACTTCGTGATGATCCAGGAGTACGCCCGGCACAACGGGCACGCAGACCTCCTGCGGGAGCGTACCGACGGGGCGACGGGTGACTCCGGCTGATCCACGGACGCGGGCCGGCTGCTTCCGGAGCGGGTGCGGGCATCGGGGAGGAGAGCAGCACCGGCAGTCCGCAGCAGGCGGGACCCTACGGGTGCCCGCCTGCTGCGTGGCGCGACTAGATGTTCTGCGGCTCCGGGACGCGCATGGCCAGAATGGCCATGTCGTCGGATGCCGGCTCCGCGGCGAAGCGCTCCACCGCCCGCAGGATGCGGCCGGCGACCGCGCCGGCCGTCAGGCCCGTACACATGGTCAGGACCTCGGCCAGGCCGTCGTCGCCCAGCATGCGAGTTCCCTCGCGGCGTTCGGTGACCCCGTCGGTCACGCACAGGAGCACGTCCCCGGGCTCCAGTGTGACCTCCTGCTCGTAGAGTTCGAGGTCCTCGATGACGCCCAGCAGCGGCTGCGGCTCGGCCGCGGCCTCCACGGAGCCGTCCTGGCGCAGGCGCAGGGGGAGAGGGTGTCCGGCACAGACGACCTTCAGGAGGGCGCTTCCGTCCTCCTGGGGCCACAACTCCCCGTAGAGCAGGGTGAGGAAGCGGCTGCGCGCCCCCTCGTCCAGGATCGCCGCGTTGAGCCGCTCCAGCACCGCCGGGCCGCCGAAGCCCTCGCGGGCCAGCAGGCGCAGGGCGTGCCGGGCGAGGCCGGTGACGGCTGCCGCCTCCGGGCCGGTACCGCAGACGTCGCCGATGGCGAAGCCGTACGCACCGTCACGGATGGGGAACACGTCGTAGAAGTCGCCGCCGACCTCGTTGCCCTCGCCCGCCGCGCGGTAGATGACCTCGATCTCGACGTTGGGCACGTCGGGCAGGCCGGGCGGCAGGAGGCTGCGCTGGAGCGACTGGCTGATGGCCATGCGCTCCGAGTACAGGCGGGCGTTGTCGAGGGCGAGAGCGGCCCGTCGGGACAGGTCCTCGGCCAGCTCCAGGATCTCCTGGCGGAAGTGCTCGTCGGACGGCTTGCCGAGGGTGAGCATGCCGATCACCCGGTTCCTGGCCACCAGGGGCAGGACCACGGTCTCGCCTCCGACGGCGACCGCCGTGGCCAGGACGGTGCGGGCGGCGGCTCCCATGCTCAGCGGGGCGTCCCTGCCCAGGGTGCGCTTGGACGTCCGCAGGGCGGCCTGATGGCCCGCTTCCGTGGGTACCGGCCAGAGGCGGGCGCCCGGGGCGGGGACGGGGTCGGGAGGGTCGATGGAGGAGAGCAGGGCCTTCAGGCCGTCGATGAGTTCCTCGTCCTCGTGGAGGACGTACGAGAGGTACGGCTCCGAGGACTGGTCGGCGATGGTGTAGACGGCGCACCAGGTGGCCAGGGTGGGCACGGTCATCTGGGCCATCAGCGCCAGTGTCTGGTCCCTGTCCAGGGTGCCGGCGAGCAGGTCGGACGCCTCGACGAGGAAGGACAGCGAGCCGCGGCGCAGGCGTTCCAGCTCGCCGAGTCTGGCCGACTCGACGGCCAGCGCGATGCGGTCCGCGGCGAACTGCAGCCTCAGCGCCTCCTCGTTGGAGTAGCGTCCCGGGGCTTCGGCCGCCACCCCCAGCGAACCGGTGAGACGGCCCTCGACCTTGAGGGGAACCGTGACGACCGAGCGCATCCCGGTGTCGCTGAGCAGCGGTACGGCGCCGGGGACGACGGTGAGGTCCTCATGGACCGCGGGCATACGGGCGGAGCCGTAGCGCCCCGTGCCGGCCTCCACGGGCACCCGTGCGAAGCGCTGGCGGGCCGAGGGGAGGCCGGTCGTCGCCCGGACCTCCAGCTCGGTCTCGTCGTCGGTGGCCAGCAGCAGGAAGGCGGCGTCGGCGTCCAGCATGTCCCGGGCGCGCTCCACCGTGCGCTGAAGCAGTCCGTCCAGGTCGTCGGGTGCGGGCGAGCCGATGAAGATCTCGAACGGATCCGTACTGCGGTTCTCGGCCGAGGTGTCGGAGACGGGGGCGCGGACCGGGGTCTGGAGCACGGCGCGTTCGTAGTCGCGCACGAGGAGGCAGACGGTGGAGGGTTCGCCGTCCGCGTCGCGGACCCTGAGGTGCGAGCCGTACACGGGGATGATCCGGCCGTCGGCCCCGCGGATGCCGTAACTGCCCTCCCACCGGGAGAGCCGCAGGGCGTCGGCGATGCCGGTGTTGGTGCCGGGAGTGTGCGGCCAGGCCACGAAGTCGGTCAGCTGCTTGCCGCCGACCTGCTCCGCGGCGTAGCCGAAGAGGAACGTGGCGTCGTCGTTCCACGAGGCGATGGCGCCGGAGCCGTCGATCTGGACGACGGCCACCCGTACACGCGGTTCCGCCACGGGCAGCAGAGCGGTGGGCAGCACCGGGCTGGCGGAGCGGACACCCACGGGGCGTTCGGGAAGGTCGAGCTGGAACCAGACGTGTTTGTGCGTCGGGGTGTACTCGACGCCCCAGCGGGAGGCGAGCGCCGCGCAGAGCAGCAGCCCGCGACCGCCTTCGCGATCCGGGCTGCCGAAATCGAGGCCCGAGCTCTGGAGCGGGACCTCCCGCTCCGGATAGTGGTCGGCGACCTCGACGCGCACGCCGTCCTCGGTGCGCAGACAGAGCACGTCGGCGGCCGTGCCCGCGTGAACGACGGCATTGGTCACGAGTTCACTGGTAAGAACGACGGCGTCGTCAACGACGTCGGTATAACCCCACCCCTGGAGGGTGTCGCGGACGAACGCGCGGGCGGTCGCGACCGAGCGTCCGACCGGATCGAAGGTGGCAGCCGCGCGCGCGGTGATCACAGCACTCCCCATATGGTGTCTCGTCGCTTCCCCGAGTCCTGTGCCCGTATTTCGCCGCTTCGATTCGCCTGCCAGGCTAGACGCTCGCCAGGTGTCCCGGGTACACGAGGGCGGACTTGGGTACGCAGAGCACCCAGCGGTTGTGCGCCGGGCGCACAACTATGGGGCCCCCGGTGAGGGAAATGGGATGACCATGAGACCTTCCCCGCCCTCCCCTTCCGGCCTGGTACGTTTCAACGATTTGACGACCGCATAGTCACCCGTCGACGGTGTGCTGTGGCGGTGAGCCGAAGTGGAAATGGGCAAGCTTCCGATAATGGCCCGAGCGATACGGTCAACCCCTGCGGGAGGGACACGGTGGAGTCTGGCGTGGCGGCGCGGGGTTCAGGAACGCGCACAAAAGGCGGGCAGTCCGTGAAAAAGCAGCGCAATGGGACCATCGATGTGGACGCGGCGGCTCTGAACAGACTGCTCGCGGCCCTCGTGGCGATGCGTGACGGCAACTTCCGCAGGCGGCTCACCGTCTCGGGTGACGGCGTACTCACGGAGATCGCCGCGGTCTTCAACGAGGTGGCGGACCGCAATCTGCACCTGACGGGCGAGCTCGCCCGTGTGCGGCGTGTGGTCGGGCGCGAGGGGAAACTCACCGAGCGCCTGGAGACCGGCGCGTGCGAGGGTTCCTGGGCGGCTGCGATCGACGCCTCCAACGAGCTCGTCGACGACCTGGCGCGGCCCGTCTCCGAAGTCGGGCGCGTACTCTCCGCGGTCGCCGACGGTGACCTCGAGCAGCGGATGGAGCTGCGGACCCACGCGGTGGACGAGACCGTGCGCCCGCTGCGAGGGGAGTTCCTGAAGGTCGCCCGTACGGTCAACAACCTCGTCGACCAGCTGTCCGCCTTCACGGAGCAGGTGACGCGCGTCGCGGTCGAGGTGGGCACCGAGGGCAAGCTGGGCGGTCAGGCCCAGGTGCGGGGCATGTCGGGGTCCTGGAAGGACCTCACCGACTCCGTGAACACCATGGCCTACCGGCTCACCGCGCAGGTGCGGGACATCGCCCTGGTGACGACGGCCGTGGCCAAGGGAGACCTGTCACGGAAGGTCACCGTCCATGTCGCCGGCGAGATGCTCCAGCTCAAGAACACCGTCAACACGATGGTCGACCAGCTGTCGTCGTTCTCCTCCGAGGTGACCCGGGTCGCCCGTGAGGTGGGTACCGAGGGCGAACTGGGCGGGCAGGCGACGGTGCCCGGCGTTGCCGGGGTCTGGAAGGACCTGACCGACTCCGTCAACACGATGGCCGGGAACCTCACTTCCCAGGTACGCGGGATCGCCGAGGTGACGACGGCCGTCGCCAACGGTGATCTCTCGCAGAAGGTCACGGTGAGCGCCCGCGGCGAGGTCGCACAGCTCGCCGAGACGATCAACCAGATGACCGAGACGCTGCGTACGTTCGCCGACGAGGTGACGCGTGTGGCGAGCGAGGTCGGCGGTGAGGGTCTGCTCGGAGGCCAGGCCCAGGTGCCGGGTGCCGCGGGCACCTGGAAGGACCTCACCGACTCGGTCAACACGGTCTTCCGGAACCTGACGACGCAGGTGCGGGACATCGCGCAGGTGACCACCGCGGTGGCCAGCGGTGACATGACGCAGAAGGTCACCGTCGACGTGGCCGGCGAGATGCTGGAGCTGAAGAACACCGTCAACACGATGGTCGACCAGCTCCAGGCCTTCGGTTCGGAGGTGACCCGGGTGGCCAGGGAGGTCGGCGTCGAGGGCCGCCTCGGAGGCCAGGCCGAGGTACCGGGAGCGGCGGGTACCTGGAAGGACCTCACCGACTCGGTGAACACCGCCTTCCGTAACCTCACGGGCCAGGTGCGGGACATCGCGCAGGTCACCACGGCCGTCGCCAACGGAGATCTGTCGCAGAAGGTCACCGTCGACGTGGCCGGCGAGATGCTGGAGCTGAAGAACACCGTCAACACGATGGTGGCGCAGCTGTCCAACTTCGCCGACCAGGTGACGCGGATGGCCCGTGACGTGGGTACGGAGGGCCGCCTCGGCGGTCAGGCGCGCGTCGACGGCGTCTCCGGCACGTGGAAGGAGCTCACCGACTCCGTCAACTTCATGGCCGGGAACCTCACCTCGCAGGTCCGCCAGATCGCGCAGGTGACCACGGCGGTGGCGCGGGGCGACCTGTCGCAGAAGATCGATGTGGACGCCCGGGGCGAGATCCTGGAGCTGAAGAACACCATCAACACGATGGTCGACCAGCTCTCCGCGTTCGCCGACCAGGTGACACGCGTGGCCCGCGAGGTGGGCACCGACGGCCGTCTCGGCGGCCAGGCCCAGGTGCCCGGTGTGGCCGGCGTGTGGCGTGACCTGACGGACTCGGTGAACGGCATGGCCGGGAACCTCACCGCCCAGGTCCGCAACATCGCGCAGGTCGCCACGGCGGTGGCGCGGGGTGACCTGTCGCAGAAGATCGATGTGGACGCCCGGGGCGAGATCCTGGAGCTGAAGAACACCCTCAACACGATGGTCGACCAGCTCTCGAACTTCGCGGAGCAGGTGACCCGGGTGGCCCGCGAGGTGGGCACGGAGGGCATCCTGGGCGGGCAGGCGGAGGTGCAGGGCGTCTCCGGTACGTGGAAGGACCTGACGCAGTCCGTCAACGGCATGGCGAACAACCTGACGCTTCAGGTGCGCAACATCGCCGAGGTCACCACCGCGGTCGCCAAGGGGGATCTCTCCAAGAAGATCACCGTCGACGCCAAGGGCGAGATCCTCGAACTGGTGACGACGGTCAACACGATGGTCGACCAGCTGATGAACTTCGGTGACGAGGTGACCCGGGTGGCCCGCGAGGTGGGCACCGAGGGCATCCTCGGCGGCCAGGCCCGGGTGCGCGGCGCGACGGGCATCTGGAAGGACCTCAGCGAGAACGTCAACCTGATGGCCAACAACCTGACCAGTCAGGTGCGGAACATCTCCCGGGTCTCGTCCGCGGTCGCCAACGGCGATCTGACGAAGAAGGTCACCGTCGAGGCGCGCGGCGAGGTCGCCGAACTCGCCGACACCGTCAACACGATGGTGACGACCCTGTCCTCGTTCGCCGACGAGGTGACCCGGGTGGCCCGCGAGGTGGGTACGGAGGGCGAGCTGGGCGGCCAGGCGCGCGTCCCTGGTGTCTCCGGCACGTGGAAGGACCTGACCGAGTCGGTGAACTCGATGGCGGACAACCTGACCGGGCAGGTCCGTCAGATCGCCACCGTCACGACGGCCATCGCCAAGGGCGATCTCACCAAGAAGATCGACATCGACGCGCGCGGTGAGATCCTGGAGCTGAAGAACACCATCAACACCATGGTGGACCAGCTCTCCTCCTTCGCCGAGCAGGTGACCCGGGTGGCCCGTGAGGTGGGTACCGAGGGGCAGCTGGGCGGCCAGGCCAGGGTCCGGGACGTCGACGGCACGTGGCGCGACCTCACGGAGTCGGTGAACGAGATGGCGGGGAACCTGACCCGTCAGGTGCGCGCCATCGCGGCCGTCGCCACCGCGGTGACCCGGGGCGACCTCAACCTCAAGATCGATGTGGACGCGGCCGGCGAGATCCAGGTGCTGCAGGACAACATCAACACGATGATCGCCAATCTGCGCGACACCACGCTCGCCAACAAGGAGCAGGACTGGCTCAAGGGCAACCTCGCCCGGATCTCCGGTCTGATGCAGGGCCGCCGCGATCTGGACGACGTCGCCTCGCTGATCATGAGCGAGCTGACGCCGGTCGTCTCCGCCCAGCACGGTGCGTTCTTCCTGGCCATCAGCACCGGTGACGGTGAGGAGGTGGGCTCCGACAGCGGCAACGAGAGTGCGTACGAGCTGCGCATGCGCGGCAGTTACGGCTACTCGGCGGGCTCGATGCCGACCTCCTTCCGGCCCGGTGAGACGCTCATCGGCACGGCGGCGGAGGAGAAGCGGACGATCCAGGTGGACAACGTGCCGCCCGGGTATCTCAAGATCTCCTCGGGCCTCGGCGAGGCACCGCCCGCGCATGTGATCGTGCTGCCGGTGCTGTTCGAGGGCCAGGTGCTCGGTGTGATCGAGCTGGCCTCGTTCCAGCCGTTCACCCACATCCAGCGGGACTTCCTCAACCAGCTCGCCGAGATGATCGCCACGAGCGTCAACACCATCAGCGTCAACACGAAGACCGAGAAGCTCCTGGAACAGTCCCAGGAGCTCACCGAGCAGCTGCGTGACCGTTCGCAGGAGCTCGAGAACCGGCAGAAGGCGCTGCAGGCCTCCAACGCCGAGCTGGAGGAGAAGGCCGAACTGCTGGCACAGCAGAACCGCGACATCGAGGTGAAGAACACCGAGATCGAGGAGGCGCGGCAGGTCCTGGAGGAGCGTGCCGAGCAGCTCGCCGTCTCCATGCGCTACAAGTCCGAGTTCCTGGCCAACATGTCCCACGAGCTGCGCACACCGCTCAACTCGCTGCTCATCCTGGCCAAGCTGCTGGCGGACAACGCCGAGGGCAATCTCTCGCCGAAGCAGGTGGAGTTCGCCGAGACGATCCACGGTGCGGGCTCCGACCTGCTCCAGCTGATCAACGACATCCTCGACCTGTCCAAGGTCGAGGCGGGCAAGATGGACGTCAGTCCGACGAGGATCGCCCTGGTGCAGCTGGTCGACTACGTGGAGGCGACGTTCCGGCCGCTCACCGCGGAGAAGGGGCTCGACTTCTCCGTACGGGTGTCTCCGGAGCTGCCCGCCACGCTGCACACGGACGAGCAGCGGCTGCTGCAGGTCCTCCGCAACCTCCTGTCGAACGCGGTGAAGTTCACCGACGGCGGCGCCGTGGAGCTGGTGATCCGGCCCGCCGGCGCCGATGTGCCGAACGCGATCCGGGAACACCTGCTGGAAGCGGGCTCGCTGCGCGACGCCGACGGCGACCTGATCGCCTTCTCGGTGACCGACACCGGGATCGGCATCGCTTCCAGCAAGATGCTGGTGATCTTCGAGGCGTTCAAGCAGGCGGACGGGACGACCAGCCGCAAGTACGGGGGGACGGGCCTGGGTCTCTCCATCAGCCGGGAGATCGCCCGCCTGCTGGGCGGCGAGATCCACGCAGCGAGCGAACCGGGACGTGGTTCGACCTTCACGCTGTACCTGCCGCTGCACCCGAGCGAGCTGCCGCCGCAGGGCTACCCGCAGATGGGGCCGGGCCCCATCGAGGTCCAGGGCGGTTCCGGCGACGGAGCCCTGCGTCTGGAGCCGTCGCAGGGCAGCGGCGGCGAGCAGCCCCTGGGTGATCCCGCCAACTCCGCAGGGGTGTTCAGGCGCCGGCGCAAGGCCCTCGGCGGATCGGCGCAGCGTCCTGCCCTGGCGAACGGTGTCTCCGGTGAGGCGCAGGCCGCGACACCGGAGGAGTGGGTGAAGAGCGCGCAGGACGAGCAGGAGCCGCGGAGGACCTTCCGCTTCCAGGGTGAGAAGGTGCTGATCGTCGACGACGACATCCGCAACGTCTTCGCCCTCACCAGCGTGCTGGAGCAGCACGGGCTGTCGGTGCTGTACGCGGAGAACGGGCGCGAGGGCATCGAAGTCCTTGAGCAGCACGACGATGTGACGATCGTACTGATGGACATCATGATGCCCGAGATGGATGGCTATGCCACGACGACGGCGATCCGCCGGATGCCGCAGTTCGCCGGCCTGCCGATCGTCGCGCTGACCGCCAAGGCCATGAAGGGCGACCGCGAGAAGGCGATCGACTGCGGAGCCTCCGACTACGTGACCAAGCCGGTCGATTCCGATCATCTGCTGTCGGTGATGGAGAAGTGGATGCGCGGAGAGTGACCGGGCGGGAGGCAGTTCGCCGGAATCCGTCGACCGGCTGTGTCCGGAAGAGTGTGAGTGGACGGATTCCGGGGAACCTTCTGGTCTTCGACCGCGTTTTCGCTGTGTGCACAGTGACATCGCGGTGACAGGGTGTGGTGACGGGCGGGGTGCGGCTACCATGACCGGCACAAGGACGGACGGCGTAAGGGAGTCGTCCCCTGGGGCGGCACCCGGTGCGATTCCGGGGCGAGGAGGACGGGCCATGGTGCAGAAGGCCAAGATCCTCCTGGTCGATGACCGGCCGGAGAATCTGCTGGCGCTGGAGGCCATCCTCTCTGCGCTCGATCAGACACTGGTGCGGGCATCGTCAGGGGAGGAAGCGCTCAAGGCGCTGCTCACGGATGATTTCGCGGTCATTCTGCTGGACGTGCAGATGCCCGGTATGGACGGATTCGAGACGGCCGCGCACATCAAGCGGCGGGAGCGGACCCGGGATATCCCGATCATCTTCCTGACCGCGATCAACCACGGGCCGCATCACACCTTCAGGGGGTACGCGGCGGGCGCGGTGGACTACATCTCGAAGCCCTTCGACCCTTGGGTGCTGCGTGCCAAGGTCTCGGTCTTCGTCGAGCTCTACATGAAGAACTGCCAGCTGCGTGAACAGGCGGCGCTGCTCCGGCTCCAGCTCGAGGGCGGCACCCAGCAGGGTGTCGACGAGAAGGAGCCGGCCGGTCTGCTCGCCGAGCTCTCGGCGAGGCTCGCCGCGGTCGAGGAGCAGGCAGAGGCCCTCTCCAAGCAGTTGGACGACGAATCGGCGGACGCGGGGGCGGTGGCCACCGCCGCGCACCTCGAGCGCAAGCTCACCGGGTTGCGCCGTGCGCTCGACGCACTGGAACCGGGCGCGGGCGGTTCCGCGGCCACTCTGCCCTCGCAGGGCTGACCCGCGACGGCCTGAGGCTGCGTCAGTTCACCGCCTGCGCAAGGACGACACGGACGGGTGAAGCCGTAGGCACACGTGTCCACCGCCGTCGGCACCGGTAACCTCAGTCACATGGCCTCACGTACGTCCGGCAAGGGTTCCCTGGGCACGGCGGGCACCGCGAAGCGCGCCGGCCGTACCCAGGGACCGGCGAAGAAAGCCGCGCCCGCCAAGAAGGCGGCGGCGAAGAAGACAGCGCCGCCCAGGAAGGCGCCCGCCAGGAAGGCGGCCGCGAAGAAAGCCGCGCCCAGGCCCGCACCGTCCCCCACGGGGGGCGTGTACCGGCTCGTCCGCGCGCTGTGGCTGGGTACCGCGCACGGTGTCGGGGCGGTGTTCCGCTCCATAGGGCGCGGAGCGAAGGGACTCGACCCGGCGCACCGCAAGGACGGACTCGCCCTGCTGCTCCTCGGCCTCGCGTTGGTCGTCGCGGCGGGCACCTGGTCGCATCTGAAGGGCCCCGTAGGCGATCTCGTCGAGATGCTGGTGACGGGGGCGTTCGGCCGGCTCGATCTGCTGGTGCCACTCCTGCTGGGCGCCGTCGCCGTGCGGCTGATCCTCTATCCGGAGAAGCCGGAGGCCAACGGCCGTATCGTCATCGGGCTCTCCGCCCTCGTCATCGGCGTGCTCGGCCAGGTCCACATCGCCTGCGGATCGCCGGGCCGCGAGGACGGCACCGGCGCCATGCAGGACGCCGGCGGGCTGATCGGCTGGGCCGCCTCCCAGCCCCTCGTCTTCATGATGGGCGAGGTCCTCGCAGTCCCGCTGCTTCTGCTGCTGACGGTCTTCGGACTCCTGGTGGTCACCGCCACCCCGGTCAACGCCATCCCCCGGCGGATGCGGCAGCTCGGCGTCAGGCTCGGCATCGTCGACCCGGTGTACGCGCCGGGCGAAGAGGACGGGAGCGACGACGAGCGGTACGACGAGCAGTGGCGCGACGCGCTGCCCGAGGGGTCCCGCAGGTCCTCGGCCCGTGGCGCGGGACCGGACGTGTACGACCCGGACCAGGCCGAGGGCGAGGCGCTGTCCAAGCGGCGCAGGCCCCGCAGGACGTCGGCCCAGCCTGCGATGAACCGCACCCTGGACGCGGTGGACGTCGCCGCCGCGGCGGCCGCCGCGCTCGACGGGGCGGTGCTCAACGGCATGCCCCCCTCCCCGGTGGTCGCCGATCTGACCCAGGGCGTCTCCACCGAACGGGAGCGGGCCGGCACCCCGGTGCCCGGTGCCCGGTCGGCCGGGAAGACCCCGCCCGGCGACGGGGGCACGGAGAAGGACGTGTCCTCCGGAGGCGTCCCCGATCTGACGAAGCCGGCCCCCGAGCGGCCGCTGCCGTTGCCCGCCCGGGCCGAGCAGCTCCAGCTCTCCGGCGACATCACCTACGCGCTGCCCTCCCTGGACCTGCTGGAGCGCGGTGGCCCCGGCAAGACGCGCAGCGCCGCCAACGACGCGGTCGTCGCCTCACTGACCAACGTCTTCACGGAGTTCAAGGTCGACGCCGCCGTCACCGGCTTCACCCGCGGTCCCACGGTCACCCGCTACGAGGTGGAACTCGGACCCGCCGTCAAGGTCGAGCGGATCACCGCTCTCACCAAGAACATCGCCTACGCCGTGGCCAGCCCCGATGTCCGGATCATCTCCCCGATCCCCGGCAAGTCCGCCGTCGGCATCGAGATCCCCAACTCCGACCGGGAGATGGTCAACCTCGGGGACGTCCTGCGCCTCGCGGACGCGGCGGAGGACGACCACCCCATGCTGGTCGCGCTCGGCAAGAACGTCGAGGGCGGCTACGAGATGGCCAACCTGGCGAACATGCCGCACGTCCTGGTCGCCGGTGCGACCGGTTCCGGCAAGTCCTCCTGCATCAACTGTCTGATCACCTCGGTCATGGTGCGGGCGACACCCGAGGACGTACGGATGGTGCTCGTCGACCCGAAGCGGGTCGAGCTCACCGCCTACGAGGGCATCCCGCACCTCATCACGCCCATCATCACCAACCCGAAGAAGGCCGCCGAGGCACTCCAGTGGGTCGTACGGGAGATGGATCTCCGCTACGACGACCTCGCGGCCTACGGCTTCCGGCACATCGACGACTTCAACCACGCGGTGCGCGCCGGCAAGGCGAAGGCGCCGGAGGGGAGCGAGCGGGAGCTCTCGCCCTATCCGTATCTGCTGGTCATCGTCGACGAGCTGGCGGACCTCATGATGGTGGCCCCGCGCGACGTCGAGGACTCCATCGTCCGCATCACCCAGCTGGCGCGCGCCGCGGGCATCCACCTGGTGCTCGCCACGCAGCGGCCGTCGGTCGATGTCGTGACCGGACTGATCAAGGCCAACGTTCCCTCCCGGCTCGCCTTCGCGACCTCGTCGCTCGCCGACAGCCGGGTCATCCTCGACCAGCCCGGCGCCGAGAAGCTCATCGGAAAGGGTGACGGTCTGTTCCTGCCGATGGGGGCGAACAAGCCGACCCGTATGCAGGGGGCCTTCGTCACCGAGGCCGAGGTCGCGGCGGTCGTCCAGCACTGCAAGGATCAGATGGCGCCGGTCTTCCGCGAGGACGTGGTGGTCGGCACCAAGCAGAAGAAGGAGATCGACGAGGACATCGGCGACGACCTCGATCTGCTCTGCCAGGCGGCCGAGCTGGTCGTGTCCACCCAGTTCGGCTCGACATCGATGCTCCAGCGCAAGCTGCGGGTCGGCTTCGCGAAGGCCGGTCGGCTGATGGATCTGATGGAGTCGCGCAATATCGTGGGTCCCAGCGAGGGTTCCAAGGCGCGCGATGTCATGGTGAAGCCGGACGAACTCGACGGTGTGTTGGCCGTCATCCGCGGGGAAACCGCTTCGTAGGAGTTTTGCGGGCAACCGTTTCGCCCGGCCGTACGTCAAGTTGAAAGGAGGAGCAGCGGGATGCTCCGTTGTGCTCTCCGACCCCCGCCCTGCCCGAGGGGCTGCCCGGCGAACCCGATGGCGTACAAAGCCCTCGCTCCCGGTTGCCCCACCCTTTCGTACCACCCCTAGACTGAACGTCCAGCAGGTGGCTCACGCTCGAAAGGCGCCCCCGTGTCCATCGGCAACTCCCCCGAAGACGACCGGCCTTCGATCGGTCGCGTGCTTCACCAGGCTCGTATCGCCGCAGGTCTGACGGTCGAAGAAGTCAGCAGCTCCACCCGGGTGCGCATCCCCATCGTGCACGCGATCGAGGAGGACGACTTCTCCCGCTGCGGCGGCGACGTCTACGCACGCGGCCACATCCGCATGCTCGCCCGTGCCGTCCGGCTCGACCCCGATCCGCTGATCGAGGAGTTCGACGCCGAACACGGTGGGCGTCCCGCGCCCACCCCCGCGGCACCGCTGTTCGAGGCGGAGCGGATCCGCTCCGAACCCCGTCGGCCCAACTGGACCGCTGCCATGGTCGCCGCGATCGTGGCCGTGGTCGGTTTCGTCGGCTTCACATTGTTCAGCGGCGACGACGAGGGTGCGGGCTCGGCGCAGGTCGCCGAAGGCTCGACCCCCGACAAGACCACTCCCAAGCCCACCGCCACCAAGCCCGCAGACCCCAAGCCCGCGCCCTCCGAGAGCGCCATCGCCGCTGCCCCCCGGGACAAGGTGACGGTCAGGCTCAGCGCCACCGAGGGCAAGAGCTGGATCTCCGCCAAGGACCACAACGGACGGCTGCTCTTCGACGGGCTGCTGAACCAGGGCGACTCCAAGACCTTCCAGGACAAGGAGCGGGTCGATCTCGTCCTCGGCGACGCCGGAGCGATCGATCTCTTCGTGAACGGCAAGAAGGTCGACGACCAGTTCGAGTCGGGTCAGGTCGAACGGCTTTCGTACACCAAGGGTGACCCCGAGGTCGGCTGATCTCTCTCCCACCCGCTCGCTTCCGACGGTGCGTGCCCGGCAGTCCTGCCGGGCACGCACCGTCTGCGTTCGGCGTGCTCTCCCCGGATTCACCGAGCGTTCGGTCACTCCCCGTAGCGGTGAACCCTGCGCGGTAGGGCGAGCGCCGGGACAAAGTAGTCTTGAGCCCATGCCCGAACGCCGTACCGTCGCCCTTGTCACTCTTGGCTGCGCCCGTAACGAGGTGGACTCGGAGGAGCTCGCAGGCCGCTTGGCAGCGGACGGCTGGGAGCTCGTCGAGAACGCCACGGACGCGGATGTCGCCGTCGTCAACACTTGTGGATTCGTCGAAGCCGCCAAGAAGGACTCCGTCGACGCCCTGCTCGAAGCCAACGATCTGAAGGATCACGGCAGAACCCAGGCCGTCGTGGCCGTCGGCTGCATGGCCGAGCGGTACGGCAAGGACCTCGCCGAGGCGCTGCCGGAAGCGGACGGAGTCCTCGGATTCGACGACTACGCCGACATCTCCGACCGTCTTCAGACCATTCTCAACGGTGGCATCCACGCCTCCCACACCCCGCGCGACCGCCGCAAGCTGCTGCCGATCAGCCCGGCCGAGCGGCAGGACGCCGCCGTCGCGCTGCCGGGGCACGCCCAGGAGATCACGCCGGCACCGGCGGACCTGCCGGAAGGTGTCGCACCGGTCTCGGGACCGCGGGCACCGCTGCGCCGCAGGCTGGGCACCAGCCCGGTCGCCTCCGTGAAGCTCGCCTCGGGCTGTGACCGGCGCTGCTCGTTCTGCGCCATCCCCTCCTTCCGCGGCTCGTTCATCTCGCGGCGCCCCTCCGACGTCCTCCAGGAGACCCGCTGGCTCGCCGAGCAGGGTGTCAAGGAGGTCATGCTCGTCTCCGAGAACAACACCTCCTACGGCAAGGACCTCGGGGACATCAGGCTCCTGGAGACCCTGCTGCCCGAGCTCGCCGACGTCGACGGGATCGAGCGGATCCGCGTCAGCTACCTGCAGCCCGCGGAGATGCGGCCGGGACTGATCGACGTACTCACCTCGACGCCGAAGGTCGCCCCGTACTTCGACCTCTCGTTCCAGCACTCCGCCCCCGGGGTCCTGCGCGCGATGCGGCGGTTCGGCGACACGGACCGTTTCCTCGAGCTGCTGGACACCATTCGGGGCAAGGCGCCGCAGGCCGGTGCCCGGTCGAACTTCATCGTGGGATTCCCCGGTGAGACGGAGGCCGACCTGGCCGAGCTGGAGCGCTTCCTCACCGGCGCGCGCCTGGACGCCATCGGGGTCTTCGGCTACTCCGACGAGGAGGGCACCGAGGCCGTCGGCTACGAGAACAAGCTGGACGCCGACGTCATCGCGGAGCGCCTCGCGCACATCTCGCAGCTCGCCGAGGAGCTGACCTCGCAGCGCGCCGAGGAGCGGGTCGGCGAGACCCTCCAGGTCCTCGTCGAGTCCGTGGAGTCCGACGAGGACGGCCCCGTGGCGGTGGGCCGAGCCGCCCACCAGGCGCCGGAAACGGACGGCCAGGTCATCTTCACCGCACGCGAAGGGCTCGCGCCGGGCCGTATGGTCGAAGCGAAGGCAGTGGGCACCGAGGGAGTGGACCTCGTGGCCGAACACCACGAGCTTGCGGAGGCAGCCAGATGACGGGAGCCCCGGCATCCGCGGCAGGCGGCTCCGGCGCGACACCGGTTCCCCGCGGCGGCAAGCTGGGCGCGGCGGCCGTCAACCAGGCCGGTCTGTGGAACATCGCGAACATCCTCACGATGGTGCGCCTGCTGCTGGTCCCGGGCTTCGTCATGCTGCTTCTGCACGACGGGGGCTATGACCCGGTCTGGCGGTCGTTCGCCTGGGCGGCCTTCGCCGTCGCGATGATCACCGATGTCTTCGACGGGCATCTGGCGCGCACGTACAACCTGGTCACCGACTTCGGGAAGATCGCCGATCCGATCGCGGACAAGGCGATCATGGGCGCGGCGCTGATCTGCCTGTCCTCGCTCGGTGACCTGCCCTGGTGGGTCACCGGTGTGATCCTCTTCCGTGAACTCGGCATCACGCTGATGCGCTTCTGGGTCATCCGTCACTCCGTGATCCCCGCCAGCCGCGGCGGGAAGGTGAAGACCCTCGCCCAGGGCATCGCCGTGGGCATGTACGTCCTGGCGCTGACAGGGCCCCTGGCGACTCTGCGGTTCTGGGTGATGGCGGTCGCCGTCGTCCTGACGGTCGTCACCGGCCTCGACTACGTGCGGCAGGCCGTCGTGCTGCGCGGCCACGGGCTCGCGGCCGAGCAGGCCGCCGCCCTGGAAGCGGTCGCGGCGGCCGCGGAGGCGGAAGCGGGCGTGGGCGCGGGCGGCGAATGCGCCGCCGATGACGTCGACGCGGCCGGGGGAGACAGTGTGGAGCCCATGGTCGAGCCCCTCGGGGACCCCGTCGGAGAGCGTGTGGCGGGCGGTCGGGGGACTGCGGAGGTCGAGCGGTGACGTCCGGGGCCGCCCGGGTGCTGCTGCGGCTTCAGGAGCGCGGTGAGACGCTCGCCGTCGCCGAATCCCTCACCGGGGGTCTGGTGGCCGCTGAGCTCACTTCCGTACCCGGTGCCTCTCAGGCCTTCCGCGGGTCCGTCACGGCGTACGCCACGTCCCTCAAGCGGGATGTGCTGGGCGTCGACGGCGCACTCCTGGCCGAGCGCGGAGCGGTGGACCCCGCGGTCGCCCGGTCGATGGCCGCCGGCGTACGCCGGGTGCTGGGCGCGGACTGGGGGATCTCGACCACCGGTGTCGCCGGCCCCGAGCCGCAGGACGGCAAGCCCGTGGGGACCGTCTTCATAGCCGTTTCCGGGCCGGGGGGAGTACAGAAAGTCGCCGAGCTGAGGTTGAACGGCGGGCGGGCGGACATCCGTAAGGAGAGTGTACGGAGCCTGCTCGAGCTGCTCTCCCGCGAACTCGGCGAAAACGCGAGGGCACAGGATACGGAACAGAACGGGGGGAATTGATGTTTGCAGCCCTGAGTGAACACGACATCGCTCCCCGCACGGCCGCAGCGCGAGGCGGTACGGTGGGGCGTGAAGGATGCGGCTACGCGGTCCGAGGAGGGAGCCACCGATGATTCTGCTCCGTCGCCTGCTTGGTGACGTGCTGCGTCGGCAGCGCCAGCGCCAAGGCCGTACTCTGCGCGAAGTCTCCTCGTCCGCCCGAGTCTCGCTCGGCTATCTCTCCGAGGTGGAGCGGGGGCAGAAGGAGGCATCCTCCGAACTGCTCTCCGCCATTTGCGACGCGCTGGACGTACGGATGTCCGAGCTCATGCGTGAAGTGAGCGACGAACTGTCGCTGGCTGAGCTGGCCGAGTCGGCAGCGGCCAGTGATGCGGTGCCTGTGCCAGTACGCCCGATGCTCAACTCCGTCTCTGTTGCGTCGGTCGCCGGCGTACCCACGGGACGGGTGACCATCAAGGCGCCCGCGGAAGCGGTGGATGTCGTCGCCGCTTGACCCGCACGGTTCGTGGTGAACGAAGCCCCGGCCGGCCCTCATGGGCCGGCCGGGGCTTTCGCGTATCGCGGTGTGGTTCGTGGTGTGTGCCGGGCCGTTCGTGGGGCATGCGGCCAAGTGAGGCCGGAGGGCAATTCTCCGGATCAGCCACCTGAATGCCAGTTTCACCACATATGTGCCATTGTGGACAGGTGGTAGGCCGGGTGATAGGCCGAACAGCTATCTGAACGGAGAACTGCATGTCTGTCGTGAAGAGCGCTCTGTCCGATGGCGACCGCAAGGTCGTGGGCGACGCGCTGCAAGGCGCGCTGGTCGACCTGGTCGACCTCTCCCTGGTGGCCAAGCAGGTCCACTGGAACGTGGTCGGCCCCCGCTTCCGCTCCGTGCACCTGCAGCTCGACGAGGTCGTCGACACGGCACGACAGCACTCGGACACGGTCGCGGAGAGGGCTTCCGCGGTCGGCGTCAACCCGGACGGCCGGTCCAGGACGCTCGCGAAGACCACGGCGATCGATGTCGTGCCCGACGGCTGGATCAAGGACGTGGACGCGGTACGTGTCCTCGTGGACGCCCTTCGCGTGGTCATCGACCGCATGCGGGAGCGGATCGACGCGACCGGCGAACCGGACCCCGTGAGCCAGGACATCCTCATCACGCTCACCGCGGATCTCGAGAAGCACGCGTGGATGTTCCAGGCCGAGAGCGCCTGAACCAGAACCCCTGCCGAACCCGAACTTCGCACTCGAGGAAGGAATCGCCATGACGGACAAGAAGGCCATGGACAAGCTCAAGGGCAAGGCGAAGGAAACGACCGGCAAGCTCACCGGAGACCGCCGCAAGGAGACCGAGGGCAAATCCGACCAGGCCAAGGCGAAGGCCGAGGGCGCTCTGGGCGAGACCGGCGACCGTGCCAAGGGTGTGAAGGACTCGCTCACCGACGACAAGTGAGACGTCCGCCCACCGGCGTGCCCCCGCGGATTCCGGTCCCGGGGGCACCGGCGTGTCCAGGGGGCACGGCCCGTGGCGGCCGACGCCTCCGCTCTCCGCCCGCGGGATGCAGCCGACACGGACTCGGGGGAAACTGCGGGAGAGGGCGGGGTCCCGTCTCTCCCGACAGCGGCTCCGGAGAGCGCACACGGCCACTCGGCTCGCGCCTCGCACGCCGGTAACGCACCGGTGCGCCCTCCCGTCGGGCGATCGTGCCGTACTAGCGTCGGCCGGAGGAGGCAGCCATGGTGCGGCGATGGGTGTCGGCACTCGTCCTCGGTGGCGCCTGGTGGTGGGCGGTGCTGCGGCTGCTCCTGAAACCGGAACACGCCGGAGTGGTCGAGGGCGCGGTGGCGGCCGGGGGATGGGGGCTGAGCCTCCTTCCGGTGCATGTGGCGGCTGCGGCGCGGCCGGAGCAGGCTGCCGAGGAGCCCGGGCCGCAGGAGGCCGCGGAGAAGTCCGGGGCGGACCGGACACAGATATCCGACTAGCCCTCTCGACGTGTGCCGGCGCGGAGGCGTCGGAGTGGCCGTCGGACCGGCTGCAAACCGGCTGTAGGACCGCCGTCGGACCGGTCAGTGGGGCTCAGGCCGAGGGGTCTCAGGCCAGGGGGTCTCAGGCGGTGGGTCCGGACTGGCAGTGCGGACACCAGTAGGTGGGGCGGTCGTCCCGGTCCGCCACACGGATGGGTGTGCGGCAGCGCAGGCAGGGGCGGCCCGCTCGTCCGTAGACGAAGAGCCGCTCCCGTACGCGGCTGCGGGACAGGGCCGCGGTCGCTCCCGTGGTGGTCCGCATCGGACGGTCGCGGTTGGCCTCCAGGAGCTGCTTGGCCGTGCTGACCAGGCGAGTGGTGAGGGGCAGGGACAGCTCGCCCACAGGCAGCCAGGGTGTCGCACGGGCCATGAAGCAGAGCTCGCACATGTAGACGTTGCCGATTCCCGCGAGATTGCGCTGGTCCAGAAGCGCGTCCCCGACACGGCGCCCGGGGTCGGCGAGCAGATTGCGCAGAGCGGTGTCCGGTTCCCAGTCCGGCCCCAGGAGATCGGGGCCGAGGTGGCCGACGGCCTGCTCCTCGTCCTCGGTGCGGAGCAGTTCGAGGACCGGCAGCCGGTAGCCGACGGCGGTGCGCTCCGCGGTGGCGAGGACGGCGCGGATCTGATGGGAGGGGCCGCCCCGCCAGCGCTCGCCGTGGCCGTACACGCGCCAGGCGCCCTCCATGCGCAGATGGCTGTGGAGGGTGAGGCCGCCCTGGAACCGGGTGAGCAGGTGCTTGCCGCGCGAGGCGACGCCCAGCACCGTGCGGCCGGTCAGGTCGGCCGTGGCGAACCGAGGGACTCGCAGGTCGAAGCCCGTCAGCGGCTGGCCGGCCAGCGCCGCGTCGAGACGTCGGGCCGTCTGCAGGACGGTGTCACCTTCAGGCATGACTCCATGATGCGCGGACAGGGCCGCGCGCGGCCCTGTCCCGTGCTCTGCCGCTGTGTCCCGTGGGGTTCCTCAGGCGCGCAGGCGCAGCCCTCGGGGCGTGGCGAGGAAGCCTGCGGCCTCCAGGGTCCGGCCCAGTGGCGAGGTCAGCGAGGAGGCGCCGTTGGTGCGTTCCACCGTGATCGTGCCGAGGGTTCCCGCGCGGGCGGCCGAGGCGAGCGCCTCGGCCGCCGCGCGGAGCGCGGGGTCGGAGGGATCGGTCGGCCACGCGAGGAGGGATTTGCCGCCTCGCTCCATGTAGAGCGTCAGCTCGCCGTCCACGAGGACCACCAGTGATCCGGCCTTACGCCCTGGTTTGTGTCCGGCGCCGTCCGGCGACTCGGGCCAGGGCAGGGCTGCGCCGTACGCGTTGGCCGGATCGGCCGCGGCGAGGACCAGGGCGCGGGGGACCGAGCCGGGGTCGGCGCGGTCGCGCGCGGTGGAGGCGGCCCTCAGCCGGTCCACGGCGCCGTCCATCGCGAACTGGGCCGCCCCCAGCCCCTCGACGACGTAACCACGACGGGCCTGCCCGCTGTCCTCGAACGCGGCGAGGATGCGGTAGATCGCCGAGAACCCTCCCTCGACGCCCTCGGCCTGCACCGCACCGCGGGTGACCACGCCGTGGCGGTCGAGGAGCGTCCGTGCCAGGGCATGAGCGCGATGGGTCGGCTCGGGCTCCGCGGGAGGCAGGAGCGACCAGCGTCCCGACACGGTCGGCGGGCCGGTCCGGGAGGCCGGTCGGGCTGCCGCGGTCAGCGAGCCGTAACGCCCCCGCGGCACATTGCGTCTCGCGCGGTGTGCGGTGGAGCCGGCTGTGCGCCCCGAGCCGAGGAGCGAACGCAGCGGGGCCAGCGTGTCGTTGGTGAGACGGCCGGACCAGACCAGGTCCCAGAGCGCGTCGGCCAGCTGGGAATCGGTGCAGTCCGGGTGGGTGGTGGCGCGGACCTGGTCGGCGATCTGCCGGAAGAAGAGCCCGTACCCGCCGGAGAGGACGGTGAGGACCGACTCGTGCACCGCGGTCAGCTCCAGCGGGTGGGGCGGGGGAAGGAGCAGCGGCGCGCTGTCGGCCAGGTGGACGGAGAGCCAGCCGTCCTTTCCCGGGAGGGCGCCCGCACCCGCCCAGACGACCTCGCCGGTCGTCGTGAGCTCGTCGAGCATCGCCGGGGTGTAGCCCATGACCCGGCTCGGCAGGATCAGCTTCTCCAGCGCGGACGCGGGGACCGGAGCACCCTGCAACTGCTCGATGGCGCGGGCCAGTCCGTCGATCCCGCGCAGACTGTTGTCGCCCACGTGCTGCCACTGGGGGAGGAAACCGGCCAGCGCCGCGGGCGGGACCGGCTCCAGCTCCTGGCGGAGCGCGGCGAGCGAACGGCGGCGGAGCCGTCGAAGCACCGTGGCGTCGCACCACTCCTGGCCGATGCCCGCGGGGTGGAACTCACCCTGGACGACACGGCTCGACGCGGCGAGCCGTTGCAGCGCCCCGTCCGTGACGGCGGTTCCGAGACCGAAACGGTTTGCCGCCCGGGTGCTGGTGAACGGGCCGTGTGTGCGGGCGTACCGGGCGAGCAGGTCGCCGAGGGGGTCCTTGACCGGCTCGGTGAACGCCTCGGGGACCCCCACCGGGAGCGCGGTGCCGAGGGCGTCGCGCAGCCTGCCCGCGTCCTCGACGGCCGCCCAGTGGGCGGCACCGCCGATGCGGACCTGGATGGCGCGCCTCGACGTCTCCAGCTCCGGTGCCCACGCGGGCTCCGCGCCACGCTCGGCCAGCTCCGCGTCGGTGAGCGGGCCCAGGACGCGCAGCAGATCCGCGACCCCCTCGACGTCCTTGATCTTCCGGTCGTCGGTCAGCCACTGCAGCTCGCGCTCCAGCACGCCGAGGACGTCGGCGTCGAGCAGCTCGCGCAGCTCCGCCTGGCCGAGCAGCTCGGCCAGGAGATGGGAGTCGAGCGAGAGGGCTGCCGCACGCCTCTCGGCGAGGGGTGAGTCGCCCTCGTACAGGAACTGCGCGACGTAGCCGAAGAGGAGCGAGCGGGCGAACGGGGACGGCTCGGGCGTGGTCACCTCGACCAGGCGGATACGGCGCGCCTCCAGGTCGCCCATCAGCTCGGTGAGGCCCGGGACGTCGAAGACGTCCTGAAGGCACTCGCGGACGGCTTCGAGGACGATCGGGAACGAGCCGAACTCGGAGGCGACCTGCAGCAGCTGGGACGCGCGCTGGCGCTGCTGCCAGAGGGGGGTGCGCTTTCCCGGACTGCGCCGGGGCAACAGCAGGGCGCGTGCGGCGCATTCACGGAAGCGGGAGGCGAAGAGGGCCGATCCGCCGACCTGTTCGGTGACGAGCTGGCTGATCTCACCCTTGTCGAACACCACATCGGTGGCCCCCACCGGGGGCTGTTCACCGTCGGATCCGGCAGCGGGGAAGCCCCGGCCGGTGTCGCCGCGCTCGGCACCCCCGCCACCTCCCGCATCCGCCTGGGCCGGATCGAAGTCGAGGAGGTCGAGACCCATGAGATCGGCGTCGGGCAGCCGGAGCACGATGCCGTCGTCCGCGTGCATGACCTGTGCGTCCATGCCGTACCGCTCGCCGAGCCGGGCGGACAGGGCGAGTGCCCACGGTGCGTGCACCTGGGCGCCGAACGGCGAGTGCACCACGACCCGCCAGTCGCCGAGCTCGTCCCGGAACCGCTCGACCAGGACCGTGCGGTCGTCGGGGACGTGACCGCAGGCGCGGCGCTGCTCGTCGAGGTACGACAGGGTGTTGTCCGCCGCCCAGGCGTCGAGCCCGGCGGCGAGCAGCCGCAGCCGGGCGTCCTCGTCGGACAGGGCGCCGATCTCCCTGAGGAACGCGCCCAGGGCGCGGCCCAGCTCCAGCGGGCGGCCCAGTTGGTCGCCCTTCCAGAAGGGCAGCCTGCCCGGGACCCCGGGGGCGGGCGAGACCAGGACCCGGTCCCTGGTGATGTCCTCGATCCGCCACGACGTGGTGCCCAGGGTGAAGACGTCGCCGACCCGGGACTCGTAGACCATCTCCTCGTCCAGCTCGCCGACCCGCCCGCCGCCCTTCTTCGGGTCCGCGCCCGCCAGGAAGACTCCGAAGAGCCCGCGGTCGGGGATGGTGCCGCCCGAGGTGACGGCGAGCCGCTGGGCACCGGGGCGGCCCGTGACCGTACCGGTGACGCGGTCCCACACGACCCGGGGGCGCAGCTCCGCGAACGCGTCGGACGGATAGCGGCCGGCGAGCATGTCGAGCACGGCGGTGAACGCGGACTCGGGCAGCGAGGCGAAGGGCGCTGACCGCCTGGCGAGCGCGAGCAGGTCGTCGGCCTGCCAGCTGTCGAGGGCCACCGTCGCGACGATCTGCTGGGCGAGCACGTCCAGCGGGTTGGACGGGATCCTCAGGGCCTCGATGGCCCCCGTACGCATCCGCTCGGTGACCACGGCCGCCTGCACCAGGTCGCCGCGGTACTTGGGGAAGACCACGCCGGTGGACACGGCACCGACCTGGTGACCGGCACGGCCCACCCGCTGCAGCCCCGAGGCCACCGACGGCGGCGACTCGACCTGGATCACCAGATCGACCGCTCCCATGTCGATGCCCAGCTCCAGACTGGAGGTGGCGACCACGGCAGGCAGCCGGCCCGCCTTGAGGTCCTCCTCGACCTGGGAGCGCTGCTCCTTGGACACCGAGCCGTGGTGCGCACGGGCGAGGACTGCAGGCGCGCCCTTCGCTGCCCCGGACTGGGCCATGACCTCGGCGGGGGAGTGGGCCTCGGGCAGCGGGCCGCCGGCCTCCGCCCCCTCCTCGAACGCGGCACCGGTCGCCCGCTCGTAGGCGATCTCGTTCAGCCGGTTGCACAGGCGCTCGGCCAGCCGCCGGGAGTTGGCGAAGACGATCGTGGAGCGGTGGGACTGGACGAGATCGGCGATCCGCTCCTCGACATGGGGCCAGATCGACGGCTTCTCGGCCTGGCCGCCCTCGTCGCCCGTGGCGGGGGAGCCGCTGAGCTCGCCCAGATCCTCGACCGGGACCACGACGGAGAGGTCGAACTCCTTGGTGGACGGCGGCTGGACGATCTCCACCTTCCGCTGGGGGGAAAGGAACCGCGCGACCTCGTCGACCGGCCGGACCGTGGCCGACAGCCCGATGCGGCGCGCGGGGCGTGGAAGCAGCTCGTCGAGACGCTCCAGGGACACGGCCAGATGGGCACCCCGCTTGGTGCCCGCGACGGCGTGCACCTCGTCCACGATCACCGTCTCGACTCCGGCCAGCGCGTCCCGGGCCGACGAGGTGAGCATCAGGAACAGCGACTCGGGGGTGGTGATCATGATGTCCGGCGGCTTCGTCGCCATCGAGCGGCGCTCGGCCGGAGGGGTGTCGCCGGAGCGGATCCCCACCCGCACCTCAGGCTCGGGCAGGCCCAGCCGGACGGATTCCTGACGGATCCCGGTCAGTGGTGAACGCAGATTCCGCTCCACGTCCACGGCGAGCGCCTTCATCGGCGACACGTACAGCACGCGGCAGCGCTTCTTCGCCTCGGCGGGTGGCGGGGCGGCCGCCAGCCGGTCGAGGGAGGCCAGGAAGGCGGCGAGGGTCTTGCCCGATCCGGTCGGCGCCACGACCAGTACGTCCGAGCCCTCGCCGATGGCCCGCCAGGCGCCCTCCTGCGCCGGGGTGGGCGCGTCGAAGGCGCCCGCGAACCAGCCGCGGGTCGCGGGCGAGAAGGATTCGAGTGCGGAACCGGCCATGCCCCCCATCGTGCACCCCACCACCGACAACGGCCGGTGGACGTGCCCACCGCTCACCTCCGTGAGCTTCGGCAACGGCCCGGACCTGCGAGAATGCGAGCATGGTGGAGGCGGACGCGACACAGGAATGGGCGAGGCACTGGCAGCACGCCGAACTGCCCGACCTCGACCTCCTGCGGGCCCGGTACGTCCGCCACACCTTTCCGCGCCACAGCCACGAGGGCTACGTCCTCGCCGCGATCACCAGCGGCGTCGAGGACGTCGGCCTTCCCGGCGGCACCCTGCACGCCGGGCCGGGGACCGTGCTCATGATCAACCCGGAGGTGCCGCACACCGCCCGCGCCGGAGTGCCGGAGGGGTGGGCGTACGCCACGCTCTACCCGTCCGCCCAGGTGATCAACGACATCGCGGCCGAACTGATGTACGCGCGCGGCACGGTCGGTTTCGCCGAGACAGGCGTGAGGGACCCGCGAGCCGCCCGGCTGATCACCGAGGTCCACCGGGCGGCCGAGGAGGGCAACGCCCTGGCCGCCGACAGCGTCCTGCGTGTCCTGGTCGCCCAGCTGATCGACCGCCACGGCGGCGTGCTGCCGGCCGGGGCGCCCCACGCCGCCGGCGCCCGTGACGCCGCCCGCGCACGCGGCGTGCTGGAGGAGCGGATGGAGCGGCCGCCCACCCTGGAAGCGCTCGCCGCGGAGCTGGGCACCAGCCCGTTCGCGCTGCTGCGGGCCTTCAAGAAGCAGTACGGAATGCCCCCGCACACCTGGCTGACCGATGCCCGTGTACGCCGGGCACGCCGGATGCTCGACGCGGGGACCGCTCCTGCCGAGGCGGCCGTCGCCGTGGGCTTCACCGACCAGCCCCACCTCAACCGTCACTTCACCCGGATCGTCGGGGTGCCCCCGGGCGCGTACCGGCGCGAGCGCGCAAGAACGTACAAGACCGGCCGGGATCCCTCCCCGTAGCGTTCCGGACGTGGCAGAACAGACAGCACCCCCTCCAGCACCCCCTCAGCCCCCGGCCGGCCCGGACACCCTGGGCCCGGCCGGGGAGAAGCCGGACGCCGCAGTCGTCCGGGACGCACTCGGTGTCGGCATAGCCGTGGGTCTCTCCGGCTTCGCCTTCGGTGTGACCTCGGCAGGCTCCGGACTCACGCTCCTCCAGACGTGCGCGCTCAGTCTCCTCGTCTTCACCGGTGCCTCCCAGTTCGCACTCGTGGGCGCCCTCGCCGCCGGTGGAAACCCCTACACCGCTGCCGCCGGAGCGTTCTTCCTGGGCGTCCGCAACGCCTTCTACGGGTTGCGGCTGTCACAGCTCCTTGCCCTGCCGCGCGCGCTGCGCCCTTTCGCCGCCCAGTGGGTCATCGACGAGACGACCGCCGTCACCCTGCCCCAGCCCACCCGGCGCGCGGCGCGCATCGGGTTCACCGTCACAGGGCTCACCCTCTACACCTTGTGGAACCTGACCACACTGATCGGCGCGCTCGGCGCGAAGGCGCTCGGCGACACCGATGCCTGGGGCCTGGACGCGGCCAGTCCCGCCGTGTTCCTCGCCCTGCTCGCCCCGATGCTGAAGAGCACCACGGAGCGCGTCACAGCGGGGCTCGCCGTCCTGCTGGCACTGGGGCTCCTGCCGGTGCTGCCGGCGGGAGCGCCCGTACTCGTGTCGGCTCTCGCGGCACCCGCCGTCCTCTTCCTGAAGGGCCGCGGGCGCACCACGGACAGGACCGTCACCGAGGACTCGACGCCCGGGGAGGGCCGATGAACATCTGGATCGCCATCGGGCTCACCGCCGTCGGCTGCTACCTCGCGAAGCTCCTGGGGCTGCTGGTCCCCGCAGGAGTCCTGGAACGCCCCCTCGTGCAACGCATGGCGGCGCTCCTGCCGGTGGCGCTGCTCGCCGCGCTGACCGCCCAGCAGACCTTCGCCGAGGGACAGCACCTGGTGCTGGACGCCCGGGCGGCCGGACTGGCCGCGGCGGCCCTCGCCCTCGTCCTGCGGGCTCCCTTCCTGGTCGTCGTCGGGGCAGCTGTGCTGGTCACCGCCGTCGTACGCGCCGTGTCCTGAGAGGAACGGATCAGCCGAGGCCACGGCCGTACGCCCGGAGGGTCTGCAGAGCCTTGAGCGTCACGATCGGGCGGCCCTCCAGGGCCGTTCCGGGAGCCCACTGACGCCAGTTGACAGGCCAGCCGCCGTCCTCCTGCTGTTCGGCCGCCAGATGGTCCAGGGAGCTCTCCAGCTCGCCGTCGCTGAACCAGCGGCGGGCGAGCGACCCGGGCGTGCGGGCGTAGTCGTAGGGGAAGTGGTGCTCCCCCTGGGCGTAACCGGGGGCCACCGGGTACTCCGCCCGGCGTCGCGGATCGAGCACCACCCACTTTTGTTCACGCACCAGTTGCCCCAGCCGGTCGGCCGCCGATTCGGCACGCGCCCGGTCCGGGACGCCGTCCAGGAAGGCGACGGCGGCCTCGATCTCGTACGGATGGGAGTGTTCCAGCGCGTCGACCGCGGCCCAGCAGAAGTCGGTGGCCCTGAACAGCCAGGCGTGCCACACCTCGTTGCGGTGCAGCAGCCCGACCACCGGACCCGTCGCCAGCAGTTCGGCGGGCGGATCGTCGACGACGGGGATGAACGGGGCCGCCGGGTAGCCCCGCTGGGAGGGGTGGAGGGCGGGCAGAGCGCCTTCCTTGGTCGACACGTCCGTCAGGTACCGGCAGATCCGCTCCACGCGCAGGCCACCGCAGCGGCCGATGGAGTCGAGAACGTTCAGCGCGTGAGCGGTGTGCAGCGGTTGGCTCACAGGCCCCCGGAGATCGGGTTCGAGTGCGTGACCGTAGCCACCGTCCTCGTTCCGGTAGGCGGTGAGCGCGGTCTCGACGGGGTCCGCGCCTCCAGCGAGGAAGAGGTGGGCGAACCGCCGCTGTTCGAGAACGCGTGCGGTGAGCCAGATGAACTGTTCGGCGCGGGCGAGAGGGGTCGGTCCTGTTCCAGCCATGGACCGACCGTAGAGGGAAAAGCACCCCCGGCAGGGCCCTCCCGCCCGGCCCCACTCTCAGGAGCGGGATACTGAGGGCATGCGGTTGACGATTTTCTGGGAACGGATGGCGGACCACTTCGGCGAGACGTACGCCGATTCCTTCGCGCGTGATCACCACATGGCGGAGCTCGGCGGACGCACGGTGCACGAGGCCCTGGCCGCGGGCTGGGAGGCCAAGGAGGTCTGGCGGGGGGTCTGCTCGGCGGTCGGCGTACCTCCTGACAAGCGCTGAGCTGTACGGTCCCACCCACCGCCGGACCGCGACACCTGCCGCCCGCTCCACGCGGGCGGGGCCGGGCGGCGGAGGAGTCGCCGCGGTGAGCGAGACTTGTCCCGTGGCACCGACAGACGACACCGCCCAGACCCAGCCGCCCGCCTCGCCGCCTGTTCCACCGGCCGCACCACCGAATCCCCCGCCAGGCGGCGGCCCCGTCCGCATGCCCGGCTGGCTGCCGCGTGCCGTTGTCATGGCTCTGGCGCTCTACGGATGCTTCCAACTGGGCAGCTGGGCGTTCTACCAGCTCATCGGGCTGCTGACCAACGTACTGATCGCCTTCTTCCTGGCGCTGGCCATCGAGCCGGCCGTCAGCCGCATGGCCGGACGGGGGATGCGGCGGGGGCTCGCCACCTTCCTGGTCTTCCTCGCCGTGCTGATCGCCGGAGTGGGCTTCGTCGTCCTGCTCGGATCGATGCTCGCCGGACAGATCGTCGACATGGTCGAGGAGTTCCCCAAGTACCTCGACTCGGTGATCAACTGGGTCAACCAGACCTTCCACACCGAGCTCTCCCGCGTCGAGGTGCAGGACAGCCTGCTGCACTCCGACTGGCTCCAGAAGTACGTGCAGAACAGTGCGACCGGCGTGCTCGACGTCTCCACGACCGTGCTCGGCGGGCTGTTCCGGCTGCTCACGATCTTCCTGTTCTCGTTCTACTTCGCCGCCGACGGCCCCCGGCTGCGGCGCGCGCTGTGCACCGTGCTGCCGCCCTCGCGGCAGACCGAGGTGCTGCGCGCCTGGGAGATCGCGGTCGACAAGACCGGCGGCTACATCTACTCGCGCGGCTTGATGGCCTTGATCTCGGGCGCGGCGCATTACATCCTGCTGGTGGTTCTCGGAGTGCCCTACGCACCGGCGCTCGCGGTCTGGGTCGGCCTCGTCTCGCAGTTCATCCCCACGATCGGCACGTATCTGGCCGGGGCGCTGCCCATGCTGATCGCCTTCACGGTCAACCCCTGGTACGCGTTGTGGGTTCTCGGTTTCGTCGTGGTCTACCAGCAGTTCGAGAACTACGTGCTGCAGCCGAAGCTCACGTCCAAGACGGTCGACATCCACCCCGCGGTCGCCTTCGGCTCGGTGGTCGCGGGCACGGCGCTGATGGGCGCGGTCGGGGCACTGATCGCCATTCCGGCGGTCGCGACGCTCCAGGCGTTCCTGGGGGCATATGTGAAGCGCTACGACGTGATGGACGACCCGCGGGTGCAGGGCGGGCACCGTTGGAGGCGTGGCGAGCCGGTGCTGACGAGGATTCGCCGCGCCGTGCGGGGTGTGGGCCGGGGATGAGCACGACGGGACCGCTTGCCGTCTCCTGACGGCCCCTGCTGCTCGTCGTGGACGTCGTGGACGTCGTGGACGTCGTGTGCGTCACGGGGGCGCGGGCCAATTCCTGCCCGGCGTACGAGGGCTCGGCAGGCGTGTGCTCGCGCCGGGACGGGCTCGGTCGGCACCACGGGCCCTGCGGGGTCCCTGCCGACAGGAGCGCCCCTTTCCTTGCACGCGAGGTCGAATTACCCCGTTTGGCCTATTTTTGTCATGAGGTACGTCACGATTCATTGACTTGCTCGATGTCGGCTGTTATGAGCGGCTACTCTCGGTCCTGTGGGTCCGGCGTGGTGCGCTTGACACGTAAATCGAACATCCATTCTCATGGGATTCCGGCCCGGTTTTTGCCGGACCCGACCGTGGAGTTGTCCACAGGCCGGGAGGACGTCGAGGCCCATTGTCAGTGGCAGGGGTTAGCGTCTGTGACGTGAAGCGATCGACTCAAGCAAATCGGGTGGAACCCATGGCAGGAACCGACCGCGAGAAGGCGCTGGACGCCGCACTCGCACAGATTGAACGGCAATTCGGCAAGGGCGCGGTGATGCGCCTCGGTGAGCGGCCGAACGAGCCGATCGAGGTGATCCCCACCGGGTCCACCGCGCTCGACGTCGCGCTCGGCGTCGGCGGCCTTCCGCGGGGCCGCGTGGTGGAGGTCTACGGACCGGAGTCCTCCGGTAAGACGACGCTGACGCTGCACGCCGTGGCGAACGCGCAGAAGCTCGGCGGCTCGGTGGCGTTCATCGACGCGGAGCACGCTCTGGACCCGGAGTACGCGAAGAAGCTCGGCGTCGACATCGACAACCTCATCCTCTCGCAGCCGGACAACGGCGAGCAGGCGCTGGAGATCGTGGACATGCTGGTCCGCTCCGGTGCGCTGGACCTGATCGTCATCGACTCCGTCGCGGCCCTCGTGCCCCGTGCGGAGATCGAGGGCGAGATGGGTGACTCGCACGTGGGTCTGCAGGCCCGCCTGATGAGCCAGGCGCTCCGTAAGATCACCAGTGCGCTCAACCAGTCCAAGACCACCGCGATCTTCATCAACCAGCTCCGCGAGAAGATCGGCGTGATGTTCGGTTCCCCGGAGACCACGACCGGTGGCCGGGCGCTGAAGTTCTACGCCTCGGTGCGTCTGGACATCCGCCGGATCGAGACCCTCAAGGACGGCACCGACGCCGTGGGTAACCGCACCCGCGTCAAGGTCGTCAAGAACAAGGTCGCGCCGCCGTTCAAGCAGGCCGAATTCGACATCCTCTACGGCCAGGGCATCAGCCGCGAGGGCGGTCTGATCGACATGGGCGTGGAGCACGGCTTCGTCCGCAAGGCCGGCGCCTGGTACACGTACGAGGGTGACCAGCTCGGCCAGGGCAAGGAGAACTCCCGTAACTTCCTGAAGGACAACCCCGACCTCGCCAACGAGATCGAGAAGAAGATTCTCGACAAGCTCGGCGTCGGTGTCCGTCCGGAGGAGGCCACGGCGGAGCCCGCGGCCGACGCCGCGGTCGCGGCGGGTGCTCCGGCGGACGGGGCGGCCAAGTCGGTACCGGCTCCCGCGACCAAGGCCAAGCCTGCCAAGGCCGCGGCGGCCAAGAGCTAGACCGTGACGCGTCGCACGGAGTGGCCGGGCGCCGACGACGGTGCGGGACCCGGCCCCGAGTACGCCGCAGAGCCGTCCGGGAATCCACCGGAACCCGGCCGGGGGGCCGGGTTCGGCGAGGGGGTGGGCCGTCGTTCCCGCTCCCGCTCCAGAAGCAGCGGTTCCCCTTCCTCGTCGAGGGCCGAGAAGGGGGAACCGCGAGATCCGGTCGAGCAGGCACGCAATATCTGTCTCAGGCTGCTGACAGGGACCCCGCGCACCCGTAAGCAGTTGGCCGACGCCCTCCGGAAGCGGGAGATCCCCGACGAGGCCGCGGAGGAAGTGCTGTCGCGGTTCGAGGACGTGGGTCTGATCGACGACGCGGCCTTCGCGGACGCCTGGGTCGAGTCGCGGCACCACGGCAGAGGTCTGGCGCGCCGGGCCCTCGTGCGGGAGCTGCGGACCAAGGGGGTGGACTCCGCGGTGATCGACGAGGCGGTCGGGCAGCTCGATCCCGAGCAGGAGGAGGAGACCGCCAGGGAGCTCGTCGCGCGAAAGCTGCGCTCCACCCGCGGGCTGGACCGTGACAAGCGCCTGCGCAGGCTCGCGGGCATGCTCGCGCGCAAGGGGTACGGGGAGGGGATGGCCCTGCGTGTGGTGCGTCAGGCGCTCGAATCCGAGGGGGAGGACACGGAAGGGCTGGACGAACCCTTCTGACCGGGGAACAGGGAGCGAAGGGACGGGGCAGCCGGGGACGGTGGAGCGGCCGACACGGGTATGGGGGTTGGGCAGCCCGACGTGCGCGCAACCGTGGTGGCACCGGGGGAACGACACGGCCGGGGGGCGTGTACAGCTCGTGCGGACGGGGACTGCTGCGGTGGCGGAGGGGGCCACCGCCGCGGAGCCACCGGCTGCCGGTGGGCTGCTCCGTCTTGCTCCAGGCATCTGTGGTGTCACAGGTCGGGGGAGGGGCGGGGGCGCGGTCAGGTCCGTCGGACGGTCCTGCTGATTCCGGGCAGCGGCAGGCGTCGGTCGTGTGGTGACGGTGTCAGTGCCCTGCCAGGGACGCCCGGCGGATCGTGGCGTCGATCAGCGCCAGCGCCTCCGTCACGGTGCGCCCGGGATGCCGGTTCCAGGGGCCGATGAGGTCGGCCCAGCCCTGCGAGCGCAGCTCGGTGATCAGCCAGGCGCCGGCGCGGTCCACGGTGGACAGCGAGCCGTAGCCGAGCCGATGGGCGGTCAGCATGGCCCCGCAGAGGCAGCGCGCACCACGGGCGTTGCGCAGGCGGTAGGGGGTGTTCTGCCAGCCCCACTCGGTCAGGATCTGCCGCGCGTAGCCGAGGTGGACGGACGGACGGACATCGGGCTGTCCGATGCGGCGCCAGGAGTGCAGACGCTCGGGCAGCACGGCGCCGAAGCGTCCGGGGAGCGGGCGCTCGCGGGGCACTCGCGAGGGCAGGGTCCGCAGGGAATCCTCGATGAGCCGGTCGACGGGGACGGACAGGAGATCCCGCCAGTCGGCCGGGCGTAGTACGAGCGGCGCCTCGCCGTCCGATGCGGGCATAGGTGACGCGGGGACGGGTTCGGGGGCGGGTGCGGTGGGCTCCTGGGCGGTGCGCTCCCACCCCGTGACGATGTGCTGCCACACGTCGGTGTCGTGGAGCCGGGAGGCCTGTGCGTCGAGCTGGTCCGGGGTGAGCTGAGCGGTTTCCATCGGCGCCACGTCTCCGTACATTCCGGTCCTCAGTGATGAGGCGAATGTCCGTCGCGCGCGAGGATCGCTCCACCGGAGAGCGGCGTTCGGGTGGGCTGGTGCGGCATTCGGTCCTGCCAGGCAGCCGAATGGCCCGGGGCGGTACTGCTGGTCGTTCGGCTGCCTGGCGGCCGGTGCGGAGAACCGGCGGGGTGCCCCGGGGGCCCTGGGCACCGGCACGGCATGCCGTCGACGGTGCCGGGATCGATCCGGAGTCTTCCGGTCAGAGGGTGACGGGGAGTCCCGCCGCGCGCCACGCCTGGAAGCCGCCGGTCAGATCCGTGGCCCGGTGCAGTCCCAGCTGACGCAGGGAGGCGACGGCGAGACTCGAGGCGTAGCCCTCGTTGCAGATCACCACGACCCGCAGGTCGTGGCTCACCGCCTCAGGGGCACGGTGGCTGCCCCGCGGATCGAGCCGCCATTCCAGCTCGTTGCGCTCGACCACCAGCGCTCCGGGGATCAGCCCGTCCTTCTCGCGCAGCGCCGCGTAGCGGATGTCGACCAGGAGTGCGCCCTCGGCGGCCGCGGCCGCGGCCTCCTCGGGGCCGATCCGCTCGTAGCCGGACCGCACCCGGTCGAGCAGGTCGTCGATGCCCACCGGCTCCTGACGGTCCTCGTGTGCGCCGCTCACTGCCAGTCCTCCGGGCGCTCCGTCTGCTCCAGGCGCAGCACCGCTCCCGCGCGGCTGTAGCGGCGAATCTGCGGCAGCGGCGGATAGTACGCGTGCACGGAGACGGCGTGCTCCTCGCCTGACTCGTTGAGGACCTCGTGGACGTGGTGCTGTCCGAAGGCCCTGCCCTGGCCGGTCGCCAGGAGCCGGGTCCGGTCGACGCCCTCGTTCAGTTCGAGGGTCTTCCAGCCGTCGGTAGGCAGCCGGGCGGCAAGAGAGTGCTCCCTGAGGGCGCCCGCCGCGACGGTGAACGCACCCGTCGACTCGGCGTGGTCGTGCCAGCCGGTGCCGGTGCCGGGTGGCCAGCTGATCAGCCACGCCTCGCTGCCACCGGGACCGTCGAGCCGGAGCCAGGTGCGCCCCTCGGGATCGAGGGGGAGCGAGGCGACGAGCGCGGTGTCCTCGGCGGTCCGGCGGACGAAGTCGAGCAGTTCCGCGACGGTCGGGGCAGGACCGTCCGAGCCGACGGCGGCACGTGCGTCCGCCCCCGCGGCCGGCGTTGTCGTGACATCCGTGCGCGGGGAGGTCGGGGGTGTGGCATCCGTCCCCTGAGCGGTCGGGGCGGCGACATCCGTGCTGACGGCGGACGCGGGTGTGGGCAGGGAAGGAGAAGATGCAGACACAGGGACCGTCCTGAGAAGTTCGCGTGGGAGCACTGCCGCACGGAAGACAGCACGGCGTGCCTGGGAAGGCGATTCAGCAGGACGGGCGACACACGCAGCCCGCATAGCGGACGAGGTCCATATGGACCCTCCGCCACAGGCGCACATCGGTGTCGGTCATGATCTGGAGTACACCATGTGCGTCTACGACGGTCAATTGACGTCCGCGGTCCGGTCGGAGCTCGTGGTGGTGCGCCCGTCGTCCTCGTGCGCCGTGTCCGCGCCGCCGCGCGCTGCGTCCGCCGCCGCGAAGAGCTCCGCCGGCCGCACTCCGCCGAAGGCCGCCACGAGATGTCCGTCCGGCCTGACCAGCAGCACCGTGTGGGCCGTCGCTCCCGGGTAGCTCTCGGCCACCAGCAGCTCGGCCTGCACCGGGAGGGCCTCCACCGCGTCGACGAGCCGGGGCATGACCCCCGCCGTCATCCAGTGCCGCCTGTCCCACACCCCGGTGCCCGGCGCGACCAGGATCACCAGCAGATGCCCCTGGCCCAGCCGGTCGCGGAGCCGCACCGCCTTCCCGTCGGGGGCGGTCACCCGGACATCGATGACCGGCGCGCCGGGGGCCGTCCCCACCGTCGCGTGCGCCTCGGCGTGCCGAGGCGAAAGGGGGGAGTGCGTGTACGAAGGGGGCGCGCCCAGGGGGCCGCATCCCAGATGACCGTCGGCCAGCAGGGTGTCGTGCCCGCGCGCGGTGCCGGGTACGAGCGTCCGGAGGCCCCCGCCGCCCCGCAGTATCGGCAGCGACTGGTCGGCGGCGCGGAGTCGGGAGGCGACAGCGGCCCTGCGCTCCGCCTGGTAGCTGTCGAGCAGCAGCTCGGAAGCGCTCTGGTGCCATGCCTGGGCCAGCTTCCAGGCCAGGTTCTCGGCGTCCCGGAGCCCCTCGTCCAGTCCCTGGGTGCCGAGCGCGCCCAGCAGGTGTGCGGCGTCGCCCGCGAGAAAGGCCCGCTGGGACCGCCACCGCCTGGCCAGCCTGTGGTGCAGCGTGTACACGCCGGTGTCCAGCAGCTCGTACGCCGGTGTCTCGCCGCACCAGCCCTCGAGGGTGTCGCGGATCCGGGTGACGAGGGCGTCGGGAGTGACGAGTTCACCGCGGGGCGGCAGGAGCCAGTCCAGCCGCCAGACGTCCCCCGGGAGCGGTCGCGCCGTGATCTCCGCACCACCGCTGCGCCAGGGCGGGGAGCGGTGCAGCACGGCCTCGCCGGGCCAGGGCAGCTCGGCCCGCAGAGCGGCGACTGCGTGCCGCTCCACCGCCGTACGGCCGGGGAACCTGATGTCGAGGAGCTTGCGGACGGTGGACCGCGCGCCGTCGCAGCCCACCACGTAGCTACCGCGCCACCAGGTCGATCCGGGCTCCCGGGTGTGCACGGTGACGCCGTGCGGGTCCTGCTCCAGGGTGTCGATCCTGCTGAGCGGAACCATGGTGACGAGATCCCGCGCGGCCACGGCGGCCCGCAGCCCCCCGGTGAGCGCGTGCTGGGGCAGATGGACCGGCGAGGGCAGTGGGACGGTGCCTTCCGCATCGCCCAGGGGCACGGCGCGCACCAGCTGCTTCCGTCGCACGGACCGCCAGCCGGTCCAGCGCAGCCCCTCGTCGTGGAGCGCCGGGCAGCCCAGCCGTTCCACCAGGTCCGCGGTGTCCTCCCGCAGCACGACGGTGCGCGCGGGGCGGGGTTCGTCCTTGCCCGGGCCCTCGTCGAGGAGGACCGAGGGAACACCTTGGGCGGCCAGAGCGAGCGACAGCGCCAGCCCGACCGGGCCGGCGCCGACGACGATCACCGGGTCCACGGGGTGATCCCTTCCGCGCCGGTCGTCGGGGCCGAGGGGGAGGAGGTGGCTGCCGGAATCGTTCGAGGCGGGATCACAGAACGTATGCAACCCACTGCCGGTGCTTGCGTCAAGTGACACCGGATCGTGAAGCCCCGCGTTGCGGCAGAGCCTCCGCAGTCCGACAGGCCGGACGAGGAACCAACGGCAGAAGCTCGGGGCGGTACAGGCCCGGTCGCCCGGTGATCCTGACGCGCCGTCTCCGACGGCCTGCCCACGTGCATTCTGCGGCGGAGGAGTCCGAAGCCGCCCGCCGGATCACCGGGGGGCGGCTTCGGAGGCAAAGAGCGGGCGGTGCCTGGCCTGTGAGAGGAAACCCGACCCTCGGCCCGTCAGTTCGTCTTGCTGGTTCCCTCATTCGCGTCGGGTCCTTCTGCGGACCGGTCCTCGGCGCGAGGCCCGACGAGGCTGCCGGCGGGCAGGATTTCCGGCGTCTCGGCGGCGCCGGCCACCGCGATGCCGGTCTTGGCCCGCCTGCCGCGCTTCTCGATCCAGGTGGCGAGCGCCGACAGGAGCAGACACATCGCCACGTAGATCGTGCCGATGACGGCGATGGTCGACACGTACGGGTACTGGCCGTTGACCTGTGTGTTGGAGGCGATCAGACGCGCCGTCTGGAGAAGCTCCGGGTACAGGATGATGAAGCCGAGCGAGGTGTCCTTCAGAGTCACGACCAGCTGGCTGATGATCGTCGGAAGCATCGCCCGGACCGCCTGCGGCATGAGCACACTGACCATGACCTGCGTCTTGCTCATCCCGAGCGCGAACGCCGCTTCGCTCTGGCCCTTGGGCACCGAGTTGATACCCGCGCGCAGCACCTCGGCCTGGACACAGCCGTTGTAGACGGACAGTCCGAGCGCCAGGGCCCACATCGAGTAGTCGGTGAGGAAGCCGACCCAGATGGCGTAGATGGTGATCAGCAGCGGGATCGAACGGAAGAGTTCGATGAAGGTGGTCGCGGCCCAGCGGACCGGCTTGTGGTCGGAGAGCCGGCCGACGGCGAGCAGGACTCCCAGGATCAGTGAGCCGACCGCCGCCAGACCGAAGACCTTGAGTGTGGCGAGCACCGCGTCGGCGATGTTCTGCCTGATGCCCGCGTAGTTGAAGATGTCCCACATCTCGGGGGCGAGGTGCCCCTTGTCGGACAGCCTGATCACGCTGACCGCGATCAGGGCCAGGATGGCGAGACCGCCGACGACGGCGTAGATCCTGTTGCGGACAGCGGCCTTGGGGCCCGGGGCGTCGTAGAGAACGCTGGCGCTCATCGGGCGACCTCCATGCGGCGCTCCAGCAGCCGGAACAGACCGCTGATGGCGAACGTGACGACCAGGTAGCCGAGGGCCACCCAGATGAAGACGGGCGTGATCTCGTAGCCCCGGTCGCTCATCAGCTTCTGCCATCCGAAGAGTTCGGTGACACTGAAGGCGCCGGCGATCGCCGAGTTCTTCGTGAGCGCGATGAAGATGCTGCTCAGCGGCGGGATGACGGACCTGGTGGCCTGCGGAAGCACCACGATCCGCAAGGTCTGGGCGAACGTCATGCCGATGGAGCGCGCGGCCTCGGCCTGTCCCAGCGGCACCGTGTTGATGCCGGAGCGGACCGCCTCGCACACGAAGGAAGAGGTGTAGAAGCCGAGGGCCAGCGACCCGAGCAGGAAGGGGCTCATGCCCGGGAACAGGATCTCCGGCACCACGAAGAAGAAGATCAGGAAGAGAAGGGTCAGCGGGGTGTTGCGCAGCAGCGTCACCCAGGCGGTGCCGAAGTAGCGCAGCGGCGGCACGGGCGACACCCGGAAGCCGGCGACGGCGACACCCAGGACCAGTGCGATGACCGAACTGACGGCGGTGATCGACACGGTGCCTATGAAGCCGTCGCGGAATTCCGGGAAGTTGTCGAGCAATACGTTCATGGGGTCTCCGCGTCGGCGGTCAGCGGCATCAGGGCAGGGGAAGGTTCGCCCCGTACGCCCGCCGTGTGGAGCGACGGGGGCGTACGGGACGCCTCACTCACGCGGGTGGCGTCAGTGACGGGACGACAGCAGGCGCTGCGTCAGTAGCGCTCGATGGCCGGCGGCTCGGTGTAGTCCGAACCCGACAGGCCGAGGGTCGCCTCGTAGATCTTCTTGTACGTGCCGTCCTTGATGTGGTCGTCCAGCGACTTGTTGATCGCCTCGCGCAGCACCTTGTCGTCCTTGTTCAGGCCGACGCCGTAGGGCTCGTCGGTGAACGGCTTGCCGACGACCCTGAGCTTGCCGGAGTTCGCGGCGGCGTAGCCCTTGAGGATCGAGTCGTCGGTGGTGACGGCGTCGACCTGCTTGGTCAGGAGCTGCTGCACGCAGTCCGAGTACTTGGCCAGCTCGACGACCTTCGCGCCGTACTCGGGCTTCTTGATCTCCTGGAGCGGGGTGGAGCCCACGATCGAGCAGACCTTCTTGTCCTTCACCGACTCCTTGCCGGTGATGGACGTCTCGTCCTTGCGCACCAGCAGGTCCGCGCCGGCCTTGTAGTACGGGCCTGCGAAGCCGACCTGCTTCTTGCGCTCGTCGTTGATCGTGTAGGTACCGACGAAGTAGTCGACCTGGCCCTTGGAGATGGCCGTCTCGCGGATACCGGAGTCGACGGTCTTCCACTCGATCTGCTTCTCGGAGAAGCCGAGGTCGGCAGCGATCATCTTGGCGATCTCGATGTCGAAGCCGGAACGCTCCTTGGTCGACTGGTCCTCGAAGCCGAGGTACGGCTGGTCGGCCTTGGCGCCGATGACCAGCTTGCCGCGCGTCTTCGCCTCCTTGAAGGTGGGCGAGTCCAGGTCGACACCGGTCGCGACGGTGTACGTCGGCAGCTTCGGGGCCTCCGACGAACCGGGCTTGACGCCCGACGGCTTGTCACCGGCGGAGCCCTCCTTGCCACCACACGCCGTGGCGGTCAGGGCGAGCACAGCGATGGCCGCAACGGCGGCCGGCTTACGGAGCTTCATGTGAACAGTCCTCGTGTCGTAGGTCGTCGGTATCAGTGGTGAAGGATCTTCGACAGGAAGTCCTTGGCCCGGTCGCTGCTCGGATTGCTGAAGAACTGGTCGGGAGTCGCCTCTTCGACGATCTTTCCGTCCGCCATGAAGACCACGCGGTTGGCCGCCGAGCGGGCGAAGCCCATCTCGTGGGTGACGACGACCATCGTCATCCCGTCCCGGGCCAGCTGCTGCATGACCTCGAGCACTTCGTTGATCATCTCCGGGTCGAGCGCCGACGTGGGCTCGTCGAAGAGCATGACCTTGGGGTCCATGGCCAGCGCGCGGGCGATCGCGACGCGCTGCTGCTGACCACCGGAGAGCTGCGCGGGGTACTTGTCCGCCTGCACGCCGACCCCTACGCGGTCGAGCAGGTTGCGGGCCTTCTCCTCGGCCGCCTTCTTGTCCGTCCCTCGAACCTTGACCTGGCCCAGCATCACGTTCTCGAGCACCGTCTTGTGCGCGAAGAGATTGAACGACTGGAAGACCATGCCGACATCGGCACGCAGCCTGGCGAGCTCCTTGCCCTCCTGGGGCAGCGGCTTGCCGTCGATCGAGATCGCGCCCGAGTCGATCGTCTCCAAGCGGTTGATCGTGCGGCACAGCGTGGACTTCCCGGACCCGGAGGGTCCGATGACTACGACGACCTCGCCGGCGGCGATGGTCAGGTCGATGTCCTGGAGCACATGCAGCGCGCCGAAGTGCTTGTTGACGTTGCTCAGTACGACAAGGTCGTCTCCCGCAGGTGCGGCATCCTCGGCGGCCTTGGTCACTGACACTCCGCTCATCGGCTTCTTGCTCCGTCCTCCTCGGTTAGGGAAGGACCCTAGTGACGCAGTGCGACCAGCGTCATTACATCTGAGCGGAAATTGAGCATAACGATCCGGCCGCAACCGGACACACCGCGTGAACGGGACGCCACGGGGTGCTCGTCGGCGTACCGGGTGGGTAACGGAAACCCGCTGGTAACCGGCAGGGACTTGACTGGCGTACCGGTCATCGGCGTGGATGCCCTGGTACGGGAATGACGTGAATCGCCGCTGTACGGGAAGGTCCGCCGGGTGGAACACCGGCGCACCGTCACGCACGGTCCGGCCGTCACGAAGAAACGCGAAGCACCTTGAGAAGTCATGAGGCGGTGAGGGGACCATGAGACTGCTGCTCGTCGAGGACGACGACCACGTCGCGGCCGCGCTCTCCGCCGTGCTGTCCCGGCACGGCTTCCAGGTCGTGCACGCCCGCAGTGGCGAGGAGGCCCTGCAGGCGTTGCTGCCCGCCGACAAGGAACCCTTCGGGGTCGTGCTCCTCGACCTGGGGCTGCCCGACCAGGACGGCTACGAGGTGTGCGGGAAGATCCGCAAACGCTCGGCGATCCCGGTCATCATGGTGACCGCGCGCTCCGACGTCCGGTCCAGGATCCACGGGCTGAACCTCGGCGCCGACGACTACGTCGTGAAGCCGTACGACACCGGTGAGCTCCTGGCCCGCATCCACGCCGTCGCCCGGCGCAGGACAGCTGCCGGGGACACCGGACCGACCCCGCTCGCGGCGCTGCGGATCGGCACGGTCCGCATCGAGCTGCCCACGCGCAGGGTCAGTGTCGACGGCCAGGAGGTCCAGCTCACCCGCAAGGAGTTCGATCTGCTCGCGCTGCTCGCCCAGCGACCCGGCGTGGTCTTCCGCCGGGAGCAGATCATCAGCGAGGTCTGGCGGACGAGCTGGGAGGGAACGGGGCGCACGCTCGAGGTCCACGTCGCCTCGCTGCGCTCGAAGCTGCGGCTTCCCGCGCTGGTCGAGACCGTCAGGGGCGTCGGCTACCGGCTCGTCCCCCCGTCGGACTGAGGACGTCGGCCTTCCTGTGCGCACCCGCCTGCTCCCCCTGCTCATCGTCCTGATGGCCGCCGTGCTGCTGGCCCTCGGGGTCCCGCTGGCCGCGCGGGTGGCCGCCGCCGAACAGCAGCGGGTCGTCATCGACCGGATCGACGACACCGCTCGGTTCGGCGCGCTCGCCCAGTTCGTCAGCGAACCCGCCCAGGGTTCCGACGAACGGCGGCGCATCCTCCAGGCCGAACTCGAGGCCTACGACTCGGTGTACGGGATCCGCGCCGGGGTCTTCTACCGGGACGACAGAGCCCTCGCCAAGGCCCCTGCCTCCTGGACCCTGCCCGTCGAGGGAGAGGGCCGGGAGGCCTTCCAGGAGGCCCTCCTCGGCCGCCGCTCCCACGACCCGCCCCAGGTCTGGCCCTGGCAGCACGGCCGTATCGTCGTCGCCTCGCCCGTCGTCAGGGACGGAGACGTGGTCGCCGTCGTCGTGACCGACTCACCCACCGGGGACATGCGGTCCCGGACCGTGCGCGGCTGGCTGCTCATCGCCCTCGGGGAGGCCGTGGCCATGCTGGTGGCGGTCGGGGCGGCGATCCGGCTCACCGGCTGGGTGCTGCTGCCGGTACGGGTGCTGGACGCGGCCACCCACGACATCGCGAGCGGCCGGATGAGGTCCCGCGTCGTCGCGTCCGGCGGGCCTCCGGAGCTCAGGCGCCTGGCCCGGTCGTTCAACGAGATGGCCGACAACGTCGAGGACGTGCTGGAGCAACAGCGCGCCTTCGTCGCCGACGCCTCGCACCAGTTGCGCAACCCGCTGGCCGCGCTCCTGCTCAGGATCGAGCTCCTCGCCCTCGAACTGCCCGAGGGAAACGAGGAGATCGCCTCGGTCCGTACGGAGGGCAAGCGCCTCGCGCAGGTCCTCGACGACCTGTTGGACCTCGCGCTGGCCGAACACACCGCAGCGGACCTCCGGCTCACGGACATCGCCGCGCTCACCGGCGAACGGGTCGCCTCATGGCGTCCGCTGGCCGAGGAGAAGGGCGTGCTGCTGACGCTGGACGGGGCGCCCGCGGTGACCGGCTGGGCGGACCCGATCGCCCTGTCCAGCGCGCTGGACGCCGTGATCGACAACGCGCTGAAGTTCACGCCGGAGGGCGAGGAGGTCAGGGTCACGGCCGGGGCCGACGGCGAGGTCGCGACGGTCGTGGTCGCGGACCGTGGGCCCGGTCTCACGGAACAGGAGCTGGAGCGCGTCGGCGACCGTTTCTGGCGCAGCGGGCGGCACCAGAACGTCAAGGGGTCCGGGCTCGGCCTCTCCATCTCGCGTGCGCTGCTCGCGGCGGGCGGCGGGTCGATCGGCTACGGCACCCACGAGCCGCACGGCCTGCGGGTCACCGTGACGGTGCCGCGCAACCCTCCGCACCTGTGAGCCCCGCGCGTTCCTGTCAGCCCCTGTGAGCCCCGGGCGGTCCCGTCAGGGCTTGGCCGAGCGGTAGTAGCGCTTGGCTCCCTCGTGCAGGGGCAGCGGATCCGTGTAGATCGCCGTCCGCAGATCCACCAGCTGCGCCGAGTGCACCTCGCGGCCGATCCGGTCCCGGCTGTCGATCACGGTCCGGGTGAACGCCTCGGTCGTCAGCGGATCCACACGGTCCGTGGTGATCAGCAGGTTGGAGACCGCCACCGTCTGCACGGCCTGCCCCTGCTGGGCGTCGAGGTAGGCGTCCGCCGGCATCACGGCCGAACGGTAGTAGCGGGTGGATCCACCGGCCGCCTGGAGCTCGGTCACCAGCTTCTCGTCGAGGGGCACCAGACGGATGGCGAACCTCTTCGAGAGGTCCTGCACCGCGCCGGTCGGCAGCCCGCCCGACCAGAAGAAGGCGTCCAGCCGGCCGTCCGTCAGCCTCTCCGGCATGGTGTCGATGCCCGCGTGGACGGGCGTGATGTCCGCCGTGGGGTCGAGGCCCGCCGCCTTCATCAGCCGGTCGGCGACGAGGAGCACCCCGGACCCCGCCTGCCCCACACCGATCCTCCTGCCGCGGAGATCGGCGACCGTCCGGATCCCGGAGTCCCTGGGCACGATCAGCTGGACGTAGTCGTCGTACAGCCGGACGCAGCCCCGCAGCCGGTCGGCGCCCGGCTTTCCGCTGTGCAGGTACGTGGCGACGGCATCGGCCGTGGCGATGGTGAAGTCGGCCTTCCCCGTCGCCACCCGTTCGACGTTCTGCTGGGAGCCCTCGCTCGTCTGCAGCCCTATGGACACCTTGGGCATGTCCTTGGCCAACGCGCCTTCCAGCCGCTGCCCGTAGCGCTGGTAGACCCCGCTCCGCACGCCGGTGGAGAACGTGAGCGAACCGCTCGGTTCCTCCTCCCCGATCGGGAGGACCCACCACAGCAGGAGTCCGAGCACGACCGCGGCGGCGGCGCTCCCTTGAAGGATGCGTCGCCGGCCGAAACGGGACGGTGCGTGCAGCATGGCGCGATCCTGCCATTTCCCTGCCCGTGCTGGCCAGGGCGGACAGGTGACACCCGTGCCGGTCGCGGCCCCTCCTGTCGCGCGGGTCAGGATTTCCGCGCCCCGGGGAGGGCGCCCCCCCGCCGTCACTCCGGAGGCGTCGGGGTGTCGGGGCCCTGGAACATCGTCTGGATGTCCATCTCCAGCTGGATCGTGGGCCCGACGATGGCGATGCCGCGGGCGAGCATGTTGCGCCAGTTCAGGGTGTAGTCCTCGCGGTGCAGCTCGGCCGTGGCACGCGCCGCGCAGCGCAGTTCCTCGCCGTAACCGCCGTTGACGGCGCCCAGGTACTGCGTGTCCAGGGAGACGGAACGGCTCACACCGTGCATCGTCAGCCCTCCCTGGACCGTCCAGTTGTTCCCGCCCCGGTACACGAAGCGCCTGCTGGCGAAATGGAGGTGCGGGTAGTTCTCCACGTCGAGGAAGTCCGCGGAGCGCAGATGGTTGTCCCGGGTCTTGTTGCCCGTGTTGATGCTCGAGGCGTCGATGCGTATCTCGACCTGCGAGTCCTCGACCACGGGTGCGATCCGGACTCCGCCCTCGAAGGCGGTGAAGCGGCCGTGCACGTTGGCCATGCCGACGTGCTTCGCGATGAAGCGGATCGCGGTGTGCGGCGGGTCGAAGAGCCAGGTGCCGGGTGCCGGGGGCTCCAGCTGCCGGGCGACGTCCAGCTGTACGCGGCCCATCGACAGGGTCTCGCCCGCGGCGATGCCGAACGTCCAGCTGGCCGGCTGCATCCCTTCGGCCGTCATCAGCAGTCGGTAGTCGCCGGGCGGCAGGGCGGCGACGAACATGCCGTAGAGGTCGGTGGTGCCCTTCGCAACCGTCCGGGCCGATTCCTGGGCGGTCACCGTGATCTCGGCGCCGCCGAGCGGCTGGCCCATCGGGTCGATCACCTCACAGGTGACGGTTCCGGCCCCGGCCGGGACGGGAAGGGCGAATCTCGCACCGCCGCCGGAGGCTGCCTTCGATCGCCTGCCGCGGAGGAGAGAGAGGACCATGACATGCACCTTTCGAGCGTGGAAGATCAGCATAGGAAGAGACCGGAACGAGGCATTCAACGGCCCCCCGGGTCCCCTCCGCCCCCGGGCCGGCGCCTGTCCTCCGCGGACCCGCGGAGCCGTCCGGCCGGTCCGGGGCCGTCCCGCGCGACGGTCGCCGGAGCGCGGCTCGCAGCCGGACGGCACGCCCCCACGGCTGCCGTACACGTCGTGCCGCTGCTCCGGCGTAGGGGCGTGCCCCGGCCACCGCCTACCCTTGTCCCATGACCAGCGGCAACCGGAGCGAAGCAGTGGACGTCCAGAAGAGCTACGAGGTACGCACTTACGGGTGCCAGATGAACGTCCACGACTCCGAACGCTTGTCGGGTCTTCTGGAGGGCGCCGGATACGTGCGCGCCCCCGAGGGCTCCGACGGCGACGCCGACGTCGTCGTCTTCAACACCTGCGCGGTCCGTGAGAACGCCGACAACAAGCTCTACGGCAACCTCGGCCGCCTCGCCCCGATGAAGACGAAGCGCCCCGGGATGCAGATCGCCGTCGGCGGCTGCCTGGCGCAGAAGGACCGCGACACGATCGTCCGGCGCGCCCCCTGGGTGGACGTCGTCTTCGGTACGCACAACATCGGCAAGCTGCCGGTGCTGCTGGAGCGCGCCCGGGTCCAGGAGGAGGCGCAGGTCGAGATCGCCGAGTCCCTGGAGGCGTTCCCCTCGACGCTGCCCACCCGCCGTGAGTCCGCCTACGCCGCGTGGGTGTCGATCTCCGTCGGCTGCAACAACACCTGCACCTTCTGCATCGTCCCGGCGCTGCGCGGCAAGGAGAAGGACCGCCGCACCGGTGACATCCTCGCCGAGATCGAGGCCCTCGTGGCCGAGGGCGTCAGCGAGATCACCCTGCTCGGCCAGAACGTCAACGCCTACGGCTCCGACATCGGCGACCGGGAGGCCTTCTCCAAGCTGCTGCGGGCCTGCGGCACGATCGAGGGTCTGGAGCGGGTGCGGTTCACCTCGCCCCACCCGCGTGACTTCACCGACGACGTGATCGCGGCGATGGCCGAGACGCCGAACGTGATGCCGCAGCTGCACATGCCGATGCAGTCGGGCTCGGACACGATCCTCAAGGCCATGCGCCGCTCCTACCGCCAGGAGCGCTTCCTCGGGATCATCGAGAAGGTGCG